>CAWCHD010000006.1:0-935088 GCA_963795275.1 uncultured Actinomycetota bacterium
CGTCGGGACGGTCACTCCCGGGTCCTCCTCGCGGCCGCCGCCGAGGACCAGGAACCCGACGACCAGCGCCACGACGAGCGCGCCGATGCCTGCCCAGACGAGGCCGGGCACCGACGAGGCGTCGTCGTCCTCGACCTCGGGCGCGACGTCCTGGGCGGCGATCCGCCGCGGGCCGCTGGCCGAGATGACGGTCACCGGCTTCATGGCGGTGGCGTCCTCGGGTGCCTCCGGCAGCTCGGGTGACGCGACGGAGGCATCCGGACGGTCGCCCTCCACGGCGACCGCCGTGCGGGCCCAGCCGGCGGCCGACTCGATGCGCTGGAGGGCGCGGGCGAGCTCGAGCGCGCTGGTGGGCCGGTGCTCGGGCCGCTTGGCGAGGCACTGCTGGAGCAGCCGGTCGAGCGCCGGCGGCACGTCGGGACGCTGGGTGGCCGGGGGAGCGGCGTGCAGGATGCGGGCGCTGAGCGCGCGCGTGGAGTTGTCGCCCGACGGGATGGAGAACGGCGAGCGGCCCACCAGCAGGTGCCAGATGGTGGCGCCGAGGGAGTAGACGTCGGAGGCCACGGACCCGTTGGAGCGGCCGTCGAGGAGCTCGGGCGGCGACCACGGGTAGGAGATGCGGACGTCGCTGTCGCCGTCGACGTCGGCCATGTGGCCGGCGATGCCGAAGTCGGTCAGCGCGGGCTCGTGGTAGGTGGTGACCAGCACGTTGCTGGG
This sequence comes from uncultured Actinomycetota bacterium, assembly GCA_963795275.1. GTDB lineage: Bacteria > Actinomycetota > Actinomycetes > Propionibacteriales > Nocardioidaceae > Nocardioides. Next base: position 718 of record CAWCHD010000006.1, read on the forward strand.
CTTGATGTCGCGGTGCAGGATCCCCGAGCGGTGGGCGGTCTCGATCGCGCTGGCGAGCTTGATCCCCGTCGACACCGCGTCGACCGGCGCCATCGGGTTGGAGCGCACCCGCACCCCGAGGTCGGGCGGCGGGCAGTAGCGCATGACGAGGAACGGTCGCCCGCCCTCGGCGGTGACGCCCGCCGTGATCACCGAGACGATGTAGGGGTGGTCGGCCAGCCGCGCCATCGCGTTGGCCTCGGCGGTGAAGAGGTACTTCTCGCGGTCGGTCAGCGGCACGTCAGGGCGTACGACCTTGACCGCGACGCGCTGGCGCGGCCACTGCTGCTCGTAGAGGAAGACGTCGGCGAAGCCGCCGCTGCCCAGGTGCTCGATGAACGCGAACCCGGGGATGACCGGGGCGCTCACCGGGCAACCGCCCCCGTCTCGAAGCGGACGGCGTAGACCTGCGCCAGGTCCAGGACGGTGCCCGGCTCGAGGACGTAGGCGTCGCGCGGCCGCATCCGCTGCGGGTCGCGCCCGGGCGGGGCGATGGTGGTGCCGCCCCTGCTGTCGAGGTCGCGGGCCACGACGTCCCAGCCGTCGAGCTGGATCTCGAGGTGCTGGCGCGAGACGAACGAGTGGTCCTTGGGCAGGTGCACCAGGTGCGGCCAGTCGGTGCTGCCGTCGGCGGGGGCGGGCTTGCGGCCCAGCACGACGCCGCGGTCGAGCGGCACGACCTCGCCGGTCGGCAGCCGCAGTCCGCCCAGCGGTGGGCGCTCGACGCGGCGCGGCTCCTGGGGCGCGACCCGCTGGTGGCACACCCGGCACTGCGGCGACGCCGGCGGCGTCAGGTGCCCGAGGGGACAGCTGACCGCGAGGACCGTGGGTGCGGTGCCCTGCGCGAGGTGGGTGGGGCGGAAGGTGGTCGCGCCGTCGTGGTCGTCGGTGATCCCCGCGGGGGCGTCGGAGAAGGCCCCGGTGCCGGCACCGGGCGTGGGGTCCGATCGCGGCGGTGGGGGCGGTGTGCGGCTCCGACGGCGTACGGATGGTGGTGCGGGTGCCCTCCTCGATCCGCGCTGCGAGCAGCGGGTCGGGCTCGGAGGTGTCGCGGGCCTGCCCGGTGTCCTCGAGGGGCGGGCGGACCCGGTTGCGCGGCGGCGGACCGTCGGGACCCTTGGCCGCGAGGATGGCGTCGGGGATGCCGTCGATCATGCCGGCCGCAGGACGGGGCGCCTCGGTCTCCCGGGCAGCGGGGGAGGGGGCGACGCGGGTCGACATCGGCCTGAGCTCCACGCGGTCGGCGCCGACCACGCCGCCGACGAGGCGACGGGTCGTCGCGAGCCCGGCGGGGTCGGTGCCGCCGTCGAGGCTCAGCACGCGGCCGGGTCCCGCCAGCCGTACGTGACCGGAGCCGCGCGACAACGTGGTGGAGGCACCGGAGGTGAAGTCGACGACCGCCAGACCGGGCGGGTCGCCGTCGAAGGCCTTCTCGACGATCGCGAGGACGCGCTCGACGACGGTCGATCCCGAGGGCGCGGTCATCGACAGGACGTCCCAGATCTCCTGGACGACCTGCTCGTCACCCGGATCGGTCAGCAGCACCCAGTGCGCGCCACTGCCGATCAGCACACCAGCCCCACTGGTGTACCGCGCATCGACGATCAACGTCGGCTCCCCTCGTACGCGCCCACACCACCATCATCACCCATCACGCGGGTCCGGCGCACGCGGTCGCGACTTGTCGGATGCCCGGGTCGTACATACTGTCCTCCGGGTGACTGCGGTGGGCGCACGTCACTCGTGGGGCCAAGGGGGAAGTTGGCGTGGCGCGTACGACGTTCGTGCGACGGCACCGGGTGGGCATCGCCTCCGGTGTCGCCCTGACGATCGCGTCCACGGCCGTGGCCGCGTACGCCTTCTCGGCCAGTGGCTACAAGAAGCACGAGGCTGACCTCAACGACGGCGGCATCTGGGTCGTCAACGGCAAGAAGGGCTGGTCCGGCCGGCTCAACAAGCCGATCAACCAGCTCGACGGCGTCGTCCCGGGCGTGGACGGCAAGACCAGGCTCGACGTCGTCCAGGACGGCGCGGCGGTCGTCACGCTGGACCTCAACTCCGCCCGCGGCCAGGCCATCGAGACCACCCGCCTGCAGCTGCAGGACGGCGGCACGGCGGCCGTCCCGGCGTCCGCCTCGGTCCGGATGGGCGGTGGCACGCTCGCGAGCGTCGACACCGAGACCGGCGAGGTGTGGGCGGTCCGCTACGACGCCGAGCTCGGCAAGCCCGTCATGAGCTCGATCGACATGCAGACCGAGGCGATCGCCGAGGCCGGCGAGGACGCCGCCCTCGCGGTCAGCCAGTCCGGCACGATCGTCGTCACGTCGGCCGCCGAGGGCACGGTCACGACCATCGACCCCGACGGCCCGGACTTCGCCGAGCCGTCCACCACCGACCTCCCCGGCGACGCCGGCCAGGTCAGCGACCTGACCACGGTCGGCGAGCGCGTCGTCACCCTCGACGCCGACTCCGGCGTGCTCCGGGTGCTCGGCGGCGGGACCGCGTCGGTCCCCCCGGGCAGCGTGCTCCAGCAGTCCGGCCCCTTCTACGACGCCGTCCTGGTGGGCGCCGCCGACAGCCTCCTCAGCGTCGACCTCGAGTCCGGCGACGTCACCACCGTCACCTCGACCTACTCCGGCACCCCGGTGCGGCCCGTGCGGCTCGGCCCCTGCGTCTTCGGCGCCTGGTCGGGCGGGCTCGGTGCGGTCGCGACCCAGTGCGGGTCGCAGGAGATCATGGAGGACGACCTCGGCGGCAACGCCACCAGCCTCGCCTTCCGCGTCAACCGTGGCGAGATCGTGCTCAACGACGCCAACAGCGGCAACGTGTGGGACGTCCAGCAGGACGCCCCGATCGACATCGACAACTGGGACGCGTTCACCTCGAAGAAGCAGAGCGAGGACGACGAGAACGACAACCAGAACCCCACCGACGCCGACCGTCGCCCCCCGACGGCCAAGCCCGACTCCTACGGCGTACGGCCGGGGCGCACCACCGTGCTGCACCCGCTCGACAACGACGCGGCGCCCGAGGGGCGGCTGCTGAGCATCGTCGACGTCGACCAGCCGACCGGCGGTGCCCGTGTCGAGATCAGCCCGGACGGCCAGACGCTGATCCTCCAGATGCCGGAGAGCGCGAAGCCGGGGACGTTCGACTACGTCATCGACGACGGACGCAACGGCCTGTCGGCGCGCGCGACCGTCAGCGTCGGCGTCCGCTCCGGCGAGGAGAACGAGCCGCCGGAGCTGCGCAGCGGCTACCGCAGGCCGGTCTACCGCGTGCCGCACGGCGGCGCGCTCGCCGTGCCCGTGCTCGCCGACTGGCGCGACGACGCCGACGGCGACACCCTCCTGCTCGACTCGGCCACGGCGATCGGCGGTGAGCTGACCGGTGCCGCTGCGCGCACCACCGCCGACGGCCGGATCCGCTTCAGCGCGCCCACGTCGGCGGCCGACGGGCCGCAGACGGTCCGCGTCGAGTTCGCGGTGACCGACGGCCGTTCGCCGGCGGTGAAGAAGTCGCTGGCCTTCCAGGTGCAGGCGCCGAAGGACCAGAACTCCTTCCCGCCCAGCGCCGAGCCCGACGTCGTCCGCGGTGAGGTCGGCAAGCCGATCAAGATCCGCCCGCTCCTCAACGACCTCCCCGGCTCCGACCCCAACACCCCCAACGCCGAGCTCGTGCTCGGTGGCAAGGTCCCGCAGCAGCCCGGCGCGAAGGTCGTCACCGACCTCGACACCGGGCAGCTCACCTTCACCGGCGACCGGGCCGGCAGCTACTTCCTCAGCTACGACGCGGGCTACGGCAACGCCGCGCTCGACGAGGGCACCGTCCGCGTGGACGTGAAGCCGCGGCCCAAGCGGGCGGCCGACCCGATCGCCATGCCGGACACCCTCACGATCTACGGCCAGGCGCCGGGGATCGTCGACGTGCTCGCCAACGACCTCGACCCGGCGGGCGGACTCCTCGTCGTGCAGCGGGCGGCCGGCGACCGCGCCGTCCAGCTCGACGTCGCGATCATCGACGGGCGGTGGCTGCGCATCTCGGCCGTGCAGCCCGACCTGACCCCCACGACCCAGACCGTCTCCTACACGATCAGCAACGGCACGAGCTCGGCGGTCCGCGGCGAGGTGGTGGTCACCCAGCGCAGCGCGCCGGTCGACAACACCCCGATCACCGCGGGGGACCGGGTGGTCGTGCGTGCGGGAGCCTCCGTCAGCGCCCCCGTGCTCGACAACGACGTGTCCCCGGCGGGCGACCGGCTGACGCTCGTCAACGACCTCGTCGACAGCGCGAAGCCGGGCGAGCTCGACGTCGTCGCGCCGATCGACGTCACCGGCGACAAGGGACGAGCCTTCGTGACGGGTCGCGTCGTGCGCTACGTCGCGCCCGACGACGTCAAGGAGCGCGACACCTACGAGATCACCTACGTCGCGCAGAACCTGGACGGCAAGAAGGCCAACGGCGTCCTGCGCGTGACCGTGGTGCCCAAGGACGACCCCAACGACCCGCCCGAGCCGCCCACGCTGGAGAGCCGGGTCACCTCGGCCGACTCGGTGAAGATCCGGGTGCCCGGCACGGGCGTGGACCGCAACGGCGACCCCGTCACGGTCACCGGCATCACCAGCGCGCCGCGCCTGGGCCGGATCGTGTCCTCCGGCGGCAACTTCCTGGAGTACGAGGCCTACCCCCGCACCGTCGGCACCGACGAGTTCACCTACTCCGTCGTGGACTCGCAGGGCGCGTTCGCGACCGGCACCGTGCGGGTGGGGGTCGTGAAGGCGACGCAGCCCCAGCCGCCACTCGCCGTCGATGACCGGCTGACCGTCGCTCCGGGACGTACGGCGACCTTCGACCCGCTCGCCAACGACTTCATCGCTCCCGGCGACTCGGTCGAGGTGAAGCTGCTCGACGGCCCCGCCGGCGCGAAGCTCGACCCCGACACCAACCTCGTCACCGTGAAGGCTCCGGCGTCCGACAAGGCGCCGTCGGTGGTGATCGTCTACAGCGTCACCAACGGCCTGAGCGAGTCGCGCGCCACCATGACGCTCGAGACCGCGGAGGGCTTCAACAACCCGCCGATCGTCTACGACGCCTTCGGTCGCGCCAACGACAGCGGGAGCGTGGTGGTCGACGTCCTCGACGGCGCCTACGACCCGGACGGGTCGGTCGACGACCTGCGGGTCAGCGACGTCAGCGGCGACGACTCCGCGACCGTCGTCGACGAGGTCTCGGTCCGTGCCGACCGGGGCGTCGCACCGAAGGTGCTGCCGTTCGTCGTCGAGGACGGCGACGGTGCCTCGTCGTCCGCGTCGGTCTACGTCCCGCCGACCGGCACCGGTCTGCCCTACGTCCTCGGCGACGCGCTCATCACCCTCGACCCGGGTGGGTCGACCACCGGCAAGCTCCAGGACTACGTCTCCGCCCCGGACGGCGCCGACGTGCGCCTGGCCTCCGGGCGCCGGTCGTGGTCGGCGTCGCCCGACGTCCTGACGGTCGGCCCCGACGGGGACCGCGGCTTCGCCCTCAGCGCGCCGGACACCTTCCGGGGTCCGGGTGCCGTGCTGGTGGAGGTCACGACGGCCACCGACAAGACCGGCAACGAGGACACGACGACGACCGACGACGGTGCGACCGTGCTGCTCTCGATCCCCGTGCAGGTGGGCGACGACAAGCCGGAGCTGGAGTGCCCCTCCTCGGTGGTGCCGATCTCCGCCGGGCAGCGCTTCGACCTCGACATCGCGACCTTCTGCAAGGTGTTCACCGTCGACCCGGCCGACGAGGTCGGGCTCGACTACTCCGCCGAGTGGAGCGAGCCCGTCGACGGTCTCGACGTCGGCTCGCCCGAGGGTTCGGTCGTCGCCGTGACGGCCGACGAGACCGCGACGCAGGGCGGCGAGGCCGTGCTGGCCGTCCGCGCCGGGGACAGCAACACCGAGGTGGTGCGGTTCCGCCTCGCGCAGGCTCCGCCCCCGACGATGAACCCCATCAGGGTCGACGCGATGGAGGCCGGGGAGACCCGGACCATCGACGTCACGCCCTACCTGCAGGCCGGCGTGTCCGAGCCCGAGCCGACGATCGTGGACGTCGAGAGCCTGGGCAACTCCGGCGTACGTGCCACCGCCGACGGGAGCAGGCTCACGCTCGTGGCCGGCAAGGACGCCCGCGGCGTGAAGGCCGACGTGCGGCTCGTCGTCAGCGACGTCTCGTCCGCCGACCCGCCCTCGGAGCGCCGGGCCGAGGCCCGGATCCAGTTCCAGGTCATCGGCGTCCCGTCGCCGCCGGGCCCGCCGCGGCCCTTCCCGGTGTCCGACGAGGTCGGCACGGTGAAGATGTCGTGGGCCCCGCCGGACGACGACGGCGGAGCGCCGATCCTCTACTACGAGGTCAAGGAGCAGCGGAAGGGCACCCCCCAGCGCTGCGAGACCAACGAGTGCGTCTTCCGCAACCTCAAGGACGGCGGCAACTACTACTTCCGCGTGCGCGCGTTCAACCGGGTCGGCCCCAGCGAGTTCAGCGAGCTGTCGAGCCAGGCCCGCGCCGAGACCGAGCCGGGCCGTGTCGAGAACATCCGGATGAAGAGCCAGGGCGACGGCCAGATCACCATCGCCTGGGACAAGCCGAGGATCGGTGGATCGCAGATCCTCAGCTACGCGATCAGCTGGATCGGTGGCCAGGACGTCGTGCTGGGTGACCGGACGAGCTACACCGCGGTGGGGCTCAACAACAACGAGAAGTACGTCTTCCAGGTCAAGGCCGAGAACAAGGCGGGCTTCTCCGCGCCCCGGTCCTCGCCCGAGCTCCAGCCCCTGGGGACCCCGCCCGCTCCGGCGGCGCCGACGGTGACGGACCTCGAGGCAGGCGCGAACCAGACGGACATGCGGATCGCCTGGCAGGCCGTGCTGCCCGAAGGACAGGGACCGACGGTCTACACGGTCAACTACTCCAACAACGTCACGGCGGGTGTCGTGCCGGGGTGCCAGAAGACCGCCTCGCTCACCTGCACCCACCAGGGCGTGCCCTACGACGGGCTGACCTACACCTACACCGTGGTGGCGGCCAACCAGCCGGCCGGCGCGGTCGGCAACCGGTCGGTGCCCAGCGTGGGAACGGCGATCGAGGCCGTGGGTCGCCCGGCTGCGTGGGGGACCTTCCAGGTCGTCCCGACGGGCGTCAGCCAGGAGGCCGAGGTCCGCTACACCGTGCCCGACTCGCGGGGCACCACCAGCAAGGTGGACATCATCGTCGCGGGCCTGGTCAACAAGTCGCTGAACCAGACCGGTGCGAACGCCACCCGCATCTCGACCCCGAGCAACGAGCAGCCCTACACGGTCCAGCTCCGCGTCTGCAACGAGAAGGCACCGGCGGGCTGCACGCTCAGCGGGCAGCAGAACGTGCAGACCTTCGGACGTCTCGACGGGATGCTCGACGACGTCGGGCCGCCGGTCGTCAACGGCCGGTCCATCACCTACACCATCACCGGGACGAGCAACGGCGACGCCGGCGTCGTCGACGTCCAGTTCAGCGACGGGGGCGTCGAGCAGGTCCGCCTGCCCGGTCCGGGGACGGTTCTCCTTCGACCGGACCTACACCGCCTCGGGCTACGACACCAACGTCGGCCTCTCGGCCCGTCTCTACGACGACGCCCCGGCGCGGCCGCGGTGAGGACCGCGTCCTTCCGCAACGACCGGTCGGGGTCGCCCCCGCCGCCCGCCATCAGCGATCAGTCGCGGCGCGAGCTGCGACGACGGCGACGAGGACGGCGAGCGACAACTGCTCCTTCGACCCCGACAGTCCGTGCGTGGGTACCTGCGGCCTGCGCGTTCGCCCGGTCGTGACGATCGTCTTCGCCCCCGACGCGCCTGATGCCATCTGGCGATGCGGCTTCGACAAGCTTCCCGACGCCCGCGTCCGCCCAGGGCGCCGGGACCGGATCGGCCGACAGCCAGGCCTACTTCCCGCACAGGCGAGACAGGTCAACGGGAAGTGCCGGTTCTCCGGCAACTACGACGACCAGCGGTTCAGCCTTCGACGTTCCCGTAGCCCGCGACCGTCCCCATCAGCACCCGATCGACCACCGTCGACCCGACCGACATCTCGTACACCCAGGAGCACCCGTTGACGATCAGCCCCGAACAGGCCGAGTGGTTCAGGTCCACCTTCGACCAGCTCACCGACAACATGGAGAAGGCGGTCCTCGGCAAGCGCCACGTCGTACGCCTGGCGCTGACCTGCCTGCTCTCCGAGGGCCACGTGCTGCTCGAGGACTTCCCCGGCACCGGCAAGACGATGCTCGCGCGCGCCCTGGCCAACACGGTCCAGGGCAGCCACGCCCGTGTGCAGTTCACCCCCGACCTGCTGCCCTCCGACGTGACCGGCGTGACGGTCTACGACCAGCACAAGGGCACCTTCGAGTTCCACCCCGGCCCGATCTTCCACACGATCGTGCTCGCCGACGAGATCAACCGTGCGTCGCCCAAGACGCAGTCGGCGCTGCTCGAGGTGATGGAGGAGGGCCGCGTCACCGTCGACGGCGTCGCGCACCCGGTCGGCAAGCCGTTCCTCGTGATCGCCACGCAGAACCCCATCGAGCAGGCGGGCACCTACCGGCTGCCCGAGGCCCAGCTCGACCGCTTCCTGATGAAGACCTCGGTCGGCTACCCCGACCGCCAGGCCACCGTGGAGCTGCTCAACAACGCTGCGGTGCGCGACCGTGCCGCCCTGGTGCAGCCGGTGATCACCGCCGCGACGATCGCGCAGATGAGCGGACTGGCCGACCAGGTCTACGTCGACCCCGCCGTCATCGGCTACGTCGCCGAGCTGGCCGAGGAGTCGCGCCGCCAGCCGCACGTCAAGCTCGGCCTCTCGCCGCGCGGCTGCCTGGCCCTCGTCCGCGTCGCCAAGACGTGGGCCTGCGCCGACGGTCGCGACCACGTCGTCCCCGACGACATCAAGGACCTCGCCGAGCCGGTGCTGTCGCACCGCCTGCTCCTCGACGCCGAGGCCCAGTTCAGCGGCGTCGACGTGCAGACCGTCATCTCCCGCCTGCTCGACGCCGTCGCGCCGCCGACGGACCGCGTGGGGTCCTGAGCCGACGATGAGGCAGCGGTTGAACGATGCGCTCGAGGTGGTCAAGCCGATCGGCTGGCTGGTCCTCGGGCTCGGGCTGGGCGCGCTCCTGGTCGCCACCTTCACGCAGTGGCGTGAGCTGGCGGTCCTCGGGTCGGCGTGCCTCGCCCTCATCGTCCTGTCGTTGCCGTTCCTCCTCGGCGGGACCGCCGTGTCCGTCGACCTCCGCCTCCAGCCCGAGCGGGTCGCGGCGGGGGAGTCGGTCGCGGCCGGAGTGATCGTGGTCAACCGCGCGTCCTCCCGGCTGGTGCCGACCACGCTGGAGGTCCCGGTGGGCTCGGCGATCCACCGCTACGGCATCAGCTCCCTCGCTCCCGGCGCCACGCACGAGGAGTCCTTCACCATCCGCACCGAGCGACGCGGCGTGATCGCCGTCGGCCCGGCCATGACCCGCCGCGGCGACCCGATCGGCATCTTCTCCCGCGACGTCGTGTGGACGCCGGTGCGCGAGGTGCTCGTGCGCCCGCACCTCGTGCCGCTCGAGTCGCTGGGCGCCGGCCTGCTGCGCGACCTCGAGGGCGTCTCCACCGACGCCGTCAGCCAGAGCGACCTGGCCTTCCACGCGCTGCGCGAGTACGTCCCCGGCGACGACCTGCGCCACATCCACTGGCGCTCCTCGGCCAAGGTGATGGCCTCGACCGGCGAGTCCGCGCTGCTGGTCCGGCAGTACCTCGACACCCGCCGCAGCCACGCCACGATCGTGGTCGACGACCGGCTGTCGTCCTGGTCGGACCCCGAGGACTTCGAGACGGCGATGGCCGTCGCGGCCTCGATCGCCGTGCGGGCGGTGCTCGACGAGTTCGACGTGTCGTTCGTCTGCGGCTCCTACGCCTCGGCCGGGGCGTCCGGGTCCGACGGCTACCTCGCCCTCGACGCCGTGTGCCGCGCCGACTTCGGGCAGCGCGGCATCGTCGAGTCGGGCCGCCAGGCGAGCACGCTCGCCCGCGACACCAGCCTGGCGTTCTTCATCGGCGGCACCGAGACGGGCTTCCGCGACCTGCTCCGCTCGGCTGCCGCCTTCCCGCCCGAGGTCCGGCGCTTCGGGATCGTCGTCGACCCCGACGGCACGAGCAAGGTGACCGACACCGGCGGCCTCCCCGTCCTGCACCTCGCCGCCAAGGAAGACCTCGGCGGCCTGCTGCGCTGGAGCGTGCGATGAGCTCGCCCCACGCGAGTCCAGCACCACCGGACGCCGCGTGCGGACCTCGTCCAGCACCGGGACCCGCACCCGGGTGCGCTCGCACGCGCTGCTGCCCGACCGTCACTCGTGGATCGACATCGGCTTCACGCTGGTGCTCGCCGCCGTCGCGCTGAGCGCCCTCGGCTCGTCCTTCACCGGCACGACCTACCTCGTGGTCGGGATGCTCGGCGCCCTCCTCGCGGTGGTCGTCACCCACCTCACCCGGGCCGCGGGCTGGCCGATCATCTCCGCGGTCGTCATCTGCGTGGTGCTGTTCTTCCTGCTCGGCGGGCCGCTCTGCCTGCGGTCGCTGGGCGACAGGTCGCTGTTCCCGGGGCCCTCGACCATGGCGCAGGTGGCCGACCAGGCCGTCTTCGGCTGGAAGGACCTGCTCACCACGCTGCCGCCCGTCGACGGCGACGGGCCGCTGCTGGTCCTGCCGTGGCTGGCCGGCATGCTCGCCGGGCTCGTGGGCCTCGGGCTCGCGCACCTCCCGGTGCGCCGGGCCTGGCTGGCCGCCGTCCTCCCCGTGCTCGCGATGACCCTCGTGCTGTCGGGCGCCATCGTGCTCGGCGTACGCCACCCGCAGTCGCTGCTGCTCCAGGGATCGGTGTTCGCCGGGCTCGCGCTCGCCTGGCTGGCGATCCGCGCCCGTCGCGCCAGCGCCGCCGTGCAGGGCGGCACCACGTCGTACGCCCGGGGCGTCGGCGCCGTCGCGATGCTCGCCCTGGCGGCCGGCATCGCCTTCCCGGCCAGCGCGGTGATCGCGGGCGACGACGACGAGCGCTCCGTGGCCCGCAGCTGGATCGACCCGCCCTTCGACATCGGCCGCTACCCGTCCCCGCTCGCCGGCTTCCGCAAGTACGTCAACCCCAAGGGCCGCCCCGACCGCACCAACGCCAACGTCTACGACAAGACGCTGCTGGAGGTCGAGGGCGACCTCCCCGAGAACACCCGGGTCCGCTTCGCCACGATGGACCGCTACGACGGCATGGTCTGGGGGGCCACCGACAACGCGCTGCCGGGACCGGCCGACGACTCCTTCCAGCGGGTGTCCTCCACGATCGACAACCCGGTGCCCGACCCGGCCGACGGCGACGGCGACCCGACCGAGGTGACCATCACGCTCGGCGAGGGCTGGTCCGGCGTCTGGCTGCCGACGGTCGGCGCGCTGCAGTCGATGACCTTCGAGACCGCCGACGCCCGCGCGAAGGCCGAGGTCTTCCGCTACAACCTGGCCACCTCGACCGCCGTGGTGCCGACCGGCCTCCAGCCCGGCGACCGCTACACCTTCACCGAGGTCCAGCCCGACGACGTGCTGACCCCGGAGACGGTGGGCTCGGCCGAGGTCACCAGCCTCCCGGCGAGCGCGTCCTTCATCCAGGGCCCCACGGAGAAGTGGACCGAGGACGCCGGCAACGACCCGATGGCCCGTGTCCTCGCCGCGGCCGAGCACCTGCGGACGCAGGGCAAGTACTCCGACGGCGTGGGGCGCACGCAGAAGATCTACGTCGCCGGCCACAGCGTGTGGCGGCTGTCCGACGAGTTCGTCAACGCCCCGCAGATCGTCGGCAACGACGAGCAGTACGCCGCCACGATGGCCCTGATCGCCAACGACATCGGCGTCCCGGCGCGCGTCGTCCTCGGCGCGGTCGTGCCCGAGAGCGGCGTGGTCGCGGGCAGCGACGTCTCCGCGTGGGTCGAGCTCCGTGCCGCCGACGGCTCGTGGCGCACCCTGCCGACCGAGGCGTTCATGTCGCGGACGCCGCCGTCCGAGCAGGTGCCGGAGACCAACACCCCGATGTCGGGCACCGTGATCCCGCCGCCCAACCCGATCCCGCCGCCCTCCGACGCCGGCGAGCAGAGCGACGCCGACCTCAAGGAGCGCAAGGCCTCGCGCAAGAAGGCCGCCGAGGACGAGGGCCTGATCGCCGACCTGCCGTCGTGGGTCGGGGCCGTGGTCACCTACGTCGGTGGTCCGCTGCTGCTGGCCGCGCTGCTCCTCGGCGCGATCGTCGCCCTCAAGGCGTGGCGCCGCCACCGCCGGCGGCGCGCCGACTCGGTGTCGGCCCGCTTCGTCGGGGCGTGGCGCGAGCTCGTCGACCACGCCCGCGACCTGGGGCAGGTGGTCCCGCTGGGCCCGACGGTGACCCGCCGCGAGCAGTCGGTCGGCATCGTGTCCGGCCAGGCCGGCGTGCTGGCCCGGCGCGCCGACAGCTTCGTCTTCGGCCCGAGCGTGCCCGCCGAGGCCGCCGCGGCGACCTACTGGGAGTCCGTGGACGCCGAGCGTCGCGCGATGTCGCAGGAGGTCGGCACGTGGCAGCGGCTGCGCGCCGCGGTGAGCCTGCGCTCGCTGCGTCGGGGTCGGTCCACGCCCCCGGCCGACCCGTCGGCGGCAGGCGTCTCGGACGACGCCCCGGCGGGGGAGCCGGTGGCGGGTCGTGCCGCCCGGCTGCGCGCGCTCGCTGATTGGCGTTCTCGGCGCACGCCTGACTAAACTGGTGCGTCGGCCCAACGTGGGCTGCGTTTCGTGGCGCCTCGCGGCTGCTCGGGACCTCTGCACGACTCGTCATCGACGTGTCTGGCGTGTGCCCCGGGAAGAGGCTCCCGGATCCGTCCACGAGGTCCACCGGTCATCACTGACCGGGCGGTTCCCGGGCCACGGTAGACACACTGACAACAGATTGTGGAGGACATGCCGAAGAAAGAAGGCGTGATCGAGATCGAGGGCACCATCACGGAGGCCCTTCCCAACGCCATGTTCCGCGTGGAGCTGGCAAACGGGCACAAGGTGCTCGCCCACATCAGCGGCAAGATGCGCCAGCACTACATCCGGATCCTCCCCGAGGACCGGGTCGTGGTGGAGCTCTCGCCGTACGACCTCACGCGAGGTCGGATCGTCTACCGCTACAAGTAACCAGTCAGCCGAGTAGCAAGGATCGTTGACATGAAGGTCAACCCCAGCGTCAAAGCCATCTGTGACAAGTGCAAGGTCATCCGCCGTCACGGACGCGTCATGGTCATCTGCGAGAACCCGCGCCACAAGCAGCGGCAAGGTTGAGCAAGACCCACAACTGAAACACCACAACGTGATCGCTAGGCAGTGAGTCCCCGGACTCCCTGACCGAAGTCACCTCCGGAGCACCGGCCGGAGCCCACCCGAGGCGGGATGGGACGCGACACGACCAGAAACCGATGCGAGAACAGACAAGGAAACGCCACATGGCACGCCTCGTTGGTGTCGACCTCCCGCGCGACAAGCGCATCGAGATCGCACTCACCTACATCTACGGCATCGGCCGTACCCGCTCCCAGCAGCTGCTCGCTGCCACCGGCGTCGACCCGAACGCCCGGGTCCACACGCTCGGTGACGAGGAGCTGGTCAAGCTTCGCGACGAGATCGAAGCCAACTTCAAGATCGAGGGTGACCTCCGACGTGAGGTCCAGGCGGACATCCGCCGCAAGATCGAGATCGGCAGCTACCAGGGTCGCCGCCACCGCATGGGCCTCCCGGTCCGCGGTCAGCGCACCAAGACCAACGCGCGCACCCGCAAGGGTCCCAAGCGCACCGTCGCCGGCAAGAAGAAGGCGAAGTGATCGGCGCCCTGCGCTGATCCACGTCGTCACCGAAGCTTCCAGACCAGACCTCAGGAGTTAGTGAATGCCTCCCAAGAGCCGCGCGACCAAGGTCCGCCGCAAGGAGAAGAAGAACATCGCTCAGGGCGAAGCCCACATCAAGAGCACGTTCAACAACACCATCGTCACGATCACCGACCCGACCGGTGCGGTGATCTCGTGGGCCTCTGCCGGCACCGTCGGCTTCAAGGGCTCGCGCAAGTCCACCCCCTTCGCCGCGCAGATGGCTGCCGAGGCCGCTGGCCGTCGCGCCATGGACCACGGCATGAAGAAGATCGACGTCTTCGTCAAGGGTCCGGGCTCGGGTCGTGAGACCGCCATCCGGTCGCTGGGTGCCATCGGCCTCGAGGTCGGCACCATCCAGGACGTCACGCCCACCCCGCACAACGGATGCCGGCCGCCCAAGCGCCGCCGCGTCTGACCCGAGACTGAGAAAGAGAGACTGACACATGGCCCGCTACACCGGTCCCATGACCCGCAAGTCGCGCCGTCTCGGTGTCGACCTCGTCGGCGGCGACGCTGCCTTCGAGAAGCGTCCCTACGCCCCCGGCCAGCACGGCCGCGGTCGCATCAAGGAGTCCGAGTACCTGCTGCAGCTCCGTGAGAAGCAGAAGGCTCGTTTCACCTACGGCGTGATGGAGAAGCAGTTCGTCCGCTACTACAAGGAGGCCAGCCGTCGCCAGGGCAAGACCGGCGACAACCTCCTGCAGCTCCTCGAGTGCCGCCTCGACAACGTGGTCTACCGCGCCGGCTTCGCCCGTACGCGCCGCCAGGCCCGCCAGCTCGTCGTGCACGGCCACTTCCTGGTCAACGGCAAGAAGGTCGACATCCCGTCCTTCCAGGTCACCGACCACGACATCATCGACGTGCGCGAGAAGTCGCTCGAGCTCACGCCGCTGATCGTCGCCCGCGAGACCCACGGCGAGCGCGTCACCCCCGCGTGGATGGAGGTCATCCCCACCCGGATGCGCGTCCTGATCCACCAGGTCCCGGTCCGCGCGCAGATCGACGTGCCGGTCCAGGAGCAGCTCATCGTGGAGTACTACTCCAAGAAGTGATCTCCGTCGGTGGCCGCCCCCGGGCGGCCGCCGACGCCCTCTTCCAGCTCGTCATTTCCGCCAACCTCATGTTCGGATCCCTCAAATAGCGGTCGGATCCGGAAAGGAAGAACTCCGTGCTCATTGCTCAGCGCCCGACCCTCACGGAAGAGACCGTCGACGAGTTCCGCTCGCGGTTCGTCATCGAGCCCCTCGAGCCCGGCTTCGGCTACACGCTCGGCAACTCGCTCCGTCGTACGCTCCTCAGCTCGATCCCGGGTGCGTCTGTCACCAGCATCAAGGTCGACTCCGTCCTCCACGAGTTCTCGACCATCGAGGGCGTCACCGAGGACATGACCGAGATCATCCTCAACCTCAAGGGCATCGTCGTCTCCTCCGAGCACGACGAGCCCGTCGTGATGTACCTCCGCAAGTCCGGTGCCGGTGACGTCACCGCCGCCGACATCACGCCGCCCGCCGGTGTGGAGGTCCACAACCCCGAGCTCAAGATCGCCACGCTGTCCGACAAGGGCAAGCTGGAGATGGAGCTCGTCGTCGAGCGTGGCCGCGGCTACGTCTCGTCGGTCCAGAACAAGGGCGCGGACAACGAGATCGGCCGCATGCCGGTCGACTCGATCTACAGCCCGGTCATGAAGGTGACCTACAAGGTCGAGGCCACCCGTGTCGAGCAGCGCACCGACTTCGACAAGCTCGTCATCGACGTCGAGACCAAGCAGTCGATGCGTCCCCGCGACGCCATCGCCTCGGCCGGCAAGACGCTCGTCGAGCTCTTCGGCCTGGCCCGTGAGCTCAACGTCGAGGCCGAGGGCATCGACATCGGCCCGTCGCCCGTCGACGAGCAGCTCGCCGCCGACCTGGCCCTCCCCGTCGAGGACCTGCAGCTGACGGTCCGGTCCTACAACTGCCTCAAGCGCGAGGGCATCCACACCGTGGGTGAGCTCATCTCGCGCTCGGAGCAGGACCTGCTCGACATCCGCAACTTCGGCGCGAAGTCCATCGACGAGGTGAAGGCCAAGCTCGTCGAGATGGGCCTCTCGCTCAAGGACAGCGCGCCCGGCTTCGACCCGCACGCCGCCCTCGCCGCCTACGGCGACGACGACGACGACGCGTTCATCGAGGACGAGCAGCTCTGATCCGACCCCGGCCCTCGGGCCGGGACGTCACGACAAAACCGACCGGGCCCGGCACTCCGCCGGGCCGGTCGTCTACCCGGGTACCTGACACGGCCCGAGAGAAGGAAGGCACGACATGCCCAAGCCTGTGAAGGGCAAGCGCCTCGGTGGAAGCGCTGCTCACCAGAAGCTGATGCTCTCGAACCTGGCGACCGCCCTGTTCGAGCACGGCCGGATCACGACCACCGAGACCCGGGCGCGCCTGCTGCGCCCGCACGCGGAGAAGCTGATCACCAAGGCCAAGCGCGGTGACCTGCACAACCGTCGTGAGGTGCTCAAGACCATCCGCGACAAGTCCGTCGTGCACACCCTCTTCACCGAGATCGCGCCGGTCATGGCCGAGCGTCCCGGCGGCTACACCCGCATCACCAAGGTCGGTCCGCGCAAGGGCGACAACGCCCCCATGGCGGTCATCGAGCTGGTGACCGAGGCCTACAGCCCGAAGGCTCCCTCGACCAAGAAGACCGAGAAGGCCGCTGCTCCGGCGCCGGCTGAGTCGGCTCCTGCCGAGGTCGAGGCCGAGGGCGTCGACGGTGAGACCGAGGTCGTCGAGACCGAGGCCACCGACAGCGGGACCGCTGAGGCCCAGGCCCAGGGCGAGGCCGCCGAGGTCGACGCTGCCGCGGAGCACGAGGCCGCCGCGGAGGAGCACGAGGCCGCTGCTGCTGAGCACGAGGCTGCTGCCGCTGAGCACGAGGCCGCTGCCGAGGCTGCCGAGGACGACACCAAGGCCTGATCCAGCCTTCACACGAGGCCCGTCACCCCACTGGGGTGGCGGGCCTCGTTGCGTGTCAGGCGTTGCTGCCGAGCGGTGGTCCAGCCACATTTCAGGGTGCTCACATGTGGCTCCACCACCGCTCACGGGCGTGTCGTACGACGGCGCGCGGGGGAGCGGTGGTCCAGCCACGTTCGGCGGCCCCGAAATGTGGCTCCGCCACCGCTCGAGGTCAGAGGGAGGCGAGGACCGACGCGGCGTCGAGGCTGCGGGGAGCTCCGCCCGACCGGGTGAGCGAGCGGGTGGCGGCGACGACGGCCTCGTTGACCGGGGTGCGTACGCCGTGGAGGCGGCCCTGCAGGACCACCTCGCCGGCGAGGTAGTCGATCTCCGAGTCGCCCGTGCCGCGCGCCAGGCTCTGCCAGGTGGACCCGCCGCGGCGCTCGAGGTCGGGGCGGCGCTGGAGGATCGTGCCGCGGCGCTCCCGGTCCTCCTCGGCGCTGACGTAGGACAGCCCGGCGGCGGTGAGCACGCGCTCGCCCTCGGCCTGGGCACGCTCGGCGAGCTCGTCGGCGGCGTCGCCCTGCGCGAAGGAGGCGTCGACGCCGTTGCCGAGGTTCATCAGGAGCTTGCGTCGCTTCCAGGCCATGATGTCGTCGCGCTGGACGGACTCGATGTGGGCGGCACCGAGGTCCGCGGCCACCGCGGCGGTCGTGTCGTCGGTGCCGCCGGGGATCCGGCCGATGTCGAGGATCGCCGGCGTGGGGTGGCACCCCGCGACGACCACGCCGGGCTCGAGGTGCGTCGACGGCAGCATCACGCAGACGGCGTACGTCCGGGCGAAGAGGCGCAGGACGGCGGTCTCGGTGGCGATGCCGTTGGTCGCGCACACGACCGCTGTGGTGGCGGGGGCGTGCGCCCGGAGGTCGGCGAGCGCCACCGCGGCCTGGTGGGACTTCACGGCGAGGACCACGACGGTGTCGTCGGTCCAGCCGACGTCGGCTGCGGTGTCCGTGGCCGGGGCGTCGATGCGGTGCCGCCCGTCACCCGCGTCGAGCACGAGCCCGTGCGAGCGGATCGCCTCGAGGTGGGCGCCGCGGGCCACGAGGGTCACCGGGAGCCCGGCGAGGTGGAGGTGGCCGCCGATGACCCCACCGACGGCCCCGGCGCCGTACACGACGTACTTCATGCCTCGACCCTACGAGGACGCCGGGCCCGCTCAGCCCGCGGGCCGCCAGGCCGGGTCGCGGCCGACGAAGCCCATCAGCCGGTCGATCGCGGGGGCGTCGTCGGGGACGGGCACGGCGGGACCGTACTGCCCGGAGTCGCGGAGCATCGCCTCGATGGGGCGCATCCCCTCGAGCACCTGGCCGGCGAAGTCCTCGTCGAGCCCGGCCTCCTGGCCGGTGGCGCGGGCCAGGTCCCAGGAGTGCATGTAGACGTCCGTGACGTAGAACTGGTCCACGGCGCGCGCCAGCGGGTGGGGGCCGACGTAGGGGTGGACGAACTCCTCGTCGCCGCGGTCGTCGAGCAGGCCCTGGACGCCTGCTGCGTGGTGCTCCCACGCGGCGACCGGGTCGCCGGCGACGGACGGGCCGGGCGCGAGCTCGATGCCGCCGGCCGACAGGAACCCGCGGAACCAGGAGACCAGGTGGTCGACGACGTCGAGGGCGGTCCAGCCGTCGACGGGCGCCGGCGCCGACCAGTCGGTCGTCTGCCTGACGAGGCGGGTGAAGGTGGCGGCGACCACCTCGTGCTTGGCAGCCGGAGCCTGGGGGAGTGCCATCAGAGCGAGCCCTGCCCGTCGGTGCGGGCGACCAGGCGGTCGAGCTTGGCGTAGCCCTCGTGGATGCCCACCTCCATGCCGCTGGCGAGCATGCCGTCGCGCGCCTCGAAGGAGTCGCAGAGGGAGAAGCCGTGGAGGCGCGTGCGACCGTCGCCGAGGTCCTCGAAGGTGAGGGTCTCCAGGGCGACCGCCTCGGGCATGCCCTCCCACGTGAAGGTCTGGACGATCTTGTCCTCGCCGACGAAGGGGAAGGTGCCGCGGAAGGCGTACTCCTCCTCGCCGCGCGAGGCGACGTAGCGGTAGGCGCCGTTGGTCCGGCACGACCACTCGTCGATGCGCGTGGTCAGCGAGTCGGGACCGATCCACTGGGCGAACAGGTCGGCCTCGGTGTGGGCGCGCATCAGCTGCGCGGGCGTGGCGTGGAAGTCGCGCCAGATGTGGACGGCGGGCACGTGCTCGTCGGCCAGGATCGCCGCCTCCGGGTAGCGGGTGGTGCTGTCGGGCGTGGTCTGCGTGGTGGTCATGATGCGGTTCCTTCCTGCTGCTGGGAGATGTCGGCGGCGGCGGTGCCGTCGTCGTCCTGCATCCGCGCGAGCACGGCGTCGAGCGCTGCGAAGCGCTGCTCGGCCTGTCGGCGGTAGCGCTCGATCCACTTCGTCATCAGGTCGAACACCTCGGCTTCCAGGTGCACCGGCCGGCGCTGCGCCTCGCGGGTCCTGCTCACCAGGCCGGCGTCCTCGAGCACCTTGAGGTGCTTGGAGACGGCCTGGAGGCTCACGTCGTAGGGCGCGGCCAGGTCGTTGACGGTGTGGTCGGCCTCGGTGAGGCGCGCCACCATGTCGCGACGGGTCGGGTCCGCCAACGCGGCGAAGACACGGGAGAGCTGGTCGGCCATCGGACACCTTCTTCAACTGATTGGTTGAATGAAGGTACGACGGACTGAGCGAGGGTTGTCAACCATCTGGTTGAACAGTCCGATCAGCCGCGGGTGGCGACGACCTTCCGCGACCGGGCGGTGCCGCACTCGGCGACACCGGAGGCGTACGACGTCGGCACCGTCACGTAGTAGGACGGCCCGCGGGGGACCGCGACCCGCACGCGGCCGCTGTAGCTGACGCTGCCGCCGAAGACCTTGAAGTCCTTGTTGGGTCGCACCCGGAACAGCGCGATGCGGGCCCGCTGCGCGCAGGCTGCGACGGGGGAGCTGACCTGCACCTGGAGCTGCTTCTTCCCCGCCAGCCACTTCAGCGAGACGGTGCGCGGGACGAGCGGACACCCCGTCGAGGTGCCGGCAGCGACCGTCGGACAGCCGTCCCTCGTGTCGTCGAGGCCGTCGCCGTCGGTGTCGACGAGGAGCGCCCGGAGGGCCGCCCTGCTCTTCGGGACCCCCGCCTTCCTCGACCGGGCGCGCCCGCACTCGGCCTCGCCGGCGGCGTACGAGCCGGCGACCTTGACGTAGTAGCGACCGGCCGCCGCTGGGTGCCTTGCGGGTCCAGCGACCCCTGCGGTTGGTGGTCCCGACGACGAGCTTGGTGTCCCGGCCGGGCCTGGTCCGGTAGAGCGTCACCGCGGCGCCCGAGCGGCAGCCGGGGACGGCGGAGCGGACCACGGCGGTGAGCTTCCTCGTCGCCTTCGCGTAGCGCAGCGAGGCCGTACGACCCGCCTCGGGACAGCCGCTCGTGGTGGCCGCCGCTGCGCCCGGGCAGCCGTCGGTGGTGTTGCCCGTCCCGTCGCCGTCGACGTCGAGGTCGCAGGCGTCGCCCAGGGAGTCGTCGTCGCTGTTGACCTGGTCGGCGTTGGTGACGATCGGGCAGTTGTCGACCTTCTCCTCGACCCCGTCGCCGTCGCTGTCGCAGGTGGCGTAGGTGAGGGTCAGCGGTGCTCGATCGCACGGTCGCGGTCTGCGAGCCGTAGTTGGACACCCAGATCACCCACGTCGCCGCCCCAGGCTCGACCTTCCAACGCGGCTTCCGGTGTCGAACGGCCGGTAGGTCCCGGGCTGCGGGTTCGAGCCTGACAGGGGTGTCGAGGTGATCTCCTCGTCGAACACGTAGGTACCGTCGACGGCCCCCGTGGCCTGGCCCGTCGTGACGGCCTTGATGTTCGGCTGGAGGTTCTGGGTGTCTGGGGGGAAGGAGATCGATCACGAGCTTGGAGGCGTCGGGATGAGACCAGTCGACGGTGATGGCGATGTCCTGCACCACGCGGGTGTCGTCGATCGTGAACGTCTGCGAGAGGAGCGACGTGGTCGGACCGCGGGCGCGGAGGGGTCGGCTCCTGGTCGCGATCTGCCGCCGTCATCCGCGTAGGTCGCCGTGCACGGCTGCACCACGGCGCTCGCCGGAGCGCCGAGCGCGGGCACGCCCACGAGCGTGCCGGCCGCCAGGGCCAGCGTCAGAAGAGGCTGAAGCCGTCGGATCCCCCACATCACGTGCTCACCCTAGGTAAAGAACTGCAGCGCGGCACCACTTTCGGCAGGTGGTCCAGACGCGCCTAGGATTCTGGCGTGCGCCTGCGGATCGACTGTGCCTACGACGGCGCCGACTTCGTCGGCTGGGCGGCGCAGCCCACGATGCGCACCGTGCAGGGGACGCTCGAGGACGCCCTCGCCACGGCCCTGCGGATCCCGCAGGTGCGGGTGACCGTCGCGGGTCGTACCGACTCCGGGGTGCACGCCCGCGGGCAGGTGGCACACCTCGACGTCGAGCCCGACGTCGTCGCGCGGTCCGCCGGACGGTCGACCGACCCGCCGCTCGACGCGCTGGCCCGCCGCGTCGACGGGATCCTCCCGCCCGACCTGCGCGTACGCCGGATCAGCGAGGCGCCCGACGGCTTCGACGCCCGGTTCGCAGCGATCTGGCGTCGCTACGCCTACCGGATCGCCGACGCGCAGGAGCTCGCGGACCCGCTGGTGCGCGGACACGTGCTCACCTGGCCGCGCCGGCTCGACCTCGACGCGATGAACGCCGCCTCCGCGCCCCTCGTGGGCCTCCAGGACTTCGCCGCCTTCTGCAAGCAGCGCGAGGGCGCCACGACCGTGCGCACCCTGCTCGACCTCGTCTGGAGCCGCGACGAGGCCGGCCTGGTCGTCGGGTCGGTCCGCGCCGACGCGTTCTGCCACAACATGGTGCGCGCACTCGTCGGCAGCCTGATCGCCGTGGGCGAGGGACGGCAGCCGACCACCTGGCCGGCCGAGGTGATGGCCGGACGCCGCCGCGACGCCGGCGTGCGCGTCGTGCACGCGCACGGCCTCACGCTCGAGGAGGTCGGCTACCCCGACGACGCCGAGCTGGCCGCGCAGGCCGACCGGGCGCGCGCCAAGAGAGAGGCCATCGATGCCTGAGCCCACCGAGCACTACTTCTCCGCCGACCCGAGCGTGCCGTTCGAGCGGGAGACCTTCACCGTCGAGCTGTGGGGCCACGAGCTGACCCTCGACACCGGGTCCGGCGTCTTCAGCCGCGGGCACATCGACCACGCGACCGCGGTGCTCTTCCGCGAGCTCGAGCCCCCGGCGCAGGGGCAGTTCCTCGACCTGGGCTGCGGCTACGGCGTGATCGGGCTCGCGCTCGCCCGCGCCGTACCGTTGGCCAACGTCACCGGTGTCGAGGTCAACGAGCGCGCGATCCTGCTGGCCAACGACAACGCGCGTGCGGCCGGCCTCGACTCCCGCTTCGTGGCGTGCCTCCCCGAGCAGGTGGCGAGCAACCAGGTCTTCGACGAGATCTGGTCCAACCCGCCGATCCGCATCGGCAAGGAGGCGCTGCACGAGCTGCTGCTGACCTGGCTCCCGCGCCTCGCCCCCGGCGGCCGGATGGTGATGGTCGTCGGCAAGAACCTCGGCGCCGACTCCCTCCAGCGCTGGCTCGGCGAGCAGGGGTGGCCGACGCAGCGGCTCGCGAGCCACAAGGGGTTCCGGGTGCTGGAGACCAGGCGCGGCTGACCCCACAGGTCAGCTCTGGACGTCCAGCTGCTCCTCGAGGACCGCGACCCGCGCCACGACCTCCTCGAGGTGTCCCCGGATCCTCTGCAGGTCCGAGGAGGTCAGCCGGCGGAGCTGCACGTCCAGCACGGCACTCGCCTGCACCTCGCTGAACCCGTAGCGCTCCCGGAGCGTCCGCCGGGCGTCGTCCGGGTCCGCGGCGTCCAGCAGGATGTCGAGCACCGCGTGCGCGTCGCCCGCGGCGGCGACGATCGCCTCGTAGATGAGCGCCTGCTGACGCGTGATGTCGAGGTCCTGCTGGACCGCGTCTCGCGGAGGGTCGGTGCGGTCGACGGCCATGCCCGTCAGCGTGCCACAGGGGATCAGGCGGGCCGGGTCTCGACGAGCACGCCGATCTTGTCGATGCGGTGCTCGGGGTTGTCGAGCTCGTCGGACCAGTAGTTGCCGTTGGCGTGGTCCTCGAGCGTCGCGCACGTCGAGAGCGTGATCATCGGCGTGGTCGCCTCCTCGCCGATGCGGCCCGGCACCGGTGCTCGCTGCGCGCGCAGCGACCGCGGCTGGCGGAAGGAGGTCCAGCGGGTGCGGCGCACCTCGTAGACGAACACCGTGTCGCCAGTGCGCACCATGATTCGGTCACCCCGGCGCAGCGAGGGGGAGTCGCGCAGGGGAGCGGTGCCGGTGAGCCGGTGCCCGGTGACGAGGTAGTTGCCCACCTCGCCCGGGCCGACGCCACCGCGGGCACCGCGCGGGGAGGCCATCTCGCCTGCGTCCTGGATCTCCGTGCCGGGGGCGTCGTCGGGCGAGCCCGGGTAGCGCACCACGGGGAAGTCGCGCAGCCCGATCGCGGGGATGGTGACGAACGAGCGCCGTGGCTCGGGGGCAGGCGTCTCGGTGGGGGTGGGCGTCTCGGTGGGGTGGGCGTCTCGGTGGGGGTGGGTGCCGGCGTCGCCGCGCTCGTCGTACGCCGCTCCGCGGGCGCCTGTGTCGAGGCCGGGCGACGCGGGTCGTCCACGGAGCAGGCCGAGGTCATCGCGACGACTGCCGCGGCGAGGACGAGGTAACGGCGTGCCACCCGTTCGAGCGTACGGCCGTCAGCCCAGCCGCACCGGCAGCGCCTCCACGCCGTGGACGATCGCGAGCCGGGTGAACCGCAGGTCGGCGGGGTCGCACGCGAGCGACAGGTCGGGGAAGCGCTGCGCGAGGCCGACGAGCGCGGTCCGCAGCTCCATCCTGGCCAGCTCGGCACCGACGCAGCGGTGCAGTCCGTGGCCGAAGGCAAGGGTGCCGGCCGAGGTGGTGGTCGGGTCGAAGTGGGCGGCGTCGACGTGGCGGGCGGGATCGCGCCCGGCCCCGGTGAGGGACACCACCACGACGTCGCCGGCGCGCACGGCCTGCCCACCGACCACCAGGTCGCGCCGGGCGATGCGGGGGAAGGCGACCTGCACCGGGCAGACGAAGCGGAGCAGCTCCTCGACGATCTCCGCCACCTCGGCCGGATCACCGCGCTGCAGGGACTTCCAGACGGTCGGGTGCTGCAGCAGCACCCACGTCCCGAGCGACAGCATGCTGGCGCTCGTCTCGTAGCCGCCGAGGAAGACCCCGTCGGCGAGGCCCCCCAGCTCGACGTCGTCGAAGTCCGCTCCGTGGTCGGCGACCATCCGTGCCACCAGCCCGTCGGGCAGGTGCGCTGCGCGCCGCTCCGCAGCGACCAGGTCGATGAGGAACTGTCGCGTCCCGGTCGCGGTGTCGAAGATGCCGGCGCTGCCACCGCTCAGGTCGAAGCGCGCGGCGCCCCGCTCGCGGAACTCCAGCCGGTCGACCTCGGGCATCCCGAGCAGGTCGCAGATCACGCCGAAGGGCACCGCGAAGCCGAACCGCTCCACGAGGTCGACCTCCGGACCGTGCGCGGCCAGGTCGTCGAGCGCGTCCGCCACGACCCGGTCGACCTCGGGCTGCAGGTCGGCCAGGCGGCGACGGGTGAAGTAGGGCGTCAGCACGTGCCGCAGCCGGTCGTGGTCGGGCGCGTCCGTCATGCCGAGGCCACCGATCCGCTCGGCCGGTGCCCGGTCCTGGCGCCCGATCAGGTGGCGCACGTCGTTGGCGAAGGCGTCGGAGTCGGCCAGCACGGCCCGCGCGGCGTCGTACCCCGTGACCAGCCAGACGCGGGTGCCGAGCAGTCGGGTGAGGCGTACGACGTCGCCGTGCGCGCGGCTCTCCTCGAGCCGCGGCACCGGGTCGACCCCGTCGCGCTGGAGGGGGAAGCGGACGTGGGCGGGCAGCCGGCGCGACGCGGTCGACACCGCGAGCCGGAGGGCGGTTCCGCGAAGGGCCATGTCACCAGTGGACACCAGCCGGCGGCCGCGATCCATCCGGTACAGCCCGGAGACGCCCCCGGGACACCCCCGAGAAGCCGCTCGTGCTGCGACCCGGCGGGCAGGATGGGGCCATGGCATCCGTGGCAGCGCCCTGCAGGCACGACGACGACCTCGGGGCGACGGGGTGACGGCCCCGACCCGGGTCGTCGTCGTCGGCGCCGACGCCGCCGGGATGTCGGCGGCGCACCAGGCCCTGCGGACGGCGAGGCGCACGGGCCGCGAGCTGGCGATCACCGTGCTCGACCGGGGCACCCACACCTCCTACAGCGCCTGCGGCATCCCCTACCTGATGGCCGGCGACGTCCACTCCGCCGACGACCTCGTCGCGCGGTCGGCCGACGCGCACCGCGAGTCGGGCATCGACCTGCGGATGTCGACCGAGGTGGTGGCTGCCGACCTCGCCGCCCGCACCGTCACGACGGGCACCGGCGAGGTGCTGGAGTACGACGAGCTGGTGGTCGCCACCGGCGCCCCGGCCGTCGTGCCCGACTGGGCGCTGCGACCCGACGGGACGACGTACGACGGCGTCGGCACGGTGAAGACGCTGGACGACGGGGCAGCGTGGCTGGAGCGGTTCGCCGCGGTCGGCGGCAGTGGGCACGTCGTCGTCATCGGCGCCGGCTACGTGGGCGTCGAGGTCGCGGAAGCCGCACTGCGCAAGGGTTTCGGGGTCACCGTCCTCACCCGCACCCGCGGGATGGCGATGCTCGAGGACGAGATGTCGCAGCTGGTCAACGACGGTCTGGTCGATGCCGGTGTCGAGCTGGTGCTCGGCGCCGACGTCACCGGGCTCGAGCTCGACGGCGACCGGGTGACCGGGGTGCACTGGGACGGCGGCTCGCGGGAGGCCGACCTCGTCGTGGTCGCGATCGGCGTACGCCCCGCGACGCAGTTCCTCGAGGGGCAGGTGGAGCTGACCGAGGGCGGTGCGCTGCGTCCCGACCCGCACGGCCGGGTGGCCGACCACGTCTGGGCCGCGGGCGACTGCTGCGAGGTGCGGCGTCGGCTCGACGACGCGTGGGTGTTCCGCCCGCTGGGCACCCACGCCAACAAGCACGGCCGCGCGCTCGGCGACACCCTGGCCGGCGGCTCGCTGGCCTTCGACGGGATGACCGACACCTCGATCACCCGCTTCTCCTTCGGCGACGTGCACCTCGAGATCGCGCGCACCGGCCTGTCCCGCGCGGACGCGGAGGCCGCGGGGCACGACCCCGTCGCGCTCGTCACCGAGGGCTCGACCGCCAGCGGCTACATGCCGGAGGCCGAGCCGATCTCCCTGTGGGTGATGGCCGACCGCACGACGAGACGGCTGCTCGGCGTGCAGGTCGTCGGCGGCCACGGTGCCGGCAAGCGGGTCGACGCGGCCGCGGCCGTGCTGTGGGCCGGCGGGACGGTCGACGACCTGGCGTGGATGGACCTCGCCTACGCCCCGCCCTTCTCGACGGCGTGGGAGATCCTGCAGGTGGCGGCGAGGCGGGTCGCCGAACGGCTGTGAATTCGGTTGCCGCCGTCACGAGAATGGCGGGCATGGACCTCGAGATCGTGACGCTGGCCGAACGGCCGCAGCCGTGGGACGTCTTCTGGGACATGGAGACGTCGTGGCCGGAGTTCATGAAGCACGACCCGATCGGCAACTCGTACTACTCCTGCCTCGAGGAGTTCTTCCTGGAGTGCGTGCTGGTCGCCCTCGACCCGACCGGACGGATCGTGGCGAAGGCGTTCTCCGCGCCCTTCGCGCTGCCCGAGGGAGACCTGCCCGATGCCGGGTGGGACTTCGCGCTGCGCAGCGCCCTGCTGACGCGGACCTGGGGCGAGACACCCAACGCGATCACGGCCGCCGAGATCGCGGTCGAGCCGGCCCTGCAGGGCACCGGGCTCTCGAGCGTGATGCTCGCGGCGCTGCGCGACAACGCCGGGAGGCTCGGCTTCTCCGAGCTGCTCGCCCCGGTGCGGCCCAACGGAAAGACGGACGTCCACGAGCCGATGTCGGCGTACGCCTTCCGCACCCGCGACGACGGCCTGCCGGTCGACCCGTGGCTGCGCGTGCACGTACGCGCGGGCGGCCGGATCGACAAGGTCGCGCCGCGCTCGATGTGCATCCCCGGCACGCTCGAGGAGTGGCGCGCGTGGACCGGGCTGCCCTTCGACTCGACCGGTCCCGTCGCCGTCCCGGGTGCGCTGGTCCCGGTGATGTGCGACGCCGAGCACGGCACCGCCACCTACGTCGAGCCCAACGTCTGGATCCGGCACCCCACTGGCATCTGACACTGTCTGCATCACACCTGCAACAGGAGGCCGCCCCGCGGCGTTGGTAGTGCATGACGACGATGGCCGAGGCCGGGAGGACCCGCGTGGAGGTGCCCGACTTCGACAGCTGGGTCGCGGCCCGCGGGCCGTCGCTCCTGCGTCTGGCCTACGTCCTCACGGGCAACGCCGCTGACGCCGAGGACGTCGTGCAGGACGCGCTCTCGCGGGCGCTGCCGCGCTGGTCGCGGATCTCGACCGTCGACGACCCCGACGCCTACGTGCGCCGGATCGTCGTCAACGCGCACGTGTCGCGGTGGCGCAAGCTGCGCCGGCGCGAGGTGCCGGTGGAGGTCGTGCACGACCGACCGGCGCCGGCCGGCGTGGGCGCCGAGGAACGCGACCGGCTCTGGCGGGCGTGTCGGGCACTTCCCACGGACCAGCGGACCGCCGTGGTGCTGCGGTTCTACGAGGACCTGGACTACGCCGAGATCGCCGCCCTCACCGGCGTGCGCGAGGGGAGCGTGCGCTCGCGCGTCTCCCGGGGGATCGCGGCCATGCGACACGAGCTGGGAGACGACGATGAGTGACCTCGAGACACGGCTGCGCGACACCCTCGCCGAGCGGGCATCCGCAGCGCCCGACGCCCTCGGGCTCGCGGCCGGTGCGCGGCGCCGGCTGCGGCGACGCCGTACGACCTGGGCGGTGGCGGCGGCCGCCGTGGTCGCGGCAGCGGTGCCGCTGGGCCTCACCCAGCTCTCGGCCTCGTCGGACGGCGGAGGACCGGTCGCCGACGAGCCGACCGCGACCTCCGGCCTGCCGCCGGGCGTCATCGAGACCGGCTACCGCGCCGAGTCGTGGCACGACGTGACCTTCGAGGTGCCGGTGGACTGGGGCTACGGCGGTGTCAGCGGCTGGTGCGCCGGTGGCGGCGACCTGACGGTCACTGTCGAGGTGGTCGATCGTCCGGACACCGTCGTGCCGGCCATCGCGTGCACGCCGGAGAACGGCTACGGCGTGACCGTGCGCGCCTTCGCCGGGTCCGACCCCGCCAACCCGAGCGGGTCGGTGTGGCAGTACGACGCCACCGCCACCGACGTGGCGGTCTATCCCGACGGCGCCTGGCTCGGCACGTGGTACGACGGCGAGGTGGTCGTCACCGTGTCGGCCCGGGACCGGGCGACCGCCCAGCGGCTCGTCGACTCGGTCGAGAGGTTCACCGGCGCGGACCCCAACAACTGCCCGCCCACCCTGGGCGAGGCGGAGGCGGCGACGACCACCGAGTCGTACGAGACGTTCTCGATCTGCCGGTACGGCCCCGACGACCTGCTCGGGGCGAGCCGGCGGTTCGTCGGGATCGAGGCACGGGCGCCGCAGGAGACGATCTTCGCCTCGCCGCGCCGCACGGTCGACGTACGACTGCCCGACGGAGGACGACCTGTCGCCGTCGCCCTGCCTGAGCAGCGGAGGCTACGTCGCCACGGCCGTGACCGGCGCGAGCTGCCCGGGCTGGAACGGGCTCTTCGGATCGGCGTCGACCGCGACCTCACCCCGGAGGCGCTGCGCCACCTCGACCTCGACCGAGTGCCGCTGCCCGCCGACGGGTGATCAGGCGCCCGCGATCGCCTTGCGGACCTCGTTGACGCAGAGCGCGACGAACGCCAGGGCGATGATCACCATCAGCACGTTGGAGTGGAGCTTGTTGCGCCACTCGACCGGCGTGCGGTCGGTGTTGAGCAGCCACAGCAGCGTCACGGCGAGGAACGGCATGAAGAACGCGCCGAGCACGCCGTAGGCGAGGATCAGCCACACCGGCTTGCCGAGGAACAGCATCGCCATCGGCGGGAACGTCAGCCACAGGATGTAGGCGCGGTACCAGGTGCCGCCCGCCCGAGCCTCCGTCGTCGTCGCTGTGGCCGCCTCGCACGTTGGTCATGAAGTCGGCGAACATCAGGCTCACGCCGTTCCACACGCCCACCAGCGAGGACATCGCGGCCGCCCAGAAGCCGAGCAGGAACAGCTTGCCCGCCCACTGGCCGTACCGGTCCTGGAGCACGACGCCGAGGTCCAGCAGCCCGGCGTCGCCGCTCTCGATCGCGACGCTGGTCGAGTAGAGCAGCTCGGCGCCGACGACGAGCGTGGCCAGCACGAAGATGCCCGTGACGACGTAGGCCACGGTGTTGTCGATGCGCATGACCCGCATGTAGGCGGGCGTGCTCCAGCCCTTCTCGCGCAGCCAGTAGCCGTACGCCGCCAGGGTGATCGTGCCGCCGACCCCGCCCGCGAGGGCCAGCGTGTTGACCAGTCCGCCGTCCGGGATCCGTGGAGCCAGGCCGGTGAGCAGCTCGCCGAGGTTGGGCAGGGTCAGGAGGGCGGCCCCGACCATCGTCACGAACATGATGCCCACGAGGGCGGCGAGCACCTTCTCGAAGACCGAGTAGCGCCCGGTCCACACGAGCACCAGTCCGATCAGGCCGGACACGATGCCCCACCAGGTGGTGGAGAGGCCGCCGAACAGGCCCTGCAGCGCCAGCCCGGTGCCGGCCATCGCGGCGGCTCCGTAGACGAAGCCCCAGATCACGATGTAGGGGCCGAAGTACCAGGTCGTCCAGATGCCGAGGCTGCGCCAGCCCTCGAAGATCGTCCGGCCGGTGGCGAGCGAGTAGCGGCCCGCGCCCTCGACCAGCACGATCTTCATGATGCAGCCGACGACGACGCACCAGAGCAGCGTGTAGCCGAACTTCTGCCCCGCGATCAGCGTCGCGACGAGGTCGGCCGCGCCGACGCCGGTGGCCGCGACGACGAGGCCCGGGCCGATGATCTTCCAGCGTGGGACGGTGGTCTGCTCTGCCGAGGTGGAGGACGCCATGCCCTGCACCCTAGGCATGGACTAGACCGGTTGTCAGCGTCCGTTCCGGGTCACGAACGTCAGCCACGGGTGGTGGTCGGGGTCCTCGGTCGCCCATCGCCGCACGAGATCGAGGCCGACGTCCTCGAGGAGGTCGCAGAGGTCCGGCTCGCGCCACAGCACGGTGACGGCGGGGTCGCCGGCCTCGCGCTGCTCGCCGTCGCCCTCGGGGAGGGAGATCACGAAGGCCCCGCCTGGCCGCAGGGCCGCGGCGACCCGACCCAGCACGACGGGCAGCTGCGCCCGGTCGACGTGCTGCAGGACGCGCAGCGCCAGCACGGCGTCGTACGGCCCGCCGAGGTCCTCGGTGGTGACGTCCGTGCGGCGGACGGTGACTCCCTCCACCTCGACGACGGTCGCGCCCGAGCCGGCGCCCGACCCGAGCTCGAGCACCGTGCCGCCCGCGGGCACCGCGGGGTCGAGCAGGCGCAGGGCCGATGCCGCGGCGTCGTCCGGCTCCGGGACGGGCTGGCGCGAGGTCATGGCTCGACCCTAACGAGCGCAATTGAGGTGACGCCCGTTGCGGCGGCAGTGGACAATCCTCTCTCGTGGGTCATGTGGATGTCGCCGGAGTGCGTTACGAGCTGCCGGACGGGCGGGTGCTGCTCGACGACGTGAGCTTCCGCGTCGGTGACGGCCAGAAGGTCGCGCTCGTCGGCGCCAACGGGGCCGGGAAGACCACGCTGCTGCGCATCATCACCGGCGACCTGGCGCCCCACGCGGGTGTCGTCACCCGCTCCGGCGGGCTGGGCGTGATGCGGCAGTTCGTCGGCCACGGCGGTGGCGACGAGACCGTGCACGACCTGCTGCTCAGCGTCGCGCCGCCGCGCGTCCGTGAGGCCGCCGCGGCCGTCGACGCCGTCGAGCTCGAGCTGATGGACACCGACGACGAGCGCACGCAGATGGCGTACGCCACCGCGCTGTCCGACTACGCCGACGCCGGCGGGTACGACGTGGAGGTGACGTGGGACGTGTGCACGACCGCGTCGATGGGGTTGCCGTTCGACCGCGCCCGCCACCGGCTGCTCAGCACCCTCTCGGGCGGTGAGCAGAAGCGGCTGGTGCTCGAGTACCTCCTGCGCGGGCCCGACCAGGTGCTGCTCCTCGACGAGCCCGACAACTACCTCGACGTCCCCGGCAAGATCTGGCTCGAGGGCCGGATCCGCGAGTCGGCCAAGACGATCCTCTTCATCAGCCACGACCGCGAGCTGCTCGACAACACCGCGACGCGGATCGTGACCGTCGAGCTCGGCAGCGCGGGCAACCTCGTGTGGACGCACCCGGGTGGCTTCGCGAGCTATCACGAGGCGCGCGCGGACCGCTTCGAGCGCTTCGAGGAGATGCGGCGTCGCTGGGACGAGGAGCACGCCAAGCTCAAGGCGCTGGTCCTGCGCTACAAGATCAAGGCGGAGTACAACGACGGCCTGGCCTCGCAGTACAAGGCCGCGCAGACCCGCCTCCGGAAGTTCGAGGAGGCCGGGCCGCCCGTCGAGCAGCCGCGCGACCAGCAGGTGACGATGCGGCTCAAGGGTGGTCGCACGGGCAAGCGCGCGGTGGTGTGCACCGACCTCGAGCTCAGCGGGCTGATGAGGCCGTTCGACCTCGAGGTCTGGTACGGCGAGCGGGTGGCGGTCCTCGGGTCCAACGGGTCCGGCAAGTCGCACTTCCTGCGGCTGCTGGCCGCCGGCGGCAGCGACCCCGACGTCGAGCACCAGCCGGTCGGCGACACCCCTCCGGCCGCCGTGCCGCACACCGGCACGGCCAAGCTCGGCGCACGCGTGCGACCGGGGTGGTTCGTGCAGACGCACGAGCACCCCGAGCTCCGGGGACGCACGCTGCTCGAGATCCTGCACCGCGGCGACGAGCACCGTGACGGGATGGGCCGCGAGGCGGCCAGCCGGGTGCTCGACCGCTACGAGCTCGCGCACGCCGGCGAGCAGCGGTTCGAGTCGCTCAGCGGCGGGCAGCAGGCGCGCTTCCAGATCCTGCTGCTCGAGCTGTCCGGCGCGACGCTGCTGCTCCTCGACGAGCCGACCGACAACCTCGACGTCCAGTCCGCCGAGGCCCTCGAGGCAGGTCTCGAGGCGTTCGACGGCACCGTGCTCGCGGTCACCCACGACCGCTGGTTCGCGCGGGGCTTCGACCGGTTCCTGGTCTACGGCGCCGACGGCGAGGTCTACGAGTCCGACGGCCCGGTCTGGGACGAGGGCCGGGTGGCGCGGGCCCGATGACCCTCGAGATCCGGGAGCTCGACCCGTTCGACGCCGAGGCGTTCGAGGCCTGGCACCGTGCCTACCTGCGCGCCCAGTCCGCGCTCGGGGACGCGGCGACTCCCTGGATGCTCGAGGAGCTCCGCGCCGTCATGCAGCAGGGTGGCTCGTCGGCCTGGTCGGGCGGCTGGTCCGCCGTCGAGGACGGCGTGACGGTGGGCGCCGGCTTCCTGCGTACGCCGCTGCGCGACAACCTCGAGCTCGCCGAGCTCGACGTCCACGTCGACCCCGACCGGCAGCGGTCCGGCATCGGGTCGGCCCTGCTCGCCCGCCTCGAGACCGAGGCCCGCGGACGCGGTCGCACCGTGCTGACCGCGCTGGTCGGCTGGTCGTGGGACGGCGGTCCGCTCGGCGACGGCGAGGCCGGACCGCAGTTCGCGTCCGCCCACGGCTACGACCTGGCGCTGACCGAGGTGCAGCGCGAGCTCGCCCTCCCGGTCGCCGACGCCGTGCTGGACCGGCTGGCCGACGAGGCCGCGCTCGCCCATCCGGCGTACACGTTGCGCTCCTGGGAGGGTCCGGTGCCCGACGAGCTCGTGCAGGGCTGGGCCGAGCTGACGTCGTCGCTGACGACGGAGGCGCCGACGGGCGAGCTCGACCTCGAGCCCGAGGTGGTCAGCGTCGAGGCGGTGCGCGAGCGGGAGGAGGTGCTGGTCCGGCAGGGCCGCACGAAGTACAACACCGTCGCGCTCTCCGCCTCCGGCGACGTGGTCGCCTACTCCGACCTCGCGACCACCGTCCACGACCCCGGTCGTGCCTACCAGTGGGGCACGCTCGTCCGACGCGACCACCGTGGCCACCGGCTGGGCGTCGCCGTCAAGGTCGCCAACCTGCGGCTGCTGCAGCGCGAACGGCCCGA
The DNA here is from genome assembly GCA_963795275.1 of uncultured Actinomycetota bacterium. Classification (GTDB taxonomy): domain Bacteria; phylum Actinomycetota; class Actinomycetes; order Propionibacteriales; family Nocardioidaceae; genus Nocardioides. The sequence continues at coordinate 34,027 of CAWCHD010000006.1, forward strand.
CATCGTCCGGCTGACGACCTACAACGCCGAGGTCAACACGCACATGGTCGCCGTCAACGAGGCGATGGGCTTCCGGCCGGTCGCGCGGCTGGGGGACTTCCAGAAGCGGCTGACCGACCCCGAGCTGGTCCGCGTCGGTCCCGACGAGTGGGAGACCTTCCGCGACGTCCGGTTGGCCTCGCTCGCCGACGCACCCGGGGCGTTCGGTGCGTCGTACGCCGACTGGGCGGAGGCGCCCGAGGAGCGCTGGCGGGCGAGACTGACGGACGTGCCCTTCACGGTCGTCGCCTCCCTCGAGGGCCGCGGTGTCGGCGTCGTGTCGGGGGCGCCGGCCGACGACCACGTCGAGCTGATCTCGATGTGGGTCGCGCCCGACCACCGCGGCACCGGCCTCGCCGGGCGCCTCATCTCCTCGGTCGCCGAGTGGGCGGCGTCGGACGGCCACGACACCTTCCTCATGGTGCGCGACGACAACGCGCGTGCGCTCAAGGCGTACGAGAAGGAGGGCTTCGTGGACCTCGGGGTGCCGCCCGACTGGCCGGCGGACGTCCCCCGCGAGCGGCGGATGCGGCGGGTCAGCCCACGCTGACCTGGGCGTCGTCCGTGACGTGCACCGACGATGCGAACTGGGCGACGTGGTCGTTGTCCCAGTTGAGACCGTCCCAGACCTGGATGACGAGGTAGTCCCCGGAGGGCTGCTGCAGGAACAGGGCACGCGTGTCGCCGGCGCCCTCGAGGTGGGCGATGACGGCGGGTTGTCCGGCGACCTCCACGTCGTCGAGCCGCACTCCCGTCGGCAGGCCCGTGTCCGCCTCCGTGGTGATCGCGATGACGCCCTCGAAGCTGATCGCGCCCTCGAGGTCGCCGTCGGGTGCGGCGGCGTCGCTGGGGGCGAGGGTGAGGACGCCCGCGGTGTCGTCCCTGACGGTCCAGCCGGACGGGACCTTGTCGAGGACGTAGCCGGACGGTTGCGCACCGGTGTAGGCCACCAGGTCGATGGCGGCGCCCGAACGGGGCTGGGCCGTGCTGGCCGGAGGGGCGGGGCGGTCCAGCGAGGGCTGGAGCCCGTTCGAGACGACTGCCACTGTCCCGAGGACGGCCGCCACGAGGAGGCCCGAGCCGGCGCTCAACCGGCGCGCGCGGCGTCGGTGGAGCGCCTGGCGTCCGCGGGCCAGGTCGGCGTCCACCGTGGGCGTGTCGACCGCCGGGACGGGAGCGACGGACTGGTGCATGAGGGTACGAAGGTCAGACATGTGAGCTCCTGGTGGTGGGGGAGGACGGCGCGAGGCCGGATCGGGTGAGGACGTCATCGGTGACGGCCGGATCGCTGGTCGGAGGTTCGAGCAGGCCGCGCAGACGGTCCAGGCCGCGCGCGGTCTGGCTCTTGACGTTGCCCTGCGAGCAGTTCAGCGCGGCAGCGGTGTCCGCCACGCTGAGGTCGAGGAAGTACCGGCAGACCACCGTGGCGCGCATCCGCGGAGGCAGGTCACGCAGTGCATCGTGCAGCCGGTCGCTGGACTCGCCGCCCGGCCCTGGAAGCGGCGCTGCTCGGTCCTGGACGTCGATCCAGTTCCGCTCGCGACGCCGCCACGGACGCCTGTACTCGTCGGCCAGCGCGTTGAGGAGCGCCCGGTGGGCGTAGGCGTCGCGGTTGTCCGCTCTCGAGAAGAGCGGCCACGCCACGTACAGACGAGTGAGTGTCGCCTGCACCACGTCCTCGGCCAGGTGTCGGTCGCCCGCGGTCAGCAACGTGGCCGTCTGGACCATCGCGGCACGGCGCTCGAGCACGTAGGAGCGGAACTCCACGTCGCGCGTCGACGTCATCGCTCTGCTTCTTGTCTCATGCCCGTACGACGGTTCCCGTGGATCCGCAGGTTGCAGGCCCGGCCGACCAATCGCGACGGTCGGTCAGGAGCCACATTCACCAGCACTCGACAGCCGGCGTCGGCAGGGTGCGGAGGCGTGGCACGCGCTGATCATCGCTGGTGTGCGTCCCCCGACCAACGAGTCGTCTCGCCATACTGGTCGAGTGAGTGTGCTGTCCCTCCGCCGGTTGACGTCGGGTGACGAGGTCGTCGCGCGTCGAGCGCACGCCGAGCTGACGGCGGAGGGCGGCTCCTTCCTCGTCGAGCCGGTTGCCGAGCTCGCGTGGAAGTCGTACGTCGCCCGGCTCAGCGACATCGAGGCGGGCCGGGCGCCGGGTCGGTGGCAGTCGGTCGCGGAGGTGTTCCGGATCGCGGTGGTCGACGACGAGGTCGTCGGCCGGGTGGCCATCAAGCCGACGCTCACCCCGTGGCTCGCTGAGGTGGGCGGTCACATCGGGTATGCGGTGCGGCCCGGCCATCGCAGGCGGGGTCACGCCGTCGAGATCCTGCGGGAGTCGCTCCGCATCGTCGCGCGGTTCGGCGTGGACCCGGCGCTACTGACGTGCGAGGAGGACAACGTCGGCTCGGCGCGCACGATCGAGGCGTGTGGCGGCACGCTCCTGGAGACTCGCTGGGTCGAGGACGAGGAGATCTGGCTCCGACGCTATGAGGTTCGCACGAGATGACGCAGGTTCGCAGCGTCGATCCGTCCAGATCTGCGAGCGCAGATCGGGCGCACGGGGTCATACTCGGTGGATGACGTGGGCCAAGGCTGCGCTGACGGGTGGGTTGCTCGTGCTCGTCGCCATGTTCGGCATCGGCACGGAGAACGAGCTGTCCACGTCGGTCATGGGCCGGACCCAGCACTGTGGCACGCCGATCCCCACGTCGTGGCTGATGTCCGGGAGCGTCGTCGAGGAGCAGCCCGCGTCGGCGGTCACCAGCGAGGAGAAGCGTGCCGCGGCGGCCTGCGCGCCCGTCGTTCGTGAGTCCCGCGCGGTCGTGGTGACGACCATGGGCGTGGGCGGCCTGCTTGCCCTCGTCGGGTGGACTGCCACCTCCACGCGACGAGAAGCCGTGACGCGTACGGTCACGCCTGCAAGCGCGTTCCGTCGCTGGCTGCCTCGAGCGCGCCGGCACCACCGTCCGAGTGGACGGTCAGGACACCGTTCAGCTCGGTGACGTACGCGCTCTCGCCGGCTGCGACGAGCTCGCCGTCGTTCGCCGCCACGCGGCCGTCGGGAAGGTGGATCGCGCCATCGACGCCCTGGTATGCCACACCGGTGGGCGCGACGAAGGCGCGAGCGACCCCACTGACCCGGGTTCCGCCCGGACCCGTGAGCACGCCCTCGTGGATCGAGACGACGTCTCCATCGACGAGACCGAGCGGTGTGCCGACCCGCGAGGTGGGCACGACCGAACCGTCGTCGCGCAGCAGCTGGATGCGCCCGTCGAGAACGATGGGCGCACCGTACGTGTCAGGAGCAGCTGCGACGGTGGTGTCGGGCTGATCCGTCAGCCCGTGCAGGTGGACCCCGGCTGCGAGCATGACGGACACCGCCCCCACGCCGACAGCCTGCACGCCTCGCCTCCGACGACGCAGCTGCCGCGTGCGCCGGTGGAAGGCGTCGTGGTCGATCTGCGGTACGGCGACCGAGTCGCGGACGCGGTGCAGCGTCTCCTGGACGAGGGGTTCTGTCATGGCACGGTCTCCACTTCGGTCATGGCGGCCCTCAGCCGCTTGAGGGCGTGATGGGTCTGGTTCTTGATGGAGCCCACCGAGACGCCGAGCGTCGCGGCTGCTTCCTTCTCGGACATGTCCTCGAGGTAGCGCAGCACCAGCGCGGCGCGCATCTTGGGAGGCAGCCGCCGGATCTCCGACCAGAGCCACTGCTGGTCGGCGTGGCCGTCGATCTCAGCACGACGACCACTGTCGGGGGTGTCCTCGACGAGCGTCTCCCGGTCACGGCGACGCCAGCTCCGCGTCGCGTGATGGACCAGGGCCCGCTTGACGTACGCCTCGGCTGCGGACTTGTCCCGGATGCCGTGCCACCGCACACACGTCCGCGCCATGACCTCCTGGAGCAGGTCCTCGGCGCGGAAGTGGTCCCCGACCAGCACGTAGGCGAAGCGGTAGAGCGGCGCCCACCGTGCGGCCATGAACTCGTCGAACGACATCTCGGCTTCCATCAACCCCTAAGAGTCCCCAGACGGGCCAGAGGTTGAGCCGTCCCGACGTCAATCGTGCGCATCAGGCCAGTACATCGGCTCAGGTCGTGGTCTGCTCGACCGGATCGGTCGATGTGCGGGCGCGACGTGCCGCACGATCATGACCGACCGAGATGAGTCGATGGCCGAGGCGTGCCGAAAGGACATCGCGGCGCGGCAGCTTCTGGTGCAATGGAATCGTGACCGCCGCACCTCCTGCGCAATCCGACGGGCTGATTCGCCTGAACGTGCGTCCACCGACACTCGGCAGTGGCCGTCACGTGCCGTGGGTCCGGGTCGACGGAGTACCGAGGCCAGTCACCGTCGGGGACAACGTGCTCGAGGTCTCGGCCGGAACGCATGTGGTGCAGGCCGCGCCACGATGGGACCCGGCTCGCATCCGTGAGCTCCACGTCGACGTCCGCCCGGGCGCCGTGGTGCCGGTGTTCTACGCAGACCCGGCATCGCGGTTCTCCGGCGGCAGCCTCGGCACGAGACGCCGACAGGACTGGGCGCTCCGAGCCTTGCAGGTCTCCGGCGTGATTGCGCTCGTGAGCATGGTGATCTCGCTTCTGCTGCGATGAGCTCGTCTGGGCCGACGTCCCCAGCTCGACGACGAGCGGAGGGGTCGCCAAGGCGTTGTGCGGTGATTGCGACGTACCGGCTGCGTCACAGGCACCGCACAAGCCGGCCACGAGGGACGATTGCTCAGAGCTGCTGCGCTGACCGCCCGGATCTGCCGAGCTACGGCGATCGACGAGCCAGTTCCCACGAGTTGACACGCGGTGAGCATCGGTCAGGTGCGGCGACTGGCGGATCAACAGGAGGACGTGAGCACCGGTCGATCAGGTGAGGTAGGCCAGGGCTGTGGCGACGTTCGTCGAAGCCTCCGCGTGCGCGTCCAGGCGGAGGCGGTCCTCATCCGGTCGGACCAGCTGCGACTGCCACGCACGGAGCGTGTCCTCCGGCGTGCCGAGCTCCCAGTCGGTGCCGGGGACGGGATCCGTCGACGACGCGACCTGGGACGCCAGCGGGCGTCGGCGGTCGAGCCGGGGGAGCAGTGCCGAGATGTCCGAGGCCCACAGCTCGATGAAGGCGTACCGGACCCCGGCGTCCCGTGCGAGCCGCTGGCCCGCGGCGAGCAGCTGCGGATAGCGGCACGGCGAGTCGAGCACGACGCTCCGGCCCTGCGCGACCAGGTCGGCAGCCAGGGCCAGCGCGGCGGCGTACGTGGGTCGACCGGCCAGGGCCACGGGGATCCCGCCCTCGATGAGCGCGGTCTTGACCACGTCGGTGTCCACCACGACGAAGCCGGTGGCAGCGGCGATGGAGCGCGCCAGCGTCGACTTGCCGGACCCCGGCACTCCCGAGAGCTGCACCAACACCGCTCGACCCTACTGGCGGACGGTGCGACCGAGGCCGCGCGGCATGATCGACCCATGACCACCCGCCGCGGACTCTTCGTCGCCCCCTTCGACGCCCTCGCCGACCCCCGCGTGGTCGGTGACCTCGCGGCCGAGGCCGAGGAGGCGGGCTGGGAGGGGTTCTTCGTGTGGGACCACCTGCAGTACGGCGACCGGGTCACCGAGATCGCGGACGTGTGGACCTGCTGCGCGGCGGTGGCGATGCGGACCGAGCGGATGGTGTTCGGGCCGATGGTGACGCCGCTGGCCCGGCGCCGGCCGCAGGTGCTGGCGCGGCAGGCGGCGAGCCTGGCGGTGCTGTCGGGGGAGCGCTTCGTGCTGGGCCTCGGCCTCGGTGACGACTGGGTGGGGGAGTTCAGCGACTACGGCGACGAGGCCGATCCCAAGGTGCGTGCCGGGCTGCTCGACGAGGGTCTCGAGGCACTCACCGGCTACCTCGGCGGCGGCTTCCGGCCCGCGCCGCGGGTGCCGATCTGGATGGCGGGCCGCTTCCCCAACAAGGCGCCCCTGCGCCGGGCCGCGAGGTACGACGGCTTCTTCGTCATCGGGCTGGACGGCCCCGACGACCTCGACGTCGTGGTCGCCGACCTCGCCGCGCACGACCCGCAGCCGGCTTCGACGTCGTGGTCGACCTCCAGCCCGAGCAGGACCCGGCGCCGTGGCTGGACCGGGGCGCGTCGTGGGTGCTGACCCGCATCGGGCCCTACGACCTCGACCTCGCCGACGTACGACGGCTGGTGGCGGCTGGCCCGTCCGGCGGACGGGGACAGTAGGGCCAGCACCATCGCGGGGCAGGTCGCCCGGCGCCAGCATGGTGGGGACACGAGGGGGAACACCATGAAGCGTCACGTCCTTGCCGTTGCCGCCGCCGTCGCGGTCCTGGTCCCGATCGGGGCGACGCCCGGGGCCGCGGCGCCCGCCGCGGACGACCGCGCCGGCCTGCCGGTCAAGGTCGTCGTACGGGACTCGCGCACGTCGCCCGACGATGCCGACATCGCGTCCGTCGAGCTCCGGTCCAGCGGCTACTACAGCTCCGAGCACGACGTCCACGTCGGTGTGCCGGACGGGATGCGTGCCGGCCAGCACGTGACGGTGTGGTTCGACATCGACCTCGACCCGATGCCGGAGGGTCGCTACGACCTCCGGCTGGCGAAGGGGAAGGGCACGCACCTGCGGATCGAGCAGACCCTCCGCAAGGGCGAGACGTGGGGCACCACCGGCACGCCACGGCCCATCGGGGCGTGCGTCGACGAGGACCTCGACAAGCCGGTCTACTCCGTCGGCGAGGGGGACAGGAGCGTGGGCATCTCGTTCGACGTGTTCGGCTGCTTCGGCGTCCACCCGGCCGGTGACTCCGCCGGCGCGTGGCGCGCGGTCGTGTCGCTCACCCGCGGCTCGCACGGCGACTCCGCTCCCGACGCGCGGCGGTGGAGCCCGGCGCTGCGCGGCTGGGCACCCTGCGACCCGGCCACGGACAGCTGCCCCTAGGTCGGCCGGACCGGGCGGTCAGGCGGCACGACGGCGGCGTACGGCCCGCAGCAGCAGGTGGGTGACGAGCCACCCGACCAGCCCGGCCAGGACCGCCGCCGACACCCGCAGCACGACCGGCCAGGGACCGCGGTCGACGCCGGTCGGGTCCACCACCTCGAGCCGGCCCCCGGCGTCCGCCGCCAGCTGGAAGCGCCCCACGCCGTAGGAACCCAGGTCCTCCATCCGCATCAGCGTGCGCGGCTCGGAGCCGTCGAGCGGTACGCCGGAGACGGTGGCGGCGTCGGCGTCCTGGTCGGCGATCAGCATCACGACCTCGTCGTCGCCGTCCCACGCGAGGACCCGCCCAGGACCGGCCAGGGGGAGCGGGAGCGGGTCGGGGACCTCGGCGCCCTCGTCCGCCGGGTCGACGAACGCGAGCCCGTTCGGGGTGCCCGGGGCGTCGACGCCGGGCGCGGCCGTCGAGGCGTCGACGGTGGTGAGGGCGAGCAGCCGACCGTCGGGGGACCAGGCCGTCGGCCCGGCCAGCAGGCCGTCCGCCGCGACCTCGCCGACGGTGCCGTCGGCGTCGACGACGGTGATCCCGGAGCCGTCTCCGCCGACGTGCTCCACGGCGATCGAGCCGGTCGAGGAGAAGGCCACGGCCGTGGCGTCCTCCACGTCCAACGTGGCGGTCCTCTCGGTGGACAGGTCGAGGACGCCGACCGTGCCGCTGATCCGCCCGCCGGAGTAGGGGTTCGTCGGCTCGTCGGACAGCAGCAGCGCGAGCGACCCGCCGTCGGGGGAGAAGGCGACCGGGACGACGCTGCGACCCAGCGGGAGGTCGTACGTCGAGGTGTCACCGGTGGTCAGGTCGACGACCGCGACGTCGGGGGCATCGGTGTCGTGGTCACCGACGGCGACGTGCAGCCCGTCGGGCGACAGCAGCATCGGCGCCGGGTCGCCCTGGGTCTCGGCGCCCGCCCGGTCCTCGGCGACGTCCACGCGCCGGTAGGTGTCGCCGCCGGCACCGAGGACGACCGCCTGCGGCCAGTCCATGAGCTCGACGCCGAACCCGTGCTGGAAGAGCGCGACCGCGGGGCCGGGCGGCGAGGACGAGACCGTGCCCGTGACGTAGGAGTAGGGGGCCAGCACCTCTGGCACTGCGTAGGTGCCGGCATCCGGAGCCGGTCGTTCGTGCCCGGCGCCGAGGGCGAACACGAGTCCGGACGCGCAGAGGCCGAGGACCAGGGGCACCCCCGCTGCCGCGCGCATGCCCGGACTCTAGCGACGCCGAGGGTCACACGAAGGCGCTGATCCCCGTCTCGGCGCGACCGATCAGCAGCTTCTGGATCTGCGAGGTGCCTTCGTAGAGGGTCATCACGCGGGCGTCGCGGAGGTACTTCGCGACCGGGAAGTCGTCGACGTACCCGCCGCCGCCGTGGACCTGGATCGCGTTGTTGGCGGCCCGCACCGCGGCCTCGGAGGCGAAGAGCTTGGCCTTCGACGCGGCCACGCCGTAGGGCTCGCCGCGGTCGACCAGGTCCGCGCACCGCCACACGAGCAGCCGGGCGGCGTCGGCGTCGAGGGAGATGTCGGCGATCAGGTCCTGCACGAGCTGGAACGACGCGATCGGCTTGCCGAACTGCGTGCGCTGCGTGGCGTAGGCCACCGACGCCTCCAGGCAGCCCTGGACGATCCCGACGCACCCCGCGGCGACCGCGAGGCGGCCCTTGTCGAGGGTGCCCATGGCGATCTTGAAGCCCTGCCCGACCTCGCCGAGGCGCGCTGAGTCCGGGACGCGTACGCCGTCCAGGAACAGCTCGGCCGTCGCCTGGCCGCGCAGCCCGAGCTTGTGCTTGATCTCGCGGGCCTCGAAGCCCGGGGAGTCGGTGGGCACGAGGAACGCCGTCACCCCGCGCGGGCCGTCGTCGCTGGTGCGGGCGAAGACCAGTGCGACGTCGGCCCACGTGCCGTTGGTGATGAAGAGCTTGCGTCCGTCGATCACCCAGTCCGACCCGTCGCGGACGGCGCGCGAGGTGAGGTTGCCCGCGTCGGAGCCGGTGCCGGGCTCGGTCAGCCCGAAGCAGCCGAGCTTCGTCGCCGCGGCGAGCTGGGGCAGCCACTCCTGCTTCTGCTCGTCGGTGCCGTGGAAGAGGATCGACTTGCCGACCAGGCCGCTGCTGACCGACACGATCCCGCGCAGGGCCGAGTCGGCGCGGCCGAGCTCCTCCATCGCCAGGGCGTAGGTCACGTAGTCGCCGCCGACCCCGCCGTGCTCCTCGGGGATGGTGAGGCCGAAGAACCCGAGCTCGGCCATCTGGGGGATGATCGCGAGGTCGACCGACTCGTCGTGGTCCCACTGCATCCGGTGCGGCACGGCCTCGCGCTCGAGGAAGTCGCGGGCGAGGTCGCGGAACGCCTCCTGCTCCTCGGAGAGCGAGAGGTCCATCAGACGGCCTCGACCAGCTCGTGGTCGGTGACCCGCGCGGACAGCCGGGTCAGGTGGTGGTGGGCGTTGCCGAGCCACTGGTCGAGCACCTCGAGGTGGGCGGTGCCGACGCCGACGGCGTACTCCGCGGTCATGCCGATGCCGCCGTGCAGCTGGATCGCCTCCTGGCCGATGTGGCGTCCGCCGCGGGCGACGGCCAGCCCGACCCGGTCGGCGGCCTCGGCGACCGCGTCGCGGTCCCCGCCGGCGATCGTCATCGTCGCCCAGTCGACCACGCTGTGCGCGAGCTCGAGCTCGACGTACATGTCGGCGGCCCGGAAGGTCAGCGCCTGGAAGGTGTTGAGGGTGACGCCGAACTGCTTGCGGCTCTTGAGGTAGTCCGTCGTCGCGCGCACCTGGCTCTGCATCACGCCGAGCGCCTGGTTGGCGCCCATGATGCGGGTCAGGTCGCTGATCGTCGCGATGCTCTCGGACAGGTCGCGGCCCGGCTCGCCGAGCGGGGTGGCGGCGCTGCCGTCGAAGGTGACGCTGGCCGCGCGGGTCAGGTCGGCGGCGGCGTAGCCGGTGCGGGAGACGGCGTCGGCGGTGACGACGAAGACGCCCGTGCCTCCCTCGTCGGGCAGCGCGGCGGTCACGACGAGGACGTCGGCGGCCTCGCCACCGACGACCGGGTCCGCCGTGCCCGACAGGGTCCACGCGTCGCCGTCGACGGAGGCGCGTACGCCGTCCGCGCGCGAGGCCCAGCGCCCACCGGGCGAGGTGTCGGCGGCGGCCAGCACGATCTCGCCGGCGCTCAGCCGGCCCAGCAGGTCGGCCTTCTGCGCAGGCGTCCCGACGGCCGCGACCAGGCCGCCGGCGTGCACGACGCTGGCGAGGTAGGGCTCCGGCGCCAGGACGCGGCCGAGCTCCTGGCACACGATCCCGATCTCGACCGGGCCGGCCCCGACGCCCCCGTCGTCCTCGCTGAAGGGCAGCCCGAGGACGCCCATCTCGGCCAGCCGGCCCCACAGGGCGCGGTCGAACCCGTCGTCGGAGGCCACCGCCTGGCGGCGTGCCTCGTGGTCGCCGTACGCGTCCTTGAGCAGGCCGCGCACGGCCTCGCGCAGCGCCTGCTGCTCGTCGTCGTAGGTGAAGTCCATCGTGGTGCCTCTCAGAGTCCCAGGATCGTGCGGCTGATGATCTGGCGCTGGATCTCGTTGGACCCGCCGTAGATCGACGCCTTGCGGAGGTTGAGGTAGGTCGGGGCGGAGCGGCGCGCCCAGCCCTCCTGCGGCGAGTCGTCCTCGGCGCGCGCGGCCAGCGAGGCCGGTCCGGCGAGGTCGAGCGCGAGCTCGCTGACGGCCTGCTGCAGCACCGTCCCGCGGAGCTTGAGCACCGACGAGGCGGGGTGCGGCTCGCCGCCGGCCGAGTGGGCCACGACGCGCAGCGCGGTGAGCTCGAGCGCGAGCAGGTCGTTCTCCAGCTCCGCGACGCGGGCGCGGACCAGCGGGTCGTCCATCAGGTCGCCGGCCGTCGCCTTGAGGGTGGCCAGCGCCCGCTTGGTGGCACCGACCGGTGCGACACCGACGCGCTCGTTGCCGAGGAGGAACTTCGCGATCGTCCAGCCCTCGCCGGGCTCGCCGACGAGCAGGTCACCGGGCACGCGGACGTCGGAGAACCACACCTCGTTGACCTCGTGGCCGCCGTCGATCAGCTCGATCGGCCGCACCTCCACGCCGGGGGTGGTCATGTCGATGAGCAGCATCGAGATGCCGGCCTGCTTCTTCACCTCGGTGTCGGTGCGGACCAGCGTGAAGATCCAGTCGCCGTACTGGCCGAGCGTGGTCCAGGTCTTCTGGCCGTTGACGACCCAGTCGTCGCCGTCGCGCACCGCCGTCGTCCGCAGGCTCGCGAGGTCGGAGCCGGCGTCGGGCTCGGAGAAGCCCTGCGACCACCAGATGTCGAGGTTCGCCGTCTTCGGCAGGAAGCGCTCCTTCTGCTCCTCGCTGCCGAACTGCGCGAGCACCGGGCCGATCATCGAGGCGTTGAAGGCGAGCGGGATCGGCACCCCGGCGCGCTGCATCTCCTCGTGCCACAGGTGCCGCTGCAGGTCCGTCCAGTCCTGTCCGCCCCACTCGACCGGCCAGTGCGGCACGGCGAGCCCCTCGGCGTTGAGGGCCTGCTGGCTCTCGACGATCTGGTCACGGGTGAGGTGGCGGCCCTCCAGCACCGTGTCGCGGATCTCCTGCGGGATCTTCGAGGTGAAGACCTCCCGCACCCGGTCGCGGAACTCCGCGTCTGCCTGGCTCAGCTCGAGCTGCATGTGACTCCTTCGCTTCGATGCCGGCGGGGACGGCAGGGGCCGGCCGCCCCATCATGGCGCGGCCGGCCCAGCCGGTGACGTACAGGTGCCCCCTCGGGCCCGGGTCAGCTCGTCGTGGCGTCGCTGTCGAGCACGAAGTCGCCCGTCTTCTGCTGCCCGTTGCTCGTCCACGTCACGGTGACGGAGTCACCGGGGCGGTAGGAGCGGATGGTGGCGACGAGGGAGTCGGCGTCGGTGATGCGCTGGTCGTCGACCTGGGTGATCACGTCGCCGGGGGCGAGGCCGCCCTTGCCGGCGGTCGAGCCGGACGTCACCTCGTTGACCACGGCGCCGGCGTCGTCACCGGTCTGCGGGTTGCCGACCTGGAGGCCGAGCCGGGCGTGGGTCGGGGTCTCGCCCTGCGCCATCTGGTCGACGATCGGCATCACCTCGTCGATCGGGATCGCGAAGCCGAGGCCGATCGAGCCCGACTGGCCCGACGTCTGGTCGCTCGCGGTGCGGATCGAGGAGTTGATCCCGACGACCGCGCCGGTCATGTCGGCCAGCGGGCCGCCGGAGTTGCCGGGGTTGATCGCGGCGTCGGTCTGGATCGCGGGGTACGTCGTCGAGTTGCCCTCGGCGTCCGAGCCGACGTTGACCGGGCGGTTGAGCGCGCTGACGATGCCGCTGGTGACGGTCGCGTCGAGGCCGAACGGCGAGCCGACGGCGACGACGCCCTGACCCACGCCGAGGTTGGCCGACTTGCCGATCGTGGCGGGCGTCAGGCCGGAGACGTCCTGGGCCTTGATCACGGCCGTGTCGGTGAGCGGGTCGGTGCCGAGGACCTCGGCGTCCGCGCTCGTGCCGTCGTTGAAGTCGACCTTGATCGTGCCGCCCTCCCCGGCCACCTCCACGACGTGGTTGTTGGTCAGGATGGTGCCGTCCGAGGTGAGGATGATGCCCGACCCGGAGCCGGCCTCGCCGTTGCCGGTGACGTCGATCTTCACCACGCTCGGCAGCACCTTCTGGGCCACCGACTGCACCGAGCCGTCGGCCGGCGCGCTCTGCGTCTGGTTGGCGACCGTGGACGTCGACGGGGAGGCGGAGGCACTGGAGGTGCCGGCGGACCCGTCGTGGGTGGCGTCCCACACTGCCGCGCCGCCCACACCGGCGCCGCCACCCACGAGGAGCGAGGTCGCGACGACAGCCGCCGCCAGTCCCGTACGCCGCCGGCGCGGCGGCTGCGGCCGCTGCTGGGTCGCGACCTGGCCGGGCCACGGCTGCTGCCCGTGCTGCGGCTGCTGCGGCTGCTGCTGGAAGGGGGAGTGGTCCCCGGGCTGCTCGCTGGGCTGGCCGGGGTACTGCTGGGGGGTCTGTCCGTCGCTCATGGTCCGAGCCTGCGTCGGCGCCTGTGTGACGGCTGAGAGCGGGCTGGGAAGTCGAGAAATGCCGAGAACCCCGGCCGTGGCCGGGGTTCTCGGGTGGATCAGGCTGCGTGGGTCACGCCCAGCGCTCGGACGCCGCGGTGAAGGTGAGCTCGCGGTCGCCGGTGTAGATCTGCTTGGGACGGGCGATCTTCTGGTCCTTGTCCTGCACCAGCTCGGCCCACTGCGCCAGCCAGCCCGGCGTACGGCCGATGGCGAACAGGACGGTGAACATCTCCGGCGGGAACTGGAAGGCCTCGTAGATGAGGCCGGAGTAGAAGTCCACGTTGGGGTAGAGCTTGCGCTTGACGAAGTACTCGTCCTCCAGCGCGATCTTCTCCAGCTCCTTGGCGATCTCGAGGAGCGGGTTGACCCCGGTGACCTCGAAGACGTCGTCGCAGGCCTTCTTGATGATCGTGGCGCGCGGGTCGAAGTTCTTGTAGACCCGGTGGCCGAAGCCCATCAGGCGCTCGTTGCCGTTCTTCACGCCCTCGATGAAGGCGGGGATGTTCTCCTTCGAGCCGATGCGCTTGAGCATCCGCAGGACCGCCTCGTTGGCGCCACCGTGCAGCGGGCCGTAGAGGGCGCCGACACCGGCCGCGACGGCCGAGTAGGGGTCGACCTGCGAGGAGCCGACGGAGCGGACCGCGTTGGTCGAGCAGTTCTGCTCGTGGTCGGCGTGCAGGATGAAGAGCACGTCGAGCGCCTTGACCAGGCGCGGGTCGGCCTCGAACTTCGACTCGCTCATCTTGAAGAGCATCGAGAGGAAGTTGGCGGTGTAGCCGAGGTCGTTGTCGGGGTAGACGTAGGGCTTGCCCTGCGCGTGGCGGAACGACCAGGCGCCGAGGGTCGGCATCTTCGCGATCATGCGGACGATCTGCATGTGGCGGTTGTCCGCGTCGCTGATGTTGCGGGCGTCGGGGTAGAACGTCGACAGCGCGCCGACCGAGGCCATCAGCATGCCCATCGGGTGGGCGTCGTAGCGGAAGCCCTGCATGAAGGTCTTCACGTTCTCGTGCACGAACGTGTGGTAGGTGATCTCGTGCACCCAGGAGTCGTACTGCTCCTTGGTGGGGAGCTCGCCGTTGACGAGGAGGTAGGCCACCTCGAGGAAGCTGGACTTCTCGGCCAGCTGCTCGATCGGGTAGCCGCGGTACTCCAGGATGCCCTTGTCGCCGTCGATGAAGGTGACGGACGAGCGGCACGAGGCCGTGTTGACGAAGCCGGGGTCGTAGGTGGCCAGACCGGGCTCGTCGTCGGTGAGTCGGATCTGTCCGAGATCCTTGGCCGCGATCGTGTTGTCGGTGATCGCGATGTCGTACTGCTGACCTGTCCGGTTGTCGGTGACAGTCAGTGAATCGTTGGCCGCTACGTCGGTCACGTCGGCTCCTGTTCGTACGTCTGGGGTGGTCAGTCCAACCTAGCCGCGGCCCGCGCGCGAGCGCGAACCGGTGTCCAGCACGCGGGTCAGCGCCCGGCGACCGGTCGGCGACGCGGGCGATGCGACTGGTGCGGCGCAGCCCGGCGTCCTCGCGCCGGTCGGCGGCGCGGTAGAGCCGGTAGAGCGCGTGCACGCCGGCCCACCGCAGCGGCTCGGGCTCCCAGCGGCGTACGACGTGGCCGGTCCACGGCAGCGCGGTCAGGTCGGTGCTGCGCCCCAGCACCAGGTCGCGCAGCGTGCGGCCCGCCAGGTTGGTCGCGGTCAGCCCGGAGCCGACGTAGCCGCCGGCGTGGCCGAGGCCGGTCGCGGGGTCGAACGACACGCTCGCGCTCCAGTCGCGCGGCACGCCCAGCACGCCGCACCAGGCGTGGTCGATCCCGACCCCGGCGAGCGAGGGGAAGAGGGAGGTGAGGGTCGAGCGCAGCGACTCGATCGTCCAGTCCTGGGTGCGGCCGTCGACGTCGGTGCGCGAGCCGAAGCGGTAGGGGACGCCCCGCCCGCCCATCGCGATGCGGCCGTCGGCGGTGCGCTGGGCGTAGCAGTAGGCGTGCGCCTCGTCGCCGAGCAGCTCCTCGCCGGCCCAGCCGATCTCCGCCCACTGGGCCTCGGTGAGCGGCGCCGTCGCGATGATGGCGGAGTTCATCGGGAGCCACTCGCGGCGGTGACCGGGCAGGCCGGCGGTGAAGCCCTCCAGGCACCGCAGGACGACCGGCGCGCGGACCGTGCCGCGCTCCGTCACCACCGCGCCCGGCTCGATGCGGACGGCGCGGGTGCCCTCGTGGATGCGTACGCCCCGCTCCCGCACGGCCCGTGCCACGCCGCTCACCAGCCTGGCCGGGTGGACGCGCGCGCAGTCGGGGTCGACGTGCCCCGACACGGCGCCGGCGACGCGGATCCGCTCGGCGACCTGGGCCGCCGTCAGCTCGCCGCCGAGGCGCTCGGCCTGCGCCGGCGAGCGGGCGACGTGCAGCACCCCGCTGAGCCGGATGTCCGCGTCGATGCCCTCGCGCCCGGCCACCGCGATCACCTCGTGCACCGAGTCGCGGACCGCGGAGCGCATCGACGCCAGCCCCGCCTCGCCCGCCACGGCGGCGTACGCCCGCGGGCTGCCCGGCAGCTCGCTCGACAGCCAGCCGCCGTTGCGGCCCGAGGCGCCGAAGCCGGCGAACTCCGCCTCGACGAGCCGGATGTCGAGCGTGGGGTCGGCCGCGTGCAGGTAGTAGGCCGTCCAGAGCCCGGTCAGCCCGGCGCCGACGATCGCGACGTCGCACGAGACGTCGCCGTCGAGCCGGTCGGTCGGGGTCGGCAGCCCGACCTGCTGCCACCAGAAGGACACGCCACCGTTGCGCACGACGCCATCATGGCCTCCGGGGGTTCGCTGACTCCGCACCTGCGCCGTTTTGACCGCCCTCGCGCGAGCGCCGTACTCTTGCTGGTCGCGACTCCTGCCGCGTCCGTTCCCTCGTCCTGAGGGGTCGACGGGCGCAGATCCGGACGTCATCCCTCCTGAGGAGGGAGCGATCCGGGCCGTGTTCGTCAGAAGCCGCAGCACCACCCCCCGCCGCTCGACCGGGCAGCGGGACCAACGAACGAGAACGGGACATCGCCGTGCGCACGTACAGCCCCAAGCCCGCTGACATCCAGCGTGAGTGGCACGTCATCGACGCCACCGACGTGGTCCTGGGCCGGCTCGCCGTCCAGACCGCCAACCTCATCCGCGGCAAGCACAAGCCGACCTTTGCTCCTCACATGGACATGGGCGACTTCGTCATCATCGTGAACGCCTCCAAGGTGTCGCTGTCGGGGACCAAGAAGACCACCAAGATGGCCTACCGCCACTCCGGCTTCCCGGGCGGCCTCTCGGCCACCCCCTTCGGTGAGCTCCTCGAGAAGGACGCCCGCAAGGCCATCGAGAACGCCGTGTGGGGCATGCTCCCGAAGAACAAGCTCGGTCGCCAGATGCTGAAGAAGCTCAAGGTCTACTCCGGCCCCGACCACCCGCACCTGGCCCAGCAGGCCACTCCCTTCGAGATCACGCAGATCTCCCAGTGACGACTGAGGACGCACAGATGACTGAGAACACCACCGAGGTCGAGGAGACCTTCGAGACCGACTCCGAGGGCGTTGCCTACACGTCCGAGAGCGACGCGTCCGCCGACACCCCGGCCCGCCCGGCCACCATCGCCCCCGGCGCGGCCACCGGCCGTCGCAAGGAGGCCGTCGCCCGCGTGCGCATCGTCCCCGGCACCGGCGAGTGGCGCATCAACGGCCGCACGCTCGACAACTACTTCCCCAACAAGCTGCACCAGCAGATCGCGAACGAGCCGTTCGCCGAGCTGCAGCTCGAGGGTCGCTTCGACGTGATCGCGCGCATCCACGGTGGCGGCACCGCCGGTCAGGCCGGCGCCCTGCGCCTCGGCGTGGCCCGCTCGCTCAACCAGATCGACGAGGAGGCCAACCGCCCGGCGCTGAAGAAGGCCGGTCTGCTGACCCGCGACGCCCGCGTCGTCGAGCGCAAGAAGGCCGGCCTCAAGAAGGCCCGCAAGGCCTCGCAGTTCTCGAAGCGCTGATCTCCTAGGGTCTCGTCCCATGACGCGACTCTTCGGCACGGACGGGGTCCGGGGCCTGGCAAACGCAGATCTCACTGCAGAGCTGGCCCTGGACCTCTCCGTCTGTGCCGCACATGTCCTGGCCGACCGCGGCGAGTTCGAGGGGCACCGTCCCCTCGCCGTGGTGGGTCGGGACACGCGCATCTCCGGGCAGTTCCTCGAGGCCGCGGTCGTCGCCGGCCTCGCCTCGGCGGGCGTCGACGTGCTCCTGCTGGGCGTGCTGCCCACCCCGGGCGTCGCCTACATGACCGAGCGGCTCGGCGCCGACCTCGGCGTGATGCTCTCGGCCTCGCACAACCCGATGCCCGACAACGGCATCAAGTTCCTCGCCCGCGGCGGGCACAAGCTCGACGACGCGATCGAGATCGCGATCGAGCGCCGGATGGGCGAGCCGTGGGAGCGGCCCACCGGCGGTGACGTCGGCCGGGTCACGTCCTACGACTCCGCCGTCGAGGAGTACGCCGCCCACCTCGAGAGCACGATCACCCACCCGCTGGTCGGGCTCAAGGTCGTGCTCGACTGCGCCGAGGGTGCCGCCCACGCGGCCGGCCCGCGCGCCCTGGAGGACGCCGGCGCCACGGTCATCGCGATCCACGCCGACCCCGACGGCCTCAACATCAACGACAACTGCGGCTCGACCCACCTGGAGTCGCTGCAGGCGGCCGTCGTCGAGCACGGCGCCCACGCCGGCTTCGCCCTCGACGGCGACGCCGACCGCTGCCTGGCGGTGGACGCCGAGGGCAACGTCGTCGACGGCGACCAGCTGCTCGCCATCCTCGCCCTGTCGCTGCGCGACAAGGGCCGCCTGGTCAAGGACACCGTCGTCGCCACGGTGATGAGCAACCTGGGCTTCGTCCAGGCCCTGCGCGCCAACGGGGTCGGCGTGCGCCAGACGAAGGTCGGCGACCGCTACGTCCTCGAGGCGATGAAGATCTCCGGCTACAGCCTCGGTGGCGAGCAGTCCGGCCACGTCATCATGAGCGACCACGCCACCACGGGTGACGGGATCCTCACCACGCTCCACGTGATGGAGCGGATGGCCACCACCGGCCGGTCGCTCGCCGAGCTGGCCTCGGTGATGACGCGGCTGCCGCAGGTGCTGCTCAACGTGCGCGACGTCGACAAGACCCGTGCCGACGAGGACGCCGTGCTCGCGGCCGCCGTCGCCGAGGAGGAGGCCGTGCTCGGCGACCGCGGCCGGATCCTGCTCCGCCCGTCGGGCACCGAGCCGATCGTGCGCGTGATGGTCGAGGCACCCACCCACGACGAGGCCGAGGGCGTCGCGACACGGCTCGCGGACGTCGTACGCCGTCAGCTCGCGCTGTCGTGACCCGCGAGCCCGACAGCGACCTCGAGGGGGGCGCGCCCGACGTCCCCGGCTGGCTCTCCCTGCGCGACGTCGCGCTCGCGATCTGCGTCGGCCTGGTGCTCGCGGCAGGGCTGGCCGTGCTGACGCCCGGCTCGCTCACCCACCTCCGCGGCGGCACCGACCTGCGCGAGACGACGGTCGCCGCCGTGCGGGACGGCGCGGTGCCCGACGAGGTCGACAAGCCGCGCACGACCTACGACCTGACGTGGTCGGACGACGGAACGACCCGCACCGCGACGTTCCACCGGTCCGGGCGCCCCGACCACGAGGTCGGCGACACCTGGGCGCTGTGGGTCTCCCCGGACGGCTCCGTGGTGGAGACGACCTCCCCGCGCACCACGTGGCTCGGGCTCGGGATCGGCCTGCCCGTCTTCGTGCTCGTGATCGGCCTGTTCGTGCGGTGGCGCAACCGCACGATGTCGCGGGCGGTCCTCAAGGAGGCCGACAGGATCGAGGCGCGGCGCCGCCACAGCCAAACCGGGTGACGACCGCCCTGCCCGCCACTACGGTCGCCGGGTGGTCGACATCGAGCAGATCAACCCGCACAACCAGGCCGCGCTGCGCGCGTGGTGGGAGGTCGGCCACGCCGCGACCGCCGACCGGCCCGGCAAGCCCTGGCCGCTGTGGGACCAGAGCCGGGTCGCCCTGCCGGCGGTCAACCCCGAGCGCGGCGTCACCCTGATCGGCGCCATCGACGACCGCGAGATGGTGGGCGCCGGGCTGCTGGTCCGTCCGCTGCAGGAGAACCTGCACTCGGCGACGGCCTTCGCCTACACGCGCCCGGACCGTCGGCGGCAGGGCATCGGCCGCCGGGTCGCTGCCGAGCTCGAGGTGGTCGCCGCGGGGGACGGGCGCACGACGATCCAGAGCGAGGCCTACCTCCCGCCCGGCGGCGCCGGCACCGCGCCCGAGGCGTTCGCCGAGGCGATGGGGTACGGCGTCGCGAACCGTGAGTCGATCAAGGAGCTGACCCTCAGCGACTACGTGTCACGGCGCGACGCCCTCGCCGAGGCCGCGCCCGTGCCGGACGGCTACCGGGTCCTCACCTACGACACGGTCTGCCCCGAGGAGCACCTCGAGTCCTTCGGCGTCCTGCTCGGCAAGCTCCTGCGACGAGGTGCCGCTCGGCGAGCTCGACCTGTCGTCCTCCGAGTGGACCCCCGAGCGGATCCGTGGGGCGGAGCAGCGCCAGGTCGACATCGGCCGCCACGCGTACACCGCCATGGCGATCGCCCCCGACGGCTCGGTGGCGGGCGTGTCCGACCTGCGCGTCGACGACAGCGACGGCACGCATGCCCAGGTCGGCATCACCATCGTCGACCCGGCCCACCGCGGCCGGCGCCTCGGCCTGGCGCTCAAGCTGGCGACCCACGACCTGGTCGTCGCGACCCACCCGGCCCTCGAGCGCGTGGACACCTCCAACGCCGAGGTCAACAGCCACATGAACGCCGTCAACGAGGCGCTCGGCTACCGCACCATCGAGACGTTGCTGGAGCTGCAGAAGAAGCTGTGATCAGCCGGCCGCGTCGTAGGTCTGCCGCGCTCCGAGGATCTGCACCAGGTGGGTCTCGGCCCAGTCGGTGAGGGTCGCGATCGGAGCGGTGAGCGAGGCGCCGAGCGGCGTGAGCTCGTAGTCGACGCGCGGCGGCACCTGGGCGTGGACGGTGCGGGTGAGCAGGCCGTCGCGCTCCATCGCCCGCAGCGTCTGGGTGAGCACCTTGGGGGCGACCCCGCCGATCCGGGCGCGCAGCTCGCTGAAGCGCAGCGAGCCGTCCTCGAGCGACCCGATGACCAGCACCGTCCACTTGTCGCCGATCCGGTCGAGCACGACCCGGGTGGGGCAGTCGGGGTCGAAGGCGTCGCCGCGCACAGTAGTAACCACGAGGTACTTATAGCACGTTGAAGTGCTTGGTTACCAATGGTTACTGTCGCGCCATCCACTTCGACGAAAGGCACCACCCATGAAGATCGCCCTGTTCGGCGCCACCGGCATGGTCGGCTCGCGCATCGCCGCCGAGGCCACCGCCCGCGGCCACCAGGTCACCTCCCTCAGCCGCTCGACCGGCGGCGACCTCGCCGACGCCTCCGCCGTCCGCGACGCGGCCGCGAGCCACGACGTCGTCGTCTCCGCCACCGGCCCCAGCCGCACCGGCGAGCCGCACCAGCCGTGGCTCGACGCGGTCTCGACCCTGATCGACAACGCGGGGGAGACGCGCGTGCTGTTCGTCGGTGGTGCGGGCTCGCTGCTCACCCCGGACGGCACCCGCCTCCTCGACACCGACGGCTTCCCGCCGGAGTACCTCGCCGAGGCGACCACGGGCGCCGCTGCCCTCGAGCTGTTCCGCGCCGCCCCCGACGCGGTCGACTGGACCTTCGTCAGCCCGGCCCCCGGGATCGCCCCGGGCGAGCGCACCGGCTCCTACGCCACCTCGCTCGACACCCCCGCCGGCGACTTCATCACCGCCGAGGACTACGCCGTCGTGCTCGTCGACGAGATCGAGGAGCCGCACCACCGGCGCCAGCGGTTCACCGCCGCCTCGGCCTGACCGGCACGAGGCCGTCAGAGCTTGCGCAGGCGGACGTACTTCACCGAGTGGTCGGCGTCCTTGCGCAGCACCAGGTTGGCGCGGGAGCGGGTGGGGGCGACGTTCTGGACGAGGTTGGGCTCGTTGATCGAGCCCCAGATGCTCGTCGCCTGGTCGACGGCCTCGTCGTGGGAGAGGGCGGCGTACTTGCGGAAGTAGGACGCCGGGTCGCGGAAGGCGGTCTCGCGCAGCCGCAGGAAGCGGTCGACGTACCACCGCTTGATGTCGGTCAGCGCCGCGTCGACGTAGACGGAGAAGTCGAAGAAGTCGCTGACCGCCAGGCCGGTGCGGCCGTCCTCGCGGACGCGGGCGGGCTGGAGGACGTTGAGGCCCTCGATGATCACGATGTCGGGTCGCTTGACCACGACCTTCTCGTCGGGGACCACGTCGTAGACGAGGTGGGAGTAGATCGGCGCCTCCACCTCGTCGCGGCCCGACTTGATGTCGATGACGAACTTGAGCAGCGCCTTGCGGTCGTAGGACTCCGGGAAGCCCTTGCGGTGCAGGAGGCCGCGGCGCTCGAGCTCGGCGTTGGGCAGCAGGAAGCCGTCGGTCGTGACGAGCGCGACGTTGGGGTGCTCGGGCCAGTGGGCGAGCATCTGCTGGAGCACGCGGGCGGTGGTCGACTTGCCGACCGCCACGGAGCCGGCGAGGCCGATCACGAACGGCGTACGCGGCGGGGTGACGCGGTGGAGGAACTCCTCCTGCTCGCGGTGCAGGCGCGAGTTGCCGGCGACGTAGAGGCTGAGCAGGCGCGAGAGCGGGAGGTAGACCTGCTCGATCTCGCGCAGGTCGAGCTGGTCGCCGAGGCCGCGCAGGCGGACGACCTCGTCGTGGCTCAGCGTGGTCTCCGCCGTGCCGGCGAGCTGGGCCCACGCGGCCCGCTCGAGCTCGACGTAGGGGGAGGACTCGTGGCTGGAGTGCTGGTGGGAGGAGGTCCCGTGGGAGGACGACGGGACCTCGGACATGGGTGTGATTGTGGCACCGCGCCGGGCCGCGGGGGCGCGGCGGCCTGCCGATAGACTCCGCGGCCATGTGCGGAATCGTCGGGTACGTGGGTGCCAAGCCGGCCGAGGGCGTCGTCATCGAGGGCCTCCGGCGACTGGAGTACCGCGGCTACGACTCCGCCGGGATCGCCCTCGTCGACGGCGGATCGATCGTCTGCGACAAGCGGGCGGGCAAGCTGGCCAACCTCGAGAAGGCCATCGCCGAGTCGCCGCTGCCGCAGGTCACGACCGGTATCGGCCACACGCGCTGGGCCACCCACGGACCGCCGACCGACCGCAACGCGCACCCGCACCTGGGGCGTACGCGCCGGGTGGCGCTCGTGCACAACGGCATCATCGAGAACTTCGCCGAGCTGCGCGGGCGCCTCGAGTCCGAGGGCATCGAGATGGCCTCCGACACCGACACCGAGGTCGCGGCCCACCTGCTCGAGGAGCAGCTCGAGACCGGCGTCGACCTGACCGTCGCCATGCAGAACGTCTGCCGCGGCCTCCACGGCGCCTTCACCCTCGTGGCGGTCGACGCGCAGGACCCGGACCGGGTCGTCGCGGCGCGCCGCAACTCACCGCTCGTCGTCGGCATCGGCGAGGGCGAGAACTTCCTCGGCTCCGACGTCGCCGCCTTCATCGAGCACACCCGCGAGGCGATGGAGCTCGACCAGGACCAGGTCGTCACGATCACCCGCGACGGCGTCGCCGTCTCGGGCTTCGACGGCACCCCCGCCGAGGGCCGCCGCTACCACGTCGACTGGGACCTCTCCGCCGCCGAGAAGGACGGCCACGACTGGTTCATGCGCAAGGAGATCTTCGAGCAGCCGCGCGCCGTGGCCGACTCGCTCCTCGGGCGCCGCGGCGCCGACGGCCTCCTGCAGCTCGACGAGATGCGGCTGTCCGACCAGGACCTGCGCGACGTCGACAAGATCATCATCATCGCGGCCGGTACGTCGTTCTACGCCGGCATGGTCGCGAAGTACGCCATCGAGCACTGGTGCCGGATCCCGGTCGAGGTCGAGCTCGCCAGCGAGTTCCGCTACCGCGACCCGATCCTCACCTCCTCCACGCTGGTCGTCGCGATCAGCCAGTCCGGCGAGACCGCCGACACCCTCCAGGCGATCCGCCACGCCCGCGAGCAGCGCTCCATGGTGCTGTCGATCTGCAACACCAACGGCTCCACGATCCCGCGCGAGTCCGACGGCGTCATCTACACCCACGCCGGGCCGGAGATCGGCGTCGCCTCGACCAAGGGCTTCCTCACGCAGCTCGTCGCCTGCTACCTGCTCGCCCTCTACCTCGCGCAGGTCAAGGGCACCCGCTACGGCGACGAGATCTCCGAGGTGATGGACCAGCTCGACAAGATGCCGGCCCACATCCAGACCGTGCTCGACAAGTCCGAGCAGGTCTACGGCCTGGCCCGCGACCACGTGGGCAGCCGCTCCGTGCTGTTCCTCGGTCGCCACGCCGGCTACCCGGTCGCCCTCGAGGGGGCGCTCAAGCTCAAGGAGATCGCCTACCTCCACGCCGAGGGATTCGCGGCCGGCGAGCTCAAGCACGGCCCGATCGCACTGGTCGAGGACGGCCTGCCGATCCTGTGCGTGGTGCCGCCCCGCGGCCGCGACCAGCTCCACGACAAGATGATCAGCGGCATCCAGGAGGTGCGCGCCCGCGGCGCCCGCACCCTCTGCCTGGCCGAGGAGGGCGACACGGCGATCGAGCCCTACGCCGACGTGCTGATCACGCTGCCGAAGGTGCCGGTGCTGCTCCAGCCCCTCGTCGCGGTCGTGCCGCTGCAGCTCTTCGCGTGCGAGCTGGCCACCCAGCTCGGCCACGACGTCGACCAGCCGCGCAACCTCGCCAAGTCCGTCACGGTGGAGTAGGCATGCCGGTCATCGGCGTCGGCATCGACGTGGTCGACATCGAGCGCTTCGTGCAGTCCCTCGAGCGCACGCCCGCCCTGCGGGACCGGCTCTTCACCGCTGCCGAGGCGTCGCGCCCGCCGGCCTCCCTGGCCGCCCGGTTCGCGGCGAAGGAGGCCATCGCCAAGGCGCTCGGCGCCCCGGTCGGGATGGCCTGGCACGACGCCGAGATCGTCTCGGAGGAGACCGGCCGACCGCGCTTCGAGATCCGCGGCACGGTCGCCGCGCAGGCCGACGCGCTCGGCGTCGCCCACGTGCACGTGTCGCTGTCCCACGACGCCGGCATCGCCTCCGCGGTCGTCATCCTGGAGTCCTGACGTGCTGCGCGCCCACCTCGTCGAGGACGTCCGCCGTGCGGAGGCCGCCGCGATGGCGGACCTGCCCGACGGCGCCCTGATGCAGCGGGCCGCCGCCGGTCTCGCCGCCGCTGTGCTCGACCTGCTCGGCACGGCCTACGGCAGCCGCGTGCTGCTGCTCGTCGGCCCCGGCGACAACGGCGGAGACGCGCTCTGGGCCGGCGCCCGGCTGGCCGCCCGCGGTGTCGCCGTGGAGGCGCTGCTCCTCGCCGACCGGGTCCACGCCGCCGGCCTGGCCGCGCTGGAGCGGGCCGGAGGACGCGCCACGCACGACCTCGGCGACCTCGGGCCGGAGCCCGACCTGGTCGTCGACGGGATCGTCGGCATCGGCGGTCGCCCCGGCCTGCGTCCGGAGGCCGTCGCGGCGCTCGAGGCGTACGCCGGCGTGCCGGTGGTCGCGGTCGACGTGCCGTCGGGCGTCGACGTCGACACCGGCCGGCTCGACGGTCCGCACGTGCGGGCCGCCCTCACCGTCACCTTCGGCACCCACAAGGTCGCCCACCTCGTCGACCCCGCCTCGACCGCCAGCGGCGCCCTCCACCTCGTGGACCTCGACCTGGACCCCGACGAGCTGGGCGCTCCGTGCGTCGAGGCGCTCCAGCCCGACGACGTACGCGCGCTGCTGCCGCGGCCGGGCCCCGACGCGCAGAAGTACACCCGCGGCGTCGTCGGCGTGCGCGCCGGGTCGAGCACCTACCCGGGTGCCGCGCTCCTCGCGGTCGGGGGTGCCAACACCGGCCTGGTCGGGATGGTCCGCTACGTCGGGCCCGACCACGTCGCCGACACCGTCCGCACGGCCCATCCCGAGGTGGTGGGCGCCGGGCGCGTCCAGGCCTGGGTGGTCGGCCCCGGTGGCGGCGACGACGCCGCGACGATGCTCGCGGAGGCGCGTGAGGACGGCGTACCGGTCGTGGTGGACGCCGACGCGCTGGCCCACGTGGGCGACGCAGGCGCGGACTGGGTCCTCACCCCCCACGCCGGCGAGCTGGCCGCGATGCTGGGCGTCGACCGTGAGGCGGTCGAGGCGGCGCCCCTCGAGCACGCCCGCGACGCCGCTCGTCGCTGGGGCTGCGTGGTGCTGCTCAAGGGCCACCACACGCTCGTCGCCGCTCCCGACGGCCGGGTCCGCGCGACGACGACCGGGGTGCCGTGGCTGGCGACCGCGGGGGCCGGCGACGTGCTCTCCGGGCTGGTCGGGTCGCTCCTCGCGGCCGGGCTGGAGCCCTACGACGCCGCGTCGGTCGGCTCGTGGCTCCACGGCGCGGCCGCCACGCAGGCCGCCGCCGGCGGCCCGCTGACCGCCATCCGGGTCGCGGTCCAGATCCCGCAGGTCGTGCGCGAGACCCTCGCAGGGCTGGGATGATCGGGTCCATGACCGATCCCGCGCCGCCACGCGCCGAGATCGTGGTCGACCTGGCTGCCGTGCGGCACAACGTGCGGATCCTGCGCGACCTCGTGCAGGTCGACGCGCCCGTGCAGCTGATGGTCGTGGTCAAGGCGGACGGCTACGGGCACGGCATGGTCGAGGTGGCCGGAGCGGCCCGCGACGCCGGTGCCGACTGGCTCGGCGTCGCGACGATCGACGAGGCGCTCACCCTGCGCGCCGCCGGGGACCGCGGCCCGCTGCTGTGCTGGCTGAGCGCGCCCGGCGACGACTTCGCCGCAGCCGTCGCGGCCGGTGTCGAGGTGACGGCGTACACGGTCGAGGAGCTCGAGGAGGTCGCCGCCGTCGGCGGTGCCCGGGTGCAGCTCAAGGTCGACACCGGCCTGTCGCGCGGTGGCGCGCCGCGGGCCGCGTGGGCGTCGCTGTGCGAGGCGGCGGCCGCGCACGAGGCGGCCGGGCGGATCGAGGTCACCGGCATCTGGTCGCACTTCGTGGCCAGTGACGAGCCCGCCCACCCGATGAACGACGCGCAGGAGGCCGCCTTCCGCGACGCGCTGGACCTGGCCGCACGGGCCGGCCTGGACCCCGACGTCCGGCACCTGGCCAACTCGGCCGCCGCGATCCTGCGCCCGTCGTCGCACTTCGACCTGGTGCGGTGCGGGATCGCCGCCTACGGCCTCGACCCGGCGCCCGGCGCGACCCCGCCGCTCGGCCTGCGCCCGGCGATGACCGCCCGGGCCCGGCTGGTGATGAGCAAGCCGATCTCCGCCGGCGACGGCGTCTCCTACGGCCACACCTGGGTGGCGGACCACGACACCAGCGTCGGCCTCGTCCCTGCGGGGTACGCCGACGGCGTACCCCGTGCCGCCGGCAACGTCGCGTCGGTGTGGGTCGAGGACTCGCGGCGCCCGGTCCGCGGCCGGGTCTGCATGGACCAGGTCGTCGTCGACCTGCACGGCGAGCTCCCGCCGCCCGGCACCGAGGTCGTCCTCTTCGGCCCCGGTGACCGTGGCGAGCCGACGGCCCAGGACTGGGCAGAGGCGGTGGGCACCATCAGCTACGAGATCGTCACCCGGATCGGCGGTCGCTTCGTGCGGCGCCACGTGGGTACCGAGGTCGACGCCGAGGTCGAGGAAGGCACGCCATGAGCATCCGGGGCCGGATCTTCGGCACCGTGGTCGGCGCGGCAGGCCTGGCGGCCGCGGCGGGCGCCGCGGGCATCGTGCGCCAGAGCCGCATCATCAGCCGGCGCGACGCGGGGGAGCGGGTGGCCTTCGGCGAGCTGCACAGCGCGCCGCGGGTCGTCGTCGCCGACGACGCGCTCGACCTGCACGTCGAGATCGACGAGCCGGCCGACTTCGGCGGTCGCGCCGCCACCGACGACGACCTCACCGTCGTCTTCGTCCACGGCTACTCCCTCAACCTCGACAGCTGGCACTTCCAGCGCGCCGCCTACCGCGGCCAGGTCCGCACCGTCTTCTACGACCAGCGCAGCCACGGCCGGTCGGCGCGGTCCGACGAGGACCACTGCACGATCGACCAGCTCGGCCACGACCTGCGGCGCGTCATCGAGGACACCGTCCCCGGCCGCTGCGTGGTCGTCGGCCACTCGATGGGCGGGATGACCGTGATCTCGCTCGCCGAGCTCCACCCCGACCTCTTCGGCGACAAGGTCGTCGGCGCCGCGCTGATCTCCACCACCGCCGGCGGCCTCGACCCCGGCCGCATCCTCTTCCCGATGCTGCCGCTGGGCCTCGGCGGCCGGTTCGTCGGCCGCGCGGTCCGCACCCTCGACCGCGGCCACAAGGTGGTGGACCTCGCGCGGGCGTGGGGGCACGCGGTCGCCGACGTGGTCACCGACCGCTACGCCTTCGGCACCGACGAGGTGCCGGTCTCGCACGTCGAGTTCGTCTACTCGATGCTCAACGCGACGCCGTTCGCCGTCGTCGCCGACTTCTACCCGGCCTTCGCGACGCTCGACAAGTTCGAGCACCTCGACGCGCTCGGCCGCGTGCCGACGGCGATCATCTGCGGCACCGAGGACAAGATCACCTCGATCGGGCACAGCCGCAAGCTGCACAGCCGGATCCCGGGCTCGAGCCTGCTGGAGTGCGAGGGGGCCGGCCACATGGTGCTGCTCGAGCACCACAAGCAGGTCACCGCGGAGCTCGACGACCTCCTCTCGCTGGCCCAGGGGCAGGTGCCGCTGTGAGCGTCGTCGTACGCCGGGTCGGCGCGGAGGCGGCCGCCGAGGTGCTGGCGGTCGTGCAGGCCGCGTTCGGTGCCCGGCCGCCCCTCGACCCTCCCGCCGACGCCCTGGCCGAGGACGAGCGCTCGATCGCCCGCCTGCTGTCCGGGCGCGGAGGTCTCCTCGCGACGGTGGACGACGTACCGGTGGGGTGCGTCGTGCTGGACCCCACGCCCGACGGGCTGGTCCTGCGTCGCTTCGGCGTCGTCCCCGGGGCGCAGGGCACGGGCGTGGCGACCGCGCTCGTCGAGGCGGCCGTGGACGCCGCCGCCGGCCGCGAGGCCGTGAAGGTGGTCGCGCGCGAGGAGCTCCCCGAGACCGTCGGCTTCTGGGAGCGCCACGACTTCGTGGTGACCGCCCGGCACAGCCCCTACGTCGAGCTCGCGCTGTGGCTCGGCACCACCTTCGACTGCCCGGACGCCGACACGATGCGGCGGCTGGGGGAGCGGGTCGGCCGCAGCCTGGTGGCCGGCGACCTGGTCGTGCTCACCGGTGAGCTCGGCGCGGGCAAGACCACCTTCACCCAGGGCCTCGGCGCCGGCCTCGACGTCCGCGGCGGCGTGACGTCGCCGACGTTCGTGATCGCGCGCGTCCACCCGTCGCTGGTCGACGGGCCGGACCTGGTGCACGTCGACGCCTACCGCCTCGGCGGCCTCGACGAGCTCGACGACCTCGACCTCGACGCGTCGCTCGACACCGCGGTCACCGTCGTCGAGTGGGGCTCCGGGATCGCGGAGGGCCTGGCCGACTCGCACCTCGAGGTCGTCATCGAGCGCGCCGTGGGACAGGCACCCGACGACGAGATCGATCCCCGCCGCGTTTCACTGCGCTGGGTCGTCGGACAGTAACCTCGGCGCCGTGCTCCTCGCCCTCGACACCGCCACCCCGCTGGTGAGCGTCGCGCTCCACGACGGCGAGCGCGTCGTCGTCGAGCTCTCGTCCGAGCAGCCGATGAAGCACGGCGAGCACCTCGCCCCGCTCGTCGCCCGGGCGATGAGCGAGGTCGGCATCGTGCGGCAGGACCTCACCGCGATCGCCGTCGGCGTCGGGCCGGGCCCGTTCACCGGCCTGCGGGTCGGCATCGTCACCGCCCGCACCCTCGGCTTCGTGCTGCACGTCCCGGTCTACGGCGTCTGCTCGCTCGACGCGATCGCGCTGCAGGTCGTCGAGACGTCGGCGCCCACCGACAGCTTCCTCGTGGCCACCGACGCCCGGCGCAAGGAGGTCTACCTCGCCTCCTACGACGCCGACGGGCGCCGCCTCGAGGGTCCGGTCGTGACCAGGCCCGCCGAGGTCGCGACCGACGCGCCGGTGGCCGGCGCCGGCCCGCTGCTCTACCCCGACCACTTCCCGCACGCGATCCCACCCGAAAGGCCGGGGGCAGGCTGGATCGCCCACGGCGTCAGCGGGGAGCTCGTAGAATTGCTCGACCCCGAACCTCTCTACCTCCGCCGCCCCGACGCGGTCGCCGGAGCACCCAGAAAGCCGGTCTCGTGATCCGTCCCGCCGCCCTGGCCGACCTGCCCGACCTCGTCGCGCTCGAGCTCGAGCTGTTCGGTGCCGACGCGTGGAACGAGACGCTCGTCCGTCAGGAGATCGAGGGCCCGGGTCGTCGGTTCGTGGTCGACGTCGACGACTCCGGCGCCCTCACCGGCTACGCCGTGACGATGAGCGCCGGCGACATCGTGGACCTGCTCCGCATCGCCGTACGCCCCGAGGCGCGTCGCGGGGGACTGGCCTCCCGGCTGCTCGACGAGCTCCTCGTCGACACCGACGACGCCTCGCGCATGCTGCTCGAGGTCAGCGTGACCAACGCCGAGGCCCTCGGCTTCTACGTCGCGCGCCAGTTCAGCGTGATCGACGTACGCCCCCACTACTACCGCGACGGGTCCGAGGCGCTGGTCATGTGCCGCTGGCTGCCCGGCGCCGCGCGCGCGGAGGCGGCGACGCGGAATGACTGACGAGCCGCTCGTCCTCGGCATCGAGACGTCGTGCGACGAGACCGGAGTCGGCATCGTCCGCGGCCACACCCTCCTCGCCGACACGGTGGCGAGCAGCGTGGAGGAGCACGCCCGCTTCGGCGGTGTCGTGCCCGAGGTGGCCAGCCGCGCGCACCTCGAGGCGATGGTCCCCACGATCGAGCGGGCCGCCGAGACCGCCGGGATCTCGCTGGACGACGTCGACGCGATCGCCGTCACCAGCGGCCCCGGCCTGGCCGGCGCGCTGCTGGTCGGCGTGGCCAGCGCCAAGGCGCTGGCGATCGGCCTCGGCAAGCCGATCTACGGGGTCAACCACCTGGCCGCGCACGTCGCGGTCGACCAGCTCGAGCACGGCCCGCTGCCCGAGCCGTGCCTGGCGATGCTCGTCTCCGGCGGCCACTCCAGCCTGCTCGAGGTCACCGACGTGACCCTCGGCGTCGAGCCGATGGGCTCCACGATCGACGACGCGGCCGGTGAGGCGTTCGACAAGGTCGCCCGGCTGCTCGGCCTGCCCTTCCCGGGCGGTCCGCACATCGACCGGGCCGCGCGCAGCGGCAACAGCGTGGCCATCGACTTCCCGCGCGGCCTGACGGCCAGGCGCGACCTCGAGCGGCACCGCTTCGACTTCTCGTTCTCCGGGCTCAAGACCGCGGTCGCCCGCTGGGTGGAGGCCCAGCAGCGCGACGGCGTGACGATCGACGTGGCCGACGTGGCCGCGTCGTTCCAGGAGGCCGTCTGCGACGTGCTCACCCGCAAGGCGATCGACGCCGCCACGAGCCGCGGCATCGAGGACATCCTCATCGGCGGGGGCGTGGCCGCCAACAGCCGGCTCCGGGCGATGGCCGAGGAGCGCGCCACCGCCGCGGGCATCCGCGTCCGCGTCCCGCGTCCCGGCCTCTGCACCGACAACGGCGCCATGGTCGCCGCGCTGGGGGCCGAGCTCGTGGCGCGAGGCCGTACGCCGTCGCTGCTGGACCTGCCGGCCGACTCGTCCATGCCGATCACCACCGTCGTCGCCTGATCCGCCGCTCCGGCTGGTCCGGGCACGACGAAGGTCCCCGCCCGAGAGCGGGGACCTGCGTCGTGGCGTCCTGACCGAGCTGCCTCAGTCCAGGACGCCGGGTGCGACGTCGTCGTCGCCGAGCCAGTCCTGGTCGTAGACCAGGCTGTCGCGCTCGTCGGACTTCTCGTCCTCGCCCTTGCGGCCACCACGTCCCGAGGCGCCGGACGCACCGCGGGACCCCGACCGCGACCCTGCTCCGGACCCGGCGCCGCGGCCGCCCGCGCTGCCCGTCGAGGAACCGCGACCACCGGCTGCTCCCGCGCGACCGGCCGAGGTGGAGCCTCCGGAGCGGGACAGGGCGCCCGCGCTACCGGCGCGACCGGTCGAGCCGATCGACCGGAGCGGCGCCGTGCCGCGCGTCAGGGTGGTGCGGATCGCACCCGGGCGCATCGCGCCGGCGGCCATGCCCCCGGCTCCACCCGCTGCGCCGAGGGCCGCGGCCGACGCACCGGAGGACGCGCCCGATCCCGCCGACACCGGCGTCGGCGTGCTGCTGCCGGACGGGTCGAAGGTGATGCCGCTCTGCGACGAGCCGATCACCGACGTCGTCGGTCCCGGGGTGGGGTGCGGCGTCGGGACCGGTGTCGGGTCCACCGGCGGCGGCGGCGGGGCGGAGGCGGAGGCGGCGGCGGCGGCGGCGGAGGCGGCGGAGGCGGCGGCGGCTCCACGGGCGGCCAGACCACTGGGGGAGGCGGCGGCGGGTCGTCGTGCTTGGGCTCCTCGACCACCACCAGGCCCCAGTTCAGGGGTGTGCCGTGCTCGGACGTGCCCGAGGTGGTCGGGGTGCCCGGCAGGTAGGGCCCGTCGGGACCGGACGGGACGTCGGGCGGCGGCTCGGTCGGGTCCTGCTGCCCGTGGATCGCCTGCATGGGAGGGATGGCCGAGATGAACGTCGCGTCCATCTCCTTGGTCAGGGCGAGGGACTTGGCTTCCTGCTTGTCGTAGTCCGACTGCCACGTGTCGCGCTGCTGCTGCCGGGCCGCGGAGGCGGCCGCCTGGGCGGCGAGCTCCTCGTCGGTGACCTCCACGCCGGGGGTGCCGGGGGGCGCCTGGTAGACCGGCGGCTTCTCCCCGAGGTCGGTCATCGCGTCCCGCGCCTCACGCGTGTCCGCGACCTGCTGGCCGACGACGACCAGGGCCTGCCCGGCCGCCTTCAGCTGCTCGGACTTGAGCATCATCGAGCTGGACGTCTCCTCCATCCCCGCGCGCACCGCGGGGCCGGTGAGGGTCTGCTCACCGATGTGGAGCTCAGCCTGCTGGGCCGCCAGCTTGAGCGCCTCGCCGAGGGTCTGGAGCTCCTGGGCCTTGCGCTTCCAGTCACGCCCGGCGCCCTGGAGGACGCCCCCGGCGGCCGAGTCGAGGTACTGGTCGAGGACGAGGCGGTGGGGTCCCTTGGTCACGGCTCAGTCCCGGCTCTCGGTCGGCAGCGTGCACTGGCTCGTGCTGAAGTCGGGAGCGGCGACGCACTCGGTCGAGGCCTGGAACAGGGTCATCGTCGCGACCGTCTGCTCGGTCGTGGACTGGACGTCCTTGCTGAACGCCTCCACCGAGGTGCCCATGCCGCGCAGCCCGGCGATCATGCGCTTCAGCTCGTCGGCGACGGCCTCGTGGGCCATCTGGACGTTGGTGGCGAGGCGGTAGCCGCCGGTGTACGAGTCACCGAACGAGGCGCTGCTGACATGGGTGATCGGGTCGGCCGCGAGCCCCTCGGCGGCCTTGTCGAAGGAGAACATCAGCGACGCGATGGTCTCCGGGTCGATGTTGAGCCCCACCATCGTCTGGTTGAGCAGCTCACGGTCCTCCAGCGGCAGCATGGTCTGTCCTTTCCCCCTGATCGGGAAACCAAAACCACCTCGGGCCGCGGATCTGCCACAGCCGCGATCCGGACCGGTGGCTAGGCTCCGGACATGGCTTCTCGGGGGACCCGTCATCACCGGGTCGCGTCCTGCGTCGGGGTGGGGCTGCTCGTCCTCACGACCGGGTGCCAGTCCTCGACGGGTGAGGCAGGCGAGGAACCCGCTGGTGGGACTCCGTCGTCCACGTCCTCCTCGCCGTCGGCTCCCGTGCCCACGTCGTCCACTCCCGCCGTCGAGCCTGCGGACGGTCCGCTCATCGAGGTCCCCGGGGCCACGATGCACGCGCTGCCGACCTACAAGAACGTCGCCGACTACGGGATCGTGCAGGGCTGGAACGACGACAGGAGCGCGCTGTCGCTGTCGCCGTACCCCACCAGCGCGCCGTCCCTCGACGCCTATGCGCGGCAGTGGGCCAGGGCGCACGGCGGGCCGCGACGGATGGAGCGCCAGGACAACGTGGTCGTGGGCGGGCAGTACTCCGCGTGGCACCTGATCGACCAGAAGGACCCCACCGAGGTCTCCCACTACTACGGCGTGATGTTCCTCGACAGTGCGTGGCTGATCAACGTCGCCATCTACACCGGCGACAGCTACAGCCTGAGCGACGAGGAGGGCCAGCAGGTCATCGACAGCCTGCTCGCCTCCTTCGAGATCAAGACCCCGTAGCCGCTCGTCCGTGCCGCTCAGCTCGGCACGGCGACGTCGAGGCCGGACAGGCCGGCGCTCTCGATCCCGATCCGCTGCACCGAGCCGTCGAGGCCCAGCCGCATGATGTGGCTCTCGTCGCCGTCGAACATCCGGACCACCAGGGCCTCGTCGCCCACCCAGGTCATCTGGCTGTCGAAGCCGCCGACCTTGCCGCGCTGGGGGATCGCCTTGAAGGTGACGACCTCCGTCGCCGGTCGACGGCGTCGAGCACGGTGAGGGTGGGCGAGCCGTTGCCGTCGGACTCCGGGCTGCTGCCGACCACGTAGGCGCCGCCCGCGCTGAACGGGCCGAGGCGGTGGTCGCACGTCGTCCACGCGGGGTCTCCGCCGCGGGCGACGGCGTCCACGACACCGAAGCAGGTGCCCTCCGGGCGGAACTCGGTGATCCCGGCCACGACGCCGAGCGCGGGCGATGCCGCGTCGGCCTGGAGGAGTCCCGGCACCTCGACCGGCTGGCCCCCGGCGGCGACGAAGGTCTTCGGGTCACCGACGTTGTACATCGCACGCACTGCGACGGTGTCGGCGGTGACGAAGCCGACCGGTATCACCGGCTCGTCCTCGGACGTCGGCGGGAACGTCGTCTGGACCCACTCCGTCTCGCCGGCAGGGTCCGCGACGACGACCCGCCACCGCGTGCCGTCGTACTCCGACCAGGCGATCCGCCCGCCATCGGGGCTCACGACCAGGCCGCCCGTGGCGGCACCGCCGTCGTCGACGCGGAGGTCGGCGCCGAGGAACTCGATCGTGCTCCACGGCACGTCGGGCTCGTCGTGGATCCGCGACGCCGACCCAGCCGTCGAGGTACGGGGTGAGGACGTCGTAGTCGTGCGGCAGGTCGAGCGTGCCGTCCGGCGTGATCAGGCTGGGGCCGTCGACGTCCAGGAGCGCGACGGGGGTCTCCTCGACCACCTCGGCCTTGGCCGGGTCGACGTCGACCGTGCCCGAGACCACCTCCGGGGTCGGGCTCGGGGTGGGGCTCGGGGACTGCGTCGCAGGAGGGACGTCGCTGCGCTGGTTCGTGCCGGTGGCCGAGAGCCCGACCGGGATCGCGATGGCGAGGACGGCGGCGACGGCGACGCCGGCCACGGCTGCCCGACGACGCTGGATGCGCCCGGCACGGCGGCGTACGTCGGTGACGGTGAGGGGCGCGTGCTGGATCGGGTCGGCACGGCGGTGCAGGGCGTCGTGGACCTGGTCCTCGAGGGGAGTGTGGTTCATGAGACGTCTCCGGACTCGTGGGGGTTGAGTGAGCGGGGGGCGCGGGCGCGGAGCCCGGCGAGCGCACGGCTCGCCTGGGACTTGACGGTGCCGGGCGAGATGCCGAGCTCTGCGGCGATCTCGGCCTCGCTCAGCTGTTCGTAGTAGCGCAGCACGATCACGGCCCGCTGCTTGGGCGGCAGGGTCTGGACGTAGGACCAGAGCGCGCCGCCCATCCCGTCGTCGTACGTGTCGTGCGAGCCGGTGTCCGGCATGGTGTCGGTGGAGTGCTCGCGGCGCTTCCAGGCGCGTCGCCACAGGGAGTTGTTCTCGTTGACCATGATCCGGCGGACGTAGCCGTCGACGGCCCCCTGGTCGCGGATCTTGTCCCACGAGAGGTAGAGCTTGGCGAACGCGTTCTGGAGGAGGTCCTCCGCCGAGGCGTGGTCGCCGGCGAGGAGGTACGCCGTCCGGTAGAGGGCGGGCTGGCGCGCGGCCATGTAGGCCGAGAAGTCGGCGTCCCTGTCGGCGCGGCGGCCCTGCGAACCCATGTCCACGAGTGTCGTGGTCACCCTCCACCTCCTGTCCGATATCGGTGCCCCGGCGGGGCGTGTCGTGGTGAGGACGCGACCGGGTCGACGGGGGTTGCATCTGTTTGGGAGGCTCGTGGCACACAGACGCCCCCGACGTAGCAGGAGACATCGCATGCAGCAGGTCAAGGCCGTGGTCGCACTCGCGAAGGGCGCGCCGGTCGAGGTGGTCACGATCAACGTCCCCGACCCCGGTCCGGGGGAGGCGGTGGTGAAGGTGCAGGCCTGCGGCGTGTGCCACACCGACCTGCACTACCGCGAGGGCGGGATCAACGACGACTTCCCGTTCCTGCTCGGCCACGAGGCGGCCGGTGTCGTCGAGGCGGTCGGCCCGGACGTGAGCGGGCTGGAGCCCGGCGACTTCGTGGTGCTCAACTGGCGCGCGGTGTGCGGCAATTGCCGCGCGTGCGACCGCGGCGAGCCGTGGTACTGCTTCGCCACCCACAACGCGACCCAGAAGATGACCCTGGAGGACGGCACCGAGCTCTCCCCGGCACTGGGCATCGGCGCCTTCGCCGAGAAGACCCTCGTCGCCGCCGGTCAGTGCACCAAGGTCGACCCGTCGGCCCGAGCCGCCGCTGTCGGCCTGCTCGGCTGCGGCGTGATGGCCGGGCTCGGCGCGGCGATCAACACCGGCAACGTCGGCCGCGGCTCGACGGTCGCGGTCATCGGGTGCGGGGGAGTGGGCGCGGCCGCGATCGCGGGCTCGGCCCTCGCCGGGGCGTCGAAGATCATCGCGGTGGACGTCGACGAGCGGAAGCTCGAGATGGCGCGGTCGATGGGCGCCACCCACACGGTGAACTCGTCCGAGGTGGACGCGGTCGAGGCCATCCGGTCGCTGACCCCGCCGCCGGACGGCACCGGGCACGAGGGCGGCGCGGACGTCGTGATCGACGCCGTGGGCCGGCCCGAGACGTGGAAGCAGGCGTTCTACGCCCGCGACCTGGCCGGCACCGTGGTCCTGGTCGGCGTACCCACCCCGGACATGAAGGTCCCCGACATCCCGCTCATCGACGTCTTCGGGCGCGGCGGGTCGCTGAAGTCGTCCTGGTACGGCGACTGCCTGCCCTCGCGGGACTTCCCGATGCTCGTGGACCTCTACCAGCAGGGCCGGCTCGACCTCGACGCCTTCGTGAGCGAGGAGATCGGGCTCGGCGACGTCGAGGCCGCCTTCGACACGATGCACTCCGGCGGCGTGCTCCGCTCGGTCGTGGTCCTGTGAGCGCCCGCGTCGACCACGCCGTCGTCTCGGGCACCTTCAGCCTCGACGGCGAGACCCACCAGGTGGACAACAACGTCTGGGTGATCGGCGACGACGAGCAGTGCCTGGTGATCGACGCCCCGCACGACGTCGACGCCATCCTGCGGGTCGTCGGCGGCCGTGCGGTGAAGGCGATCGTCTGCACCCACGCGCACGACGACCACGTCCGCGTCGCCCCGGCGCTGCGCGTCGCGACCGGTGCCCCGATCCTGCTGCACCCCGACGACCGCCCGCTCTGGGAGCTCACCCACGGTGGCGACGAGGAGGGCGCCGAGCTCTGGGACGTCGACCTGTCGGACGGGATGACCCTGACGATCGGCGGCGCCGCGGTCACCGTGCTCCACACCCCGGGCCACGCGCCGGGAGCCGTCTGCCTCTACGTCCACGACCTCGGCTGCGTGTTCACCGGGGACACCCTCTTCGAGGGCGGCCCGGGCGCGACCGGTCGGTCCTACTCGGACGCGGACGTCATCAAGGAGTCCATCCGGTCCCGTCTCCTCGACCTGCCGGACGACACCGTCGTGCACACCGGCCACGGTCCCGACACGACGATCGGCGCCGAGCGGGCCAACGTCTGACCGACCCGGCTCCCGACCGGCTCCCGGCCGGCTCACGCCGCCAGCCGCACCCCGAACCAGTCCTCCCACTGGTCGTCGAGGTGCTGCGCCTCCGCCACCAGCTGGTGGTGGGCGGGGTGGTCGACCGGGGTGCCGAACACCCCTCGCCGGCGCCGCCGGAGGTAGGGCGAGGTGTCGTAGCGGACGGCCGGGTCCTGCCGGCGGCGTGAACGCCTGCGCCACCTGGCGGGCTCGGCCGTGCAGTCGAGCCCGCGCGGGACGTACCACCCGGTGACCCTCAGGTCGACGTGCGCCGGGTAGCGGCGGCCACCGCGGTCGCGTGCGCCGTCGTCCCGCATGGGCTCGACCTCCGCACCGGTCTCGACGTCGTGGACCGTGACCCGGAGTCCGGCGAGCCGCATGAGCTCCTGCACGGCGCTGACCCGCGGGCTCGTCCGCCCGGTCTCCCACCGTGCCACGACCGACTGCGACACCCCGATGAGTGCCGCGAGCCCGCGCTGCGACACGTCCAGGATCCGCCGGACGCGACGTACGAGCCCGGGGAGGCCACCGTCGAACGGCCCCATCAGGTACCACTCCACCTCCGCCGCGCTCCAGCCGCTGTCCGGCGTCCACTCCTCATCGGTCCTGCTCTGCACCGGCATCCGTCGCTCCCGTCCTGTGGCCGTGCGTGTGCCTCACGTCGTCCCGTCATCCCAGCGAGCCGCACCGACACCACCGCCACGCCTCTCCACAGGCGGCCCCCGTCCACAGGCCAGACCCCCCTCCGCGGCCACCCCTCGCCGGGTGCTTGCCCCTGAGTCTCCGAGCGACTCACGCGCAAGTGGGCACGGAGGAGGTGTGGCGGAGGGCGGGCTCAGGGCCGAGGAGAGATCCCGAGGTGGGTGAGCAGGGAGCGCAGCGGGGCGGGCTCGCCACCGGCGGGCAGTGCCTCCACGAGCAGACGCGCGTAGCGCTCCTTGCGGCCGCTCCTCGAGGTCATGAACCGGGCCAGCAGCTCCTCGCGGCTCCACCCCGACTGGGCAGGCATCCGGGCGAGGCGTTCGAGCGACCTGGTCTCGCCGGCAGCGGCGATCACCCGTTCGACCGCAGCCGTGCCGAGCGCGCGACGCAGCTCGTCCTCGAGGTCGCGCGTGCAGCAGAAGAAGCCGTACGGCTCGAGGGCGGCGTCCTCGGAGTCGATGACGCCCGCTGCCGCGAGGCCGCGACGCACGAACCCGACCTCCGGGGCGTCGTACATCCCGGCGAGGGCGTGGCCGTCCGCGTGCAGCCGGGTGGCGACAGCACGGATGTTCGTGATCCCACCCATCGGCAGGACCTCGACGTCGTCCGGGATCGGTTGTCCCCAGGCGCGGGCGAGGGTGTGCAGCGCCACGGCGTCGCTGCGACCCTCGACGAGCACGGTGGTGCGCACGGGCCCAGTGAACCCGAGCGGCACGGTCGGTGACCGGACCGTGCCACCATGACCGGATGCCCGCCCGCCTGACCACGCTCGTCGCGACCCTCGCCCTGGTCGCGACGGCTGCGGCGTGCAGCGGTGGGGAGGCGCCGGCGGAGAAAGAGGGGCAGGGCGCGCGCAGCACTGCGGCGACCAGCACCCCGACCGTCCCGCCGACCCCGTCCGAGGAGCTGGGGCTGGTCGAGGGCTGGGGGCCGGACCGGGCCGAGCTCGACCGCGCGGCCAGGATGGCGGGCCGGTTGTCCCTGCCCGACCTGGCCGGCCAGCTGATCGTCGCCGACTGGACCGGGACCCGGGCGCCTGTCGCGATGGTGCGTGACCTCCACCTCGGCGGCGTGATCGCCTTCAGCGCCAACGTCGCCTCCGCCGAGCAGGTCCGCGGCGTCAACGCCGCGCTCACCCGGCAGGTCCGTCGGAAGTGGCCGCTGTTCCTCGGCGTCGACCAGGAGGGCGGCGTGGTGGAGCGGCTCGGCGGGGCGGCCAGCCGGTTCCCGACGTTCATGAGCACCGGCGCAGCGGGAGACCCCGGGCTCACCGAGCGGGCGTACGCCGCCAGCGGCGCCGACCTGCGCGGGCTCGGCTTCACCGTCGACTTCGCACCCGACGCCGACGTCACCTCCGGGCCGGGGGACCCGACGATCGGCTCCCGGTCGGCGTCGTCGAGGCCCACGACCGTCGCCGAGCAGGTGGTCGCCGCGGCCAACGGCTTCTCGGGGGCGGGCGTCCTGCCGGTCATCAAGCACTTCCCGGGCCACGGCTCGGTCCCGGCCGACAGCCACCTGACGCTCCCGGTGCAGACGAAGTCGCTCGCGGACCTCGAGGCATCCGACCTCGTGCCGTTCCGTGAGGCGGTCGCCGCCGGGCTGCCGGCGGTGATGGTCGGGCACATCGACGTCCGCGCGGTCGACCCGCGGGTGCCGTCGTCGCTGTCGCGCAAGGTCACGACGGGCCTGCTCCGTGACGAGCTCGGGTTCGGCGGGCTGGTCGTGACCGACTCGCTCCGCATGGCCGGCGTCACCCGCGGCCGGTCACCGGGACGTACGGCCGTCCAGGCGATCCGCGCGGGCGCGGACGTGCTGCTGATGCCGCCCTCGCCCGCCGTGGCCCGTGCCGCGCTCGTGAAGGCGGTCCGGTCGGGGGCCCTCCCGCGGCGCCGGCTCGAGCAGTCGGCCGCCCGCCAGATCGCGCTGCTGTCCCACCTGGCCGCGACCACGGTCGGCAGCGCGCCCGGCGGGTCGGCGGCAGCGGCCTCCCGCCGGCTCTCCGCCGCCGCGATCACCGTCACCGACGGCGACTGCTCCGGCCGGCTCGTCGGTGACGCCGTCCACGCCTACGGCGACCCCGGCGCGGTGAGCACCTTCGCCGCGGCCGCCGGTCGCGCCGGCCTCCCGGTGCTGCTCCGTCGCTCGCCGCCGCGCTCGCTCGCGACGGCGGAGCCCAGGCCCGAGCGTCGCAAGAAGGAGGGCAAGCGGCACTTCCGGAAGCGGCTGCGCGCGTGGACCAAGGACGAGACCCGTCGCGAACGCCGGCTCCGGGCCTGGACCGCCCGCGAGGACGCCCGGCTCGCGGCCGGCACCGGCGTCGGGTTCACCGGTTTCCACGACGCGCCCGTGGACGGTGCCGTCGCGGTCGCCACCGACTCCCCGTGGGTCCTCGGCCAGGTCGACGCCCCCGTCCGCATCGCGACGTACGGCGACACCCCGGCGGCGATGGACGTGCTGGTCGAGGTGCTGCTCGGCCGCTCGCCCGCACCGGGTCGGCTCCCGGTGAAGGTGGCCGGGGTCTCCCGCGCCGGCTGCTCCCCGACAGCCGACTAGAACGGCTCGACTAGAACGGCTCGACGAGCAGGGCGGTGCCCTGGCCGGCGACGCGGGTGAGGACGAGGGTCCCCTCCGCGTCGCCCTTGAGCGCGAGCCGCTTGCGCAGCTCGTCCGGCACGACCTGCACGCCGCGCTTCTTGATCGTCAGCCGGCCGATGCCGCGCTCGTGGAGCGCGGCGCGCAGCTGCTTCTCGCGGTAGGGGAGGTGCTCCACCACGCGGTAGCCCCGCGCGAACGGCGTACGGAAGGCGTCGTCGCCGGTGACGTAGGCGATGTGCTCGTCGACCAGGCCGCCTCCGACGCCCGCTGCCACCGCGGTGACCAGTCCGGCGCGGATGACGGCACCGTCGGGCTCGTAGAGGTACGCCCCGACGTCGCGCACGTCCACACCGTCCTGTCCGAGCGGCGGCGCGTCGTCCTCGGTGAGCGTCGCGAGGCCGCCCTCGCCGATGACGGTCGCCCGGCGGTCCGTCGTCGCCAGGCTCGGCGACCACAGCACCGCCTCCTTGACCTCGCCGCGGTCGCTGACCCACTCGGCCTCGACGCCGGGCGGCACCAGGTCGTGGCCGATGCCGGGGGCGACCTTGACCAGGGAGCGGCCGGTCAGCAGGTCCAGCACCCAGGGCCACGGCGGCGTCCAGCCCTCGACGTCGAAGACGCGCCCGCGCCCGCCGCGCCTGGCGGGGTCGGCGAACGCGGCGTCGAAGCCGCGGACGTCGATCGTCGTGGCGTCGCCCACCATCACGGCGCCCGCGAGGCCGAGGGCCGCCAGGTTGGCCTCGGCCATCGCCACCCGCAGCGGGTCCTGGTCGATGCCGGCGGCGACCAGCCCGGCGCGGGCGAAGGCGAGGAGGTCGCCGCCGATGCCGCAGCCGAGGTCGACGACGCTGCCGCCGGGGACGGCAGCCGCGAGCCGTGCCGCGCGGTGGTCGGCGACCCGGGTGCGCGTCGACTGCTCGAGCGCGTCGGGGGTGAAGAACATGAGGGCGGCTGCGTCGCCGAACTTCGCCACGGCCTTCGCACGCAGCTGCGCCTGCGTGGTCGCTGCGGCCGCCTTCTCGGCGTCGGGCTCGAGACGGCGTACGACGCCCGCGACCCGCACCGGGTCACCGGAGTGCTCGGCCCACGCCTGGCTCGCCCGGGCGACCAGGCGCTCGCCCTCGCTCGTGCGCAGCCAGGCCAGCGTCTCGATCTCCACGCGCGCATCCTGCCAGCCGCACCAGCGGTGGCCGCCGCTAGCACTCACTCGGGCAGAGTGCTAGCGTCTGTGCTGGCACTCTCGACCCGAGAGCGCCAATGCCCGAGGCCCCGGCGCGACCCCCGCGACGGCGTGCCGACCAGGTCCCGGGCTCACGTCCCGTTCCAATCTCGTGCAAGAGAAAGTGGAGGTTGATCCGAAGTGTCGGTCAACATCAAGCCCCTCGAGGACCGCATCGTGGTCCAGACGCTCGAAGCCGAGCAGACCACCGCCTCCGGCCTGGTCATCCCGGACACCGCCAAGGAGAAGCCCCAGGAGGGCGAGGTCGTGGCGATCGGTCCCGGTCGCATCGACGACAACGGCAACCGTGTCCCGCTCGACGTCGCGGTGGGTGACAAGGTCATCTACAGCAAGTACGGCGGCACCGAGGTCAAGTACAGCGGCCAGGAGTACCTGATCCTGAGCGCCCGCGACATCCTCGCCGTCGTCTCCTGATCCTCCCTCGCCCGGTTCGTCATGGCGGCTGGTCGCTCGCGCGACCACCGGCCATGACGTCCGGGCGAACCCCTTTTCATCACTGATGTAGGAGCACAGCAATGCCCAAGATCCTGGAGTTCGACGAGAACGCCCGCCGCGCCCTCGAGCGCGGCGTCGACGCCCTCGCCAACGCCGTCAAGGTGACGCTCGGCCCCAAGGGCCGCTACGTCGTCCTCGACAAGAAGTGGGGCGCCCCCACGATCACCAACGACGGCGTCACCGTCGCTCGCGAGATCGAGCTCGACGACCCGTTCGAGAACCTCGGCGCCCAGCTCACCAAGGAGGTGGCCACCAAGACCAACGACGTCGCCGGTGACGGCACCACCACCGCCACCGTGCTCGCCCAGGCGATGGTCCACGAGGGCCTGCGCGCCGTCGCGGCCGGCGCCAACCCGATGGGCCTCAAGCGCGGCATGGACGCTGCGGCCGAGGCCGTCGGCGACGCGCTGCGCGAGGCCGCCCGCGAGGTCGAGTCGCGCGAGGACATGGCGTCCGTCGCCACGATCTCGAGCCGCGACAGCCACATCGGCGACCTGCTCGCCGAGGCCTTCGACAAGGTCGGCAAGGACGGCGTGATCACGGTCGAGGAGTCCAACACCATGGGCACCGAGCTCGAGTTCACCGAGGGCATGCAGTTCGACAAGGGCTACATCTCGGCCTACTTCGTCACCGACCCGGAGTCGATGGAGGCCGTCCTCGACGACCCCTACATCCTTCTCCACCAGGGCAAGATCTCCTCGATCCAGGACCTGCTCCCGGTCCTCGAGAAGGTCATCGGCACCGGCAAGCCGCTCTTCATCCTCGCCGAGGACGTCGACGGCGAGGCGCTCTCGACCCTGGTGGTCAACAAGATCCGCGGCACGTTCAACGTCGCCGCCGTGAAGGCCCCGGCCTTCGGCGACCGCCGCAAGGCGATGATGCAGGACATCGCGACCCTCACCGGCGCGCAGGTCGTCGCCCCCGAGGTCGGGCTCAAGCTCGACCAGGTGGGCCTCGAGGTCCTGGGCCAGGCCCGCCGCGTGGTCATCACCAAGGACCACACGACGATCGTCGACGGCGCGGGCGACAGCGCCGGCGTCGAGGGCCGCGTCAACCAGATCAAGGCCGAGATCGAGAACACCGACTCCGACTGGGACCGCGAGAAGCTCCAGGAGCGCCTCGCCAAGCTCGCCGGCGGTGTCTGCGTGATCAAGGTCGGCGCCGCCACCGAGGTGGAGCTCAAGGAGAAGAAGCACCGCATCGAGGACGCCGTCTCCGCGACGCGCGCCGCGATCGAGGAGGGCATCATCCCCGGCGGTGGCTCCGCGATCATCCACGCGGTCTCGGTGCTCGACGACAACCTCGGCCTCACCGGCGACGAGGCTGCCGGCGTGCGCGTGGTCCGCAAGGCGGCCGACGAGCCGCTGCGCTGGATCGCCGAGAACGGTGGCGAGAACGGCTACGTCGTGACCGCCAAGGTCCGCGAGCTCGGCGTCGGCAACGGCTACAACGCCGCGACCGGCGAGTACGGCGACCTGGTCGCCCAGGGTGTCATCGACCCGGTCAAGGTCACCCGCTCCGCGCTGGTCAACGCGACCTCCATCGCCGCGATGCTG
Organism: uncultured Actinomycetota bacterium; assembly: GCA_963795275.1. Taxonomy (GTDB): domain Bacteria; phylum Actinomycetota; class Actinomycetes; order Propionibacteriales; family Nocardioidaceae; genus Nocardioides. The sequence continues at coordinate 77,897 of CAWCHD010000006.1, forward strand.
CTCACGACGGAGACCCTGATCGTGGAGAAGCCCGAGGACGAGGAGCCGGCCGCTGCCGGTGGCCACGGCCACGGACACGGTCACTGATCGACCCCGTCACACCCGCTCCAGCCACGAGGCCCGCACCGGCACCCGGTGCGGGCCTCGTCGCGTCCCCGGCTCCCGTCACTGGCCCCAGATCGTCCGGTAGGGCGTCGTGCAGTCCACGTCGACCTTCACCGGGTCGACGGTGTTGAGGTGGTAGATCCGGTAGCGGTCGCAGGCCGTCACCACGAACTCGTACTTCCTGATCAGCGAGCTCTCGACCGGGCGGGTGCCGAGCTCGCTCCACGTGTTGATGTAGCTGGCCTCGACGAACCACGTCGGCGGGTCCGCCCCGGTGAGCACGGAGCGGAGGTCGTCGAGGCCCGGGTCCAGGGTGCGCATCGGCAGCGACCAGAGATAGGGGTACGGCGACGCGGCGTGCGTCGCCCACTGGATGTCGGCGCGGCCGCCGTAGACCAGCACCTTGTCGCCGGGCCGGGCGATCGAGTCGAGCGCCTCGCCCGTGCGCACCTCGACCGGCACACGCCCGCCCACCCAGGCACCGGTCCAGCCGACGAGCGCGACGACGCTGGACGCCACGACGAAGAGGACGGCGGCGGGGTTGACCTTGTCCCGGGTGCCGCGGACGCGGTCGTTGGACAGCAGCAGGGCGAGCGCCAGGGCCAGCGACGGGATCGGGACGAAGAGGTAGGGCGTCCAGTAGCTCCCGCTGACCGCGACCCCGGCGAGGTCCACCCCGAGCATGACGAGCGTCGCCACGACCGGGACGGCGTCGAGCCGCAGCAGGCCGACCACCTGGGCGAGGAAGCACACGACCAGGAGCAGCATCCCGACGCCGATGAAGATGACGAGCAGCACCCAGACCCGGCTCGTCGCGCCCTCGGAGCTCTGTGAGGCGATGACCCGGTTGGCGTCGGAGCGGAACGTGACCGAGGTGTACCAGAGCGTCTCGAGGCGTACGCCGACCGCCAGGGCCCAGACGACGACCGCCACCACCGGCACCGCGGCTCCGGCGATCGCGGCGAGCGCGCACCGCAGCGTCGTGCGCACCGGCAGCTGGCGGGCGAGCACCGACCCGAGCAGCAGGACGCCGCCGAACACCAGCCCGCCCACGATGCTCTGCTTGAAGCCGACGGCGAGCATCGCGAGGAGGCCCGCCCAGAACGCGTCGCCTGCCGACATCCGGCGTACGGCCCGCAGCGAGAGCCAGCACGACGCCATCACCAGCGGGATGCCGAAGAGCTCGCCCTTGGCGCCGACCGGGTCGATCTGCGCGTTGCTCACGAGGCCGGCCGTGCCGACGGCGACCCAGGAGGCGATGCGGCGGACGGCGACCGGGTCGAGGACGCCGGCGCGGCGGGCGAGCTCGCGGGAGGCGGCTGCGGCGGCGAGCACGAGGAGGACGCAGCCGACCGCGCCGACGAGGCGGTGGGTGTAGGCACCGCCGAGGGCATCGGTCGCCTGCATCAGCCAGATGACGGGCGGCGGGCGGTCCACGAAGTAGCGGCCGTAGACCGAGTCGGGCTCGGGCTTCCACGCACGGGCGACGAGCAGGAAGCCCGCCTCGTCGGGGCGCAGCGGCCAGAGGAGGCCGGGGAAGCGGGCGACGAACGCGGCCAGGGCGGCCAGCCAGACGACGCGCGGCAGCGCTGTCTCCCCTCGGCCCATGCGGACACCCTCTCAGGAGAGGGTCGGGGCGCCCGTAGAATGGGTGCGTGGAGATCCCCGAGAAGTTCGCTGCGCTGGGCCTCACCTACGACGACGTGCTGCTGCTGCCGGGCGAGTCCGACCTCGCACCGAGCGACATCGACACCACGACGCGCCTGACCCGGGAGATCTCGATCCGGGTCCCGCTGATCAGCGCGGCGATGGACACCGTCACCGAGTCGCGGATGGCGATCGCGATGGCCCGCGAGGGCGGCATCGGCGTGCTGCACCGCAACCTCTCGATCGAGGACCAGGCCCGCCAGGTCGACCTGGTCAAGCGCACCCAGACCGGGATCATCTCCAACCCCGTCACCATCGGTCCCGACGCGACGCTCGAGGAGCTCGACCGGCTCTGCGGCGAGTACCGCGTGTCCGGCCTGCCCGTCGTCGACGTGGACAACCACCTGCTCGGCATCATCACCAACCGCGACCTGCGCTTCACGCCGGTCGCCGAGTGGGCCAGCACCAAGGTCACCGAGGTGATGACGAGCCAGGGCCTGATCACCGGCGACATCGGCATCTCGCGCGAGGAGGCCACCGCGCTCCTGCGCGCCCACAAGCGCGAGCGGCTCCCGCTCATCGACGACGAGGGACGGCTCGGCGGCCTGATCACCGTCAAGGACTTCGTGAAGAGCGAGCAGTTCCCGCACGCGTCGTACGACGCCGACGGCCGGCTGCTCGTCGGCGCGGCCATCGGCTACTTCGGCGACGCCTGGGAGCGGGCCACGACCCTGGTCGAGGCCGGCGTCGACGTGCTCGTCGCCGACACCGCGCACGGGCACGTCCACCTGCTGCTCGACATGGTGAAGCGGCTCAAGTCCGATCCCGCCACCCAGCACGTGCAGGTCATCGGCGGCAACGTCGCGACCCGCGAGGGTGCGCAGGCGTTCGTCGACGCCGGTGCGGACGCCGTCAAGGTCGGTGTCGGGCCGGGCTCGATCTGCACCACCCGCGTCGTCACCGGAGTCGGCGTGCCGCAGGTGACCGCGGTCTACGAGGCCTCGCTGGCGACCAGGCCGGCCGGCGTCCCGCTGATCGCGGACGGCGGCATGAAGTACTCCGGCGAGATCGCCAAGGCGCTCGTCGCCGGCGCGGACTCGGTGATGGTCGGCTCGATGCTCGCCGGCTGCGAGGAGTCGCCCGGCGACGTCGTCTTCGTCAACGGCAAGCAGTTCAAGTCCTACCGCGGGATGGGCTCGCTCGGCGCGATGAGCAGCCGCGGCAAGAAGTCGTACTCCAAGGACCGCTACTTCCAGGCCGAGGTCGCCAGCGACGACAAGATCGTCCCGGAGGGCATCGAGGGCCAGGTCGCCTACCGCGGTCCGCTGTCGGCGGTCGCCCACCAGCTCGTCGGCGGCCTCAACCAGTCGATGTTCTACGTCGGTGCGCGCACCATCCCCGAGCTGCAGGACAAGGGCCGGTTCGTCCGGATCACCTCCGCCTCGCTCAAGGAGAGCCACCCCCACGGCGTCCAGATGACGGTCGAGGCGCCCAACTACAGCGGCTCCTGATCAGGGAGTGAAGCCCGCTCGCTTGGGCGCGGACGCGTCGACGACGGCCGCCGCGGGACGGGTGAGCAGCCGCGCGGCCGAGCGCCCGCCGGCGATCACGAACGTGCCGGCGTTGTGCCGCGTGACGAGACCGGGGGACCGGGTGACGTCGCCGGTCGTGCCGACCCGTGCGGGCATGCGGGACCGCTCGCCCGGGACGGCCGCGCGCACGAGCACCGCGCCGGTGCTGTCGACGGCGGCGACGTGCAGCCGGCCGGCCAGCATGCCGATGGCGGGCGAGGCGTAGGGCGACCAGTCGCCGGCGATGACCTCGGCCCGGCTCCACCGCCGCCCGGTGAGGGTGCGGACGAGGAGCCGGCCGTGGACGTCGACCTGGTGGACGTACGTCGTGCCGTCGCCGGTCGTGGTCAGCGCGGGCGTCGAGGTGGTCGAGCCGCGTGCCCCGGTCAGGCGCACGAGGCGGCCCGCCTCGAGGGGCAGCGCGTACGTCGCCCCGGCGCGGCCGACCGCGACGAGGAGCGTGCGACCGGCACCGTCGGCGCCGAGGACGGGTGCGACGTGCGTGGCCCACGACCCGGGCCGGCCGACCCGGTCGGGCCTGCTCCAGCCGGAGTGCAGCGTCAGGCGGCGCACCGCGAGCGTGCCGTCCGGAGAGGTGCTGGCCAGCAGCGGCCGGCCGGTGCGCGAGAGGGCGATCGCCGGGCTGGCGGTGGGGGCGGAGGACCCGACCCCGCGCAGCACCAGGCGGCCGTCGCGCGGCGTACCGGCGAGGACGCGGCCGTCGCGGGTGGTGGCGGCGAGCCAGGGCGAGCCCTTGCCGGAGAGCGTGAGCGCCGGTGCGGCGATCGGTGAGAAGGCGTGGCGCGGGCCGACCGGGCGGGTGCGCCCGCCGGGTCGCGACACCCACAGGGTGCCGGAGTCGTCGACGCGCGCGGTCCAGGACTCACCGAGCCCGTCGGGCACCGAGACGATCGGCCGGTCCGAGCCGACCAGCGGCGACGGCGCCACGTCGGCCACGTGGAGGTAGCGGAAGTCGCCGACCGGGACCGTACGCGTGCCGTAGCCGCCCGCGACGGCGTGGTTGTACTCCTCGACCGTCACCGTGCCCGGCCCGATGGCGCTGACCCACGCGACGTGCCCGACCCGACCGTCGTCGGTCTGGGCGACGGCACCGATCGCCGGCACGTCGTCGACCCGCACGCCGGCCCGGCGTGCGGCGTCGTCCCAGTTGCGGGCGTCGCCCCAGTGCTGGCCCGCGTAGGAGTTCGAGAAGGCCACGCCGCCCCGCTCCCGCAGCCGCCACGCGGCGAAGCTCGTGCAGTTGCGCAGGACGAAGCCCCACGAGTCGCCGATCGAGCCGTTGATCGACCAGACCCTGCTGGCGCACGTCGGACGCGGCCCGCGCGGGTCGTAGGTGTGTCCGGTGACCGGGTCGAACACCGGCGGCGGGGGAGGAGGTGGCTCGACGACCGGCGCCGGCGTCTCGCCCGGCTTGTCCGGGCCTGGCTTGTCGCCCGGCTTCACCGGCGACGGGGTCGGCGTGGGGGTCGGCGTGGGCGTCGGCTCGACGATCGGCTCCTGCGGCACGATCGGGCACTGGCCCTGCCACGCCCACGGGTAGTCGTCGGACGCGGTCGCCGCAGCAGCCGACAGCCCGACCAGGCCACCGGCGAGACAGGCGGTCGCCAGTGCGCGCGCCAGTAGTCGTCTCCCAGTCCGAATCCCCACCGCACCACGGTAGGAAGCAGGTGCCCGACCGCGTGGCGTTTTGGCAGAACTGTTGCTCGCTAGGCTCGTCCGGTGGATGACGACGCTGCACCGGTTCGTCGCCCGTACGACGCCAGCGGGCGCCGCGCGGCGGCCGAGCGTCGTCGCCAGCACGTCGCCGACACCGCCGCGCGGCTCTTCGCCGAGCACGGCTGGAACGGCACCACGCTCGCCCTGGTCGCGGCCGAGGCCGGGGTGTCCGTGGAGCTGGTGACCAAGAGCTTCGACGGCAAGGGCGGCCTGCTGATGGCGGCCCTCCGCTCGGCCGGGTTCGGCCGGCGCGGCACGCTGCAGGAGGCGTTCGCGCGCCTCCGGCTCGAGGACGAGCCCGACCTCGACGTGCGGCTCGACCGGTTCGTCGGCTTCGGCTGCGAGATCGTCGCGCGGATGGGACCGCTCGTCTGGGTGCTGGTCCACGGCGCCGAGCAGGACCCCGTGATGAGTGAGCTCGTGCGCAGCGCGCAGGCCAACCACGCCGTCATGTGCGAGGAGCTGGTGCCCCTCCTCGCCACCGGGCCACCGGCGCCCGACGCGGTGGACGAGGTCTACCTGCTGACCCGTGCGGAGACCTACCAGACGCTCGCGGAGCACCGCGGCTGGACGCTCGAGAGGTACGCCGTCTGGCTGCGCCGGTCGCTGCGCGCGGCGATCGACGGGCCGGCGTCAACCTCGGATTGACGAAAACCTCGACGATCGTTGGGCACCATTCGGTACGGTGTGGACGGATCCAATGTGGGGTTGGAGACCGCAGGGACAACAGGTTCGGTCGGGTGGGGGCCCGGCCGGACCTGTCCCTCGCGTGGGGCGCCGATAGGCTGCTGCCGTGACCGAGATCGAGATCGGCCGTGCCAAGCGCGGCCGCCGCGCGTACTCCTTCGACGACATCGCGATCGTGCCGTCGCGGCGCACCCGCGACCAGGAGGAGGTCAGCACCGCCTGGCAGATCGACGCCTACCGCTTCGACATCCCGGTGCTGGCCGCGCCGATGGACTCGGTGATGTCACCGGCGACCGCGATCGCGCTCGGCCAGATGGGCGGGCTCGGGGTGCTCAACCTCGAGGGCCTCTGGACGCGGTACGACGACCCCACCGGGCTGCTCGAGGAGGTCGCCGGCCTCCAGGGCTCCGAGGCGACGCGGCGGATGCAGGACATCTACACCGAGCCGATCAAGCCCGAGCTCATCACGGCCCGGCTCAAGGAGATGCGTGCCGCGGGCGTCACGGTGGCGGGCTCGCTCTCGCCGCAGCGCACCAAGGAGCACGTCAAGGCCGTGGTCGACGCCGGGGTCGACATGTTCATCATCCGTGGCACCACGGTGAGCGCGGAGCACGTCAGCAGCCAGTCCGAGCCGCTGAACCTCAAGGAGTTCATCTACGAGCTCGACGTCCCGGTCATCGTCGGCGGCTGCGCGACCTACCAGGCCGCGCTCCACCTGATGCGCACCGGCGCGGCCGGCGTGCTGGTCGGGTTCGGCGGCGGCGCGGCGCACACCACGCGCACGGTCCTCGGCGTCGCGGTGCCGATGGCCAGCGCGCTCGCGGACGTCGCCGCGGCCCGCCGCGACTACCTCGACGAGTCGGGCGGCCGCTACGTCCACGTCATCGCCGACGGCTCCATCGGCAGCTCGGGTGACATCGCCAAGGCGATCGCCTGCGGCGCCGACGCCGTGATGATCGGATCGCCGCTGGCGCGCGCCACCGAGGCGCCCGGCCGCGGCTTCCACTGGGGGAGCGAGGCCACCCACGCCGACCTGCCCCGCGGCGAGCGCGTCGAGTTCGCCCCGGTCGGGTCGCTGCAGGAGATCATGTTCGGCCCGTCCCGGGTCGCCGACGGCACGATGAACCTCGTCGGTGCGCTGCGCCGTGCGATGGCGACGACCGGGTACACCGAGCTCAAGGAGTTCCAGCGCATCGAGGTCGTCGTCCAGCACTGAGGCCCTACCTCGGCTGCACCTTCCCGGTCCGCGCGCTGCGGGCCACGACGGTCGTGTAGCCGGGCCTGGTCGCCGTGACGGTGAGCACGATCCGGGTGCCCCGGAGCTTCGTGCGCAGCACGAGCGTGCGTCCGGTGCCGACCTTCCTGGTGCCGGCCTGCCACAGGTAGGTGAGCGTCACGCCCGCGTCGTACGTCCCGGGCCGGGCCTTCAGCACCTTGCCGACCCGGGCCCTGCCCGCGACGGCCGGCTTCGGCCGCAGGACCTGCGTCGCGGCGCCGACGACCGCTCCTGCGCTGGCGCGGCTGAGCGGGGAGTAGCCGACCTTGCTGCCGGTGACGACCACCGCGATCGTGCGGCCGAGGTCGGCGGCGCTCGCCCGGTAGGTGGCGTCCGAGGCCCCGGGGATCGCGACGCCGTCGCGGGTCCAGCGGTAGTCGAACGCGGTCCCCGCGTCCCACGCGCCGGGGTCGGCCCGCAGCTCGCGGTCGACCGTCGGGGTGCCGACCACGGTCGGCGTGGGCGCCGACGCGAGGTCGCCGGCGGCGACGGTGGGCGACGGCGAGCTCGTGCGGGTCGCCGGGACGTAGCCGGCGAGGGTGCCGGTCACCGCCACGGTGACCGCCCTGCCGGCGTCGCTCGCGCGGACGACGTACGTCGACCCGGTGGCCCCGGCGACCGGCACGTCGGCGACGCTCCACTGGTAGGCCAGCGCGGCGCCCGTGTCCCAGGCGCCCGGCAGGGCCGTCAGCACGGCGTCGACCTTCGGCGTGCCGCCGATCGACGGGACCGGCGTGGCGAGCAGGTCGCCGAGCGCGACCGCCGCGGTCGGCAGGCTCACCTGCGTCACCGGCAGGAAGCCGGTCCTCGTGCCGGTGACCGCGACCGTGAGCGCCCTGCCCTGCTGGGCGGCACCGGGCGTGAACGACGACGCGGTGGCGCCGGCGACGGCGACGCCGTCGGCGAGCCACTGGAAGCCGAGCGCGGTGCCGGCGTCCCAGGTGCCGGGGACGGCGACCGTCGCGACGCCGACCTTCGGCGTGCCGGTGACCGTCGGGACCGGGGTGGTCACCAGGTCGCCCAGTGCCACCGGGGCCGTGGGCAGGCTGATCGTCGTGACCGGCAGGAAGCCGGCCAGCGTGCCGGTGACCTCGACGGTGACCACGTCGCCCTGCTGCGCCGCGTCCGGGGTGAACGTCGACGCGGTGGCGCCGGCGATCGCGTCGCCGTCGGCGAACCACTGGAAGTCGAACGTCGTGCCGGCGCCCCAGGCGCCGGGGACGGCCGTCAGCTGCGTCCCGACCTTGGGCGTGCCGGTGATCGTCGGGACGGGCGCGTCCGTGAGGTCGCCGCTGAGGACCGCGCTCGTGGCTGCGCTGGTGCGCACGACGGTCTGGTAGCCGGTCTTCACGCCGGTGACCGCGACGGTGATGACGTCGCCGACCCGGTTCGGACCGGGGACGTACGTCGACGCGGTGGCGCCGGAGATCGCGTCGCCGTCCGCGAACCACTGGTAGCCGAGGTCGACGCCGTCGTCCCAGGTGCCGGGGACGGCCTGGAGCGGGACCCCGACCCGGGGCGTGCCGGTGATCGTGGGCAGCGGGGTGTCGGTCAGGTCGCCCTTGGCGATGGCGTCGGTCAGGTCGCTCGTGCGGACCACCGTCTCGGTGTCCTGCTTGGTGCTCGCGACGCGGACCGCCAGGCGGGAGCCGAGCTGGCCCACGCCGGGGACGTAGGTCAGCGAGGTGGCGCCGTCGATGGCGTCGCCGTCGGCGAGCCACTGGTAGGAGAGCGTGGTGCCGAGGTCCCACGCCCCCGGCACTGCGACCAGCGGGAGGCCGACCTTGGGCGTCCCGAGGATCGTCGGCGTCGGCGTCAGCACCTGGGGCAGCCCGAGCACGGTCGACGCGGCGCTGGACCTCGTCACCGCGGTGTAGCCGGGGCGGGTGCTCGTGACCTCGAAGGTCAGGGCCTTGCCGATGTCGAGGACTCCCGGCACGAAGGTGGTCGTCACGGCGAGGGGGACCTCGATGCCGCCGACGTACCACTTGTAGGTCCGGGTCGTGCCGGTGTCCCAGGTGCCCGGGACGCCGGTGACGACCAGGCCCGGGCGCACCGTGCCGGTGATCGTCGGGGTCGGCTGCAGGACCTGCGTGCCCGGCTCGACGGCCGCGCTCACGTTGCTCGTGCGGACGACCGGCGTGATGCCGGGCCGGGTGCCGGTCACGACGACGTCCAGCGTCTGGCCCAGCTGCGTCGCGGTGGGCACGAACGAACCGGTGGTGGCGCCCGAGATGGTGGTCCCGTTGGCACGCCACTGGAACGTGAGGGTGGTGCCGTCGTCCCACGACCCGTAGTCCGGGGCGAAGGCGACGCCGACCTTCGGGGTGCCCGAGACGGCCGGGGTCGGCGTCGAGACGAGCGGGTCGCCGGCGGCCACGGCGGTGGTGGCGGCGCTGGACCTCGTCGTGGTGGTGTAGCCGAACTTCGTGCCGATGACGTCGACGGTGAGCGTCTGGCCCACCTGGGTGGCGACGGCCGGGGTGTACGACGGGCCGGTCGCGCCGGTGATGGGCGTGCCGTTGGCGCGCCACGCGTAGGTGAGGACCGTGCCGGCCGGCCAGGTGCCGGGGGCGACGGTGAGCGGGACGCCGATCTTCGGGGTGCCCGAGATCGTCGGCGTGGTGACGGGCGGGGTGGCCCGGACGCCGACGGCGGTCGGGGCGCTGGTCCGGATGGTCCTGTCGAAGCCCGCGAGAGCGCCGGTGACCCGCACGGTCACGGCCAGGCCGACCGCGTCGCCGGTGACGACGTAGGTCGCGGAGGTCGCGCCGGGCACGGGGGTGCCGTCGATGAGCCACTGGTAGTCGAACGACGTGCCGGCGGCCCAGCCGGCGGTGTCGGCGGTGAGGGTGGCGCCGGTGGTGGGGATCCCTCCGGTGATCGTCGGGAGGGGAGCCGGCGAGATCGGCGCGGTGCCGACCCGCACCGAGGAGCTGCACGTCAGGCAGGTGCCGCCCAGGGTGGTGATGGCCTCCGTCGCGGACAGCGTGCTGCCGACGGCGGTGCCCGGAGGCACGAAGACCGGGAGGGTGGCGGTGGTGGTGGCGCCGAGCGCTGTCGCCGGGACGTTCCAGGTCAGGGTGGTGCCGTCGATGGTGGCCCCGCTGGGCAGGTTGCCGAGCACCGCGTCGTCCATGACGTCGGCCAGGTCGACGGTGACGACGGCCGCACCGGCCGCCATCGCGACCTTGCCCGTGTTGCGCACGGCCAGCGTGTAGTCGTAGATGTCGTCCGGGTTGACCTGGGCAGTGGGCCCGGTGAGGTCGACGTTGTACTTGACGGGCCACGCCGGCCGGCCGGCCGTGGAGTACCAGGTGGTGAAGAACGCGCCCAGGTTCCGGCCCGAGAGGTCCTCCGCCATGGCCCGGAAGGCCGCGAGCCGACGCCCGGCGATCTGGCCGCCGCTGTAGGTGGTCTGGTAGGTGCGCATCAGCTTCTCGAACGTCGCCGCGCCGATGGACGTGCGCAGCGCCTCGAGCGCCATCGACCCGCGCTCGTAGGACTGGGTGCCGAAGAGCTGGGAGGCCTGCGTCATCGCGGCGGGTGCGACGGTCCAGGGAGCAAGGCCGGGGTTGGCGCGGCTCGTCCAGAGCGCGAAGTTCGCCTGCTCGGTCGTGGTGGTGCTGGAGCCCGATCCGGCGTACGGGAACTGGAACTCCGAGTACTGGGCGGGTCCCTCGTTGAGGGAGATGTCGTTCCAGTCGGTCGGCGCCACGCCGTCGCCCCACCACTGGTGCATGAGCTCGTGGTAGGTCGTGCCGCGACCCGCCGAGTTGGGGAAGAACGGCCGGTCCTGGGTCTCCAGCGCGTAGTTGATCGCCGACGGCACGACGTCGGTCACCAGTCCCGTGCTGTTGCCGGGGTAGGGGCCGTACTGGGTCTCGAAGAAGTCCAGCACCGAGGCCAGCTGGGCCCGGGTGCTGAGCGTCGTGGTCTGGTTGGCGGTCGAGATGGCGGGGTCGATGAACGTCCACTCGGGGATCGTGCGGCCGCTCGCCAGGGTGATGTCGGAGCTGTACATGTCGTAGCGGCCGATGGAGACCATCGAGAGCTCGCTGGCCATCTGCTCCTGCTGCGCCCACACCCACGTGGTGCGCGAGCCGTCCTGGCTGGGCGTGCGCGAGACCAGCTCGCCGTTGCTGACGGCCGCCGACGCGTAGGGCTTGCCGCCCGCGCTCGCGAGGTTCGAGGTCGACAGCCTGCTCGGGACGTCGAGGGTGAACCGGTAGGTGGCGGTGTCGCGCGGGGTGTTGTTGTTGGGGAACAGGGTCATCGAGCCGACCGGCTGGTTGAGGAAGGTCGCACCGTCGGTGGTGTTGTTCCAGCCCTCCGAGGAGCCGTCGGTGTCGGTGTGCGCGACCGGGCGCCCGGCGTACTCCACGACCGTGGTGAACGTGCCGCTCACCGCCGTCGCCGGCGTGACGACCAGCTTGTGCACGTCGGTCGTGGCGTTGCTCGTGGTCGTGGTCTCGATGCGGGAGAAGGTCGCGGGGACTCCGTCGACGGTGACCGACGAGACGTTGAGGCTCGCGGCCGCGAGGTTGCCGGTGGATCCCTGGAAGTCGAAGGAGTACGACGACAGCGGGGCGCCGGTCGTGCTGGCCGTGATCGTGGCGGTCGCATCGACCGTGCTCGTCCCGACCGCGTTGTTGGCCGTCGCGGTCGTGAAGTCGGCGGCGAGGTCGATGTCGTAGTGGCTGACGTCGTAGCCGCCGTTGCCCTGGTTCGGGAACAGCGAGTCGGGTGGCGAGGCCGTCAGCGCTCCCGCGACGGGGTCGTCGGCCTGCGCGGGTCCGGCGATCGCGGCGAGGACTCCCGTCGTCAGGGCGAGGACGGCGATGCTGCTGGTGGAACGGCGCAGCGACAGACGGAGCGACATGGGGGTCTCACTCTCGAGCGTGGGGGTTGCCCGAAACGTAGTGGCAAAATAGTTACCGTCTTGTGGGTTTCTTGAAGATGACCGATAACCGGACGTCTCACCCGTGCGGGTGAGCGCGAGCGCGCCGCCGAGACCGCTGGTGCGCCCTGAGAGGATCGACCCATGAGCATCGCCAGGGCCCTCGACGCCGACCAGCGCGCGGACGCGCTCGAGCAGCTGGGGGCCGGCGAGCTCGACGTCCTCGTCGTGGGCGGCGGGATCGTCGGTGTGGGCGCCGCGCTCGACGCCGTCACCCGTGGGCTCAAGGTCGGGCTGGTCGAGCAGCGCGACCTCGCCTCCGGCACGTCGTCGCGCTCCTCCAAGCTGGTCCACGGCGGCCTGCGCTACCTCGAGATGTTCGACTTCGCGCTGGTGAAGGAGGCGCTCGAGGAGCGAGGCCTGCTGCTCACGCGGCTCGCGCCCCACCTCGTACGGCCGGTGCCCTTCCTCTACCCGCTCGAGCACGCGTGGGAGCGGCCCTACGTCGGTGCCGGCGTCGCGCTCTACGACGGCATGGCGATGACCGGGAAGTACGAGATGGGCGTGCCCAAGCACAAGCACATCTTCCGCAAGCAGCTGGCGCGGATGGCCCCGGACATCCGGACCGACGAGCTGCACGGGGCGATCCGCTACTACGACTGCCAGGTCGACGACGCGCGGCTGGTGATGACCATCGCCCGCACCGCCGCCAACAACGGCGCCCACGTCGCGACGCGCACCAAGGTGACGGGCTTCCTGCGCGACGGCGACCGCGTCGTCGGCGCCACGGTCCGCGACCTCGAGGGGGAGCGCGACATCGAGGTGCGCGCCAAGGTCGTCATCAACGCGGCCGGGGTGTGGACCGACGAGGTGCAGGAGGTCCTCGGCGGCACGGCCCAGCTCGACGTGGACGCGAGCAAGGGCATCCACCTCGTCGTGCCGAAGGACCGGATCCGCTCGGAGTGCGGGTTCATCACCAAGACCGAGAAGTCGGTGCTCTTCGTGATCCCGTGGGACCAGTTCTGGATCATCGGCACCACGGACACCCCGTGGGACTTCGACCTGGCCCACCCCGCGGCGAGCAAGACCGACATCGACTACCTCCTGGGCCACGTCAACCGGCTGCTCAAGGACCCGCTCGACCACCGCGACGTGGTCGGCGTCTGGGCCGGCCTGCGGCCGCTGCTCAAGCCGATGCGCAAGGAGGGGGAGATGGGGGAGACCACCAAGCTCTCCCGCGAGCACACGGTCGCCAACCCCGTGCCCGGCCTCGTGCTGGTCGCCGGCGGCAAGCTCACGACGTACCGGATCATGGCGCGCGACGCCGTCGACCACGCCCTGAGCCACTCCGGCGGCGAGTTCACCGCGTCGCCGCCCTCGATCACCGACCGGGTGCCGCTGATGGGCGCGTGGGGGTTCGAGGCGCGCAGCAACCAGCGGGTCGCGCTGAGCCGCTCGTCGGGCCTCGACATCGGCATGGTGGACCACCTGCTCGGGCGCTACGGCGGGCTGGTCGACGAGGTGCTCGCGCTGATCCACCAGCGCGCCGAGCTGGCCGAGCCGCTGCCCGGCGCCGAGCACTACCTCAAGGTCGAGGTGCTCTACGCCGTCACCCACGAGGGCGCCCGGCACCTCGACGACGTGCTCGCCCGCCGCACGCGCGTCTCGATCGAGACCTTCGACCGCGGGATCGCCGCCGCGCGGCCCGCCGCCGAGCTGATGGCCGAGGCGCTCGGCTGGGACGACGCGCAGGTGGAGGACGAGGTCGACCACTACCTGCGGCGCGTCGAGGCCGAGCGGCAGAGCCAGCTCATGCCGACCGACCAGGAGGCCGACGAGGCCCGGGTCAAGGCGCCCGACATCGTCTGACGATCGAGGTTGACAAATGTCACATCGGTGTCAAATGCCGGGACGGAAGTGACCGACCGGTAGCAACGGCGGCACCGCCGTCCTACGCTGCGAGGATGAGCGAGCAGAGCGTCAACCCCCTCACCGACGGCCCCGCGGACCCCGAGCACGACGGCACCGCGACCTACGGCCTCGACCGCTCGTACGTCGCCTCCCTCACCCGGCGGATCGTGAGCACCACCGGCGAGACGCACGCCGTCTCCTCGCCCATCGGCGGCGCCCCGCTCGGGCACGTCCCGCAGTCGGGTCCCGCCGACGTGGCGGAGGCGTTCGTCCGGGCCCGCCACGCCCAGGCGGCGTGGGCCGCGACCCCCCTCGACCGTCGCGCGGCGATCCTGCTGCGCCTCCACGACCTCGTGCTCGACCGCCAGGACGAGCTCATCGACCTGGTCGTCTGGGAGTCGGGCAAGGCCCGCAAGGACGCCTACCTCGAGGTCGCGCACGTCGCGCTGACCGCGCGCTACTACGCGCGCACCGCCCACCAGCACCTCGACGACCAGCGGGTCGGCGGGATGTTCCCGGTGCTCACCCGCGCCGAGGTGCACCGCGTGCCGAAGGGTGTCGTCGGCATCATCTCGCCCTGGAACTACCCCCTCACGATGGCGCTCTGCGACGGGCTGCCGGCCCTGCTCGCCGGCAACGCCGTGGTCAGCAAGCCCGATGCCCAGACCATGCTCACCGCGCTCCTCGCCGCCCAGCTGCTCGACGAGGCCGGCTTCCCGCCGGACCTGTGGCAGGTCGTCGCCGGGCCCGGTCCCGGAGGTCGGCGGCGCGATCGTCGCCGAGGCCGACTACGTCTGCTTCACCGGCTCCACGGCGACCGGCCGGGTCATCGCGCAGGGGTGCGCGGAGCGCCTGATCGGCTGCTCGCTCGAGCTCGGCGGCAAGAACCCGATGCTCGTCCTGCGCGACGCCGACGTGCACCGCGCGGCCGAGGGCGCCGTACGTGCCGTGTTCTCCAACGCCGGCCAGCTCTGCGTCTCGATGGAGCGGCTCTTCGTCGCCGACCAGGTCTACGACCGGTTCGTCGACGCGTTCGTCTCGCGGACCCAGGCGCTGACCCTCGGTGCCAGCCAGGACTGGAGCGTCGACATGGGCTCGCTCATCTCGCAGGCCCAGCTCGACACGGTCACCCGGCACGTCGAGGACGCCGTCGCCAAGGGCGCGCGCGTGCTCACCGGCGGCCGGGCACGTCCCGACCTCGGCCCCTTCGTCTTCGAGCCGACGATCCTGGAGGGGGTGTCGGCCGACATGGAGTGCTTCGGCAAGGAGACCTTCGGTCCGGTCGTGTCGCTCTACCGCTTCCACAGCGAGGACGAGGCCGTCGAGCGCGCCAACGACGGCATGTACGGCCTCAACGCCTCGGTCTGGACCCGTGACGCAGCCCGCGGCCGGGCGGTCGCGAGGCGGATCAGGTGCGGCACGGTCAACGTCAACGAGGCCTACGGTGCGACGTTCGGCTCGCTCGGTGCGCCCATGGGCGGCATGCGGGAGTCGGGGATGGGCCGGCGCCAGGGCGCCGAGGGCATCCACCGCTACACCGAGGCGCAGTCCGTCGCGACGCAGCGCCTGGTCCCGATCGCGCCGATGTTCGGCATGTCGGAGGAGACCAACGCCCGGGTGATGACCTCCGCGCTGCGCCTGCTCAACAAGCTGGGCCGTGCCTGAGGTGGGCACTTCTCCCGAGATCCAGCACTACGACGTCCTGGTCATCGGCTCCGGCTTCGGCGGGTCGGTCACCGCGCTGCGACTGACCGAGAAGGGCTACAGCGTCGGCGTGCTCGAGGCCGGTGCGCGCTTCGAGGACGGCGACTTCCCGGCGACGTCGTTCGACGCGAAGCGCTTCCTCTTCGCGCCGTCCCTGGGCATGTACGGCATCCAGCGCATCGACATGGTCAAGGACTGCCTGATCCTCGCCGGGGCCGGCGTCGGCGGTGGGTCGCTGGTCTACGCCAACACGCTCTACGAGCCGCTCGACGCGTTCTACCGCGACCCGTCGTGGGCGCACATCACCGACTGGAAGACCGAGCTCGCGCCCTACTACGACCAGGCCAAGCGGATGCTCGGCGTGGTCGAGAACCCGCTCCGCACGCCGGCCGACGAGGTGATGCAGAAGGTCGCCGACGACATGGGCGTGGGCCACACCTTCCACCCGACGCCGGTCGGTGTCTTCTTCGGCGGACCCGACGCGCAGGGCGGCGAGGAGGTCGCCGACCCCTACTTCGGCGGCGCCGGACCGGCCCGCAACGCCTGCCTCAACTGCGGCGAGTGCATGACCGGGTGCCGCCACAACGCGAAGAACACGCTGGTCAAGAACTACCTCCACCTCGCCGAGCAGGCCGGGGCCGTCATCCACCCGATGACCACGGTGACCCGCGTCCGGCCCCGTGCCGGCGGCGGCTACGAGGTGACGACGCGCTGGACCAAGGCCAAGCTGTCGCGCCTGTCCCGCACGCAGTCGGCCACGAAGACCTTCACCGCCGACCAGGTCGTCTTCTCCGCGGCCGCGCTCGGCACCCAGAAGCTGCTCCACCAGCTCAAGAACGACGGCGACCTGCCCGGGATCAGCGACCGCCTCGGCGTGCTCACCCGCACCAACTCCGAGGCGATCCTCGGGGCGCTCGCGCCGGACGCGTCCACCGACTACACCCGCGGCGTCGCGATCACCTCGTCGTGGCACCCCGACGAGGTCACCCACATCGAGCCGTGCCGCTACGGCAAGGGCTCCAACGCGATGGCGCTGATGCAGACGGTGCTCGCCGACGACACCCCCGGCACCTCGCGCCTGCGCACCTGGGCGCGCGAGATGTGGGGGCAGCGCCGTACGGCGTTCGACCTCTACGACTTCAGGCACTGGTCCGAGCGCACCGTCATCGCGCTGGTCATGCAGACGCTGGACAACTCGATCACCACGAAGTGGGTCAAGGGCCGCTTCGGCTGGCGGATGACCAGCGAGCAGGGCCACGGCCTGCCCAACCCGACCTACATCCCGATCGCCTACGAGGCCACCCGCCGGATCGCCGACGTCCTCGGCGGCACCGCGGGCGGCAACGTCGGGGAGGTCCTCAACCGGCCCCTCACCGCGCACTTCATCGGCGGCTGCACGATCGGCGACTCCGTCACCACCGGCGTGGTCGACCCGTGGCAGCGGCTCTTCGGCCACGAGGGCCTCCACGTCGTCGACGGGTCCGCCGTGTCGGCCAACCTCGGCGTGAACCCGTCGCTGACGATCACCGCCCAGGCCGAGCGCGCGATGGCCTTCTGGCCCAACAAGGGCGAGGCCGACCCGCGCCCGGAGCTCGGTGCGACCTACCGCCGGCTCGCCCCGGTCGAGCCGAAGAACCCGGTCGTGCCCGAGGCCGCACCGGGGGCGCTGCGGCTGCCCATCGTCGGCGTCAGCTGATCGCCGGGATTTACTTCCGCGGGGGCCCGTAACCAGCCCTCGCAGAGGTCGTTGCCCCTATGAAGGGTCCGGCACGTCATGCTCCCTCCCAAGGGCCGGATCCTTCTGTCTCGGCACTGTTCTGCAGTGGCGGGGACTCAAGTCCCAGGGCCCGACCACCCTCCCTCCCCGGTCGGGCCCTGGGGCGATTTCCGCCCCGTCGACCGGCCGATAGACTTCGCCGCGTGACGCAGCCTGCAGAGCACGACCTGGTCCTCGTCGTCGACTTCGGGGCGCAGTACGCCCAGCTCATCGCCCGCCGCGTCCGCGAGGCGCGGGTCTACTCCGAGATCGTGCCGCACACCATGCCGGTGGCCGAGATGCTCGCGCGCGGTCCGAAGGCGATCATCCTGTCCGGCGGCCCGTCCAGCGTGTACGCCGACGGCGCCCCCGGCATCGACGACGACGTCTTCACGGCCGGCGTCCCCGTCTTCGGCATGTGCTACGGCTTCCAGCTGATGGCCAACGGCCTCGGCGGCGAGGTCGCGCACACCGGCGCGCGCGAGTACGGACGTACGCCCGTCACCGTCAGCGCGCACGGCACCCTGCTCGAGGGGATCCCGGCCGAGCACACGGTCTGGATGTCCCACGGCGACTCGGTGGCGCAGGCGCCGGAGGGCTTCACCGTCCTGGCCTCGACCGCCGACACCCCGGTCGCGGCCTTCGAGGACGTCGACCGCGGCCTGGCCGGCGTGCAGTGGCACCCGGAGGTGCTGCACACCGAGCACGGCCAGAAGGTCCTCGAGCACTTCCTGCACCACATCGCCGGTGCCCGCCAGACCTGGACGATGCTCAACATCGCCGAGGAGCAGATCGAGCGGGTCCGCGACCAGATCGGCGACAGCGGCCTGGCCATCTGCGGCCTCTCCGGCGGTGTCGACTCGGCCGTCGCGGCCGCCATCGTGCAGCGCGCGATCGGCGACCGGCTGCACTGCGTCTTCGTCGACCACGGGCTGCTCCGCGAGGGCGAGGCCGAGCAGGTCGAGCGCGACTTCGTCGCCGCGACCGGCGTGAACCTCCACGTGTACGACGCCCGCGAGACGTTCCTGTCCGCGCTCGCCGGGGTGACCGACCCCGAGGAGAAGCGCAAGGTCATCGGCCGCGAGTTCATCCGCGCCTTCGAGGCCGCCGAGGTGCAGGTGCTCGGCGAGGCCGCGGACTCCGGCGAGAAGGTCGGCTTCCTCGTGCAGGGAACGCTCTACCCGGACGTGGTCGAGTCCGGCGGCGGAGCCGGCACCTCCAACATCAAGTCGCACCACAACGTCGGCGGCCTCCCCGACGACCTCGAGTTCGAGCTGGTCGAGCCGCTGCGCACGCTCTTCAAGGACGAGGTGCGCCTCGTCGGCGAGCAGCTCGGCCTGCCGGCGGACATCGTGTGGCGCCAGCCGTTCCCCGGTCCGGGACTCGGCATCCGCATCATCGGCGAGGTCACCGCCGACCGGCTCGACATCCTCCGTCGCGCCGACGCGATCGCCCGCCAGGAGCTGACCCGCGCCGGCCTCGACCGCGACATCTGGCAGATGCCGGTCGTGCTGCTCGCCGACGTCCGCTCCGTCGGCGTCCAGGGTGACGGCCGCACCTACGGCCACCCCGTCGTGATCCGCCCGGTCACCTCCGAGGACGCGATGACCGCCGACTGGGCGCGCCTGCCCTACGAGGTGATGGAGCGGATCTCGACCCGCATCACCAACGAGGTCGAAGAGGTCAACCGCGTCACCCTCGACATCACCTCGAAGCCCCCGGGCACCATCGAGTGGGAGTAGGGGTGCGCTCGACGCAGGTCTCGGCGATCCTGCTCGCGGTCACGGGCTGGGCAGCGGTCCTGGTGGGCCTGTGGTTCGCCCCGGCGTCGGACGACCCCGAGGTGGACCTCGAGGGCGGGGGCGGGTTCGCCGCCAGCTTCGGTGTCTACCTTCCTGCGATCGGTCTGAGCCTCGTCTTCCTGGTGGTCCTGCTCGTGGGTGCCCGCCGCCCGCGCAGCCCGGCTCCACTGGTCGTGGCGCTGGGTGTGATCGGCTTCGCTGCGTGGGTCCTGGCCCAGGACTACCTGCTGGACTACCTGCCGATGCTGGCCACGTACCTCTGGATCAGCATCGCCCTCGGCGTGACCGGCGCGCTGGTCGCCGCCATCGCCGTCCTACGACCACCCTCAGCGTGACTCGCCCAGGCACGCCGATCGCTCGACACCCCGCGGGCAGCCGCGGAGGTCCGAGCCGATGAGGACGCCGGTCACGAGCGTGGTGACCACCGCGAGCGCGAGCGCGCACAGGGCGAGGCCGCCACTGCGGCGTACGAGCGCGTAGATCGCGAGCGGCAGCGCAGCGACCAGTCCCGGTCACCGCCAGCATCACGAGCGTCAGGTCGGGGTCGGTCGACCGGCCGAAGCCGCCGCCCGAGCAGCCGGAGACCCCGCAGATCGCGAGCGAGGACAAGAAGGCGGGGGCGATCGCCAGCGCGAGGCCGATCACGACGAGTGCCGTCGCCACGCGTCCCGAGACACGGTCCATGGCCGTCACCCTGCCAGACCGAGTGGGCGCGTCTGCTCGCGGAACGGGCGCCGAGTCGGCGCATCTGTTCACGCAACAGAGCTCGTCAGAAGCGCGGGATAGACGGTGCGCTCGGGTGGGCGGAGTCGAGGGCGGGGTCGCCGTCGGGCAGGGTCCCGTCGAACCACTCGTCCAGCTTCCAGTCCGGCACCGGCGGCGGCTCGCCCTCGACCGGCACGAACACCGACCGCTCGGCCGGGCCGTGGGTGTGGACGTAGCGACGGCAGTTGGGGAAGACCGCGCGTGCGCGGACGCGTACGACCAGTTTGGCGCCGGGGAAGTCGGCGACCAGCGGATCGGCGGGATCGACGGACGCCTCGCCGTTGACCCGCAGGCGGGAGCCGTTGGCGAAGTCGATGAACAGCAGCCCGACCAGGTGGTTCTCGGTGACGTTGCCGATGGTGAGGAACATGCCGTTGCCGTCGTAGACCGGGAAGGCGATCGTGTGGTCGTCGATGACGCGCACGAAGCCCGGGTCGCCGCCCTTGTAGGAGCTCTGCGGCTGGCCGTCGGCGTCCGAGGTCGCGATGAAGAACATGTCGCGCGCCTCGATGAACTCGCGGAACCCCGACACCTCGTCGCCGGCGACGCTGGCGAGCCGGTCGGCGAGCCGACGTGTGTCGAAGGCGTCCTGCAGGGCGCGGTGCGAGTCTCGGTAGTCCATGGCGATGCCTCCACATCGATGGTGGCACCGCGCAGACGCCGCAGGAAGGCCGGTCTAGGTTGGCTCTCGTGCCACGCGCCCTCCACCACCTCGACCTCTGGGTCGACGACGTCGCGACCGCCGAGGGCGAGTGGGGCTGGCTCCTGGCTGCGTGCGGGTGGCAGCGCGAGGAGGGGATGCGTTCGTGGCTGCACCCCGACGGCACCTACCTCTTCATGGAGCACTCGCCCGACCAGCACGAGATGTACGCCGACCGCTACCCGCACGCCGGCGGCGAGCAGCACCTCGCGCTCTACGTGGAGAACTCCGAGGGTTTCGAGGTGGAGATCGTCGTCGAGGCGGACGTAGCCTCGTAGGCATGGCCTCGGGAACCGTCGACAACCCGCACACCTACCCGCAGGGCGTCACCTGCTGGATCGACCTCCAGGTACCGGACGCGCAGCGGCCGCAGCGTTCTACGGCGAGCTGCTCGGCTGGGAGACGCACGACGCCCTGCCGCCCGAGGTGCCGGCGACCTACCTCATCGCGACCCTCGCCGGGCAGGACGCGGCCGCGATCGAGCCGCGCGAGGGCGGGCCGGCGTCCTGGCTCACCTACATCGCGGTGGACGACGTGGATGCGATGGTGCCGCGGGTGGTGGACGCCGGCGGCGAGCTGGTCGACGGACCCCACGACGCGGGCCCGGGCGGCCGGTGGGCCGAGGTGCGCGACCCGCGGGGCGCGGTGTTCCGGCTCTGGCAGGCACGCAACCGGCTCGGCTCCCAGGTCAACAACGTCCCGGGCTCCTGGAACTTCAGCGACCTGCACACGCCGGACGCGTCGCAGGACCTGGACTTCTACCGCGCGCTGTTCGGCTGGGAGGTGGAGGACATGGGGCCGGACGCCGGCGCGATGATCAAGGTGCCCGGCTACGGCGACCACCTCGAGTCCACCGTCGACCCCGACATCCGGGTGCGCCAGGCCGGCGCGCCGGAGGGGTTCGCCGACGCGATCGGCGGTGCCGTGGGGCTGGTGGACGGCGAGCGGCCGCACTGGCACGTGACGTTCAGCGTCGCCGACCGGGACGCGTCCGCGACGCGTGCGGAGAGCCTCGGCGCCACCGTGCTCGAGACTCGTGACGGCACGTGGGCCAACACGGCGCGGGTGCGTGACCCGTGGGGCGCGGAGCTCACGCTCAGCCAGTTCGTCGCTCCCGACTGACCTGTCACGCACGAAGGGGTGGTCGCGCCGGACGGCCCACAGGTCTAGGTTTCTCCGTGGCCCAACTGAATCTCGGGAGGACACATGAGCTCCGACACCCTGATCGACGCGTCCTGGCTGGACTACCTGCTGGTCGCGATCTACTTCGGGTTCGTCCTCGGCATCGGCGTGATGGCACGCCGCTCGGTGTCCGACTCGATCGACTTCTTCCTCTCGGGGCGGTCCCTGCCGGCGTGGGTCACCGGCCTGGCGTTCATCTCCGCCAACCTCGGCGCGGTCGAGATCATGGGCATGTCGGCCAACGGTGCGGAGATCGGGCTGCCGACGGTCCACTACTTCTGGGTCGGCGCGGTGCCGGCGATGCTGTTCCTCGGCGTCGTGATGATGCCGTTCTACTACGGCTCCAAGGTCCGCTCGGTCCCTGAGTTCATGTTCAAGCGGTTCGGCACCGGCGCCCACCTGGTCAACGCGATCAGCTTCGCCGTCGCCCAGCTCCTCATCGCGGGCGTCAACCTCGCGCTGCTCGCCGGCATCGTGCACGCGCTGCTCGGCTGGCCGATCTGGATCGCGCTGGTCGTCGCCGGGGCGATCGTGCTGTCCTACATCACGCTCGGCGGCCTGAGCGCCGCGATCTACAACGAGGTGCTCCAGTTCTTCGTGATCGTGGCGTCGCTGCTGCCGCTCACGCTGATCGGGCTGCACCGCGTCGGTGGCTGGGACGGACTGACCGACAAGATCACGGCCGCCGCCGAGAAGGCTCCGGCCAGCGCCGAGGTCGCACCCGCCGCGCAGCAGCTCGAGTCGTGGCCGGGCCAGGCCCTGTCCGGCTTCGACTCGTCCCTGCTCTCCGTGATCGGGATCGTCTTCGGGCTCGGCTTCGTGCTGTCCTTCGGCTACTGGACGACGAACTTCGTCGAGGTCCAGCGCGCGATGGCGTCCGACTCGATCTCGGCGGCCCGCAAGACGCCGATCATCGGTGCCTTCCCCAAGATGTTCATCCCGTTCATCGTGATCATCCCGGGCATGGTCTCCGCGGTGCTCGTCACCGAGATGATCGACCTGAAGAACGGCGGATCGCCCAGCGGCGGCGCGTCCGGCGACGGGGTCGCCTACAACGACGCCCTGCTGCTGCTGATGCGCGACGTGCTGCCCAACGGGCTGCTCGGCCTGGCGATCGCCGGCCTCCTCGCCGCCTTCATGGCCGGCATGGCGGCCAACATCTCCGCCTTCAACACCGTCTTCTCCTACGACCTGTGGCAGCGCTACATCCGCAAGAACCACAGCGACGACTACTACCTCCGCATCGGTCGCCTCGCGACCGTTGGTGCGACCGTGATCGCGATCTTCACCGCCCAGATCGCGATGGGCTACGACAACGTCATGAACTACCTGCAGACGCTCTTCGGGTTCTTCAACGCACCGCTCTTCGCGACCTTCATCCTCGGCATGTTCTGGAAGCGGATGACGCCCACCGCCGGGTGGGTCGGTCTCGTCGCCGGCACGCTGTCGGCCATCGCGGTGGACCGCCTCGCCGCGGCCGGGGTGATCGACCTGCCGGGACAGGGTGCGGCGTTCCTCGCCGCCTCGACGGCGTTCGTCGTCGACATCGTCCTGAGCATCGTCGTCTCGCTGGTGACCAAGCCCAAGCCCGCCTCGGAGCTGCGCGGCCTCGTCTACTCCGAGACGCCCCGGGAGGACCGTACGGATCCCGACGAGGCGGCCATGCCGTGGTGGCGTCGTACGGTCCCGCTGGCCGGCATCGCGCTCGCGATGGTCGTCGTCCTCAACTTCGCCTTCTGACCGGTTCGACAGAGAGGGGCCACCATGTCCGACGTCTGACAGACAGCCACGAACGACGCGGCGGCTCGCCCCACAAGGCGGGTCTCTTCGACATCCGCAACATCATCGGCGCGCTCATGGCGGTCTACGGCGTGATCCTGACGCTGGCCGGCCTCCTCGGGGAGCACGAGCCGGAGAAGACCGGCGGCGTCAACGCCAACCTCTGGACGGGTCTCGCCCTCCTCGCCGTGGGTGCCTTCTTCATCACCTGGGCACGGCTCAAGCCGATCGTCGTGCCGGAGCACGTCGAGGCCCCCGACGACGACCCGACGCGTCCGGCACCCCAGCGGAAGCGTCCGCCCGTCCACTGAGGCGATAACCTCCCCGGGATGTTCCGAGCCCGACTGCTGACCTGCGCCCTCGTGGTCCTCGCGCCCCTGCTCGCGGGGTGCGACGGCGACGACCCGACGATCGCCCTGCTCGTCGCCGACGCCTCCGACTCCTCGTCGTGGGCGGTCGACGTCGAGCAGTTCACCGACCGGGTCGAGGCGACCTGCGACGAGTGCCGGGTCACGGTGTACGACGGCGGGGGCGACGCGGAGACCCAGCGCAGCCAGTTCCGGCAGGCCGAGGCGCGCAGCTCCGACGTGATCGTCGTGGTGCCGGTCGACGTCGACGGCATCGCCTCCCTGATCGGTCCCGACGTGCCGGTGGTCTCGCTCGGCGAGCTCGTGCCGGGCTCGGACCGCTTCGTCGGGCTCGCGGACGGCGAGGTCCCCACGCAGTCGACGTCGGACCTGGAGGCGGCCCGCGACGTGCTGCTCGGCGACGAGAAGTCGATGACCTTCGTGCCGACCCGCGAGATGAGCGACCAGGCGGCCGACGTCGCCGTGGCGACCCTCGCCGGGACCCCGATGCCCGAGCCCGACGGAGTCGCGGCCGAGAAGGTCGACGGGGTCCGGTCGTGGCTCTACGAGCACCAGGACGTCACTGTCGACGACCTCACCTCCGTGCTGGTCGGACAGGGCGTGCTGACCCTCGACGACCTGTGCAGCGGTGCCGCCGAGAAGCGCTGCGAGAAGCTGGGACTGAGATGATGGCTCCGCGATGATCGAGATCCTCACTCCTGCCCAGGTCGACCGGGCCCGCCGCACCGGCGCGCTGGTCGGCGACATCCTCGCCACCCTGCGCGGGCGCAGCCTGGTCGGCACCAACCTCCTCGAGCTCGACCGGTGGACCGCCGAGATGATCCGCGACGCGGGTGCGGAGTCCTGCTACGTCGACTACGCGCCGTCGTTCGGCGAGGGGCCGTTCGGCCACTACGTCTGCACGTCCGTCAACGACGCGGTGCTGCACGGCCGCCCGCGCGACCAGCGGCTCGCCGACGGTGACCTGCTGACCCTCGACCTCGCCGTCCGGCTCGGCGGCGTGGCCGCCGACTCCGCGATCAGCTTCGTCGTGGGGGAGAGCCGGCCGGCCGGGAGCGTCGAGATGATCGAGACCACCCAGCGCGCGCTGGCGGCCGGCATCGCCGCGGCCGGTCCGGGGGCACGCATCGGCGACCTGTCCCACGCGATCGGCACCGTGCTGCACGCCGACGGCTACCCGATCAACATGCAGTTCGGCGGCCACGGCATCGGCACGACGATGCACCAGGACCCGCACATCTCCAACGACGGTCGTCCCGGTCGCGGCTACCAGCTCCGCCCCGGACTCCTGCTCGCGATCGAGCCGTGGATCATGGCCGACACCGACGAGCTGGTCACCGACGAGGACGGCTGGACCCTGCGCAGCGCCACCGGGTGCCTCACGGCCCACAGCGAGCACACGGTCGCGATCACCGACGACGGCGCCGAGATCCTGACCCTGCCGTCGGCGTAGCCGCCGGTCCTAGTGCACCGTCTCCAGCGGAGCCTCGGCCTCGGCCTCGGTGAGCGGGGTGTCGGCGCTGTCCAGCTTGCTCGGCCACCAGATCTTGCCGCCGAGGTCGAGGTTGAGCGCGGTGACGAGGACGGAGCGGACGATCATCGTGTCGAGCATGACGCCGAGGGCCACGGCGACGCCGAGCTCGGCGAGGAACACCAGGGGCAGTGAGCCCAGGACGAGGAACGTCGCCGCGAGCACGATGCCGGCCGAGGTGATCACGCCGCCGGTCGAGGCCAGGCCGATCAGGGAACCCTTGCGGGTGCCGTAGGTCATCGTCTCCTCCCGCACGCGGGTCATCAGGAAGATGTTGTAGTCGATGCCCAGCGCCACGAGGAACACGAAGGTGAACAGGGGGAATCCCGGGTCGGACCCGGCGAAGCCGAAGACGTACTCGAAGAGCAGGGCCGAGAGGCCCAGCGCGGCGCCGAAGGACAGCACCACGGTCGCCATCAGGACCAGCGGCGCGACGAGCGCACGCAGCAGGCCGATGAGGATCAGCAGCACGACGGCCAGCACCAGCGGCATGATCACCTTGCTGTCGCGCTCGCTGGCGATCTTGGTGTCGAGGTAGAACGCCGATCCGCCGCCGACGAGCGCGTCGGCGCCGTCGACCGCGTGGACGGCGTCGCGGGAGGCCTCCACGATGTCGGACGCCGTCGAGGACGAGATGTCGGCGTTGATGGTCGCCTCGAACCACGAGCGCCCACCCGACAGCTCGCGCACCTCGCCCGGCTCGCCGAGGCCGTCGATCCCGGACAGGGCCGACTCCACGTCGGCCGCCTTGTCGGTCGCGGTGGTCACCTGGATGGTGTTGGAGTTGTCGGAGAGGTCGTGCTCGGTGAGCAGCTTCTGACCCTTGATGGAGTCGAACTCCTTCGTGTAGGTCTCCTCGGTCGACAGCCCGGAGGTGTCGAGGCGGAAGAGGCCGAGGCAGGCCAGGAGCAGCAGGCCGGTGGTGACGACCCAGACCCGGCGCGGGCGGGGGCTGATCGCCCGACCGACGCGGGCCCAGATGCCCTCGGCCGTGGGCTCGGCGCTGCGGAAGGTGGGTCGCTTGGGCCAGAAGACCCAGCGCCCGCAGATCACCAGCAGGGCCGGCAGGAGGGTGACCATCACCAGCACCGTGACGGCGACACCGATCGCGAGGACGGGACCCAGGCCCGCGGTGGAGTTGAGCTCGGCGAAGGACAGGCACAGCATGCCGATCGCGACGGTCGCGGCGCTGGCGAGGATCGCGGGTGACGCGCGGTGCAGCGCGAACGCCATCGCCTCGTGCCGGTCCTCGTGACGACGCAGCTCCTCGCGGTAGCGCGCGACGAGCAGGAGCGCGTAGTCGGTGCCGGCGCCGATCACGAGGATGCTCAGGATCGCCTGGCTCTGCCCGTTGACGGTGAGCCCTGCGTACTTCGCCAGCAGGTAGACCAGGCCGGTCGCGATGAAGTTGGCCGAGACGGCACACAGGATCGGCAGCAGCCACAGGATCGGGCTGCGGTAGGTGAAGAGCAGGATCACGATCACGACGCCGAGCGTGGCGAAGATCAGGTTGGTGTCGATCCCCTCGAACGCCGCGGCGGAGTCGGCGGCCTGGCCGCCGTAGCCCGCGAGGTGGACCTCGCCGCCGTCGATCTTCGAGATGTCGCGGATCTCGTCGGCGGCGTCGGGGATCGCGTTCCACCCGTCGGTGCCGAAGTTGAGCACGAAGTAGAGGTAGGCGACCTCGCCGTCCTCCGAGACCAGCGTCGGGACGGGCGCACCCTGGGCGGCGGCGGCCTCGGCACCCGCGGGCGTCAGGACGCCCTGGTCGGTGACGCCGTCGAGCTCGGAGATCTCCTTCCCGTCCTCCTCCATCGCCGCGAGGTCGTCGTCGGTGAGACCACCGTCGCGGTGGAAGACGACCAGCGTCGGGATGTCGTTGGGGTCGACGGTCTCCGAGAGCTCGTCGAGGACCTTGGTCGACTCCGCCGACCCGGGCAGCCACGAGGACGCCTCGTTGTTCTGGACGTCCGCCAGCTTGGCCGAGAAGCCGGCCATGATGACGGTGATGCCCAGGACGACCGCGAGGACGACCCACTTGCTGGTGCGGCCGGTCAGCGATCCGGCGATCTGACGATGCATGCGGCCAGTCGACCAGCCCGCACCGACATCGTGCATCGGTGATTCCCCCGAGGTCTAGACCGGGGGACGCCGGGGGACGGGTCTCAGCGCGTCTGCAGCCGGAACGGCGAGAAGGCGTCCATCGAGCCGGCCCGCGGCGCGACGGCGTACTCCATCGAGCCGTCCACGCCGAGCCGCACGACCGCCCACTCCTCGTCCTGGTAGGTCACGACGAGCACGTGCTCGGCGTCCTCCCAGACCTCGTCGAAGTAGGTCGCCGAGCTGCCGTCGCGCGAGGCTGCGAAGGTGCGGACCACGGAGCCGTCGGCGGTCGTGAGCACGTCGAGGACGGTCGGGCCGAAGCCGTCGGCGTACGCCGGCGTGCCGAGGACGTGGCGGTTGTCGGGCGAGATGTCGGAGAGCTGGTTGTCGCAGGTGCGCCACCTCACCCTCGAGCTGCGCAGCATCGCGCTGCACGAGCCGAAGTCGCTGACCGAGGTGATGCCGCCGAGCCAGCGGCCGCGGCCGGTGTCGGCCTGGCGCAGGCGGGGGATCGTGTCGACGATGCCGTGCGACGACGTGACGAACGCGCGGTGCGGTCCGTTGACGGCGATCGCACAGCCGAAGCCCGGGTCGCCCTCGCCCTCCTTGCAGTTCTCGCCCGCCACCGCGGCGGCGTGCGCGGTGCCGGTGACCGGGACCCGGTTGAACCGGAAGACCCGGTCGCCCTCCTGGTCGATCGTCCACACCCGACCGGCCCGGCCGGCGAAGGCGACGACCTGGCCCTGCGGGGAGACCGCGAGGCCGTAGCCGGTGCGCCACTCGCCCTGGCCCGGGGTCCCGTCGGCGGCGACCCAGCGGGTCGTGGAGCCGCGCTCGATGGTCTGCACGACGTAGCCCGAGCCCATGGGGGCGAACCGGTCGAGCCGGTTCGAGACCGGCGTCGTGGTGCCGGTGGTGCCGTGGATGACGGTGCGACCGGATCGTCGCTCGGACCACGCGATCGCCGGGGGCGCGCCCTGCTCGAGGTCGGAGACGTCCAGCACCGTGCGGGCTGCGCGTGCGGGCACCCGCTCCCCGGCCGTGGCGGGTGCGAGGGACGAGGCGAGGGCGAGCGTGGTCGCGGCGAGGACGACGGTCCGGAGGATGGTCATGCTGGGAAGACGCCTCCGAGGCCGTCGGGGTTGCGTCCTCCGGGGAACGGATTCCGGCAGCGTGCGGCCCTCGCTCGCGAGGACCCCGCGGAGCCGCTCCGGGTGGTTGGTGATGAGCCCGTCGACCCCGAGGCGGACGAGGTGGCGCATGGTCGGCTCGTCGTCGACGACGTACGGGACCACGCGCAGGCCCGCCCGCGTGCGCCTCGTCGACCATCGCCGCCGTCGCGAAGGGCGTGTAGGCCGGGTCCTCGATGCCGGAGGTGAAGGGGGAGCCGTGGACGGGCGAGATGGCCGTGAACCCCTCGGCCGCCGCGGTGCGCACGAAGTCGGCGTCCACGGCGATCCCGTCGAACCAGGGGGAGGGGCTGCCCTTCAGGTACTTCGGCGAGACGAGCAGGATGCGCTCCAGCGACGGCTCCGCCTCCGCGACCCGGAGCAGCACGCCCCAGTCGAAGCACTGGATGCTCGTCCGCGCGACCAGGCCGTCGACCTCCAGCGCCTCGACGACCTTGGCCACGAACGCCTCGCGGGTGGTGAGCTGCGCGGCGTCGACGGCGTCGTACTTGATCTCGAGGTTGATCCGCACCGGGTCGGCGCCGCGCTCGCGCAGGAGGGCCGCGACCTGCCGCAGCAGCGGCATCGTCGGTGGCAGGTCGGCGCGGGTCAGCCGGCGGATCAGCCGCGCGTCGGCGAGCGCGGCGTCGTGGGAGACGACCACGTCGTCCTCGGCGGTGAGGTGGACGTCGAGCTCGAGCGTCGAGACGCCGAGCGCGAGGGCACGACCGAAGGCCTCGAGCGTGTTCTCGGGCCAGAGGCCGGCACCGCCGCGGTGGGCCTGCAGGTCGAACGGCGTCACGCGTAGAGCGAGTCGACCACGTCGGCGTACTTCGTCCGCACCACGCGTCGCTTCAGCTTCAGCGTCGGGGTGAGCTCCTCGGACTCCGCGGTCCACTCGTCGGGGAGCAGCTCCCAGGCCTTGACCTGCTCGGGCCGGGAGAGCCGCTCGTTGGCCGCGTCGACGGCCGCCTGCGCCATCGCCCGGATCTGCGGCTTGGTCGACAGGTCGGCGAGGTCGGTGAACTCGATGCCCATCTTCGCCGCGACCAGGGGCGCGATCTCGCCGTCGAGGGTGAGGATCGCGACGACGTAGGACTGGCCGTCGCCGAGCGCCATCGCGTGCCCGACGACCGGCGACTCCTTGAGGTAGTTCTCGATGTTGGAGGGTGCGATGTTCTTGCCCGCGGAGGTGATGATCAGCTCCTTCTTGCGGTCCACGACCGAGTAGAAGCCGTCCTCGTCGACGGTGCCGATGTCGCCGGTGTGGATCCAGCCGTCCTCGTCGATGAGGGCGCGGGTCGCCTGCTCCTGGAGGTGGTAGCCGGGGGTGTTGACCGGACCGCGGCAGAGGATCTCGCCGTCCTCGTCGAGGCGCACCTCGATGCCGGGGTTGGGCACGCCGACGGTGCCGAGCTTGAAGTGCTCGGGGCCGTTGGAGGTGAAGGCGCCCGTGGTCTCGGTCATGCCGTAGACGTCGTACACCCGCAGTCCGAGGCCGCCCATGAACTTCGCGACCTCGAGCGGCATCGGCGCCGCGGCGCTGGCCGCCCACGTCGACCTGGTCGAGCCCGAGCAGCAGCCGCAGGAACCCGAGGATCGCCTCGTCCGCCTTCGCGTAGGCCTCCGCGACCTCCGGCGTCATCTCGTTGCCGTACTCGTGGGCCTGCGTCCAGGCGAGACCGGCGGCCATCGCGTTGCGCACCAGCTCGTGGTTGGCGGGGTCCGGGTCCTCGGCGAGCTTGGCGGAGATGCCGGTCTTGATCTTCTCCCAGACCCGCGGGACGCCGAAGAACGCCGTCGGGTGCACCTCGCCGAGCGCGCCGAGCAGCCCGGCCGGGTCGGGGATCGCGTGCACGTGGCTGCCGAGGAAGGGCGGGGAGTACGTCGCCAGGATCCGCTCGGCGATGTGCGCGAGCGGGAGGTAGGAGATGGCGCGCTGCGGGCCCTCGAGCCCGGCGTTGTCGAGCGTGGAGACGGCCTCGAACATCACGTTGTGGTGGGTCAGCACGACGCCCTTGGGGTTGCCGGTCGTGCCCGAGGTGTAGAGGAAGGTCGCCGGCAGGTCGGGCGTGATCCGGTCCATCCGCTCCTCGACGCCGCTGGTGTCGTCGCCGCGGGCGAGGAGGTCGGTCCACGTCATCACGCGCGGGTCGTCGACGCGGTCGGCGTCGGCCAGCATCACGAGGTGGCGGATCGAGTCGACGTCGGCGAGGGCCTTCTCCCAGCGCTGGTAGCGGTCGTGGTCCTCGAGGATCACCATCACGGGCCGCGACTCGCCCGCGATGAACGAGACCTGGTCCTGGGCGAGGGTGTTGTAGATCGACATCGGGACGGCCGCCGCCGCCATCGCGCCGTAGTCGGCCAGGGTGTGCGCCGTCCGGTTCGACGCCATGATCGCCACCGGGTCGCCCTTCTCCACGCCGAGGTCGATCAGGGCGGCCGCCACGCGCTGGGTCTGCTCCCACGTCTGGGCCCACGAGATCGTCGACCACGTCTCGCCCTCCGGCACGTCGAAGCGGTCCGAGAAGGCCGGTGCGTCGCCGAACCGCTCGGCCGCCTGGCGCACCGTGGCCGGCATGTGCAGGCCGAGGATGCGCGCCTCGTAGTCCTCGCGGACTGCGGCGATGTCGGCAGGGATCTCGTGGGTCATGGCGGCGTCTCCTGCTCGAGGGGCTGTGGCGGGGGTCACATCATGGCGGTCCGCGGCTCGGGTGTCGACGGAACCCACCGCGGCAGTGACGGCCGTGTGACCCGGAGGCCGGCGGGGTACCGCTCGGCATGAGCGCACACGTCGGTGAGCCGCCGTCCGCCGCCGCCGGCCTGATGTACGGGATCGGGCTGGGCGGGTTCGTGGACGGGATCGTGCTGCACCAGATCCTGCAGTGGCACCACATGGTCAGCTCGACGAGCCACTCCGTCTCCACGGTGGCGGGGCTCGAGGTGAACACGCTGGCGGACGGGTTCTTCCACCTCTTCTCGTGGTTCGTCGTCGTCGGCGCCTCGGTCGTCACCCTCGCGCAGTGGCGCCAGGGGCGGCTGCCGCCGAGCTGGCGGCTCCACGTCGGCGGCGTCCTGGCGGGCTGGGGCGGCTTCAACGTCGTCGAGGGCCTCGTCGACCACCAGCTGCTCGGGGTGCACCACGTGCGCGACGACCTCGGCGGCCCGCTCGCCTGGGACCTCGGCTTCCTCGCCGTCGGGGCGGCCCTCGTCGTCGTGGGCTGGGTGCTGGTGCGCTCCGGCCGGCGTTCGCTCGCGCCGTGATCGCCTCCGGCGACCACGGCCCGGTCCAGCCCGGGCATGTCCCCGCCACCTGCAACGGCGTTATGGTCCGATGACAACGCCGTCATGATGGGACGTGCAGCGCCATGCCGAACCGCTACCTCGCCGACAACTTCGCGCCGGTCCACACCGAGCTGACGGCCTTCGACCTGCCCGTCACCGGCCACCTGCCCGAGCACCTCGACGGCCGCTACCTGCGCAACGGACCCAACCCGGCCGCGGATCCCGGCCCGCAGCACCACTGGTTCCTCGGTCAGGGCATGGTGCACGGCGTCCGGATGTCCGGGGGACGCGCCGAGTGGTACCGCAACCGCTGGGTCAAGCCGGCGGGGGAGGACCACGGACCGAACACCAACGTGGTGCAGCACGCCGGCAAGACGCTGGCGATCGTCGAGGCCGGGCCCACGCCCTACGAGCTGACCTTCGAGCTCGACACCGTCGGTCGCTGCGACTTCGGCGGCACGCTCGACTTCGGCGGGTCGCAGGGCTACACCGCTCATCCGCACGCCGACCCCGTGACCGGCGACCTGCACGCGATCTCGTACAACTGGGTGCGGGGCACCACGGTCGACTACACCGTCGTCGGCGTCGACGGCACCGTCGTGAAGCACCTGGAGATCGAGACCGGCGGGATGCCGATGATCCACGACTGCGCCCTCACGGAGCACTACGTGGTGGTCTACGACCTGCCGGTCACCTTCGACATGGGCATGGTGACCGACGGCGTCCCACGCCTGGCGCGGCTCACGCCCGGGCAGCAGCGCGCCGCGCTCGGGGGCAACCCGATGCCCGAGTGGATCGTGGACGCCGTGGCCCGCGGCGAGTCCGTCACCGACCCGGCGGCACCGCTGCCGTACTCGTGGGACCCCGAGCACGTCGCACGGATCGGCCTGGTGCCCCGCGACGGCGACGGGTCCGACGTCCGCTGGTTCGAGATCGACCCCTGCTACGTGTTCCACACCCTCAACGCCTTCGAGACCGGCGCCCCGGGCAGCCCGGAGGTCGTGCTGGACGTGGTGCGCCACCCGCGGATGTTCGCCACCGACTACACCGGACCCCACGAGGGCCTCGCCTCGCTGGTGCGCTTCACCCTCGACCTCGGCTCGGGCCTGGCCCGGGAGCACCGCTTCGACGAGCACGCCCAGGAGTTCCCGCGCTACGACGAGCGGCTCGCGGGGAAGCCGCACCGCTACGGCTACACGGTCGGGATGGTGGGAGCCGGGTTCGGCGACACCGTGCTCAAGCACGACGTGGTGGCCGGCACCACCCAGAGCCGCAGGCTCGGTGCCGG
Source organism: uncultured Actinomycetota bacterium (assembly GCA_963795275.1). Lineage (GTDB taxonomy): Bacteria > Actinomycetota > Actinomycetes > Propionibacteriales > Nocardioidaceae > Nocardioides. The sequence continues at coordinate 111,163 of CAWCHD010000006.1, forward strand.
TCGCGAGGCCGGGGAGTTCTGCTTCGTCCCCGACCCGGACTCCGACGGAGAGGACCACGGCGTGCTCATGGGCTACGTCCACGACCGCGCCACCGACCGCAGCGACCTGGTGCTGCTGGACGCGCAGACGCTCGAGGACGTGGCCGCCGTGCACCTGCCCGGCCGGGTGCCCACGGGCTTCCACGGCAACTGGGCGCCGTACCTCGGTTGAGGTCGCCGTGCCCGCGGTCAGGCGCCGTTGCTGGCTTCGTGCCAGTCCCAGTGCGTGCGCGGGTAGGGGCCCTCAGCCACGACGAGCGCACCGCAGACCCGGCACGCGAGGTGCCCGCCGGGCAGCGCGTCGAAGATCCCCGGCACTGCCTGCTCCGGGTCCGACCCAGCCGTGCTCATGCGCTCTGCCCCAACGGCTCGATCCGACCGCTGTCCACCAGGTCCTCGAGGGCGCGCTGGCACCCGGCCTGCCACGTGCCCTGCTCGTCTCGGAACGACACCACGGCCTCGCCCACGCACCCGGGATCGGGCGGTCCCTCCGTGCCGTGCCATGAACACCGGCCTCGAGCGGCGGCCGAACGCTCCGGGTGCAGTGAAGGATCGAACGGGTATGAGGGGTTCATCTGTGCGTAGTACCCAGTTCAGGGTGTCCCTGGCTGGTCTACTTGCGGCGCGATAAGACGACCGAAAGCTCGGCACGACGGCTGAGTATCTAGAACCTCGGCGAAACGTCGCCGTTGACTCAGCGGAATCGATCCGAAGCTGGTCCGCGTCACCACGAAGGGCGATACGCAGCTCTTCGCGAGTCGGACGGCCGCGTCAGGACGGCTTCGCGCAGGTCTGGTTCACCGTCCAGATCCAAGGGCACGACCAACTTGGTTGCGCCCTGCTGGATTAACATCGTGTCTGAACTCGCGTCGTTGACAACTCGAACGGCGTCGTCGGTGGCACATCGGATGCCGTTTAGCGCTGCGCGCTCAATCCGAGCGGCTGAGAACCGCCTCAGGCTCGACCAGTCCCGTCGGCGTCTGGCGTGTGGAACGCAGCGCGACGATGCGGGCCGTGAGACGGCCGGCGCCACTGCGAATGCCTCCTTGATCGTCACCAGGACGTGCCGGCAGAGCGAACTGCTTGTACATGTCGCGGGCCTCCCTCTTGGTGAGCTTCTTGAGGCTTCAGATTGCCGGCGGCCGTCGTCGACGGCTTGCGGTCCGGGATGGACGAGGCGGCAGGCACTACTACTGCAAGAGTGACTTCATCGTGCGTCGATGCCGATGGGCGCGGCCGCGGCCTCGTCGTCTCCGAAAGCCTCGGCAGGGCGACAAGAACGGCGTCGGGTTCGTTGCGGTTGAGCGCTGCCCAAAGTTCGTCGAGATGGGTCTGCAAGGTCCGGCGTTCGATCTCGTAGCGTTCCTGCAATTGCGCGGCTTCGAGATTGGCCGCTTGCTCCGCTGCTGCCAGTGCTTCCTTCCGTGCGGAGCGAAAGAACACGCTCGTGCCAGATTTCGACTGCTTCGACGTGTCTGGCCAGGACGTGCCGTCGCGTCGACTGATCGGGGCAAGGGCGCCAACGGCGGTTGTGCCGGCGCGAAGTCGACGTCGGTGTAGGTCGAAGATCGCGAGGCGCGCTTCGCGCAGCGCGCGCGCCTCGTCGGCATGGTCCGATGCGCGTTGCTGCAGCTACGTAGCTGGCGAGTTGCGACAGCACTTGCAGTGCCGCTCGTGCGACGCGCGCTCGGAGCGTGACGTGCCGCCGAGAGATGCTGTAATAGCCGACTGGTCCGACGCCGGTGGAGCAGGCGCGGTCTGGCCGGCGCCGACGTGGACGCGTGCTGCGCGCGGACCGAGAACTGGCTCGTACCCCTCGACGAGGAGGCTCGAATCCTGACTCCGGGCGCCAGCAGTGACTGTGAAGCGCATGCCGCTTCCGCGCCTGATCTGCCTTCGGCCGTGTGCGCGTCGGCACGGTGGCGACGGTACGTCTACAGAACTTCGGACGCAGCGTAGTCGGGCGGGCTTAACGACGTCATCGGAGTCCAGGACGCTCGATGTGGCCGATCATGGCGACGCATTGCGCACACTCGGCACGATCGGCATCGGAAGAACGCGGTCGAGACTCCATGTAGCTTGAGTCACGCGACAGATGGTCAGAGACGATTCATCGCGAGCAACGGACGTGTGACGCTGCGACGGGAGTAGCGGGCTACAAGCGTCGACAGAGCGCGATTGCGCAGCTGTCGACTCCAGGTGCTCCAGCGAAGACCGCCTTGAAGCGCAACGACCCTGTCTGGCTCGTTCGGATGCGCTGCTTAATGATGACGCGACCAGTCGATGACGACACTGGTGCACGCCGTGGCGCGCTGTATCCACCTTCGACCTACTCGGCTGCCAAGCCTTCACGCTTCACCGGGCGCCCAGCAGGACCTGGCGACTGTGCTCAGAGTGTCCGCGCATCACGGCCTTTCGCCCCGCTGTGGTGGTGCACGAGTCTTGAGGGTGAGCGACGTCGTCGCCATCGAGGTCAGCGGAGTCGCGCTGGCAGTCACCGATCGGCCGTACTCGAGTGACGGTCGCAACCAGCCGCACCGGCCGCCGATGATCGTCCTGAGCTGCCGTGATAGGAGGCACTCGGTGGCACCAGGAATCGGAGCCTCGGAGCGGTGATCACTGATTCGTCGCGACTACGGGCCTGCTCGTAGCGACGGATGCTGTCATCGAGTGCCGACCGTCGAGCGACGTGGCAATCGGCCTAGGCGGTCCGATCCGGCAGAGGCGGATAGGCCGGCGTGACCGGAGCTGACGTCGCAGCTGGCGGCAGCTGGCTCGCCCATCCACGGCAGAAGCCCGTCGATACGAGCGTTTGTCCGCACGTCCTCCGACGTCACCGTGTACGTGCTGGCAACCGCACCTGGCGTTGCAGCAGCCGGTACGACCGATACGTCTTCGAGGTCGACGTCGCAGGTCACGGACCACGACACGTACGCTGAGAGCGCCGTCGCGACAGTGGCGCCCGTAGCTGGATACACGGATGCGGACCAACTTAGACCCGGGCAGTACGTGTCAGTTCCGGTGTCACCGCACGCGTATGTCGATGGGTTGGCGTCGCTCGGACAGCTGTGAGCCGCGTGGCAGCCATCTTGATGCGCCGTCGCTGGCGTAACAGGACCCACCGAGAACATGGCCGCGATAATCACCGAAAGTTCAAGCAAGCGCGTCCGAACGTCAGAGCGTCACATCGTATGTGCCGGATCGCCTGCTCGTTGGCGAACTGTCGGCTACGCGCATTCGCGTCAAGGTCGCACCAATGCCTCAGAGATCCGGGCGTCGACTGCTCGGGCCGTCCACGTCAGTTCGACGAGAGGCAGGCTGCGCTAGGGTGCGCGTCAGCGTTGCAGTGCAAACCTGCGCAACGCGGCGGAATGACCCACGTCAGGCGACGCAGAACGCCCGCATCCTGACCCCGGCTCACTGTCGGACCCTCCTGCTTGAGTGGAGTCATGCACCTGACCGCCACTCTCGACGAGCTGACCGAGGCCGAGCTCCTCGATCACGCCGACGAGGTGGCGCGCACGCAGCGGGAGTGCGAGGCGCAGGTGCTGCGGATCGCCGCCCAGATGGCGGTCCTCAACAACCCCGACACCCTCGACCCCGAGGTGAGTGCGCTCCCCGGACGAGAGCGCGTGCGGAGGTTCGGCGGGGTCGGGACGCCCGACGTCGCGGAGTTCGCAGCGGTCGCCCTCGGCGCGCGCCTGGGCATCTCGTCCGGGTCTGCCCACTCGCTGATGGCCGACGCGCTCGACCTGATGATCCGGCTGCCACAGCTGTGGCGGCGCGTGGAGGCGCTCGAGGTCAAGGCGTCCTACGCCCGCTTCGTCGCGCGGCGCACGCGCGACCTCAGCGTCGAGCAGGCGTCGTACGTCGACGAGCGCGCCGCCGAGCCCGCCGACGGCCGCATCCCGTGGTCCCGCTTCGAGGACCTCGTGACCGGGCTCGTCGTGGCGAGCGACCCGGAGGCCGCGGCACAGAAGGAGCGCGACAACGCCGAGCGCCAGGTCGCCAACCCCACCCGGTCGACCGAGGACGGGATGCGCGGCTTCTTCATCCGGGCGCCGTTCCCGGTCATCGCCCTCTTCGACGCCCGCGTCCAGTGGTTCGCAGACGTGCTCGCCAGCCTGGGCGACACCGACGACCAGGATGTGCGGCGGGTGAAGGCGATCGCGATCCTGGCCAACCCGCACGTGGCGGTCGCGCTCATCGAGGCGTTCGTCCAGTGGCGAGGCCGGCCCGACTGTCCGACCGACGAGCAGGACCCGCGCACGGGCCAGAAGCCCGAGCTCGACTGGACCACCGTGATGCCCACGGTGACGCTCCACGTCCACACCTACGCAGGTGCGGAGCCGACCGGGACAGCCCGCGCCGAGGGCCACGGCCCCGTGACCGAGGAGTGGGTGCGCACCCACCTCGGTCCCCACGCACGCTTCACCGTCAGGCCCGTCCTCGACATCGAGGGGCAGGCGCCGGTCGACGCCTACGAGATCCCCGACCGACATCGACAGGCCGTGCACCTGATGATGCCGGCCGACACCTTCCCCTGGGGCGTGAGCACCTCGCGCCACCAGCAGATCGACCACACCGTGGCCTACCGGACGGGCGGGCCACCGGGTCAGTCGAGGGTGGGCAACTACGGCCCGATGACGGCCTTCCACCACCGCATCAAGACCCACGGTGGGTGGCAGGTGCGGCAACCCTTCCCGGGCATCCATGTCTGGCGCGACCCGCACGGAGCGACGTACGTCGTCGACCACAGCGGGACGCGTCGACTACCCCACGTCGGGAAGCGGAGCCCGGGGGAGGTCAGCGTCGAGCAGGCCTTGTTCGCGCTGATCGCCTGAGCCGTCGCCTGCCTCGCGCAGCCCGGCGAGGAGCTCGGCGTGCCGCACCAGGAAGGCGCGCTCGTCGAGGCGCTTGCGACGCAGCCAGCCGGTGACCTCGTCGTTGCACTTGCTGGCGTTGCACGACCGGCAGGCCGGCACGACGTTGGTGACGGTGTAGCGCCCGCCGCGCGAGATCGGCAGCACGCAGTCCTTCTGGAGCGGCACGTCGCACGCGCCGCAGTAGGCGCAGCCACCCCACGTGTCCTGCAGGTGCGACCACTGCGGCTGCGTCAGGTCGTGGTCGACGCCGGCCATCCGGCGCTGCCGCTTGCGCGCGGCTCGTGCACGACGGGTCCTGGCAGCGGGCACGCGAGCAGGCTACGACGAGCGGGGCGGCAACCGGTGCAGGGTGACGTCGCGCAGCGCGCCGTCGTCCGCCGTCGCGGTCAGGTAGGTGCAGTGCGGCTGCCGACGGCGGTCAGTGGGGGACCCGGGGTTGAGCAGCCGCAGGCCGGACGCGGTCGTCGTGTCCCACGGGATGTGGCTGTGGCCGAAGACCAGGACGTCGAGGTCGGCGTACGTCGCGCTCATCCGCTCCTCGCGCCCCGTGGCCTGGCCGGTCTCGTGCACCACGCCGAGCCGCAGTCCCTCGAGCTCCACCCGCGCGACCTCCGGCAGCCGCTCGCGGAGCGCGCCGTGGTCGTTGTTGCCCCAGCACGCCACCAGTCGGCGGGACCGCTCCTCGAGCTCGTCGAGGAGGCGTACGTCGACCCAGTCGCCGGCGTGCACCACGACGTCCGCGTCGTCGACGGCCTCCCAGACCTCCGCGGGCAGTGATCGCGCCCGCTTCGGGACGTGGGTGTCGGCCAGCAGGAGCAGTCGGGTCGCCATGCGGCCAGTGAATCCCATCGCAGTGGGTACGGCAGACCCATGGCACCTGATGACACCGTCGACGACATGGTCGCCGAGGCGGCCCTCCAGCTCTGGTCCGCGGCGCAGACCGACTTCGACCCGTTCGAGGTCCCGTCGGACGAGTGGCCCGGGACGACGGTCCCGGTGCGCGACGCGGACATCGCGGTCGACACCCGCCTCGACGTCGACGACGTACGCGCCTCGCTGGGGCGTCTCGACGGCGTGAAGGTGGTGCTGGCCCGGGAGGCCGGGACGTGCAGCGTGGTCCGCGTCATCCCGGAGGACGTCCCGCTCTAGGGTGGCGGCATGGTCGCCAGCCGCTCAGCACGTCAGAGGAAGGCAGCCGCCCAGGCCGGTCCGCTCGCCGAGGTGAAGATCGACCTCGACGGCGAGCAGCAGTTCCTCTACCGCATCAGCTGCTCCACCTGCCGGGCCCGCGGTCACCGCGCGTGGTCGACGTACCGGGCCGGGGAGGACAACGGCTTCATGGCGGCGATGGACCGCTGGGTCTTCCACCTGGTCGAGAAGCACCCCGGCGAGGACGCGCCGTGCCTGGCCTTCCGCGCCGAGGCGGAGCAGCGCCTGCACGAGCGCCGCGAGGGCTGAGTGGCCCCTGTCCACCTCACCCCTGGGTGGGCCCGGCGTCGCCAGTCATCCCCAAGGATGGGCCGCCGCACGGGTCGCCTCGGCGAGTGTGGGTGGCTCACTGCGATGAAGGAGATCACGATGTCTGACGACGCCAAGGCCGCCAAGGAGCTGGTCGAGACACTGAAGGACGGCGAGAAGGGCTACGCCACCGCCGCGGAGAAGCTGCGCGACAGCGACCGCTCGGAGTGGGCGACGACGATGCAGAGGCTCTCGGAGCAGCGCGCCGGCTTCTGGCGCGAGATCGTCGACATGGGCCACGAGTACGGCGACGACGTCGACGAGAGCGGCACCGTGGCCGCCGCCGTGCACCGCGGCTGGCTGTCGCTCAAGGACGCCGTCACCGGCGACGACGCCGACGCGGTGCTGAAGGCAGCGCAGACCGGTGAGGACCACGCGGTCTCGGAGTACGAGGACGCGCTGAAGATGGACCTCAGCGCCGGCTTCCGCGAGGTCGTCGTGCGCCAGCAGGCCGACGTCATCGCCGCGCGCGAGGAGCTGAAGGCGCTGACGAACGCCGGCTGAGACGGACCGGGCCCGTCACCACGCTGGCTAGGGTCGCGGCATGAGATCCGACGTCGTCGTGGTGGGTGCGGGTCTGGCCGGCCTGCGGTGCGCACAGGTGCTGCAGGAAGCCGGTCGGGACGTCGTGGTCCTCGAGGCGTCGGACGAGGTCGGCGGTCGCATCCGCACCGACCGCGTCGACGGCTACCTCGCCGACCGCGGCTTCCAGGTGCTCAACCCCGCCTACCCGGCCGTACGCCGCTGGGTGGACGTCGACGCGCTGCGGCTCCAGCCCTTCGGGGCCGGGGTCGCGGCGCGCGGCGACGACGGGCTCGACGTCCTCGCCCACCCGCTCCGCAGCCCGGGCCTGCTGCCCGCCACCCTCCGCGTCGCGGGCCGACGCCCGGCAGAGGTCGCCGCGCTCGCCCGGTGGGCCGCCCCGCTGCTGCGCCCCCGCCCGGGCCGTCCGCTGACCGAGGTGCTCGAGGGTCGTCCGGACGTCGACCGAGGCACCGCTCTCGACAGGGCCGGCGTCGACGGCCTGCTCCGACGGGTGATCGACCGGTTCCTCGCGGGCGTCGTGCTCGAGGACGACGGCAGCACCTCCGACCGCTACGCGCTGCTGCTCGCCTGGATGTTCGCCCGCGGCGTCCCGTCGCTGCCCACGGACGGGATGACCGCGCTCCCGCGCCAGCTCGCGGCGACCCTGGGCGACAAGGTCCGGCTGGACACGCCTGCACGACGGGTCACGGGGAGGACCGTCGAGACCGACGGCGGCACCTGGACCGCCGACCACGTCGTGGTCGCGACGGACGGCGTCGCCGCCGCCGACCTGACCGACCGCCCGTCCCCGGCCACCAAGGGCGTCGTCACCGTGTGGTGGTCCGCGCCGGAGGCCCCGGCGAGCGACCTCGTCCACGTCGACGGCCGGGTCACCCCGACCGGCCCGCTGGTCAACGCTGCGGTGGTGTCCCGGGCCGCACCGTCGTACGCCCCTCCCGGCCGTCACCTCGTCGAGGGGTCCGCACTGATGGGTCCGGGCCGCGACACCGACGAGGCGTCGATGCGCCGCCACGCCGCCGACCTGCTCGGGGCCGACGCCTCCCGGTGGGAGGTCGTGGTGCGGCACGAGGTGCCGCACGCGCTGCCGGTCCAGCCGGCGCCCTTCTCCGACCGCCGTCCCGTCCGGGTCGGCGACCTCGTCGTGTGCGGGGACCACCGCGACACCGGCTCGATCCAGGGGGCCCTCGTCAGCGGCCAGCGGGCTGCGGAGTCGCTGCTGTGAGCGACGTGGTGGTCGTCGGCGCCGGCCTCGCGGGCGTGGCGTGCGCGCGCGAGCTGCGGGCGGCCGGAGCGGAGGTGCGCGTGCTCGACCGCGGGCACGTGCCGGGCGGCCGGATGGCGTCGAAGCGCCTGTGGGGCCGGCCGGTCGACCTCGGCGCGTCCTACTTCACCGCCGGCGACCCGGGCTTCTCGGCGGTCGTCGACGACTGGGCCGCCCGCGACCTGGCCCGTCCGTGGACCGACACGTTCGACGTCCTCGGGGCCGACGGGCGACGCACGAAGACCGGGCCGACCCGGTGGGGCGCGACCCGAGGACTGCGGTCGCTGGTCGAGGACCTCGCGCAGGACCTGCAGGTCGAGCGCCGCGAGGTGGCCGACCTCGCCGACGTCGACGCGCCCACCGTCGTGCTGGCCATGCCCGACCCGCAGGCCCGCCGGCTGGTCGGTGACCACCCGGTGGCGCGCGTGCTCGACCGGCAGTGGGAGCCCGTGATCGCGCTCGCCGCCCGCTGGGACGAGCGGGGTTGGGACCTCGACGGCGCCTTCGTCAACGACGACCCCGACGTGGCCTGGATCGCCGACGACGGACGCCGGCGGGGCGACGACGCACCGGTGCTGGTCGCGCACTCGACGCCCGACCTGGCGGCGCGACACCTCGACGACCCGGCGGCCGCCGCGCCTGCGCTGGTCGCGGCCGTACGCCGGCTGCTCGACCTCGACGAGCCCGACGACGTCCACGTCCACCGCTGGACCTTCGCGCGGCCGACCGGGGAGCGGGAGGCGTCGTACGCCCTCGTCGACGGCGGCCCGCTGGTGGGGGTGTGCGGCGACGGGTGGGGTCCGACCCCGAAGGTGGAGACCGCGTGGGTGTCCGGGACCGCCCTCGGCCGAGCGCTGGCCGAGCGGCTCAGCGGGGCCTGAACCCCGAGCACATGATCCGCAGGTGCTCGATCGTCTCCCCGCCGCGGTAGTAGGCCTGCTGCTCCGCGACGTAGGAGCCGTCGTCGTTGGCGAGGTCGAAGCGGTAGCTGACGTGCGAGGTGTCGGCGACGGACTCGCCGTCGGCCACCTCGGCGCGCTCGATGCGGTCGGACTCCTCGAACCACGAGCCGAACACCACCTCGACGACGTCGTCGGGGCCGGTGCCCTCCCACGTGCGTCCGGGGGTGAGGCCGCGGAAGTCGACGTCGTCGGCGAGCAGCGCCCGCAGCGCCGCCTCGTCCTTGGCGGCGACGGCGCGTGCGAAGCGGCTGCCCAGGGTCTCGGTCATCCGGTCAGTCTGGCGAGGTCGCGCTCGGCATACAACCGGTGCTGCCACTCCTCGTTGAGGACGACCCGGAGGCACTGGGCGACGTCGAGGTGCTCGGCGTCGGACATGAACGGCGTCGCCGAGGACACCTCGCGCGACAGCCCGTCGTCGGTCAGGTCGTCGAGCACCGACTGCACGGTGGCGCGGCGCTCGGCCCGGACGGCGAGCACCTCGTCGAGCGAGGGGCGTACGTCGCGGTCCCACGGCACGCCCTCGACGCTCGGAGCCTCGTCCCACGGGAGGTCGAGCGGGTGCCAGGGGGAGGGGTCGGCCAGGACCACGCCGCCGACCCAGCAGGCGTGCGCGAAGCCGAGGTGGCGGAGCGTCTCGACGAACGACCACTCGTCGTCGACCTGCGCGTGCAGCTGCTCGGGCTCCAGCTCCCGGGCGCGGGCCAGGGTCTCCCCCCACAGGCGGTCGACGACGGCGAAGGCCTCGCGGAAGCCGTCGGCGGTCGTCGGCCGCATCAGCGCCCGCTCGGGCATCTGCCGGTCGAGCTCGGCCTCGACGAGCGGCGCCACGTCCACGCCGTTGACGACGAGGCGCACGACCTCGCCGCTGATCTCCATGTCGGGGACCTCGACGCCGGTCATGCGGACGCCGTCGAGGTAGGCCGCGCGCACCCGCGTGCCGCTCAGGTTGACGTCGCGCACGTCGAGGTCGGTCATGTGGGCCTCGCGGAAGGTGGAGCCCGCGAGGTTCACGCGCTGGAAGGAGGAGCCGCCGAGGTCCTGCTCGATGAAGTCGGTCATGGGTCCAACCTAGGGACCGTTGCGGACGATCGGCGACCGGATCGATCATGGGGACATGACCGACATCCGCACACCGGGCACCGTGGCCGTTCCCGGGGCCGTCCTCTCCTACACCGTGATCGGCGACCTCGCCGGTGCGAGCGCCGACTCCCCGCCCCTGGTCCTCGCCGGATCGCCGATGGACAGCACGGGTTTCGAGAGCCTCGTCGCCGGGATCCGGTCGCACGCCCCGGACCGCGTGCTGGTGCTGACCGACCCCCGCAACGTCGGTCGCAGCACGCGCGACGACGACACGGCCGCCGTCACGCCCGAGCAGCACGCCGAGGACCTCCACGCCCTCGTCGAGGCGCTCGGCGTCGGTCCGGTGGACCTGTTCGCCTCGTCCGGAGCGGCGGTCAACGCACTCTTCCTGGTCGCCGCGCACCCCGACGACGTACGCCTCCTGGTGGCGCACGAGCCCCCGATGGCGCCGCTGCTGCCGGACGGTGCAGCGATCGGCCGGGCGTGCGAGGACCTGGTCGCGGCCTACGACGCCGACGGCATCGGTGCCGGGATGTCCCGCTTCATCGCGCTCGTGATGCACCGCGGCGAGTGGACCGGCGACGGTCCGCTGCCCGACCCGGCGATGTTCGGTCTGCCCGCCGAGGACGACGGCTCGCGCAACGACGGCCTGATGGCCAACATGCGCGGTGAGGGCTGCACGCGCGTCCCCGACCTCGACGCCGTCCGCACCGCCTCGACGACGGTCGTCGTCGGGGTGGGGGAGGAGTCGGGCGGGCCGGTGGACGGCGAGATCGCCGGTCGCGCCGGCCACGCCCTCGCCCGCGAGCTCGGCGTCGACCCGGTCGTGTTCCCGGGCGGGCACAACGGCTTCCTGGGCGGCGAGTACGGCCAGATGGGCAAGCCCGTGGAGTTCGCGGAGAAGCTGCAGGCGGTGCTCGGCGCCTGACCTAGCCAGAGGGTGGGAATGGCAGTCACACCCTCGACGGGCACGCCGCTGGGCCCCGGCTGCGACACTCAGGGGGTGGACCGCAACGGGCTCGGCACTCAGCTGAAGCTGTGGCGCGACCGCACCACGCCTGCCTCGGTGGGGCTCCCGACCCAGAGGAGGCGGCGCGCGCCCGGGCTGCGGCGCGAGGAGGTCGCCCAGCTCGCCGGCGTCTCGGCCGACTACCTGGTGCGCCTGGAGCAGGGCCGGGCTCGGCACCCGTCGGTGCAGGTCGTGCAGTCGCTCGCGCGAGCGCTGCGCCTCGACGCCGGCGAGCGCGACGTGCTCTACCGGCTTGCCGGGCACGTGCCTCCGTCGCCGTCGCGGATGGAGCGCCACGTGCCGCCGAGCGTGATGCGGCTCGTCGACCGCCTCGGCGACACGCCGGTCACCGTGATCGACGCGTCGTGGCAGACGATCATGCAGAACCGCGCGGCGTCCGCGCTGTTCGGCGACCTGTCGGGGGAGTCCGAGCGCGGCCGGAACCGGGCGTGGCGCACCTTCATGGACCTGCCCGGGATGGGCCGCTTCGAGCCGCAGACCCGATCGATGGTCGAGCGTGACGTCGTCGCCGACCTGCGGGCCGCCCTGCTCCGGCTGCCCGACGATCCCGACCTCGCCTCACTCATCGACGACCTGCTGCGGGAGAGCCCGCACTTCGCCGAGCTCTGGGCGACGACCCCGGCGAAGCCCCGGGGCGCGCAGCGCAAGACCCTTCACCATCCGGTCGTCGGCTGGATGACCCTCGACTGCGACAAGCTGACGGTCAACGACGGCGAGCTGCAGATCGTGGTCTTCACGGCCGAGCCCGGCTCGCCCGACGCCGAGGCCCTCGCGCTGGCCGTCGTCGTCGGGCTGCAGGAGCTGGGCGACCTCACCTCGGTCTGAGTCAGTGACCGACGGGCTTCGGCTGCACCTCGTCGAGCCGTGCCAGGTCGTCCTCGTCGAGGACGATGTCGAGGACGGCCATGTTCTCCTCGAGGTGCGCGACCGAGCTGGTGCCGGGGATGAGCAGCACCCGGTCGTCCTGCGCGAGCAGCCACGCCAGCGCCACCTGGCTGGCCGTGACGCCGTGCTTCCGGGCGACGGCCGAGACGTGCTCGTCGGCGGCGAGGGCCTTCGGGCCGCCGGTGAACGCCGAGCCGAGCGGGAAGTACGGCACGTAGGCGATCCCGCGCTCCCGGCACACCTCGAGCACGTCCTCGTCACGCCGGTCGAGGATGCTGAACGCGTTCTGCACCTCGCCCAGCCCGACCAGCTCGTGTGCGCGTCGTACGGTCTCCGCGGTGACGCTCGAGACGCCGATCAGGTCGATCTTGCCCTCGTCGCGCAGCTCGGCGAGCGCACCGAGCTGGTCCTCGAGCGCGGGCTCGTCACGGTCGGGGTCGTCGCGCTCGAAGCGGCGCAGGTTGACCAGGTCCATGCGCTCCACCCCGAGCGAGCGGAGGTTCTGCTCGACCTGGTCCTTGAGGTCGGCCGGCTCGGCGCCGGGGAGCCAGGCACCCTGGTCGTCGCGGGTCGCACCGACCTTGGTGACGAGGCGCAGGTGCGCCGGGTACGGGTGCAGCGCCTCGCGGATCAGGTGGTTGACGACGTCGGGACCGTAGAACTGCGCGGTGTCGATGTGGTCGACGCCGAGCTCGACAGCGCGGCGCAGCACGGCGCGCGCGCCGTCGGGATCGGCCGGCGGGCCGAAGACGCCGGGGCCGGCGAGCTGCATGGCGCCGAAGCCGACACGGTGGACGGGCTTGTCGCCCAGGAACGAGGTGGTGCTGTGGCTGGTCATGGCTCCACCGTGCGTCGGCCCGCGACGGGGGACCAGTGGACCCGTTGTCATGGGAACGGGAGTACCAGCGTCACCGCGCTCACAACCCGAGCATCCGCCCGATGATCTCCTTCTGGATCTCGGTGGTGCCGCCGTAGATCGTCTGGATGCGGGAGTCGACGTAGGCCTTGGCGATGGGGTACTCGTTCATGTAGCCGTAGCCGCCGTGCAGCTGGACGCCCGCGTCGACGACGCGCTTCTGCAGCTCGGTGGTCCACCACTTCGCCATCGAGGCGAGGGCGGTGTCGACCTCGCCCGCGTTGAGCCGGAGCACGCAGTCGTTGATGAAGACCCGCGCGATGTGGGCCTCGGTGGCCATCTCGGCCAGCACGAAGCGGTTGTGCTGGAACTTCCCGATCGGCTTGCCGAAGGCCTCGCGCTCCTTGGCGTACGCCAGGCACAGGTCGAGGACGTGCTCGACCGCCGCGACCGCGATGCAGCCGATGGAGATCCGCTCCTGCGGCAGGTTCTCCATCAGGGAGATGAAGCCCGAGCCCTCGGCGCCGAGCAGGTTCTCCTTCGGCACGTGGACGTCGGTGAAGGACAGCTCCGCGGTGTCCTGCGCGTGCAGGCCCATCTTGTCGAGGTTGCGGCCGCGCTCGAAGCCCTCCATCCCGCGCTCGACCACCAGCAGCGAGATGCCCTGGTGCCCGGCGTCGGGGTCGGTCCGGCAGACCACGACCACCAGGTCGGCCAGGATGCCGTTGGAGATGAAGGTCTTCGAGCCGTTGAGGACGTAGTGGTCGCCGGCGTCGACCGCCGACGTACGGATGCCCTGGAGGTCCGAGCCGGCGCCCGGCTCGGTCATCGCGATCGCGGTGACGATGTCGCCGGACACGCAGCCCGGCAGCCAGCGCTGCTTCTGCTCGTCGGTCCCGAGCGAGGAGATGTAGGGGACGATGATGTCGGTGTGCACGGCGAAGCCCGGGCCGGAGGCGCCCGCGCGGGCCGACTCCTCGGCGAGCACCATGTTGTAGCGGAAGTCCCGGATGCCGGGTCCGCCGTACTCCTCGTCGACGTCGAAGCACAGCAGCCCGCGCTCGCCTGCCTTGCGCCAGATCTCCCGGTCGACGATGCCCGCCTCCTCCCACGCGGCGTGGTGGGGCACGACCTCCTTGTCGAAGAAGGACCGCGCGACGGCGCGGAAGTCCTCGTGCTCCTGCTCGAGGATGCTGGGGCGCTCGGGCATCAGGACACCCACTCCTTCATCTGGGCGACCGTCGCCGCCGGGTCGTCGGAGACAGGGGTGATGTTGAGGTCGGTGACGCCGGCCTCCCGGAAGGCGGCGATCCGCTCCTTGACGTACGACGCGGGGCCGACGAGGTTGGCGGCCTCGAGCCACTCGGTCGGGATGAGCGCCTCGGCCTCCTTCTTCTTGCCGGAGAGGTAGAGGTCCTGGATCTCCTCCGCCTCCTTCTCGTAGCCGTAGGCGCGCGCGACGTCGTTGTAGAAGTTCTTGCCCTTCGCGCCCATGCCGCCGACGTAGAGGGCGAAGATCGGACGCGCGAAGTCGAGCAGCGCCTTGGTCTCCGGACCCTCCCCGATGGCGACCATGCCGCCGGCCATCACCTGCAGGGGAGCGAGGCCGTCGAGGCGCTTGGCGTTGCCGGCCGCGAGCGCGTCGCCCCAGACGAGGTGCGCCCGCTCGGGGTGGAAGAGGTGGGGGATCCAGCCGTCGGCGATCTCGGCGGTCTGCTCGACGTTCTTCGGGCCGAGGGCGGCGATCCAGATCGGGATCGTGTCGCGCTCGGGCCTGGTCAGCAGCTTGAGCGGCTTGCCGAGCCCGGTCACGGCGCCGTCGTCCTTGGTGAGCGGCAGGTGGAACTCGCCGTCGGCCGACAGCGGCTCGCGCTTGAGGCCGCTGCGGATGATCTCGACGACCTCCTGGGTGCGGGCCATCGGCTTCTTGTAGGGCACGCCGTGGAAGCCCTCGATCACCTGCGGCCCGCTCACGCCGATGCCCAGGATCGCGCGGCCGCCGCTGACGTTGTCGAGGCCGGCCGCGGTCTGCAGCAGCGCACCCGGGGTGCGCGAGTAGATGTTGAGGATGCCCGAGCCGATCTGCACGGTCTCCGTCTTCGCCGCGAGGTAGCCCATCAGCGTGGGGGAGTCGAAGCCGTAGGCCTCCGCGACCCACACGCTGTCGAGGCCCGCCTTCTCGAGGGCGACCACCTGGTCGGCCGCACTACGGGGGTTGCCGTCGTACATGAGCAGGGTGGCGAGACGCATGCCTCAATCGTGACAGTGGAACTGTCACGGTGCAAGGTGCTCAGCCCGTGCCGTGCCACGACTCCCAGAGGGCGGCGTACGAGCCGCTCGGCGGCGACGAGCTCGTCGTGCGAGCCGAACTCGGAGATGACCCCGTCCTCGACCACGGCCACCCGGTCGGCGTCGTGGGCGGAGAAGAGCCGGTGGGCGATCGCGATGACCGTCCGTCCTTCGAGCACGGCGGCGAGCGAGCGCTCGAGGTGGCGGGCGGCGCGCGGGTCGATGAGCGAGGTCGCCTCGTCGAGCACGAGGGTGTGCGGGTCGGCGAGCACGAGCCGGGCGAGCGCCACCTGCTGGGCCTGCGCGGGCGTGAGGGAGCGGCCGCCGGAGCCGACCACCGTGTCGAGTCCCCCGGGCAGCGCGGAGACCCACTCCCACGCGTCGACCGCCGCGAGCGCGTCCTCGATCGCCTCGTCGGAGGAGCCGGGGCGCGCGAGGACGACGTTCTCGCGCAGGGTGCCGACGAAGACGTGGTGCTCCTGGGTGACGAGCGCGACGTGGCCGCGCAGGTCGCCGAGCGGCAGCTCGACGAGGCCGACGTCGCCGACGGTCACCGCGCCGGTGCGTGGCGGGTGGATGCCGGCGAGGAGCCGCCCGAGGGTGGACTTGCCCGCGCCGGACGGTCCGACCATCGCGATCCGCTCACCCACGCCGACGTCGAGGTCGATGCCGTGCAGCACGTCGCGTCCCTCGACGTAGGAGAAGCGGACGTCCTGCGCGTCGAGCTTCTCCGACGACGGCGCACGCCCCGAGACCTCGCGGTCGTCCGGCACCTGCGCCACGCCGAGCAGGCGGGCGAGGGAGGCGGCACCGAGCTGGAGCTCGTCGAGGATGGAGACGATCCGGTCGACCGGGTCGATGAGCATCTGGACGTAGAGGGTCGCCGTCGTGACCTCCGCCAGGGAGACGTCACCGCGCGTGTAGAGCCAGCCACCGAAGAGCAGGGTGCCGACCACCGGCAGCAGGTAGCTCAGCTCCATGCTGGGGAAGAAGAAGGTGCGCAGGTGGAGCGTGTACTTCTCCGCCTCGAACGACTTCGCGCAGTCGTCGTCGCCCAGCTCGATGCGCTTCTCGCCGAGGCCGAGCGCCTCCACGGTGCGCGAGCCCTCGACGGTCTCGGACAGCGTGGTGGTGATCTGGGAGTACGACGCCGTCTCGGCGAGGTAGCCGTCCTTGGCGCGGGCGAGGTACCACCGCAGCCCGATCACGAGCGGCGGCATCGCGAGCAGGCAGGGGAGCGCCACCCACCAGCCGACGCTGAGCGCGGCGGCGAGGGTCAGCACCGCGGAGACCATCGCGATCGTCCACTCGGGCAGCGCGAAGCGCACCGACCAGCCCAGCTGGTCGATGTCCGACCCGGTGCGGGTCAGCAGGTCGCCGGAGCCGGCGGCCTCGACGGTGCCGACCGGCAGCGCCAGCGTGTTGGCGACGAAGTCCTCGCGGAGCTCGGCGAGCACCAGCTCGCCCATCACCTGCGAGCGGTAGCGGGCGAAGCGCGTGAGCACCGTCTGCAGCACCAGGAAGACCGCCAGCCACAGCACGATCTCGTCGACGTGGGAGCGGGTGGTGCCGTTCTCCACCGACTCGACGAGGTCGCCGAGCAGGCGCGGCGCGGCGAGCGCGGTCAGCGCGGCCAGCACGTGGAGGGCGAGAGCGGTCCACAGCAGGCGGGGGTGGCGGTGCGCGACCTGGCCGACGTAGCGGCGTACGGCCCTGCCGTCGGCGATGGGAAGACGGGTGCTCACAGCACTGCCTCCACGTCGCGTACGACGACCCGGCGGTAGTCCGCGACGTCGGCCAGCAGGTCGGCGTGGGTGCCGACCGCGACCACCCGGCCGTCCACCAGGAGGGCGACCTCGTCGACGGCGTCCAGCAGCAGCGGGCTCACGGTGGTGACCACGGTCGTACGCCCCGCGCGGTGCGCCCGCAGGCGGTCCGCGATGCGCGCCTCGGTGTGGGCGTCGACGGCACTCGTCGGCTCGACCAGCACGAGGATCTCCGGGTCCGCGGCGAGGGCCCGGGCGAGGACCAGTCGCTGGCGCTGGCCACCGGAGAAGGAGCGACCCTTCTCGGTGACCACGGCGTCGAGGCCGTCCGGCAGGGACTCGAGGATGTCCTCGGCGGACGCGGTGAAGAGCGCCTTCTCGACGTCGCCGGTGCCGCGCTCGTCGATCCGGTCGGCCAACCGGCCCGCGAAGAGGGCCGCCCCGGTGTCGGACACCATGATCCGCTCGCGCACGTCGGCGTGGCGGAGCGACGTCAGCGGGATGCCGCCCAGGTGCACGTCGTCGTCCTGCTCGGCGGCGCAGAGACCGAGGCGGTCGGCGAGCAGCGCCGAGTCGTCGGGCTGGTCGGAGACGATCGCGGTGAGCAGGCCCGGTCGGACCCGGAGCCCCGAGCGGGCGTCGAACAGCTCGGCCCCGGGCGCGGGAGGAGCAGCGGGCGAGGCAGGCTCGACGACGTCGGGCTCGAGCGCCAGCACGCGGCACACGCGCGAGGACGCGACGCGGCCGCGGATCAGCTTGTTGGCGAACTCGGTGGCGGTGCGCAGCGGCAGCAGCAGGAAGGCGGAGTAGCCGTAGAACGCCACCAGCTCGCCGGCGGTGATGTCGCCGGTGACCGCCGAGCGCGCGCCGAGCCACACCACGAGCACGACGAAGACGCCGGGCAGGAAGACCTGCAGGGCGTCGAGCACGGACTGGAGCTTGGCGACGTTGACCGCGGCGGTGCGGGTGGCCTGCGACTCGCGGCGGTAGCGGTCGAGGAACACGCCCTCGCCGCCGATCCCGCGCAGGACGCGCAGTCCGCTCGACGATGTCGGTGCCGGTGTTGGAGAGGTCGGAGCGCATCTGGCGCTCGGTGGCGCTGCGCGCCTGCAGCGGCTTGAGGAGCGGACCCATCAGCAGCAGGAGGAGCGGCACGCCGACCAGCACCACCAGCCCGAGCTGGACCGAGGTGCTGAGCAGGATCGCCGACACGAGCAGGAACGACACGATCGCGCCGGCGAACCGGGCGGTCACGTCCATCACGTTGCCGATGTGGGAGAGGTCGGTGGTGCCGATCGCGATCACCTCGCCGGTGCTGACCTTGCGCGGCAGCGAGCCGCCGAGGCGCACGGACTGGCGGGTCGTGAGCTGCACGATCCGGTAGGACGCGGTGAGCCAGTTGGTCACCGCGAAGCGGTGCCGCATGATCCCGGTGACCGCCTGGAGCAGGCCGACGAGGAGCATCACGCCGGCCCAGAGCAGCAGCTGCTGCTGGTCCTTGTCGGCGACGCCGCGGTCGATCGCGCGGCCCAGCACCGCGGGCAGCACGGCCTGGCACGACATCCACACGATCCCGAACGCCATGCCGCCGGCGAGGGTGGGCAGCTGCTGGCGGGCCAGCCACCACAGGAACCGGTCGGGCGACCGGTGGTCCGGGGTTCCCGGATCAGCGACCGGCAGTGTTCTCACTGGCCCGATCCTAGGTTCGGGCGACCGGTGGGGACGAATCGTTTTCGGTCGAGCTCAGTCGAGCAGCGTGGACACCACGAAGTCGCTCGCCCACTCCTCGAAGGCGCGTCCGTGGCGCAGCATCGCGTGCTTGCCCTCGGGGACCGAGACGTACTCGACGTCGGTCCCGTCGGGGAGGCGGCGGACGAAGTCGGCCGAGCGCGACGGCGACGCGATCCGGTCGTCCGTGCCGTGCACGACGAGCACCCGACGGCCGCGCAGGTCCGCGCGGTCGGTCGGCAGCACCCACGGGTTGAGCGCGACCACGCAGCGCACGTGCGGGTCGTCGCCGGCCAGCAGCGCCGCCCGGCCGCCCAGCGAGTGGCCGACCAGGGCGACCGGCAGGTCACCGTGCCGGTCGCGCACCTGCTCGATCGCCCACCGCGCGTCCATCACCGGCGTGGTCGTCGTGTCCCACCCGCGGTGCGAGTTGAGCAGCCGGTGGACCGCGAGCCGGGACCTGCCGGCCCGGGCGATCCGCCGGGCGATCGGGATCATCCGGAGCACCGACAGCTGGGTCGGGCTGACCATCACCTGCTCGCCCCGGCTCGCGCCGCCGTGCAGCACCACGACGATCGCCCTCGGGAGGTCGGGCGTGCGGACGGGGATCAGGCGGGGACCGGTCATGGCGTCGGGCCCGTACCCGGAGCAGGTCGCGTCATGCCCTCAGCGTCCCAGCCCCGCCACGACCTCGGCCCCCGGCAGGTCGGCGAGCAACCGTCCCGGGACCAGGAGCTTGGAGCGTCGTACGCCGCTGCCGAGCACGACCACGGGCTCGGCGAGCAGGGCGTCGTGGACCAGGATCCGCCAGCTCGCCGGCAGGCCGAGCGGGGTGATGCCGCCGTGCTCCATGCCGGTCTCCTCGACCGCGCGGTCCATCGGCAGGAAGGAGCACTTGCGCACGTCGAGCATCTTGCGGACCAGCGTGTTGACGTCGGCGCGGGTGTCGGCGCGCACGACGCACGCGGCGATCCGCTCCTCGCCGGCCCGGGCGCCCGCGACGACGACGCAGTTGCCGCTGGCGGTCATCGGGATGTCGTAGGCCTCGCTCATCGCCGCGGTGTCGGCGAGGTCGGGATCGATGTCGACCACGGCGACCTCCGCGGCCCCCGGCCAGCCGGCGAGCGCGGCCGCCACGGGACCGGCCACGAGCGACGGGTGCTCGACGGCCGGGAGGGAGGTCAGGGTCGGGAAGCTCGGAAGCGTCACGCCGACATCATGCGGCATTCACGCCTGCGTCACCTTCCCGTTCACCCGCGGGTGGACCGTCGAGACGTGACGATGACACGCGAGGCGGTCGGTCGGACCCCGTCGTTGGTCCTCACGCCCGCCGTGGTTGCGCACCGCGGCGCCAGCGGTCATCGTCCCGAGCACACCCTCGACGCCTACCGGACCGCCATCCGGATGGGCGTCGACGACATCGAGCTCGACCTGGTCTCCACCCGCGACGGGGTGCTCGTCGCACGTCACGACCTCGAGCTCAGCACGACGACCGACGTGGCGTCGCGTGCCGAGCTCGCCCACCTCCGCCGCACCGTGGTCGTCGACGGGGTCGCGCAGGAGGGCTGGTTCGTCCAGGACCTCACCCTCGCCGAGCTCAAGACCCTCGCCACGCGCGAGCGGATGCCGGGCACCCGGCCGGCCAACACGGCGTACGACGGTGCGGAGGGGGTGCCGACGCTGACCGAGGTGCTCGCGATGGTCGGCGCGGAGTCCGCACGCCGGGGCCGCCCGGTCGGCCTGCTGCTCGAGCTCAAGCACGCCGAGCACCACGACGCGATCGGGCTGCCGCTCGACGTGCCGCTGCTGCGGGTGCTGGCCCGTCACGGCCTCGACCACGCGTGGGCGCGGGTGGCGCTGATGTCGTTCGAGCCCGGGATCCTGCGCCGGCTCGCGGGCCGCACCCGGCTGCCGATCATCCAGCTCGTCGACCTCGCGCAGCGCGGGATGCTCCTGCCCGAGGGCCTCGAGGCCGTCGACGAGTACGCCGACGGCGTCGGTCCGCACGCCTCGCTCGTCCTGCCGCGGGACGCCGGGGGAGCGATCGGCCTGCCGTCCACGGTGGTCCGCGACGCGCACCGGCTCGGCCTGACCGTGCACGCCTGGACCGTCCGCGGCGAGAACAGGTTCCTGCCGAGCAACCTCCGCCACGGCGACGCCCCCGACGCGCTCGGCGACATGGCCGGCCACGTCCGCGCGCTGCTCGCGGCGGGCGTCGACGCGGTCATCACCGACCACCCCGAGGCGGCGCTCGCAGTCCTCCGCGAGTGACAGGCAGGGCCTTCCACCGGCGTACCCTCGGCTCGTGTCCCTCCTCGAGCGCATCCGCGCGTCCGTGATCGGCGACGACCAGGTCATGCACGGCCCCTACGGCCCGCGCCGGGTGACGTACGCCGACTACACCGCGTCGGGCCGCAGCCTGAGCTTCATCGAGGACTTCATCCGTCACGAGGTGCTGCCGGCCTACGCCAACACGCACACCGAGGCGAGCGGCACGGGCCTCCAGACGACGCGGCTGCGCGAGGACGCGCGGCAGATCATCCGCGACGCCGTCGGCGGTGACGACGAGACCGTCGTCGTCTTCTGCGGGTCGGGCAGCACGGCCGCCATCGACAAGCTGATCGGCATCCTCGGCCTGCGCATCCCCGCAGGGCTCGACGACCAGTGCGACCTGAGCGCCGCCATCCCGGCCGACCAGCGCCCGGTGGTGTTCATCGGCCCCTTCGAGCACCACTCCAACGAGGTCAGCTGGCGCGAGACCATCGCCGACGTCGTCACGATCCACGAGGACGCCGACGGCCGGGTCTCGCTCGACCACCTCCGCGAGGAGCTCGAGCGCCACGCCGACCGGCCGCTGAAGATCGGCTCGTTCTCCGCCGCGTCCAACGTCACCGGCATCGTCACCGACACCGAGGGCGTCGCCGACCTGCTCCACGAGCACGGCGCGCTGAGCTTCTGGGACTTCGCCGCGTGCGCGCCCTACGTCGACATCGAGATGTACGGCCCCGGCACGTCCCGCAAGGACGCGATCTTCATCAGCCCGCACAAGTTCATCGGCGGCCCCGGCACGCCGGGCGTGCTCGTCGTGCGCCGCGAGCTGATGGCCAACCGGGTGCCGGTCGTGCCCGGCGGCGGCACGGTCATGTACGTCAACCCGACCGATCACCGCTACGTCGACGACAAGGCCCACCGCGAGGAGGGCGGCACCCCCGCGATCGTCGAGTCGATCCGCGCCGGGCTGGTCTTCCAGCTCAAGCAGGCGGTCGGGGTCGAGACGATCCAGGCGCACGAGGAGCGGATGCTGGAGCGCGCCGTCGAGGCGTGGGTGGCCGAGCCGACGATCCAGATCCTCGGCAACCTCGACTCGCAGCGGCTCTCGATCGTGTCCTTCGTGGTGAAGGCACCCGACGGGACCTACCTCCACCACAACTTCGTGGTCGCGCTGCTCAACGACCTGTTCGGCATCCAGACCCGCGGCGGCTGCTCGTGCGCCGGGCCCTACGGCCACCGGCTGCTCGACATCGACCTCGAGCACAGCCACCGCTTCGAGGCCCAGATCGCCACCGGTTGTGAGGGCATCAAGCCCGGCTGGGTGCGGGTGAACTTCAACTACTTCGTCGAGGAGGAGGTGTTCACCTACGTCGTCGAGGCCGTCCGCCTCGTCGCCCGCGAGGGATGGCGCCTGCTCGGCGACTACCGCTTCGACCCGCTCACCGGGCTGTGGCACCACCGCACCGGGGCGGTCGAGCCGCCGATGCGCCTGGCCCACGTGTCGTACGCCGACGACGGCACGATGACGTGGCCCGCGCACGCGACGACGGCCCCCGTCTCGGTGCTCAGGGAGCACCTCGACGAGGGCCGCGCGATCATGGCTGCCGCGTCACCGCCGGACTGGTCCGACGCCGCCCACCTGGGGCCGGACTTCGACGACCTGCGGTGGTTCGCCCTCCCGGCCGTCTCGCTGGGCGGCTAGCTCCAGCTGCCGGTGCGCCGACCGGGCCACACCGTGGCGGCGAGCCCGGCGGCACCGGCGGCGATCCACGGGATCGGCATCAGCCAGCGGAGCTCGTCGCTCTCGACGACGTCGCCCTGGACCAGGGCCCACACCAGCACCATGCCGGCGAACGCGACGCCGAGGACGAGCTGGGTGATGTTGACCGGGTGGCGTCCGGACTGGTGCTCGGGGGCGTCCAGCGGGCCGACCATCGGCTCGTCGTACCGGCCCGGCTCCGTGCCGTACACGTCGGTGTCGTAGCTGTCGTGGGTGCTGTACTCGCTCATCTCGCTGCTCCTCAGGCCGCTTCGCGGACGAGGATCTCGCCGCCGACCAGGTCGATGTGGATGGACAGGTCGGGCACGTCGTCCCCGCCGTCCAGGAAGCCGTTCTGGGTGACGTCGAAGCCGTCGCTGCGCTGGTCGAAGACCCGGCTGTCACCGCCGACGACCTGCGTCCTGACGTCGACGTCCATCCCGTCGGGGACGATCACCTCGATCCGGCCGCCGACACCGTCGATGGCGATGTCGCGGCCGTCGAGGGCGTCGACGTCGGAGACGTCGGAGAGGTCGAGGGTGAACCGTCCGCCACCGAAGTCGTACTGCTCCTGCACCTCACCCGCGGTGGTCGGGGCGTAGGAGCGGTCCTCGTCGTCGATGGCGTTGCCGAGGGTGGCTCCGGCGGTCGCGATCGCGGCGACCAGGCCGAGCGCGATCAGCCCGCCGGCCCGGCCCCAGAAGGCGCCGAGGACGAGCATCGCGGCGGTGATGCCGAGGGCGAGCGCGGGGTAGGCGCTGTCGACGACGGAGACGCCGGAGAGGTCGACCACGCCGAGGACACCCTCGGCGAGCGCGATCAGCGCGAGGGTGAAGAGGAACAGCATGGGTCCGCGCTTGCGCGGGTTGCGGGGGCGGCGCGGCCCGTAGGCGGGCTGGGCGTAGGTGGGCTGCTCGTAGGTCGGTCGGCCCGTAGGTCGGCGGGACCGCAGCGGTGTCGGTGTAGGTCGGTCGCGGCTGTCGGCGGTCTGCGTGTAGGTCGGCTCGGCGTAGCCGTAGCCGGTGCGGGTCCGCGACGCGTTCTTCTCCTTGCGGTGCAGGAACCACACGACGACGGCGCCGACGATCGCGAGCGGCCACGGGAACCAGAAGGCCCCGGCCCAGTCGCCGACGGCCGACAGCAGCGCGAGGATCGCCGACGCCGGCGAGGGCGATCGAGCGGCTGCGGCGGTCGAGGCCGAGCGGCTCGTCGTCGGTGCCCTCCTCGGGAACGAGGAGCCAGGCGCCGACGTAGAGCAGGAGGCCGGCGCCACCGAAGAACACCCCGACGACGAGGGCGACCCGCACGATGATCGCGTCGATGTCGAGGTGGCGGGCGATGCCGCCGGCGACACCGGCGATGTGCCGGTCGGTGACGCTGCGGCGCAGGCGGCCGAGGTCCTTGATCTCGTCGCGGTTGACGCGCGGGCCGGACGGCGGCGGTGTGGGCTGCTCGTCCGTGTCGGCGCCGGGTGCGGTGGGGCTGGCGTTGTCCATGGCTCAACTCTGACCGGCTGGACCGGTCCGCAGTATCGGGGAGAGCCCTGATTCCCCCCAGTCGGACGGAGGTGGGACTCAGGGTCGGCTCGGGGTCTCTCCTCATGGTCCGCGCCCGCTCCTGCCTGCGACGATGGAGGCACGATGAGCCAGACACCCGCACCCCGAGCCGGTCGCTCCCGCCGGGCCTACCGCGACATCTCGGCGCCCATCGCCGGCGGCGTGGCCTCCGGCCTGGCGACCCACCTGGCCGTGCCGGTGCTGTGGGTGCGCGGGTTCTTCGTCGCGACCGCCGTTCCTCGGCGGCTTCGGCCTGATGCTCTACGCCGGCCTGTGGATGTTCCTGCCCGCCGACCAGTTCTTCGAGGTGGGCGCACCCGGCCTGGAGAGCGCCACGCGGACCGGCAAGCGGCCGCGCCGCCGCTCGCGGCTGCGCGACGCCGGGCCCGGCGATCGCCCTCGGTGCGCTGTTCTTCGGTGTCGTGCTCGGCGTCGAGGGGGTCTTCGGCCAGGGCGCGCTGTTCTGGCCGGTCGTCCTCGGCGTCGCCGGGGTCGCGCTGCTGTGGCGCCAGGCCGACGAGGCGCAGCGCGAGCGCTGGATCGACACCACCGGGCGCATCGACCCGTTCCGCGCGGTCTTCGGCGACGGCGGCTGGGCGGCGTACGCCCGCATCGCCGCCGGTCTCGGACTGATCGTCACCGCGATGATCGTCTTCGCGGTGGCCGCCGGGCAGGCGACGTTCGCCGTGCCCGTGCTCGTCGCCGGGCTGCTCGGCCTGCTCGGCCTCGCGATCGTCGTCGGCCCGTGGGGGCTGCGCCTGGTGCAACGACCTCGGCGCCGAGCGCGCCGAGCGGGTCCGCACCCAGGAGCGCGCCGACATGGCCGCGCACCTGCACGACTCCGTCCTCCAGACCCTGGCGCTGATCCAGAAGAACGCGCACGACTCGACCATGGTCGCCCGGCTCGCCCGCTCGCAGGAGCGCGACCTGCGCCAGTGGCTCTTCGAGGCCGACACCGCCGACCCGACCACGCTCGCCGGTGCGCTCAAGGAGATGGCCGCCGACGTCGAGACGCAGCACGACGTCGTCGTCGACGTGGTCACGGTCGGCGACTGCCCCCTCGACGAGGCGCTGCGACCCGCTCGTGCACGCCGCCCGCGAGGCCGTCGTCAACGTCGCCAAGCACGCCGGCACCCAACGCGCCGACGTCTACGCCGAGACGACCGACTCCGCGGTCGACGTGTTCGTCCGCGACCGCGGAGCCGGCTTCGACGTCGACGGCGATCGCCACCGACCGGCACGGCGTCCGCAGCAGCATCGTCGACCGGATGGCCCGCCACGGCGGGACCGCGGACGTACGCTCTGCTCCCGGCGAGGGCACCGAGGTCCGCCTGCACATGCCCCGCGACCCGCACCGAGACCGGCACGACCAGGAGAACCGATGACCCAGCCAGCCGAGGGCCTGTCCGCGTCGTGCTGGTCGACGACCACGCGATGTTCCGGGCCGGCGTCCGTGCCGAGCTGGCCGCCGCCGGTGCCGGCGTGGTCGAGGTGGTCGGCGAGGCCGCCGACGCCGACGCGGCCATCGCAGCGGTCCACGAGCTCCAGCCCCAGGTGGTGCTCCTCGACGTGCACCTGCCCGGCGGCGGTGGCGTGGAGGTGATGCGGCGCCAGCCGTCACCCGACGCGCTCTACCTCGCCCTGTCGGTCTCCGACGCCGCCGAGGACGTCATCGGCACCATCCGCGGCGGTGCGCGCGGCTACGTCACCAAGACGATCACCGGCCCCGAGCTGGTGGACGCGATCACCCGGGTCGCCGGGGGAGACGCGGTGTTCTCGCCGCGCCTGGCCGGCTTCGTGCTCGACGCCTTCGCCGGCTCGATCGACGTCGCCGCGGTCGACGAGGACCTCGACCGGCTCACCGAGCGCGAGCGCGAGGTGATGCGCCTGATCGCCCGCGGCTACGCCTACAAGGAGGTCGCCAAGGAGCTCTTCATCTCGGTGAAGACCGTCGAGACCCACATGTCGTCGGTGCTGCGCAAGCTCCAGCTGTCGAGCCGTCACGAGCTGACGAAGTGGGCCTCGGACCGCCGTCTGCTCTAGCCGTACGGGCCATCCAACAGGGTGGACGAACGTTGACAACCGGTCCGGCGAGACGATGGGGTCGAGGCCCACACGTCTCTCTCGGAAGCGAGGCCAGCCGTGGCCGACACCGCCACCACCCCCCGTCCGGACGAGAAGGACAGTGAGCTCAAGCGGTCCATCACCGGCCGCCTGCTGTTCTTCTACACGCTCGGCGACGTCCTCGGATCGGGCATCTACGTCCTCATCGGCCTGGTCGCCGCTGCGGTGGGCGGTGCGTTCTGGATCGCCTTCGCGCTCGGGGTGACGGTCGCGGCGATCACCGGGGCGGCGTACGCCGAGCTGGTGACGAAGTACCCCCAGGCGGCCGGCGCCTCGCTCTACGTCAACAAGGCGTTCGGCAACCGTCCGCTGACCTTCCTCGTCACGGTGTCGTTCCTCGCCGCGAGCATGGCGGCCTCGGGCTCCCTCGCCGTCGGGTTCGCCTCCTACTTCGACACGCTCTGGTCCGGACCGCCCGCGCTGCTGGTCTCGCTGGTGTTCGTCGCGCTGCTGGTCGTGGTGAACTTCATCGGGATCACCGAGTCGGTGGTGATCAACATGCTGATGACCTTCGTCGAGGTCGCCGGCCTGCTGATCGTGCTGGTCATCGGCATCGTCCACGTCTCCCGCGGCGACGCCGACTTCGGCGTCCTGGCCAAGATCGACGTCTCGGGCGACTACGGCAGCCCGGCGCTGGCCGTGCTCGCCGGCATCTCGTTCTCCTTCTTCGCGATGACCGGCTTCGAGAACACCGCCAACGTGGCCGAGGAGACGATCGACCCCTACAAGGCCTTCCCGCGCTCCCTGGTCGGCGGCATGGTGGTGGCCGGCCTGGTCTACGTGCTGGTCTCGATGGCAGCCGCGCTCACCGTGCCGACCGACACGCTGGCCAACTCGGACGCCGCGCTGCTCGAGGTGGTCAAGCAGGGGATCCTGCCGTTCTCCACCGACTTCATGGAGACGCTCTTCTCGGTCATCGCGCTGATCGCGATCACCAACACCACGCTCGTGACGATCGTGACGCAGCCGCGCGTGCTCTACGGCATGGCCCGCGAGGACGTCGTGCCCGGGGTCTTCGCCAAGATCCACCCGGTCCGCCGCAGCCCCTGGGTCGGCCTGATCTTCTCCGGTGTGGTGGTCGCCTCGCTGCTGGTGATCGGCACGCTGGTCACCAGCGCAGGCGGCGGCATCGACCTGGTCGGTCGCCTGGCCACCGTCACCGTGGTGCTGCTGCTCGCGATCTACGCGATCGTCATCGTCGCGTGCCTCAAGCTGCGCGGGCAGGACGAGGAGCACCCGTTCTTCCGGGCCAACACCCCGCTGCTCTTCGTCGGACTGCTGGGCAACCTCGCGATCCTCTTCTTCACCGTCTACGACGACCCGCACTCGCTCATCTGGTGCGCCGGCCTGCTGGGCGTCGGGCTCGTCCTGTTCCTCGCCGAGTACTTCTTCGGCAGCAAGGGCACGGGCTCCCAGGCGCCCGACCTCGACGAAGTGAAGGGAGTCTGAGATGCACGTCATCGTCGCCACGGACGGCTCGCGCCAGTCGCTGGCCGCCGCCAAGCACCTCAAGTCGTTCGCCGACCCGACCAAGGTCACCGAGGTGTCGGTCATCGCGGTGATCCGTCCGCTCGCCTCCGTCGCCTTCGCCGACGACACCACGGAGAACAAGGCCACCTGGCCCGAAGGGTCCTTCCGCGACGCCGCCCAGAGCGCGGTCGACACCGTCGCCGCCGTCTTCGAGGGGTGGGGTCCGAAGGTCAACAAGCGGATCCGCAGCGGCTCGGCGGCCAACGAGATCATCAAGGCCGCCAAGCAGTACGACGCCGGGCTGGTCGTCGTCGCCGCCGGCGGTCGCGGCCTCAGCGACGCGGTCCTCGTCGGCAGCACGGCGCAGCGCGTGCAGCACTACGCACCCTGCCCGGTGCTCGTCGTACGCCCCGCGCCGCGGAAGAAGAAGTAGCGCCGGCCCAGCCCTAGGGTGTCCGCCATGGAGACCCTGCGGCTGGTGCTGCTCTTCGTCCACATCCTCGGCTACGCGGCACTGCTCGGCGGCCTCCTGGTGCAGCTGCGCGAGGAGACCAAGGTGGTCAACCCGCTGATGCGCGACGGCATCGGGACGGCGTTCGTCGCCGGGCTGCTCCTCGTCGGCGTGCTCGAGAGCCTCGGGCTCGCCCGACCACGCCAAGATCGGCGTGAAGTTCGCGATCGGGCTGGTGATCCTCGTGCTGGTGATGGTCAACATGCGCAAGCCGAGCATCCCCCAGGGCCTCTACTTCGGCCTGCTGGCGCTCACGATCGTCAACATCGCGGTGGCCGTGTTCTGGTCGCCCGTCCACAGCTGATCGCACGGCCGGACGACCTGTCGCACCGGCCGCATAGGGTTGGGACGAGATGACTCCTCCCACCCCACCTGGACCGGCACAGCAGGCACTGCTCGAGCACCCCCTCCTCGAGGGGCTCAACGACCCCCAGCGCGCCGCCGTGACGCACGCCGGTGCGCCGCTGCTGGTGGTCGCCGGTGCCGGCTCGGGCAAGACCCGCGTGCTGACGCGGCGCATCGCCTGGCTGATCTCCGAGCGCAAGGCCCACCCGGGATCGATCCTCGCCATCACCTTCACCAACAAGGCCGCGGCCGAGATGAAGGAGCGCGTCCAGGCCCTCGTCGGCAACCGGGCGCGCATCATGTGGGTCTCGACCTTCCACTCCTCCTGCGTGCGGATCCTGCGCAAGGAGATCGACCGGGTCGGCTTCAAGTCCAACTTCTCGATCTACGACGCCGCCGACTCCAAGCGGCTGATGACGCTGGTGCTGCGCGACCTCGAGCTCGACCCCAAGCGCTACCAGCCCAACGCGGTGCTCAACTGGGTCTCGGACCAGAAGAACGAGCTGCGCGACGCGGAGGACGCCGTCAAGGAGGCACGCAACTCCTTCGAGGAGGCCTACGCCAAGGCCTACACCGCCTACCAGCGCCGGCTGCGCGAGGCCAACGCGCTCGACTTCGACGACCTGATCATGACGACGGTGCACCTGCTCCAGGCCTTCCCCGACGTCCGCGAGAACTACCGCCGCCGCTTCCGCCACGTGCTCGTCGACGAGTACCAGGACACCAACCACGCCCAGTACAGCCTCATCCAGCAGCTGTGCGGCCAGTCGTTGGAGGACGAGCACCAGGAGTCCGTCGAGCCGAGCGAGCTCATGGTGGTCGGTGACGCGGACCAGTCGATCTACGCCTTCCGGGGCGCCGACATCCGCAACATCATGGACTTCGAGCAGGACTTCCCCAACGCGCAGACGATCCTGCTCGAGCAGAACTACCGCTCGACCCAGACCATCCTCACCGCCGCCAACTCCGTCATCGGGAACAACAAGGGCCGCAAGCCCAAGCGGCTCTGGACCGACGCGGGGGAGGGCTCGCGGATCGTCGGCTACGTCTCCGACGACGAGCACGACGAGGCCCGCTTCGTCAGCGAGGAGATCGACAAGCTCGTCGACGGGGGCGACGTACGCCCGGCTGACGTGGCCGTGTTCTACCGCACCAACGCCCAGTCGCGGGTCTTCGAGGAGGTGTTCATCCGCACCGGCCAGCCCTACAAGGTCGTCGGCGGCGTGCGCTTCTACGAGCGGCGCGAGGTCCGCGACGCGCTGGCCTACCTCCGGATGCTGGTCAACACCGCCGACGAGATCTCCCTGCGGCGCGTGCTCAACACCCCCAAGCGCGGCATCGGCGAGCGGGCGGAGGCGTGCGTCGCGGCGCTGGCCGAGCGGGACCGGATCACCTTCTGGGAGGCGCTGACCCGCGCCGCCGAGGCGCCCGGGCTGGCGACCCGCAGCCTGAAGAACATCGAGGCCTTCGTCGCGATGGTCCAGGAGATCCAGTCGATGGTCGAGGCCGACGAGCGCCCCGACGTCATCCTCGAGTCGGTGCTCGAGCGATCGGGGCTCCTCGCCGAGCTCGAGGCCAGCGACGACCCGCAGGACGGCACCCGCGCGGAGAACCTCGCCGAGCTCGTCGCCGTCGCCCGCGAGTTCGCCGAGGACCCGCAGCCGGGCCCGAGCGCCGACCCCGCCGAGGTCGAGGCGGGCACCGTCTCGGTCGGGCTGGGCGACTTCCTCGAGCGCGTCGCGCTGGTGGCCGACGCCGACCAGATCCCCGACAGCCCCGACGGCGACGACTCCGGCGTGGTGACGCTGATGACGCTGCACACCGCCAAGGGCCTCGAGTTCCCCGTCGTCTTCCTCACCGGCCTCGAGGACGGCGTCTTCCCGCACCAGCGCTCGCTCGGCGACCAGCCGGAGCTCGAGGAGGAGCGCCGCCTGGCCTACGTCGGCGTGACCCGCGCCGAGAAGCGCCTCTACGTCTCCCGCGCACTCGTCCGGTCCGCGTGGGGCGCGCCCAGCCACAACCCGGCCAGCCGGTTCCTCGACGAGCTCCCCGTCGACCTCGTCGACTGGCGTCGTACGGCGGCCGAGCAGACCCGCTGGGGACGTCCCGACCACGCCGGCGGCTCCGCCCGCCTCGGCACCCCGACCGACGCGGGCCGCCGCAACTTCTCCTCCGCCGCGCTGCGCGCCGACGCCGCGTCGAAGGCCAAGCCGGCCCGCGAGATCCCGAGCCTGTCGCCGGGCGACCGCGTCGTGCACGACTCGTTCGGCATGGGGACGGTCGTCGCGGTCGACGGCGTCGCCGACAAGTCGGTCGCCTCGATCGACTTCGGCTCCGACGGCGTCAAGCGCCTGCTGCTGCGCTACGCCCCGGTCGAGAAGCTGTAGGAGCAGCCGGCCTCAGGTCAGGGGACGATGCCGTGCTCGACGAAGGCCTGGAACGGGTCGACCGGGCCTCCGCCGCCGGGGCGGACCTCGAGGTGCAGGTGGGAGCCGGTGACGTTGCCGGTGGCGCCGACGGTGCCGATGGTGTCGCCGCCGTAGACGCGCTCGCCGACGGAGACGTAGATCGTGGTCTGGTGGCAGTACCAGATCTCGGTGCCGTCATCGAGGGTGACGACGGTCTTGTTGCCGTAGGCGCCGTCGTAGCCGGTCGAGGTCACCGTGCCGTTGGCGATGGCGTGGATCGGGTCACCGGTGTTGCCGTTGAAGTCCAGACCGGTGTGGTAGCTGGCCCAGAGGCCGTACTGACCGAAGGTCGCGGTGATCTGGTAGACGTCGAGGGGGAGGAGCCACTTGTTCTCCTTGATCTTCGCAGCCTGCTTCTCAGCGGCCTTGCGGATCTCGGCGAGCTTGGCCTCGCGCTCGGCCATCTGCTTCTCGGCGAGGGCGACCAGCTCGGGGTCGGTCTCCTCGCCGGTGGCGTCACGGTTGGCGTCACGGCTGACGACGGCGCCGCGGCGCGCGAGCGCCTGGCCGGCGACGGTGCCGATCGAGCCGGCGGCGTCGACCGAGGAGCCCGACGACGTCAGGGCGGTGACGCCCGCACCGGACGCGGTGACGGCCCCACCTGCGGAGATGGCGAGCACGGCGACCCCGGCCACGAGGGGCAGGGACGGCACGCTCCGCAGCACTGAGCGGCGGGTCGGCGTGGTCGCACGACGCTTTCCGGTCAGCGGTGCATCCGTTGCCGAGGGGGTGCGTCGCCTGGGAGCGCGCTCCGCTCGGTGGTTGCCCATAAGAAATAGTTACCAATCTGCCGGTTCGTCATCAGGGGGGTTTGAGGTCGGCAAGACCGCGCACGACTGTAACGGAAAGATCACGAGAAAATGCATTGACGGCAAATCTTGCGTATATCTGCAGGTCAGCCGCGTGCGAGGCGGTAGCGCTCGAGTGCCTCGACCCGCTCGTCCGCGTGGTCGACGATCCGCAGCGGGTAGTCCTTCTCGTAGCCCACGTCGGACTTCCACGGCTCGTGCGCCGCCTTGCCGGGCAGGTGGGCGAGCTCGGGGACCCAGCGGCGTACGTAGTCGCCCTGCGGGTCGAACTTGATGCCCTGGGTGATCGGGTTGAAGACCCGGAAGTAGGGCGAGGCGTCGGTGCCCGTGCCGGCGACCCACTGCCAGCCGTGGTTGTTCGACGCCACGTCGCCGTCGATGAGCAGGTCGAGGAAGTGCCGCGCGCCCACCGGCCACCACACGTGCAGGTCCTTGGTGAGGAACGAGGCGGTGATCATCCGCACCCGGTTGTGCATCCAGCCGGAGTGCAGGAGCTGCCGCATGCCGGCGTCGACGATGGGGAAGCCGGTCGTCGCCGGTGCGCCACGCCTCGATCGCGTCCTCCGGCTCGTCGTAGCGCATGCCCTCGAGCGCGGGCTTGAGGTCGGTCCAGGCGGACGCGGGCTCGTGCCACAGCACGTCGGCGTAGAACTCGCGCCACGCGAGCTCGTTGGCGTACGTCGACGAGGTGTCGATGTCGGCCAGCAGCGAGCGCGGGTGGAGCACCCCGAGGTGGAGGTAGGGGGACAGGCGCGAGGTGCCGTCGTGGTCGGGCCGGTTGCGCTCGTCGGAGTAGGACCGCAGGCCGTCGTCGCGGAACGACCGCCAGCGCCGCCACGCGGCGTCCTCGCCCGCACCGGGGAGCTCGAACGGGACGTCGGCGACGGCCTTCTCCAGCAGGTCGACGGCCCTCGGCCTGCGAGTCGGCGGGGGCCAGGTCGGGGGAGCGGGGGGTGGTGGCCGGCTCGGGCCAGCCGTGCTCGCGCCAGCCCCGGGCGAACGCCGAGAACACCTGGTAGGGGTTGCCGCTCCCGTTGAGCACGCGCCCCGGCCCCACGGCGTACGGCGACCCGGTGGCCACCAGCTCGACCCGCTCGCCGACGGCCCCGTCGCGGCGGCGGCCGTAGGGCGTGGTCTCGGCCGACACGTGCACACGACGACCGTCCGCGACCCGGGGGACGACGTCGCGCGGGTCGCCGTGGTGGATGGTGAGCGGGATCCTCTCGGCCAGGGCGAGCACGTTGGCCGCGAGCCACGCCCGGCGGGCGGGACCGGCCCCGGACCAGATCGCGGGGTCCACCACGAACAGGGCCGTGACCGTGCCGTCCTCCAGCGCCGCGAGCAGTGCCGGGTTGTCGCGCACGCGCAGGTCGCGCCGGAACCACATGACCGCCGAGCTCGTAGACATGCCCCTCAAGGTAGCCCGCGGGTGACCACCACCACGTCCACCCGACCTCGTGCGACCCGCCCGCGGAGGTCTAGGGTGCCGAGAGGGAAAAGCCCGCCACTGTTCGCAAGACGAAAAGGATCGGTCACCTCGTGGACCTGATGGAATTCCAGGCGAAGGAGCTCTTCGCCAAGCACGGAGTCGCAACGACGTTGGGTGTGGTCGCCGAGACCCCCGAAGCCGCACGCGCAGCCGCCGAGGAGATGGGCGGGGTCACCGTCATCAAGGCGCAGGTCAAGGCCGGCGGCCGCGGCAAGGCCGGCGGCGTGAAGATCGCCAAGACCGCCGACGAGGCCGAGTCCTACGCGCGCGACATCATCGGCATGGAGATCAAGGGGCTGCGGGTCAACCGCGTCCTGGTCACGCCGGCGACGCCGCCGGTCGAGGAGTACTACTTCTCCTTCCTGCTCGACCGCTCCAACCGCTCGCACCTGTGCATCGCCTCGGTCGAGGGCGGTGTGGAGATCGAGGAGGTCGCCAAGACCAACCCCGACGCCGTGAAGCAGATCCCGATCAACGCGCTCGAGGGCGTCACGCCCGAGAAGGCCGCCGCGATCGTCGACGAGGCCAAGTTCCCCGCGGAGCTGCGCGACCAGGCCATCGAGATGGTCCAGGCGCTCTGGCAGGTCTACGTCGAGGAGGACGCCACCCTGGTGGAGGTCAACCCGCTGGCCCGCCTCGAGGGCGACAAGCTCGAGGCGCTCGACGGCAAGGTCTCGCTCGACGAGAACGCCTCCGAGGTGCGCCACCCCGACCACGCGCAGTTCGAGATCCGCGAGGAGGCCGACGCGCTGGAGTCGAAGGCCAAGGACAAGGGCCTCAACTACGTCAAGCTCGACGGCCAGGTCGGCATCATCGGCAACGGCGCGGGCCTCGTGATGAGCACCCTCGACGTCGTCGCGTACGCCGGTGAGGCGCACGGCGGCGTGAAGCCCGCCAACTTCCTCGACATCGGCGGCGGCGCCAACGCCCAGGTGATGGCCGACGGCCTCGACGTGATCCTCAACGACGAGCAGGTCAGGAGCGTGTTCGTCAACGTCTTCGGCGGCATCACCGCCTGCGACGAGGTCGCCAACGGCATCAAGGGCGCGCTCGAGATCCTCGGCGACAGCGCCACCAAGCCCCTCGTCGTACGCCTCGACGGCAACAACGTCGACAAGGGTCGCGCGATCCTCGACGAGCTCAACCACCCGCTGGTCACCCAGGTCGACACGATGGACGGCGCGGCCGACAAGGCCGCCGAGCTCGCCCACCAGACCACCGCCTGAGGACTAGAGAGAGAACTGAACAGATGAGCATCTACCTCAACAAGGACTCCAAGATCATCGTCCAGGGCATGACGGGCGGGATGGGCGCGAAGCACACCACCCTCATGGTCGAGTCGGGCGCCAACATCGTGGGCGGCGTCAACGCCCGCAAGGCCGGTACGACGGTCGAGCTCGGTGGCAAGGAGCTGCCGGTCTTCGGCACCGTCGAGGAGGCCATGAAGGAGACCGGCGCCAACGTCTCGGTCGCCTTCGTGCCGCCCGCCTTCACCAAGGACGCCTGCATCGAGGCCATCGACGCCGAGATCCCGCTCCTCGTGGTCATCACCGAGGGGGTGCCCGTCCTCGACACCGCCGAGGTCGTCGCCTACCTCGAGGGCAAGAGCACCCGGATGATCGGCCCCAACTGCCCGGGCATCATCACGCCGGAGGAGTCGCTCGCCGGCATCACGCCCCACACGATCGCGGGCAAGGGCCCGGTCGGCCTGGTGTCGAAGTCGGGCACGCTGACCTACCAGATGATGTTCGAGCTGAAGGACTACGGCTTCACGACCGCCATCGGCATCGGTGGTGACCCGATCATCGGCACCACGCACATCGACGCCCTCGAGGCGTTCGAGAACGACCCCGACACCAAGGCGATCGTGATGATCGGCGAGATCGGCGGCGACGCCGAGGAGCGGGCGGCGGCCTACATCAAGGACCACGTGACCAAGCCGGTCGTCGGCTACGTCGCGGGCTTCACGGCACCCGAGGGCAAGACCATGGGCCACGCCGGCGCCATCGTGTCCGGCTCGTCGGGCACCGCACAGGCGAAGAAGGAGGCCCTCGAGGCCGCCGGGGTCAAGGTCGGCAAGACGCCGTCCGAGACCGCCGCGCTCATGCGCGAGGTCCTTCAGGCGCTCTGATCCACCGCTTCCAGACGGCTCCGCAGGCTCGCCTGCGGGGCCGTCTGCGTCTCCGGGTGCGCCGGGCGGTGGCGCGCGGGTCGCTGCGCCTCCCAGAGGATCCGCCACACGACGTGCGCGCCGAGGAGGCGCACCGGCGCCACCGCGGAGACGCGGCGCGGCGAGGGGAGGGTCGGGCAGGCCGAGCTGGCCAGCGTGGAGGGAATGGACATGATCTCTAGCACCCCGTTCTCGTGAACTGACACATCATGGCGATGGCCTTCGCGGCCTGTGACCCGATGGCATCGACCTGGCTCTGGCCGTCACCGTCCGGGTAGCCGGCATGGCCCCCGTGGCTCACGACGAGCACCGCGCGTCCGACCCGCACGACCACGGTGCTCGCACCGAAGGGTGACGGACGTCCGTCAGACGTGTCGCGCTCGAGTATCGCCCACGCCTCGTCGCCGAGCGCGACCGGGCGGACCTGCCGCTCGGTCGCGAACCCGTCCTCCCCGGCCGGCTCGGTGGGGCAGGACTGCTCGAACGCGGCGAGGTCCGCAACGGCTGCGGCCGCCGCGTCGTCGTCGGCGTACGTCGTCAGCTGGCGGGTCCGGTAGTCCTCGGCGCTGTCCCAGCCCGAGGTGACCCGGTCGACGCGAGCGGGCTCCTGCCACTCGGCCCCGCACGCGGCGAACGCGACGGGGTCGGCGTCGCGCACCGGTCCCGATCGGCCGCTGCCGTCGGCCTCCGAGCTGGCCGGCCACCCGGCCAGCATCGGGAAGTCGTCGGGGATCTCCTCGGTCGTGGCGTCGCCGCCCTCGGCGAAGACGTCCATCGCGGCGACGACGTCCGCGAGCCGCTCGGCGGTCTGGTCGACGCCGACGGCCACGTCCGGCCACTCGCCGTAGGTCTGGGTGACCAGCAGCGCGGCGCCCGCCGGGACGACGTGGACGACGACGTGGCCGGTCCCGGGCTCGCTGCCGAGGTCGAAGCCCTGCACGAGCACCGCCGCGGGCGCCGGACCGAACGGGGACTCGCGCACCTCGGTCGTGGTCTCGCACGTCGTTCTCGTCGGCGACGGCGCGGTCGCAGTCGGTGGCCAGGTCGGTGAGCTCGCGGGCCACGAGCTCCGCGTCCTCGGCGCTGCCGAGCAGGACCAGCTCGCGGCCGTCGAGGGCCTCGCCGCCACTGTTGTCGGCGACCATCCGGTCCCGGGTGCCCAGTCCGCGCAGCGGGGAAGTGCCGCACAGCTCGAGGCTCCGCAGTCCGGTGCCGGTGCGTGAGGTGGGGATGGTGTCCTGGGGCCCGCCCATCCCGGCGGACAGCGGGAAGTCGTCGGCGATGCTGGTCGCCGCGGCCGCCGTGGCCGGGGCGGCGTCCTGCTCCACCGTCGGGCTTCCAGCGCTCGAGGACCCGGGGCGCGCGGACGCCTCGTCCGACGGCTGGGCGCCGCACGCGGCGAGCGCGCAGGTGCAGGCCAGGACCGCGGCGAGCAGTCGAGCAGTGGACCCCATGACAACTGAGACACCGCGGGGACCCAAAAGGTTGCGTCAGGTCGGTCGCAGGATCAGCGAGGAAGTGCTTCGAGCCGTTCGAGCATGCGACGGGCGAGGGCGACGAAGTCGTCGCGCGCCAT
Organism: uncultured Actinomycetota bacterium; assembly: GCA_963795275.1. GTDB lineage: Bacteria > Actinomycetota > Actinomycetes > Propionibacteriales > Nocardioidaceae > Nocardioides. The sequence goes on from CAWCHD010000006.1 coordinate 148,557, forward strand.
CGTCATGTCGCGCACCGGGGCGAACCCGAGCTGCGAGACGGCCGTGCCGTCACGCACGATCGCCATCAGGAAGGGGAACGACTGGCGGTCGTTGAGCTCGATGGAGAGCGCCCACACGCTGAGGTCCGAGGTCTTGCTGGACGACGAGGCGAGCGGGGTGACGCTGGTGCCGAGGTTGGCCTGGCCGCACTGACGGATCCGGGTCCGGACGGTCTCGACGAACTTCTGCGCCCGGGCCGCCGTCATCTCGCCGATCGTCTGCGTCAGCCCGAGCTGGGTGGCGTTGGGGGTCTCGAGGAAGACGAAGGTGCGCGTCTTCGCGCGGGAGATGCCGTCGCCGGTGAAGGTGGTGCGGTCGCAGCGGGTGGCCGCGAAGTTGGTGCGGGCCCGCTCGGGGTCGGTGCCGACCCAGGGGCCGCGGACCGACGCGACGGGCGGCAGGTCGACCACCGACAGGAAGCCGGGCGGCGTACCGATGTCGAGGGGTGCGACCTCGCGCGAGCGGGCCCGTCCGGCGCAGGTCGCGGCGCCCTCGGTGCCGCAGAGGGCGTTGACCGACGCCGCGAGCCCGGTGAGGGTCGCCTTGTCGCTCGGGGGGCGCCCGGTGCTGCGCACGACGGTGGTGACGACGAGGCTGCCCGTGCGGGCCAGGCCGACCGTCAGCGTGGCCTTCTGCTTGCCCCACGTCCGCAGCCGGATGGCGCGGGCCTCGTCGCCCACGCGCTTGACCGTGCGCGTGTCGAGCAGCTGGGTCCGCGCGTCGGCGCACCCGGCGTACCAGACCGACGCGGTCTCGAAGCTCGCGGCCGCCACGTCGGCGTCGCGCGACATCTCCACCATCTGCACGGCGGTCGACGCGACCGTGGGCCGACCGGTGGTGCCCTGCTTCTTCGCGCCGTTCCGCCTTGCCGGCCTTGGCGCGCACCGTGCGGGTCGCGGACCCCTCCCAGGTGCGGGCGAGGGCGGCGACGCTGTCGGGATCGGCGAAGCGCTCGCGCTGGCAGGGCGCGAGCAGGCCGTTGCCGGACAGGTTGTCCGTGGTGGCCTTCTCCGACCAGTCGAGCCCGGAGCCGAAGCGGGCCATCTGGTCGGCGGAGAGCAGGGCCGACTCGTCGATGATCGGCTCGCCCGTCGCGCCGGCGGGCTCGGGGGTGTGGACCGTGACCCCGGCCGACGCCTTCTCCTCGCTGAGGCTGGTCGGGTCGGCATCGGCGCCGGTGGCCACCAGCGAGCCGGACACGACGAGCGCGGCGGCGGCCACGCCGGCCCCGATCACCGTGTGCGTACGGCGCCGCGCGGCGCCTGCACGCCGGATGACGGTCGCGCGCGGCCAGCGGATCTCCTCCAGCGGGGCGGCGAGCTCGTCGAGCAGACGGCGTACGTCGGTCGTCTGCACGTCGCGCGCCAGCGAGAACTGCGACGTGGCGGTCTGCAGCTCGCGCTCGGCGTCGGAGCGGGGGAGGCCGACCATGCGGCCGATCTCGGTGAGCGACAGCGTCGAGAGCCCGTTGAGCACCAGCAGCTCGCGCTGGCGCGGGGTCAGCTTGGCGAGCGCGTCGAGCGTGCTGCGGACCTCGGGGGCCAGCGACTTGTCGCGGTGCCAGATGCGGGCGGTGTGCTTGCGCCGCGCGCGCCGGAAGGCGAGGGGACGGACGTAGGCGTCGCGGTCCTCGAGGGGGCCGACCTTGCGCCAGTGGTGCCACGTGGTGACGAACGCGTCCCGCACGGCGGCCCGGGAGGCCGGCGCGTCGCCGGTGAGGGCGTACGCCTCGTGCAGGAGGCGGGTGCGCGTCTCGACGTAGTAGGCGTCGAACGTCTCGGGGCTCCTCATGACCCGCTCCACGGTACGGGAGAGGCACCCGGCGCGCACATCGATCCCGGCGGCGTGGGAGCACGGTCAGCCGAGGGCGCCGGGTGATGATGGATCGGCCATGACGTCGCTCCTCACCCGTCCCGACAGTGCCCGGAACAAGGCTGCCCGGTCGAAGGGATCCGGCTCCGACACCGCCCGCCAGAGGCCGCTCGTCCTCATCGCGACCCTCGGTGGCGCGTGCGCGGCGCTCGCCCCGCTCGTCGTCCTGCTGGCCGTCGGCGTGATCGGCTGGTTCGTCACCGACGCAGGCGTCCACGGCGCCCCGCGCGACGGGATGCGGATGGGTGCGCTGGCCTGGCTGGCCGGCCACGGGTCGGGCTTCACCGTCCTGGGTGCCCGCGTGACGATCGTGCCGCTCGGCGTCACCGCGATGGCCGTCTGGTCGATGTGGCGCCTCGGGCACCGCGTCGGCGACGCCGTCTCCAGCCACGGCCCCGACGCCGACCGCCTCTCCGACGGCGAGCGCGACCTGACCGTGCCGATCGCGATCGCGACCTTCTTCGCCGGGTACGCCGTCGTGGCGGTCGTCGTCGCCACGCTCGCGGCCGGGACGACCGCCGATCCCTCGGTGCCGCGCGTGCTCGCCTGGACCATCGCCATGACGGTCCTCGTCGCCGCGCCCGCGATCGCGACCGGGTCCGGCCGTGCCGCCATCTGGGCGACGTTCGTCCCTCCGACGGTCCGCGCCGGCGCGGCGGTCGCCGGCGCCGTGCTCACCACGCTCCTCGTGGTCTCGATGGTGGCCTTCCTCCTCGCGCTGGCGACGTCGTTCGGCGACGCGGCGACGATGACCTCGAGCCTGCACCCGAGCCCGGCCGAGGCGGGCCTCTACTCGGTCGTCAACGCGGCGTTCGCGCCCAACGCCGCGCTCTACGCCGGCTCGTTCCTCCTCGGCCCCGGCTTCGCGGTGGGCGGCGCGACGCTGGTCTCGCCCGCGGCCGTGGTCGTCGGGCCGCTCCCGGTCGTCCCGGTCCTCGCCGCGCTGCCGTCGGTCGGCACGCCCTCCGGCTGGGTGGGCGCGCTCATCCTGCTCCCGCCGCTGGTCGCCGCGGTCGTCGCGTTCCGCACGCTGCGTCCGCGCCCCCTGACGTGGGACCAGGTGGCCCTCGCCGGGTGCGGCGGCGGGCTGGTCGCCGGCTTCGGCTTCGCCGTGCTCGCCTCGCTGTCCGGCGGGGCGGCCGGTCCGGGACGGATGCGCTTCGTCGGACCCTTCACCCGCGACGTGCTCGTCCACTCCGTCAGCGCGTGCGGGGTCGGCGCCCTGGTCGGTGCCGCGGTCGTGGCGCTCCTGGTGTGGCGCTCCAACCGCGCGTGGCCGGACCCCGCGGAGACCGCAGCGTCCGTCGAGGACTGACGTGGGAGGTGTCCATGGCCACGGTCACGGCGACCGGGCGTCGCTCGGCCCTGCCCCGCGCCGGATGCGGATGCTCATCTGCCTCCTGGTCGCCCCGCTCGTGCTCGCGACCGTCGCCGGGCTCGTGCTGCTCTGGCCCGACGGCGACCTGCAGGTCACCGGCATCGGCACCGACGTCCAGCGCGGCAAGGCGGTCGTCACGCAGGTCGGGGAGTGCCGCAACGACGTCGACGGCTGCCGGCTGGCCCGGGTGGACCTGGTCAGCGGCCCCGGCGCACCGGGCGCGGCCGAGGCGCTGATGCCCTACGGCCCCGGCGCCCCCGAGGTGGCTGCCGGCGACCGCATCGTCGTGTCCTACGCCCCGCAGGCACCCGCGGGGGAGCGCTACGCCTTCCAGGACTTCGACCGCGGTCCGCCGCTGCTCACGCTGACGATCCTCTTCGCCGTCGGGGTCCTCGTGCTGTCGCGCTGGCGCGGCATCGGGGCGCTGGCGAGCCTGGCGTACTCGCTCGTGCTCATCGCGATGTTCACGCTCCCCGCGATCATGGAGGGCTCCTCGCCGCTCGCCGTGGCGGTGGTGACGGCGGCCGCGATCATGCTGGTCACGCTCTACCTCTCGCACGGGTTCGACGTGCGCTCGACCGTGGCGATGCTCGGGACGCTCGTCTCGCTGGTCGTCATCGGCGTCCTCGGCTGGGTCTTCACGCGGGTCGGCCACTTCACCGGCCAGGTCGACGAGGGCAGCCAGTACATCTCCGGCATCGCCGCCCAGGTCGACCTCCGCGGGCTGCTGCTGGCCGGGCTGGTGATCGGCGCGCTCGGCGTGCTCGACGACGTCACCGTCACCCAGACGTGGGCGGTGTGGGAGCTGGCCGACCTCGACGACGGGGCGACCACCCGCTCGCTCTTCGTGCGGGCGATGCGGATCGGCCGCTCGCACGCCGCCTCGACGGTCAACACGCTCGTCCTGGCCTACGTCGGCGCGACGCTCCCGCTGATGCTGGTCTTCTCCGCGCTCGAGCTGCCGTTCGGCATCGCGGTCAGCCAGGAGGTCGTGGCGCAGGAGGTGGTCCGCGGGCTCGTCGGCGGACTCGGCATCCTCGCCGCCGTCCCGGTCACCACGGCCATCGCCGCGCTCGTCGCCAGCCGGCTCGTGCGGGAGCGGACAGCGGGATCGGCGCCCTCGCACCGGGCCTAGGATCTGCAGCGTGAACCGCCCCGCGCGCCTCGTCGTCCTCGTCTCGGGAGCCGGCACCAACCTGCAGGCCCTGCTCGACGCCTGCGCCGATCCGGCGTACGGCGCCCGCGTGGTCGCCGTCGGCGCCGACCGGGACGCGATCGAGGGCCTCGCGCGCGCCGACCGGGCCGGTGTGCCGACGTTCGTCGCGCAGGTCAGCGACTACACCTCGCGCGAGCACTGGGACCGGGCGCTCGCGGACAAGGTCGGTGCCTTCGAGCCCGACCTGGTGGTGTCGGCCGGCTTCATGAAGCTGCTGTCGACGGACTTCCTCGCGCAGTTCCTCACCCTCAACACCCACCCCGCACTGTGCCCGGCCTTCCCGGGCATGCACGGTCCGCGCGACGCGCTCGAGCACGGCGTCAAGGTCACCGGGGCCACCCTCTTCGTGGTCGACGCGGGCGTCGACACCGGCCCGATCGTCGCCCAGGTGCCGGTCGAGGTGGCCGAGGACGACGACGTCGCGTCGCTCCACGAGCGGATCAAGACCGCCGAGCGGGCGATGCTCGTCGACGCGGTCGGGCGCATCGCGCGCGAGGGCATCGCGGTCGACGGCCGCCGGGTTCGCATCGGGGCCTCGTCTCGGTAGGGTGCGTGCCACACGACTGGCGCAGGTGGGTGACCACCGGGGAGTGACGCGCGAGGGGATCGAACGCCTGGGTGCCCTCGACCCTTTCAGGTTCCGACCCGTCCAGGAGTCCCCGTGTCCCACGCCCCCGCAGCCCCCGCCGAGTCCCGCGTCCCGATCCGCCGGGCACTCGTCTCCGTCTACGACAAGGCCGGCCTCGACGACCTCGTCCGCGGCCTGCACGAGGCCGGTGTCGAGCTCGTCTCCACCGGCGGCTCCGCCGCGCTGATCGAGTCCCTCGGCCTGCCGGTGACCAAGGTCGAGGACCTCACCGGCTTCCCCGAGTGCCTCGACGGGCGGGTCAAGACGCTGCACCCGCGCGTGCACGCCGGGATCCTCGCCGACCGCCGCCTCGAGTCCCACGTCGCGCAGCTCGAGGAGCTCGGCGTCGAGCCGTTCGACCTCGTCGTCAGCAACCTCTACCCCTTCACCCAGACCGTCGCCTCGGGCGCGAGCCCCGACGAGTGCGTGGAGCAGATCGACATCGGCGGGCCGTCGATGGTGCGCGCCGCCGCCAAGAACCACCCCAGCGTCGCCATCGTCACCTCGCCCGCGGCGTACGCCGACGTGCTGGCCGCGGTGGCCGCCGGCGGCTTCACGCTGGCCGAGCGCCAGCGCCTCGCCGCCGAGGCGTTCGTGCACACCGCGACCTACGACGTGCACGTGGCGTCGTGGATGGGCAACGTGCTCACCGACACCTCCGAGGGCTCCGGCTTCCCGGCGTGGATGGGGGCGACGTGGACCAAGGACGCGGTGCTCCGCTACGGCGAGAACCCGCACCAGGGCGCCGCGCTCTACAGCGACGGCTTCCAGCCCGGCGGTCCCGGGCTGGCGCAGGCCACCCAGCACCACGGCAAGGAGATGTCCTACAACAACTACGTCGACGCCGACGCGGCCCGGCGGGCGGCGTACGACTTCAGCGAGCCGGCCGTGGCGATCATCAAGCACGCCAACCCGTGCGGCATCGCGGTCGGGTCGGACGCGGCCGACGCGCACCGCAAGGCCCACGCGTGCGACCCGGTCAGCGCCTTCGGCGGCGTGATCGCCACCAACGTGCCGGTGTCGGTGGCGATGGCCGAGCAGGTCGCGGAGATCTTCACCGAGGTCATCGTCGCCCCCGGCTACGAGGACGGCGCGATCGAGGCGCTGCAGGCGAAGAAGAACATCCGCATCCTCGAGTGCCCGCCGCTGGCGCCGGGCGGCGTCGAGACGCGTGCGATCTCCGGCGGCCTGCTGCTGCAGCACCGCGACGCCGTGACCGCTGACGGCGACGACCCCGCCTCCTGGACCCTCGCCACCGGGACGGCCGCCTCCGACGAGGTGCTCGCCGACCTCGCCTTCGCCTGGCGCGCCTGCCGCGCGGTGAAGTCCAACGCGATCCTGCTCGCCGCCGACGGTGCGTCGGTCGGCGTCGGCATGGGCCAGGTCAACCGCGTCGACTCGTGCCGGCTCGCGGTCGAGCGGGCGGGGGACCGGGTCACCTCCGCGGTCGCCGCCTCCGACGCGTTCTTCCCGTTCGCCGACGGCCCGCAGATCCTCATCGACGCCGGCGTGAAGGCGATCGTGCAGCCCGGCGGCTCGGTGCGCGACGAGGAGGTCGTCGCGGCGTGCGAGGCGGCCGGCGTGACGATGTACCTCACCGGCGCGCGGCACTTCTTCCACTGATCCCACCTCCTAGGATGACCCCCGTGACCGCACAGACGCTCGACGGCGCAGCAACGCTGAAGACCATCAAGGCCGAGCTCACCGAGCGGGTCGCTCGGCTCCGGGAGCAGGGCGTGGTGCCCGGCCTGGGCACGGTGCTGGTCGGCGACGACCCGGGCTCGCACTGGTACGTCGGTGCCAAGCACAAGGACTGCGCCGAGATCGGCATCACCTCGATCCGCCGCGACCTCCCGGCGACCGCCTCGCAGTCGGAGGTGGAGGCCGTCATCGACGAGCTCAACGCCGACGAGGCGTGCACCGGGTTCATCGTCCAGCAGCCCACCGGCCTCGACGAGTTCGCCCTGCTCTCGCGCGTCGACCCCGACAAGGACGTCGACGGCCTGCACCCGACCAACCTCGGCAAGCTCGTCCTCGGTGAGGCCGGTCCGCTGCCGTGCACGCCCGTCGGCTCCATCGAGCTGCTCCGACGCCACGGGGTCGAGATCGCCGGCGCCGAGGTCGTGGTCGTGGGGCGTGGCATCACGGTCGGCCGACCGCTCGGCCTGCTGCTGACCCGTCGTTCGGAGAACGCGACCGTGACGCTGTGCCACACCGGCACCCGCGACCTGGCCGCCCACGTGCGCACCGCCGACATCGTCGTCGCCGCGGCCGGCGTGCCGGGCATCATCACCGCCGACATGGTCAAGCCGGGGGCGGCCGTCCTCGACGTCGGCGTCTCACGCGTGGACGGCAAGGTCACCGGCGACGTGGACCCGGGCGTGTGGGACGTCGCGGGGTGGGTCTCGCCCAACCCCAAGGGCGTCGGTCCGATGACGCGCGCGATGCTGCTCTCCAACATCGTCGAGATCGCCGAGAGGTCCGTCCGGTCCCGATGACCTCGCCCGATCCCGAGCACCCCGAGGGCGCCCCGCCCGAGGACGAGCGGCGCTACCCGTCGACGATCGGCGGGATGTTCTACATCCTCGTGCTGGTCGTGGTCGCCGGTGCCCTCGTGGTCGCGGCGGTCGGCGACGGGGACCTGTGGCGCACCGGCATCCGCATCATGGGCGGCGCGCTCATCTTCGGGGCGCTCGTCCGGCTGGTCCTCCGCGCCCGCGACGCCGGCATGCTCGCCGTACGCCACAAGGTGCTCGACGCGCTCATCCTGCTCGCGCTCGGCGGTCTGCTGATCTTCCTGGCCGGGTCGATCCCCGAGCAGCCCGGCAGCTTCTAGGCCGCCGGGCCGCCCGGTCCGTCCGGTCCGTCCGGTCCGTCCGGCTCAGATCAGGCCGAGCTCGGTGACGGCGCTGCGCTCGTCGGCCAGCTCGGCGGTCGAGGCGTCGATGCGGGCACGCGAGAACTCGTCGATCTCGAGGCCCTCGACGATCGACCAGTCGCCACCCGAGGTGGTCACCGGGAACGACGAGACCAGGCCCTCGGGCACGTCGTACTCGCCGCTGGACACGACGGCCATCGAGACCCAGTCGTCGGCGGCGGAGCCGAAGAGCCAGTCGCGGGCGGCGTCGATGGTGGCGGACGCGGCCGAGGCGGCCGAGGACGAGCCCCGGGCGTCGATGATCGCGGCGCCGCGCTTGGCGACGGTGGGGATGAAGTCGTTCTCGAGCCAGGACTGGTCGCCGACGGCCTCGGCGGCGTTCTGGCCGTTGACCTCGGCGTGGAAGAGGTCGGGGTACTGGGTGGCCGAGTGGTTGCCCCAGATCGTCATCCTCCGGATGTCGGTGACCTTGGCGCCGGTCTTCGCCGCGAGCTGCGAGATCGCGCGGTTGTGGTCGAGGCGGGTCAGCGCGGAGAAGCGCTCGCGCGGGATGTCGGGTGCGTTGCTCATCGCGATGAGGGCGTTGGTGTTGGCCGGGTTGCCGGTCACGCCGATGCGTACGTCGTCCGCGGCGACGGCGTTGAGGGCCTTGCCCTGCGCGGTGAAGATCGCGCCGTTGGCCGAGAGCAGGTCACCGCGCTCCATGCCGGGGCCGCGCGGGCGCGCGCCGACGAGCAGGGCGAGGTTGACGCCGTCGAAGATCTTCTCGGCGTCGGAGCCGATCTGGACGCCGGCGAGGTTCGGGAACGCGCAGTCGTCGAGCTCCATGACGACGCCCTCGAGCGTCTTGAGGGCGGGCTCGATCTCGAGCAGGCGCAGCTCGATCGGGCGGTCCGCGGCCAGCGCGCCACTGGCGAGGCGGAAGAGCAGGCTGTAGCCGATCTGGCCGGCGGCGCCGGTGACGGCCACCTTGAGGGGTTCGGAGGTCACGGATCTTCTCCTCGTGAGGGGTGGTCAGGCTGGTCTGGCTGACGCTAGCAGCGCGCTCCCGCGGCCCGGCTGGTGGGCGGCTGGCATGCTGGCGCCCATGCCCGCGTCCGTGCCCGCGCTCGTACGCCGCCCGCGGGTGGCCGTGGTCGCACTGCTGGTCCCGCTCGCCGCGCTCGCGGGGTGCGGCGGTCTCGGCCAGCCGCAGGCGTACGACCAGCCGGGGATCAACGGGCTCGTGGTCCCGACGCCGTCACCGGACCCCGACGACTTCGTCGACGTCGTCGACAACCCGTGGTTCCCGCTGGAGCCGGGGACCCGCTGGACCTACGACGTGACCCGCGACGGCAGCCCCGGTGGGACCGTCGAGGCCGAGGTGGTCGACGACGCGGTCCCCGTCGACGACCTGACGGCGACGGCCGTCGAGACCACGACGGACGCTGCCGACGGCACGGCCACCGTCGAGACGCGGCTCTACGCCCAGGACGAGGCCGGCAACGTGTGGCTGGTCGGGGTCGACTCCGACGACGGCTCGTGGCGGGCCGGCGAGGACGGCGCGGAGGCGGGCCTCGCGATGCCCGCCCACCTGCGGGTCGGTGACGGGTGGCTCACCTACGCCGTGCCGTCCCTGCCCGGGGCGAGCCGGCAGGTCGAGGACCTGTCGAGCACGCAGGTGCAGATGCTCGACGAGGCCGACACCTCGACCCGCAGCGTGTACGAGAAGGGTGTCGGCCTCGTGTCGAGCGAGGACCTGGACGACGGTGTGACCGCCGTCCTGGTGCCCGACGCGACCGGCTAGGGCTGGTCGGGGCGCCGCACCTGGGTGCGGCCGTCGTCGTCGCCGTCCGGGTTGCCCCAGTGACCGGGAGCCCCGGGCCCGGGCTGACCGGGCTGGCCGGGCTGCTGCGGCGGGGGAGCGCCCCACTGGCCGGGCTGGCTCGGCGGCTGCGGCTGCGCCTGCTGGGTCGTGTCGGGGTGGCCCCACTGGCCGGGCGCGGGCTGCGCCTGCGGCGTGGAGTACGGGTCGGGCTGCTGCTGCGGCTGGCCCCACTGCGGCTGCGGCTGCTGCTGCGGCGGCGTGCCGCCCCAGGCGGCACCGGGCTGGCCCCAGCCACCCTGCTGGCCCTGGTTCCACTGCGCCTCGTAGCTGCCGGGGACGAACTGGTCCTTGCGGCCACCGCCGAAGTTGAGGCCCGAGCCCGCGACGGCCTCGGCGCCGTGGCCGAAGAGGACGGGGTAGGTCAGGCCGGCGATCGCGGCACCCACGAGGGGGGCGACCACGAAGAGCCAGAGCTGGACGATCGCGTCCGTGCCGGCGAAGACGCCCACGCCGATGGAGCGGGCCGGGTTGACCGAGGTGCCGGTCGCGCTCATCGAGGCGAAGTGGATCATCGCGAGCGCCAGGCCGATGGCCAGCGGGCCCATCGCGGCGTTCATCTCGTTGCGCTCGTCGGTGACCGCGAGGATCACCCAGAGGAAGACGGCGGTCATCAGGATCTCGAGGAGCAGCGCCGCCCACCAGGCGAAGCCGGTGCCCTGGTCGCCGAAGAAGTTCTGCGCCATGTTGCCCTCGGCGCTGAAGCCGGCGAAGCCGTGGTTGAGCCCGAAGAGCGCCGCACCGGCGAGGAGGCCGCCGAGCAGCTGGGCGGCGAAGTAGATGCCGACCTGGTTCCACGGCAACCGGCCGCCGAGGACGGCGCCCAGCGTCACCGCGGGGTTGAAGTGGCCGCCGGAGATGCGCCCGACGGCGTACGCCATCACCACGACGGTGAGGCCGAAGGTGAGCCCGGTGGCGACGTAGTCGCCGCCGCTGCGCATGGCTGCTCCGCAGCCGAAGAAGACGAGCACGAAGGTGCCCAGGGTCTCGGCCGTGAACTTCTGGCCGGTGGACGGTGTGTCGGTGGTGTCGCTCATGGCGAGCAGTCCTCCCAGTGTGATGGCCCTTGGTGTGATCCAGCCCCGCGTAGGCCTCGCGAAGCCTAGCGGCGCGTGGACGCGGGTGCGAGGGTAGGCGGGTCGTCGTGCCGTCCCGTTGTCAGGTATCTTGACGTCAAGAGTTATCGCCCGGAACCACCGCTGCACACACCGCGATCCACAGGAGCCGTCCTACCCATGGCCAAGATCATCTACACCCACACCGACGAGGCGCCGCTCCTCGCGACGTACTCGTTCCTCCCGATCATCGCGGCCTACGCGAAGACCGCCGGTGTGGACGTCGAGACCCGTGACATCTCCCTGGCCGGTCGGGTGATCGCCCAGTTCCCCGACCGCCTCACCGACGAGCAGCGCATCGACGACGCGCTCGCCGAGCTCGGCGAGCTGGCCACGAAGCCCGAGGCCAACATCATCAAGCTGCCCAACATCTCGGCCTCCATCCCGCAGCTGAAGGCGACGATCGCCGAGCTGCAGTCGCAGGGCTACGACCTGCCCGCCTACCCCGAGAACCCGCAGACCGACGAGGAGCGCGACACCCGCGCCCGCTACGACAAGGTCAAGGGCTCGGCGGTCAACCCGGTGCTGCGCGAGGGCAACTCGGACCGCCGCGCGCCCGCCTCGGTGAAGAACTACGCCAGGTCGCACCCGCACTCGATGGGCGCCTGGAGCAGCGACTCGAAGACCTCGGTCGCGACCATGGGCCACGACGACTTCCGCAGCAACGAGCTGTCGGTCGTCCTCGACGCCGACGACACCCTGTCCATCGTGCACGTCGGGGTCGGCGGCGAGGAGACGGTGCTCAAGGAGGGCCTGGAGGTCCTCGAGGGCGAGGTCGTCGACGGCACCTTCATGAGCGCCGCGGCCCTCGACGAGTTCCTCGAGCAGCAGGTCGCCAAGGCCAAGGACGACGGCGTCCTCTTCTCCGCCCACCTCAAGGCCACGATGATGAAGGTGTCCGACCCGATCATCTTCGGCCACGTGGTCCGCGCCTACTTCCGCGACGTCTTCGCCCAGTACGGCGAGCGGCTGGCCGCCGCGGGCCTCTCGGCCAACGACGGCCTGGGCGGCATCCTGTCCGGCCTCGACTCCGTCGAGGGCGGCGCCGAGATCAAGGCGGCCTTCGAGGCCGGCCTCGCCGAGGGCCCGGCCCTCGCGATGGTCGACTCCGACAAGGGCATCACCAACCTCCACGTCCCCTCCGACGTGATCATCGACGCCTCGATGCCGGCGATGATCCGCACCTCGGGCCAGATGTGGAACGCCCGGGGCGAGCAGCAGGACACCCTCGCGGTGATCCCCGACTCGTCCTACGCCGGCGTCTACCAGGCCGCGATCGACGACTGCCGCGAGCACGGCGCGCTCGACCCCGCGACCATGGGCTCCGTGCCCAACGTCGGCCTGATGGCCAAGGCGGCCGAGGAGTACGGCTCGCACGACAAGACCTTCGAGATCCCCGCCGCGGGCACGGTCGAGGTCCGCAACGCCGCCGGCGACGTGCTGATGTCGCACGACGTGCAGCCCGGCGACATCTGGCGCGCCTGCCAGACCAAGGACGCCTCGATCCGTGACTGGGTCAAGCTCGCCGTCACCCGCGCCCGCGCCAGCGGGACCCCGGCGATCTTCTGGCTCGACGAGACCCGCGCCCACGACGCCAACCTCATCGCGCTCGTGCAGGAGTACCTCAAGGACCACGAGACCACGGGCCTCGAGATCTCGGTGATGGCGCCGGCCGAGGCGACGACGTACTCCCTCGAGCGGATCCGCAGGGGCGAGGACACCATCTCGGTCACCGGCAACGTGCTCCGCGACTACAACACCGACCTGTTCCCGATCCTCGAGCTCGGGACCAGCGCCAAGATGCTGTCGATCGTGCCGCTGATGAACGGCGGCGGCCTCTTCGAGACCGGTGCCGGTGGCTCGGCGCCCAAGCACGTGCAGCAGCTGGTCAAGGAGGACTACCTGCGCTGGGACAGCCTGGGCGAGTTCTTCGCGCTGGCCGCGTCGCTGGAGCACCTCGCCGGCTACGACGACAACCAGCGCGCGAAGCTGCTCGGTGACGCCCTCGACCGGGCCACCGAGACCTTCCTCAACGAGGACCGCTCGCCGGGCCGCAAGCTCGGCACGACCGACAACCGCGGCTCGCACTTCTACCTCGCGCTCTACTGGGCCGAGGAGCTGGCGAAGCAGACCGAGGACGCCCAGCTGGCCGAGGCGTTCGCCTCGCTCGCCACGACGCTGCGCGAGAACGAGCAGACGATCGTCGAGGAGCTGCTGGCCGTGCAGGGCAAGCCCGCCGACATCGGTGGCTACTTCCGCCCGGACCCGGAGAAGGCGGCCGCAGTGATGCGTCCGTCGACGACGTTCAACGAGGCACTCGCCTCGCTCTGACGCACCACTGATCACACGCTGAGTCACGCGTCACAGGCAGGGCCTCCGGGGAATACCTCCTCGGGGGCCCTGTCTTGCATCCTGTGATGACCATGACGACCGCCGCCGCAGACACCCCCGCCGATCTCGACGCCCCGTCGGTGACCGCGCGGCACTTCGGCCTCGCCGTCGTCGCACTGGCGATGGGCGGCTTCGCCATCGGCACGACGGAGTTCGTCACGATGGGCCTGCTGCCGCAGATCTCGAGCGGCGTCGGCGTCTCGATCCCCACCGGTGGCCACGTCATCTCGGCGTACGCCGTCGGCGTCGTCGTCGGTGCGCCGCTGCTCGCCTTCCTCGGCGCGCGGCTGCCGCGCCGGGCGCTGCTGATCGCGCTGATGACCGCGTTCGCGGTCGGCAACGGCGTGAGCGCCCTCGCGTCGTCCTACGAGCAGCTGATGCTCGCCCGGTTCGCCGCCGGTCTGCCGCACGGGGCGTACTTCGGCGTCGCCTCGCTGGTCGCGGCCAGCATGGCGCCGCCCTCGCGCAAGGGTCGCGCGGTGTCGCAGGTGATGCTCGGGCTGTCGTTCGCCAACGTGATCGGCGTACCGGCCGCGACGCTGCTGGGCCAGGCGCTCGGCTGGCGCGCCGCCTTCTGGGCCGCGGCCGGCCTGGCCGTGGTGACCCTCGCCCTCGTCGCGTGGTTCGTCCCGTCCTGCCCCGGTGACGCCGGGGCGAGCGGTCGTCGTGAGCTGGGCGCCTTCGCCGTGCCGCAGGTCTGGCTGACGCTCCTGGCCGGCGCCGTCGGCTTCGGCGGCATGTTCGCCGTCTACTCCTACATCGCCCCCGTGGTCACCGACGTGTCCGGGCTGGGGGAGCGGTCCGTCCCGGTCTACCTGCTCTTCTTCGGCCTCGGCATGGTCGCCGGCACCTGGCTGGCCGGGATCATGGCCGACTGGTCGATCTTCCGCTCGCTGATCATCGGCGGCGTCGGCATGGCCGCGACGATGCTGGCCTTCTGGGTCGCCGCACCCCACGGCTGGGCCGCCCTCCCGGTCGTCTTCCTGATCACCGTGCTCGGCTCGGTGCTCGTCGTGAACCTGCAGCTGCGGCTGATGGACGTCGCCGGCGACGCCCAGACCCTCGGCGCGGCGCTCAACCACGCGTCCCTCAACATCGCCAACGCGCTGGGCGCCTGGCTGGGCGGGCTCGTCATCGCGGCCGGCTACGGCCTGCGGGCACCGGCCCTCGTCGGGTTCGTGCTGTCGCTCGCCGGGGTGGCGATCCTGCTCGTCTCCGCACGGCTCCACGTGCGAGGCCGCGCCGTCACGGGCGCATGAGTTTTCCTGCCGTTAACAATCCGGGAACCCTTGTGTAGCACGGGTTTGGAACGATCCAATGGTCGGGGCGGGAGGACCGCCCCACTGACCTTGGGGAGTCGGCATGGACGAGAAGAAGATGCAGAAGGCCATCGAGCGCCGGCGTGAGCTGGCCGACCGCAACGTCGGCAACGTGGTGACGCTGCTCGAGCGGCGCCAGGAGCTGCGGGGCATCTACCCGATGGCCGACCTGCTCGCCGACAACGTGGGCTGGCTCGTCTGACCCGGTCCGGGCCCCTCAGACCAGCCAGCAGCTGCTGACCTGGGGGAGCCCGGCGAACCGCGCCTCGAAGAACGGCAGCGCCTCGGCGGTCTGCGGCACGATGCCGCCGACGTGGCCGGGTGCGACGTTGGTCGAGAAGCGGACGTTGGCGCCCTTGCTGCACCACGACCTCGCCATCTGCCTGCCGACGGCGTAGGGGATGACGTCGTCGATCGCGGAGTGGGTGACGAGCACCGGCACGCTCGGCCTGATGGTGCCGATCCGCTGGGCCTCGACGATCGACCGGAAGGGCTCCACGGCCATCAGGTCCGACATCGGCCGGCCGTTGGCGCTGAGCGTCGACGACCTCACGAAGGCGTGGTTGAGCAGGTCGAAGACGCACTCCGGTCTCGACCTGGTCGCTGACCGCGCGACCGCGGTCGTTGAGGTAGGGCGACAGGTCGATGTCGTAGCTGGCCGCGAGCCCGCGCAGCGCGAAGTAGGCGAAGGCCGAGTAGAGACCGCCGTCGAGGGCGCTCGCGACCTGCGCGAGGTCGGCCGGGACGGCGCCGACGACGGCGCCCTTGACCCTGAGGTCCGGGGCGTAGGTCGCGGCGAGCTCGACGGCGGACGCCGCGGCGCCGCCGCCCTGCGAGTAGCCCATGAGGCCCACCGGGCTGCTGGCGGTCAGGCCGGTGCCGGGCAGGCGCTGCGCGGCGCGTACGACGTCGAGCGTGGCACGACCCTGTGACACCCGGTCCATGTAGGTGTGGATGCCGGCGGTGCCGAGGCCCTCGTAGTCGGGCATGGCGACGGCGTACCCGCGCTGCAGCAGGCCCTCGATGCCGAGCCCTCGTACTCGATGCCCTCGGAGAACTGCCGGGACGGTGCGCAGCGGTCCGCCATGCCCTGGGTGCCGGGGGCGTAGCCGATGACCGGGCGGGACCCGAGCCCGATCCAGGGCGACGTCGGGACCAGGACCGTGCCGGAGACCGCGATGGCCTTCCCGGTGCGGTTGGTGGAGCGGTAGAGGACGCGCTGGGCGTTGCGGACCAGGCTGGTGGCGTCGAGCGGGTCGAGCAGGAAGGTCGATCTTCTCGCTGCGGATCACCGCCCCGTTGGCGCCGGGCAGCGCGGCGGGAGCCTCGTAGAAGGCGGGCCGGGGCGGCTCGGGCACGACGGCGGTCGCCGGTCGGCGTACCGACTGCTACGACGGCGGAGGCGGCGGCGACGAGGGCGAGGAGCCAGGCGGTGGTCCGAGACATGTCTCGGAACCTACTCGCGAGTCACCTCGGGCCGCCCTGTGACGTCGGTCACAGGTAGACCATGCCCATCGCCTCGCGCACCTCGTCGAGCGTGGCCTCGGCGACCTCGTTGGCGCGGGCGTTGCCGCGACGGAGCACGTCGTGGAGGTAGCCGGGGTCCGCCTCGAGCTCGGCGCGCCGGGCGCGCAGCGGCGCGAGCTCGGTGTTGATCGCGTCGGTGAGCCGCCCCTTGAGCGCGCCGCCGCCGCCGTCGCCGATCTCCTCGGCCACGGCTGCCGGCTCGACGCCCTCGCACAGGGCGATGAGGGTGAGCAGGTTGGCGACCTCGGGCCGGGCCTCGGGGTCGTAGGTGATGACCCGGTCGCTGTCGGTCTTGGCGCCCTTGAGCTTCTTGGCGGTCTCGTCGGCGCGTCATCCGCAGCTCGACGACGTTGCCCTTGGACTTGCTCATCTTGGTGCCGTCGGTGCCGAGGATGAGCGGCGCCTCGGAGAGCAGGGCGCCGGGCTCGGGGAAGACCGGGGCGTAGCGGTCGTTGAAGCGGCGCGCGACGACGCGGGTCTGCTCGAGGTGGGGGAGCTGGTCGCGACCCACCGGCACCACGTTGGCCTTGCAGAACAGGATGTCCGCGGCCTGGTGGACGGGGTAGGTGAGCAGCAGCCCGCCGATCGAGGTGATGCCCGCCGACTTGGCCTCGTCCTTGACGGTCGGGTTGCGCTGCAGCTCGGCGACGCTGACCAGGCTGAGGAACGGCAGCATCAGCTGGTTGAGCGCCGGCACCGAGGAGTGGGTGAAGATCGTCGCCTTCTCGGGGTCGAGGCCGGCGGCGATGTTGTCGAGCAGCAGGTTGCGCACGTTGCCGGCGATGTCGCCGCCGATCTCGCGGTCGGTGATCACCTGGTAGTCGGCGATGAGCTGCCAGATCTCGGCGCCGCTGTCCTGGAGGCGCAGGCGGTTGCGGATCGAGCCGAAGTAGTGGCCGATGTGCAGCGCCCCGGTCGGACGGTCCCCGGTCAGCATCCGCAGCGAGGCCGGGTCGTCGGCCATCTGCTGCTCGATCGCGTCGCTGCGGGCCTGGGCGGCGCGGAAGGTGTCGCTCACGCCGCTGATCCTTTCACGGGGGCCGCTGGCGCGGCGAAGGGGTTATGTAGGGTTTCGGGAGTGCCCACCATCGGAGTAGCCATCGCGATCCCCGAGCCCTGGGGGAGCGAGCTGCAGGACTACCGGACGTCGATCGGCGACACGACCGCTGCGCAGATCCCGACGCACATCACGCTGATCCCGCCGACCGAGGTGGACGCCGCCGACCTCGAGCCGGTGGCCGAGCACCTCGCCTCGGCGGCCTCGGCCGTCGAGCCGTTCGACATCCACCTGCGCGGCACCGGCACGTTCCGGCCGGTCTCCCCGGTCGTCTTCGTGACCCTGGTCGAGGGCATCTCCTCGTGCGAGCTGCTCGCGGACGCCGTACGCAGCGGGCCGCTCGACGTCGACCTGCAGCTTCCCCTACCACCCGCACGTGACCATCGCGCACCACCTCGACGACGCCACGCTCGACCGGGCCTTCGGTGACCTCGAGGACTTCGAGTGCTCCTTCGCCGCGGCCGCCTTCAGCCTCTTCGTCCACGACGACAGCCAGGGCTGGGTCGCCACACACGAGTTCGGGCTCGGCTGATGGCCTTCCTCTCGGGCGTGAAGGCGCGGATCCACGAGGTGCGCGAGCGCCGACCGTTCGTCGACCACGTCGTGCGGATGGTCGAGCACTACGGCAACGTCAACGGCAGCGCGCTGGCCGCCGCGGTGACCTACTTCGCGTTCCTGTCCTTCTTCCCGATCCTCGCGCTGGCCTTCGCGATCTTCGGCCAGGTCACGAAGGTCTACAAGAACGCGCAGGACACGCTCCTGGACGCGGCGAACTCGGTGCTCCCCGACCTCATCGGCGGCGAGAACGGGATCTCCCTCGAGACCCTCCAGGGTGCCGCGCCCGGGATCTTCAGCGTCGGCATCCTGCTCGCGCTCTACTCCGGCCTCGGCTGGCTCTCCGGCATGCGCCAGGCGCTCATCGCGGTCTTCGAGGAGCCCGAGCGGGACCAGCCGAGCTTCGTGAAGGGCAAGATCCGCGACGTCCTCGCACTGCTCGCCCTCGGCTCGGTGCTGGTGTTCAGCGTCGCCGTGTCGGGCGTCGCGACCAAGGTGCTCACCCCGATCCTCGACGCGCTGCACCTCGGCACCGTCGGTGCGGTGCTCCTGGTGGTGCTGGCGATCGCCGTCGGCATGGCGGCGAACACCGTTCTCTTCTTCGCCTTCTTCCGCCTCCTCGCCGCACCCGAGGTCCCCACGCGCTCGCTCTGGTCGGGCGCCCTGCTCGGCGCCGTCGCCTTCGAGGTCCTCAAGCAGGTCTCGACGCTGCTGCTGAAGTCGACCGCCAACTCCGACGCCTTCCAGGCCTTCGGCATCGCGCTGATCCTCCTGGTCTGGATCAACTACTTCTCCCGCGTGGTCGTGTACGCCGCCGCCTGGGCGCACACGTCGCCCGAGGCCCGCGCTGCCCGCGAGGCACGCACCGTGGCCGAGCAGACCGTCGAGGGCCCCAGCATCGACCTCGCCGCGGCCGCGGCCGTCGTACCCGCCGCGTCGCCCGCCTCCTCCTCGCCGCAGGCCGCCTTCGCCGCCGGTGCCGCGGCGATGCTCGGGGTCGTCGCGGTCGTGCGTCGGCGCCGCTGACCCACCCGGGGGTCCGCCGTCGGGCGGTGGTGGAGCGACATTTCCCAGCGAGCGAGTGTGGGTGAACCACCGCCCACCCGCGCGTCCCCGCCCGACACGCCCCGAGCGGTGGTGGAGCGACATTTGCTGGCCGCCCAGTGTAGGTGGGCCACCGCTCCACACATGGCCAGCCGACGTCCACAGGTAGACCTGAACGCGGCTCGTCCACAGGCCTGGAAGTCGTACGAGGCCGCACTGGCCGTCGATGTGGCGCGATGGGCGGATGTTCCTCATCCTCGACGACTTCCTCCATCGGCCGTTCGCGCGCCGGCAGGCCCTGGCCGAGGGCATCCCCGCCCGCGTGCTGGAGGGAGCGCGCTTCCGACGGCTCCACAAGGGCGTCTACGTGCACCGCGACCATGAGATGTCCTGGGAGGACCATGTCGAAGCGGCGAAGCTGGCCCTGCCGGACGCGGCGCGCACGACCGGCACGACCCGATTGCGTCAGCTGGGGCTCGCGGTGGGCAGCGAGTGGCCGTTGCACTTCGTCGTGGAGGGCGACCTCCACCTCGAGCTGGAGGGCGTCTTTCTCCACCGCACCGTCAAGATGCCGCCGTCCGACGACGCGGGAGTGACCGCCGAAGCCGCCTTCGTCGCACTGTGCGCGGAGGCGCGACTCCTCGACGCGATCAAGGTGGGCTGCGTGCTGCTCAACAAGGAGCAGCTCGACCTCGACCTCCTCGACCGGATCCTGACGGAGGAGAGGTGGCGCCGAGGCGCTGTCGAGACGGCGTACGTCCTTCCGTTCCTGGACGGACGGTGCAGATCGGTGGCCGAGGCCGAGCTGCTGGCGTTCTTCGTCTTCGCAGGTCTGCCGATGCCCGACGTCAACGTCGCGATCGAGGTGGTGCCCGGGGTCGAGCTGACACCTGACTTCCGGTTCGCGCGGTGCGAGCAGGTCGTCGAGTACGAAGGGTCCCAGCACCAGGACGACCGTGCGCAGTACGTCGCCGACATCGACCGCTACGCCCTCTACCGCCGGCACGACGTGCCCTACGAGCTGGTCACCAAGGAGCGGATGCGCTCACCGAAGTCGACGGTCCGACTGGTGCACGACGCGCTGGTCGCTCGGGGGTACGACGGTCCACCGCCGGACTTCGGGGAGCTGTGGGACAGCCTCTTCCAGCGCGTCGCCGACCTGGTACGCCCGAAGCTCGCCGCGTGAGCGGTGGTGGAGCCACCTTCCCGAGGCGTAGAACGTAGGTGGACCACCGCCCACGAGAGTGTCGCGCCCGACACGCACTCGAGCGGTGGCCCACCCACGTTCCCGGACTCAGGAATGTGGGTGGACCACCGCTCGAGCAGAGGTCAGGAGGAGCTCAGTGGCCGTGCTTGATCGCGGTCCGCAGGTCCTTGTTGAGCTGGGAGATCACGTCGAGCGGGATCTCCTTGGGGCAGGCGGCGGTGCAGGCGCCGATGTTGGTGCAGCCGCCGAAGCCCTCGTGGTCGTGCTGGGCGACCATGTTGACGACGCGCTCGTCGCGCTCGGGCTGGCCCTGGGGGAGCAGGCCGAGGTGGGTGACCTTGGCGCCCATGAAGAGCGAGGCCGAGCCGTTGGGGCAGGCGGCGACGCAGGCGCCGCAGCCGATGCAGGTCGCGACGTTGAAGGCGCGGTCGGCGTCGTCCTTGGGGACCGGTACGGAGTGGGCCTCGGGCGCCGAGCCGGTGTTGACCGAGACGTAGCCGCCGGCCTGGATGATCCGGTCGAAGGCACCGCGGTCGACGACGAGGTCCTTGAGCACGGGGAAGGCCTCGGAGCGCCACGGCTCGATCGTGATCGTCTCGCCGTCGCTGAACGAGCGCATGTGGAGCTGGCAGGTCGTGGTGACCTCCGGTCCGTGCGCGTCGCCGTTGATCATCAGCCCGCACTGCCCGCAGATGCCCTCGCGGCAGTCGGAGTCGAACGCGATCGGCTCCTCGCCCTGGTCGTTGAGCTGCTCGTTGAGCACGTCGAGCATCTCGAGGAACGACATGTCCGGGGACACGTCGTCGAGCTCGTAGGTGTGGATCGCGCCGTCGGCCGTCGGGCCGCTCTGGCGCCAGATCTTCAGGGTCAGTTTCACTTGTAGCTCCGCTGCTTCATCTCGATGGCGGTGTAGGTGAGGTCTTCCTTGTGCAGGACCGGCCGCTCGTCGAGCCCGGCCCACTCCCACGCGGAGACGTAGGCGAACTCGTCGTCGTGGCGCAGCGCCTCGCCGTCCTCGGTCTGCGACTCGGCCCGGAAGTGGCCGCCGCAGGACTCGCGCCGGTTGAGGGCGTCGATGCACATCAGCTCGCCGAGCTCGAAGAAGTCGGCCACGCGGCCGGCCTTCTCGAGCGACTGGTTGAGCGACTCGGACGTGCCGAGCACCTTGACGTTGCGGTAGAAGTCGTCGCGCAGGCCGCGGATCAGGTCGATGGCCTTCTTGAGGCCCGTCTCCGTGCGCTCCATGCCGCAGTACTCCCACATGATGTTGCCGAGCTCGCGGTGGTAGGAGTCGACGCTGCGGGTGCCGTTGACGGTGAGGAAGTGCTGGATGCGCTCCTCGACCGACGTGCGCGCCTCGACGACCGCCGGGTGGTCCTCGCCGATCGGCTCGAACGGCCCGTCGGCGAGGTAGTCGCGGATGGTGTGCGGCAGCACGAAGTAGCCGTCGGCCAGGCCCTGCATCAGCGCCGAGGCGCCGAGGCGGTTGGCGCCGTGGTCGGAGAAGTTGGCCTCGCCGGTCACGAACAGACCGGGGATCGTGGACTGGAGGTCGTAGTCGACCCACAGGCCGCCCATGACGTAGTGCACGGCCGGGTAGATCCGCATCGGCACGTCGTAGGGGTCCTCGCCGGTGATGCGGTCGTACATGTCGAAGAGGTTGCCGTACTTGTTGGCGACCGCTTCGCGGCCGAGGCGGTCGATGGCGTCGGCGAAGTCGAGGTAGACACCGCGTCGGGTGCCGTCCACCTCCGGACCGACGCCACGGCCCTCGTCGCAGACGTTCTTCGCGGCGCGCGAGGCGATGTCGCGGGGGACCAGGTTGCCGAAGGCGGGGTAGATCCGCTCCAGGTAGTAGTCGCGGTCCTCCTCGGCGATGTCGCGCGGGTCCTTCTCGCAGTCGGCCTGGTTCTTCGGCACCCAGATGCGGCCGTCGTTGCGCAGCGACTCCGACATCAGGGTCAGCTTGGACTGGTGCGAGCCCGAGACCGGGATGCAGGTCGGGTGGATCTGCGTGTAGCAGGGGTTGGCCATGTAGGCGCCCTTGCGGTGCGCGCGCCACGCGGCGGTGACGTTGCAGCCCATGGCGTTGGTCGAGAGGTAGAAGACGTTGCCGTAGCCGCCGGAGGCGAGGACGACGACGTCGGCGAGGTGGGTCTGGACCTCACCGGTGACCATGTCGCGGGCGACGATGCCGCGGGCCTTGCCGTCGACGACGATCAGCTCGAGCATCTCGTGGCGCGTGAACATCGAGACCGTGCCGGCGGCGATCTGGCGCTCGAGGGCCTGGTAGGCGCCGATCAGGAGCTGCTGGCCGGTCTGGCCGCGGGCGTAGAACGTGCGCGAGACCTGCACGCCACCGAAGGAACGGTTGTCGAGCAGGCCGCCGTACTCGCGGGCGAACGGGACGCCCTGGGCGACGCACTGGTCGATGATGTTGGTGCTGACCTCGGCCAGGCGGTAGACGTTGGACTCGCGCGAGCGGTAGTCGCCGCCCTTGACGGTGTCGTAGAAGAGGCGGTGGACGGAGTCGCCGTCCTCCTTGTAGTTCTTCGCGGCGTTGATGCCGCCCTGCGCGGCGATCGAGTGCGCGCGGCGCGGGGAGTCCTGGTAGCAGAACGACTTGACGTTGTAGCCGGCCTCGCCGAGCGTGGCGGCGGCCGAGGCGCCGGCCAGGCCGGTGCCGACGATGATGATCGACAGCTTGCGGCGGTTGGCCGGGTTGACCAGGCGGGCCTCGAACTTGCGGTTCTGCCAGCGCTCCGCGATCGGGCCGGCCGGCGCCTTGGTGTCGACGAGCGGCTCACCCGGGGTGTAGTAGCCGACGGCGTCGTCGTAGTCGCCGTCGAGCACTCCCGAGTGGGAGGCCTCCGTCGAGGTGGTGGTGTCGGGCATGTCCATGTCGTGGTCGTGGCTCACGTGCGATGACCCCTTACTTGGTGATGACGCCGGCGAGGACGCCGAGCGGGACGAGGGAGAAGCCGACCGTGACGATCAGCGCGAGGACGAAGCCGATCGTCTTGGCCCGCTGGCGCTTGGCCGCGGTGCCGGTCCAGCCGAGGGTCTGGGCGGCGCTCCAGATGCCGTGGTGCAGGTGCGCGCCGAGGGCGAGCATCGCGACGAGGTAGATGAGCGTCAGCCACCACACGTCGAAGGTGTCGACCATCAGGTTGTAGGGGTCGTTGGTCGCCCCGCCCTGCACGTTGACCTTGCCGATCGTGAAGTTCAGCAGGTGCCAGATGAGGAACAGCAGGATCGTGACGCCGCCCCAGCGCATCATCAGGCTGGCGCGGGTCGCGCCGGTCTGCTTCTTCATGACGTACTTGCGTGCCGCGGGCGCGGGCCGCGCGGCGCCACAGCACGACGGCGCAGTAGACGTGCACGACGAGCGAGGCGATCAGCCCGACGCGCAGGATCCAGAGCAGCGCCCTCGTGCGGGAGCATCGGCTCGCCGATCTCGCGCAGGTGCTCGGCGTACTCGTTGAAGGCGTCGTGCCCGGCGAACGCCTTGAGGTTGCCGTACATGTGCGCGAGCACGAAGCCGAGGAAGATGAAGCCGCTGATCGCCATGCCCAGCTTGAGGGCGATCGTCGTGCGCGAGGCACGCGCGCCCTTCACCAGGGTGGGGGTCTTGGTTGTGGTTGCCACTCCTTCACGGTATCGCGGGGTCCACACGCGCGACGCGCCGAGGCCGTGTGAGGTTTTCGTGGGCGCGTTGTCTTCCGCTCAGGTGTGACACAAGACATAGTCGCGAGCATGGCAACCACGGACCTACCGACCGACGGAGGCGTGACCAGTCCGGGCCGGGCGCGCATCGAGGCGCGGACCCTCCGCGAGGACCGCTGGTGGCTCCAGCCGCTGACGACGTTCGTGGTGTTCTCGGCCTTCGTCGTCTACGCGACGGTCCGCGCGTTCATGGGCCGCGACTACTACGCCTCGCCCTACCTCTCGCCGTTCTACTCGCCCTGCCTGGGCGACTGCGTCGAGGGCGCCTCCGACTTCGGCCAGCCGTTCGGCTGGTGGCCGCTCTCGGCGGCGCTGATCATCCTGATCTTCCCGCTGGGCTTCCGGATGACCTGCTACTACTACCGCAAGTCCTACTACCGGGCGTTCTGGCTGAGCCCGCCCGCCTGCGGCGTCGCCGAGCCGCACGCGGCGTACTCCGGCGAGACCCGGTTCCCGCTGATCCTGCAGAACGTCCACCGCTACTTCTGGTACGCCGCGGTGCTGGTCGGCCTCGTGCTGACCTACGACGTGCTCCTGGCCTTCCGGCCGATGCCGGCCGAGTACGCCGTCGGCGACGGCGAGACCAGCGGCGTCCACATGGGCCTCGGCACCCTGCTGATGATCGCCAACGTCGTCTTCATCTGGCTCTACACGCTCTCGTGCCACTCGTGCCGCCACGTCGTCGGCGGCCGGCTGCGGCACTTCTCCAAGCACCCGGTCCGCTACAAGCTGTGGACCTGGGTCTCGAGGCTCAACGGCAGCCACGGCCGGTGGGCGTGGTACTCGCTGTTCTCGGTCGCGCTGGTCGACCTGTACGTCTTCCTGCTCGCCACCGGCACCATCCAAGACGTGAGGTTCTTCTGATGTCCGAGAACACGCCTGCTGACCTCGGCCCCGCGGAGGGCCGCCACCCGATGACCGGCAACGCCCTGTCCGGCGACGCGCAGGGCGGCATGGAGCGCCACACCTACGACGTCGTGGTCGTCGGGGCCGGCGGCGCCGGCCTGCGCGCGGCGATCGCCGCCCACGAGTCGGGCGCGCGTACGGCGATCGTGTGCAAGTCGCTGCTCGGCAAGGCCCACACCGTGATGGCCGAGGGCGGCATCGCCGCGGCGATGGGCAACCGCTGGCCGGAGGACAACTGGGAGGTCCACTTCCGCGACACGATGCGCGGCGGCAAGATGCTCAACAACTGGCGGATGGCCCAGCTGCACGCCCAGGAGGCGCCCGAGCGGGTGCAGGAGCTCGAGGACTGGGGCGCCCTCTTCGACCGCACCGACGACGGGCTGATCAGCCAGCGCGACTTCGGCGGCCACAAGTACGCCCGGCTCGCGCACGTCGGCGACCGCACCGGCCTGGAGATGATCCGCACGCTCCAGCAGCGCGCGGTGGCCCTCGGCATCGACGTCTTCATGGAGTGCACGGTCACCGACCTCTTCAAGGAGGGCGACAAGGTCGCCGGTGCCTTCGCCTACTGGCGCGAGTCCGGACGCTTCATCGTCTTCGACGCACCGAGCGTGATCCTCGCGACCGGCGGCATCGGCAAGTCGTTCAAGGTCACCTCGAACTCCTGGGAGTACACCGGCGACGGCCACGCCCTCGCGATGCGGGCCGGCGCGAGCCTGATCAACATGGAGTTCGTCCAGTTCCACCCGACGGGCATGGTCTGGCCGCCCTCGGTGAAGGGGCTGCTCGTGACGGAGTCGGTGCGCGGCGACGGCGGCATCCTGAAGAACTCCGAGGGCGAGCGCTTCATGTTCGACTACATCCCGGAGTACTTCAAGGCGGAGACGGCGGACACGGTCGAGGAGGCCGACGCCTGGTACGACGACAAGAAGAACAACCGCCGACCACCCGAGCTGCTGCCGCGCGACGAGGTCGCCCGGGCGATCAACTCCGAGATCAAGGCCGGCCGCGGCACGCCGCACGGCGGCATCTACCTCGACATCGCCTCGCGTCGTACGCCCGAGTTCATCCGCAAGCGGCTGCCGTCGATGTACCACCAGTTCAAGGAGCTCGCCGACGTCGACATCACCGCCGAGCCGATGGAGATCGGCCCGACCTGCCACTACGTGATGGGCGGCGTCGAGGTCGACGCCGACACCCAGGAGAGCGCGGTGACGGGGCTGTACGCCGTCGGCGAGTGCTCCGGCGGCATGCACGGCTCCAACCGGCTCGGCGGCAACTCGCTCGGCGACCTGCTGGTCTTCGGCAAGCGGGCCGGCGAGGCGGCCACGACGTACGCCCACTCGCTGGGGGAGGCGCGGCCGCAGGTCGACGAGGCCGACGTGAAGGCGGCGCAGACGAGCGCGCTCGCGCCGTTCGAGGTCGAGGGCGGGGAGAACCCGTACACGATCCAGTCCGACCTGCAGCAGTCGATGAACGACCTGGTCGGCATCATCCGCACGCGCACCGAGCTCGAGGAGTCGCTCAGCGAGATCGAGGCCTTCAAGGTGCGGGCGCAGCACGATGGTCGTCGAGGGCCACCGGCAGTACAACCCCGGCTGGCACCTCGCGCTCGACCTGCGCAACATGCTGATCGTCTCGGAGTGCATCGCCAAGGCGGCGCTCGCCCGCGAGGAGTCGCGCGGCGGCCACACCCGCGACGACTTCCCCGGTCCGAACGACGAGTGGGGCACGAAGAACCTGGTCGTGAACCTCAACGAGGCGGGCACGGGCGTCGACCTCCACGAGAAGCCGTTGCCCGAGATGCCCGACGAGCTGAAGGGGTACTTCGCATGAGCTACACACTGAAGCTGCGGATCTGGCGCGGGGACAAGGACGGCGGCGCCGTCGAGGACTTCCCGGTCGAGGTGTCCGAGGGCGAGGTCGTGCTCGACGCGATCCACCGCGTGCAGGCCACCCAGGCCGGCGACCTCGCGGTCCGCTGGAACTGCAAGGCCGGCAAGTGCGGCTCGTGCAGCGCCGAGGTCAACGGCCGGCCGCGGCTGATGTGCATGTGCCGGCTCTCGGACTTCGAGGAGGACGAGACCATCACGGTCACCCCGATGCGGACCTTCCCGGTGATCCGCGACCTCGTCACCGACGTCTCCTTCAACTACGAGAAGGCCAAGGAGCTGCCGTCGTTCTCCCCGCCGCCCGCGCGACGCGGACGGCAAGCGGCGGATGGCGCAGGTCGACGTCGAGCGGGGCCAGGAGTTCCGCAAGTGCATCGAGTGCTTCCTGTGCCAGAACATCTGCCACGTCGTGCGCGACCACGAGGACAACAAGGAGGCGTTCGCCGGCCCGCGCTTCTTCCTGCGCTACGCCGAGCTCGACATGCACCCGCTCGACACCCACGACCGGCGCGAGCTCGCCCAGGGCGCCGCCGGCCTCGGCATGTGCAACATCACCAAGTGCTGCACCGAGGTGTGCCCCGAGGGCATCCAGATCACCGACAACGCGATCATCCCGATGAAGGAGCGCGTGGTGGACAAGAAGTTCGACCCGCTGGTGTGGCTGGGCAACAAGATCGGGATCCGGAACAAGGACAACGACGGCCGCACCGAGGTCTAGGTGACGTGCGTCGACTAGCGGGTGGCGGTGATCCCTCCGTCGACGGGGATGAGGGCGCCGTGGATGTACGACGCCTCGTCGGACGCGAGCCAGCCGATGGTCGCCGCGACCTCGTCGGGGGTGCCCGGCCGCCCCGCGGGTGTCGTCGACGTCATCCGGGTGATCACGTCGTCGTCGGCGGCGTTGATCGGGGTCCGCGTCGCACCGGGGGCGACCGTGTTGACGCGCACCCCGCCGGGCCCGAACTCGGCGGCCCAGCTGCGCGCCAGCTGCGCCTCGGCGGCCTTGGTGGCGGAGTAGAAGCCGACGAAGGCGTGACCGATGCTCGCCATCCACGACCCGACGACCACGATGGAGCCGGACCCGCGCTCGACCATCGAGGGGGCGATCGCCGCGGTGAGGACCTGCGGTGCCCGGACGTTGACGGCGAGGGTGGTCTCGAGGTCGTCGTCGGTCAGCGACACCGTGTCGACGGCCGGGCACACCGCGGCGTTGTGCACGAGGACGTCGATCCGTCCGCCCAGGGCTGCGGTCCAGGCGGCGGCGAGGTCGCGCAGCTGCGCGGGTGACGCGGTCAGGTCGCCCGCGACGAAGACGGCGGAGCCGCCGGACGCCGTGATGGCGTCGACCACCTCCGCCCCGCGACGGCCGTCGCGGCCGGTGACGACGACGTGTGCCCCGCGAGCGGCGAGGTGGTGGGCGGTGGCGGCGCCGATGCCGCTCGTGGAGCCGGTGACGACCGCCGTGCGTCCGGCGAGGGAGGCGGAAGCAGCGGAGGCGGTGGTGGACGGGGTCGAGGATGGGGAGCTCATGCAAGGAGTCCATCCGGTGGCACGCGGGCGCACCAGTGCAGGCCGTGCCGGGGCACGCCATGACCACGCAGAACGGCGTCCACGTCCCTAGGCTGGTGACGTGCCTGCCGACCGATCCGCGCTCGGGGCGTTCCTGCGCTCCCGACGCGACCGCCTCACTCCTGCCCAGGCGGGCATCGCGCCCTTCCCCGGCCCGCGGCGGGTCCCCGGCCTGCGCAAGGAGGAGCTGGCGGTGCTCGCCGGCCTCAGCCCCGACCACTACAGCCGGCTCGAGCAGGGTCGCCAGCACACCGTCACCGACGACGTGGTCGCGGCGCTGGGTCGCGCGCTGCGTCTCGACGACGTGGAGCTCGCCCACCTGCGCGACCTCGCCGCCCCCCAGCGTCGAGGCAGGGCGACGTGGGAGGTCGCGCAGCGCGCCGATCCCGGGCTGCTCCGGGTGATGACCAGCCTGGACCACGTCCCGGTGCTGCTGCTGGGGCGACGGTCCGAGGTCCTCGCCTGCAACGCGCTGCTGCGCAGCGTCCTCGGCGCCGAGGTCGACACCGGGTCGGTGTTCGTCCGGTGGCTCTTCCTCGACCCACGGGCCCGGGAGCGCATCGAGAACTGGGCGGACTACGCCACGGCTGCCGTGGGAGCGCTGCGCTACGAGGTCGGACGGCACCCGGGCGACCGCCGTCTGGTCGAGATGGTGGACGAGCTCCGCGCGGCCGACCCCGACGTGGCCCGCTGGTGGGACGACCACGGGGTCACCGACCGCACCTCGGTCGACAAGCGCATCGCCCACCCCGTCGTGGGACGGCTGACCTTCGGCATCGAGGCGGTGGTCTCGCCGCACGACCCCGAGCAGCGCCTCGTCGTCTACACCGCCCAGCCCGGCTCACCCACCTCCGCGACCTTGCCGGTGCTCGCCTCGTGGGGGCTCGAGGACCCCGTGAGACCTATCCCATAGGGCCGCACGGTGTCCGCGACGTGACGCTCGTCCTATCCTGCGACTCATGACCGACCGTGACGGCGACCTCGACGGCGGGCTGGACGAGCCCGCGGACCTGCAGCCGGCCGAGGGCTCGCTGCGGCTGGTCGGGGACGACGACACGTACGACGTCGCGCGCGTGGGAGGCAGCGACCGCTGCCGTGCTGCGCAAGGCGCGCCGGCTCGGCGAGGACGCACCCGACTCCGACGTGTGGGCCGCGCTGACCCGCACCACGCTCGACGGCATCGACGGTCGCGCCGATCGGTCAGCCCGCCGACCTCGACGGGCTCGCCACGAGCGGCCGCCCGCAGCGCACCGGCGCGTGGGACGTGCGTACGTCGCTGGTGGGCGACGACGCCGCGGCGGTCAACGAGGCGGCCCTGGTCGACCTCGACAACGGCGCCACGTCGCTGCACCTCGACCTCGTCCCGGTCCGCCGACCTCGCCGCGCGCCCTCGACGGCGTGCTGCTCGACCTCGCACCGGTCGACCCTCGACCGGCCCGACGCCGAGCAGTCCGAGGCGCTGGCCCGGCTGCTCGAGGCCACCCCCGACGACCCGCACCCGCTGCAGCAACCTCTCCGCCGACCCGGCCACGGCGGAGATGTTCGGCCACCGGGTCGCCGACGACGGGCGGACGCCCTGCCGACTCCTTCGTCGACACGGTCCGCCGTGCGCAGGCCGCTCGGCGTCCTCGGCGCCGTCGTCGACGGCACCGCCCTGCACGACCGCGGCGCGAGCGACGCCCAGGAGCTCGGCTGGACGATGGCGGTCGGCGTGCACTACCTCCGCGTCCTCACCGAGGCGGGCTTCACCGTCGACGAGGCCGCCGGACTGATCGAGTTCCGCTACGCCGCCACCGACGAGCAGTTCCCGACGATCGCCAAGCTCCGCGCGGCTCGCCGGCTGTGGGCGCGCGTGCTCGAGGCGAGCGGCGGCGCCGACGTCGCGCAGCGCCAGCACGTCGTCACGAGCCGGGCGATGATGGGCAAGGTCGACCCCTGGGTCAACATGCTGCGCGGCACGGTCGCCGCCTTCGCCGCCGGCGTCGGCGGCGCCGACGCGGTCACGGTGATCCCCTTCGACGAGCGGCTCGGCCTGCCCGACGCGCTCGGCCGCCGGATCGCCCGCAACACCTCCTCGCTGCTGATCGAGGAGTCCCACGTCGCCGCGGTCACCGACCCGGCCGGCGGCTCCTACGCCGTCGAGAAGCTCACCGACGACCTCGCCGTCGCCGGGTGGGCCGAGCTCGGCCGGATCGAGGCCGACGGCGGCTTCGGCGAGCAGGCCGCGCGGGGTGTGCAAGGAACGCGTGCGCGCGCGTCCGCGACGAGCGCGACGCGCGGCGTCGCCGACCGCTCCCGGCCGCTGACCGGGATCTCGGAGTTCCCGAACCTCGCCGAGGTGCTCCCCGAGCGCGAGCCCTGGAGCCGGGCAGGCTGTCCACTACGGCTCGGCCTACGAGGACCTGCGCGCCGAGCCCGCGTCCCGCCCGGTCTTCCTCGCCACGATGGGCCCGATCTCCGCGCACACCGCGCGCGCCACCTTCGCCACCAACCTGTTCGCCGCGGGCGGCGTCGCCGTCGAGGCGGCCGGCGCCACCGACTCCGTCGACGACGTGATCGAGGCCTACGCGGGCCAGCCCGTCGTCTGCCTCGCCGGCACCGACGCGGCGTACGCCGAGTGGGGCGCCGACCTCGTCGCGGCGCTGCGCGCGGCCGGAGCGACGTACGTCGTGCTGGCGGGCAAGCCGGGGGAGCGGACCGTGACCGACGTCGACGACTCCTGCGCGATGGGGGTCGATGCGCTCGGCGTTCCTGGGCCGCGTACGAGAGGAGCTCGGCCGATGAGCATTCCCGCAGAACTTCGCCGAGGTCGCCTGGGTCTCGATACGCCTCGTTCCTCGGCTGCTCGACCAGCGGAGCGGTCAGGCCCGTGGGCGAGCCCGGAGGGGATCGACATCCTCCCGGTCTACGGCCCCGAGCACCTCGAGGGCCTCGACGGGCTCGACACCTGGCCGGGCATCGCGCCGTTCCTGCGCGGGCCCTACCCGACGATGTACACGACGCAGCCGTGGACGATCCGGCAGTACGCCGGCTTCTCGACCGCGGAGGAGTCCAACGCGTTCTACCGCCGCAACCTCGCGGCCGGGCAGAAGGGCCTGAGCGTCGCCTTCGACCTCGCCACCCACCGCGGCTACGACTCCGACCACCCGCGGGTGCGCGGCGACGTCGGCATGGCGGGCGTGGCGATCGACTCGATCTACGACACCCGCACCCTCTTCGACGGCATCCCGCTCGACGAGATGTCGGTGTCGATGACGATGAACGGCGCGGTGCTGCCGGTGCTCGCGCTCTACATCGCGGCGGCCGAGGAGCAGGGGGTCGCGCCGGAGCAGCTCGCGGGGACCATCCAGAACGACATCCTCAAGGAGTTCATGGTCCGCAACACCTACATCTACCCGCCGGCGCCGAGCATGCGGATCATCAGCGACATCTTCGCCTTCACCTCGCAGAAGATGCCGCGCTTCAACTCGATCTCGATCTCCGGCTACCACATCCAGGAGGCCGGGGCGACGGCCGACCTCGAGCTGGCCTACACGCTGGCCGACGGCGTCGAGTACATCCGCGCCGGCCTCGGGACCGGCATGACGATCGACCAGTTCGCGCCGCGGCTGTCGTTCTTCTGGGCCATCGGGATGAACTTCTTCATGGAGGTCGCCAAGATGCGCGCGGCCCGGGCGCTGTGGGCGCGGCTGGTCGACGACTTCGACCCGCAGAACCCCAAGTCGCGCTCGCTGCGCACGCACAGCCAGACCTCGGGCTGGTCGCTGACCGCGCAGGACGTCTTCAACAACGTCGGCCGCACCTGCATCGAGGCGATGGCCTCCACGCAGGGCCACACCCAGTCGCTGCACACCAACGCCCTCGACGAGGCGATCGCGCTGCCGACCGACTTCTCGGCCCGCATCGCGCGCAACACCCAGCTGCTGCTGCAGCAGGAGAGCGGCACCACGCGAGATCATCGACCCGTGGGCCGGCTCCTACTACGTCGAGAAGCTCACCCACGACCTCGCCGAGCGCGCGTGGGCGCACATCCAGGAGGCCGAGCGCGCCGGCGGCATGGCCGCGGCGATCGAGCAGGGCATCCCCAAGATGCGCATCGAGGAGGCGGCCGCCCGCACGCAGGCGCGGATCGACTCGGGCGCGCAGAAGGTCATCGGCGTCAACACCTTCCGCCTCGCGGCCGAGGACAAGCTCGACGTGCTCCGCGTGGACAACGACGACGTCTACCGCCAGCAGGTCGCCAAGCTCGAGCGGCTGCGCGCCGAGCGCGACGACGACGACGTACGCCGTGCGCTGGAGGCGCTGACCGCGTCGGCCGAGCGCGGACCGGTCGGCGGTGGCTCCCTCGACGGCAACCTCCTCGCGCTCGCCGTCGACGCGGCGCGCGCCAAGGCGACGGTCGGGGAGATCTCCGACGCGCTGGAGAAGGTCTACGGCCGCCACCAGGCCGTGATCCGTACGATCAGCGGCGTGTACCGCGACGAGGCCGGCACCGCCGAGGGGACCAAGGTCGCCGAGGTGCTCGCCGCCACCGAGGAGTTCGAGGCCGAGGAGGGCCGCCGCCCGCGCATCCTCGTCGCCAAGATGGGCCAGGACGGCCACGACCGCGGCCAGAAGGTCGTCGTCACCGCCTTCGCCGACCTCGGCTTCGACGTCGACGTCGGCCCGCTGTTCTCGACGCCCGAGGAGGTCGCCCAGCAGGCGATCGACGCCGACGTGCACATCGTCGGGGTCTCCTCGCTCGCGGCCGGCCACCTCACGCTGCTGCCGGCGCTCAAGCAGGCGCTCGCCGACCAGGGCCGCCCGGACATCATGATCGTCATCGGCGGCGTGATCCCGCCCGACGACGTGGAGACGCTCAAGGAGATGGGCGCCGCCGCGGTGTTCCTGCCGGGCACCGTGATCGCGGAGTCCGCGCTCGACCTGCTGGCCCGGCTGCGCTCCGCGTGACGCCTGATGGCGCGCACCCCGGTCGACGTCGCCGCGCTGGTCGAGGGCGTCCGCTCCGGCCGGCGGGCCGACGTCTCGCGCGCGATCACGCTCGTCGAGTCGTCCCGTGCCGAGCACCGCGGCGCCGCGCGCGAGCTGCTGACCGGGCTCGCGTCGCTCGACCTCCCGCCGGCCACCCGCGTCGGCATCTCCGGCGTGCCGGGCGTCGGCAAGTCCACCTTCATCGAGGCCCTCGGCACCCGGCTGACCGCCGCCGGTCACCGCGTCGGCGTGCTCGCCGTCGACCCGTCGTCGGTCCGCACCGGCGGCTCGGTGCTGGGCGACAAGACCCGGATGGCGTCGCTGTCCGTCGACCCGCGCGCCTTCATCCGGCCCTCGCCCTCGGCGGGCACCCTCGGCGGCGTCGCGCGGGCCACCACCCAGGCGATGCTGGTGCTCGAGGCCGCCGGCCACGACGTCGTGCTCGTGGAGACGGTCGGCGTCGGGCAGTCCGAGGTGACCGTCGCCGGGATGGTCGACACCTTCCTGTTCCTCACCCTCGCCCGCACCGGCGACCAGCTGCAGGGCATCAAGAAGGGCATCCTCGAGATCGCCGACGTGGTCGCGGTCAACAAGGCCGACCGGTGAGCACGAGGCCGAGGCCCGGGTCGCCGCCCGCGAGCTCGCCGGGGCGCTGCGCCTGGTCCGCGGGCACGCCGAGTGGGCGCCGCCCGTCGTCACCTGCTCGGCGCTGACCGGCGCGGGGGTCGACGACGTCTGGGAGCGCGTCGGGCAGCACCGCGAGCACCTCGGCGCCGACGGGCTGGCCCACAAGCGGGCCGCGCAGCAGCTCGAGTTCACCTGGGCGCTCGTGCGCGACGAGCTCGCCCAGCGGCTGCGGACCTCGCCGGGCGTGGCGGCGGTGCGCGACGACGTACGCCGTGCCGTGCTCTCGGGCGAGCTGCCGGCGCCCCTGGCCGCAGATCGGCTACTCGCCGCGTACGACTCCGGCACGGCCTAGACTGGGCCGGTCATGCCGTCATCCTTACCCCTTGCCGCCACAGATGTCATCACCGAGGTCGTCGACAAGCACTCCGACGACCTCGTTGCTTTGCGTCGCGACCTCCACGCGCACCCCGAGCTGAGCTGGGCCGAGCTGCGCACCAGCGAGGCGGTCGTGGCCGCGCTCGAGGCGGCCGGCTGGTCGATCAGTCGCCCCGACGGCGGGGGAGTGCTGGCGGAGATGGGCCACGACGGACCGCTGGTCGCGCTGCGCGCCGACCTCGACGCGCTGCCGATCGACGACCAGATCTCCGACCCGTGGAAGAGCACCGTGCCCGGCGTCGCGCACGCCTGCGGCCACGACGTCCACACCTCCGGCCTCGTCGGCGCGGGCCTCGCGCTCGCCGAGGTCGCCACGCGCGGGCCTGCTGCCGGGCCGGGTGCGGCTGCTGTTCCAGCCGGCCGAGGAGGTCATGCCCGGCGGCGCGCTGCACCTGATCTCCAGCGGCGCCCTCGAGGGCGTGTCCCACGTCTTCGGCCTGCACTGCGACCCGAGCCTCGACGTCGGCCGCATCGGCCTGCGCGAGGGTCCGCTCACCGGCGCCGCCGACTCGCTGACCGTCCGCCTGATCGGCAAGGGCGGCCACACCTCGCGCCCGCACCTGACCGAGGACCTCACCTTCGCGCTCGGCAAGGTGATCACCGAGCTGCCGGCCATCCTCAGCCGCCGCCTCGACCCGCGCGCCGGGGTCAGCGTGGTCTGGGGCATGGTGCGCGCGGGCTCCGCCCCCAACGTGATCCCGCACGGCGGCGTCGCTGCCGGCACCGTGCGGATGCTCGACGCGGTCGCGTGGGCCGACGCGGAGCACCTGATCCGCCAGCTGATCACCGCGATCGTCGCCCCCTACAGCGTGACCGCGGAGGTGACCTACCAGCGCGGCGTGCCGCCGGTGGTCAACCACCCGGTCTCGACCGAGCTGCTCGGCACCGCCCTCGAGCGGGTGCTCGGCCCCCACGGCCACGTGTCCACGACGCAGAGCCTCGGCGGCGAGGACTTCGGCTGGTACCTCGACTCGGTCCCCGGCGCGATGGCCCGCCTCGGCACGCGCACCCCGGGCGGACCGACGTACGACCTCCACCAGGGCAACCTGCGCATCGACGAGGCGGCCACCCCGATCGCCGCGCGCGTGCTCGCCGAGGCCGCGGTCACGGCGCTGTCAGCCGGCTGACTCCTGCGGCGCCGCCCCGAGGGGCACGCCGAAGGTGAGCTCGCTGCCCTCGCCGAGGACCGAGGTCACCCGGAGCCGTCCCTGCATGAGGTCGGCCAGCTCGCTGGCGATGGCGAGCCCGAGCCCGTTGCCCTGGCGGTCACCGGAGGCGTGCGGGTCGGTCTGGGTGAACGGGTCGAACAGGCGCGGCAGCTGCGCCTCGGCGATCCCGACGCCGGTGTCGGTGACCCGGAAGTCGACCCAGCACGTGGACCCGGCGCCGGGCGACGACGTCACGCCCACGTCGACGTGGCCGTGCTCGGTGAACTTGATCGCGTTGTGCACCAGCGTCCGCAGCACCTGCGCGATGCGCGGGCCGTCGCCGAGCCCTTCCGCGGGCACGGAGGGATCGACCGCCACGTCGAGGGTGAGCTCCTTGGCCTCCGCCAGGGGAGCGGCCCACGCAGCGACGTCCCCGACCAGCTCGCGCACGTCGACGCACTGCTGGTCGAGCACGGTCCGGTGGGCCTCCAGCTCGGAGAAGGTCAGCAGGTCCTGCGCCATGCGCATCAGGCGCTCGGCGGAGCGGTGCACGATCTTCGCGTAGTGGGCCGACTCGTCCTCGAGGTCGGTCTCGATCAGGAGGTCCGCCGCGCCGATGAGGGCAGCCAGCGGCGTACGCACCTCGTGGCTCACCGTCGCGAGGAACCTCGTCCTCGCGGCGTTGGCCTCGCGGAGCTCGCGCAGCACCCGCTGGGCCTCGGTGGTGTCCTCGGTGATGCCGTGCACCCCGACCACCTCGTCGCCCACGACCACCGGGATCGCCGTGCAGCGGATGTCGACGACCGTGCCGTCGGGGCGCAGCACCCGCGCGTCGACGACCTGCGGCGAGCCGGCGAGGGCCTGGTCGAACGCGTCCTGCAGGAGGTGGAGGTCGTCGGGGTGGATGACCTGCGCGAAGTGGGTGCGGCGCATCTCCTCGAGGCTGAGGCCGGTCATCTCGAGCGCGCGCTCGTTGGCGTCGGTGTAGTAGCCGCGTCGGTCGACCGAGTAGGAGGCGTGCGGGTGGTGCGTGAAGAGCGAGGCGTACCGCTCCTCCGCCTCCGTGCGAGCGCTGTCGCGGACCTCCGGGTGTTCTGCTGGCACGCAGGTCAGTACAACACGGCGGGTCAGCCGGAGCCGTCGAACGGTTGCCCCGTCGCACGTCAGGGAAGTGACACC
Source organism: uncultured Actinomycetota bacterium (assembly GCA_963795275.1). Classification (GTDB taxonomy): domain Bacteria; phylum Actinomycetota; class Actinomycetes; order Propionibacteriales; family Nocardioidaceae; genus Nocardioides. The sequence goes on from CAWCHD010000006.1 coordinate 185,101, forward strand.
ATGGACGCGCGTCCCCGACGCCGACAGCACTGGAGGAACTCCCCGTGAAGCTCTTGCTCACCTCAGGCGGCGTCACCAACCCCAGCATCGAGGCCGCGATGGTCGACCTGCTGGGCAAGCCGATCGCCGGGAGCCACGCGCTGTGCATCCCGACCGCGCAGTGGGGGCACCCGATGTGCAACCCCCAGGGCGCGCGGGGCTTCGTCGCGGGCGACCCCGGACGCGGGCAGGCGCTCACCGGCATGGGCTGGGCCTCGGTGGGCCTCCTCGAGCTCAGCGCCCTGCCGACGGTCGGTCGCGAGCGGTGGGAGCCGTGGGTGCGGGAGGCCGACGTCCTCCTCGTCGACGGCGGCGACGCGACCTACCTCGCCCACTGGATGCGTGAGTCCGGCCTCGCCGACCTCCTGCCGTCGCTGGACGGCGTGTGGGTGGGGCTCAGCGCCGGCAGCATGGTGATGACCCCGCGGATCGGCCCCGACTTCGTCTCCTGGTCAGGCGCCCCCGACGACCGGACGCTGGGCGTGGTCGACTTCTCGATCTACCCCCACGTCGGGCACCCGATGATGCCCGGGAACACCCTGGCCGATGCCGAGCGGTGGGCCGCCGACCTCGGCCTCCCGGCGTACGCCGTCGACGACGACACCGCGATCGTCGTCACCGACGGCACCGTCGAGGTCGTCTCCGAAGGGACCTGGAAGCAGCTCGCCTGAGCTGTCGCCGTCTATTGCTGCTTGTAGGGCACCCCGTCGGCGGCGGGCGGGCGGGAGCGGCCGACCAGGCCAGCCACCGCGAAGATCGTGATCACGTAGGGGAGCATCAGCATGAACTGGCTCGGCACGGGGGAGCCGAGAGCCGAGAGCACGCCCTGCAGGTTGGAGGCGAAGCCGAACAGCAGCGCCGCGAGCGTGGCCCGGAACGGGTCCCACTTGCCGAAGATGACGGCGGCCAGTGCGATGTAGCCCGCACCGCCGGTCATCTCCCGGTTGAAGCCGGCGACCGAGACGAGGCTGAAGTAGGCACCGCCGAGACCGGCGATCGCGCCGGCGAGCAGGATCGTGCGGTAGCGGGTGCGGTTGACCTTGATGCCGACCGTGTCGGCGGCCTTCGGGTGCTCGCCGACCGCTCGGACGCGCAGTCCCCACCGCGTGCGGTAGAGCGCCCAGGCGACGAGCGCGACGATGATGTAGAGGACGTAGACCAGGGCGGTCTGGCGGAAGAAGATCGGCCCGACGAGCGGGATGTCGCCCAGGACGGGGATCGGCACCCGCGGGAAGCGGTCGGGGGAGTTGAGCGTCGCGGCGTTGGGCGTCAGCACCTGGCGGAACATGAAGTTGGTCAGACCGACCACCAGCACGTTGAGCACCACGCCGACGATCACCTGGTCGACGAAGTAGGTGATCGCGAAGAGCCCCAGGATGAGCGCGACGAGGGCGCCGGCCACTGCGGCGGCCACCAGGCCGGCCCAGGGCGAGCCGGTCAGCGAGGCGGTGATCGCGGCGGCGAAGGCGCCGAGGAGCAGCTGGCCGTCGATGGCGATGTTGACCACGCCGGCGCGCTCGCCGAGCACCCCGCCGAGGGCACCGAAGACCAGCGGGATAGCCAGGGCGATCGCGCCACCGAGGAGGCTGACGAGCAGGATGCGCCCGTCGGCCGCGGCCCAGCTGAGGAAGCCGACCATCCACGCGACGGCGAAGACGATCGGGATCCACATCGGCTGGCGCAGGCGACCCAGCATCCGTCGGGTGGCCTCGGCGGTCAGCGCCAGGCACACCACGACCATCACCCAGGCGGTCGGCCCGGACGGTACGACGATGTCGGGCAGGCTGACGAAGTCGGTGTCGGTCGCGAGCCGGAATGTGGTGTCGCCCGAGTGCGCCGAGCGCAGCAGCACGATGCCCAGGCCGAGGGCCAGGACGCCGAGGATGATCGGCAGCTTGCGCGAGCTCGCGCCCTTGGTCGGGGTGACGACGGTGTCCGGCGCCAGCCCGCCGCTGTCGGGAGTGGGCTGGTCGGTCGCGGTGCTCACTTGGCCTCCTGGGCGGGGAGCCGGAAGATCGCGCGCACCAGAGGCGGTGCGGCGAGGAAGAGGACGATCAGCGACTGGACCACCAGCACCAGGTCGACGGAGATGTTCTCCGAGGCCTGCATGGTGAAACCGCCCGCCTTGAACGCACCGAACAGGATGCCGGCCGCGAGGATGCCGAGCGGTCGGGACCGACCGAGCAGCGCCACGGTGATGGCGTCGAAGCCGATGCCTGCGTCGATGTCGGTCGAGACGCCGCTGGTCACGGTGCCCAGCACCTGGTTGACGCCCGCGAGGCCGAGCAGTGCGCCGGCGATCATCATGACGACGGTGTAGGTCCAGCCGACGTTGATGCCCGAGGCGCGGGCGGCGTGCGGGTTCTCCCCGACGGCACGGATGCGGTAGCCGAGGGTGGAGCGGCTGAGCAGCCACCACACGATGGCCACCGCGACCAGGGCCAGGACGAAGCCGAGGTGGAGGTTGAACTGGTCGCCGAGCACCTTCGGCAGGATCGCGGAGTCGTTCATCGGCGGCGACTTCGGGTTGACCGAGCCGGGCGTGGCGAGCAGCCACTCCTTGGTCAGCGCCCAGAAGACGAGGTAGTAGCCGACGTAGTTGAGCATGATCGTGACGATCACCTCGTGGGCGCCGGTGCGGGCCTTGAGCAGTCCGGCCAGGCCGCCCCAGAGGGCGCCGAACAGCATGCCGACGAGGATCGCGAACGGCAGGTGGATGACCATCGGCAGGTCGTCGAACCGGAAGCCAACCCAGGCGGCCGCGCCGCCGCCGATGATCATCTGGCCTCGGCCACCGATGTTGAACAGGGAGGCGCGGAAGGCGATGCCGACGCCGAGGCCACCGAGGATCAGCGGACCGGCGTACTTCAGGGTCTCGGTGAGGGGACGCCACTGCTTGGCGGGCTCGGTGACCAGGTTGTTGTAGATCGCCCCGCGGAACATTGCGCTGTAGGCGCCGGAGATGGCGTCCCACACGGCCGAGAAGAAGTCGGAGGGACGTGCCGTGATGTAGGTGGCCGTCTCCCGCACGGTCGCGTCGGTCGCGGCGATCATCACCGAGCCGACGAGGACCGCCAGGACGACGGCGAGGACGCCGGCCAGAGCGTTGCCCGAGGCGATCTCGCGCAGCATCGACCGGGACCGGTCCTCGGGCGCACCGGGCGACGACTTCGGGTCCTCCGACACCGCCTCCGGCTTCGACTCCGGCTGGGGCTGGTCCTTCTCGGTCACGCGACCACGTCCTTCAGGTCGTCGGGGCGTTCGCCGGTCATCATGAGTCCGAGGGTCTGACGGGGGGTGTCGGCCGGGACGATGCCGACGATCCGCCCGCGGTAGAGCACCATGATCCGGTCGGCCAGCGCGACGACCTCGTCGAGCTCGGTGGAGACCACCAGGACCGGGATGCCGCTGTCGCGGGTCGCGACGACCTGCTTGTGGATGAACTCGATCGAGCCGACGTCGACGCCGCGGGTGGGCTGTGCCGCGACGAGCAGGCGCAGGTCGCGCGAGAGCTCGCGGGCCACGACGACCTTCTGCTGGTTGCCGCCCGAGAGGTTCGCGGCCAGCGAGTCGATGTCGCGGGCGCGGACGTCGTACTCCTTGAGCTTCTTCTCGGCGAAGGCGCGCAGGGCGCCGATGCGCAGTCCGCCGTTCTTCACGAACGGCGACTTGAAGCTGCGGTTGAGCATCAGGTTCTCGGCGATGGTGAAGTTGGGCACCAGGCCGTCGACCTGGCGGTCCTCGGGGATGAACCCGACGCCCGCGTCGAGGATCTTGCGCGTCGAGCGCCCGACCAGCTCCACGCCGTCGAGCGTGATCGAGCCGGTGACGTCGTCCTGGAGGCCGAGGATGGCCTCGGTGAGCTCGGTCTGGCCGTTGCCCTGCACGCCGGCCACGGCCAGCACCTCGCCGGCGCGGACGGTGAAGCTGAGGTTGTCGACCTGGGTGTGACCGGCTGCGTCGACCACCCGGAGGTCCTTGACGACCAGGGCATCGGCGCCGAGCGTCGGCGCGTCCTTGTGGACGGTGAGCTCGACCGGGCGGCCGACCATCATCGAGGCGAGCTCGGCGTTGCTGGCCTTGGGGTCGGCCTCACCGACGACCTTGCCGAGGCGGATGACGGTGATCCGGTCGGCGACCTCACGGACCTCGCGGAGCTTGTGGGTGATGAAGACGATGGCCTTCCCGGCCTCCTTGAGCTGGCGCATGATGTCCATCAGCTCGTCGGTCTCCTGGGGCGTGAGCACCGCGGTGGGCTCGTCGAAGACGAGCAGCTCGGCGTCGCGGGAGAGCGCCTTGATGATCTCCACGCGCTGCTGCACGCCGACGGGGAGGTCCTCGACGAGCGCGTCCGGCGTGACGTGGAAGCCGAAGCGCTCGGAGATCTCGGTGACCCGGTCACGTGCCGCGTCGAGGTCGAGGGTGCCGGCGAAGCCGGTGGACTCGTTGCCGAGCATCACGTTCTCCGCGACCGTGAAGACGGGGATGAGCATGAAGTGCTGGTGGACCATGCCGATACCGGCCGCCATGGCGTCGCCGGGTCCGGTGAAGCTCTGCACGACGCCGTCGAGCTCGATCTCGCCCTCGTCGGCCTTGTAGAGGCCGTAGAGCACGTTCATCAGGGTCGACTTGCCGGCGCCGTTCTCACCCAGCAGGCAGTGGATCTCTCCCGGCTCGACGGTGAGGGACATCGAGTCGTTGGCCACCACGCTGCCGAAGCGCTTGGTGATGCCTCGCAGGACGAGTCTCATGGCATCGCATCCTAGGGGTCGGTACAGGCGGGGCCGCGGGGAAGGGTAACCGCCGACGGGCCGACGGTGCTGGCCACAGATCTGCCAAAGGTCGGGGCCGTCGTTCTGGCAACAAGAGAGGGAGGCCGACGGAACCGTCGGCCTCCCTCCTCGGTGGAGCGTGGTGGTGATCAGCCCAGGTAGGAGTTCACCTTGATCGAGCCGTCGATGATGCCGGCCTTGATCGTCGTCGAGCTCACCCTGCAGGTCGGGGTTGACCTCGCTCTCGAAGTTGTGGAACGGCGCGATGCCGACTCCGTCGTTCTCGAGCGTGCCGACGTAGGGGTCGAACGTGAAGGTGTCGTCGCCCGCGGCCATGATCGCCTCGTAGGTCGAGATCTTCATGTTCTTGAGGACCGAGGTGAAGATGACGTCCTGCGTGGTCGGGTCGGTCTCGAACACGTCGGCGTCGGCGCCGAGCATGACGACGTCCTTGCCGGAGTCCTCGATGGCCGTGACGGCGCCCTGGTAGATCGGGCCACCGACGGGAAGGATCACGTCAGCGTCCTGGTCGATGAGCTGCTTGGCGGTGTTGGTCGCGGCCTCGTTGGCCTCGAAGCCACCGGTGAAGGAGCCGTCCTTGCCGTCCCAGCCGACGACCTTGATGTCCTTCTTCTTCTCGTCGGCGTAGTACTCAGCACCCTGCTTGAAGCCGTCCATGAAGATGGTGACGGTCGGGAACGGCATGCCGCCGTAGGTGCCCACGACGCCGGTCTTGGTGTAGTCGGCGGCGGCGTAGCCGGCCAGGAACGCGGCCTGGGCGGTGTTGTAGAGGAGCGGCTTGATGTTGCTCGACGTCGGCCTTGCCGTCGAAGGTCGCACCGTCGTCGCCGCCGTCGGCGGAGTCGTCGATGAGGACGTACTCGATGTCGGGGTTGGCCGCGGCCGACTCCTTGGTCGCTGAGGCGAGGGCGAAGCCGACCGTCACGATGACGGTGCAGCCCTGGCCGACCAGGCTCTCCAGGTTGGGGGCGTAGTCGTTCTCGCTGTTGGACTCGACCGGGATCATCTCGACACCCAGCTCGTCGGCGGCCTGCTGGACGCCCTCGAAGCTGAGCTGGTTGAACGACTTGTCGTCGAAGCCGCCGGCGTCGGAGACGATGCAGGGCTTGACGTCGCTGGCGGGGGCGCTGCTCTCGGAGCCGCTGCCTCCGGTGGTGGTGTCTTCCTCGGGCGCGTCACCGCACGCAGCCAGGGTCGCGGCCGCCAGGAGCGCCACGAGGCCGCTCGAGACGACCTTCCTCGAGTTCTTCACAATGCCTCCAAATTCGTGCACCCCGGGGTGGGGTCTACGTTCGGGCGTCATGATGCCTCCCCGCGTGCCACAGGTCACGTAGATGGCGCCTAACGAAATGCGTCTGTGACATAAAAACTCCCGGCGATCTTTCGGCGAAACCTGCCAAAGACCCTCGCTTCGCCCGGTGCGACATAGTGGCGCCGTGGATCAGAGTGAGTGGGACCAGCTGAAGCAGGCCGCCGTCGAGGTGATGGGACGCGCCTACGCGCCCTACTCGAGCTACCCCGTCGGAGCCGCCGCGCTGACCGACGACGGGCGCACCGTGGTGGGCTGCAACGTCGAGAACGCGGCGTACGGCGTCGTGCTGTGCGCCGAGTGCGGGCTGGTCTCCCAGCTCCACGCCAGCGGGGGCGGCCGGCTGACGCACTTCGTCTGCGTCAACGGCGCGGGCGACGTGATCATGCCGTGCGGGCGCTGCCGCCAGCTGCTCTTCGAGCACGGCGGGAACGACCTGCTGGTCTGGACCGTCTCGGGCGTCAAGCCGATGTCCGAGGTGCTGCCCGACGCCTTCGGGCCCGACGACCTGGCCGTCGTGACCACGACCGCCGCCGCGACCGAGCAGGACGGAGCCCGCTGATGGCCGCCCACGACGCCGTCGAGGTGATCCTCGCCAAGCGCGACAAGCACGAGCTCAGCGACAGCCAGATCGACTGGGTGATCGACGCCTACACGCGTGGCGAGGTCGCCGACGAGCAGATGTCGGCCCTGGCGATGGCGATCCTGCTCAACGGGATGAACCGCACCGAGATCGCCCGCTGGACCGCGGCGATGATCGCCTCGGGCGAGCGGATGGACTTCTCGACCCTGTCGCGACCGACCGCCGACAAGCACTCGACCGGCGGCGTCGGCGACAAGATCACGCTGCCGCTCGCACCGCTGGTCGCCGCGTGCGGCGTGGCCGTGCCCGCAGCTCTCCGGCCGCGGGCTGGGCCACACCGGCGGCACGCTCGACAAGCTCGAGTCGATCCCGGGCTGGCGCGCGGCGCTGAGCAACGAGGAGATGTTCGCGATCCTCGAGGACGTCGGCGCGGTCATCTGCGCCGCCGGCGACGGCCTCGCCCCGGCGGACAAGAAGCTCTACGCCCTGCGCGACGTGACCGGCACCGTCGAGGCGATCCCGCTGATCGCGAGCTCGATCATGAGCAAGAAGATCGCCGAGGGCACCGGAGCGCTCGTGCTCGACGTCAAGGTCGGCAGCGGCGCCTTCATGAAGGACCTGGCCAGCGCCCGCGAGCTCGCCGAGACGATGGTCGCGCTCGGCACCGACGCGGGCGTGCACACCGTCGCGCTGCTCACCGACATGGCCACCCCGCTCGGCCTCACCGCCGGCAACGCGATCGAGGTCCAGGAGTCGGTCGACGTGCTCGCCGGCGGCGGGCCCGCCGACGTGGTCGAGCTGACCCTCGCCCTGGCGCGCGAGATGCTCGCCGGCGCCGGTCGCGACGACGTCGACCCGGCCGACAAGCTGGCCGACGGCTCGGCGATGGACGCGTGGAAGGCGATGATCCGCGCCCAGGGCGGCGACCCCGACGCGGCGCTCCCCGAGGCGAAGGAGTCGCACGTCGTGACCGCCCCCGCCACCGGCACCCTCACCCGGCTCGACGCGATGGCGGTCGGCCTGGCGGCCTGGCGCCTCGGTGCCGGACGGGCGCGCAAGGAGGACCCGGTGCAGGCCGGTGCCGGCGTCGTGCTGGCACGCGCGGCCCGGCGACGAGGTCACCGAGGGCGAGCCGCTCTTCACGCTGCTGACCGACGAGCCGGAGCGCTTCGACCGGGCCCTCGCGTCGCTGGAGGGTGGCTACGACATCGGCGGACGGGTCGTCGTTCACGCCCGGGGAGATCGTGCTCGACCGGATCGGCTGATCAGGCCTGAGCAGCAGCACCACGTGCTGCGCGACGCACGCGGGCTTGTCGAGGCCCTCGATCTCGACGGTGTGCTCGACGATCAGCTGCTTGCCGGCGGGCAGCTCGCGCACCTCGCCGAAGCGGACGTGCGAGCGCAGCCGGCTGTCCACGGGCACCGGGTGGGGGAAGCGGACCTTCTCCAGCCCGTAGTTGAGCCGGGCTCCCGGCGTCTCGAGCTGGAAGACCTGCGAGGCGAAGCGGGGGAGCAGGCTCAGGGTCAGGAACCCGTGCGCGATCGTCGTGCCGAACGGCCCGGCGGCCGCCTGCTCGACGTCGACGTGGATCCACTGGTGGTCGAGGGTGGCGTCGGCGAAGGCGTCGATCCGGGCCTGGTCGACCTCGAGCCACTCGCTGGTGCCGATCTCCGAGCCGGCAGCCGCGGCGACGTCGTCGAGCGTGGTGAAGGTGCGCATGGGGCCGAACATAGACCAGGGGCGGGGAGTGCTTGGATGTGCCGATGAGCACTCCGTCCCGTGACCAGGTCCACCGCGCCCCGAAGGTGCTGCTGCACGACCACCTCGACGGCGGCCTGCGACCGCAGACGATCGTCGAGCTGGCCGCCGAGATCGGCCACGAGCTCCCGGCCGCCGACGCGGCGTCGCTGGGGCGCTGGTTCACCGAGTCGGCCGACTCCGGGTCGCTCGTCCGCTACCTCGAGACCTTCGACCACACCGTCGCCGTCATGCAGAACGGTCCGGCGATCGCCCGGGTCGCCCGCGAGTGCGTCGAGGACCTCGCCGCGGACGGCGTCGTCTACGCCGAGGTGCGCTACGCCCCCGAGCAGCACGTCACGGGCGGGCTGACGCTCGACGAGGTCGTCGCGGCGGTGCAGGAGGGCTTCGACGCGGGGGTGGCCGCGAGCGGCGGCAGGATCGTCGTACGCCAGCTGCTGACCGCGATGCGGCACCAGGCCCGGTCGATGGAGATCGCCGAGCTGGCCGTCGCGTGGCGCGACCGCGGCGTGGCCGGCTTCGACATCGCCGGCGCCGAGGCCGGCTTCCCGCCCGACCCGCCACCTCGACGCGTTCGAGTACCTCCAGCGGGAGAACTCGCACTTCACGATCCACGCCGGCGAGGCCTTCGGGCTGCCGTCGATCTGGGAGGCCATCCAGTGGTGCGGCGCGGACCGGCTCGGCCACGGCGTGCGGATCATCGACGACATCACGGTCGACGACGACGGCTCCGTCGAGCTCGGCCGGCTCGCCGCCTACGTCCGCGACATGCGGATCCCGCTCGAGATGTGCCCGCGCTCCAACATCCAGACCGGCGCCGCCGAGTCGATCGCCGAGCACCCGATCGGCCTGCTGACCGAGCTGCGGTTCCGGGTCACGGTCAACACCGACAACCGGCTGATGAGCGGCACCTCGATGACCGAGGAGATGTTCGGCCTGGTGGAGGCGTTCGACTACTCGCTCGAGGACCTGCGCTGGTTCACCATCAACGCGATGAAGTCGGCCTTCCTGCCCTTCGACGAGCGCCTCGCGATCATCGACGAGGTCGTCAAGCCGGGCTACGCCGCACTCGTCGCCGAGGGCTGATCAGCGAGGGCGGACGACCAGCCACGGCCGGTCCCAGCCGGCGAGGCCGAGGTCGCCCGACCCCCACCGCTGCCGTGAGACCTCGAGGTCGAGGCCGGACGCCGGCTCGTAGGTGCGGGTGACGTCGCGCTCCACGTCGGTGACCAGCACGACGTGGCGCGGCAGGAGGCGGTCGCCGACGAAGACCGCGACCGGTCGCGTCGGCGTCGCTCCCGCGAGGTGCGGCCACGCCCGGCGGCCGAGCCGCACCGGGCGGACGGCGTACGCCACCCCGGTGAGCAGGCGCAGCTCGCGGGCGACCGCCCACGGCGGCGTGCCGAGCGCCCGCGGCCACGGCACCTGCCAGCCGCCCGCGGTGTCGGCGAGCGAGGTCAGCCGGCGGTGGAGCGTCGCCACCTCGTGGGCGAACGTCTCCTGGTCGCCCACCAGCCCGGCGTAGCGCGGGCGCACGAGCCGCCGTGCCATCACGAGCGCGGCGGCTCCGCACGAGCGGCGGTCGGGCTGGCGCAGCCTCACCGTGGGCTGACCCCTGACCTGCTCAGCTCGGCGTAGGCCTGGTCGCCGGTGGCCTTGCGGCACCCCTGGCGCACGGCGTGGGCGACGACGCGCTGCTGGTCGCGCATCAGCGCGAGCCCGCGGCGGACCAGCACCAGCGGGGGCTTGCGGTGCTCGCGCAGGTCGCGGGTGAGCCGGCGCCAGAAGGTGACGAGGGGGTGCTGGGTGATGCAGTAGGCCGCCGCGAGCATGCCCTCGTCCCGGCACGCGGCCACGACCTCCGGTGCGAAGATCCCCTCCGCGACGAAGCGCGTGCCGCCGCTCCAGGTCGACGGGCCGGGAGCCGACCCGACCGTTCTGGGAGATCTCGTAGACCGGGACCTCGCAGCGACCCGTCGTGCACAGCTCCCGCAGCGCGGCGAGGGCGTCCTGCTCGTGCCACGAGGCCGGGTGGTCCCAGTCGACGAGGCCGGCGTTGGCGCCGACGGTGATGCGGGGGAGCGAGGGGTCGTCGCCGTCCTTGTAGAAGTCGTCGAGGCGGAGGACCGGGAGCCCGAGCCGCTCGGCGAGCCGGGACTTCCCGGCCCCGCTGGGCCCGGCCAGGACGACCACCTGGGCAGCGCTCACGTGTTTCCATCTCATTTCGTCGTTCGGCCACGGCGGTCAAGGCTGGACACTAGTCTCGCCCAGACCGCTGATCGAATTTCCTTGTGGGAGGAACCTCATGAGTCTGGACGACTCTGCTGCGCCCGTGACCGGGCAACCCGCGCCTCGCAAGCGCCACGTGCCCCTGATCGTCGGGCTGGTGCTCGTCGTCGCGCTCGGTCTCGTCGCCGCCTTCACGTTCATCGGCGGGGGCGACGCCCCGGCCGAGGCGCGACTGCGTCTCCGAGCAGGTCACCCTGACCACCGCCCCGGTGATGGAGGACCTGGTCGAGCAGGCCGTCGCCGACGTCAACGCCGACGAGCCGTGCATCGACATCGAGGTCACCGCCGGCACGGTGAAGGACGTCGTCGCCTCGCTCGCGCGACCCCAACGCCCAGCTCCCCGAGATCTGGATCCCGGACAGCCCGACCTGGAAGGGCCAGCTCACCGCGGCCGGCTGGACCGGCTCCCCGATCGCCGAAGGTGCTCGCCCAGACCCCCGTCGGGCTCATCGGCGGCCCTGCGGCCAAGGCGCCCGCGTCGTGGGCGAGCGCCCTCGACGGCGGCAGCCTCGCGATGGCCGACCCCAGCGCCGAGGGTGCCTCCGCCCTCGCCCTGCTCGCGCCCTACGCCGAGATGAAGCAGACCGGCGAGACCCCGCAGTCGATCGAGCAGAAGACGGTCCCCGTCGCGCAGACGTACGGCGAGCGCGCCGTGGCCGGCAGCTCCAACGAGACCGACCTGTCGACGATCGCCGCCTCCAGCACCCAGCTCGTGCCCGCGACCGAGGCAGCCTACCTCGCGGCCCGCCGCAGCAACGACCAGCTGAGCCTGGTGGCGCCGAAGACCGGCGTCGCCGATGCTGCAGTACCCGCTCATCGACGTGAACCGCGGCAGCGGCGACATCCTCGCCTCGGGCGGCGACCTGTCGGCCCGCGTCGGTCGCGCGCTCACCCGCTGGTTCACCTCCAGCGCCGGCGTCGAGGCCATCGCCGCCGCCGAGCTGCGCGGCCCCGACGGCGCACCGCTGCCCAACGAGATCGGCCTCGGCGACGCCACAGGTCCTCCCGACGGTGGCGCAGAAGACGACCGACGACACGCTGCGCCAGTGGCGCGTGCTGTCGGTGCCGTCGAGCATCCTCGCGGTCGTCGACCTGTCCGGCTCGATGAAGACCGCCATCGGCGACACCACCCGCATCAAGCTCGCCGTGCAGGCCTCCGAGCTCGCGCTCGACGCCTTCCCGGCCCAGGCCCGCATCGGCATCTGGGGCTTCTCGAAGAACCGTGGCGAGGGCGGGGTGTCCTACGAGGAGTACGCCACCCTCGACCGCCTCGACGCCCCGGCCGGCGCCGCCGGCACGCACGGCGACGTCGTCCGCAGCCGAGGCCGGCCAGGCTCGTCGACCGGGTCCGCGGTGGCACCGGCGTCATGGACACCACCCTCGCGGCCTACAAGTACGCCCAGGAGAAGTGGGACCCGGCCTGGTTCAACTCGGTCGTGATCTTCACCGACGGTGCCGCCGACGACACCAGCTCGCTCTCGCTGGACTCGCTCGTCAACCAGCTCAAGACGCTCCGCGACCCGGCCAAGCCGGTCAAGGTGATCATCATCGGCTCTCGCAGGACGTCCGACACCGGTGAGCTCGACGAGATCGCGACCGCGACCGGCGGCCAGAAGTACGTCGTCAACAACCCCAACGAGATCCTCGGGGATCCTGGCGCAGGCGCTGCTCAACCGCTGATCCACCCGCACGACGAAGGCCCCCGGAGGATCCTCCGGGGGCCTTCGTGCGTGCTGCGTGTGCCGGAGCGCTCAGACGCCGATCGGGTGCCAGACCGTCTTGGTCTCGAGGAACCGGGTCATCCGGTCGAGGCCGGGCTCGGCGAGCCAGTCGGTGTCGGGGGCGGGACGGCGTACGCGCTTGAGGTTGTCGGCCGCGGCCACCTCGAGCGTCGGTCGCGAGCTCCGCGTCCTCGATGCCGGTGAGGTCGATGCCGTTGACGTCCATGTGCGAGGCCAGCCACGGGGCGATCTCGGCCGCCGAGCCGGTGAGCACGTTGACCACGCCGCCGGGCAGGTCGCTGGTCGCCATCACCTCGCCGAGGGTGATCGCGGTCAGCGGGTTGCTCCTCGCTGGCGATCACGACGACGGTGTTGCCGGTGATGATGAGCGGCGCCACGACGCTGACCAGGCCCAGGAGGGCGCCCCGCGGGGCGACGACGGCGATGACGCCGCTGGGCTCCGGGGTGGACAGGTTGAAGTAGGGGCCGGCGACCGGGTTGGCGTTGCCGACGACCTGGGTGATCTTGTCCGCCCAGCCGGCGTACCAGACGAGGCGGTCGATCGCGGCGTCGACGTAGGTGCGGGCCTTCGCCGGCGGAGATGCCCTCGGAGGCGCGGAGCTCGGCCTCGAACTGCTCGCGGCGGCCCTCGAGGACCTCGGCGATGCGGTAGACGACCTGGGCCCGGTTGTAGGCCGTCTTCCCCGACCAGCCACCGAAGGCGGCGCGGGCGGCGACGACGGCGTCACGGGCGTCCTTGCGGGAGGCCTGCGCGGCGTTGGCGAGCAGGCGGCCCTTGGCGTCGTTGACGACGTAGGAGCGTCCGGACTCCGAGCGGGGGAACTGGCCGCCGATGTAGAGCTTGTAGGTCTTGCGCACGTCGATGCGGGACATCAGCTGTCCTCTCCGTCCTTGAGGTAGGCCTCGAGCCCGTGGCGACCGCCCTCGCGGCCGTACCCGGACTCCTTGTAGCCGCCGAACGGCGAGGTCGGGTCGAACTTGTTGAACGTGTTGGCCCAGACGACGCCGGCGCGGAGCCGGTTGGCCATCGACAGGATCCGCGAGCCCTTGTCGGTCCACACGCCGGCGGACAGGCCGAACGGGGTGTTGTTGGCCTTCTCGATCGCCTCCGAGGGCGTGCGGAAGGTCAGCACCGACAGGACCGGGCCGAAGATCTCCTCGCGGGCGATGCGGTGGGCCTGCGAGACGCCGGTGAAGACGGTCGGGGCGAACCAGTAGCCGTTGGACGGCAGGTCGCACGGGGCCGACCAGCGCTCGGCGCCCTCGGCCTCGCCGATGTCGGAGAGCTCGCGGATCTTGGCGAGCTGCTCGGCGGAGTTGATCGCGCCGACGTCGGTGTTCTTGTCGAGCGGGTCGCCCACGCGCAGCGTCGCCATCCGGCGCTTGAGGCGCTCCATGACCTCGTCGGCCACGGACTCCTGCACGAGCAGGCGGGAGCCGGCGCAGCAGACGTGGCCCTGGTTGAAGAAGATGCCGTTGACGATGCCCTCGATCGCCTGGTCGAGCGGGGCGTCGTCGAAGACGATGTTGGCCGCCTTGCCGCCGAGCTCGAGGGTGACCTTCTTGTCGGTGCCGGCGACCGCGCGGGCGATGGCCTTGCCGACGTCGGTCGAGCCGGTGAAGGCGACCTTGTCGACGTCGGGGTGCGACACGATCGCGCGGCCGGTGTCACCGGCGCCGGTGACGATGTTGACGACGCCCGGCGGGAGGTCGGCCTGCTGGCAGATCTCGGCGAACAGCAGGGCGGTCAGCGGGGTGGTCTCGGCCGGCTTGAGCACGACGGTGTTGCCGCACGCCAGGGCCGGGGCGATCTTCCACGCCAGCATCAGCAGCGGGAAGTTCCACGGGATGACCTGACCGGCGACGCCCAGCGGCGTCTCGCCGTAGCCGGAGTACTTCAGCTTGTCGGCCCAGCCGGCGTAGTAGAAGAAGTGGGCCGCGACGACCGGGATGTCGACGTCGCGCGACTCCTTGATCGGCTTGCCGTTGTCGATCGACTCCAGGACGGCGAGCTCGCGGCCGCGCTCCTGGATGATCCGGGCGATGCGGTAGAGGTACTTGGCGCGCTCGGCGCCGGACATCCGCGACCAGACGCGGGTGTAGGCGCGACGGGCGGCCTTCACGGCGGCGTCGACGTCGGCGTCGCTGGCCTCGGCGACCTCGGCGAGGACCTCCTCGGTGGCGGGGTTGACCGTCTTGAACGACGTGCCGGTGCCGTCGACGAACTCGCCGTCGATGAACAGGCCGTAGGACGGCTTGATGTCGACGATCGCGCGCGACTCGGGTGCGGGGGCGTACTCGAAGATGTTGCTCATGTGCCTCAGTCCAGCGTGAAGTAGTCGGGACCGGAGTAGCGACCGGTCGTCATCTTGGTGCGCTGCATCAGCAGGTCGTTGAGCAGCGTGGACGCACCGAAGCGGAACCAGTCGGGGTCGAGCCAGTCGGGACCGGCGATCTCGTTGACCATCACGAGGTACTTGATGGCGTCCTTGGTGGTCTTGATGCCGCCCGCGGGCTTCACGCCGACCATCTGGCCGGTCTGCTCGCGGAAGTCGCGCACGGCCTCGAGCATGATCAGCGTGACGGGCAGGGTCGCCGCCGGCTGCACCTTGCCGGTCGAGGTCTTGATGAAGTGGCCGCCGGCCATCATCGCGAGCCAGCTGGCGCGGCGGACGTTGTCGTAGGTCTGGAGCTCGCCGGTCTCGAAGATCACCTTGAGGTGCGCGCTCGACCCGTCAGGCCTGGCACAGGCCTCCTTGACCTGGGCGATCTCCTCGAAGACGTCGAGGTAGCGGCCCGAGAGGAACGCGCCACGGTCGATGACCATGTCGATCTCGTCGGCGCCGGCCTCGACCGCGTCGCGGGTGTCGGCGAGCTTGATGTCCATCGCCGCGCGGCCGCTGGGGAAGGCGGTCGCGACGGCTGCGACGTGGACGCCGCTGTCGCCGAGGGTCTGCTTGGCGGTGGCGACCATGTCGGGGTAGACGCAGACGGCCGCGGTGGCCGGGCAGGACGGGTCGGCCGGGTCGGGGCGCATCGCCTTGGAGGCGAGCGCGCGGACCTTGCCGTGGGTGTCCTGGCCCTCGAGCGTCGTGAGGTCGACCATCCGGATCGCCAGGTCGATGGCGAAGGCCTTCGCCGTCGTCTTGATCGACCGGGTGCCGAGACCGGCGGCGCGGGCCTCGCAGCCGACCTGGTCGACCCCGGGGAGGCCGTGGAGGAATCGGCGGAGCGAGGAGTCGGAGCGCACGATGTCGTCGAACGGCCCGTGCGTCGCTGCGTGCTCCGTGGGGGCGCTCGCCGTTGAGCTGGGAGTCGGTGTCACCGACCCAGCATAGAGTTGGCGCAGATGAGCCCGGCAATCCCCAGAGGGCCAAACACTGCCCAAATGGACGAGGACGACATGGCACCCCTGCAGGACGACCACGACGCGGTGGTCGAGCGTTTCCAGCCCACGAGCGGCCGGGTCACCGGCTGGATGACGGTCGTCCTCGCCACGGTCCTCGTGGTCGCCGGACTGGCCTACGTCGACGACGGGTTCCCGCTCTGGGTGGCTGCCGTCGGCCTCCTCGTCGGGATCCTCGCGTGGGCCGTGATGATCCGTCCGGCCCTGTGGGCGACCCACGAGCACCTGGTGATGCAGAACCTCGCCGAGACCGTGCACATCCGGCTCGCGGCCGTCGAGGAGATGGCCGTGCGCCAGGTGCTGGCCGTCCGCGCCGACGACCGTCGCTTCGTCTCCACCGTCGTCGGTCGCACGTGGCGCAAGGCCCTCACCTCGCGCCACCGCCCCGGCGGCCTCGCCGACACCGCGGCGCTGGCCCCCACCGAGGGCATGCACTACGCCGACTTCGTGGAGAACCGCCTCTACGACCTGGTCGACAAGGCCCGCACGCGTGAGGGCCTCCGGGCCGGGTCGCAGGAGCAGCTCGCGCTGCCCGACGCCGTACGCCGTGAGCCGGCGTGGCTGCCCATCGTCCTGATCGTCGGCTCCGTGCTCGTGCTGGTCGTCACGCTGCTGCTCTGAGCGCCGCGGACGTCACCGCAGCTCGAAGGCGCCGAGGTCCGCGCGCCCGACGACGGGACGGCGAGAACGTCCCGCGGGGGCGGCGTACTGCCAGCGGGGTCGCCAGCGGCGCGGGACCCGGACACCGCGGTCGACGGCCGGGGAGGACCCCAGCAGCCGGAAGTCCTCCGAGCCCGGGTCGACGAAGCCGCCCGGACCGACCCGGCGGTCGGCACGGGACTCCGCCGGACCGGACGTGAGGTCGCCGGGACCGACGAGGAGGTTGTTGCGGAGGTGGGCGTCGCTCCCGGCGGCCACCACCACGAACGTGCCGGACGTGCGCCGGTTGACGAAGGTGTTGTTGACGACCCAGAGGGTGCTGCTCGGGTGGGTCAGGCCCTCGGCTCCGTAGGAGACCAGCGCGGGGTTCTCCGAGCGCGGCCCCTGGACGATGACGTTGCCGGCGACGAGGGCCAGGCCGCCGTTGGGGAGGTCGATGGAGTAGCTGGCCGTGGCGTCGCCGTCGCTGATGCGGTTGCCGACGATCGTGGTGCGCGCGGCGCGCGACTTGAGCTCGTGGCCGGTGTCGGCCTCGGCCAACCAGCTGCCGGTGACGGTCAGCGACCGGACGGCGCCGACGTAGAGGTTGTGCGAGTAGCCGTCGCCGTGCCCGTTGCGGAAGAAGCGGGACCGGCTGATCACGACGTCGCTCTCGGGGTCGGCGCCGGTGAGGATGCCGTTCTCGTTGTCGTGGAACCAGCTGCGGGTGACCGTCAGGTCGGTGCCCTCCTGGCGGATGCCGGCCCCGTTGAGGTCGGGCACCGCCGCCCCGCTGAGCTCGACCCGGTCGACCGTGGTGCGGTCCCCGGCGATCACCCAGATCGCCTTGCCCTGCGCGTCGTTGCCGTCGGCGCGGAGGTGCGCGCGGCCACCGTCACCGCGCAGGGTGAGGTCGTCCTGCGTCCAGGTGGCGACGTCGCCGGAGTAGGTCCCGGCGTCGATCAGGACGGTGTCCCCGTCGCGCGCGACGGCGGCCGCCTCGCTGGGCACCGTCAGCTCGCGGCCGGGGCCGACCCGCCACGTGCGTGGGGCCTGCGCACGCTCGTCGTACGACGACGCCGGCGCCGGGCTCGCGACGAGCAGCCCGGCCGCGAGGGCGAGGACCAGGAGGCGCACGTCAGCCGCCGAAGACGGCGCCCCGGAGGTCCGCGGTGATCGCGTCGAGGCGACCGACCGCGGAGATCCGGGCGGCGTCCACGTCCCCGTCCACCGGGATGACGACCTCGAGGTAGCACTTCACCTTGGGCTCGGTGCCGCTCGGCCGCACGATCACGCGCGCACCCTCGGCGAGCGTGTAGCGCAGTCCGTCGGTCGGGGGCAGCTGGGCCGAGCCCTCGGAGAGGTCCTCGACCTTCTCCACCGCCAGGCCGCCGAGCGTCGTCGGCGGCGCGGCACGGACCCGGTCCATCGTGGCCGGGATCTGCGCCAGGTCGTCGAAGCGCACGGAGAGCTGGTCGGTGGCGTGCAGGCCGTGCTCGCGGGCGATGTCGTCGAGGATGTCGGTCAGCCCGCGGCCCTCGGCCTTGGCCTCGGCGGCGAGCTCGCAGACGAGCAGCAGCGCGGACACGCCGTCCTTGTCGCGGACGTTCTCCGGGTCGCAGCAGTAGCCGAGCGCCTCCTCGTAGCCGAAGGCCAGGCCCTCGACGCGGCCGATCCACTTGAAGCCGGTCAGCGTCTCCTCGTGCGGCTGTCCGGCGGCCGCCGCCATCTTGCCGAGCAGGCTCGAGGAGACGATCGAGTTGGCGAACACACCGGTGCGGCCGCGGCCGATCAGGTGGTGCGCGAGCAGCGCGCCGACCTCGTCGCCGCGCAGCATCCGCCAGCCGTGCGCGTCCGGGACAGCCACGGCGCAGCGGTCGGCGTCCGGGTCGTTGGCGACCACGAGGTCGGCCTTCTTCTCGGCGGCGAGCGCCATCGCCAGGTCCATCGCACCCGGCTCCTCCGGGTTGGGGAAGGCGACGGTCGGGAAGTCGGGGTCGGGCTCCTCCTGGGCCTCGACGACGTACGGCGCCTCGAAGCCCGCCGTCTCCAGCACCTGCGCGACGGTGGTGCCGCCGACGCCGTGCAGGGGCGTGTAGACGACCGTGATGTCGCGCGGGCCGTCCTCGGCGAGGCCGGCGACGGTGTCGAGGTAGCGGTCGACGATCTGCTCGCTCACGACCTTGCCCGCGTCACCGCGCGGCAGGTCGGCGAGCGGACCGACGGCCGCGATCCTCGCCGCGATCTCGCTGTCGGCCGGGGGCACGATCTGGCTGCCGTCGCCGAGGTAGACCTTGTAGCCGTTGTCCTCCGGCGGGTTGTGGCTCGCGGTGACCATCACGCCGGCGGCGCACCCGAGCTCGCGGATGGCGAAGGCGAGGAGGGGAGTGGGCAGCGTGCGCGGCATGACGAGCGCCTTGAGGCCGGCGCCGGTCATGATCTCGGCGGTGTCGCGGGCGAAGACGTCGGAGTCGTGGCGGGCGTCGAAACCGATCACCACGGAGCCGCCGCGGTGGCCGGTGTCCTGCAGGTAGGCAGCGAGTCCGGCGGCCGCGCGGGTGACCACGACGCGGTTCATCCGGTTGGGGCCGGCGCCGAGCGCGCCGCGCAGGCCGGCGGTGCCGAACTCGAGCGTGCCGGCGAAGCGGTCGGCCAGGTCGGTCTCCTCGCCGCGCTCGGCGGCCGCGATGACCGCCTCGAGCTCGGCGCGGGTGCGGTCGTCCGGGTCCTCGGCGGCCCAGGCGCGGGCCTCCTCGATCAGCTGCTGCGGTGCGGTCATGTCCGGAGGCTATATCCGCGGGCGGCTGCGCTGCTCCCGGGCTAGCGTGTGCGCGTGCCAGCCCTCGTCCGCTCCGTGAACGCCGGTGTCGCCGAGACGGTGCCCGGCATGAAGCGGCCCAGCGGGATCCGCAAGCGCCCGGTCGAGCGGATCGAGGTGCGCGACCCCGGACCGAAGCGCGGCGGGCTCGGCAGCGGCGTGGTCGGCGACGCGATCATCAGCCGCAAGCACCACGGTGGCGAGACCCAGGCGGTGTACGCCGTCGCCCGCGAGGAGCTCGACTGGTGGGGCGAGCACCTCGGCCGCGAGCTGGCGGACGGGATGTTCGGTGAGAACCTCACGACCACCGGCCTCGACGTCGACGAGGCCGAGGTGGGGGAGCAGTGGCGGGTCGGCGGGACGCTCCTCGAGGTGTGCGGCCCGCGGGTGCCGTGCGTGACCTTCGCCAAGCACATGGCCGAGCGGGCGTGGGTGCGCCGGTTCACCGAGCGCGGCCGCACCGGCGCCTACCTCGCGGTCCGCGAGCCCGGCGTGATCGAGCCGGGTGCTGCCGTCGAGGTGGTGCACCGGCCCGGCCACGGGCTGACGGTGCCGATGTTCTTCCGTGCCGCGATGGGCGACAGGGACCTCCGCGCCGTGTTCCTCGACGCCGAGGTCCTGCCGCCCGTCGAGCACGCCTGGCTCGCGTCGCTGCGCTGAGCCGGGGCTCAGCCGAGCGCGGCGACCGCGGCGTCGTAGTCGGGCTCGTCGCCGATCGCGTCGGTCAGCTGGGTGTGCAGCACGGTGCCGTCGGTGTCGAGCACCACGACCGCGCGGGCGAAGAGCTGGTCCCAGCCGCCGCCGTCGATCGCGATGCCGTAGTCCTGGCCGAAGGAGGAGCGGAACGCCGAGCCGACGAGCACGTCCTCGATGCCCTCGGCGCCGCAGAAGCGGGCCTGGGCGAACGGGAGGTCGCGCGACACGCAGACCACGGCGGTGTTGTCGAGGCCCGCGGCGAGCTCGTTGAACTTGCGCACGCTCGCCTGGCACACGCCGGTGTCGATGCTCGGGAAGATGTTGAGGACGACGCGCTTGCCGGACACGGAGGAGTCGGTGAGCGCACCGAACTTCGAGTCGACGAGCTCGAAGCCCGGGGCCTGGGAGCCGACCGCGGGCAGCTCGCCGACGGTGCTGACGGTGTTGTCACCGAGTTGTGTGGTTGCCATGGATCACAACCTAGACGGCCGACCTAGAGTGCGACGCATGCCCTCCAGCAACCGGACCGACGTGATCATCGACGTGCTGCGGGACGCCTTCGCGCCGCTGATGCGCGCCGACCCCGCGGCCTTCCGGGCGAAGTACCGCAAGATGGCGCGCGACCCGCACGCCTTCTACCGCGGCAGCGCCTGCCTGTTCTTCCACGACGTCACGCAGGAGAAGGAGGTCTGGGCGAGCCACGGCGCCGAGCGGATCTGGATCCACGGCGACCTGCACGTCGAGAACTTCGGCACCTACCTCAACTCCGACGGCCGGCTCGTCTTCGACATCAACGACTTCGACGAGGCCTACGTCGGGCACTTCACGTGGGACCTGCAGCGGTTCGCCGCGAGCCTCGCGCTCGTCGGCTGGCAGAAGGCGCTGCCCGAGGACGCGATCCGCAAGCTGATCGCCCGCTACGTGCGCTCCTACCTCGCCCAGGTCAACCACTACGTCGCCTCCGACTCCGACGACGACTTCGAGATCACCCTCGACACCGCCGAGGGGCCGGTGCTGACCGCACTGGTCGCGGCGCGCCAGATGCGGCGGGCCGACCTGCTCGACGGCATGACCCACATGCGGGACGGCCGGCGCCGGTTCGCCGAGGACGGCACCACGCGACGGCTCAAGAAGGACGAGCGCGCCGAGGTCGTCGCCGCCTTCCGCGGCTACCTCGACACGATCCCGCAGTCCAAGCGCTTCGACCGCGCGCTCTTCTACGAGCTGCGCGACGTCGTCGGGAAGTCGGGCTTCGGCATCGGCAGCGCCGGCCTGCCGGCGTACAACGTGCTGGTCGAGGGCTACAGCCAGGCGCTCGACAACGACGTGGTGCTCAGCATGAAGCAGGCCAACGTCCCGGCCCTCAGCCGCTTCGTCGACACCAGCGAGGTCGACGCCTACTTCGACCACGAGGGCCAGCGCACCGTCGTCAGCCAGCGGGCGCTGCAGGTGCACACCGACCCGCTGCTCGGGCACACCAACGTCGACGGCGTGGGCTACGTCGTCTCGGAGATCTCGCCCTACGAGGTCGACCTCGACTGGTCCGAGATCAACGAGCCCGAGGACATGCGCTCGGTGGTCGACCTGCTCGGCCGGGCGACGGCGAAGATCCACTGCGCCTCCGACGAGGACAGCCAGCAGGACCTCGTGGACTTCCAGGTGGAGTCGGCGATCGCGACGTCGCTCGAGGGACGGCGCAACGAGTTCGTCCAGTGGCTGGGCGACTGGGGGATCGCGTACGCCGTCCGCGTCCGCGAGGACCACGCGCTCTTCGTCGACGCCTTCCGCGAGGGCCAGGTGGGCATCGCCGCGACCTGACCCCCGCGGGAGCGTCGAGGCTCAGGCGTCGATGGTGGACATGTCGGGGTAGCGGTCGCCGGTGACCGCGTCACGCGGGACCGCCTGCTCGAGGGCGGCGAGGTCGTCGGCGGTGAGCTCCACGGACGCGGCACCGACGTTCTCCTCGAGGTAGGTCACCCGCTTGGTGCCGGGGATCGGCGCGACGTCGTCGCCCTGCGCGAGCACCCAGGCGAGCGCGAGCTGGCCGGCGGAGCAGCCCTTCTGGTCGGCCAGCTCCCTGACCTTCGCCACCAACGCGAGGTTGGCGTCGAGGGCGTCGCCGCGGAAGCGGGGGTTGGAGTGGCGGAAGTCGCCGTCCTCGAGCGAGCTCGTGTCGACGGCGCCGGTGAGGATGCCGCGACCGAGCGGGGAGTAGGGCACCAGGCCGATGCCGAGCTCGCGGATCGTCGGGAGGATCTCGTCCTCCAGGTCGCGGGTGAAGAGCGAGTACTCGGTCTGCAGCGCGGTGATCGGGTGCACGGCGTGCGCCTTGCGGATCGTGGTCGCGGACGCCTCGGACAGTCCGAGGTGGCGCACCTTGCCGGCCTCGACGAGCTCCTGCATCGCACCGACCGTCTCCTCGATCGGGACGGTCTTGTCGACCCGGTGCTGGTAGTAGAGGTCGATGTGGTCGACGCCCAGGCGCTGGAGGCTGGCGTCGCACGCCTGGGCGACGTACTCGGGGGTGCCGTTGATCCGGACCCAGCTGCCGTCCGGGTTGCGCTCGTTGCCGAACTTCGTGGCCAGCTGGACCTCGTCACGTCGACCGCCGATCGCACGCCCGACCAGCTGCTCGTTGGTGAAGGGCCCGTACATGTCGGCGGTGTCGAGGAACGTCACGCCGAGGTCGAGGGCGCGGTGGATGGTGTCGATCGCGGTCTGCTCGTCGGCCGTGCCGTAGAACTCCGACATCCCCATGCAGCCGAGGCCGAGCGAGCTGACGGTGAGCGAGGAGGTGGTGCCGAGCGTGCGCTGTCCGATGTCTGGTGTGGTCATGACGCCCACACAACTCCTTCGAGCGCGCTCCAAGTCAAGCGGCTCCGGGATCGGCCGTGGCGGGGGGAGTCGCCCTGTGCTCGTAGATCGCGATCTTGTGGTCGATCGCCCGCAGGTGCGAGGTCACCTCGGCGAGCTGCTGCTCGACGAGCTCGCGGTGGGCGAGGAGCAGGTCGAGGCGCTCGGCCTCGTTGCCGTCACCGTCGCGCACCAGGGCGGCGTAGCGGCGTACGTCGCGGATCGGCATGCCCGTGGCGCGGAGCCGGGTCACCATCTGGATCCAGCGCAGGTCGTCGTCGGTGTAGCGCCGGTGCCCGGACGAGGCCCGCTCGACCGAACGCAGCATCAACCCGTCGCGCTCGTAGTAGCGGAGGGTGTGGGCGGTGAGGCCGGTCTGCTCGGCGGCCTCGGCGATGCTCAGGCTGGTCACCGCACCAGTGTCCGACTTGGAGTGCGCTCCAAGTCAAGCGCTACAGCGCGGGCCGGTGGAAGCGGGCCATCGCGAACGGCCCTCCGGTGAACTCGGCCTCCGCCTCGTCGTCCGGGCCGGGCTCGACTGCGTCCGCGAAGTCCTCGGCGTCGTCCTGCGGCTCGTAGCCCAGCCGCCGGCCGGGCTCGAGGTCCCACCACGCGCGGGTGTTGGCGCTGATGCCGTAGAGGACGGCGAAGCCGGGGGCCGGTGTGGTGAGCGCCGCCTCGACCATGCGGACGCCGTCGTCGTGCGAGAGCCACGTCGAGAGCCCGCGGACGCTGGCCGGCTGCTCGAGGAACGAGCCGATCCGGCAGGCCACGGCGTCGATGCCGTGGCGGTCGGCGAAGAGCTGGAGCAGCGCCTCGGCGGCGACCTTGGCCACGCCGTAGTAGGTGTCGGGGCGGGGGAGGGCGTCCTCGGTGAGCTCGCCCGCGGCGCGCGGGGTGCGGCCGACCGCGTGGTTGGAGGAGGCGTAGACGATGCGCGGCACCCGGTGGGCGACCATGGCGTCGAGCAGCGCCGCCGTGGTGATCACGTGGGAGGTGAGCTCGTCGGGCAGCGACAGCTCCTCCGGCACGCCGGCGAGGTGGACGACCGCGTCGAGCCTGCTCCCGGTGGACAGGGCCGCGACGACCGCCTCGACCGCGTCGCGGTCGGCGCAGTCCGCCTCGTGCCACGCGAACGGGGTGCCGTCGGGCGCCGGCACCAGGTCGAGCCCGACCACGTCGTGGCCCAGGTCGGCCAGGCCGACCGTGATGACCCGGCCGAGGCTGCCGGCGGCGCCCGTGACGAGGACGCGCATCAGATCCGGCTCACGACCTGGCTGAGCAGGCCGCCCATCCGGCTGGCGGCGGCCTTGCCGGCCTCGAGCACCTCCGCGTGGTCGAGCGGCTCGCCGCTCAGGCCGGCGGCGAGGTTGGTGACCAGGCTGATGCCGAGGATCTCCATCCCCGCCTCGCGGGCGGCGATCGCCTCGAGCGTGGTGCTCATGCCGACGAGGTGGCCGCCCATGATGCCGGCCATCCGGACCTCGGCGGGGGTCTCGTAGTGCGGGCCGGGGAACTGGACGTAGACGCCCTCGTCGAGCGAGCTGTCGACCTCCTTGCACATCGCGCGCAGGCGCGGGCTGTAGAGGTCGGTGAGGTCCACGAAGTTCGCACCGACGATGGGGCTCGTGCCGGTGAGGTTGATGTGGTCGGAGATCAGGACGGGCTGGCCGGGCTGCCAGCCCTCCTTCAGGCCGCCGCACCCGTTGGTGAGGACGATGGCCGAGCAGCCGGCGGCGGCCGCCGTACGGATCGGGTGCACCACCGCGGCGACGCCCTTGCCCTCGTAGAAGTGGGTGCGGGACAGGAAGACGAGGAGGTTCTTGTCACCGGCTGCCTCGATGCGAGCGGATCTTGCCGCTGTGCCCGACGACCGCCGCGGCGCTGAAGCCCGGCAGGTCGGTGGTGTCGATCTCGGCGGTCGCCTCGCCGAGCGCGTCCACGGCGGGCAGCCAGCCCGACCCGAGGACCAGGGCGATGTCGTGGCGCTCGACACCGGTCAGCTCGGCGAGCTTCGCGGCCGCGGCCTGGGCGTTGTCGTACGGGTTCGTCTCGCTCATGGCCGCACTCTAGGGCCCGTGCGGTGCGGCTCAGAGGCCGGTCGAGCGGCACGCCCGGCGCCGCAGCGCCTGGACGTAGTCCTCCGGTGCGCCGGCCGCCTCGGCGGCGTCGGCGATGACGCCGAGGTAGGACGCGGACGGCAGCCCGCCCTCGTAGGCGTCGAGGACGTAGGACCACACGACCATCTCGCCGGTCATGGTCTGCACGCGGACCTTGGTCTTGCGGTAGAGCCCGCTGTCGGCGGCCTCCCAGCCGTCGAGCTCGCGCTCGTCCTCGGGGGTGACGTCGTAGACGGCGACGAAGACCTGCTCGAAGGGGTCCTCGACGATGGTCGACAGCGCGCCGTCCCAGCCGTGCTCCTCGCCGCCGAACGTCAGCCGCCAGCCCGTCAGCCACCCCGTGGACTGGAGGATCGAGTGGGGGCAGCGCTCACTCATCCGGGCGGGATCGAGGTTCGTCCCGTAGGCGGCGTAGAGCGTCACGGGGAGCAGGGTATCGAGCCGCCACCTCGGGTGTTCCCCCGCGAGCGGCGACAACTAGGGTGGAGGGGTGACCGACACGCACTTCGACACCCTCGTCCTCGGCGCAGGCCCCGGTGGCTACGTCGCCGCGATCCGCGCAGCCCAGCTCGGCCAGAAGGTGGCCGTGGTGGAGGAGAAGTACTGGGGAGGTGTCTGCCTCAACGTCGGCTGCATCCCCTCCAAGGCGCTGCTGAAGAACGCCGAGCTGGCGCACACGCTCCAGCACGAGAAGGCGAAGTTCGGCATCGAGGGCGACGCCACCATGTCGTTCGGACCGACCCACAAGCGCAGCCGCGACGTGAGCGCCGGCATCGTCAAGGGCGTCCACTTCCTGATGAAGAAGAACAAGATCACCGAGATCGACGGCTGGGGCACCCTCACCGGTCCGAAGGCGATCGACGTCAAGGACAAGGACGGCAGCACCACCGGCTACACCTGCGACAACCTGATCATCGCCGCCGGCGCGACCGTCCGCCTCGTCCCCGGCGTGGAGCTCAGCGACAACGTCGTGACCTACGAGGAGCAGATCCTCACCGACCACCTCCCCGAGTCGATCATCATCGGCGGATCGGGCGCGATCGGTGTCGAGTTCGCCTACGTGATGGCCAACTTCGGCGTCGACGTGACGATCGTGGAGTTCCTCGACCGGATGGTGCCGACCGAGGACCACGACATCTCCAAGGAGCTCGCCAAGCACTACAAGAAGCTCGGCGTGAAGGTGCTGACCTCCACCGCGGTGAAGAAGGTCGAGGACACCGGCTCCGGCGTCAAGGTCACGATCGCTCCCGCCGACGGAGGCGACGAGCAGGTGCTGGAGGCCGGCAAGTTCCTCGCGGCGTTCGGCTTCGCGCCGCGGGTCAAGGGCTACGGCCTGGAGAACACCGGGGTCACCGTCTCCGAGCGCGGCGCGATCGAGATCGACGACTTCGGCCGCACCAACGTCGACGGCGTGTACGCCATCGGTGACTGCACCGGCAAGCTGATGCTCGCCCACGTCGCCGAGGCGATGGGCATCGTGGCGGCCGAGACCATCAACGGCGCCGAGACCATGCCCGTCGCCTTCGACTTCGTCCCGCGCGCCACCTACTGCAACCCGCAGGTCGCCTCGTTCGGCTACACCGAGGCGCAGGCCAAGGAGAAGGGCTACGACGTGAAGACGGCGTCGTTCCCCTTCAGCGCCAACGGCAAGGCGATGGGCCTGGGCGAGCCGGTCGGCTTCGTCAAGGTGGTCGCCGACGCCGAGCACAACGAGATCATCGGCGCCCACATGATCGGCCCCAACGTCACCGAGCTGCTGCCCGTGCTGACCATGGCGCAGCAGTGGGACCTCACCGCCGACGAGGTGGCCCGCAACGTCTTCGCGCACCCGACGCTGGGTGAGGCCGTCAAGGAGGCCGTCCACGGCATCGCCGGCCACATGATCAACTTCTGAGGGCCGGTCCTCCATGGCTGACCACATCGTCATCATCGGCGGCGGACCCGGCGGCTACGAGGCCGCCCACGTGGCCGCGCAGCTCGGCGCCGAGGTCACGGTCGTCGACACCGACGGGATCGGCGGCTCGGCGGTCCTCACCGACTGCGTGCCGAGCAAGACGTTGATCGCCACGGCCGAGCTGATGGCCGACATGGGCACCGCGCAGGAGCTCGGCGTCAACTTCCACGACCACGAGGGCGACGCGGCGACCTCGATCGCCGTCGACCTGGGTCGGGTCAACGCCCGCGTCAAGCAGCTCGCGGCCGACCAGTCGACCGACATCGCGGCCCGCCTCGACCGCGACGGCGTACGCGTGGTGACCGGTCGCGGCCGCCTGGGACCGGACCTCACCGTCGAGGTCGGCGGCGAGACGCTCCGGGCCGACGCGATCATCGTCGCCACCGGTGCCGCGCCCCGCACGCTGCCCAGCGCGCAGCCCGACGGGGAGCGGATCCTGACCTGGGAGCAGGTCTACGACCTGACCGAGGTGCCGGAGAAGCTCGTCGTGGTCGGCTCGGGCGTGACCGGTGCGGAGTTCGCCAGCGCCTACCTGTCGCTCGGCATCGACGTGACGCTCGTCAGCAGCCGCGACCGGGTGCTGCCCGGCGAGGACGCCGACGCCTCCGCCGTCCTCGAGGACGTGCTCACGCGGCGCGGCATGAACGTGCTGGGCCAGTCGCGGATGCAGTCGGTGACCCGCGACGGCGACACGGTCACCGTGACGCTCACCGACGGTCGCACCGTCTCGGGCAGCCACTGCATCCTCGCCCTCGGCTCGGTCCCCAACACCGCGGACCTCGGGCTCGAGGAGGCCGGGGTCGCCACCGACGAGGGCGGCTTCATCACCGTCGACCGGGTCTCCCGCACGTCCGCGCGCGGCGTCTACGCCGCAGGCGACTGCACCGGCGTGCTGATGCTGGCATCGGTGGCGGCGATGCAGGGCCGGATCGCGATGTGGCACTTCCTCGGCGACGCGGTCGCGCCGCTCGACCTCAAGAAGGTCTCCTCCAACGTCTTCACCGCGCCCGAGATCGCCACGGTCGGCTGGTCGCAGAAGGCCGTCGACGCCGGCGAGATCGACGCCCAGGTCGTCATGCTCCCGCTGGCCGGCAACGCGCGGGCCAAGATGCAGGGCGTGCGCGACGGCTTCGTCAAGCTCTTCTGCCGCCCCGGCACGGGCATCGTCGTGGGCGGGGTGGTCGTGGGACCGCGCGCCTCCGAGCTGATCCACCCCGTGTCGATCGCGGTGGCCGAGTCGCTGACCGCCGACCAGCTGGCCCACGCGTTCACCGTCTACCCCTCGATGAGCGGCTCGATCGCCGAGGCGGCCCGCCGGCTGCACGGGGTCTGAGGCCCGCTCCCACCCTGGCCTCCGGGCCCGGACCCGGCTGGCACGCGGGGCACCACCACGTACGGCGGTTGGCGGCGTCGCCGGCCACCTCGGCCGTCACGCTGATCGGCCCGCGGCAGCGCCGGCAGCCCTGCCGCTGGCGACCGGTCACCCAGTGGTCGTCGCCGCGGACGGGCGAGCCGGTGGTGACCTGGTAGGCACCCTCGACGGTCGCGGAGTGGTGCAGCATCGTCGCGCCGCGCTCGACGAGCCGCTCGACGTCGACCTCGCCGATCGGCGTCCAGGGGCTGACGCCGGTGAGGAAGGCCAGCTCGTTGACCCACAGGTTGCCGAACCCGGCGACCCGGCGCTGGTCGAGCAGGGCCGAGACGAACGGCACCGCCGGGTCGGCCGCGAGGCGGCGTACGGCCTCGGTGGGGTCCCAGTCGTCGCGCAGCGGGTCGGGCCCGAGGTGGCCGACCAGGTCGGCCTCGCGGTCGGTCGGCACCAGGTCGAGGTCGTGCAGCCGGATGCCGTGGACGACCCGGTCGTCGTCGAGCGTCAGCAGCAGCCGCACGTGGGGCTGGACCTTGCCCGGCAGCCGCTTGCCCGGCGCCAGCGTCGACCACGAGCCGTCCATCTTGAGGTGGCTGTGCAGGGTGGCGGCGGGCGAGCCCGCCGTGGCGCTGAAGCGGGTCAGCAGGTGCTTGCCGTGGGTGTCGTGGCCCAGCACCTCGCGCCCCGAGACGTCGCGGGTGGCGAGGCGGGGGGTGCGGAAGTCCGAGCGCGCGATGGTGCGGCCCACGAGCTGGCGGTCGAGCCGCCGCGCGAGCTTCCAGACGCTGTCTCCCTCGGGCACCCGCCCAGTGTCACAGGCGGGTGGGACAGTCCCGGGTCAGACTCCGAAGCCGCCCCGGTCGGCGCTGCCGCCCAGGGTCTGGTTGAGGTAGGCCTGCGCGAGGTTCTGCTGGCCGTGGACGCCGTGGCTCCCCGACCGCGCGAGCTGGGCGCCGGCGTCGATCGCTCCCTGCACGCTCCCCGCGAGGTGCCACGGCACCCAGCGGTCGCCGACCCGCACCATCCGCACGAGCGGCTCCGTGCCCGCGGCGAGGCGGCGCGCGTCGGCCGCACAGGTCGCGATGACCCGCGGGGTCCCGCCCGGCGGGGTCCACTCGACGTCCTGCATCGAGGGTCCGTGCTGCGGGTTGAAGAAGCAGGGCTCGCGACGCTCGGGGACCGGCTCGCCGTCGCCGATCGCGAGCACGGCGGCCCGGTGGTAGCGGGCGTCGGCGACGACCTGCTCGATCGCGACGACGTCCTCGGCGGTCTCGCTGGCGGCCAGGAGGGCCTTGGCCTGGTCGTAGCCCTCCAGCGCGCGACGGTAGTGGTCGGCGGCCTCGTGGCCGAGGTCGTCGGCGAGGGTGTCGACGTGGAGCTCGGCGACCTGCTCGCCGAGCACGGTGACGTCCTCGTCCATCAGCTTGCGCGCGGTGCGCCACCGGTCCTTGGCCGCGAGGTCCTCCTCGCGTCGCCTGCGTCGTCCCCCGAGCATGTGGGCAGTCTCGCACGCCGTTCGGTGAGCGGCTGTACGCTCATTGACTCTGCTCGACCACGCCTCGGGGGAGATCACCCACCATGCGCCACACCCGTCCGGCCCGGCTCCTGCTCGCGGCCCTCGCGAGCCTGCTCGTGCTGCCCGTCCTGGCCGTCCTGACCTCGTCCCCTGCCTCCGCGGCGGACGCGCGCCGGAAGGTGGAGACGTGGATGACGCCGGGCAGCGTCGGGATCACGATCACCGGTCACGGCTACGGCCACGGCAAGGGCCTCTCGCAGTACGGCGCCCTCGGCGCGGCCAAGCAGGGCCTGACCTGGCAGCAGATCGACGAGTTCTACTACCCCGGCACCACGTGGGGCCGCATCGGCGGCAAGGTCCGCGTCCTGATCACCGCCGACACCGGCAACGACGTGCAGGTGACGGCGCAGCGCGGGCTCGCGGTCACCAGCCTGTCGACGCGGCGTACGTGGCGGGTCCCGCCGATCGCGGCGAAGAAGTGGCGCCTCATCAGGGCCGGCAGCGACACCGCCGTCCAGTACACCAAGGGCGGCGCCTGGCGGACGTGGCGGAAGGTGCCCGGCGAGGCCGAGCTCTCCTCGGTGACGGGGGTGCTCACCCTCGTCACGCCGAGCGGCCGGCGCGACTACCGCGGCACCCTGCAGTCCGTCGCCGCCCGGCAGAGCACGAAGCGCGAGACGGTCAACCGGCTCAGCATGGAGGCCTACCTCCGCGGTGTCGTCCCCCGGGAGGTTCCCGCGAGCTGGGAGCCGGACGCGGTCAGCGCGCAGTCGGTGGCGGCCCGGACCTATGCCGCGTTCGAGCGCTCGCACCCCTCTGCTGCGCACTACGACCTCTGCGACACGAGCGCCTGCCAGGTCTACGGCGGCGTCGACGACGAGCACCCCTCCGCGACGGCAGCCATCCAGGCCACCGCCAAGCAGGGCCTCTTCTACGACGGCCGCCCCGCCTTCACGCAGTTCTCGGCGAGCAACGGCGGGTTCTCGGCCGCCGGCTCGATGCCCTACCTCGTGGCCCAGCCCGACCCCTACGACAGCATCGCGAACCCGGCCTACACCACCTGGACCCAGGCGATCGACGACACCCAGATCGAGCGCCAGTGGCCGGCGATCGGTGACCTGACGAGCATCGAGGTGACCACCCGCGACGGCAACGGCGACTGGGGTGGTCGCGTCGTCGAGGTCGCCTTCACCGGCACGACCGGCACCGTGCGCACCGACGGCGACACGGTGCGCGACCGCTTCGCCCTCAACTCGGACTGGTTCACCTTCACCGTGACGCCGCGGCAGAAGGGGCAGCGACGACGAGTGAGGCTCCCGATCCTGCTCGCGACGCTGGTCCTCGCCGTCACCGGTTGCAGCTCCGACGACTCCGGCCCCGCCGCGCTGCCCGACCCGGTGGTCGACACCGAGGTGACCAGCACCATCGACTACGTGGCGATGGGTGACTCCTTCTCGGCCGGCCCCTTCATCGGCACGATGCGCGCCGACCCGCAGGGCTGCGCACGCTCCAAGGACAACTACCCCGCCTTCCTCGCCGACTGGCTGGACGTGAAGTCCTACACCGACGTCACCTGCTCGGCGGCGACGACGGCCGACCTCTACGCCCCGATGACGATGTTCACCGGCGACACCGCTCCGCCGCAGATCGACGCCGTCTCGGCCGACACCGACCTCGTGACGATCGGCATCGGCGGCAACGACTTCGGGATCTACGACGGCCTGATCCGCTGCCAGCAGCCCGGCGCGGTGTGCGACGTGGCGCGCCTGGGCGCGGACGCCCGCAAGGTCGCCGGCCACGTCGAGCAGGCCGTACGGCGCATCGGCAAGGTCGCACCGGACGCCGACGTCCTCGTCGTCGGCTACCCCGACATCCTGCCCACCGAGGG
Organism: uncultured Actinomycetota bacterium; assembly: GCA_963795275.1. Taxonomy (GTDB): domain Bacteria; phylum Actinomycetota; class Actinomycetes; order Propionibacteriales; family Nocardioidaceae; genus Nocardioides. Next base: position 216,874 of record CAWCHD010000006.1, read on the forward strand.
CACCTGCAAGGCCGTGGGCACCTCGCCCGAGGTCCTCGGCCCGGTCACCGAGGTCGCCGGGATGCTCAACGCGGCGCTGCGCCGGGGCGCGAAGGCCGGGGGAGGGTCGTACGTCGACATGGAGGCGGTCTCGGCCGGCCACGACGTCTGCGCCAAGGGCCGCGCCTGGGTCAACGGGCCGCGCTTCCGCGCCGGCATCGCCGCGCCCTTCCACCCGAAGATCAACGGGATGCGGGCCGTGGCGACCGAGGTGTACCGGCAGCTCACGGGGGAGGACCCCGACGTCACGGAGTACGCCGAGCCGGATCCCGACGTCGTGGTGCTCAACCAGCCCTGACTGTCGGACCCGCGTGCTGGGATGGGCGCATGGTCGACGTGGTCGTGGGTGCGCTCGTCCGGGACGGACGGGTGCTGCTCGCACACCGTCGGCCGGACAAGCACGCCTACCCCGACGTGTGGGACCTGCCCGGTGGAGTGCGCGAAGCTGGTGAGTCCGAGCACGAGGCGCTCGTGCGAGAGCTGCGCGAGGAGCTCGGCATCGAGGTCGACCTGGACTCGGCCACCCACCTCTGCCGGGTGACCGGGGGTCCGGACGGCGAGGCGACCCTCAGCGCGTGGCTGGTGCGTGCGTGGCACGGCACGCCGGCCAACCTCGCGCCGGAGGAGCACCTCGACATCAGCTGGTTCGCCCTCGACGACCTGCCGCCGCCGGCGCACCCGGACGTGCGAGCGGCTCTGGTCGACGCTCTGGGTGCCTAGGCCGGGTCCTGGGTCCAGGCGTCCGTGGCGCCGAACACCCGCGACCCGTCGCCGTCGGCGAGCGACATCGCGACGAAGGCGGAGGCGCCGGGCGACGTCTGCCAGCGGAACGCGTAGTCGGGGGACAGTGCCGCCTCGGCGATGGCGAGCCCCGCGGCCTCCGCTGTCTGCGCCGCGGCGAACGCCGCCTCGCTGCGGGAGAGGTAGGCGCGCAGCTGGGCGGCGTAGGGGCCGACCGGCTCGGTCCGCACCGCGTTGTCGACGAAGCTGCTCGCCACCGCTGCCGGCTCGACGACACTGACCCAGACGCCGTGGCGGTGGGCGACGGTGGACAGCGACTGCATGAATCCCTCGACGGCGAACTTCGAGCCGCAGTAGGCGTCGGCGAAGGGTTGGCCGACGGCGCCGCCGACGCTGGTCACGGTGAGGATCCGGCCGCGTCCGGCCTCGCGCATCGCCGGCAGGACGAGCTGGGTGAGGTGGACCGGCGCGAGGTAGTTGAGCTCGAGCTGGGCGCGGACCGCGTCGAGGTCGAGCTGCTCGGCGGTGCCGACCATGCCCTGGCCGGCGTTGTTGACGAGGATGGAGACCGGTCCGTGCTGCGAGGCGATCTCCGCCACGACCTCGCGTGCGGCGTCGTGGTCGGTGACGTCGAGCGCGCGCACGGTGAGCGACACACCCGCGGCGTCGGCGGCGGCGCGCAGCTCGCCGTCCCGGGCGGTGTCCCGCATCGTCGCGACCACGTCGACGCCGGCGGAGGCGAGGGCGACCGCGGCGTGCATCCCCATGCCGGACGAGCAGCCGGTCACCAACGCCGTGTCAGCCATGGTCGCAACCTAGTCGACCACGTCGCAGAGATTCTCCTCCGTGCGCGGGCTCGTGACGACTCCTAGCCGATCACCAGCACCAGGTCGCCGCCCTCGACCCCCTGGGTCGTCCGCACGGCGAGCCGCGAGACCGTGCCCGCGACGGGTGCGGTGATCGAGGCCTCCATCTTCATCGCCTCGATCGTGGCGACCGTCTGCCCGGCCTCCACGGTGTCGCCCTCGGCGACCGTGACGGTCACCGCTCCGTCGTACGGCGCCGCGACGTGCCCGCTGTTCTTCGGGTCGGCCTTCTCCGCCGAGGCGACCTCGGCGGCGACGCTGCGGTCGCGCACCTGCACCGGCCGGAGCTGTCCGTCGATGGTGGCCATCACGTTGCGGAAGCCGCGCTCGTCGGGCTCGCTGATCGCCTCGAGGCCGTAGAGCACCGTCTTGCCCTCGCGCAGCTGCACGGGGTGCTCCCCGCCGCGCTGGAGGCCGTAGAGGTAGTCGACGGTCGGGAGCACGGACAGGTCGCCGTAGGCCTCGCGCGACTCGACGAAGGCAGCGGTCGGGCCGGGGAAGAGCAGCTCGTTGAGCGTCGTCCGGCGGTCGGCGGCGAGGCCGTCCTGCTGCTCGGCGGTCAGGCTCTCGGTCGGCTGCTTCCACGTGCGCCCGGCGAGGGCCTTGGTGCGGAACGGCTCCGGCCAGCCACCGGGCGGGTCGCCCAGCTCGCCGCTGAGGAAGCCGATCACCGAGTCCGGGACGTCGTACGACGCCGGGTCGGCCTCGAACTCCGCCGGGTCGGCGCCGGCGGCGACGAGCGCGAGCGCGAGGTCACCGACGACCTTCGACGACGGGGTCACCTTCACGACGTTGCCGAGGATGTCGTTGGCGGCGGCGTACATGTCCTCGACCTGCTCGAACTTCTCGCCGAGGCCGAGGGCGATGGCCTGCTGGCGCAGGTTGGAGAGCTGGCCGCCGGGGATCTCGTGGCGGTAGACGCGACCGGTCGGCGCCGGCAGGCCGGACTCGAAGGGCGCGTAGACCCGGCGGGTGGCCTCCCAGTAGGGCTCGAGCGCGTTGACCGCGGCGAGCGACAGGCCGGTCTCCCGGTCGGAGTGGTCGGTCGCCGACACGAGCGCCGACAGCGCCGGCTGCGAGGTGGTGCCCGCCATCGCGGCGCAGGCCGCGTCGACCGCGTCGACACCCGCGTCGATCGCCGCGACGAGCGTCGCGAGCTGGCCGCCCGGGGTGTCGTGGGTGTGCAGGTGGACCGGCAGGTCGAAGCGCTCGCGCAGGGCGGTGACGAGCGTGCGGGCGGCGGGTGCGCGGAGCAGGCCGGCCATGTCCTTGATCGCCAGCACGTGTGCGCCGGCGTCGACGATCTGCTCGGCGAGGCGGAGGTAGTAGTCGAGGGTGTAGAGCGTCTCGTCCGGCGAGGACAGGTCGCCGGTGTAGCAGAGCGCGACCTCGGCGACCGACGTGCCGGTCGCGCGCACCGCGTCGATGGCGGGGCGCATCTGGGAGACGTCGTTGAGCGCGTCGAAGATCCGGAAGACGTCGATGCCGGTCTCGGCCGCCTCCTGCACGAAGGCCTCGGTGACCTCGGTGGGGTAGGGCGTGTAGCCGACGGTGTTGCGCCCGCGCAGCAGCATCTGCAGGCCGATGTTGGGGATCGCCTCGCGCAGCGCGGCCAGCCGCTCCCAGGGGTCCTCGGCGAGGAAGCGCAGCGCGACGTCGTACGTCGCCCCGCCCCAGCACTCGACCGACCACAGCTCGGGCGTGGTGCGCGAGACGTGCTCGGCGACCGCGAGCAGGTCGCGCGAGCGCACCCGCGTCGCGAGCAGCGACTGGTGGGCGTCGCGGAACGTGGTGTCGGTGACCGCGACCCGGTCCTGGGCGCGCAGCCGTCGGGCGAACTCCTCGGGCCCGACCTCGCGCAGCAGCTGGCGGGTGCCGGCAGGCACCGGCTGCGACCGGTCGAGCGTCGGCAGCTTGCTCGACGGGGTCACCGAGACCCGCGCCTCGCCGTGCGGCTGGTTGACGGTGACGTCGGCGAGGTAGGTCAGCAGGCGCGACGCGCGGTCACCGCCGACCTGCGCCTTGAGCAGCTGCGGGTGGTCCTCGATGAAGGAGGTGGTGACCCCGCCCGCGGCGAAGTCGGGATCGGCGAGCACGGCCTGGAGGAAGCCGACGTTGGTGGAGACGCCGCGGATGCGGAACTCCAGCAGTGCGCGCCGCGCCTTCTGCACGGCCGACTCGAAGGTGCGGCCGCGGCAGGTGAGCTTGGCGAGCATCGAGTCGAAGTGCGGGCTGATCTCGGCGCCGGAGTACGTCGTACCGCCGTCGAGGCGGACGCCCGGCCCGCCGGGGGAGCGGTAGGTCGTGATCTTGCCGGTGTCGGGGCGGAAGCCGTTGGCGGGGTCCTCGGTGGTGATCCGGCACTGCAGCGCGAACCCCTGCGGTCGCACCGAGTCCTGGGTCAGCCCGAGGTCGGCGAGGGTCGCGCCCGCCGCGATCAGCATCTGCGACTGGACGAGGTCGACGGCCGTGACCTCCTCGGTCACGGTGTGCTCGACCTGGATGCGCGGGTTCATCTCGATGAAGACGTAGCGACCGCTCGGGTCGAGCAGGAACTCGACCGTGCCGGCGTTCTTGTAGCCGATCTCGCGGGCGAACCGCACCGCGTCGGCGCACATCCTCATCCGGATGTCGGGGTCCAGGTTGGGAGCGGGCGCGATCTCGACGACCTTCTGGTGACGGCGCTGGACGGAGCAGTCACGCTCGTAGAGGTGGATCACCCCGTCGTCGGAGCCGGTGCCGTCGGCGAGGATCTGCACCTCGATGTGGCGCGGGTCGACGACGGCCTGCTCGATGAAGACGGTCGGGTCGCCGAAGGCACCCTCGGCCTCGCGCATGCACGTCTCGATCGCCTCGCGCAGGCCCGCACGGTCGTCGACCCGGCGCATGCCGCGGCCGCCGCCACCGGCGACGGCCTTGACGAACAGCGGTGCCTCGATGGCCTCCGCCGCCTCGACCAGCTCGTCCACGTCGGTCGACGGGGGGACGGATGCCAGCACGGGTACGCCGGCGGCCTTGGCCGCGGCGATCGCGCGGGCCTTGTTGCCGGTGAGGGTGAGCACCTCCGCGCTGGGCCCGATGAAGGTGATCCCGGCCGCGGCGCACGCCTCGGCGAGTGCGGGGTTCTCCGACAGGAAGCCGTAGCCGGGGTAGACCGCGTCCGCGCCGCACCGCACGGCGACCTCGACGATCGCGTCGGGGTCGAGGTAGGCCCGCACCGGGTGGCCGACCTCGCCGATCTCGTAGGCCTCCTCGGCCTTCATCCGGTGCTCGGACCACCGGTCCTCGTGGGGGAAGACCGCGACGGTCCTCGACCCGATCTCGCGGGCGGCTCGGAGGGCACGGACTGCGATCTCACCACGGTTGGCGATGAGGACCTTGGAGAACATGGCCCGCACGCTATCGAGGGACGGGTGTGACATGGGTTACTCGTCCGTACCCCGGTCAGCCGGGGTCAGCCCGTCGCCTGGTCGCTCTCCTGCTCGCGCCACCACGACACGGTCTCCTTCATGCCGGTCTCCAGGGAGGTCGGCGCGAGGCCGAGCCGCTGCTCGCTGGCCGAGGAGTCGAGGACGAAGGGCCGGGTGAACTGGTAGCTCGTCTCCACGAGACCCCGCATCTCGCGCAGGACCAGGCCCATGCCGCGGAGCACGACCCCGGGGACCGCGGACACGCGCGGGGCGGGCACGTCGGCGGCCGTCGCGACCACCTCGACGAGCTCGCGCTGGGTGACGGGGGGCGCTGTCGGCGCGTGCAGGAAGGAGTTCCACAGGTCCTTGCGGGCGGCAGCGATGATCATCGCTGCGGCCAGGTCCGGCACGTAGGTCCAGGAGTGCGGCTCGTCCAGGCTGCCGAGCGGCCGCACGGTCCGACCCGCCAGGACCGGGGGCACCAGCCGGTCTCCCGCGTGGCTGGTCATGACGTGGGGACCGTAGAAGTCGGACGCGGCGACGCTGACGGTCGGCGTCGACGAGGCCTCACGCTGGGCGATCAGCTCCGCCCGCACCCCGAGCTTGCCGACGGTCGCGGTGCGCGGGGTCTCCTCGGTCATCGGTCCGTCGACGTGTCCGTAGGAGTAGAGGCTCTCCGGGAAGACGACGACCGCCCCGACCCGCCCTGCAGCCTCGAGCACCGCCCGCTCGGCCGCGGGGAGCTCGGCACGCCACACCTTCGCGTCATAGGCCGACGCGTGGATGCAGTGGTAGATCGCGACGGCGCCCGCGAAGGCCTCGCCGAGGGCCCCGGGGTCCGAGACGTCGACGCGGCGACGCTCGATGGAGGGGTGCTCGGGGCCACTGCCCGACCGGGTCAGCAGGCGCACCTGGTGGCCCGCCTCGGCGAGCTGGAGGGCGACGGTCGAGCCGACGGGCCCGGCTCCGGTGACGACGTGGACGGTGTTCATGGGTTCTCCTCGGATTGAGAGAGCGGTGCTCTCGGTTTGCTCATCGTGCACCCTGCGATGGGGAAAAGCAAGAGCACTGCTCTTCTCAGTCACTGGTGCTCGCAGATGTGGCACGATGGCGGCATGGACACGACCACTCCCAGGGCCCGGGCACGCGAGCAGACGATGCGCGACATCGTCCGCATCGGACGGACCCACCTCGCGACCGAGGGAGCGGCCGCGCTGTCCCTGCGCGCGGTCGCGCGCGACCTCGGGCTCGTGTCGTCGGCGGTCTACCGCTACGTCGCGAGCCGCGACGACCTGCTGACGCTGCTGGTCGTCGACGGCTACGGCGAGCTCGGCGACGCCGTCGACGCCGCCCTGGAGAAGGTCGACAGCAGCGACCACGTCGGCCGGATGTCGGCCATCGGCCGCGCGGTCCGGACCTGGGGGCTCGCCGAGCCGGCGACGTACGCCCTGCTGTTCGGGAGCCCGGTGCCCGGCTACGAGGCGCCGGCGGAGCAGACGACCGGCCCCGGCATCCGCGTCGCGGCCCGGCTGGTCGAGGTGTGGCAGGACGCGTGGGACGCCGGCGCCATCGTGGTGGACGAGGGTGCGGTGGCCCCGCGCCGCCTGTCCCGCGACCTCGCCCGCATCCGGCGGCAGATGGGGCTGACCGTGCCCGACCACCTCGTCGCACGCGGGATGTTCGCCTGGGCCGCGCTCTTCGGGTGCGTCACGTGGGAGGTCTTCGGCCAGTACGGCCCCGACACGTTCAGCGAGCCCGGCGACCTCTTCGAGCACCACCTGCAGGCGCTCGCGGAGGCCGTCGGGCTCGGCTGAGTCCCGGCGCGGATCGGCGTCAGCCGGCGGGTGCGGGTCGCAGGCCCCGGGCCAGCACCGGGATCGCGACTGCCGCCGCGACCAGGTGCAGGGCGACCAGGGTGGCCGCGGCGGCGGCGTCGGCTCCCCAGAGGAGCGGCGGCACCAGCGACAGCACGGTCAGCGCGACCGCGACCAGGACGAACCGCTCGGCCGGCCGGTCGCTCCAGCGCTGGAGGGCGATCGCCATCGCGACGCCGACGAGGGTTGCGCCGCCGGTGATGACAGCGATCCCGGAGACCGGGATCGTCTCGGCGCTGCCCTCGACCGCGAGGTCGACGCCGGCGGCCGTGGCCACGCCGGCGACGGCCGCGGTGGCGACCACGGCACCGACCACGGCGAGCAGCCCCGTCCGCGGGCTCATCGGGACGCCTCGTCGGCCTCGAGCCGGGCCGGCAGGCCGAGGTGCGGGAACTGCTCGGGGCCGAAGATCGTGACCTCGGTGATGGAGCCCTCGCTGATCCGCAGCACGTCGAGCGCCAGCGGGACGTGGGCCGACTCCTCCTCGCGCCACACGTAGTAGCCGACCGCGGGCTGCCGGTTCACCGAGATCGGGACGCCGCGCAGGCCGGTCATCTCGGGGTAGCCGCCCTCGATCCAGTCGGCCAGGACCGCGTCACGCCCGACGATCAGGCCCGGCACGGGCGGCATCGCGAACCGGACGTCGTCGCGGAGCATGGTGGCGATCGTGTCGATGTCGGTGGCGATGCTGGCGTCGGTGAAGCGGCGTACGAGCTCGCGGTTGTCGTCGTCCTCGCCGCCGGTCCACTCCTGGCGCTCGGCAGGAAGGTGCGCGCGCATCCCGGCCCGGGCACGCTGGAGCGCGCTGTTGACCGAGTGGACCGAGTCGCCGAGCAGGTCGGCCACGTCCTTGGCGGGCCAGCCCACGACGTCGCGCAGGATCAGCGCGGCGCGCGGTCGCGGGGCGAGGTGCTGCACCGCGACGACGTAGGCCAGCTCGACGGTCTCGCGCGCCAGTGCGGCGGTCTCCGGCTCGTCGGCGTCGTCGGCGGCCAGCTCGTCGAGCAGCCGGTCGGGGTAGGGCTGCAGCCACAGCACCTCGCCGCCGGTCGCCGGCTCCGGGCGCCGCTTCGCGAGCAGGTCGAGGCAGGCGTTGGTCGCGATCCGGTAGAGCCACGCGCGGAAGGTCGAGCGCCCCTCGAAGGTCTCCCGCCGTCGCCACGCGCGCAGGAAGGTCTCCTGCACGGCGTCCTCGGCGTCCTGGAACGACCCCAGCATCCGGTAGCAGTGGACGTGCAGCTCGCGACGGTGCCTCTCGGTCACCTCCGAGAAGCCGGCCTCGTCGAGCTCGCTCACCCTGGTCTCCCTGTCCTGCGTCACTGCGGTCATCGTCCATCCTCCGTCGTGTGGTGGTCCTTCTGGAGGTATGACGGCCGGGAGTCGGAGAACTCATCACCGGAGGGGGGCGGGTCAGCCCCGGGCGCGGAGGGCGGCCACGGCGAGGCAGGCCAGCGCTCCCGCCGAGGTGAGGCTGCGCGCGGCGTTGAGGAGCACCCAGCGTGACTCGAAGTCCGCGCGGACCGCGGCGAGGTCGGTGATCGTGCCGACCCGGCCGGCTGCCTCGAGGGCGTCGTTGAGCGGGATGTTGCCGGCGAAGCTGATGGCCAGGGTGCCGACGGCCAGGGCAGTGGCCGCGACCGCCCACGGCCGCGCCTGGGCGCCGCCCAGCACCGCCGCTGCGCCGGCGAGGACGGGGGCGCCGAGGAAGGTGGCGAGGAAGAGCGGGTTCACGATGGCGACGTTCATCTGCTGCATCGCCTCGACGAAGGTGCGGTCGTCCACCCGTGCCAGGCCCGGCATCACCCCGGTCGACCAGGTGAAGAAGGTGCCGGCCTGGAGGCCGGCGACGACGACGGCGGCGGCGATCAGCGCGACGCGCGGCTCGCTGGTGGTGGCGATGGTCAGGAGGGTCTCGGACGAGGTCTTGTCAGTGCTCATGGGACCAGTGGACCGCGGCTGGACCAGACATTCCATGGCGTGCACGACGGATTGCATACGTCAGCGTCTAGGATCGGCGACATGGACGGACTCAGCGCGCTGCTCGACGGCCCGCGGGCCCGTCGCGCCTTCCTGCTCCGCATCCTGCTCGATCCGCCCTGGTCCGTGCGGCTCGAGGACGGTGCGCCCCTGTCGGTCACGACGGTCGTGCGCGGACACCTCTGGGTGTGCCCCGACGGTCCCGAGGGGCCCGACGGCGAGCCGGTGCGCCTCGACGCCGGCGACGTCGTGGTGTGGGTCGGTGGCGACCACTGGTCCATCGCGGACGACCCGAGCACGCCGACGCAGGTCGTCATCGGCCCCGACCAGGTCTGCAGGACGCTCGACGGCCACGTGGTGGTCGAGGAGATGGCCCAGGGCGTGCGGAGCTGGGGCAACAGCAGCGAGGGCGAGACCGTGCTGCTCACCGGCGTCTACCAGCTCGAGGGCGAGGTCACCCGACGGCTCCTGCGGTCGCTGCCGCGCACGATGGTCCTGCGCGGCGACGAGCTCGACACACCGCTGATCGCCCTGCTCGAGGAGGAGGTCGTGCGCGACGCCCCGGGCCAGGAGGCGGTGCTCGACCGGCTGCTCGACCTCCTGCTGATCACGCTGCTCCGCACCTGGTTCGCCCGCTCGCACTCCGTCGCGCCCGGCTGGTACGCCGCGCAGGCCGACGCCGTGGTGGGTCCGGCCCTGCGCCTGCTCCAGCACCACCCCGAGCACCCGTGGTCCGTCGCCGAGCTGGCCGACCGCACGGGGGTGTCGCGGGCCACCTTCGCCAAGCGGTTCACCGACCTGGTCGGCGAGCCGCCGATGGGCTTCCTGACGCAGTGGCGCCTCGCGCTGGCGGCCGACCTGCTCCTCGAGCCCGACGCGACCGTCGCGTCGGTGGCCCGGCGGGTCGGCTACGCGACGCCGTTCGCGCTGAGCGCGGCCTTCAAGCGCGAGCGCGGGACGAGCCCGCGCGACCACCGGCGGGCCGGGTCTCAGCGTGCGAGCGCCCTTCCGACGGCGCGGCCGGAGAAGATGCAGCCGCCGAGGAAGGTGCCCTCCAGCGCGTTGTAGCCGTGGACCCCGCCGCCGCCGAACCCGGCGACCTCGCCCGCGGCGTACAGGCCCGGCACGCGGCTCCCGTCGGCGGCCACGCACTGGCCGTCGAGGTCGGTCTCGAGCCCGCCGAGGGTCTTGCGCGACAGGATGTTGAGCCGTACGGCGATGAGCGGGCCGTGGGCCGGGTCGAGCACCTTGTGCGGCTTGGCGACCCGGATCAGCTTGTCGGTACGGCTGCGGCGGGCGTTGTGGATGACCATCACCTGGACGTCCTTGGAGAACGCGTTGTCCATCTCGCGGTCGCGCGCCTCGATCTGGCGGCGGATGACGTCGGCCTCGAGCTGCGGACCGCGGCTGAGCCCGTTCATCGCGGTGACCAGCTCGTCGAGGTCGTCGGCCACGACGAAGTCGACGCCGTGCTCCTTGAACGCCTCGACCGGGCCGGGGGCGCCCTTGGCGAGCCGCGTCTTCGCCAGGAACCTCAGGTCCTTGCCGGTGATGTCGGGGTTCTGCTCGGAGCCGGACAGCGCGAACTCCTTCTCGATCATCGACTGGGTCAGCACGAACCACGAGTAGTCGTGCCCGGCCGCCAGGATCTGCTTCATCGCGCCGATCGAGTCGGCGCCGGGGACGCCCGACATCCCCTCGAGCCGCTTGCCGGTCGCGTCGAACCACATCGACGACGGGCCCGGCAGGATCCGGATCGCGTGGTCGGGCCAGACCGGGTCCCAGTTGTGGATCCCCTCCACGTAGGCCCACATGCGGTCCTTGTTGACCATCGTCGCGCCGGCCGTCTCGGCGATGCCCTGCATCCGGCCGTCCACGTGGGCCGGCACGCCGGAGATCAGGTGCTCGGGCGCGGCACCGACCCGCTCGGTGGGCCAGCTGCGACGCATCAGCTCGTGGTTGTGGCCGATGCCGCCGCTCGTCACGACGACCGCGGCGGCACGGTGCTCGAACCCGCCAGCTGCCTCCCGGCTGGACTTCACGCCGCGCGCGCTGTCGTCGTCGGCGAGCACGGTCCCGCGCACGCCCACGACGGCGCCGTCCTCGACGACGAGCTCGTCGACCTGGTGGCGGAACGCGAGGCGTACGAGCCCGTCCGCCTCCGCGCGCTCGACGGGCTCGGCGAAGATCCGGACGACCTCGGGGCCGGTGCCCCACGTCAGGTGGAAGCGGGGGACCGAGTTGCCGTGGCCGGTCGCCCGGCCGTCGCCGCGCTCGGCCCAGCCGACGAAGGGCAGCGACCTGAGCCCGAGGTCGTGGAGGTAGGCGCGCTTGTCGCGGTGGGCGAAGTCGACGTAGGCCCTCGCCCACTGCTGCGGCCAGAAGTCCTCGCCGCGGCCGGGGCCGTCGGTGCCGTCGCCGAGGCGGTCGAACTGCGCCGAGCCCTGCCAGTCCTGCCAGGCGAGCTCGGGGGAGTCCTTGATCCCCATCCGGCGCTGCTCGGGGCTGTCGACGAGGAGCAGCCCGCCGAGGGACCACCACGCCTGGCCGCCGAGGTTGTGGCGGTTCTCCTGGTCGAGCACCAGCACCTTCTTGCCGGCCAGGGCCAGCTCGTGGGTGGCGACCAGGCCGGCGAGGCCGGCGCCGACGACGATGACGTCGGGGGTGAAGGTGTCCGTGGCCGTGCTCATCGGGTCTCCTGCGGGTAGTGGCTGACGATCATCTCGGCGAGCAGGCGCAGCGCCCGCTCGACGGTGCGGCCGGGGGCGGCCGTCGGGTCGGGGTCGAGGGCCGAGAACGCCAGCCCGTCGAGCATGTTGACGACGACGCTCAGCACCGCGGCGAGGTCGTCGGCGTCGAGGCGGTCGCCCCAGAGGTCGGTCGCGGCGGCGAGCATCTGCCCCTGCAGGGACTCGCGCGCCGGCAGCAGGGCCGCGCGCAGGGCGTCGTCGGACCGGGCGGCGACGAGGAGCTCGCGCCAGGTCTGGTTCGCCGGCGACAGCACGATCCGGCGGAGCCGGCCCAGCACGGCGACGACCTCGTCGACGGTGTCCACCTCGGCAGCGGCGGTCGCGCGGAAGTCGGCGACGTTGCGGGCAGCGACGTGCTCGGCGGTGGCCACCAGCAGCGCCTGACGGCTGGGGAAGTGCCGGAACAGCGCTCCCTGGCTGACGCCCGCCTCGGCGCAGACCGCGGCGGTCGAGGTGGCGGCGTACCCCCGCTCGGCCAGGCACGCGACCGTCGCGTCGAGGAGCGCGGCGATCGTGCCCTCGCGGCGCTCGGCCTGCGTACGCCGCTGGGTGGGGGTGGTCGTCACGCACCCAGTCGTCACATAGAAAGTGAGTGCTTGCTATCTATGTGATCCGGATCGCAGGCGAGGTCAGTCCTTGATCTCGCAGATCACCGCGCCGTTGGTGACCGTGGCGCCGACCTCGGCCTGGAGGCCGGTGACGGTGCCGGCCTTGTGGGCCTTGAGCGGCTGCTCCATCTTCATCGCCTCCATGACGACGATGACGTCGCCCTCCGCGACCGTGGCGCCGTCGGTGACGGCGACCTTGACGATGGTGCCCTGCATGGGCGAGGTGACGGAGTCGCCGGAGGCGGCGGCGCCCGCCTTCTTGGCGGAGCGCTTGGCCTTCGTCGCGGACCCGCCACCGCCCGCTCCGACGGAGAGCCCGCCGAGCCCGGCGGGGAGGACGACCTCGAGGCGCTTGCCGCCGACCTCGACGGTGACCCGCTGCCGCTCACCCGCCTCCTCCGCCTCTGCGGAGTCGCCGGCGTAGGGCTCGATCCGGTTGTCGAACTCGGTCTCGATCCACTGCGTGTAGACCGTGAACTCGCCCTCGCCGGACGGCGTGGAGGGTCCGACGTAGGCCGGGTCGGACACCACGGCGCGGTGGAAGGGGATGACGGTCGGCATGCCGTCGACGACGAACTCGTCGAGGGCGCGGCGCGAGCGCTCGAGCGCCTGCGTGCGGGTGCGTGCCGGTGACGATGAGCTTGGCGATGAGCGAGTCGAACGAGCCGGGGATGGTCTCGCCGTTCTCGTAGCCACCGTCGAGGCGTACGCCGGGACCGCTCGGCGGCGACCACGCCGACAGGGTGCCGGGCGCGGGCATGAAGTTGCGTCCGCCGTCCTCGGCGTTGATGCGGAACTCGATCGAGTGGCCGCGGATCTCCGGGTCGCCGTAGCCGAGCTCCTCGCCGGCGGCGACGCGGAACATCTCGCGGACGAGGTCGATCCCGGTGACCTCCTCCGAGACGCAGTGCTCGACCTGGAGGCGGGTGTTGACCTCGAGGAAGGAGATCGTGCCGTCCTGCGCGACGAGGAACTCGCAGGTGCCGGCGCCGTAGTAGCCGGCCTCCTTGAGGATGCGCTTGGAGGAGTCGTAGAGCTCGTCGACCTGCTCCTGGCTGAGGAACGGCGCGGGCGCCTCCTCGACGAGCTTCTGGTTGCGGCGCTGGAGCGAGCAGTCACGGGTGCTCACCACGACGACGTTGCCGTGCTGGTCGGCCAGGCACTGGGTCTCGACGTGGCGCGGCTTGTCGAGGAACTTCTCGACCAGGCACTCGCCGCGACCGAAGGCGGTGACCGCCTCGCGGACCGCGGACTCGTAGGCGTCGGGGATCTCCTCGATCGTGCGGGCGACCTTGAGGCCGCGCCCGCCACCGCCGAAGACGGCCTTGATGGCGACGGGGAGGCCGTTGGCCTCGGCGAACGCGACGACCTCGTCGGCGTCCTTGACCGGGTCCTTGGTGCCGGGCGCCAGCGGCGCGTTGGCGCGGTCGGCGATGTGCTTGGCCTTCGCCTTGTCGCCGAGCGCCTCGATGGCCGCCGGCGGGGGACCGATCCAGATCAGCCCGGCGTCGATGACGGCCTGGGCGAAGTCGGCGTTCTCGGCGAGGAAGCCGTAGCCGGGGTGCACCGAGTCGGCGCCGGTGTCGGTGGCGACCGTGATGATCTTGGCGATGTCGAGGTAGGAGTCGGCCGGGGTCGCGCCGCCGAGGGAGTGGGCCTCGTCGGCGAGCCGGACGAAGAGCGCGTCGCGGTCGGGCTCGGCGTAGACCGCCACGGAGCCGATGCCGGCGTCCTTGCAGGCACGGATGACACGGACGGCGATCTCGCCGCGGTTGGCGATCAGGACCTTCTTCAAGCTCACGCGGGACTCCTGCTCAGGCGGCCGGGAAAACTACCGCTCGGCAGGCTACCGCGACCCGATCAGGGCGCGACCGACAGCCTTGTGCAGTGGGCGGACGACGCGTCCGTAGGCGATGCCGACCACGAGCGACGCGGTCAGCGCGAGCCACTGGTGGCCCGCGTCCTCGAGCGGCGGGTAGACCTGCCAGTGGGTCAGGTAGATGAAGAGGCTGGCGCCCGCGAGCACGCCCGCGACGCGGGCCACGAGGGTGGGCACCCGGACGTGGGGCAGCCAGAGCATGACGAGGAAGCCGCCGAGCACGATGACCTCGCGGTGGAGCTGCCCGAAGAAGCCGACCAGCAGGGCCGCGGCGAGCGCGGAGACGAGCAGCCGCCGGCGGGTGGTGTCGGCCCGGGCGCCGAGCCAGCCGAGGACGAAGACGAAGGCCACCACCACGGTCGTGTAGCGCTGGGTCGGACCGGCGCGCAGGCCGACGTCGGCGAAGCGCGCCGCCGCGGTGACGGCGAGCAGGGCCAGCGCGAAGCGGAACGGCGTACGCCGCTCGAGGTCGTGCAGCCGCGGCAGGCAGGTCAGTGCCAGTGCCGCTGCAGTGAGCCAGACGAGCGACTCGAGGAACCACAGCTGCCACTGGTCGTCCCACTCGGAGCTGTTGAGCAGCTCGCGGACGAACAGCGCGGTCGTCAGGTCGTAGCTGCCGAGCACGAGCGCGACGGCCCCGACCCACAGGACGGAGGGCACGAGCAGCTGGGCCAGCCCGGAGAGGCCGTGCCGCAGGCGGGTGCGGGCGTCGCCGGCGGAGGAGAGCTGGAAGCGCGCGAAGTTGAAGCCGGCGACGGCCAGCAGCAGGTGGGCGCCGCCCTCGAGCGCGACCAGGTCGACGTGGCTCGCGACGACGAAGAGGATCGCGAGCGCGCGGAGGGCGACGGTCGTGTCGAGGCGGACCCAGCCGCGGGCCGGCTCGACGTCGGTCGCCGCCTGCGCGGTCGCGAGGCGCTCCAGCTCGCCGATGCTGCGCAGGTGCCACCCGGTGGGCACGGCTCCGCCGAGGGCCTCGCCGAGCCGGGTGGCGAGCTCGACGTAGGACAGCGAGTCGCCGCCGAGGTCGACGAAGGAGTCGGTGTCACGGGCGTCCGGACGGCCGAGCACCCGGACGTACGCCGCGCGCACGGAGCCGTCGGCATCCGACGCCGGCTCCTCGGCGCTGCGGGCGAGCTCGGCCAGGCCGGCGTAGTCGACCTTGCCGCTGGCGGTCACCGGCACCTGCGGCAGGACGGTGACGCGGACGGCGTGGGCGGGCACGCCGCAGTGGCCGGTCGTGAGGGCGTGGGCCGCGGCGGTGCCCCGGCCGGACGCGAGGAAGACGTGGACGTGGCGGTCGGTCGCGACCACCCGCGCGCGCGGGTCGACCTCCGAGCGGAGGTGGCGCTCGAGGCCGTCGAGGTCGAGTCGCAGGCCGAAGACCTTGCCGCACCGGTTGATCCGGCCGACGACCTCGAACAGTCCGTCGACCTCGCGCGCCAGGTCGCCGGTCCGCAGCTCGTCGACCTCGCGCGGTCGGCCGAGGTCCGCGGGGGACTCGGCGTAGCCGAGCATGACGTTCGGGCCGGAGTAGACGAGCTCGCCCACTCCGGCCCTCCCGTCCACACCCTCGTCGAGTCGTAGCCGTCCCCCCGGAATGGCTACACCGATCGCTTCGGGGTGGTCTGTGGTGAGGTGCGGCGGGAGGTAGGCCATCCGCGCGGTCGCCTCGGTCGCGCCGTACATGACGACGAGGTCCCAGCCGCGGCTCCGCCCGGCGCGGCTCCAGCGGCGTACGGCGTCGGGGTCCAGCCGGCCGCCCGCCTGGGTCACCTGGCGCAGCGACGGCAGGTCCCGCGTCTCGAAGCCGCTGGTCGCGAGCAGGTCGAAGGTGTGGGGCACCCCCGCGAGCGTGGTCGCCCCGGTGCGGGTCGCGAGGTCCCAGAAGCACTCGTCGACGACGCTCAGGTCGGTCAGCACGATGCTCGCGCCGGCCACGAGGTGCGAGTGCAGGACGGAGAGCCCGTAGCAGTAGTGCAGCGGCAGCGCGGTGATCGCGCGGTCGTCCGGGGTCAGGCCGAGGTAGTCGGCGATGGCCGCGGCGTTGCTGGCGACGTTGTCGCGGGAGAGCCGGACGAGCTTGGGGGAGCCGGTCGTGCCCGAGGTGCTGAGCAGCAGCGCCAGGTCGGGGTGGAGGTCGTGCACGGTCGCCGGGCGGCGTACGTCGTCGCGGCCGGCGGCGCACACGATGTCCGGGTCGTAGGCGGCGACCATCGCGTCGCGCTGCGCGGTCCGTCGGTCGGGCACCACCAGCGCGACGTGCCCGTGCTGCAGCGCGGCGAGGTAGGCGACGAGGGAGTCGAGCTCGTTGGCGGCCTCGACCAGCACGAGCCGGCGCTCCCGCCCCCAGCTGCGAGCGCGGTCGGCGACCAGGCGGTCGAGGTCGGCGTGGCTGAGCGTGCGGTCGCCGACGACGACGGCGGGCGCGTCGGCGAACCGGGCGTGGTCGAGGACCGGCGCAACCGTCGTCCGCTGGGGCGTGAGGGTCACGTCGCCGCCGGGCGGTAGGCGCGGACCAGCCCGGTGACCCGCACGTGGACGGTGTCGCCGGCAGCGGGGTGGAGCACGCCCGACATCCGCGACAGGACGGACGTGCCGTCGTCGAGGCGCACCTGCACCGCGCAGTCGTGGCCGTAGTAGCTGACCTCCTCGACGGTCCCGCGGACGCCCTCGCCGTGGGACATGTCGACGAAGACCTGCTCGGGCCGGATCATCAGCGAGACCTCGCCCCGGGCGGGTGAGGTGAGCACCACGTCGCCGAGCGCGCAGGTCGCGCGCGACTCCGACGCCGTGCCGGGCAGGACGACCGCCCGGCCGACGAAGGCGGCGACCTCGGGGTCGCTCGGGGAGAGGTAGACCTGGCTGGGCGGGGCCGACTGGACGAGGCGCCCGGCGCGCATCACTGCGACCTCGTCGGCCAGGGACAGGGCCTCGTTCTGGTCGTGCGTGACCAGCACCCCCGTCGTGTTGCTGGCCGCGAGGGCACGGCGCACGGCGCGCGAGGTGCTGCCGCGCAGGCCGGCGTCGAGGGAGGAGAACGGCTCGTCGAGCAGCACGACCGCCGGCTGCGGGGCGAGCGAGCGCGCGAGAGCGACCCGCTGCTGCTGGCCGCCGGAGAGCTCGTCGGGCCGGCGGTGGCGGAAGTCGGCGGGCAGCTCGACGAGGTCGAGCATCTCGGCCACCCGGTCGTCGCCGCGGTCGGAGCCGCGGGCCGCCTTGTCCAGGCCGAACGAGATGTTGGCGGCCACGTCGAGGTGCGGGAAGAGCGCGCCCTCCTGCGGGACGTAGCCCACCCGGCGGGCCTGCGGCGGCGTCGGTCGTACGCCGTTGCCGGCCACGACCGTGTCGCCGAAGGCGATGGTGCCCGACTCGGGGACGAGGAAGCCGGCGATCAGGCGGAGCAGGGTGGTCTTGCCGCAGCCCGAGGGGCCGAGCACGGTGGTGAACGAGCCGTGCGGCACGTGGAGGGTGACGTCGTCGACGGCTCGCGTGCTGCCGAAGGACTTGGTCACACCGGTGACGGTGAGGCTGCTCATGCAGGCACCTCCGTGGTCTGGGCGGCGACGCCGTCGGCCCGCATCAGCAGGACGGTCGCGGGGATGGAGACGAGCACCAGCAGCAGGGCGTACGGCGCGGCTGCGCCGTAGCGGAGCTCCGAGGACGCCGACCAGAACTCGGTGGCCAGCGTGCGGGTGCCGATCGGGGACAGCATCAGGGTCGCCGTGAGCTCGGTGGAGATGGCGAGGAAGACCAGCGCGGCACCGGCGCCGAGGCTCGGTGCGATCAGCGGGAGGGTGACCCGACGGGCCGTCGCGAGCGGGCCGATGCCGAGGCTGTGGGCGACGTCGTCGAGCACGACGGGCGCCTGCTCCAGCCCGGCACGCACGGTCACCACGGCACGCGGCAGGAAGAGGATGGCGTACGCCGCCACGAGGAGGGTCGCGGTCTGGTAGACCGCCGGCACCAGCCGCAGCGACGCGACGACGAGGGCCAGCCCGACGACGATGCCCGGGCAGCGCGTTGGCGATGTAGGTGCTCCGCTCGATGAGCGTCGAGAGGCGACCCCGGTGCCGCACGGCCAGCCACACGACCGGCACCGCGGCGAGCGTGGTCAGGACGGCCCCGGCCAGCGCGAGCACGACGGTCGAGACGAGGGCGGAGGTGAGGTCGGCCAGCGGGAACTGGGTGGACGTGCCGATCACGAGCCACCGCACCAGTGAGAACGCCGGCACGCCGACGGCGAGGGCGACGACCGCGGAGACGGTGGCGAGGACCGGCGCCCGCCACGCACCGAGGGCGAGGGGTACGACGCTGCGCGCCGCGCCGCGGCCGACGCGGGCGTAGCGACGGTCGCCGCGCAGGCGCAGGTCGGCGAGCAGCAGCACGAGGCAGAGCAGGACGAGCACGCCGGCCATCGCCGTCGCGGCGGCGCCGTTGAACGTCGAGCCGTACTGGTCGTAGATCGCGGTGGTGAAGGTCGGGAAGCGCAGCAGCGACAGCGCACCGAACTCGGCCAGCAGGTGCAGCCCGACGAGCAGGGCGCCGCCCAGCAGCGCCGGCCGGAGCTGGGGGAGGACGACGGTGCGGAAGGTGCGCGCCTGCGAGTGGCCGAGCGACCAGGCGGACTCCTCGAGCGCCGGGTCGAGCCGGCGCAGCATGGCGACCACCGGGAGGTAGACGAGCGGGTAGTAGGACAGCGTCACGACGCCGAACGCGCCGGCGAAGCCGTGGATGCTGCGGTCGAGCGAGACCCACGCGTAGCCGTTGACGAACGCCGGCACGGCCAGCGGAGCGACCAGGAGGCCGTGCCAGGCCCGGCGACCCGGGAGGTCGGTGCGCTCGACGAGGAAGGCGAGGCCGACGCCCAGCGCCGCCGTGGCCGCCATGCAGGCAGCCGCGAGGGTGATCGTGTTGCGGAGCAGCTCGACGATCCGCGGTCGCGCGAGCAGCTGCCACAGGTCGGCCGGCCCGATCGCGACGACGTAGGTCGCGACGTAGGCCAGCGGCACCAGTGCCAGGACGGCGACGACCGCCCCGGCCGCGAGCAGCAGGGGCGGCGTACGGCGCCCGGTGGTCGATCTGGTGGCGGACCTCGCGGGACTGGTCGTGGTCAGAGCAGCCCTGCCGCGGTCATCAGGTCGGTGACCTGCGGCCCGTTGAGGCTCGACACGTCGACCTGCGGCGGGTCGAGCTCGTCGAAGGGCTTCACCTCGGGGTTGAGGGACGCGTCGGGGTTGAGCGGGTACTCCAGTGCGTACGACTCCGCCATCGCCTGCTGCGCCTCGGTCCCGGTCAGCCAGGTGACGAACTCCTCGGCCGCGTCCTGGTGCTCACTGCTGGCGAGGATGCCGGCGCCGGAGATGCTGAGGAACGCGCCGGGGTCCTGGTTGCCGAAGAAGTGGAGCGCCGAGCTGTCGGAGTCGGTGCCGTTCTCCTGGCGGTCGCGGTACCAGTAGTAGCTGTAGGCGATGCCGGCGTCGACCTCGCCGGAGTTGACCGACTGCATGACGACGAGGTTGTTCTGGACGATCACGCCGTTGTCCTTGAGGCCCTTCAGCCAGGCCGCGGTGGCGTCCTCACCCTCGATGGCGAGGACGGCGGACACGATCGCCTGGAAGTCCGCACCGGTGGGGGAGAAGGACACGCGGCCCTTCCACTCCGGCTTCGCGAAGTCCATGAGCGAGGCCGGCAGGTCCGCGTCGGTCATCGAGTCGGTGTTGTACATCGCCACGGTCGAGCGGCCCAGGAACCCGGTCCAGGTCTTGTCGTCGGCGACGTACTGCTCGGGGATGGAGGCGTACGCCGCCTCCGGCAGCTCGGCGAACAGGCCGGCGTTGTCGACGATGCTCATCGCCGGGGAGTTCTCGGTGAGGAACACGTCGGCGGGGGAGTCCTTGCCCTCCTCGACGATCTGGTTGGCCATCTCGAGGTCGTTGGAGCTGCGGAGCTCGACGTCGAGGCCCGACTCCTTCTCGAAGAGGGGGACGATCTCGTCGAGCAGCTGCTCGTGCTGCGCGTTGTAGATCACCAGGTCGGGCGACCCGAAGACGCTGCAGCCGGACAGGGTCGACGCGGTCAGCAGGGTCGCTGCGAGCGCGACCTGGGCGCGACGGGGAAGACGGCGGGGGCGGAGCGGCACGGGGGGTCCTTCACGGGGCTAAGGGTTGCCTCACCTTAGACCCGCGCCGCGGTGGCGCGGCAATTGCGTACGTCACACCGGAGGGCGGTCGTACGTCACTCGCCGAGCATGATCGCGTGCAGCTCGGTCTGGTCGATGACGCCCGTGACGCGCTCCGAGCCCGGCCCGATCGCGGCGACGCGGATCTGGGTGCCGGTGTGCGTGGCCTTCCCCTTCTCCTTGCCGTCGCTGGCCTCCTGGTAGCTCGTGGAGTAGGCGAGCGTCATCGGGTCGCCGTCGGCGGTCGTCACCGTCGCGGTGTCGACGCCGCCGTCGTCGTCCATCACGATCTGGGTGGAGTGCGCGTGGTCGCCGGTGACGATGACGAGCGTCCCGGGGTGGGCCTGCTGGTAGTCGAGGGCGACCCGGACCGCCCGGTCGAGGTCCTCGAGCTCGCCGATCGCTCCGCAGACGTCCCGCTCGTGCTCGGACTTGTCGACGCCGGCGGCCTCGACCTGGAGGAAGAAGCCGTCCGGACCTGCGTCGTCGAGCAGGTCGATGGCGGTGGACGTCATCGCCGCGACGGTCGGCTCGGTGCCGCGGTCCTGCTCCACGCACCGGCCGTCGTCGGTCGCGGCGCCGCCCGGGACGGCTTCGAGCGGGGCGTACCTCCGGGTCAGGTGCACCGGCGCGAACAGCCCCAGCAGCCGGCCGTCGCCGAGGCTGTCGACACCGGCCAGCTCGTCGGCGGTGCGCACGGACCGGTAGCCGCCGGCGGTGGCGTGCTCGAGCAGGGTCTGCGACCCGTCCTCGAGCGGGCGGTCGAACCGCTGCTGCCCGCCACCGAGCAGGACGTCGACGCCGGCGTCGAGGAGCTGCTCGGCGATCGACCCGCGACCTCCGGCCGACTTCAGCGCGGCCGGGCACGCGGCCATCGTCGTCGAGTCCTGGCAGGTGCGGTCGTTGACGTGGGTCGCGGCCGCCGCCGGAGTGGCGTCGGTGATGTCCGCGGTGGAGACGTCGCCGGTCGGCCGGCCGCTGCGCGCGAAGGCCTCGAGCACGGTCTCGTGGTCCTCGCCGGGCGCCTCGACAGAGGCGGACGGTCCCTGCGAGATGCGTCCGTCGACGGTCTTCTGGCCGGTCGAGAACCCGCTCGCGGTCGCCGCGGAGTCCGACACGTAGTCGATCGGGTAGTCGGGGCCCGGACCCGGCACCAGGCCGTACGTCGTCATCGCACCCGTCGCGGGCAGGTCGTCCATGGCCAGGCGGCCGGCCGCCCCGACGGAGTAGTTGCGCGCCGCGGTGATCATCGAGTCGTCCATGCCGTCGCCGATGAGCAGGATCACGCTGGTGGGCGCGGTCGTGGGCCGGGTGCTCGGTCCGCTGGTCGGCTCACTGGTCGGCTCACCGTCGTCGCGCGAGGCGTCGTACGCCACGGTCCCCGCCACGCCGAGGGCCAGGCCGAGCGCCGTGCCGACCGCGAGGGTGACGAGGGGAAGTCGCTCCACCGCGTGAGGGTACGACGACCGCTCACGGCAGGCCGGTGCGCACCTCCATGACCCGGTGGAAGGGCGTCTCGGCCGCGGTCCTGAGCGATGCGAAGCCGGCTTCCTCGACCACGGCGCGGATCCGGGCCGGTCCGGCCTGGGTGCCGAGGGCGAGCCCGACCTCCTGCGACAGCGAACCCGGGGTGCACAGCAGGGTGGAGAAGCCGTAGTAGGCGCGACCCACGGGGTTGAGGTTGTCCTCGACCCGGTCGCCCGCCATCGGCTCGACGACCATCCACACCCCGTCGTCGGCCAGGGCTCCGCGCACGTGGCGAGCGGCGCCCACCGGGTCACCCATGTCGTGGAGGGAGTCGAAGGTCGTCACCAGGTCGTAGCCGGCTCCGGTGAAGGCCGAGGCACTCGCCACCTCGAACGTCACCCGGTCGGCGACACCGGCTTCCTCCGCGCGCTGGCGCGCGACCTCGATCGAGGGCGCGTGCGGGTCCGAGCCGACGAACCTCGACCGGGGGAACGCGGTGGCCATCAGGATCGTCGAGGCGCCGTGGCCGCAGCCGACGTCCGCGACCTCGGCCCCCTCGCGAAGACGGTCCACGACGCCCACGGCGGGCAGCCAGGCGTCGACGAGGTAGGCCTTGTACGACGGCCGGAAGAACCGCTCGCAGCCTTCGTGCACGTCGCTGCGGTGCTCGGGCCAGCCCACCCCGCCGCCGCTGCGTACGACGTCCACGAGGCGATCGCTGTCGGCGACGGTGCCGAGCGCGATCTGGAAGAGGCCGGGCAGGAAGGCCGGACTGTCGGCGTCGGTGAGCGCGACGGCGTGCTCGGCGGGAAGCGTGTAGCGGCCCGTCGCGGGCTCGTAGTCGACGAACGCTCCGGCAGCCTGGGCGTTGAGCCACTCCCGTGCGTAGGGAAGGGCGGTCCCGGTCGCCTCGGCGAGCTGCTCGGGCGTCATCGGGCCGTGGTCGGCGAGCGCGGCGTACCAGCCGAGCTTGTCGCCCAGGACGACGAGCGCGGCGTTGAGGGTGGCACCGACCTCGTCGACGGCGCGGAACACGAAGGACATCAGGCGCTCCTCGTCGAGCGCGGGTCGCGTGGTCTGGCTGGTGGTCACGGCTGCCTCCCATGGGCTGGTCTGGAACAACAGGGTGAGTCCGACCGAGCATCAGTGAGAAGTCGGATCGCTAGACTTCGATAAGTGACGCTGATATCAGCTGTGCCTCGCCTGCACGCCCTGGCCGCCCTGGAGGCCGCCGGGTCGTTCTCGGCCGCCGCCGCGGACCTCGGCATCAGCCAGTCGGCCGTCAGCCAGCACGTCGCCGCCCTGGAGCGACAGGTGGGGACCACCCTCGTCGACCGGGGGTCGCGCCCGGTGCAGCTGACCGCGGCCGGGCACGTGCTCGCCGACCACGCGCGTGCCGTGGCGGCCCGGCTCGGGTCCGCGGAGCGCGACCTGGGCGACCTGCTCGGCCGCCAGGAGCGACGGCTGCGACTCGGCAGCGTTCCGACAGCGCTGGCGTCGTTCGTGCCGGGCGCGATCGCCCGCATGCGCTCGGAGCAGCCCGACGTCACGCTGACGGTCGTCGACGACCACGTGCAGGGCCTCCTTCCCCGGCTGCGCGAGCGCGAGCTCGACCTGGCGGTCGTGTTCACTGCTCCCGGCGCCGAGCACCTGGGCACCGACCTGGTCACCGTCCCGCTCTTCGACGACGCCTACCGGGTGCTGCTGCCGCTCCACCACCGGCTGGCGAGGGCGGGGACCGATGTGTCGCTGCACGACCTGCGTGACGAGGAGTGGGTGGGTGGCGCCGGTGGCAGCACGTGGTTCCGGGTCGTGCGCGATGCCTGCCGCGCGCAGGGCTTCGACCCCCACGTGGGCGTGGTGTCGGACGACCACCTCGCGGTCCAGGCCTTCGTGGCCGCCGGCCTCGGTGTGGCCGTCGTACCGGGCCTCGCGGCCACGCTGCGGGTGCGCGGGGTGACGGCCCGCGACGTGCGCGGCCCCGGGCCGGTGCGACAGCTCGCGGTCGCGCTGCCCGAGGGCGACTACCGACCCCGCGCCGCGACCCGGATGACCGAGCTGTTGCAGCGCGCGACGCGGGGTCGTCGCTGACGGCTCACCCGCGGACGTGCGGCAGGACGTCGCTGACCAGGATCTCGAGCTGCGCGGCCTCGTCGCCCAGCGGCCAGACGTGCATCCGGGCGCAGCCGGCAGCGGCGTACGACGACAGGAGCGCGACGCAGTGCTCGCGGCTGCCGACGCAGACGCGGGCCCGCAGCTCCGCAGGGTCGCGGCGCACGAGTGGTGCGAGCACGTCGTGGAGCACGCGCTCGGCCCTGTCCCGGTCGTCGTCGATCCACGTCCACATGGTCGCCACCGCGGCCGGCAGCGCGGACCTGCCGCGGCGATCGAGCTCGCGTGCCAGGCGCAGGCGAGCGTCGGCGAACTCCTCCGGAGTCGTGTTGTACGCCGACGCGAGCCACCCGTCTCCGAGCCTCGCGACGCGCCGCAGGCCGGCCTCCGATCCCCAGCTGGCGACCCACACGGGCACGGGCGCCGGCGGGTGCACGACGTCACCCACGCCCATGCGGTCCGCCCACCCGTCCGGGAGCGCGCCGCCGCCCATCAGTCCGCGGAGCACGCGCACGGACTCGTCGAAGCGTCGCCACCTGTCGTCGAAGGGCACTCCGGCGAGGGCGTGGTCGGCTGCCGAGGACCCCGCACCGACGCCTGCCACGACGCGGCCCGGCGCCAACGTCGCCAGTGTGCCGAGGGAGGCTGCGAGCTGTGCCGGTCCGCGCAGGGACGGCAGCGCGACGGTCGTGGCGAGGTCCATCCCGCCCGCCCGGTCCGCGACCGCGGCGAGCAGGGTCGGGCCGTCGAGCCACGGCCGGTGGAAGGCGAGGTGGTCGTTGGCGCAGACCGCCGCCAGGCCGAGCTCGCGGGCCGCGTCGACGACCTCGCCGAGTCGGCGTACGTCGGGCCGGTCCGTGCCGGTCGCGACCTGCGGCAGGTGCACCCCGACCTCCATCCGCCGAGGGTGCCACAGCGTCGCGCGATCGGGGTTAGCGATCGCTAACCTCGGCGGCTAGCATGCAGTGCATGACCTTCGAGCTGTCCCCCGAGCACGAGCAGTTCCGACGCAGCGTCCGCGACTTCGCCGAGAAGGAGATCGCGCCGCACGCCGCGCAGTGGGACCGCGAGCACCACTTCCCGACCGACGTCGTGCACCAGATGGGGCAGCTCGGCCTGATGGGGCTCACGGCTCCGGAGGAGTTCGGTGGCGCCGGGATGGCCGGCGAGGACGGCGGCTTCACGTCGCTGTGCCTGGCGATCGAGGAGATCGGCCGCGTCGACCAGTCGATGGGCATCACGCTCGAGGCCGCGGTCGGCCTCGGCATCAACCCGATCCTCACCTTCGGCACCGACGAGCAGAAGCAGGAGTGGCTCCCCGCGCTCGTCGCCGGCGAGAAGATCGCGGGCTTCGGCCTGACCGAGCCGGGTGCCGGATCGGACGCCGGTGCGACCAAGACCAAGGCCGTCCTCGACGACGGCGAGTGGGTCGTCAACGGCGCCAAGCAGTTCATCACCAACTCGGGGTCGTCGATCACCTCGGTCGTCACCGTGACCGCCCGCACCGGTGAGCGCGAGGACGGTCGCCCGGAGATCTCGACGATCATCGTCCCCTCCGGCACGCCCGGCTTCACCGCCGAGAAGGCCTACGACAAGCTCGGCTGGCACGCCTCCGACACGCACCCGCTGTCGTTCGAGGACGCCCGCGTCCCCGAGGCCAACCTGCTCGGCCAGCGCGGCCGCGGCTACGCCCAGTTCCTCGCGACCCTCGACGACGGTCGCGTCGCGATCGCCGCCCTCGCGGTCGGCTGCATCCAGGCGTGCCTCGACATGTCGCTGCAGTACGCCGGCGAGCGCCAGACCTTCGGTGGCCCGATCGGCCGCAAGCAGGGCCTCGCCTTCCAGGTCTCCGACCTCCAGGTGATGCTCGACGCCTCGCGCCTGCTGACCTACAAGGCGGCGGCGATGAAGGACGCGATGGACGCCGGCCACGACGTCTCGATGGCCGCCTTCAAGCAGGCCGCCGCGGTCGCCAAGCTCTACACCACCGAGTCGGCGGTCACCGCGACGCGCATCGCGACCCAGGTCTTCGGCGGCTACGGCTTCATGGAGGAGTACCCGGTCGTCCGGTTCTACCGCGACGCCAAGGTGCTCGAGATCGGCGAGGGGACCTCGGAGGTCCAGCGGATGCTCATCGCGCGGGGGCTCGGCCTGCCGGTCGAGTGAGGCCCGAGCGAGGGCGTTGGTCTCGGATGCGAGACGAGTCCTCGACGTCGGGGGTGTCGCACGCCGGGGGACCGGCGTGTGATGGGTGGCACACCTGCGAAGGGAGAGCACCCATGACCCCGTCCGAGACACCCACCGCCGTGCGCGGCGTCGAGCGCCGCACCATCGACGTCATCCCCCCGGACGAGCGGCACGGCACGCCGCTCAACCAGTTCACGCTGTGGCTGGGGGCCAACCTCCAGATCACGGCGATCGTCGACGGCGCGCTTGCGGTCGTCTTCGGCGCCGACGCCCTCTGGGCGATCATCGGGCTGCTCGTCGGCAACCTGCTCGGGGGCGTCGTCATGGCGCTCCACTCGGCGCAGGGACCGAGGCTCGGCCTGCCCCAGATGATCTCGAGCCGGGCGCAGTTCGGCGTCTACGGCGCGATCGTCCCGCTGGTGCTGGTCATCGTCATGTACCTCGGCTTCACGGCCACCGGCACCGTCCTGGCCGGCCAGGCGATCAACGAGCTGTTGCACATCGACACGGCCGCAGTCGGCATCGTGCTCTTCGTCGCGATCGTGGCGGTCATCGCGATCGTCGGCTACCGCTGGATCCACGCCGTCGGACGGGTCGCCAGCGCGCTCGGAGTCCTCGGTCTGGCCTACCTCGCCATCCAGCTCGTGCGCCGGCACGACGTGGGTGCCGCCTTCGAGGGCAACCAGCTCGACGTCGCGACGTTCCTCCTCGCCGTCTCGCTCGCTGCCGGGTGGCAGCTCACCTACGGCCCCTACGTCGCCGACTACTCGCGCTACCTCCCGGCGACCACGTCGCCGCGCCGTGTCTTCTGGTGGACCTACGCCGGGAGCGTCCTCGGCTCGCAGCTCTCGATGACCTTCGGCGCGATCGTCGCCGCCGTCGCCGGTGACGCCTTCCTGACCAACCAGGTCGGCTGGCTGGGCGACCTCGCCTCCGGTGCCCTCGTGGCCGAGCCTGGTCTTCGCCCTCATCGTGATCGGCAAGCTGACCGTCACCTGCCTCAACGCCTACGGCAGCTTCATGTGCGCGGCGACCATCTCGACGGCCGTGACCGGGCGCAGGACCATGGGTGCGAACGCTCGTGCGGCCTTCGTGCTGGCGATGCTGGCGGCGTCGATGGGGATCGCCCTGTGGGCCAGCGCCGACTTCCTGGACAACTTCAAGAACTTCGTGCTCCTGCTGCTGATGGTCTTCACGCCGTGGTCGGCGATCAACCTCACCGACTACTACCTCGTCTCGAAGGAGCGGGTGGACCTGCCGGCGCTCTACGACCCGCACGGGCGGTACGGCGGCTGGAACGTCGTCGCGCTGACGACGTACGCCGTCGGGGTGCTGGTGCAGGTCCCGTTCCTGGCGCAGACGCTCTACACCGGGCCCGTGACCGAGGCCCTGGGCGGCGCGGACATCTCGTGGATCATCGGGCTGCTGGTGCCGTCGGCGATGTACTACGTCTGGGCGAGCCGCAACCCCCGCGCGCCTGCGGAGTCGGTCGAGCTCGAGGAGTCCGCCGTCGGGTGAGGGTCGGGCTCGGCTCGCGGCTGCCCACCGGCTGAGACGAACAGGGCCAAATACTCTGTTCTGCCACGGGAGATCCACAACGTCCTACGGTGAGAGCACTCACGTGTGATTCGACTCGGCGTCCACCAACATGCGGAGCTTCGGAGGCACTGCCCCATGATCCGCGAACCACAGACCTACGTCCCGCGCGCCGCGAGGACCCTCGGCGCCGTCGCCGCCCTGTGCCTGGCAGTGGGTGCGGGGGCAGCTCCCGGCCCACGCGGCCGAGGCACCCGTGGGGCTCGGCACGGTGGCCTCGTTCGCCGTGATCGCCGGCCAGAGCGTCAGCAACACCGGGACGTCCCTCATCTCGGGTGACATCGGAGTCTTTCCCGGTACCGCGGTGACGGGTTACGCCGACATCGTCCACACAGGCGGGACGTTGCACGCCGCCGACGCCGTCGCCGGCCAGGCGCAGTCCGACCTCACGACGGCGTACAACTCGGCCGCCGGCCGGTCCACGGTCACCGACATCACCGGGCAGGACCTCGGAGGGAAGACGTTCACCAGCGGTGTGGTCTCGCACGACTCCGGCATGCAGCTCACCGGGACCGTCACCCTCGATGCCCAGGGTGACCCGTCCGCGGTGTTCATCTTCAAGGCGGTCAGCACGCTCGTGACGGCGTCGAACAGCACGGTGTCCCTCATCAACGGCGCGTCCCCGTGCAACGTCTTCTGGCAGGTCGGCAGCAGCACCACCCTGGGCACCAGCACGACCTTCGTCGGGACCGTGATGTCGCTGACCGACACGACCCTGGCCACCGGGGCATCCGTCCAGGGCCGGGTGCTGGCCCGCAACGGGTCGGTGACCCTCGACACCAACGTGATCAACCGGCCGTCCTGCGACACCTCGACGTCGCCGTCACCCACGCCCAGCCCGAGCGGCAGCCCGAGCAGCACCCCGACGGCCTCTCCCAGTCCGTCGAGCAGCACCTCGCCGTCGGCATCGCCCACGACCGGGGCGGGCAGCAACAACGGCAACGGCAACGGCAACGGGAACGGAACGGCAACGGGAACGGCAACGGCGGAACGGCAACGGGAGCGGGACCGGCGGCGGCACGGGCGGCACCGGAGATGGCACGGGAAGCGGCACCGGAAGCGGCAACGGCTCCGGGAGCCAGAGCTCGAACGCCCTCGGATCGACGTCGGACGGCCCGGTCGTGCCGACCGGTCATCCCGCGACCGGACGGGGCGCCTCGGCGACGACGTCCGGCCCCGGGTGGATGGCGCTGTGGCTGCTCGGCGGCAGCGCGGCAGCCGCGCTCGCCCTCCGCGTGCGACGACCCCGGACCGCGAGCCCGAGCTGACGGTGAGCACTCCGCTCACGCGCCGTTCGGTCCTGGTGGCCTGCGCCGTCGCGGGCGCGGCCGGGTGCAGCAGCCAGACGTCCCACCCGGGCGTGCACGAGCCGGCGACGGGCGACCCCGCGTCCGTGCCGGGTCGACCTCGCGCGGTCGCGAGGCCGGTGCACCTGTCCATCCCGGGCATCGGCGTCGACACCCGGCTCGTCCGGCTCGGCCTCAACACGGACGGAACCGTCGAGGTCCCGTCGCTGCCGGCGACGGCGGGGTGGTTCGGGCTCGGCACCGTGCCGGGGCGTCGCGGATCGGCCGTCATCCTCGGCCACGTCGACTCGGTCGACGGACCTGCGGTCTTCGCCGGGCTCCCGACGCTCCGCAGCGCCGACCGGGTGCGGGTCGCGATGTCGGACGGCGCGCTCGTCACGTTCGAGGTGATCGCCGTCGACACCTATGCCAACGCCGACTTCCCGGCCCGGCGCGTGTACGCCGGATCCCGCCGGGTGCGGGCGCTCAACCTGGTGACGTGCGGTGGTGAGTACGACGCCGAGCGCGGTGGCTACCAGTCCAACGTCGTCGTCCACGCGCGCCGGGTCGCGACCTGACCCGATCTCCACCTCCCGACGGATCCGGGAGCCGGCGCGGCGTTCTACCCTCGCCCCATGCCGTCCCCGATCGAGCGCGTCCTGACGTGGTTCGGCGTGGACGACGACTGGGAGCGCCCGCGGCCCGCGATCGGCCGCCAGGACGTCGTGCTCGCCGCGAGCGTCGAGGCGGTGAGCCTGCTCGCGCTGGAGCTGGTGCGCAGCTCGGGGGGCTTGGAGAACACGGACATCCCGGTGTGGACCGAGTGGCTGGCGGTGTCGTCCGGTGCCGTGCTGCTGCTGGGCAGGCGCAGGTGGCCGCTGACGGTCGCCCTCGTCGCGGCCCTGCACATGTTCGTCGCGGGCGTCACGATGCCCGAGGTGATGGGGCAGCTGTCGCTGCAGATCGTCTACTTCGTCGCCCTGCTGTCCGGGGTGGCGTGGGCGCGTGACCGGCGGGCGATGGCGCTGGTCGTCAGCTCGATCGTGCTCTTCATGTTCGCCTGGCTGGCGTGGCAGTTCGCCCTCGGCTCGACGGTGCAGGAGTGGCTGGACGACGAGGAGTTCCAGGGCCGCACCGGGGTCTTCCCGCCGATCCCGGCCGCGATCGCGATCACCCTCCTCGTCAACGCGATCTACTTCGGCGGGGCGATCGTCGGTGGCGGCGTCTCGTGGCGTGCCGCCCGGCAGCGCGCCCGGCTCCGGGACCAGGCCGCCACCATCGCCGCCCAGGCCGGCCGGCTCCGCGAGCAGGCGGTCGTCGACGAGCGCCTGCGGATCGCCCGCGACCTGCACGACGTGGTCGCGCACGGCGTCTCGGCGATGGGCATCCAGGCGGGAGCGGCGCGTCGCGTCCTGGACCGCGACCCCGACGCCGCGCGTACGGCCCTCTCCAACGTCGAGCAGGCCTCCCGCGACGCGGTCAGCCAGATGCGGCGCCTGCTGGGCACCCTGCGGGAGGGCGGCGGCGACAAGCCCCACGACGGGAGCGGCACGCGCACGACCGACGCGGGCGTCGAGGACCTCCGGAGCCTGGTCGCCGAGGTCGGCGGGAACGACCTCGCCGTCAGCCTCGACGTGGTCGAGGAGCAGGACGGCGCGGCGGCGCGGCTGCCGCGCGGCGTCGGCCTCGCGGTCTTCCGCACGGTGCAGGAGGCGCTCACCAACGTGCGACGGCACTCGACCGCCGACACCGTCTCGGTCGTCGTACGCGTGGACGAGAAGGCCTACGCCGAGGTCGAGGTGGTCGACAACGGCCGCCCCCGCCACGGCACGTCCGGCAGCGGGCTCGGCCAGCTGGGCATCCGCGAGCGTGCCGCGTCCCACGACGGCCAGGTCGACATCGGGCCGCGGGTCACGGGCGGCTACCGGGTCCGGGTCCGCTACCCACTGGGGTCGGCGTCGTGACGCAGCCGCCCACGGATCGCCTGAGGGTGCTGCTCGTCGACGACCACGCGATGGTGCGCTCGGGCTTCGCGATGGTGCTGTCGGTCGAGGACGACATCGAGGTCGTCGGCGAGGCCGCGGACGGGCTCGAGGCGATCGAGCTCGCGCGCACGACCAGGCCCGACGTGGTGCTGATGGACGTGCAGATGCCGCGGATGGACGGCATCGAGGCCACCCGCCACCTCGTGGCCGACGACCTCGGGCGCGTCGTGATCGTGACGACCTTCGACCGCGACGACTACCTCTTCGACGCGCTGCAGGCCGGGGCGAGCGGCTTCCTGCTGAAGAACGCCGGCCCGGAGCAGCTCCTCGACGCCGTACGCGCCGCCGGTCGCGGGCACGCGCTGCTCGCTCCCGAGGTGACGCGCCGGGTGATCGGCCGGATGGCGGGGGAGCGGGCGCGCGAGGACCGCCCCGAGCCGGAGGGGCTGGCGCACCTGACCGCCCGGGAGCGCGAGGTGCTGGTCCTGCTGGGTCGCGGGCTGTCCAACGCGGAGATCGCCGCCGACCTCGTGCTGGGTGAGGCGACGGTCAAGACCCACGTGTCCAACGTGCTCGCCAAGCTGCACCTGCGCGACCGCGTGCAGGCCGTGATCTACGCCTACGAGGCCGGTCTCATCCTCCCGACGGAGGACTGATCCATCCGCGCGACGGATCCGCGGGCGTGCCGTACGCCCTAGCGTCGAGGCATGTTGGAGATCCGGGAGCTGACCAGACGGTTCGGTGACGCCACCGCCGTGGACCACGTGACGTTCGAGGTGCCCGCCGGTCAGCTGACCGGCTTCGTGGGCGCCAACGGCGCCGGCAAGACCACGACCATGCGGATGGTCATGGGCGTGCTGGGCATCAACGAGGGCGAGGTGCTCTGGCGGGGCAGCCCGATCACCCGCCTGGACCGCCGCACCTTCGGCTACATGCCCGAGGAGCGCGGCCTCTACCCCAAGCAGCCGATCCTCGACCAGCTCGTGTACGTCGCCCAGCTCAAGGGCATGGGGCGGACCGAGGCGCGGGCCCAGGTGCAGGAGCTGCTGGAGCGGTTCGGCCTCGGCGAGCGGACCAAGGACCACCTCGAGAAGCTGTCGCTGGGCAACCAGCAGCGCGTGCAGATCATCGCCTCGGTGCTGCCGCGGCCGGCCGCGCTGATCCTGGACGAGCCCTTCTCGGGCCTGGACCCGATCGCCGTCGACTCGATGGTCGACCTGCTGCGCGACTACACCCGCGACGGGGTCCCGGTCCTCTTCTCCAGCCACCAGCTCGACCTCGTGGAGCGCCTGTGCGACCGCCTGGTCGTGCTGGCCAACGGACGCCGCGTCGCCGCCGGGACGGTGGCCGAGCTGCGCGACGCGGGGGCGCCGCGCTTCCGCCTCGTCCTCGGCGGCGACGCCGGCTGGGTCCGCGAGCAGGCGGGCCTCGACGTCCTCGACCTCGACGGCACCACCGCGCTCGTCGAGGTGCGTGACGCCGGCGCCGAGCAGCACCTGATCGCCGAGGCCACGCGCCGCGGCGACGTCCACGAGTTCGCCCGGGTCCGCCCGGCGCTCAGCGAGATCTACCGGGAGGCCACCGCATGAGCACCGAGAAGAGCACCGAGAAGAGCACCGACAAGAACGCACAGAGGAACGGCGAGCCGGCCTGGCTCCTCGTCACCCGCCGCGAGGTCGTCTCGCGCATCACCGACAAGTCGTTCCTCATCGGCACGGTCCTGATGGTGGCGATGATCGCCGGCTTCATCGGGTTCACCGCCTGGCAGGACGAGCGGACCGACGCCGTCACCCTGGGGGCCACCCCCGACGCCGTCGCGATGGCGACCGCGGTGAAGGAGGGTGCACCCGCCGTCGACGACAAGGTGAAGGTCACCGTCGTGGAGCTCGACGACGAGTCCGCCGCGAAGACCGCGCTCCGCGAGGACGAGGTCGACGCCTGGCTGCACCCGACGGCTGATGGCTGGGAGCTGACGTCGGAGTCGAGCGAGCAGGGGTCGCTCACCGACGTCACGGAGGCCGTCGTGCGCGAGCAGGT
This sequence comes from uncultured Actinomycetota bacterium, assembly GCA_963795275.1. Taxonomy (GTDB): domain Bacteria; phylum Actinomycetota; class Actinomycetes; order Propionibacteriales; family Nocardioidaceae; genus Nocardioides. The sequence goes on from CAWCHD010000006.1 coordinate 249,866, forward strand.
CCTGGCCGACAACGCGGGGAGCGTCGGCACGACGGTGGAGGCCCTCGAGGCCGGCAGCACCGTGTCGACGAAGTTCCTGCGTGGCGACGCCGAGAAGGCGGCCGTCGCGGAGGCCGTCGGCTTCGTGTTCGTCTTCCTGTTCTACTTCGCCGCCCTGGTCTTCGGCATGCAGCTGGCCTCGTCGGTGATCGAGGAGAAGCAGAGCCGCATCGTGGAGATCATCGCGGCTGCCATCCCGCTGCGGCACCTGCTCGCGGGCAAGGTGCTCGGCAACACGGCCCTGGCGGTGATCCAGCTCCTCGTCTACGTCGTCGTCGGCCTCGTCGGACTGTCGTTCACGTCCTACAAGTCCTACGTCCCGGCGCTGTCCGGACCGACCGCGTGGTTCATCGGGTTCTTCCTGGCCGGCTTCGTCGCGCTGGCCTGCCTGTGGGCCGTGGCCGGCTCGCTGGCCTCACGTGCCGAGGACCTGCAGGCGACCTCGACGCCGCTGACGATGCTGATGCTCGTGATGTTCTTCGGCGGCCTCTCGCTCGACGGGCGCGCCCAGGTCATCGCGTCGTTCGTCCCGCCGGTCTCCGCCGTCGTGATGCCGAAGCGGATCCTGGCCGGCGGGGTCGAGTGGTGGGAGCCGCTCGTCGCGCTGGGCCTGCTCGCCGCCTTCGCCGCCGTCACCGTGTGGGTGGGGGAGAAGCTCTACCGCCGCGCGCTGCTGCAGACCGGCGGCCGGGTCTCCCTGCGCCAGGCCTGGTCGGCCGCGGAGTAGGGGCCGGCCGGGCGGTCAGAGGATGTGGAGCAGGGACGACGTACCGAAGACGACGCCCCAGAACCGCAGCCCGCGGCCGAGGGTCCCGGTCACCAGGAAGATCCAGAACGGCACGCGCAGCATGCCGGCCAGCACGGCCGTGATGGCGTACGGCGGGAAGCCGACGGCGGCGGAGAAGAAGAGCAGCCCCGCCGTGAACCACGGGCGTCCCTCGGCGCGCTCGTGCCAGCGGTCGAGGGAGGCCTTGGCCTTCGGCTTCTCCAGGTGACGGCTGACCCACGGTGCTCGGTCGACGTTCATCCCGCCCCAGTACCAGAGGATCTTGCCGAGCATCTGGCCGATCGTGGCGGCGATGATCAGGGCCCAGACGTGGTGGGGGGCCTGGCTGATGGAGACCGCGAGGATGGCCTCGATGTTGATGAGTGGCAGCAGGGCCGACGCGATCGAGCCGCCGAACACGCTCCAGAAGAGCATCAGCCCGCGGACCCGGGGACCGGGATCCCGATCCGCACCAGCCGCTGCAGCGAGACGACCTTGAGCACCAGCAGCGCGGAGGCGATGACCAGGCCCACCCACATCCAGCCGGTCGCCAGCAGGAGCACGGCGAAGAGGGCGCTGTTGACGGCCTTGGCCGGCTTCGACCAGTTCCACAGCCAGATCGGTCGGTCGACGACGAAGAAGTAGTTGGGGCTGCGCACCGGCCACGCGAGGAACGCGATCGAGAGGAAGCAGTCGATCACCATGAACTCGGCGAGGTAGACGAAGATCGCGGGCGACAGGTCCGGCTGGAGCCACGCGAGGCCGATGTAGAAGGCACCCGCGTTGAGCCGGTCGCACATGATGTCGAGCACGGCCCCGATGCGGGTCTCGCAGTCACGGACCCGGGCGTAGAAGCCGTCGAGCATGTCGCCGATCCAGTAGACGACGAGCGCCGCCACCAGCAGCGTCAGGCTCTCCTGGTGGGCCGCCATGGCGGCGAGGACGACCGAGGCGATCGTGCGGACGGCGGTGATCACGGTCGCGCCGGTCAGCAGCCGCTCGTCGCGCACGCCGTAGCGGTCCTCGGGGTCGGCGACAGGTTGGGCCTGCACCACGCCAGTCACCCCGTTCCCCACGCTCGGGATGCTAGCGCGTCAGGTCGCGGTCCAGAGCGTCGGCCACGCGTGTCCGAGCTCGAGGACCAGCTCGCGCAGCAGGGGAAGGCTGACTCCGACCACGTTGTGGTGGTCGCCGTCGATGCCGGAGACGAAGGCTCCGCCGACCCCGTCGATGGTGAACGCGCCCGCGACCTCGAGCGGCTCGCCGGTGGCGACGTAGGCGTCGATCTCCTCGTCGGTGACGTCGGCGAAGTGGACCGTCGTGGACCCCGTGGCCGCGGCGACGCGTCCCGTCGCCACGTCGTGGAGGCAGTGCCCGCTGTGGAGCACCCCCGACCGGCCGCGCATCGCCCGCCACCGCCGCACGGCCTCGTCGGCGTCGTGGGGCTTGCCGAGGGCTGCGCCGTCGAGCTCGAGCACCGAGTCGCACCCCAGCACGAGCGCGTCCGCCGGCACCTCGTCACGCCCGAGGACCGCCGCGCACTTGAGCTCGGCCAGCTGGAGGGCGAGCTCGGCCGGCGGCAGGTCGACCACCTGGGACTCGTCGACCCCGCTCACGACGACGATCGGGTCGATCCCGGCCGCGCGCAGCGTCGTACGACGGGCGGGCGAGGCCGAGGCCAGCACGAGCGGGACGTGCCGGGGTGTCGTCACAGGCGCTCCAGCGCCGCGCGGAGCGGGTCGAGACCGAGCGAGCCCAGGTCGAGCGCCGCGCGGTGGAAGGCCTTGAGGTCGAAGTCGTCGCCCTGGCGCTGCTGGACGGCGGCGCGGGCCTCGAGCCAGATCCGCTCGCCGACCTTGTAGGACGGCGCCTGGCCGGGGAGGCCGAGGTAGCGCTTGACCTCGAACTGGATGAACTCGTCGTCCATCCGGCAGTGCAGCCGCATGAACTCCAGGCCGAGCTCGGGCGTCCAGGTCTCGCCGGGGTGGAAGGCGGTGCCGCCGACGCCGAGGCGGTTGTCCGCGGGGATCGTCAGCTCGAGGTGCATGCCGATGTCGACGATCACCCGGGCGGCGCGCAGGGACTGGCCGTCGAGCATGCCGAGCAGGTCGGCCGGGTCGTCGAGGAAGCCGAGCTCCTCCATCAGCCGCTCGGCGTAGAGGGCCCAGCCCTCGCCGTGCCCGCTGCACCAGCACATCAGCCGCTGCCAGCGGTTGAGCGTGTCGCTGCGGTAGGCGGTCTGCGCGACCTGGAGGTGGTGGCCGGGCACGCCCTCGTGGAAGACGGTCGTGACCTCGCGCCAGGGGTGGAACTCCTCGATGCCGTCGGGCACCGACCACCACATCCGGCCCGGTCGCTCGAAGTCCTCGGACGGCCCGGTGTAGTAGATGCCGCCGTCGTTGGTCGGCGCGAGCATGCACTCGATCCGCCGGATCGGGTCGGGGATGTCGAAGTGCACGCCCGCCATGGCCTCGATCGTGCGGTCGGCCAGCTGCTGCATCCAGTCGCGGAACGCCTCGCGGCCGTGCACCACCTGGTCGGGGTCGGCGTCGAGGTGGGCGACGGCTGCGTCGACGTCGGCGCCGGGCAGGATCCGGTCGGCGGTGGCGTGCATCAGGTCGGAGAGCCGCTGGAGCTCGGTCCACCCCCACGCGTAGGTCTCGTCGAGGTCGACCTCGGCGCCGAGGAAGTAGCGGCTGGCGAGGGCGTAGACCTCGCGGCCGACCCCCTCCTTCTGCGTCCCCTGCGGCTCGAGCTCGTCGGACAGGAACAGGCCGAACGACGCGGTGGCAGCGCTCGCCGCACCCGCCAGCGCCCGCAGCCGGGCAGGGTCGCCGCCCCGGAGCCGGTCGACGAGACCGAGGTAGAAGTCACCGGCCTCGCCCGTCTGGCCGGTCCACCGGCGCACCTGCTCGGCCACCTCGGCGTACTGCCTCGCGGCGACGACGTTGCCCTTGCGGGCCTCGTCGGAGAGCGTGACGCGCAGCCCCTCGAGTGCGGCCGGCACTGCCTCGAGCCGGGAGGCGATCGCGGCGACGGCCTCCTCGCCCTCGGTCGGCATCAGGTCGAAGACGCCGCGGACCTCGTGGAGCGGGCTCCACAGCACGGACATGCGGCAGCGGTTGACCCCGGCCTCCTCGAGCGCGATCTCGAGACGGGTGCGCTCGAGGAACGCGTCCTTGGCGGCCGCCTCGCGGTCGTCGACGGGGGTGGCCGCCTCGACGGCCGCCACCACCTCCCTGGCCAGCGCCTCGCGGGCGTCGAAGCCGGCGGGGGAGTAGTCGGTCATCTCGTGCTCGTGGCCGGCCACCCCGATCGAGGTGGCGGTCAGCGGGTCGAGGGCGCAGTAGTCGTCGACGAAGGCGTCGCAGAGGGCATCGATCGTGCGGGTCCGGGTCACGGCGACGACCCTAGCCGCGGTCGGCATGTGAGGATCGTGGACATGGGGTCACGGGGGAGGACCGCCGCGCTGGCGGTGGCGTTGCTGGTCATGGCGAGCGGCTGCACGGGTGAGGACGAGCGCCCGGTGGGCGTCGACCCCGAGTGGTACGACGCCGTCGACGAGGCCGTGGCGGACGCGGACCAGGTCGGCGAGATGCCGGTCCTGTCCCGAGGGTCGTGCCCCGTCGACACGCCGGTCGTCGCCGGTGAGGAGCTCGACGGCTCGACGGACGTGGGGGTGAGCACGCTCGGCGACTCCGGGCACCGGTTGATCTGTCGGTGGTCGCCGCCCGCGACCGACCTGGTCGTGACGAGGTTCGAGGACGCGGCCGAGCTCGAGCTCGCCCGGGCCGAGGTGGGAGAGGTCGGCGAGGTGGACAACGGCGCCAACGTCGAGACGACGACGGCGATCACCGTGGGGGAGCGCGAGATCTTCGTGCGGCGCACGGTCTACCCGACCAACGACACCCACGTCGACTACGCCGCGTGGTACCTCGACGACGAGAACGCCGGGATGGTGCTCCTCGACGTGGAGGCCGGCGACGATCGCGACCTGATCGACAGCTACGACGACCAGCAGGCCGCCGAGGACCTCGCCGCGCTGCTGTCCTGAGCCGGGTGCGTCAGCCCGGCAGGCCGCTGGCCCGCCAGGCGCCGACGCCCGTGCGGTGCGTACGACGTACGCCGCGCGCCGGGTCGCTCCACGCGGGCCGCGGGCGCTTCGGGGCGTCCTCGCCCGCCTGGCCGAGGGCGGAGAACACCGCGACGAGCGCGGCGATCTCCTCCGGCGGTGGCGTCGGCGTTGACGACCTTCAGCAGGGGGGCCTGCTCGTCGGTCGTGTCGGGCGCGGCCATCAGAGGGGGATGTTCCCGTGCTTCTTGGCCGGGAGGGTCTCCCGCTTGGAGCGCAGCAGGCGCAGCGAGCGGACGATCTCGATGCGGGTCTCGTGGGGCGCGATGACGGCGTCGACGTAGCCGCGCTCGGCCGCGATGTAGGGGTTGGCGAGCGTCGTCTCGTACTCGTCGATCAGCTCGGCCCGCTTCGCCTCGACGTCGCCGCCCTCGTCCTGGACGGCCTTGAGCGTCTTGCGGTGCACGATGTTGGCGGCGCCCTGCGCGCCCATCACCGCGATCTGCGCGGTCGGCCAGGCGACGTTGATGTCGGCGCCGAGGTGCTTGGAGCCCATCACGTCGTAGGCACCGCCGTAGGCCTTGCGCGTGATGACCGTGATCAGGGGGACCGTCGCCTCGGCGTAGGCGTAGATCAGCTTCGCGCCGCGGCGGATGATGCCCTGCCACTCCTGGTCGGTGCCCGGGAGGAACCCCGGCACGTCGACGAAGGTCAGCACCGGCAGGTTGAAGGCGTCGCAGAAGCGGACGAAGCGCGCGGCCTTCTCCGAGGCGTCGATGTCGAGGGTGCCGGCGAACTGCATCGGCTGGTTGGCCACGATGCCGACCGAGCGCCCCTCGACGCGGCCGAAGCCGACGAGGATGTTGGGGGCGAAGAGCTCCTGGACCTCGAGGAACTCCTCGTCGTCGAGCACGGCGGTGATGACGTCGTGCATGTCGTAGGGCTGGTTCGAGCCGTCCGGGATCAGGGTGTCGAGGGCCCGGTCGGTGTCGGTGACCTCCATGTCGGGGACCTCGTCGTACTCCGGCGCCGGATCGAGGTTGTTCTGCGGGAGGTAGGACAGCATCGCCTTGACGTACTCGATGGCGTCCTCCTCGTCGGAGGCCATGTAGTGGGCGTTGCCCGACTTGGTGTTGTGGGTGCGCGCGCCGCCGAGGTCCTCCATCGTGACGTCCTCGCCGGTGACGGTCTTGATCACGTCGGGACCGGTGATGAACATCGCCGAGGTCTGGTCGACCATCACGGTGAAGTCGGTGACGGCGGGGGAGTAGACGTGGCCGCCGGCGCAGTTGCCCATGATCAGGCTGATCTGGGGGATGACGCCCGAGGCGTGCACGTTGCGGCGGAAGATCTCGCCGTAGAGGCCGAGGCTGACCACGCCCTCCTGGATCCGCGCGCCGGCGCCCTCGTTGATGCCCACGATCGGGCAGCCGGTCTTCATGGCCAGGTCCATGACCTTGGTGATCTTCTCGCCGTAGACCTCGCCGAGCGACCCGCCGAAGACGGTGAAGTCCTGGCTGAACACGCACACCATGCGGCCGTCGACCTCGCCGTAGCCGGTCACCACGCCGTCGCCGTAGGGGCGGGTCTTCTCGAGGCCGAACGCCGTCGAGCGGTGGCGGGCGAGCTCGTCGAGCTCGACGAACGTGCCCTCGTCGAAGAGCATCTCGATGCGCTCGCGGGCGGTCCTGCGGCCCTTCGCGTGCTGCTTCTCGATCGCCTTCTCCGAGCCGGCGTGCACCGCCTCGTCGAGACGACGCTCGAGGTCGGCGAGCTTGCCGGCGGTCGTGTGGACGTCGATCTGGTCGGGGACGTCGGTTCCCTCGCCCGGCTGTGCGCTCACGCTGGTGGCCTCCTGCTCGATCGCTGTGTGGTCCGTCCGGCAATCTAGTGCCATGACCGACGCACCCGCATCGCGCCCACCCATCGACCCCGACCGGTTGGTGGCGCCCGCCGGATGGCGGATCGAGGTGGAGGAGGCGACCCCGTCCACCAACGCCGCGCTCGCCGCCCGGGCACGCGCCGGCGAGGAGCCGGGCCTCGTGCTCGTCACCGAGCACCAGACCGCGGGTCGCGGCCGGCTCGACCGCTCCTGGGAGACGCCGCCGCGCGCGTCGCTGACCTTCTCGGTGCTCCTGCGCCCCGACCTCCCGGCCGAGTCGTGGTCGTGGCTGCCGCTCCTCACCGGGTACGCCGTCCAGGCCGCGCTCGCCGACCGGCTGCCCGACATCGCCCTGAAGTGGCCCAACGACGTGCTGGTCGACGGCGGCGACCTCGGCACCGGCCGCAAGGTCGCCGGCATCCTGGTCGAGCGGATCGAGGGCCCCGCCGGGCCGATGGCGGTCGTCGGGGTCGGCATCAACGTCGACCAGACGCTCGACGAGCTGCCGATCGCGCTCGCCACCTCCGTCGCGCTGGAGACCGGCGAGCCCGTCGAGCGCACCGGCCTGCTCAGCCAGGTCCTCGGCTCGCTGCACGGCCTCCAGGGCCTGCTCGACGACACGGAGTCGCTGCGCGCGGCCTACGCCGACGTCTGCGTCACGCTCGGTCGCACGGTCGACGTGCACCTGCCCGCGGGCGACGTACGCCGGGGGGAGGCGCTGGACATCGACGCGTCCGGGGCGCTGGTGGTCGGGACCGACGACGGCACGCTCACGGTCGCGGCCGGCGACGTGGTGCACGTGCGGCCCGCCTGATCGCCACGGCGCGACCTGCCGGGTCGTCGCGCAGCGCGGTGACTGGTGACATGATCGCCGCGTGGCCTTTCCGACCAAGCTCCTCAACGAGGGCGAACACGTCGTCGTCTCCACCCGGACGCACGTCAAGGCGCTGATCCTGCCGGGCCTGGTGCTCGTGCTGGTCGCCGCGGCGACCATCGCGCTGAGCACGGTGACCGACTCGACCGCCGCGGGCGTCGTCGCCGGGATCGTGGCCGCGGCGGCGCTCGTGTGGTTCCTGGCCGGACCGTTCCTCACCTGGCTGACCACGACCTACACCTTCACCAACCGCCGCTTCATCAAGCGCTCCGGCTTCATCTCCAAGGAGGGCCGCACGATCCCGCTCAACCGGATCAGCGGCGTCGACTTCGAGATCGGCGTGATCGACCGGATCTTCGGCTGCGGCACCCTCGTCGTCTCCGACGCCAGCACCGACGGCCGCGTCGAGCTGCACGACATCCCCGACGTGGAGAAGGTCCAGCTCCAGGTCTCCGACGAGCTCCATCGCCTCTCCGGCGGTGACCGCCGCGACGATGGCAGCTGACCGCACGCCGAAGAAGGGCAAGCCCCGCCGGGGCAGGGCCGCTGCCCAGGCCGCACCCGTGGCCAGGCCGGGGGAGCAGCTCGACGACGCGATCCTGCGCAGCAAGCCGGAGTACAACGCCCTCGAGGTGGCGGCCGAGACCGGGATGACCATCGAGGACACCCGTCGGCTGTGGCGCGCGCTCGGCTTCCCCGAGTTCGTGGGGGAGAAGGCCTACACGGCCGCGGACGTCGAGGCCGTGGCCACGCTGATGGGCTTCGTGGACGCCGGCGCGGTCGACTTCGACATGGCGGTCAACCTCACCCGCGGTGTCGGGCAGACCATGGCCCGGCTCGCCGACTGGGAGGTCTCGACCCTCGTCAGCCGGGTCGAGGAGATGGAGGCCGGTGACGAGGCGACCGGCTCGCGCGTCGGCTCGGCGATGCGCCTGATCAACGAGGTCAACCCGCCCTTCGAGAGGCTGCTGATCTACGCCTGGCGCCGCCACCTCGCCGCGGCCGTCGGCCGGATCGAGGCGATGGGCGCCAAGGACGAGGACCTGCACACGATCGACGTGACCGTGGGCTTCGCCGACCTGGTGTCGTTCACCGCCCTGTCCAACACGCTCGACCGCGAGGAGATCGGCGACCTCGTCGAGGTCTTCGAGAGCCGCTGCCAGGACGTCGTCGCGCGCTACGCCGGCCGGATCATCAAGAGCCTCGGCGACTCGGTGCTCTTCGTCACCGGCGGCGCGGAGGACGGCATCGCGGTCGCCGAGGGGATCATCAACGTGATCGGTCGCGACTCGAAGATGCCCGACGTGCGCCTCGGGCTGGCGAGCGGACCGGTGATCCAGCGGCTCGGCGACATCTTCGGCCCGCCGGTCAACCTGGCCGCCCGGCTGACCCAGGTCGCGCGCCGCAACCGGCTCATCGTCGACCAGAACACCGCCGACCTGCTGCCGCCCACGGAGTGGGAGAACAGGCGGCTCCCGGCCCGGCCGGTCCGCGGCTTCGGGCTCGTCGAGCCGGTCGCCGTACGCCGTCGCTGACGCTCCGTGGTGGACCAGACCACTGAGCCACATTTCGCCCATAAGCCCACCCCGAGGGGTGCCGGATCCCTACGTTCGGCCACGTGTTGGCTGTGCAAGACGTGCGACTGGACCCGGGCACACGACAGGTGTGGCGGGGCGAACGCGAGATCCGATTGAGCCGCAAGGAGTTCCAGCTCCTGCAGGCTCTCATGGCGCGCCCCGGTGACATCGTCACCCGCGGCGAGCTGATGGCGGACGTGTGGCAGACGTCGTTCTACACCAACTCCAAGACCATCGACGTGCACCTCGGCTGGCTGCGTCGCAAGCTCGACGACGACCCGCGCAACCCGACGCTGATCACCACCCACCGGGGTCGCGGACTGCGCTTCGAGACCCACGCCGACCGCGTCGCCAGCTGAGCCGGGACGTCGGCGCCGGCCCGGGCTTCTATAGGCTCCGGACGTGTCCTCGACCGGCTCCCACCGCGCACCCACGCTCGCCGTCATCGGGGGCGGGCAGCTCGCCCGGATGATGGCCCAGCCCGCGATCGCGCTCGGCCTGCCGCTGCGACTGCTCGCCGAGGCCGAGGGCGTGTCCGCCGCCCAGGTGATCCCCGACCAGCTCGTCGGTGACCACACCGACCTCGCGACGCTGCGGAAGGTCACCGACGGTGCCGCCGTGGTCACCTTCGACCACGAGCACGTGCCGACCGACCACCTCCACGCGCTCGAGGCGGACGGTGTCGCCGTACGCCCCGGGCCGGGCGCGCTCGTCCACGCCCAGGACAAGGCCGTCATGCGCCGTCGCCTCGCCGAGCTCGACGTGCCGTGCCCGCGCAACGCCGTGGTGACCACGACCGACGAGGTCGCCGCCTTCGGGTTGCCGTGCGTCCTCAAGACCACGCGCGGCGGCTACGACGGCAAGGGTGTCTGGGTCGTCCGCGCGCTCGACGAGGCGCAGGTCGCCTTCGACGCCGCCGCGGCGGCCGGCGTCGAGGTGCTCGCCGAGGAGCTGGTCGACTTCCGACGCGAGCTGTCCGCGCTCGTCGCCCGCTCGCCCAGCGGTCAGGCGGCCGCCTACCCGGTCGTCGCCTCGACGCAGCTCGACGGCATCTGCCACGAGGTCGTCGCCCCCGCGCCGGACCTCTCGCCCGCCCTGGCCGGTCAGGCGCAGGAGATCGCCCTGCGGATCGCCGGTGCGCTCGACGTCACGGGCATCCTCGCCGTCGAGCTCTTCGAGACGACCGACGGCCGGATCCTGGTCAACGAGCTGGCGATGCGCCCCCACAACACCGGCCACTGGAGCCAGGACGGCGCCGTGACGTCCCAGTTCGAGAATCATCTGCGCGCCGTCATGGACCTCCCGCTGGGTTCGCCGGCCCCGCGTGAGCGCTGGACCGTGATGGTCAACATCCTCGGCGGCCCCACCGACACCGGCCGGCTCTACGACGGCCTCCCGCACGCGATGGCGCGCGACCCGCACCTGCGCGTGCACTTCTACGGCAAGGACCTGCGGCCCGGGCGCAAGGTGGGCCACGTCAACGCCTACGGCGACGACCTCGACGACTGCCTCGAGCGCGCCCGGCACGCAGCCGCGTGGTTCCGCGGCGACCTCGGCAATGAGAGTGAGTGACGCAATGACCGAAGAGGCTGCTGTGAAGGTCGGCATCGTGATGGGCTCGGACTCCGACTGGCCGGTCATGCAGGCCGCCGGTGAGGTGCTCACCGAGCTCGGCGTCGCCTGGGAGGCCGACGTCGTCTCCGCGCACCGGATGCCGACCGAGATGATCGAGTGGGGACAGCAGGCCGCACACCCGCGGGCTGTCGGTGGTCATCGCCGGCGCCGGGGGAGCGGCCCACCTGCCCGGCATGCTCGCCAGCGTCACGCCGCTGCCGGTGATCGGCGTCCCCGTGCCGCTGAAGTACCTCGACGGCATGGACTCCCTGCTCTCGATCGTCCAGATGCCCGGCGGCATCCCGGTCGCCACCGTCGCCATCGGCAACGCCAAGAACGCCGGCATCCTCGCCGCGCGGATCCTCGCCACCAGCGACGCCGAGCTCCAGCAGCGCCTGATCGACTACGCCGCCGGCCTCGCCGAGACCGCGCACGCCAAGGGCGACGTCGTACGCCAGGCGAGCAGGGGCAGCACGCGCAGGGTCGGCTTCTAGCTAGTCCGGGCGCCCGCGCACCCGACCACGCAGCGCCTTGGTCTGCGCCCGCTCCTTCTTCGACTTCAGCCGCCGTTCCTTGGAGCCGCGGGTCGGCCGGGTCGCGCGCCGGGGTGGCGGTGGCGGCGCCAGTGCCTCGCGCAGCAGCTCCGCGAGCCGCTCCCGGGCGGCGACGCGGTTGCGGTGCTGCGAGCGGTGCTCGGACGCCGCGATCGAGACCGTCCCGGACGGCCAGCGCCGGAGGGCGCGGGTCCGCTGGGTGTCGGTGAGCACCGTCGACGCGCGGACGTCGTACTCCAGCTCGACGCGCGAGTCGGTCGTGTTCACCGACTGACCACCGGGGCCGGGCGACTTCGAGAACCGCTCGACGAGCTCGGCGGCGGGCACGACCAGCCCGTCGGGCAGGCCGGGGCCGCCCGGGACGTGGAGGTCGCGCATGCCCCCATTGTGGGGTTGACGCCGGGTGGAGCGAGCAGCGACCGTCGGGCCCATGGTGCAGGAACGGGTCGGAGTGGTGGGCGGGGGCATCCTCGGCGTGGCGATCGCGCGCGAGGTGGTGCGCCGCCGACCCGGCACGGAGGTCGTCGTGCTGGAGAAGGAGGACCGGCTCGCGGCCCACCAGACCGGCCACAACTCCGGCGTCGTGCACGCCGGCATCTACTACCGCCCCGGCAGCCTCAAGGCCGAGCTGTGCACGCGCGGCCGCTCGCTGCTGAAGGACTTCTGCGCGGAGCACGCGATCCCCTACGTCGAGTGCGGCAAGCTCGTCGTCGCCGTCGACCCCGCCGAGACGGGCCGCTTCGACGCCCTCGAGCGCACCGCCACGGAGAACGGCGTGCCCGGACTGAGGCGGCTGGGCGCCGAGGAGATCCGCGAGGTGGAGCCGTACGCCGTCGGGCTGGCCGCGCTCCACTCGCCGGCCACGGCGATCACCGACTACGTCGCCGTCGCGCGGGCCATGGGTGCCGAGGTGGAGGCCGCCGGCGGCGAGGTCAGGCTGGGCGCCCGCGTCGTCGGCATCCGGCGTCAGGGCGACGGTGCCGTCGTGACGGTGGAGGGCGACGGCGCACCGTTGCGCCTCGACCACGTCGTGGTGGCGGCCGGTCTGCAGGCCGACCGCGTCGCGACGCTGGCGGGTGGTGACCGCGGGCCGATGATCGTGCCGTTCCGCGGTGAGTACCTCGCCGTCGCGACTGCCAAGCAGGAGCTGGTCCGCGGCATGGTCTACCCCGTCCCCGACCCGCGCTACCCGTTCCTCGGGGTCCACTTCACCCGCCGGGTCTCCGGCGAGCTCGAGGTCGGCCCCAACGCGGTGCTCGCCACCCGCCGCGAGGGCTACCGCCGCCGCGACGTGTCGGCCCGCGACCTGCGCGACGTGCTGGCGTGGCCGGGGGCCTGGCGGATGGCGCGCGCCCACTGGCGCACGGGTGTGGAGGAGGTGGTCGGCTCGGCGTCGCAGCGGGCGTTCATGCGCCGGGCGTCGCGCTACGTCCCCGACATCGGCGTCGCCGACGTGGTCCGCGCCGGCGCCGGCGTCCGGGCACAGGCCGTGGACCGCGACGGCAGCCTCGTCGACGACTTCCGGATCACCCGCGACGACGCGGTCACGTGCGTGCGCAACGCACCGTCGCCGGGCGCGACGTCGAGCCTGGCGATCGCCGCGCACGTCGTCGGGCACGTGTGGGGCGCGCCCTAGGGTGAGTGCATGACGACTCGCTGGGGCATCGCCGCGACCGGGGGGATGGCCGCGGCCTTCTCCGAGGACCTCGCCCACGTGCCGGACGCCGAGATCGCGTTCGTCGGCAGCCGTTCGCCGGAGTCGGCCGCCGCGTTCGCCGGACGCTTCGGTGCACCGGCCTCGGGGACGTACGCCGACCTGCTGGCCGCCGGCCGGGACGGCGACGTGGACGTCGTCTACGTCGCGACGCCCCACCCGCAGCACCACGACCTCGCGCTCGCCGCGATCGCGGGCGGCACGCCGCTCCTGGTCGAGAAGGCCTTCACCGCCACCCTCGCCGGTGCCCAGGAGGTGGTGGACGCCGCCCGCGCCGCGCAGGTGTTCTGCATGGAGGCCATGTGGACCCGCTTCCAGCCGGCGGTCGCGCACGTGCGCGAGCTGGTCGCCGCGGGTGAGATCGGTGACCTGCTCCTCGTGCAGGCCGACTTCGGCGCCCAGCGCGACTTCGACCCGACCAGCCGGCTCTTCGACCTCGCGCTCGGGGGTGGGGCGGTCCTCGACCTCGGCGTCTACCCGATCTCGTTCGCCCAGCACTTCATGGGACGCCCGGACCGCGTCACGGTCACCGGGACGACGTACCCCAACGGCGCCGACCGCTCGGCCGCGATCCAGCTCTCCTGGGACGACGGGCGGGCCGCCGCGCTCACCACGTCGCTCGCCGCGCAGACGCCCGGCCGCGCGCTCCTGGTCGGCACCGAGGGCTCGCTCGAGCTCATGCCGCCGTTCCACCACCCGACCCGGGTCGTGCTCCACCGCAACGGTGCCGAGCCCGAGGAGGTCGAGCTCGCGCCCATCGGCCGCGGCTACGCCCACCAGGCCATCGAGGTGCAGGAGTGCCTGGCCGCGGGTCGCACCGAGAGCCCGGTGATGCCGTTGTCCGACACCCTCGACGTGCAGTGGGTGCTCGAGGAGGCGCTGGGACAGCTCGGGGTCGAGATGGCCGAGGCGCGCGTGGACCTGGACGCGTGAGGGACCCGGGTCCGCTGCTCGCCGAGTGGTGGGGCATCACGGCGCAGGCACGCCCGCTCGGCGGCGGGATGAACTCCGAGACGTGGCACGTCGAGCACGAGGGGGCGAGCTTCGTCGCCAAGCTCGTGCCGCCCGCGGGTGTGGAGGGCCTCGCCGCCGGGTGCGAGGTCGCTGCCCGGCTCGCCGACGCGGGCTTCGTGACCGGCCGTCCGGTGCCGTCCCGTGACGGGCGACCGGTCGTCCCGGCGCCCGACGGCTCCGGGCTCGCCCTCCTCGAGCACGTGAGCGGTCGTGAGCTCGAGGGCGAGTCGCAGGACGAGCAGGTCTGGATGGCCGAGGTGCTCGCGGGCGTGCACGCGGCGACGGACCCCGCCCCCGGACCGGCCACCGCGACCTTCGCGGCGGACTGGCTCGCGCCGGACGGGCCGGGGGTCGAGGCACACGGCTGGCTGGTGGCGGCCATCGCCGGCGTGCGCGCCGAGACCGACCCGCTGGCCCTCACGTGGGCGACGCTGCACGCCGACCCGGCGCCCGAGGCGTTCGTCCACGACGACGCGACCGGTGTCACCGGCCTGATCGACTGGGCCGGTTCGGCCCGCGGCCCCGTGCTCTACGACGTCGCCTCAGCGGTGATGTACCTCGGGGGCACCGAGCACGCGACGGCGTTCCTCGACACCTACCGCGCGCGAGGCCCCCTGCTCGACGACGAGATGCTGCACCTCGACGCCTTCCGGCGCGTCCGCGAGGTGGTCCAGGGCGTCTACTTCGCCGGTCGTCTCGCCTCCGACGACCTCACCGGCGGGATCGAGCGGGCGGACAACGAGAAGGGACTCGCCGACGCCCGACGTCGGCTGGCCGCGCTGGGCGTGGTGACCGACTAGCGCTTGCGCCACTCGATGGCCGGGCACGTGTCCATGACCATCGGCACCCCGGCCGCGAGCGTGCGGGCGAAGGCGTCCGCGTCGACCACGCCGAGCTGGAACCACACGCCACCTGCGCCGATCTCGACGGCCTGGTCGGCGAACTCCCCGGCCGCCTCGGAGCGGCGGAAGACGTCGACCACGTCGATGTCGAACGGCACGTCGGCGAGTGCGGCGTAGCCCTTCTCGCCGAGCACCTCGGGCGCGTCGGGCTCCGCGAACATCGGGTGGACGGGCACGATCCGCTTGCCGCGCTCCTGGAGGAGGGCGGCGATGGAGTACGCCGTCCGCGACGGGTCGCCCGAGAGGCCCGACCACCGCCCAGGTCTCTGCCCGGAGCAGCGCGTCGACGGTCTCGGGGTCCTGCCAGGACTGCTCGGGCATGTGACAGACGGTACCCAAGGGGTGGGAGAGCGCCGCTGGGGCATGTGCTGGAATGACCCCCGTCACACCCGAAAACCGGAGGGAAAACACCCAACATGTTCCACACCGCATCCCGGCGCCTCGGCGCCGTCGCCGCTGCCGGCGCCCTGGGCGCCGGCGCACTCGTCGCGATGGCCGCTCCTGCGGCCACCGCAGCGACCGCGTCCACCACCTTCACCTGCACCTTCCCGGCGCTCGGCGCTCGCGACATCCCCGTCGCGATCACCGCCACCCTGCCGGCGGAGGCGCCCGCCGGGCTCGACGCCCCGGCCATCCCGGTCCTGCTCAACGTGACGCTGCCCGGCGACGTCGTCGACGCCGCGAAGGGTCTCTTCGGCGCCACCAGCCTCGGCGGCTTCTCCAACGACATGGTCGCCACGCTGGACGACACCGCCTCGACGGACACCGCCGACCTGGCCCTGCAGAACGCCAACTTCCCGCAGACCCCGGTGCCGGCGACCGCCAACACGGCACTGACGCTCAGCACGCCGAACCCGCTCGTCGTGGGCACGACGCCGGCGTCGACCGTCCCGGTCAGCCTGCCGGGTGCGGGCACGTACGACATCGTCGTGCCGCAGGCGTTCAAGTTCACGGCCACCAAGCAGGGCGACGTCGCGTTCCTCTCTGACATCCCGTGCGCGATCAAGGCCGGCTCACCGACCAGCCTCGGCTCGGTCACCCTCATCGCCAACGAGGCGACCGTCACGGCGAAGCCCGCCAAGAAGGTCACCACGCTCGGCCAGAAGACCAAGCTCAAGGTCGAGGTGGCCGCGGACAACGAGGTCGCCACCGGCACGGTCAAGGTCATGAAGGGCACGAAGGTGCTCGGCAAGGGCACGCTCAACGCCAAGGGCAAGATCAAGGTGGTGCTGAAGAAGGCGCTGCCCGCCGGCAAGACCAAGGTCAAGGTCGCCTACCTCGGTGACGACTTCACCTCGCCCGCGAAGTCGAAGAAGGTCGTCATCCGGGTCAAGTGACCCGCGACACCGCCTGACGTCCGCCCGGTCGGTGCCTCGGCACCTGCCGGGCGGACGTGCGTCCGGACGTGGCCATGACCACACTCCGGCAGCCTCCTCCGGAATGCTTGGACGTCCTAGAATCCCAGGCATGAGCGAGTTCCCCCTCTACGCCCTCTCCGAGGAGCACCAGGCCATCCGCGAGGCCGTCCGTGCGGTCGCCGACGCCAAGATCGCGCCGTACGCCGCCGCGGTCGACGAGGAGGCCCGCTACCCGCACGAGGCCGCGGCTGCGCTGCTCGCCTCGGACTTCCACGCGCCGCACGTGCCCGAGGAGTACGGCGGTGCCGGTGCCGACGCGCTCGCCACCGTGCTGGTGATCGAGGAGGTCGCCCGCGCGTGCGTCTCCTCGTCGCTGATCCCGGCGGTCAACAAGCTCGGCTCGCTGCCGGTGCAGATCGCGGGCTCGGAGGAGCTCAAGCAGAAGTACCTCGGCGCGCTCGCGCGCGGCGAGGGCGGCTTCTCCTACTGCCTGTCCGAGCCCGACGCCGGCTCCGACGCCGGCGGCATGAAGACCCGCGCCGTCCGCGACGGGGACGAGTGGGTGCTGGACGGCGTGAAGCGCTGGATCACCAACGCCGGCGAGTCGGAGTTCTACACCGTCATGGCGGTCACCGACACCGAGAAGAAGACCCGCGGCGGCATCTCCGCCTTCGTCGTGGAGAAGTCCGACGCGGGCGTCACCTTCGGCGCCCCGGAGAAGAAGCTCGGCATCAAGGGCTCCCCGACCCGCGAGGTCTACCTCGACAAGGTCCGCATCCCCGCCGACCGGATGATCGGCGAGGAGGGCAGCGGCTTCACGACGGCGATGAAGACCCTCGACCACACCCGCATCACCATCGCGGCGCAGGCCGTCGGTGTCGCGCAGGGCGCCCTCGACTACGCCCTGGAGTACGCCAAGGAGCGGCAGCAGTTCGGCAAGTCGATCTCGGAGTTCCAGGGCCTGCAGTTCCTCCTCGCCGACATGGGCATGAAGGTGGAGGCGGCCCGCCAGATGACCTACGCCGCCGCCGGCCGGTCCGAGCGCGGCGACGACGACCTCACGTTCTTCGGCGCAGCCGCGAAGTGCTTCGCCTCCGACGTCGCGATGGAGGTCACCGTCAACGCCGTGCAGGTGCTCGGCGGCTACGGCTACACCCGCGACTACCCGGTCGAGCGGATGATGCGCGACGCCAAGATCACCCAGATCTACGAGGGCACCAACCAGGTCCAGCGGATCGTGATGGCGCGCCAGCTGCTCGCCGGGGTGCAGTCGCAGCTCTGAGTGATGGCTCTGCCCGGACGGGCTAGTCCGTCCGGGTGAATCTGCCGGGCATTCCTCGGTTGCCGGGACAGCGTCCTGTGCGGTTCGTACCTTTGCTCGGGGGATCCGGCGCAGAGGGGCGGTCGACGTGGTGGCAGTACAGGCCCGTGAGGCCGAGTACGACGACCTCTGGCGCGTGACGATGGAGCACTCGCCGGCGGGGATGGCGATCGTGTCGATCAGCGGCAACGTCGTCACGGCCAACTCCGCACTGTGCGAGATGCTCGGCCATCCGGCAGACGTGCTGTCGCGGATGAACCTCCGCGACCTCACCCACCCCGAGGACCTCGCCACCGACCTGGGGCTCGTCGCGCAGTGCCTGGCTGGCCGGACCAGCTCCTACCGCGCCACACGGCGCTACCTGCGCGCCGACGGCAGCACCCTCGTGGGCGAGCTCTCGGTCGCCCTGATGCGAGCGTCCAACGGCACTCCCGTCCGCTTCGTCCTGCAGCTCCTCGACCTGACCGACCGGCAGACGTTCATCGAGCGCCTCGGCGCCGCCGAGGCCATCGTCGAGGCCCAGCAGCGCAAGGTCGATGCCGTCTTCGGCACGGTCGCGGTCGGGCTGCTGCTGCTCGACGCGAACGGCGCCTACGCGGGCTACAACAGCCACCACCAGGACTTCATGGACATCGCCTACCCCGACGGGCACGTCGGTCGGGCGGGACAAGCGGGCCACCTCTACCACTCAGACCAGTCGCGAGCCCTCACCTCCGAGGAGATGCCGGCGGTTCGAGCGGTCGCGGGCGAGGAGTTCGACGACGTCCTGATCTGGATCGGTGCCGACCCGCGCACCCGTCGCGCCCTGTCGGTCTCCGCACGTTCGATCCGCGACGGCAGCGGCGCCTTCGCGGGGGCGGCGCTGGCGTTCCAGGACGTCACCGCGCTGATGCGCGCCATCCGGGCCAAGGACGAGTTCGTCGGAACCGTGTCCCACGAGCTGCGCACGCCGCTGACCTCCGCCATGGCCTACCTCGAGCTCATCGACGAGTCCTCCGGGATCCCTCCCCGCGTGCATCAGCAGGTGACGGCCGTACGTCGCAACGTGACCCGCCTGTCGCGCCTGATCGCCGACCTGCTGCTCGCGACCCGCGTGGGTGCTGGATCGTCGCTGGTCGACCCCTACCCGTTGGACGTGGTCACGGTGGTCGCCGAGGCGCTGGACGCGGCGCGGGTGGAGGCGGCCGTCGCCGACGTCGTCCTCGAGATCGATCTGCCCGACCGGCTCGACGCACGGGTCGACGGCCTGCGCCTGCGCCAGGTCGTGGACAACCTCGTGGCGAACGCGGTCGCCTACACGCCGCGCCAGGGACACGTCACGGTCACCCTCACCGCGGAGGACGACCACCTGGTCCTCGACGTCGCCGACGACGGCGCCGGCATGGACGCCGCCGACCTCGAGCACGCCTTCGAACGGTTCTACCGCGGCAAGAACGCCCAGGCGCTCGGCGTCCCCGGCACCGGGCTGGGGCTCACCATCGTCCACGCGATCGTGGACGCCCACGGTGGCGAGGTCGTCCTCTCCAGCGCCCCCGGTCATGGCACCACCGTCCGCGCCGTGATGCCGCGCTGACAGCCACGGCTCGAGCAGTTGGCCGGCTGGCTAGCCTCGACGCGTGCCCACCCTCACCCTGACCCTTCCCGACGGCGACGCCGAGGCGTACGTCGCGATCCCGCCGGGCGGCGGTCCCGCGCCCGGCGTCCTCTTCATCGTCGACGCCATCGGGCTGCGGCCGCAGATCGAGCAGATGGCCGACCGGATCGCCTCGTGGGGCTACACCGTGCTCGTGCCGCACGTGTTCTTCCGCGAGGGCACGGCAGCCGAGCTGGCGCCGACGGCCGACCTGCGCGAGCCCGACGCGCGCGAGGCGTTCATGGGTGAGGCGATGGCGCGGGTGCAGGCGCTCACGCCGGACCTGATCGAGCGCGACCTCCCGGCCTACCTGGCCGCGCTGCGCGGCCTGTCGGAGGTGACCGGTCACCGGGTCGGCGTCACCGGCTACTGCATGGGTGCGCGGATCGCCGTCCGCGCGGCCGGGCTCGACACCGGGGTGGCCGCCGTCGGCGGGTGGCACGGGGGCGGGCTCGTCACCGACACCCCCGACAGCCCGCACCTCGCGCTCGCCACCGCGCGGGCGGCGTTCGCCTTCGGCCACGCCGACCACGACCGGTCCATGCCGCCCGAGGCGGTCGCCGCACTGGGGGAGGCGCTCGACGCGGCCGGCCTCGAGTCGGTCAACGAGGTGTTCCCCGGCCCGCACGGCTACTCGATGGCGGACACGTCCTCCTACGACGAGGAGTCGGCGGAGCGGCACTTCGACAGCCTGCAGCGCCTGCTGGGCTCGACGCTCGGCCGCTGACGCCGTAGGTCACTCCTCTTGCGCGGCCTGCCCGTCGAGCAGGGCGCGGGCGTGCCCGCCGTCGTCCTCCTGCGCCAGCCCCCGCCGGAAGCTGTCCAGCTTCTCCTCGCCTGCCGGGAACGGCGGGAGCAGTGGGACGTCGGGATCGACGATCGCCTCGATGAGGACCGGGCGGTCCGCCGCCAGCGCGCGGTCCCAGGCGTCGTCGACGTCCTCGGGGCGGTCGACGCGGATGCCGGTGAGCCCCAGCAGGTCGGCGTACGCCGCGTAGGGGAAGGCGGGCAGGCCCTGGCTGGCGGCGTAGCGCGGGTCGCCCTCGGTCTCGCGCTGCTCCCAGGTGACCTCGGCGAGGTCGCCGTTGTGCAGCACCAGCACCACGAAGCGGGGGTCGGCCCAGTCCCGCCACCGGTGCGCGACGGTGACGAGCTCGGCGATGCCGTTCATCTGCATGGCGCCGTCGCCGACGAGTGCGACCACCGGACGCTCGGGCGCGTGCAGCTTGGCCGCGAGCCCGTAGGGCAGCCCCGATCCCATCGAGGCGAGCGTGGAGGAGAGGTGCGCCGGTACGCCGGGTGGGAGCGTGAGGTGCCGGGCGTACCAGTAGGTCACCGAGCCGACGTCCACGCTGACCTGCGCGTCGGCGGGCAGACGGGGCGAGAGGGCGCGGACGACGCGCTCGGGACTGAGCGGGTCGGCGGGTCCCTCGGCCCGCTCGCGGGCGATGCCGTGCCAGCGCTGCACCTGGTCGGCGACCGCGTCGCGCCAGGTCGAGTCCTGCCGCTCGTCCAGCAACGGCAGCAGGGCGGTGAGGGTCTCGGCCGCATCACCGACGAGCCCCACCTCGATCGGGTAGCGGTTGCCGAGGTGGCGACCGTCGAGGTCGACCTGGACGGCGCGTGCCTGCCCCGGCGCCGGGTAGAACTCGGTCCACGGGTCGTTGCTGCCCACCACGAGGAGGGTGTCGCACTGGTCGAGCAGCCAGCCCGACGCGGTGGTGCCCAGGTGGCCCATCACGCCGCAGCTGGTCGGCAGGGTCTCGTCCCACCACGGCTTGCCGAGCAGGCTGGTCGTGACGCCGGCGCCGAGGCGCTCGGCGACCGCGCGGACCTGCTCGCCGGCCTCCCGCGCACCCTGACCGACCAGGAGTGCCACCCGGTCTCCGGCGTTGAGCGCGGCTGCGGCGTCGGCCAGGTCGTCGTCGGCCGGCACGACGCGCGGGGGACGCCACTGCGGAGCGGTGGGCACGACCCCGTGCTCGTGGGGCAGCTCCTCGGGAGCCGGGGAGACCTGGACGTCGTGCGGCAGGATGACCACGCACGGCGAGCGGGTCGCCAGCGCGGTCCGGAAGGCGCGGTCCACGACCATGGCAGCCTGCTCCGGCGCCAGCACCGCCTGCACGTACTGCGCGGCCACGTCCTTGAACAGGGCGCTGAGGTCGATCTCCTGCTGGTACTCCGCGCCCAGCGCCGTGGTGGGCTGCTGGCCGACGATCGCCACCACGGGCTGGTGGTCGAGCTTGGCGTCGTAGAGCCCGTTGAGCAGGTGCACGGCGCCGGGACCCTGGGTGCTCGTCACGACGCCGACGCCACCGGCGTACTTGGCGTGCCCGACCGCCATCAGGGCGGCGTTCTCCTCGTGCCGCGCCTGCACGAACGACGGGTCGCCGCCCGCGCGGCGCAGCGCGCCCATGAGGCCGTTGATGCCGTCACCGGAGTAGCCGAACACCCGGTGGACGCCCCAGGCGAGCAGCCGCTCGACGACGAGGTCGGCGACGAGGCGCTGGTCTCCCACCTCAGGCCGCCTCGTCGAGCCGGACGTCTCCCGGGCCGTGCCACACCACTGCGCGCATGTCGTCTCTCCTTCGGGTAGGTGGCCCGTCCAGTGCCCACGAGGAGGGCGGGCATGTGCGCCTCGGCGGTGCTCCGCGTGCGCCCGCCTCGTACGCTGCTGGCGTGACGTCCCACTCCCGTGCCGCGACCGGACCGGCCGTGCTGGCCCTGGCCGGTCTCCTGGCCGGCCTCCTGGCCGGGTGCAGTGCGGACGGACCCGAGCAGGTCGCTGCCGGGCACTCGCACGTCGGCGGCGCGATGGTGTCGATGGCGGTCGGCGACGGGACGACGTCGTCGGAGGTGGGCTACTCCCTCGACGGGCTGCAGGTGCGCCAGCGGCCCGACGGCATCGGCGAGGTCAGGTTCCGGATCGACGACTTCGAGGGGGAGCCGGTCACCGACTACGTCGAGGAGCTCACCAAGGAGCTGCACCTCTACGTCGTCAACGACGACCTCACCGTCTTCCGCCACCTCCACCCGACCCGTGACGAGGCCGGCACCTGGTCCGCGCCCTTCGACGTGCCCGACGCCGGCGGCTACCGCGTCGTGACCGAGTTCGTCGCGCGGGACGAGGGCGGCAACGGCGACCACGTCGTGCTCGGCCGGCCGCTCGCCCTGCCGCCGGGCGACCCCGGTGACACCGTCGCCGGCGACGGCCTCGTCAGCGTGACCGTCTCGCAGGCGCCGACCACCGGTCCCAACGGGCTCCTGCGCCTCGTCGTGCGCGACGCCGCCGGCGCCCCGGTCACCCTCGGCACCTTCCTCGGCGCCTACAGCCACGTCACCGGCTTCCACACCGGGACGGGCGCGATGGTCCACCTGCACCCCCTCGCCGCCCCCGAGGTCACCGAGGACGGCTCCGAGCTGACCTTCCACTCCGACATCGACGAGCCGGGCGACTACCGCCTCTTCGCGCAGGTGCGCGTCGACGGCTTCCTGCACACGGTGCCGGTCGAGCTCACCGTCGCGCTCGAGCCCACCTCAGCGTGAGACGACCAACGTCACCGTCGTGACCGGGTTCTCGAAGCGGCTCAGCCGGATGCTGACCTGCACCTCCCACGCGCCCGGCCGCGGCACCACGACCTCGCCGCGGTAGGTGCCCGCCCCGACCGGCCGCATCGTCACCTCGCCGATGTCGAGGCCCTCGGTCCGCAGTGCGACGACCGGGTTGGCGGGCGGGTCGTAGGGCTCACCGGCGGCGTCCTGGACCTGGACGAGGAGGGTGTTGCTGCCCGTACGTCGCGGGTCCATCGCTGCGAGCACGCGCAGGTCGCCGGCCGTCGCGGCGCCCACCCCGGTCGTGCCCGACGCAGGCGTGACGGGCGCCGGACGCGGGGACTGGTTGACGAGGAAGCCCGTCACGCCGAGCAGCACCACCAGCAGGACCGCCTCGACGCGCACGGTCCGGGTCACGGCCGCGGCCGCACGCTCGCGGTCACCGAACCCCGCAGCCGCCCGGACGGCGGGCAGGGTGCGCCAGCGGTTCCAGCCGCCGATGCCCGCCACCACGAGGGCGATCGCGATCTTCGTCAGGAGCAGCCGGCCGTACGCCGTCTCGACGAAGCCCGCCCAGGACCCGAGGATCCGCCAGGAGAGGAACGCGCCCGCTGCCGCGACCACGACCAGCGCGAACGCTGCGATCGTCGAGAAGCGGGACAGCGTCTGCGCGGCCAGCACCTCGCGGCCGGAGAGGGCGCGCAGGGACAGCACCAGCCCGACCAGGCCGCCGAGCCAGATCGCGCCGGCGCTCACGTGGATGACGTCCCACATGATCAGGACCGGTTCGGGGGCGAAGGCGCGCGTGTGACCGACGAGCGAGGGTCCGGCCAGCGCGACGAGGGACCCGGCCTGGACGTAGGCGCGGGAGCTCGGATCGGGCGGCGACGTCCGCACACCCCGGACCGCCATGCCGAGCCCGATGAGGACCAGCGCGGCGCTGAACGTCTCGTTGACCACCGAGGCCGGGTCGAAGGCCGACACCACGTCGGTCAGCTCGAGCCCCTGCCCGTAGACGGCTGCCACCGGCACCTGGAGGACGAAGCCGGCGGCGCCCGCCGCGGCGGCGTACGTCACCAGGCGGCGTATCCGCGCGCGCACCTCGTGGCCGTCCCAGGTCTGCGGGAGCACGTGGGCGAGGAAGATCGCGAGCCCCGCGGCCAGCAGCAGGCCCACGAGGGACACGACCGTGACCACGTCGCGCACCACCTCCACGACCTGCGACGAGGTCTCGGGCTCCGGCGGCGCCGAGACCGACGCGCTGGGGGCGCCGACGGAGAACGTCAGCGCTCCCGAGATGGGGTGTCCGTCGCTCGAGAGCACGTTCCACGACACGACGTAGGTGCCGTCGGCCAGCTCCGCGGCGCCGGGCAGCTCCACGGTGACCTCGGTGTCGCCCGCCGCGGCGGACGAGTCCACCGGGTCGCCCTCGGCGTCGTAGACCGCGACCTCCTGCGAGGTCAGCCGGACCGGCTCGTTGAAGGTCAGCGTCACCGAGGACGGCGCCGCCTCGAGGACGGCACCCTCCTCCGGATCGGTGCTGACGAGCTCCGCATGGGCGGAGGCCGGCGGGACGCCGAGGAGCACGATCGCGAGCGCGACCAGCAGGGCGGCGACCGGACCGAGTCCCCGCAGGGAGGTCCGGCGCCACCGAGCCGGTCGCGCCAGCGACGTCACGTGGTCGAGCGGGTCCGGGCGAGGGCCAGTCCGCCGGCGACCAGGCCGAGCAGGCCGGCGCCGAGACCGGCCCAGCCGAGGGCGGACGAACCGCCGTCGGCGTCCTCGTCGGCCGCCTGCTCGGTCGTGCCCTCCTCGTGCTCGCCCGAGTCGTCGGTCGTCTCGTCCGACGCCCCCTCGGCCTCCTCGCCGTGGTGGCCCTCGCCGCTCGCCGGCAGGATGGTGAAGGCCGGCGCCGGGCTCTCGAGCTCGTCCTCGTCCTGGCCGTCGGTGGGGACCTGCGTCCAGGCGGTCTCGCCCTTCTCGCACGTCTGGATCGTCGGGAAGGTGAGCAGCTCGCCCTCGGCGTCCGGGACCTGGAAGGACAGCTCGAAGGTGTCGCGCTCGCCGTCGGGCAGCGGCGTGATCGCGGTGTAGGCGATCGTCGAGGTGCGCTCGGTGATCTCGTTGCCGTGGGCGTCGGTGATCGGCTCGTCGAGCTGCTCGATCGTGGCCTCGAGGTCGTAGTAGGGGTTGCGGGTCGGTGTCACGGAGAAGACCGACTCGGGCACCTGGATCTCGATCCCGGTGGTGGGTGAGTCCTCGCACCCGTGCGGCACGCTCAGCGTCAGCACGGTGTAGGCGCCGGCCGACGCGTCGGTGACGGACGCGCTGACGTGCGCGCTGGCGGGGTAGGCGAGGGACAGGGCGATGGCCGCGGTGGCGGTCGGGAGCGCGCCGAGGCGCGCGAACGTACGGATGGACATGGGTTCTCCTGGGTGGACTGGTGTCATGCCGGTCTGGGGTCGCGTGTGCCCCCGGCCCGACTCACTCGGTCGGACTCAGGTGGGCAGGACCCCCGGCGGCGGACCGCGTCCGGGCGGGACCAGGAGGTGCACGAGCCAGGCGCCGAGGCGTACGTCGTCCGGCCGCGGTCGCGGTCGGGTCGCGACGGGAGGCGCGGCGGCGAGCAGGAGCGCGACGACGTACGACGCCGCACGCCTGGCCACCGACCACAGGAGGGCGGTGAGCAGGGTGACGAAGAGGTGGGCGGCCACCATCTGCCAGGTCCACCCGGGGTCGCCGGGCGTGGCGGCCATGCCCGGCATGCCCGGCATGCCTGACATGCCTGACATGCCCGACGAGGATGCGTGGCTGTGCTGGGCGACGAGGCCGAAGGTCTCGTGCAGGCCGAGCTGGGCGGCGGCCACGACCGGCAGCAGCGCCCAGAGCGGCACCTCGCGGGTGAAGAGCACCAGGCCGCCGGCGAGCACGACGGCGGCGACCAGCGCCAGGCCGGGGCCGGTCGGGACGGTGCCGCCGGCCCACGTGTGGGCCGCCAGGGCGCCGACGACGACCACGACGGTCGCGGCGAGGGCACGCGCGAGGACGTGGGGCGCCCGCACGCGCACGACCCTCGCCCCCTGGTTCACGAGGACATCGTCGCAGAGCCCGGGTCCGGCCCGGGCCGTGGTCCAGCCCGGCTCAGCGCCGGCGTCGGTAGTCGGTCGGCCCGTGCCCGAACCCGTGGCTGGGCGCGCACGCCGCGCCGCGGCGCGAGCGCAGGAACACCAGCGGGAAGATCAGCAGCCAGAACGGCGCGTGCGTGAGGGCGCTCAGCAGCACCAGGACGGCGATGACCGGCAGCATCGGGAAGCGGCGGCGGGGTCCGGCCAGTGCCGGGGAGAACCGCGCCTGCGGACGGGCCTGCGCCGCGGGGCGAGGCGCCTGCGGTCGCGGCAGGTCGGTGAAGAGCACCGCCAGGTCGGCGCGGGTCCGCGCCGTCCAGATGGCGTCGAGGCGCTCGTCGTACTCCTCGTGGTCGAGGCGCCCGTCGGCGTAGTGACCGGCCAGGTCGGCCATCGCGCGCTCGCGGTCGCTGTCACCGATGCGGGTCCGCGGGTCGCTCATCGCTCGCCGTCCCGCCCGTCGGCGAGGACGCCGTAGAGGCGACGGCGGGTGTCGACGAGGACGTCGAGCGCCGCCTTCTTCTGCTGGTCCGAGCCCTGGGTGGCGAGCTGCCACACCGCGCTGACGACCTGGCCGATCTCGCTCTTGATGTCGGCCTGGCCCGAGGGCTGGTCGGTGCGGGCCGGCTCGTCGGTCGCGCGGGCGAACGGTGCCCACACCGCGGCCAGCTCGGAGCCGTTGGCCTCGGCCCACTCGACGCCGGCGTCGGTGAGCCGGATGGTGCGGCGACCGCGCTCGTCGTCGGTCTCCACGAGGCCCTCGTCCTGGAGCTGCTGGATCGTGGGGTAGACCGAGCCGGGGGAGGGGCGCCACTCACCGTTGCTGAGCTCGGAGATCTCCTGGATCACCTGGTAGCCGTTGATCGGCTCCTCGGCCGTGCGGGCGCGGTGGAGCACGTCGATGATGGCGGTCCGGACGTCACCGCGCCGCACCTTGGGGCCGCGCTGCGGCGGCGGTGCCTGGGTGGAGCCGACGAAGCCGAGGATGTCGCCGAGCCACGGCGGCGGTCCACCTGCGCGGCGTCCGCGCGGGCCGTTGCGGTCGTCCTGGGGCCAGTCCGCCCCGGGCCAGTGGTGTCCCATGTCGTGCTCCTTCTCGTCGTGGCTCGTGATGTATCGCCGGTCTATCGCGATATATCGTGAGCGTACGTCGAGGAGAGACGACCCACAAGGGGCCGAGCGGTCGTGGTCTAGCGGGCGCGACCCGTCGGGGTGCAGGCGCGCTTGGGCACGGTCGTGTCCTCGATGATCGCGTCGAAGAGCGCGGGGGCCCGGTCGGGGTCGGCGATGATCCGGTTGGGGTCGCTCGGCGCGTTGAGGTTCGGCATGGTGCACGTCTGGCTGTCACCCGTCATGGCGAGGGCGAAGCGGCCGAGGTCGAGCGGGTTCATCCCCTCGTCGACGCGGATGGCGCCCGACGCGGCGTCGTTGATCTTCCAGTAGCGCACGGGGTTGAGGAACGTCCACGGCGTCAGGGCCTCGTCGCCGAGCGCGCTGATCACCTCGCGCTGGCGCGCGACGCGGTCGAGGTCGCTCAGGGCGGTGACGTGGCGGGAGCGGGAGTACGCCAGCGCCGTCAGGCCGTCGACCTCCTGGCAGCCCTTCGCGATGTCGAGGCGCGCGAGGGGGTCCTTCATGTCCTGCTTGGGGCAGATCTCCACGCCGCCGAAGGCGTCGACGGTGTTGATCACGCTGCCGAACCCGAGCTCGACGTAGTGGTCGATGTGGATGCCCGTCAGCGCCTCGACGGTCGCCACCAGCTTGGGCGCCCCGCCGCTGGCGAAGGCGGAGTTGATCATCTGCGTGCCCGAGCCCGGCACCTCGGCGAGGGTGTCGCGCGGGATCGACATCATCGTGCGGCCCCCGGACCCGGTGTGCAGCACGATGATCGTGTCGGTGTTGGTGCCGCCACGGGGGCCGGTCTCGAGGGCCTTCCGCTGCTCGTCGCTCAGGTCGTCGGCCTTGTCCGAGCCGACGATCAGGTAGTTGGTGCCCGGCTGGTCGTCGGGGCGCTTGCCGCTCGGCTCGGCGTCGACCTTGTCGATCTGCGTCCAGTGGTAGAGCGGGACGACGACGAGGTAGGCCACGAACAGCAGGAGCAGCAGCGGGATCAGGCCGAGGCGCAGGCGCGGGCGCCAGCGTCGCTTCCGCGGTGCCGCCGCAGGCTGCGGCGCCCGCGCCACGCTCGAGCGGGGGTCGCGCGGCGGCTGGCCACCCGATCCGGCCGATCCGCCTGTGCGGGCCTCACGGCGCGCGGCCGGCATCACCCGCGTCTCGTCCGGGCGCTCGACGGCGGCCGAGCCCTGGGTCGGCACCCGTTGCGTCGAGTCGGACGGCGGCGTCTGGGACTTGCCTCCGTAGAGCCAGTCGTACTCCGGCGTTCCCTTCTCGGGCATCCCGGAGCCCTGCGGACGATCAGCCATGAGAGGGGACGCTACCGTGCAGCGGGTGACCGAGAGCCGCACCACGTCGTACAGCCGGGTGAGCCTCGGCATCATCGCCTCGGGCACCGAGGCCAACCTGCTCGGCAACGTCCACGGCGGCGACATCATGAAGCTCGCCGACTCCACCGCCGGTGCCGTGGCCTACCGCCACAGCGGCGGTCCCGCGGTCACCGCGGCGATGGACGAGATGACCTTCCTCGAGCCCGTGCACGTCGGCGACATCATCAAGACCTACGCCCAGGTCAACTGGGCGGGCACGTCCTCGATGGAGATCGGGGTGCGGGTCGAGGCGCAGCCGTGGGGCGACGCCGCCGACGCCCCGCTGCACGTCGCGAGCGCCTACTTCGTCTTCGTCGCGATCGACGAGGACGGCCGCTCGCGCCCGGTCCCGCCGCTGCAGACCGAGACCCCGAGCGACGAACGCCGTCAGCGCGAGGCCGAGATCCGGCGCGCGCACCGGCTGGCCCGGAAGGCCGAGATCGACCTGGGGCGCGAGGGATGAGGGACGGATGACCGACTGGCGGCAGGCGCGGACCGCGCGCCTGTGGCTCGACGAGCCGGTCGAGGGCGATGCCGACGCGCTCTTCGCGATCCACAGCGACCCGGCGTCCTGGCGGCACTTCCCCTCGGGGCTGGTGACCGATCCCGCGGCGGGCGCGACCATGGTGGGGGCGAGCCGTCGCCGCTTCGTGCGGGACGGGCTCGCCTACTGGTCGGTGCGCGACGCCGACGGCGGCCCGGTGGTCGGCCGCGGCGGGTGCATGGTCCCGGACGAGGCCCTCGGGGTCGACGGGGGCAACCGCGGCTGGTGGAACCTCTACTACCGCTTCGACCAAGGAGTCCACGGTCGCGGCTACGCCGCCGAGATGGGGAGGGCCGCGCTCGACGCCGCCCACGACGTCGCACCCGAGCGTCCCGTCCTCGCCTTCCTGCTCGAGCACAACGTGGCGTCGCGGCGGACGGCGGAGAAGGTCGGCCTGCGGCTGGTCTGGCGCGGGCCCGACGACGGCAACCCGGACCCGGACGCCGTACGCCTGGTGTTCCTGGACCGGGAGCCGGACGACGTGCTCGTGGCCGAGGTGGCCACGGAGGGGTGGGATCCGGAGCGGTTCGTCCGCTGACCTCCCGGCCACGGCGCGTCGCGTACGGATGGGACGGGTGTGACTGGTGATACTGGGCGGGCTGACTTCCCCCAGCAAGAGAGGCCCCCATGCAGCCCGTCACGCCCCCCGGGTCGCACCAGATGCGGTTCACCACGCTCGACCGTGCGCAGCGCGTCCGGTTCCGCCGCGCGGTGACGCTGATGGTGATGACGCTCGTCCTCCCGGGATCGGCCCAGCTCGTCTCCGGCAACCGCCGCACCGGCCGGATCGCGCTGCGCACGTGGGCGGTGCTGGTGGTCGTGGGCCTGGCCACGCTGGTCGCGTCCTTCTTCTGGCACGGCGTCGCCTTCTGGGCCGGCACCAACACGATGGTGCTGCAGGCGCTGCGGATCGCCCTGATGCTCCTGGCGATCGGCTGGGCCTACCTGTTCGTCGACGCCTGGCGGCTCGGCCAGCCGCTCACCCTCCAGCGCCAGCACCGGCTGGCCGTCGTGGGGGTCAACGGCCTGCTGTGCTTCAGCGTCGCCGGCGCCCTGCTCTTCGGCGCCCACGTGGTCGGGGTGCAGCGCGACTTCATGATCTCGATGTTCGGCACGGGCTCGGCGGTCGACGCCCACCACGGCCGCTACAACGTCCTGCTGATGGGCGGCGACTCCGGTGCCGGTCGGTGGGGCCTGCGCCCCGACTCGATGACCGTCGCCAGCATCGACGCCGAGACCGGCAAGACCGTGCTCATCTCGCTGCCGCGCAACATGCAGAACTTCCCGTTCGCCGAGGGATCGGTGATGGCCGAGCAGTTCCCCGACGGCTTCGACGTCGAGGGGATGTACCTCAACGGACTCTCCACCTGGGCGCTCGACCACACGGCGCTCTTCAAGGGCTCGAAGAACCCCGGCGTCGACGCGACGATCCAGGGCGTCGAGGGCATCACCGGCCTGAAGATGAACTACTGGGCGATGGTGAACCTCGAGGGCTTCAAGGACCTCGTCGACGCCGTCGGTGGCGTCGAGCTCAACGTCCGGCAGCCGATCCCCGTCGGCCTGCCGTGGGAGAAGACCTTCCACTACATCGATCCCGGCAAGCGCACGCTCGACGGGCACGACACGCTGTGGTTCGCCCGTGCCCGCGAGGGGTCCGACGACTACTCGCGGATGGCGCGCCAGAAGTGCGTGATGAGCGCGATGCTCCAGCAGGTCAGCCCGCAGGTCGCGCTGCGCAACTTCGAGCAGATCGCCGGCGCCAGCGAGGCGATGGTGTCCACCGACATCCCCCGCGGCGAGGTCGACCGGTTCGTCGACCTCGCGCTCAAGGCCAAGAGCCAGAAGATCGCGACCCTCTCGCTCGTGCCGCCGATGATCAACACCGCGCACCCCGACATCGCGCTCGTCCACCAGAAGGTGGCCGCCGCCATCGCCCGGGCCGAGGGCGTCAAGCCGCCCGCCCAGGAGACGGCCCAGGAGACGGCCAGAGCGGCCGCGCCTGTCGAGGAGGCGCCCGCCACGGAGCGTCCGTCCGACGCACCTGCGGCGGAGGGGACCCCGTCGGCCAAGCCGTCGGCACCCACGACGCCTGCGCCGCCGCAGTCGGTCACGGGTGGCTCGGTCGGCTCGATGGCCGAGGGCTACGCAGCCAACCAGTCGGAGGACCTGGGCGCGGTCTGCTGAGCGCGCCCTAGGGTGTACGCCGTGACCACCGGACCGCTGCCCCGCATCGTGGCGGTCGTGGTCACCTTCAACCGGCTCGGCCTGCTGCAGAAGCTGGTGGAGCGGCTCGGCGAGATCGACGGCCTCGGCGAGGTGCTCGTCGTCGACAACGCGTCGTCCGACGGCACGGGGGAGTGGCTCGACGCCCGCGGCCACACCGGTGAGATCCCGCTGCGCTCGCGCACCCTGAGCACCAACCGCGGCGGTGCCGGCGGCTTCCACGACGGGCTGGCGTGGGCCATCGACCGCGAGGCCGACCTGGTCTGGCTGATGGACGACGACGGCCTGCCCGACCTCGACTGCCTCGCCCGGTTGCTCGAGGAGGCCGACAACCTGGACTTCTGGGGTCCGCTCGTCGTCGACGAGGCCGACCCGGGCCGGCTGGTCTTCCCGATCCGGCTGCCCGGCGGCGCCCGCGTGGTGCACGCCGTCGAGGACGTGCGGAAGGCGGCGAGGAACGACCGCATCGACGGGATCGTCATCCCCTTCAACGGTGTGCTGGTCACCAAGGAGCTCGTCGACCGGATCGGGCTGCCCCGCGAGGAGTTCTTCATCTGGGGCGACGACCACGAGTACCGGCTGCGTGCCGAGGAGGCCGGCGCCCGCGTCGCCACCGTCGTCACCGCGACCGTCCGGCACCCCAGCGTCGGCAACCTCGGCACGCCGATGATGTTCGGCGCGACGACCTACAACGACTCGCCGAGCGACCTCAAGCACTACTGCATGGCCCGCAACAACCTGGTCAACCTCCGCGACTACCGCGGCCCGCTCCACGCCGCCGCCTTCGTGGTGAAGACCGCGTGGTTCTACGCCTTCACCCGCCCGAGCCTGGCGCGGCTGCGGCTGAGCCTGCGGGCGATGCGCGCCGGCATCGCCGGCGACTTCGACGGGCACCGGCGGTACCTGTCGTGACGGACCCGGACGCCCCCGCCCGGGAGAGCGTCGCGGTCGTGGTCGTCACCCACAACCGCGCCGACCTGCTGATCGGCATGCTCGACGGGCTGGCCGCGCAGACCCGTGCGCCCGACGCCGTCATCGTGGTCGACAACGGCAGCACCGACCACACCGCCGACGTGCTCGCCGCGCGGCTCGCCGGCACCGACCTGGCGCTCGAGGTGATCGCGCAGGACAACGTCGGCGGGGCCGGCGGCTTCCACCGCGGCGTGCGGGCGGCGTACGACGCGGGCCACGACCGCATCTGGCTGATGGACGACGACGTGGTGCCCGCGCCGGACTGCCTGGCCGCGCTGATGGCGGTCGACGAGGACTGCCTGATCGCGGTGCGCGAGGACCTCGCCGGTGCCCTCGTGGAGAAGGCGGCCACCGACTTCGACCTGCGCAACCCGCTCGCGATCCGCCCGAAGCGTGCCTCCGTCGACTCGACGTACGCCGACCGCGCGTCGATGCCGGCCCTGGTCGAGGTGCAGAACGTCGCCTTCGAGGGCTTCATGGTCCGCCGCAGCGTGGTCGAGGAGATCGGCTTCCCCGACCCGACGTTCTTCATCTTCTACGACGACGTCGACTTCGCCGTCCGCGCGCGGGAGGCCGGGCGCCACGTGTGGGCGGTCCGCGACGCCGTCCTGGTGCGCCAGCTCGACTTCAACCAGCAGCACGACCTGAGCGGGTGGAAGGGCTTCTACATGTACCGCAACCTCTTCGTGGTGCACCTGCGCCACGGGGAGAACGCCCTCGTCCGGTCCAAGCCGTGGCTGATCACCCTCGTCGTGGTGCTGCTCAGCCCGCTGCGCGGCGGGCGGGCCGAGGCCCGCAACGTGATCCGTGCCATGGCGTCGGCGCGGGGCATGCGCCGCGTGTCCGAAACGGCCCTCCCTCCTCGCTAGACTCGAACGCGCCTCTCAGGCTTGCCAACCACAGGAGTTCATCCCTTGTCCCAGGGTCAGACGCACGACGCCTCGCTGCCCGACCTCGTCATCGTCGGTGCCGGACTGTTCGGCCTCACGATCGCCGAGCGCTGCGCCGAGGAGCTCGGTCTCCGCGTGCTCATCCTCGAGCGGCGCCACCACCTCGGCGGCAACGCCTACAGCGAGCGCGACCCGGAGACCAACGTCGAGGTCCACAAGTACGGCGCCCACCTCTTCCACACCTCCAACGAGCGCGTGTGGGAGTACGCCAACCGGTTCACGTCGTTCACCGACTACCGGCACCGCGTCTTCGGCAAGTACCAGGGGCAGGTCTACTCCCTGCCGATGAACCTGGCCCTGATCAACCAGTTCTTCGGCAAGTCCCACACGCCGGAGGAGGCGCGGGCGCTGATCGCCGAGCAGTCGAGCGAGATCGCGACCGAGGACGCCTCCAACCTGGAGGAGAAGGCGATCAGCCTGATCGGCCGCCCGCTCTACGAGGCGTTCATCAAGGGCTACACCGCGAAGCAGTGGCAGACCGACCCGACCGAGCTCAGCGCCGACATCATCACCCGGCTGCCCGTGCGCTACACGTTCCAGAACGGCTGGTTCAGCGACACCTACGAGGGCCTGCCCACCGAGGGCTACACCGCGTGGCTGACCAAGATGGCCGACCACCCCAACATCGAGGTCCGCCTCGAGACCGACTTCTTCGCGGTGGCCGACGACTACAAGGGCAAGGTCCCGATCGTCTACACCGGTCCCGTCGACGAGTACTTCGGCAGCTCCGAGGGCCGCCTGTCGTGGCGCACGGTGGACCTCGAGGAGAGCGTCGTCGACACCGACGACTTCCAGGGCACCGGCGTCGTCAACTACAACGACCAGGACGTCCCCTTCACGCGCATCATCGAGTTCAAGCACTTCCACCCGGAGCGGGAGAAGACCCACCTGCCGGGCAAGAGCGTGATCGTCCACGAGTACAGCCGCTTCGCGGAGGAGGGCGACGAGCCCTACTACCCGGTCAACACCGCCGACGACCGCGCCAAGCTGCTCAAGTACCGCGAGCTGGCCAAGGCCGAGCCGATGGTGCTGTTCGGCGGTCGCCTCGGCACCTACAAGTACCTCGACATGCACATGGCCATCGGCGCAGCGCTGTCGATGTACGACAACAAGCTCAAGCCGCACTTCACCGAGGGCGCCGAGCTGACCAGCGGAGGCATCGACGCATGAGCACCCCCGACCCCGGCACCGTCACCCGTCTGCTCCAGCGGCAGATCCTGCCGATCGACCGCGACACCGACGTCTTTCCCCTCTACGTCGACCTGGAGGAGGCCAAGCTCGACACCGACCGGCACGACATCGGCGGCGACAAGGCCGCCAAGGACCTCAACAACGCGGCCATCCGCCAGTCGACCTCGACCGGTCGCAAGCTGCACCCCGACCAGATCCGCTCACGCACCGCGCTGCGGCTCGAGCCGTCCCAGCTGTTGTCGTTCGGCTCCTACTTCAACGCCTTCCCCGCCTCCTACTGGCGCCGCCACACCGTCGTCACCGCGGTCGACCTCACCGTGCGGGTCTCGGGTGCCGGCTCGATGGTCACCGTCTACAAGTCGATGGCGCGCGGGCACTCCCAGCGCGTGGACTCCGCGACGGTGGAGGGCGACTCGGGCGAGTTCACGTTCTCGCTGACGCTCAAGCCCTTCGTCGACGGCGGCTGGTACTGGTACGACGTGGTGGCCGGCGACGACGGCGCGACCGTCGAGGGCGCCGAGTGGACCGCCCAGGTCCCGGCCGACCGCGCCGAGCACGGCACCGTCGACGTCTGCATCACCACGATGCTCCCGGACATGAGCGCCCAGCTGCTCACCCAGCTCGGTGACGCCGAGGAGCTCGCGCCCTACCTCGACACCGTGATGGTGATGGACCAGGGCAAGGACAAGGTCACCGAGAGCGAGTACTTCCCGGCCGCGAAGCAGGGCCTGGGCGACAAGCTGCGGGTCATCGTGCAGGGCAACCTCGGCGGCTCGGGCGGCTACGCGCGAGGCCAGCTCGAGAGCGTCCGCAAGGGCACCGCGACCTACGCGATGATGATGGACGACGACGTCGTCTGCGAGCCCGAGGGCATCATCCGAGCCGTCACGTTCGGCGACCTGGCCAAGCGCCCGACCATCGTCGGCGGCCACATGTTCAACCTCTACAGCCGCTCCCAGCTGCACTCGTTCGGCGAGATCGTGCAGCCGTGGCGCTTCTGGTGGCAGACCCGCCTCGACGGCTACGCGCAGTGGGACTTCGGCGCCCGCAACCTGCGCTCCTCGCGCTGGCTCCACAAGCGTGCCGACGTGGACTTCAACGGCTGGTTCATGTGCCTGATCCCGCGGGTCGTGCTCGAGGAGGTCGGGCTGTCGCTGCCGGTCTTCATCAAGTGGGACGACTCCGAGTTCGGCCTGCGCGCCAAGCAGGCGGGCTACCCCACGGTGTCGTTCCCGGGCGCCGCCGTCTGGCACGTGCCGTGGACCGACAAGAACGACGGCCTCGACTGGCAGTCCTACTTCCACCACCGCAACCGCATCATCGCGGCGCTGCTGCACTCGCCCTACGAGCGCGGCGGCCGGATGGTCCGTGAGAGCTTCAACCACCAGGTCAAGCACCTCGCCTCGCTGCAGTACTCCACCGCGGAGCTGCGCCACCTGGCGATGGAGGACGTGCTGCGCGGACCGCACGCCCTGCACGGCGAGCTGGCCACCAAGCTCCCGGAGATCAACGCCTTCCGCAAGCAGTGGTCCGACGCCCAGCTGCACCCCGACCGCGACGACCTGCCGCCCGTCCGGCGCAAGAAGCCGCCCAAGAAGGGCAAGTCGGACATCGAGATCCCGGGTCGCAAGGCGACCCTGGTGGCCGCGGCGCTCGCACCGCTGCGCCAGCTGCGCCCGGTGCGGGAGATGGCGACCGCCTACCCCGAGACCGAGCTGCCCGCGATGGACGCCAGCTGGTTCAACCTGGTCAGGTACGACTCCGCCGTGGTCTCGATGAACGACGGCACCTCGGTGGCGTTCTACCAGCGCGACCCGGCGCACTACCGCGACCTGATGAGGCGGACGATCGACATCCACCGCCGCTTCCGGCGCGAGTGGCCCGAGCTCGCCCGTCAGTACCGCGAGGCGCTCGGTGACATCACCTCGCCCGAGGCGTGGGAGAAGACCTTCGCCCCGTGGACCGAGTCGTCCGGCGATGACAGGTGAGCCAGGTCGGCACTGACGGCCGTCAGGTCGAGGAGCGCCACGACCTCGCGCACGTCCCGCTCGCCCCGCCGTCGCGCACCTCGGGCATCCTCGAGGTGTTCCGGCGTCGCTACCTGCTGCGCCTGCTGGTGCGGCGCGAGATCCGGGCGCGCTACGCCGGGACGGCGTTCGGGCTGCTGTGGTCCTACATCAACCCGTTCACCCGGTTCCTCACCTTCTACGCCGTCTTCGGCCTGCTGCTCGGTCGCGGCCTGGGCATCCAGAACTTCGCGATCCACCTGTTCGCGGGCATGGTGCTGGTCACCTACTTCACCGAGTCGGTGACCGCCGGGACGCGCTCGCTGCTGTCCAACAAGGGCGTGATCTCCAAGATGGCGATGCCCCGGGAGATGTTCCCGGTGGCCTCCATGCTCGTGTCGCTGTGGCACGCGGTCCCGCAGCTGATCATCCTGGTCCTCGCCTGCGTCGCGACCGGTGTCTTCGGGGACGGACCGCTGTGGGTCCCCGACGCGGTCGGGATGGCCGCGGCGCTGCTCGGCTTCCTGCTGATCATGGTGTGGGGCACGGCCTTCGGCCTGATGTTCAGCTGCGTCAACGTGATCTTCCGCGACTTCCAGCGGATCGTGCAGACGTTCATCAACATGGTGCCGTTCACCGCGCCGATGATGTACCCCTACTGGATCAGCTACGACCGCTTCCCGGCGTTCTGGCACCAGGTCTACCTCGCCAACCCGGTGGCCGAGGCCGTGATGCTCATCCAGCGCGGCTTCTGGTACCCGACCTGCGACGGGCCCTGCGCGGTGATGCCGCGCTCGGACACGGACCCGACCCTGGTCCCGGCACCCGAGTTCGCCGACCACCTCTACACGCGTGGCTTCATCATGCTCGGCGTCGGCCTCCTCATGCTGGTGGTGGGGCAGTGGGTCTTCGCCCGCCTCGAGAAGTCGATCCCGGAGCGCCTCTGATGACCACCTCCATCGTCGTGGACAACGTCAGCAAGACGTTCCGCTACCAGTACCACCGCACCCTCAAGCAGATGGTCACCAAGAGGACCGACGCCGACGCCTCCGACACCTTCCGCGCCCTCGACGGGGTGTCGTTCGAGGTCCAGCAGGGCGAGTCGATCGGACTGATGGGCCTCAACGGCTCGGGCAAGTCCACGCTGCTCAAGCTGGTCAGCGGCGTGATGATCCCCGACGAGGGCCAGGTGCTGACCCGCGGCCGGATCTCCGGCCTGATCGCCACCGGTGCCGGCTTCCACAACGAGCTCTCCGGGCGCGACAACATCTACATGAACGCGGCCATGCTCGGGATGAGCAAGGACGAGACCGACGCGAAGTTCGACGACATCGCCGGCTTCGCCGACGTCGGTCGCCAGCTCGACATGCCGGTCGGCAACTACTCCTCGGGCCAGTTCGCCCGCCTCGGGTTCGCCGTCGCCGTGCACGTCGACTGCGACATCTTCATCGCCGACGAGGTCCTGGCGGTGGGGGACCGGCCCTTCAAGCGCAAGTGCCTCAAGCGCATGAAGGAGATCCGCGAGTCCGGCATCACCATGTTCTACGTCAGCCACTCCGCCGGCTCGGTCAAGAAGATGTGCGACCGCGCCATCGTCCTCGACAAGGGCGTGGTGGGCTTCGACGGGGACGTCGACGGGGCCATCGCCTACCTCCACTACGACGGCGACGACGACGAGCCGGACGCGGAGGAGACCGAGGTCGACGAGCGCGACGAGGAGCTCGCGAACGACATCTGATCGGGATCTGCTCCAGATCTGATCGAGAATGACACCGGTGTAACGGCGTGTCGACTGGAAATTACACGTTTGTAGTTACTCAGAAACCCTTCCGTGACTGATGTGACTGGTGTGAAACTCCTGCCTTGTGTGACCTTCCCCCACACAGGAGCTGATCTTTCGTGCGACCCCTTCAGGCCCGTCTCGTCACCCTCTGCCAGCAGGTGCTGGCACTGGGTGTCGTGCTCGTCGTCCTCACGCCCGCGTCCGGCGTGGTCTCCCTCGACATCGTCGGTGAGCGACCCGGCCCCTCGCTGAGCGGTCAGGCGGCGCCCGCCGAGCTGATGTCGGCGACGGTCCCGACCAAGCCGGTCACCCCGACCGTGACCGAGGTGCCCCTCACCGGCGGCCAGGGCGGCTTCTCCGGCCTGCGCGGTCGTACGGTCGCCGGCGGTGCCACCGCCTCGCGGGTCACCAGCACGCCCCAGTCGGTCGCCGGCTTCGCCGCGATCGGCGTGACCTGGCGCCACGGCGAGGACCTCGGCGACGACCAGATCGCCCTCGAGGTGCGCACCCGCACCGGCGACGAGTGGAGCGACTGGGAGTCCCTGGAGTACCACGACGAGCACGGTCCCGACGACGGGAGCGCCGAGGCAGCCGCCTCCCGCCCCGGCACCGAGCCGATGTTCGTCGGCGAGGTGGACGACGTCCAGGTGAAGGTGCAGACGAGCACCGACACCGACGGCACCGCACTTCCCGACGACCTGTCCCTGGCGCTGGTCGACCCGGGCTCGGCGACGTCGAGCGAGGTCGAGAAGGGCACCGACGGCGACGACGGGTCGACGTACGACGACGACTACGCGAAGCAGGGCTCGTTGACCGGCTCGTCCGGGGACGGCATGACGCTGCGCGCGGCACAGACCCGCAAGGTCGCCGCCCAGCCGACGATCTTCTCCCGTGCCCAGTGGGGCGCCGACGAGAGCATCCGCGACAAGTCCGCCCTGCGCTACGGGACGATCAGCGGCGGCTTCGTCCACCACACGGTCAACGCCAACGACTACACCGAGGACCAGGTGCCCGCGATCCTGCGCAGCATCTACGCCTACCACGTGAAGTCCCGCGGCTGGAGCGACATCGGCTACAACTTCCTCGTCGACCGGTTCGGCCGGATCTGGGAGGGTCGCTACGGCGGCATCGACAAGCCGGTCGTGGGCGCGCACACGCTCAACTACAACCAGTACTCCTTCGCGATGTCGGCCATCGGCAACTACGAGACCGCCCAGCCGACCGACGTGATGCTGCGGGCCTACGGCCAGCTGTTCGCGTGGAAGCTCTCGCTGTCCGGGGTGAACCCCGCCTCGACCTCGCAGAAGATCGGGAGCGGCACGTTCCAGGCGATCAACGGCCACCGCGACGCCGGCTCGACCGCGTGCCCCGGCAAGTACCTCTACGCCCAGCTGCCGCTCATCCGGCAGTACGCCGCGCAGGCTGCGCCGGTCACGCCGGTCGTCACGGCCATCGCGGTGTCGGAGCCGAACCCCCAGAACAACCTCGACGCGTCGCCGTACCCCGACCTCGTGGTCCGGCGTGCCGCCGACGGGCGCGGCCTGGTGATCCCCACCGGCGGGCTCACGTCGTTCCAGCAGCGCACGGTCGTCGGCAAGAAGGGCTGGGACAAGCGCTCCGAGGTCCTGGTGTCGCCCGACCTGACCGGTGACGGCGTGGCCGACCTCGTGACGCTCGACGCCTCCGGCGCGGCGCGCATCCGGGCGGGCTCGGGCAACGGCAAGTTCGGCAAGACCGCGAAGAAGCTCTCGCTCCCGGGCTACTCGATGCTCACCGCGGTCGGCGACATCGACGGCGACGGCCGCAACGACCTGGTCGCCCGCTTCAAGGGCCGCCTCACCACGCTCATGGCGACGGGCCGCGGCGGCTTCGACCGCAAGGCCACCCGCAAGGGCTACGGCAACTACCTGCAGATCATCGGCGCCGGCGACGTCAACAGCGACGGTCGCGCCGACCTGCTGCTGCGGACCAGGAAGCGCCTGCTCCTGCAGA
This sequence comes from uncultured Actinomycetota bacterium, assembly GCA_963795275.1. Lineage (GTDB taxonomy): Bacteria > Actinomycetota > Actinomycetes > Propionibacteriales > Nocardioidaceae > Nocardioides. The sequence continues at coordinate 290,007 of CAWCHD010000006.1, forward strand.
CCGGCTACGGCACCGGGCGCTTCGCGAGGCCGACGAAGGTCGCCGGGTCCTGGCGCTACAACCGCTACGTCGCGGGTGACTTCAACGGCGACGGTCGTCCCGACCTCGTCGCCCGCACCTACTCCGGCAACATGATGCTGCTCCCCGGACGGGGTGACGGGAGCTACGGCGCCCCGCTCGGCCCGGCGACCAACCTCAAGTCCATGCGACACATCACCGGCGCACAGATGGTGGGCGGTGCCGGCGCGGACCTCGTGGGCGTCACCGGCCAGCAGCTGGTGGTCGTCGCCAACCGCGACACCTTCGAGCTCGGCTCGCCGGTCGACACCGGCGTCTCCTTCGCCGGCATGGACACCCTCCTCAACGCCGGCGACGTGAACCGGGACGGCTTCGGCGACGTCGTGACCCGCAGCGCCGAGGGCAATCTCTACCTCTACACCGGCAACGGCACCGGCGCCCTCGCGGCACCGACGCTGCTGGGCGGCGGGTGGGCCGGGGTCGCCGGCCTCACCGCGGTCGGCGACGTCACCGGCGACGGCCTCCCGGACCTGATCGGCACCCCGCCCGGCGGCCCGCTGGCCGTCTGGACCGGGACCGGGGGCGGCTTCGCGGCCGCCACCCCGATCAAGGGATCGGTCCCGTCCCCGGCCGGGCTGCCGTCCGACCTGTCGGGCTACGACTGGGTCCTCGAGGTGCAGCCGATGAAGCTCAAGGGCAAGGCCGACTACATCGTGCGCGACCGCAGCAACGGGGCGACGTACGTCTACGGCGGCCGCAGGTCGGGCGTGTCCACGCCGCGACTGCTCGGCGAGGGACTGGGGGCCTTCGACCTGGCGGGCTGAGCAGGAGCCGCAGTCAGGCTCGGGCGGTCGCCCGCTCGGCGTCGTGGACGCCGTCGAGGCGGTCCGGGTCGGGATTGCGGACAAGGACCAGCGAGCCTCCTCGTGAGAGGGGCTCGGTGAAGGTGGCCATTCCTGGTGGGGAAGCCGGGTCGGCCACCGACAGGAGACGGCCGCCGTCGGTGAGAGACCTCCCGGCGGCGGCCGTCAGCTCGTTGACCTCCCGCTGCGTCAGGTCGTCCGTGGCGAGGTCGTCCTCGGTCGGCGGGTCCCACGCCGTCCAGCCGTCGGGCTGCGACCAGATCTCCACACCCACGTCGAGGACGCCGTCCGGGACCGGCTCGGCGAAGCGGACGCCCAGCGGACGCAGGCTGCAGGCCAGCACGGGGATCTCCCTGGCGCGCGGCGCCCACGCGTCGAGCGTGTCGGGCCCGCACACGACGGCGTCGGGGGAGTCGTCGGTGGTGACCCGCAGCCCGACGCTCCACGCCGCGCCCAGGAACACCGGCGAGAGCCAGTGCGGCGGCAGGTCGATCCGCAGCGACATCCCGCGCTCGAGGTCGGCCACCTCGGTGAGGAGGCCGGCCGCCTTGGCCACCCAGTTGGCGTACGTCGTCACCGAGAGCTCGACGCGCTCGTCCGTCGCGTGGTCGTAGAAGGTCAGCAGCGGTCGACCGGGATCGCGCCGCAGCTGGGCGGCGAGCACCTCGGCGAACGTGGCCATCAGTGTGCCGGGGCCGTCAGACGGCGTTGGGCTCCGGGGAGTCCATGTAGGGGTAGTCCTGCATGAACGTCTCCAGGGCGGCACCGCTCACGTCGGAGCAGTACTGCCAGACGCCGACCTGCTTGCTCGTGTCGGTCTCGCCGGCGCCGCCGACGGACCAGTGGGTGAGGGCGACGTGCTGGCCCTTGGGGAACGCCTTGCCGTCCTTCGAGGTCCACGGCACGGCCTTGAACTTGTCGCGGAGGTTGGTGGTGCCCTGGAGCTTGGAGGCGATGCCGCGCAGGACGTCCATCTTGCTGTCGCTGTCGGCGATCGTCTTGTCGTACCAGAGGATCGTGAAGCCGTGCTCGAGGTTGTGCACCAGCTCGCCGAGCTCGGGACGGTCGGAGGTCGTGTAGAGCTTGCGGTCCATGCTGTCCCACATGTTCCAGTGCTGGCCGAACGCCGGCGGGGCGTCGGGGTAGCTCATCGGCGTGCCGACCTCGACGTGGTCCTGGTTGCCCTCGGCCTTCTTGGTGGTGACCTTCTGGCACACCGACGCCTTGGCGCCGATCTCGCCGAGCGAGTCGGAGGCGTAGGAGCGCAGGCTGTACCAGTCCGTGATGGGCTTGTACGCCGCGGCGCCGACGATGAGCAGCGCCACGAGGACGCACACGCCCACGATCGCGATGCCGCGTCGGTTCTCACCCTTCGCCTGCGAGGAGCGGATGGAGTCGATGACCGCCTGACGGTCGGTCTTTGCCTGCTTGGCCACGGTGCTCTGGGTCTCTCGGTCGACTGCATGAGGGCAGCCGGAAGGGCTGCGCTGGCAGAGTCTACGTAGTCACGGGTGAGAGACGGCACACGACGTCGCCCTCCCACGCATCCACCCGCCAGCCGTGCGCGAAGCACACCGCCTCCACGGCCGTGCGGTCCGAGGGGTCCGGGAGCCGGTCGAGGACCGCCCGCAGCTCGTCCTCCGGCACGGGTGCGCCGAAGGGGCGCCGGTCCTCGGGTGCCCCCGCCAGCGCGCGTACGACGGCCTCGCGGGCGCCCCAGCCGAACAGGTCGTGCCCCTCGGCGCGCACGAGCGCGGCGGCCCCCGGCCCGTCCTCCCCGGGCGGCAGCACGAGGTCGCCCCGCCCGCGGACCACGGCGACGGGGCGGCCGGCGAGCTTGCCCTGGGCCAGCTCGGCGGCGCCGGCGAGCTCGTCGGCGACAGCGGGCAGGGTGACGGCGAGCCGGTTGCCGTAGGGGTCGGTGCGGCCGGCGAAGTCCTCGGCCACGAGCAGGCCGGCGGCACCGATGGCGATGTCGGTCTGGCCCTCGCGCCAGGCCCGACCGGCGGTGTCGGTGACGATCACGCCGACGTTGACCCCCGTCCGCGCGTGGACCTCGCGGCGCAGCGACCGGGCCGAGGCGTCCGGGTCGCGCGGCAGGAGCACGATCGAGCCGGCCGCCACGTTGGACGCGTCGACCCCGGCCGCGGCCATGGTGAGCCCGAGCCGGTGGCGCACGATGCGGGTCGGTCCGCGCCGCGCCACCAGCCGTACGGACTCCTCGTCGACCGCCGCGTCGCGGTCGCCCTCGCGGGTGCGGCCCTCGGCCTTGCTGACGACCTTGCTGGTCACCGACACGACGTCGCCGTCGGCCAGGTCCGTCCCGCCGGCGCCGTCGGCGAGCGCGGTGAGCACGAGGGCGGCGAGGTCGTCGCCGGCCACCACCTCGGGGATGCCGTCGGGCGCCCAGACCTCGAGCCTCATGCCTCCCCGCGCACCAGCGTCACGGCCTCGGCCGCCATCGCTGCGGTCGCGGCCGGGTCGCTCATCATCAGCGGGACGGCGCGGGCGCGGAGCCCGGCCTCCTCGAGCTGCGGGACCTGGTCGGCGTCGCGGCTGTCGACGAGCCAGCCGTCGAGCACGCCGCCGGCCGACCGGGCGCCGTAGTGGGCACCGACGGCTCCCGCGCTGACCTCGACGCCGATGCTCGTCAGCATCTGCGCGGCCATGCCGTGCACGTGGGAGGCGCCGACGATGGGGGAGAGGCCCACCACCGGGGCGGGCGTCGCGCGCACCGCGTCGCGGATGCCGGGCACGCCGAGGATCGTGCCGACCGAGACGACCGGGTTGGACGGGGGCAGGACGAGGAGGTCGGTCTCGCCGATGGCGTCGAGGACCCCGGGCGCCGGCGTGGCGGCGTCCTGCCCGACGACGAGGACGGCCTCGGCCGGGACCGAGGCGCGCAGCCGCACCCAGTACTCCTGGAAGTGGACGACCGACCGCCCGCTGGGGCTCGCCGTGTCGGCGATCGCGATGTGCGTCTCGACGCGGTCGTCGCTCATCGGCAGCAGCCGGACGCTTCCCCCGTGAACAGGCGAGAGCCACCGGCGGCACAGCGCCTCGGTGACCTGTGACAGCGAGAAGCCGCCCTCGAGCATCTGGGTGCGGACGAGGTGGGTGGCGATGTCGCGGTCACCGAGGCCGAACCACGTCGGCTCGACGCCGTACGCCTCCAGCTCGGCCTTGGCGCTCCACGTCTCGTCGCGACGACCCCACCCGCGCTCGACGTCGATGCCGTCGCCGAGGGTGTACATCAGCGTGTCGAGGTCGGGGCACACCTTGAGGCCGTGGATCCACCAGTCGTCGGCGGTGTTGGCGATGACGGTGACCTCGGTGTCGGCGGACCCCCCGGGAACGACGCCGGAGCGCAGGCCGTGGAGCAGTCCTTGGACGAACCTTGCCCCGCCGACACCTCCGGACAGGACGGTGACCCGACGGAGCGGGGATGCGGATGATGGCACAGGACCAGCCTGCCGTACCGGGATTGGCCATATCAGATCCGGGCTTGACTTGCGGGGTACGACAGGCATGTAATTCCCACAGTGTCGTTAGCGCTTGATCAGGGTCGAAAGGGCTACAACCATGAGAGCAGAACTGTTCCTCCTCGAGCCTGAGGGCGAGGAGCTCGGGTGGCAGGACCGCGCACTGTGCGCGCAGACGGACCCCGAGGCGTTCTTCCCCGAGAAGGGTGGATCGACGCGCGAGGCCAAGAAGGTGTGCCTGACGTGCGAGGTCCGCGACGAGTGCCTGGAGTCCGCGCTGATGAACGACGAGCGCTTCGGCATCTGGGGTGGCCTGTCCGAGCGTGAGCGCCGCAAGCTCAAGAAGCGCGCCGTCTGAGTCGTTTTTGGCCGTCCGGAGCACCTCGCTAAGGTGCACCGGTGTCCGTCACAGCGCTTCTCGTCAGTCATGACGGGGCGCGGTGGCTGCCGGCAGTTCTCGCAGGTCTGACCGGGCAGACCCTCCCGGTCGACCGCGTCGTCGCCGTCGACACGACCAGCCGCGACGACAGCGTCGAGCTCGTCCGTGGCGCGCTCGCCACCGCCGGTCTGGACCGAGCGGATCGCGCGGTCGTCGACGTCGTCCACGGCTCCACGAGCTATCCCGCCGCCGTGGCCCACGGCCTCGGGCTCGCCCCCGCGGCCGGCCCCGACGAGTGGGTGTGGCTGCTGCACGACGACAGCAACCCCGAGCCCACGGCCCTCGCCGAGCTGCTCGCCGCCGCGGCCGAGCACCCCGAGGCCGCCGTCCTCGGCCCCAAGCTGCGCGAGTGGCCGTCGCTGCGCCGCCTCCTCGAGGTCGGCCTCACCATCACCGGCACCGGCCGGCGCGAGACCGGGCTGGAGCGCGGCGAGTACGACCAGGGCCAGCACGACGAGGTCCGCGAGGTGCTGGCGGTCAACACCGCCGGGATGCTGGTGCGTCGCGAGGTGCTCGAGGCCCTGGGCGGGCTCGACGAGGACCTGCCGATCTTCGGCAACGACATCGACTTCGGCTGGCGCGCCGCGCTGGCCGGGCACCGCACGGTCGTGGTGCCGCAGGCCGTGGTCTTCCACGCCGAGGCCGCGCACCGCGGGATCCGGCGGACGCCGCTGACGGGTCGCCACACCCACTACCAGGAGCGCCGGGCCGCGCTGCTCACGTCGCTGGCCAACGTCTCGGGCCGCAGCTTCGCCTGGCACTACGTCCGCCTCTTCTTCGGCTCGATCCTCCGGGTGCTCGGCTTCTTCGCGGTCCGCTCGGTGGGCGAGGGCTTCGACGAGCTCGCCGCCGTCCTCTCCGTGCACGGACGCCCCGGGCAGGTGCTGGCCGCACGCCGCGAGCGTGCCCGGCGCCGCACCGGCGAGCCCGCCGACGTACGCCACCTGCTCGCGCCTGCGTGGCTGCCCTACCGGCACGGGCTCGACTTCGTCACCGACCTCGCCTCGGCGCTGACCGGCCAGGCGGCCGACGTCGCCGAGCGGCGACGCGCGGCCCGGGCCCCGGACGGCGCACCGGCCGCCCAGCGACCCGGGTCGTCCTCCTCCTCCTCCTCCGGCGAGGACGACGACGAGGCCTACCTCACCGACAGCGGGCTGGTGGCGCGGTTCTTCACCAACCCGGTCGCCGTCGTCCTGGTGCTGTTCGGCGTGCTGTCACTGGCCGCAGCGCGCGAGGCCTTCGGGACGATCGTCGGCGGCGCGCTCTCGCCGGTGCCGGCCGCGGCCTCCGACTGGTGGACCCTGCACGTCTCGACGTGGCTGCCGCTGGGCACCGGCACCGACGTCCCCGCCCCCGCCTACGTCCTGCCCTTCGCGGTCGCCGCATGGCTGCTGCTCGGCCACACCGGTGCGGTGGTGTCGGCGCTGATGCTGCTCGCTGTCCCGTTCGCCGCGTGGGGCGCGTGGCGACTGCTCGCCGTGGTCGGTCGCCTCGTCGACCCCCTCGGCCTGCCCCGCTGGCTCGTCGTCTGGGGCGCGCTGACCTACGCCCTCGTGCCGGTCTCGTCGGGCGCCTGGGCCGAGGGCCGGTTCGGCACCGTCGCGGTCGCGGCCCTGCTGCCGTGGGCCGCGCACGCCGCGCTGGGGTTCGTCGACCCCGACCGCGACCGCCGGTGGCGCGCGGCCTGGCGCACCGCCCTCCTGCTCGCCCTCGGCGCCGCCTTCGTGCCCGGCCTCTGGCTCTTCGCGCTCCTCGCCACCGCCGTGGTCCTCGGCTCCGCAGCGGTCATCTCGCCGCGGCTGCTCAAGGAGCGCGACAGCTGGGGACCGCCGGTCGTCGCCGTCGCCGCCACGCCGGTGCTGCTCGCGCCCTGGCTCGTCCCGCTCATCACCACCGGCTCGGCCTCCGGGCTGCTGCTCGAGGCGGGCCGGCTCACGGTCGACCAGGTCACCTTCGGCGGCCTGGTGACCGGCAGGCTCAACGACCTCGGCGCACCCGCGTGGCTCGGCGCGGTGCTCGGTGCGCTGGCCCTCGCGGCCCTCGTCCCGCGGCGTACGCGCGTGCCGGTCGTGATCTGCTGGATCGTCGCCCTCGCCGCGGCCGTCGTCTCGGGCGCGCTGTCCCACCTGACGCTCGACCTGCCCTCGGTGACCACGCGCCCGAGCCTGGGCCTCTTCGTCGTGATCCTGCAGGGCACGTCGATCGTGGCGGCCGTGCTCGGCGCCGACGCCTACCTCCGCCGCCTCGACGAGCACCACCCCTGGTGGCAGCGCGGCCTCGCGACCGCGCTGGCGGTCGTCGCCGCCGCGGTCCCGCTGGGGGGTCTCGGCTGGTGGCTCGCCACCCCCGACAACGCGCTCGCGCGCGACGCCGAGAGTGCCGTGCCCGTCTACATGCAGCAGAGCTCGCTGCTCGGCCAGGAGCACGGCGTCCTCGTGATCAGCGGCTCGGTCGAGGACGGCATCACCTACCGGATCCGCCGCGACGACGGCACGACCGTGGGGGAGGACGAGGTGCTGACCCTCGCCGCGGAGGACACCGCGCTCACCGACGACGTACGCACCCTCGTGTCGTCGCCGACCCCTGCGGTGGTGGCCGAGCTGGGCGACCGGGGCGTGGAGTACGTCGTGCTGGCCTCGCCCGCCGACGGCGAGGTCTCCTCGCTGCTCGACGCCACCGCCGGCCTCGACCAGGCGAGCGCGGAGGACCGCAGCACCCGCGCCTGGCGGGTCGACCGGCCGCTCGACCCGGGCTCGCTGGACCGCCCGCGCTCGTGGTGGCGCACGGGGCTGCTCGTCCTGCAGGGTCTCGCGATCGTGGTGGCGCTCGTCCTCGCCGCGCCCACGGTGCGACAGCGCAGGGAGGAGCGGTCCGATGTCTGAGGGCACCCCACAGTCCGGCGGTCGCCGCCGGGTCGCCGAGGCCGCAGGTCGCCGGCCGTCGCCGCTGACCGTGCTCGCCGTGGCGATCCCGCTGCTCACCGTCGCGGCGCTGGCGATCGTCCGCCCGGCCGAGACCCCGCCGACCTCCTACGCGCCGACGAGCGCCCCGCTCGACCGGGCGACCGCGGTCTGCCCGGCCCGGCTCCCCGGCGCCGACGACCTGCGCCTCGGCGCAGTCGGTTCGGGCTCTGGCGGGCTCGGCTCGGGCGACGTCGCGCTGCGGGTCGGTCGCGACGAGGAGACCACCACGATCGACTGCCGGCATCGGCTCGACCAGCGAGCGCGACCCCGTCGTCGTCAGCAGCAGCGGCGACCTCGCCGCCGGCCTCGTCGTGACCCGGTCGGGCGCCGGGTCGGCGACCGACTGCGACCGACCGGTGCCCGAGCGCTGGTTCACCGGCGTCGGTGCGTCGGCCGAGCACTCCTCGACCCTCACCCTCGTCAACCCCGACAAGGGGCCGGCGGTGGCCGACGTGACCGTGTGGGACGGCAGCGCGCTGGTCGACGTGCCGGCCCTGCGCGGCGTCCGGGTCCCGGGCAGCGGCACCGCGTCGTTCGACCTCGCGCAGGTCGTGCCGAGCCGTGACGCGCTCGCGCTGCGGGTGGAGGTGTCGCGCGGCCGGCTCGCCTCGAGCGTCGTCGACCAGGTCGACCCCGTGGGTCGCGACCGTCCCGTCCGCGAGTGGCTGCCGTCGCAGGTCGCGCCCGCCACCACGTCGTACGTCCCCGGGGTCGGCACCGCCGGCGCCGACCGCACCCTGACGCTGGCCAACCCCGGCGACAGCGAGGTGCGGGTCACGCTGGAGCTCGTCAGCGCCGACAGCGAGTTCGCCCCGTCCGGGCTGGAGGAGATCGCGCTCGCGCCGGCCTCGGTCAGTGAGGTCGACCTGTCCGGTGTGCTCCGCGGCAAGAAGGCGGACGGCGTCCAGGCGATCCGGGTCGAGGCGACCGGACCCGTCACCGCGTCCCTGCGGACGCGGATCTCCGACGACCTCGCGATCTCCGCCGCCGGTCCGACCATCACCGACGAGGCGGCCGTGGCGCTGCCAGCAGGCGACAAGCGACTCGTCGTCGTCGGCGCCTCCGCACCCGGCGTGCTGACGCTGCAGGCCTGGGACGAGGACGGCGAGGCGGTCGTGCGCGAGCGCCGCGTCGAGATCGATCCGTCCACCGCCGCCGGGATCCGGCTGCCCGGCGACGCGGTCCTCGCGCTGGTGCGCCTCGACCGCACCGAGGCGGTCGTGTCGCTCGAGGTGAGCGACCGGGGGCTGTCGGTGCTGCCGCTCGCACCGCTGGTGACGACGAGCGAGGTCGCGGACGTGCGGCCCGCGCAGCGCTGACCCTCGGCCCGCCTACTCGTCCTCGCCGTACCTCTCGTCGACCTGTCCCGGCGTGAGGTTGAGCAGCTCGGCGAGCTGCTCGACGACGACCGTGTGCACCATCGCCTCGAGCTCGTCACGGTTGGTCGCGCGGTGCTCGATCGGGCGGCGGAAGATCACCAGCCGGGTGGCGGACTGGCCCTTGCCGCGCACCAGCGAGGACAGGGGGACCGTCTCGTCGCCCCAGTCGTCGGGCAGCATCGGCGCGTCCTCGACGGCGTACTCCACCAGGCCGAGGTGGCGCTGCCAGCGCTCGTCGAGGGGCGTGACCACGTCGAGGACCAGCTGGTCGAACCTCTGCCGCGCCGTGCGCAGCGCCGGCGTGCCCGGGTCGACCGGGACGATGCCGGGACCCCGCATCCCACGGCCTCGCCGGTCGCGGGTCCTGCGCCGCACGTCGTCCACCGCTTCGTCCACGCCGCGAGCCTAAGCGCCGCGCGCACGGGTGGCAGGTAGCGTCACCGCCGTGAGCCTTGCCCGTCGTTGTTCGCGGACGGCGTGTGGCCGTCCCGCGGTCAACACGCTGACCTACGTCTATGCCGACCAGACCGCCGTCCTCGGCCCGCTGGCGACCTACGCCGAGCCGCACGCCTACGACCTGTGCGAGCTCCACAGCGACCGTCTCTCCGCGCCCCGCGGCTGGGAGGTGCTCCGGCTCGCGCCGGACCCGCGAGCCCAGGGTCCGAGCACCGACGACCTCCTCGCCCTCGCCGACGCCGTGCGCGAGGCCGGACGTCCGGCCCCGGCGCCGGCACCGCTGCACTCGACGGACGACCCGAGCCGCGGTGCGAAGCGCGGCCACCTGCGCGTCCTGACACCCACCGACTGAACTAGTGTTCTCAGCGTGAACATCGACCCCCAGCTGCTGAGCATCATCGTCTGCCCGGCCTGCCACGGTGAGCTCGTGCCCGAGGTCGTCGACGGCGCCGACGAGCTGGTCTGCCAGGGGTGTGGCAACGCCTACCCCGTGCGCGACGACATCCCGGTCCTGCTGGTCGACGAGGCACGCAAGCCCGCCTGATGGCCACCTGGTTCGACGAGGCCCGGCTCGATGACGCCGGGGTGCTGGAGTCGGTCGACCTGCGGCTGCGCACGCTCGCCGAGGGTGGTGCGCGGGTGCGGCGCGAGGCCCACGCGGCCGCGTCCGCCACCGCGGAGCTGATCGCGCAGGGCCGCGACGAGGCCCGGCCGCGCGCGGTGATCGCCGCCGGCCCCGACTCCCGCCTGCTGCGGGCGGTGCTGGAGCCGTGGTGCCCGGTGCCGTTCGTCGCGTGGCCCAACGCCGGCCTGCCCGGCTGGACGGGCTCGCTCGACCTGGTCGTGATGCTCGCCCCGGAGGGCAACGACCACGGGTCCGCGGCCGCCGTCGCCGAGGCCGTACGACGCGGCGCACAGGTCGTCGTCGCCTGTCCCGAGCGGTCGCTGGTCGGGGAGCACGCCAGCGGCCGGCACGTGACGGTGCTGCCGACGGTGACCGGTGACCAGCTCGCGACCGCCGTCGTGATGCTCGACTACCTCTCCCACGTGCACCTCGGCCCTCGTGCCGATGCGGAGTCGGTCGCCGAGTCCCTCGACCGGGTCGCCACGGACTGCTCGCCGCACCACGACCTCGCGGTCAACCCGGCGAAGATGCTCGCGATCGCCATGGCCGACACCAACCCGCTCGTGTGGGGAGGGTCGGTGCTCGCGGCGCGTGCCGCCCGTCGGCTGGCCGAGTCGCTGCGCCGCACCAGCGGTCGCTCCGCCATCGCCGGCGATGCCGAGCACCTGCTGCCCGTCATCGAGGCCACCAAGGGTCGCGACGTGTTCGCCGACCCCTTCGCCGAGGAGACGGCCGACCTGCGGCCGCTGCTCCTCATCCTCGACGACCGCTCCGACGACCCGGTCGTGCGCGAGCAGGCGGGCACGTTGCGCGCCGCCGCCGCCCGGCACGGCGTACGCGTCGAGACGGTCGACACCGACGCGGACGCCGAGGTGGCCCGCTACGCCTCGCTCCTGCTGACCGGGACCTACGCCGCGGAGTACCTCCGGATCGGCCTGGTCGAGGACTAGGCCCTCGGCCGCGGTGCCGCCAGCCGCATGCCGAACACCAGCGCGTCTGCGCCGTGGACGTACGCCGTCCGCTCGACCGCCATGCCCAGGCCGGTCGCGACGCCCTGCGACGGCGTGTTGTCCGGGCGGACCAGGGCGATGAGGTGCTCGACGCCGTGCGCGGCTGCGCAGTCGCGCACGGCGCGGGCCGCCTCGACCGCGTAGCCGAGCCGGCGCTGCTCCGGCGCCACGTGGTAGCCGATCTCGACGTGCGGGGTCCCCTCGACGTCCTGCATCGTCAGCCCGCAGTCGCCGACGAACCTGCCGTCGTGCGTCTCGACGACCCACAGGCCGAAGTCGTGCTCGGCGTAGTTGCGCTCCTGCCACTCGATCCAGCGCACGGCGTCGTCGCGGTCACGGGCCGGCCGGTCGAACGGCACGGGGTCCGGGGCGGACAGGACGGCCGCGACGTCGTCGAGGTCGGCCATCGTCATGTGTCGGAACCGGAGGCGCTCGGTGGGCTCGGGCAGCACCGGATCAGCCCTGCCGGGTGCCGGGCGGCGGCTGCTGGTCGACGTCGGCCCACACCTCGACCAGCTCGACGAGCAGGTCGTCGCGCACGGTCGCGAAGCTCGCCACGGCGAACACCAGCTCCTCACCCGCGTCGCTGCGCCCGATGACCCTCGCGCGCAGCACGCCGCGGTCGCCGTCGGCGACCAGGTCCTCGACGTGCATCCGCTCGAACCCCGGGTAGTCGGCGTTGAACCGCACCCACTCGCTGCTTGTCGAAGACCTCGCCGGTGTGGACGAGCCGGCAGGTGAAGTCGGGGTGCAGCAGAGCGGGCAGCGCGTCCCAGTCGTGGGCGTCGATGACCGCGGCCAGGCGGGTGAGGAGTGCGGCAGCGTCCATCAGTGCTCCGCGACGGGCAAGGGTCGGCGGTAGTCGAACGTGACGGACTTGAGGAACGGCGTCATGTCGGCAACGTAGTCCGAGCCACCGTCATCGGGCGCGCATCCACGAGGCGAGCACCGCAAACCCCGCAAGCGCAGGCAGCACCGTCGCGGTCGCGACGCCCTGCACCGAGGTGACGACCGAGAGCACCAGGGCCAGGACGGCCGTCAGAGCGGCCACCAGCACCCCGTACGCCACCAGGAGCAGCACGGACCGTCGGTCGGGCGCTCGCGGCGGCAGGACGAACGCCGAAGCGATGCCCGCGAGGAGAGCTCCCGCCGACCACACCCACCACGCTCGGTGCCACCGCACAGGATCTTCCAGCGTTCCGCACGGAGCCGCTTGGCAGGCGGCCCCGGTGTCGATCAGCTCCGGTTGGACCGGCGCCCAGGCACTCGCGACGACCATCAGGGTCAGCCCCGCCGCGCCCAGCAACCACCACGCCCCCGGTCTCACGTCGCCATCCTGCCCGTTCAGCCGCTCTCGCGACGCGCCTCTGCCCCCTGACCGGGTTCGATCAGGGGGTGCGGGGCGGGGTCATCGTCGGCGGGGTCGGGGGATGCCGGGCGGGCCGGTCGTCGGTTGGGTCGAGCGCGGTGGTGCCGGTGGGGTCGCGTCGGAACCGGTGGCCGTGGGGGCTGGTCCACTCGAAGACGCCGTTCGCGACCATGCGGTAGCGCCAGGCGGTGTGGGTCTTGAGGCGGTGGTGTCGTCGGCACAGCGCGGCGAGGTTGTCGCGTCTGCGTCGGGCCGGGCTGTGGTCGGTCTTCGGCTGCGGCGTCGTGGTCGTAGGGGATGACGTGGTCGATGTCGCAGCCGCGGGCGGGTCTGGTGCAGTGCGGGAACACGCAGGTCGGTCGCGGAGGATGACCTGTTCGCGGATCCGGTCGGGGATGTCGTAGCCGGGTGCGGTCAGCTGGGCGTTGAGGTCGATGACGGGCTTGATGGTGATCTTGGTGCGGGTGTCGCCGCACCAGCGTCTTGAGCTGGTCGAGCAGGATCAGGCGCTGGCGTTCCTCGAGGCGGCCGGTGGGTCCGAAGACCGTTGTGCTCGCCGACGGTGCTGGCGTCGAAGTGGGCGTGGAGGACGACCTCGCGGGCGGCGGGGAGGTCGGGGGAGGTCGGGTCTCGATACGCCGGCTCGTTCCTCACCGGCTACTCGACCATCGGTGGCAGAAGAGGAGGTCCAGGGCGGTCTGGGTGCGGGCGAGGTCGCCGAGGGCCTTGGAACGTCGTACGTCCAACGACTCCGTCGAGCCGAGGGCCTTCTGCTCGGCCGCCTTCTGCGCCAGGGACCGGTCGAGGTCCATCGCGTCGGCGATGTCGAGCTCGGCCTCGAACCGCATGGTGCCGGCGAAGTGGACGTCCTCGTCGTGCAGCGTCGCGTGCCGCGGGTCGACGTGGAGGTAGCCGTCCTCCGGGTCGGCAGCCGGGTCCGGCGACGGCGAGGTCGTACCGCTTGATCGTCTCGGCGACGAGGCGGTCGAGCTGGGCGGGGCCGATGCGTCCGGCGACGGCAGCGACCTGCGCGTCCACGAAGCGCAGCCGCCTCGACGGGTCAGCGCCGGGCTGGTGTGGATCGTGGTCTCGGCGACGGCCCGCGCTCGCCACGCGGGCACTGCACCTGCGTGGACCTGCGACCACAGTCGCGGGAGGCGGTGGCGCAGCTCGAGGGCGTGGCCGATGAGCTTCTTCGCCGACGTGGTGGAGATCCCGAGGACGGCTCCGAGCTCGGCGATGCAGAACTCCGCCGACCAGCGGACATCCCTCGCCGGCGATGGGCTCTTCGTGCTCAGAACCGCGGACCTCGAACGCTGCAGCGGAGTGGATGGACTCGGGTGGGTGGAGGTCGGCCCAGCGGGCGGCGAGGTCGAGCTGGCGGGCGGCCGCAGCGTTCTCGGCCTGCGCGTTCGGCGCGGATCGAGGCGAGCAGGTCGGAGGCGGTGAGGGCGTCTGCCTCACCTGCTCCGGGTCCTGCCAGCGTGTCGATCATGTGTTCGATTCTAGAGGTCGCCACCGACAGTCGCCCGCGGTCGATCGGGGGTTGTGGACAGGTCTCGTGACGCGACTTCGTCGCTCCTCGACCAGCGGCACGCGAGGTCGGTCTCGATACGTCCGCTCGTTCCTCACGGACTACTCGACCAGCGGGCGGGGGTCTCGTACGCGCTCGTCGCTCCTCGACCAGCGGGGCGGGGGTCTCGCGGCCTACTCGACCACCGGGCCGGCGGCGATCAGGTCGAGGACCTCGGCGGTCGGGCGTACGTCGCCGTAGGAGCGGTAGACCACGTGGAGGGTGGCGTTGTGGTCCTGGTCGCGCATCGCGGCACAGGCGTCCGCGACCAGGATGACCCGAAGACCGGCGGCGCTGGCGCCGCGGACGGTGTCCTCGACGCACACGTTGGTGACGGTGCCGGTGACGACCACGGTGTCGACCTCACGCTCGGCCAGGAGCGAGGGCAGGTCGGACGAGCCGGGCGTCCAGGCGCCACGGGCGGTCTTCTCCACCGCGAGGTCGACGTCCGCCACGTCGAGACCGGACGCGAGCCGCGAGCGCACGGGGCCCGATCCGCCGGACTCCGCGTAGCGGTCGGCCACCTCGTCGCCGAAGAACTCCCTGTCCTTGGCCGAGGGCGACACGTGGCCCGGCACCACCCACGCCACCGTGCCGCCGGCCGACCGCAGCGCGGCCGCGAGCGCGTTGACGCGCGGCAGGATCCCGCGGACGTACGCCGACTCGCCCACGAAGAACGGCACGAGGTCGACGACCACCAGTGCGGTCCGGCGCGGGTCGAGGTGCTCGTACGCGTGCCGCCGGCCGCGGCGGGCCTCGTGACGGGCGTACTCGCGCTCCTCGACCAACCACTGGTGGTCCGCGACGTCCGAGGCTGATGTCATCGGGCGAGGCTACTGTCGCTCCATGGCCGCCCCGACCGACGCGCCGACGTACGCCACCAGGCTCCTCACCCCGGACACCTGGGACGACTTCGCCGAGCTCGTCGAGGCCCACAACGGCGTGTGGGGCGGGTGCTGGTGCATCGGCTTCCACCCCGAGGGCCTCGCCGGCACGGCCGAGGACCACAGGGTCGCCAAGCGCAGCCACACCGACCGCGGCACGGTCCACCAGGTGCTCGTCTACGACGGCGACAGGTGCGTCGGCTGGTGCCAGTTCGGCACGCCCGACGAGCTGCCCCACATCAAGAACGTGAAGGCCTACGAGAAGGACCTGGTCGAGCTCCCGCGCTGGCGCATCGGCTGCGTCTTCACCGGCAGCAAGCACCGGGAGAAGGGCGTCGCCCGGGCGGCGGTGACGGCGGTGCTGGAGGAGATCCGCGCGGCCGGCGGGGGAGTGGTCGAGGCCTACCCGGAGCAGGTGGACGACCGCACGCCGCAGCGCGGGGCGTACCTCCACACCGGACCCGAGACGCTGTACGCCGACCTCGGCTTCGTCCGCGACCGGCAGATCGCCAAGTGGCGCTGGGTCATGCGACGCGAGGTCGGTCCGTGAGCCGCCGATAGGCTGGTGCCCCCGACCCCACGACCCGAAGGATCGCTCATGGCCGGCGGACTGTTCGCCCTCCTCGACGACGTCGCCGCTCTCGCGCGCATCGCCGCTGCCAGCGTGGACGACGTCGGTGCCGCCGCGGCCCGCGCGAGCGCCAAGGCGGCCGGGGTCGTCGTCGACGACACCGCCGTCACCCCGCAGTACCTCCACGGGTCCGCCGCCGAGCGCGAGCTGCCGATCATCAAGAAGATCGCCATCGGCTCGCTGCGCAACAAGCTCCTGTTCATCCTGCCGGCCGCCGTCCTGCTGGGGCAGTTCCTGCCCTCCTTGCTCCCGGTGATCCTGATCTTCGGTGGCGCCTTCCTGGCCTACGAGGGCGCGCACAAGGTCCACGAGCGGGTCACGGGGCACGCGACCGAGGCGGAGGAGGACATCTCGCCGCAGGGCGAGATCACCCCCGAGCACGAGGCGCGCACGATCTCGCAGGCGATCCGCACCGACTTCATCCTCAGCGCCGAGATCATGGTCATCGCGCTCAAGGAGGTCGTCAGCTCCGACGCCGACGCCAGCATCTGGATGCGCGCGATCGTGCTGGCCGTGGTCGCGGTGCTGATCACGATCCTCGTCTACGGCGTGGTGGCGCTGATCGTGAAGATGGACGACGTCGGCCTGCACCTGGCCGAGAAGCCGTCCAAGGCCTCCCAGCGCATCGGCCTCGCGCTGGTGTCGGCGATGCCCCGGCTGCTCGCGGCGATCTCGTTCATCGGCACCCTGGCGATGCTGTGGGTCGGTGGCCACATCTTCCTGGTCAGCCTCTACGAGATCGGCGGGCACGACGGCCTGCTCGAGGGCACCGGGCTCGGCGACGCCCTGCACGCGCCGTACGACCTGGTCCACCACTGGGAGGTCGACGTGCACGACGCCCTCGGCGGGGTGCTCGGCGCGATCGCCGGCTGGCTGCTCAACACGGTGCTCTCCGCCGTCGTCGGCCTCGTGGTCGGCGGCATCATCCTGGCCGCGCTGCGGGCCCTCGGGGTGGGCGGCCACGGAGCCGGCCACGCGGCTGGCGACGAGGCGGGACACGAGGGCGAGCACGACGAGGCGCAGCGACGGTGACGCGACTCACGAGGATTCTCCGAATCGCTGAACCCAGACCTACCCTCGTGGAGTCCGCGCGGGAGATCCCGACTACGCACAGATGTGCGGCGCAGACGACTCTCTCGCACAGGAGACAACTGATGGACTTCAAGGTCGCTGACCTCAGCCTCGCCGCCTACGGCCGCAAGGAGATCGAGCTCGCCGAGCACGAGATGCCCGGCCTGATGGCCATGCGCGAGCGCTACGGCAAGGAGCAGCCGCTCGCCGGCGCCCGCATCGCCGGCTCGCTGCACATGACGATCCAGACCGCCGTGCTGATCGAGACCCTCGCGGCTCTCGGCGCGGACATCCGCTGGGCCACCTGCAACATCTTCTCGACCCAGGACCACGCCGCCGCGGCGGTCGTCGTCGGTCGTGACGGCACCCCCGAGGACCCGCAGGGCGTCCCGGTCTTCGCCTGGAAGGGCGAGTCGCTCGCCGAGTACTGGGACGAGGCCGAGAAGGTCTTCGACTTCGCCGGGGAGAACGGCGAGCCGGGCGGCCCCAACATGCTGCTCGACGACGGCGGCGACATCACGATGCTGCTGCACCTCGGCGTGGAGTACGAGAAGGCCGGCGCCGTGCCGTCGCAGGACTCCACCGACAACGAGGAGTTCAAGGAGGTGCTGCGCGTGCTCGCCCGCTCGCTGGAGAACGACCCGCAGCGCTGGACGAAGCGTGCCCCGATGGTCAAGGGCGTCTCCGAGGAGACCACGACCGGCGTGCTGCGCCTCTACGAGCGCTTCCGCGAGGGCACGCTGCTCTTCCCGGCGATCAACGTCAACGACTCGGTCACCAAGTCGAAGTTCGACAACAAGTACGGCTGCCGCCACTCGCTCATCGACGGCATCAACCGCGCCACCGACGTCATGATCGGCGGCAAGGTCGCGGTCGTCTGCGGCTACGGCGACGTCGGCAAGGGCTCGGCCGAGTCGCTGCGCGGCCAGGGTGCCCGCGTGATCGTCACCGAGATCGACCCGATCTGCGCGCTGCAGGCCGCGATGGACGGCTACGAGGTCAAGCGCCTCGAGTCGGTCGTCGAGACCGCCGACATCTTCATCACCACGACCGGCAACTTCGACATCATCACGGTCGAGCACTTCCACAAGATGAAGCACCAGGCGATCGTCGGCAACATCGGTCACTTCGACAACGAGATCAACATGGCCGGCCTGGCCAGGATCCCGGGCATCGTCAAGGACGAGATCAAGCCGCAGGTCCACCAGTGGATCTTCCCGTCCGAGGACGGCACGCCCGGCCAGGGCAAGAAGGTCATCGTCCTGTCCGAGGGCCGCCTGCTCAACCTCGGCAACGCGACCGGCCACCCGTCGTTCGTCATGTCGAACTCCTTCACCAACCAGGTGCTGGCGCAGATCGAGCTGTTCTCCAAGGCCGACGACTACGAGCTCGGCGTCCACGTGCTGCCCAAGCACCTCGACGAGGAGGTGGCCCGCCTGCACCTCGACGCCCTCGGTGTCGAGCTGACGGAGCTCACCAAGGAGCAGGCCGCCTACCTCGGCGTCGACGTCGAGGGTCCCTACAAGTCGGACCACTACCGCTACTGATGCACCTGCTGGTGTCGGGCTCCAGCGGGACCCTGTCCCTAGACTGACACCATGACCGACATGGCCGAACCGGCGCGCGGAAGCGTGCTCGTCGTCGACGACGACGCCTCCCTGGCGGAGATGCTCTCCATCGTCCTCCGCCAGGAGGGGTTCGACAGTCGGATCGTCGGGCGCGGCGACATCGCGCTCGACGCCTTCCGGGACTACAAGCCCGACCTCGTCCTGCTCGACCTGATGCTGCCCGGCAAGGACGGCATCGACGTCTGCAAGGAGATCCGCGCCGAGTCCGGCGTGCCGATCGTGATGCTGACCGCGAAGGGCGACACCATCGACGTGGTCGTCGGCCTCGAGTCCGGCGCCGACGACTACATCACCAAGCCGTTCAAGCCCAAGGAGCTCGTCGCCCGGGTGCGGGCGCGCGTACGCCGCAACGACGTGACCAACGCCGAGGGCCTCACCATCGGTGACGTGTCCATCGACGTGGCCGGGCACTCGGTCACCCGGGACGGCGAGTCGATCAACCTCACGCCGCTCGAGTTCGACCTGCTCGTCTGCCTGGCGCGCAAGCCCTGGCAGGTCTTCACCCGCGAGGTGCTGCTCGAGCAGGTCTGGGGCTACCGGCACAGCGCCGACACCCGCCTGGTCAACGTGCACGTCCAGCGGCTGCGCTCCAAGGTCGAGCACGACCCGGAGAACCCCGAGGTCGTGGTGACCGTGCGCGGGGTCGGCTACAAGGCCGGCAAGTCCTAGGTCCTCGACGGATGACCCCCCGATGAGCCCCCGATGAGCACCGGGTGGCGCGACCGGCTGCCGCCGGTCCTCCGCCACGGGCCGACCTTCTGGCGGCGGTCGGTGCAGGCGCGCGTGGTCCTCAGCACGATGGTGCTGTCCGCGCTCGTCGTCGGCGTCGTCGGTGCCTTCCTCATCCACCAGACCCGCGACGGCCTCCTCGAGAGCCGGGTCGACGCGGTCGTGCAGGAGGCCGAGGGCGAGACCGAGACCGCGCGTGAGCAGCTCGCCGCCGCCTCGCCCACCGAGGTCGACGAGTCGGCGCAGCAGCAGGCGCTGGTCGAGCCGATCATCGCGCGCGGCTCGACCCGCGGCTTCGCCGTGGTGCTGTCCCCGCCGGTGGGCGACGGCGTACGCCTCGCCGACGGTGGTGCGAAGTTCACCGAGGGCCTCGACCTGGCGAGCGTGCCGGAGGAGCTCCAGGCCCGCTTCGACTCGGTGTCGCCGACGGCGTGGACCTACACCGACATCAGGACGACCGAGGACATCGCCGGCCTGCCGGCAGGACCGGGCGTCGTCGTGGGCAGCCAGGTGCGACTCCCCGCGGACAACAACACCTACACGCTCTACTACCTCTACTCGCTCGACGAGCAGCGGAGCACGCTCGCGCTGGTGTCGCGGGCGATGCTCGTCGCCGGTGTGCCGCTGCTGCTCCTCGTCGCCGGTCTCACCTGGCTGGTGACGCGGCAGGTGGTGACCCCGATCCGGATGGCGCGACGCGTCGCCGAGCGCCTCGCGGCCGGACAGCTGCAGGAGCGGCTGCGGGTGCGCGGCGAGGACGACCTCGCCCGTCTCGCCACCTCCTTCAACCAGATGGCCTCCAACCTCCAGAAGCAGATCCGCCAGCTCGAGGAGCTCAGCCGGCTCCAGCGCCGGTTCGTCTCCGACGTCTCCCACGAGCTGCGTACGCCGATCACGACGGTGCGGATGGCCAGCGACGTGATCCACGACGCGCGGCCGTTCCTCGACCCGGTCACCGGTCGCGCGGCCGAGCTGCTGCAGAAGGAGCTCGACCGCTTCGAGACGCTGCTCGCCGACCTGCTCGAGATCAGCCGCTTCGACGCCGGCGCGGCCGTGCTCGAGGCCGACGACGTCGACCTGGTGGACGTCGCCCACCGGGTCGTCGACATGACGGCGGGCCTCGCCGCGCAGCGCGACATCCGCGTCGTCGTGCACGACCCCGGCGTGCCCTGCGTCGCCGAGGCCGACGTACGCCGCGTCGAGCGCATCGTGCGCAACCTGGTCACCAACGCGATCGACCACGCCGAGTCGCGCGACGTCGAGATCTTCGTCGGAGCAGACCGGGAGTCGGCGGCGATCGCGGTGCGCGACCACGGCATCGGGCTCGGGCCGGGGGAGTCGGCGATGGTCTTCAACCGGTTCTGGCGCGCCGACCCCGCGCGCGCCCGCACCAGCGGCGGCACCGGGCTCGGCCTGTCGATCTCGCTCGAGGACACCCACCTCCACGGTGGCTGGCTGCAGGCCTGGGGACGTCCCGGCGAGGGAGCGCAGTTCCGGCTGACCCTGCCGCGGCGCCTGAACACCCAGCTGCGGCACTCGCCGCTCCCGCTCGTCCCCGACGACGCCCTGGAGACCGCATGAACCACCCCACGACGTCGACGAAGGTTCTTCGGATCGTCGCCGCCGTCGCCGGCTGTGCCCTCCTGGCCGGCTGCGTCTCGATGCCGACCGAGGGTCCCGTCGTCGAGCCCCAGGTCACCACCGCGACCGACGACGTGCCCGGCATCTCCTTCGACCCCCCGCCGCCGCGGGCGGGCGAGTCGCCCTCGGAGGTCGTCGAGGGATTCCTCGAGGCCATGCGGGCCACGCCGATCTCGCTGACCGTCGCGCGCCAGTTCCTGACCGTCGAGGCGGCCGACGCCTGGGACCCGGAGCAGCAGATCATCACCTACGCCGAGCCGGGGGCCGCCATCGGCCAGGAGCTCGTCAGGCTGCCGCTCACCGACATCAACGTCTACGACGACCGGGGCGCGTGGCAGCGCGCCCAGTCCAGCCGCGTCCTCGAGACCGGCCTGGTCCAGGAGGACGGCGAGTGGCGCATCAGCTCGGTCCCCGACGCCCTCATCGTGTCCGAGTCGTGGTTCGACGACTGGTACGAACGCGCCTCGCTCTACTACTTCGACCCCACCTCGGAGGTGCTGGTCGCCGAGCCCGTGTTCGTGCCCGGTGACCAGTCGGCCTCCTCGCTCGTGCGCGGCCTCGTCACGCAGCCGCCGGACACGCTGCTCGACGTCGTCCGCTCCGACTTCCCGGCGGGCACCCGCGACGGCCTCTCGGTGCCGGTCCTGGGCGGGGTCGCGGTGGTGGCGCTGTCCGGGGACCCGGCTGACATCGACGAGGACACGGGCCGGCGGATGCTCGCGCAGCTCGCCTGGACGCTCCGCCAGGACCCGCAGGTCCGCGCCGTCCAGCTCAACGTCGGCGGGGGAGCGATCACCCTCCCCGAGGGCTCGGCGCAGGGCCAGCTCGACGCCGGCGACCCGTTCGACCCGGACGGGGAACGTCCCGATCCCGACCTCTACGGGCTCCAGGACGGCCGCGTCGTGAGCGGCACCCTGGGCGCCTTCGCGGACACCCTGGGTCCGCTCGGCGGGGAGGGCTACGACCTGCGCTCCATCGGCGTCACCGTCTCCGGCTCGCACGTCGCTGCGGTGTCGACCAGCGGCACCGAGCTCTACCTCGCGCCCACCCAGGCGCCCGACGGCGAGGTCAGCACACCGGTCACCGGGGCGACCGACCTCGCCACGCCGCACTGGGACTACCGCGACCGCATCTGGGTCCTCGACCGCGGCGCCGGCCGGGCCCGCGTCATCGTCGTCGTCGACGGGGTGGCGAAGGAGCTCGCGGTGCCGGGCATCAGCGGGCGCGACGTCACCGAGCTGCTGGTCTCGCGCGACGGCAGCCGACTGGTCGCGGTGGTCCGCGGCCGCACGGTCGACAGCGTGGTGTCGAACCGGATCCGGCACGACATGGCCGGCGGGATCCTGGGGTTCACCCCGGTCCAGAAGATCCCGCTGCCGGTGGAGGGAAGCACGCGCATCCGCGACATCGGCTGGCGCTCGCCGACCTCGGTCTCGGTCCTGAGCGACATCAACGACGACCTCGCCCAGATCCGCACCTTCTCGGTCGACGGAGCGCCGGGCGAGATCGAGGTCAACGGGCTGACCGTCCTGCGCGGCCGGATCAGGACGCTCGTGTCCGCGCCGGTCGACGCCAGCGAGGTGCTGGCCCTGGGCCGGGGGACCATCGCCAGCCTGACGCGTCCCGACCGGATCCTGCCCACCATGCCCGAGGGGCTGACCGCGCTCACCTACGTCGGCTGATCCACAGGCCGAGCTCGGCCGGTTGCCGGCGTACGCCTGCGGGTGCTGGCATGGTCGCGTGCTCGACGCGGCCCTCGACCTCTTCCTCGGGAGCCGCTGCGTCGGCTGCGACGAGCCCGGCCGGATGCTGTGCCCGCGGTGCCGGGAGGGCCTGTCCACCGGCGCGCACGTCGCCTGGCCGACGCCGGTCCCGGCCGGGCTGGTGACGCCGTGGGCGACCGAGGCGTACGACGGCGCCGTCCGCGCGCTCGTCGTGGGGCACAAGGACCGCGGCCAGTGGGGCCACCGGCGCGTGCTCGGCGACCTCCTGGCCACCGCGGTGCTGGGCGCGACCGCGGGGCTCGACGCCGACGTGCCGCTGCTGCTCGTGCCGGTGCCCTCGCGGCCGGGTGCCGGGCGGCGGCGGGGCTACGAGGCGACCGCCGCCCTCGTGCGGACCGCCGCACGAGACGTACGCCGGGAGCGTGCCGCGGTGGTCGCGCCGCTGCTCGTGTCGCGTGGCGCCGAGGACCAGAAGGCACTGGGTGCCGCGGGCCGGGCCGCCAACGTCAGCCACTCGATGCACTGTCCGTCGTCGGTCCTGGCGCGGGCCGGCCGACGCTGGCCGCGGGGTCACGTGGTCGTGTGCGACGACGTCGTCACGACCGGGTCGACGGCGCGCGAGGCGCAGCGCGCGCTCGAGGCGGTGGGACTGCCGCCCGTCGCGATCGCGGCCGTCGCCGCGACCCGGCGACGAGGGGTGGTCCCCCTGGTTGGCCCGGGAGCCGCAAGGGGCTAGCGTCTTGTCATGGAGTCCGCCTGGGTCCGTGGTTGCGTCTCGAAGACTCGTTCTTCGTGGCTAGCCGATGCCAGTCGCAGGCGAAACGGTCCACGTAAGTCCCTCGCGGGACGATCACGGTGCGGCTTAGAAGTAAGTCCTGCCTCGTCGCCGACGCCATATGCGTCGGCAGCCGGGAGAAGGCCAGTAGTGGCGGAGAAGCTGCGAACGTCTCAGCAGGCGATTGTGGGGTCGAAGACCAGGTCGGCCGGGCGGACTCCATCCCACCCTGCCCCGGCGCACGTGGCCATCACGTGCGCCCGGGACCAATGGACGGGTGCGGACGCTCGCTAGTTGAGGAGGTTCACATGGAGGTTGTGGTCACAGGACGGCACTGCGAGGTGTCAGATCGCTTCCGCGAACATGTCTCGGAGAAGCTCACCCGTCTGGAGAAGCACGACCACCGCATCATGCGGGTCCAGGTGGAGGTGGAGCTCGAGAAGAACCCCCGCCAGCACGATCGCGCGACCAAGGTCGAGCTCACGGCCTTCTCCAAGGGGCCGGTGATCCGGGCCGAGGCGGCCGCCGAGGACAAGATGGGTGCGCTCGACCTCGCGGTCGACAAGATGCAGGCGCAGATGCGCCGTGCCGCCGACCGCCGCCGCGTGCACAAGGGACGCAACGAGCACGTCTCCGTCGGGGAGGCGCTCGCCACGCTGCCGGAGGTCGAGGAGACCACGGACGAGGACGGCGTCGTCGAGCGCCAGGTCGGTCCGATCACCGTCACCGGCGACGGACCGCTCGTGGTGCGCGAGAAGTCCCACAACGCCACGCCCATGACGCTCGACCAGGCGCTCTACGAGATGGAGCTGGTCGGGCACGACTTCTACCTCTTCGTGGACAAGGAGAGCGAGCGTCCCTCCGTGGTCTACCGCCGACGCGGCTACGACTACGGCGTCATCTCGCTCGACGTCGACGGCGGACCCACCGCCTGAGTCCCGCGCGGGTCGGCTCACGCCTGCCACGGATCGGTCACGCGTGCATGACATGATGCGCGCGTGACCGAGGCAGCAGGAGACAACCCCGCAGGCACCGAACCCGTTCGCGTCCTGGTCGTCGACGACCAGGAGCTGTTCCGCCGCGGGCTGATCATGCTGCTGAGCGGCGACACCGACATCGAGGTCGTCGGCGAGGCCTCCGACGGCATCACGGCCACCGAGCTGGCGGTCAAGACCGCGCCCGACGTGATCCTGCTCGACGTCCGGATGCCGCGCCGCACCGGCGTCGAGGCGTGCCGCGGCATCAAGGAGGCCGTGCCGTCGGCCAAGATCATCATGCTCACCGTCTCCGACGAGGAGGCCGACCTCTACGAGTCGGTCAAGAACGGTGCCTCGGGCTACCTGCTGAAGGACTCCTCGATCGAGGAGGTCGCCCAGGCGATCCGCGTGGTCAACGAGGGCCAGTCGCTCATCAGCCCGTCGATGGCGGTCAAGCTCATCGACGAGTTCAAGCAGATGTCGAAGCCCGAGCGCGAGCAGGGCCCGGCGCTGCGCCTGACCGAGCGCGAGCTCGAGGTGCTGCGGATGGTGGCCAAGGGCCTCAACAACCGCGAGGTGGCCAAGGAGCTCTTCATCTCCGAGAACACCGTCAAGAACCACGTGCGCAACATCCTGGAGAAGCTGCAGCTCCACTCCCGCATGGAGGCCGTCATGTACGCCATGCGCGAGAAGCTGCTCGACCTGCCCTGAGCCGCACCGGCTGTCGTACGTCTCTGGTTGAGTGCGTGACGTGGACCAGCTGACACAGCGCCAGGCCCGCCGCATCGCGCTGGCCGCGCAGGGCTTCACCGACCGCGCCCACGCGACTCCCGCGCTGACGACGCTCGAGCGCACGGTCGCCCGCACCGGCGTGCTCCAGGTCGACTCGGTCAACGTGCTCCAGCGTGCGCACTACATGCCCCTCTACTCCCGGATGGGTCCCTACGACGTCGACCTGCTCCGCCGCGCGTCCACCACCGGGGGCCGGCGCGAGCGGCACCTCGTGGAGTACTGGGCGCACGTCCAGGCGCTGATGCCGGTGGAGCTGTGGCCGCTGATGCGGCACCGGATGGAGAAGTACCGCTCCGAGCGCGGCAAGTGGGCGTTCGTCGCCTCCGACCCCGGTCTCGAGCAGCGGGTCCTCGACGCAGTCACCGATCGCGGCCCGGTGACCGCGCGGGACCTCGAGGAGGAGTTCAGCACCGGTCCGCGCACCAAGGAGCACTGGGGCTGGAACTGGTCGGAGGCCCGCAAGGTCCTCGACTACCTCTTCCTCGTCGGCGACGTCGCCATCGCGGGGCGCACCAGCCAGTTCGAGGTCGTCTACGACCTGCCCGAGCGGGTGCTGCCCGCTGCCGTGCTCGCCGCGCCCACGCCGTCGCCGCAGGAGGCGGTCACCGAGCTCGTACGCCGTGCCGCCCGCTCGCACGGCGTGGCCAGCGCCGCCGACCTGGCCGACTACTACCGCCTGCGGCTCCAGCCCGCCCCGGGCAGGCCGAGCACCAAGGTCGCGATCGACGAGCTGGTGGAGTCGGGGGAGCTGGTCCCGGTGCGGGTGCAGGGCTGGAAGCGCCAGGGCTACCTGCACCGTGACGCGCGCCTGCCGCGCCGGGTCGGCGCCCGCACGCTGCTCAGCCCGTTCGACCCGGTGGTGTGGGAGCGGGAGCGGGCCGAGGCGCTCTTCGACTTCTTCTACCGCATCGAGATCTACGTCCCGGCCGACAAGCGGCTCCACGGCTACTACGTGCTGCCGTTCCTGCTGGGTGACGAGCTGGTCGCCCGGGTCGACCTGAAGGCCGACCGTGCCGCCCGCGTGCTGCTCGTCCCGGGGGCGTTCGCCGAGGACGGCGCGCCGGCCGACACCGCCGACGAGCTGGCGGCCGAGCTGCGCCGGCTGGCCGCGTGGCTCGACCTCGACGACGTGGTGGTCGGCAGCCGGGGCGACCTGTCGGAGGGATTGGGAGCGGCGTTGGGCCGGTAGGTAGAGTTACCACTCGTGCCTGCCATCATCGACAAGCTGCTCCGCATCGGCGAGGGCAAGATCCTGCGAGAGCTCGAAGCCATCGTCAAGGCGGTCAACGCCATCGAGGACGACTTCGTCAAGATGAGCGACGACGAGCTGCGCGGCATGACCGCGGAGCTCAAGGAGCGCCTCGAGGCCGGCGAGTCCCTCGACGACATCATGCCGGAGGCCTTCGCCACCGTCCGCGAGGCGAGCAAGCGCGTGCTCGGCATGCGCCCCTTCGACGTCCAGGTGATGGGCGCGGCCGCGCTCCACCTCGGCAACATCGCCGAGATGAAGACCGGTGAGGGCAAGACCCTCGTCGCCGTGCTCCCGTCCTACCTCAACGCGCTGGCCGGCAAGGGCGTCCACGTCGTCACGGTCAACGACTACCTCGCCCGGTTCCAGTCCGAGCAGATGGGCCGCGTGCACCACTTCCTCGGCCTGACCGTCGGCGTGATCCTGCCGTCGATGCGTCCCGCGGAGCGCCGCGAGGCCTACGCCTGCGACATCACCTACGGCACCAACAACGAGCTCGGCTTCGACTACCTGCGCGACAACATGGCCGACTCGGTCGAGGAGTGCGTCCAGCGCGGCCACTACTTCGCGATCGTCGACGAGGTCGACTCGATCCTCATCGACGAGGCGCGCACCCCGCTCATCATCAGCGGCCCGACGCAGGACGAGGTGAAGTGGTACGCCGAGTTCTCCAAGCTCACGCGCACCCTCGTCAAGGACGTCGACTACGAGGTCGACGAGAAGAAGCGCACCATCTCGGTGCTCGAGCCGGGCATCACCAAGGTCGAGGACCACCTCGGGATCGACAACCTCTACGACTCGGTCAACACCCCGCTCATCTCGTTCCTCAACAACTCCATCAAGGCCAAGGAGCTGTTCCGCAACGACAAGGAGTACGTCGTCATGGACGGCGAGGTGCTCATCGTCGACGAGCACACCGGTCGCATCCTGGCCGGTCGCCGCTACAACGACGGCCTGCACCAGGCCATCGAGGCCAAGGAGAACGTGACCGTCCGCGAGGAGTACCAGACCCTCGCCACGATCACCCTCCAGAACTACTTCCGCCTCTACGACAAGCTCTCCGGCATGACCGGTACGGCCATGACCGAGGCCTCGGAGTTCGACAAGATCTACAAGCTCGGCGTCGTCCCGATCCCGACCAACCGCCCGATGCAGCGCGTCGACAACGTCGACCTCGTCTACCGCACCGAGGAGGCGAAGTACGAGGCCGTCGCCGACGACATCCGCGAGCGCCACGAGAAGGGCCAGCCGATCCTGATCGGCACCGTCTCGGTCGAGAAGTCGGAGTACCTCTCCAACCTGCTGCGCAAGCGCGGCATCCCGCACACCGTCCTCAACGCCAAGCAGCACGCCGACGAGGCCAAGGTCGTCGCGCTCGCCGGCCACAAGGGCTCGGTCACCGTCGCCACCAACATGGCCGGTCGAGGCACCGACATCATGCTCGGTGGCTCCGTCGACTTCCTCGCCGACCAGGAGCTGCGCAAGCAGGGCCTCGACCCGGTCGAGACGCAGGAGGAGTACGACGAGGCCTGGCCCGCGATGGTCGAGCGCATCAAGGCGCAGGTCGCGGCCGAGCACGACGAGGTCCGCGACCTCGGCGGCCTCTACGTCGTCGGCACCGAGCGCCACGAGTCGCGCCGCATCGACAACCAGCTGCGTGGTCGCTCCGGGCGCCAGGGCGACCCGGGCGAGTCCCGGTTCTACCTGTCGCTGCAGGACGAGATGATGCGCCTGTTCAAGTCGGAGTGGGTCGACCGCATCCTCACCGTGCTCAAGGTCCCGGACGACGTCCCGATCGACGCCAAGCGCGTCAGCAACGCCATCGCCGGCGCCCAGGCCAACATCGAGTCGCAGAACTTCGAGTCGCGCAAGAACGTCCTCAAGTACGACGACGTGATGAGCCGGCAGCGCGAGGTCATCTACGCCGAGCGCCGTCGCGTGCTCGAGGGTGCTGACCTCGGTGAGCAGATCCGCGGCTTCATCGACGACGTGATCACGGGCTACGTCCGCGGCGCGACCGAGGGCTACGCCGAGGACTGGGACCTGGACGCGCTGTTCACCGCGCTCGGCCAGCTCTACCCGATGGGCCTCACCAAGGAGAGCGTCATCAAGGAGGCCGGTGGCCTCGAGAACATCAGCCGCGAGAAGCTCATCGAGGACCTCCAGAAGGACGTGCAGGAGGCCTACGACCGGCGCGAGGACGAGATGGGCGAGGAGGTCCAGCGCGAGCTCGAGCGGCGCGTGGTCCTCTCCGTGCTCGACCGCAAGTGGCGCGAGCACCTCTACGAGATGGACTACCTCCGCGAGGGCATCTACCTCCGGGCGTACTCGCAGCGCGACCCGCTCGTGGAGTACCAGCGCGAGGGCTTCGACATGTTCGCCGCGATGATGGACGGCATCAAGGAGGAGTCGGTCGGCTTCCTGTTCAACCTCCAGGTCGAGGTGGACGACGAGCCCGACGAGCCCGCGGCCGACGCCGAGGAGGTCGCGGCGACGCCGCAGGCCCCGCAGCTCTCCGCAGCCACGCCGCAGATCGACTTCGCGCAGGCCGAGGCGCACGCGCACACCCCGCAGATCCGGGCCAAGGGCCTGGAGAAGCAGAAGCGTTCGCAGAACCTGTCCTACAGCGCGCCGTCCGAGGACGGCGACGCCGAGGTGCACGCCGCGACGGCCGACGAGGACGACGAGTTCGCCGGTGTCGGTCGCAACTCGCTGTGCCCCTGCGGCTCGGGCCAGAAGTTCAAGCGCTGCCACGGCGCCCCCGGTGGGGCCTCGGGCTACACCACCCGCGCGGGCGGCTGACCCAGCTCTGCCCGAGCCGGCTCAGCCGAACGTGAGGGCGACGCACTGCCACCGGTCGCGCACGACCTCGAAGCGCGCGGCCACCGCGCGTGAGCGGCGCCCGTAGCGGACGTGCGCGCTCGCCTCGACGGCGTCGCTGCGGACCATCGCGGTGCGTACGCCGACCACGACGGGGCGGGCCGGGTTGGGGCGGCGGACCTGTCCGGGCGCGCTGCCGAGCGCGGAGGTGACGGCGCGCGAGCGCCCCGCGAGGTCGTCGTACACCTCGGGCACGCAGTGACGCAGCAGCTGCGTGACCGGGCGGTCGCCCGCGGCGATCTCGACGACGGCCTGGAGGTGGCGCGCGACGAACGCGTCGACGTGGCTGCGCTCGTCGGCTGCGACGGCGACCAGGTCGAAGGTCCGCGTGCTGCGCAGCCGTGGGCGCGGGGGAGCGGTGCGCGGGGTGAGGTCGAGGGCGAGCGAGCCCTGCACGCTGGTGACCGGGACGGGCGTGCGCAGCGGGATCACCTGCGCGTGCTGGGGGTTGCTCATGATCGGTCTCCGTCCTGGTGGGTGTCGTCTGCGGAACCGGGCAGGCGGAGCGCCTGGCCGGGGAGGATCAGGTCGGGGTCGTCGCCGACCACGTCGCGGTTGGCCCGCCAGATCGCGCGCCACCGCTCGTCGAGGGAGCCGCGGCCGGGGTGGGCCAGCGCGATGGAGGACAGCGAGTCGCCGGGGCGTACGACGTAGGTGCCGGCGGGAGCCGTCGGTGTCGGCCGCGGCGCACCGGGGCGATGGACGACCGGTGCGACCGCACGCTCGGGGAGGGACAGCCCGGCGAGCACCTCGCGGCCGTCGCCGCCGGCAGCCACGGCCGGGGCAGCCGTGCCGGCGACCACGGCGACGCCGCACGCGAGGAGCACCGCGCGCCGGGTCGCCCCGCTCGTCGTGACGCGGCCGCGGAGCAGGTCGACCACGGTCGTCGTCGTGATGACCCAGAGCCAGCCGAGGGCGAGCGTCAGTGCGACGACGCAGGCGGCGACGACCAGGTCGACGACGGCGTCGGGTCCTGCCCCGGACCGCGCGGCGCCCCACGAGCCCGGCACCGCGCTGACCGCAGCCAGGGCCGCGCCGGTCACCGTCAGCCAGACGGCGACCGGTCGGAGGTGTGGGGTGCGCGTCCGAGACATCCGCGAACCTTTCGTTTGCGTGCGTTTGCCTCATTCAACGACCGTTGGCGCACGTCGTCAACGGTTGGTGCACGCCTGTGGAGAACCACGCGCGCCGTGCGGCAGGGCACACGGCCGAGGAGTGCGGCGGCATAGGCTCCCGCCATGTCCTGGGAGCACGACCTCTTCGCGCTGTTCGACGACCTGGAGGGCCAGGCGGCCGCCGCGTGGGAGGAGGACCGGGAGGCCGAGCTCGCCGACCGGGCCCGCGCGGAGTACGGCTCGGTGACGCTCGCCAGCCGGCTGATGGCCTCGCGCGGCCGCGCGGTGGCGTTCGAGCTGCCGCACGTCGGTCGCGTCGAGGGCAGCCTCGACCGCGTCGGCGACGGCTGGTGCCTGCTCAGCGGGGCCGGTCAGGACTGGATCGTGCCGCTCGGTGCGATCGGCGTCGTCCACGGGGCCAGCGGCCGCTCGGTGCCCGAGGTCGCGTGGTCGGCGCTCGACCGGCTCGGCCTGCGCTCGGCGCTGCGCCGGCTGGCGGACGCCGACGAGCGGTGCCTGCTCCACCTCGCCGACGGCTCCCGCCACGAGGCGTACGTCCAGCGGGTCGGCGCGGACTTCCTCGAGGCGCGCGGACCGGGCGGCGAGCGGCTGCTCGTGCCCTACGCCGGGCTCATCGCGATCCAGCGGCGTGACTGAGGCATCGGCGGGTCAGGCGTCAGCCGCTCAGGTGGCCTCGACGTCGTAGGGCGGGACCTGGCCCTCCGGCAGCTTGTCGGCCACGAACGCCTGCGCCTGCTCGCGCTCGACGTCGGCCATCGCCTCGGTGATGTGCTTGCGCACGATCGTGCGGGGGTCGAGGTCGCGGAGCTGGAGGTCGGCGTACTCCGGACCGAGCTCGCTGCGCAGCTCGTCGCGGGCGTTGGTGGCCATCCCGCGCGCCTTGTGGAGCAGCTGGGCGGCCTGGCGGGCGAGCTCGGGCAGGCGGTCGGGCCCCAGCACGATGACCGCCACGAGGGCGATCACGGCCAGCTCGAGGAGCCCGACGTCGAACATGCCTCAGAACCTACTGGTCAGAACTTGCTGGAGGGGGTCAGTCCGAGCTGCATCCCCGCGAGTCCTCGACCGCGACCGGACAGCGTGCGGGCCACGCGGGTGAGCTCGCGGGCCGCCTGCGCGCTCGGGTCGGCCTCCACGATCGGCTTGCCGACGTCGCCGCCCTCGCGCAGCGAGATGTCGAGCGGCACCTGCGCCAGCACCGGTACGTCGTAGCCGAACCGCTCGGAGAGCGTCGCGGCGACGCGCGCGCCGCCGCCGCTGCCGAAGACCTCGAGGCGGTGGTCGTCCTCCTCGGGGCAGTGGGGGCAGGGGAGGTAGCTCATGTTCTCCACGACGCCGATGACGCGCTGGTGCATCATCGAGGCCATCGTGCCGGCGCGCTCGGCCACCTCGGCCGCGGCCTCCTGGGGCGTGGTCACCACGATGACCTCGGCGCTGGGCAGGTGCTGGCCCAGCGAGATGGCCACGTCGCCGGTGCCCGGGGGCAGGTCGAGCAGCAGGGCGTCGAGGTCGCCCCAGTAGACGTCGGCGAGCATCTGGACGAGGGCCCGGTCGAGCATCGGGCCGCGCCAGGCGACGACCTGGTCACGGCGCGGCTTGAGCATGCCGATCGAGATGACCGAGACGCCGCTGGCGGTGGGGACGGGCATGATCAGGTCGTCGACCTGGGTCGGGCGGGAGTCGGCGATGCCGAGCATGGCGGGGACCGAGTGGCCGTAGATGTCGGCATCGACGATGCCGACCTTGAGGCCTTCCTTGGCGAGCGCGAGGGCGAGGTTGACCGTGACCGACGACTTGCCGACGCCGCCCTTGCCGCTGGCGATCGCGTAGACCTTGGTCAGCGAGCCGGGCTGGGCGAACGGGATCTCGCGCTGGGCGCGGCCGTCGTTGAGGATCTCCTTGAGGCCGGCGCGCTGCTCGGCGGTCATCACGCCGAGGCTCAGGTCGACCGACGTGACGCCGGCGACCGCGGTGACGGCGGCCGTCACGTCGCGGTTGATCGTGTCCTTGAGCGGGCAGCCGGACACCGTGAGCAGCACGTGGACGGCGACCGACCCGTCGTCGGCGACCTCGACGGAGTCCACCATCCCCAGCTCGGTGATCGGGCGCTTGATCTCCGGGTCGTTGACGCCTGCGAGGGCGTCCATCACCTGCTGCTGCGTGGGGGTGCTCATGATGCCTGAGTCTACGAGCCGCCCCGCAGGACTACGTGGTCGACCGGGGCGCGGGCTCGCCCGGTGTGGGCGGGGTCTCGTCGGCCGGCTCCTGGCGCTGCAGGTCCTCGATGTCGCCGAGGAGCCCGCGCAGCTCCGAGCGGAGGAAGTCGCGCGTCGCGACCTCGCCCACCGACATCCGCAGCGACGCCACCTCGCGGGCGAGGAACTCCATGTCGGCGTGGGCGCGCGCGTTGGCCTGCCGGTCCTGCTCGGCGACCACCTTGTCGCGCTGCTCCTGCCGGTTCTGCGCGAGCAGGATGAGCGGAGCGGCGTACGACGCCTGCAGGCTGAGCATCAGCGTCAGGAAGATGAAGGGGAACTCGTCGAAGCGCAGCTCGCGGGGGGCCAGGACGTTCCAGAGGATCCAGGCGACGACGAACATCGTCATCCAGAGCAGGAACTTCGCGGTGCCCATGTAGCGGGCGAAGGACTCGGCGAAGACGCCGAACGCATCGGCGTCGACGCTCGGGCGGCGGACGAGCTGGCGACGGGCGTCGCGCGGGGTGTCGAGGCGCCCGCGGCGGTTGTCGCTCATCGGGCCCTGCCTGCCGAGGGTCCACCGTTGATCGAGCCGGGCCGCGGCGCGCGGTCGCGCCAGCCCTCGGGAAGCATGTGGTCGAGCAGGTCGTCGACCGTGACCGCACCGATCAGCCGGCCCTCGTCGTCGACGACCGGCGCCGCGACCAGGTTGTAGGTCGCGAGGTGGGCGGCCACCTGGTCCATCGAGGCGTCGGGGCGCAGGGGGTCCATGGAGTCGTCGAGCGCTGCGGCGACCAGGGTCGAGGGCGGCTCGCGCAGCAGCCGCTGGATGTGGGCGGCGCCGAGCAGCTTGCCGGTGGGCGTCTCGAGCGGCTGGCGGCAGACGTAGACCAGCGCGGCGAGCGACGGCGTCAGCTCGGGGTTGCGCACGTGGGCCAGCGCGTCGGCGATGGTGGCGTCGGGGGAGAGGATCACCGGCTCGGGCGTCATCATCGCGCCGGCCGTGTTGTCCGCGTAGGACATGAGGCGGCGCACGTCGTCGGCCTCGTCGGGCTCCATCAGCCCGAGCAGGGTGGCCGCGGTCTCCGGGTTGAGGTCGGCGATGAGGTCCGCGGCGTCGTCGGCGGACATCTCCTCGAGGATGTCGGCGGCGCGCTCGGAGTCGAGGTGCTCGAGGATCTCGACCTGGTCCTCCTCGGGCAGCTCCTCGAGCACGTCGGCGAGCCGCTCGTCGTCGAGGGCGGCGACGACGGCCGTACGCCGCTCGCGGGGGAGGTCGTGGATCATGTTGGCCGCGTCGGCCGGGCGCATGTCGTTGAGCGCGGCGATCAGGTGCGTGGCGCCCTGCGTCGGCTCCTGCTTGGTGAGCCCGGTGACGTCGCGCCACTCGACCACGTGGGTCTGGCCCCGGCGGCGGAACCCCTTGCTCGGCTCCTGGACGGCGACGCGGGAGATCACCCAGTCGCGGTTGCGGGCCTGCTCCATCGCGACGTCGTAGACCAGGCCGGTGACGCCGCCGCCGCGGGCGGAGTCCTTGATGGTCACGGTGCGGTCGAGCATCTGGCTCATCACGAGCGTCTCGGTGGAGCGCTGCTCGAAGCGGCGCATGTTGAGCAGCCCCGTGGTGTGCACCTGGCCGCTGTCGATGGCGGTGATGCGCGTCATCGGCACGAAGATCCGGCGCCGGCCGAAGACCTCGGCGACCATGCCGAGCACGCGCGGCTGGCTCGTCTCGGTCCGCAGCGCGACGACGAGGTCGCGCACCTTCGCCACCTGGTCACCCTGGGGGTCGAAGATCGGCAGTCCGACGAGCCGGGCCACGAAGACGCGGGTCGGGGTGGTGCTCACGGCCGCAACGTTAGCGTGCGGGCCGCCCGGAGGACGGCGGGCGCGCAGCCCGTTCGCGCGCGGGGATCCAGAGGGGTGGTTGGTGTACCCTCGCAGCACAGGAGTCACTCCTGTCACATCGATCGGGCTCCGGGCGTACGCCCGAGGGCCGCGGTCGCACCCCCGCCACGACGCCCCTTCCCCAGATCTGCCCGACGACGTTTGCGAGGCCGCCGCCCATGTCCGCCAGCACCACTCCCTTCCGGAGCTCACGCGTGATGATCCGCGTGGGCGCCATCTCGGCCGCGCTCGCGGTCGCCGCCACGGTCGCCGTGGCCTCCGGCTCCGACCCCGTCGGACCGGCCGCGCCCTCCGCCGCCACGACGGCGGCCTCGCCGACCGCGACGCCGACCGCCGCCACCGCCACGGGCACCACGGCGCAGAAGGCCTCGCTCTCCGTGCCGCAGACGACGCCGGCGACGTCGTTCCGGCCCGCGACCTTCAACGTCCTCGGCGCCGACCACACCGCCCCCGGCGGCAACCGCAAGGGCTGGGACTCCGGCGTCGTGCGGATCGAGCGCGTCGTGCAGATCATCAGCCAGAACTCGGTCGACGTCGTCGGCTTCCAGGAGTTCCAGCCGCCGCAGGCCGTCCGCTTCCAGGAGCTGACCGGCACCTCGTGGCAGACCTACCCGGGCGCCAACAACCCGGCCGGCCCGTCGGTGAACTCGATCGGCTGGCGCACCGACGTGTGGCAGCTCCTCGAGGCACGCACGATCCCGATCCCCTACTTCGACGGCGTCGCCAGCCGGATGCCGGCGGTCCTGCTGCAGAACATCCAGACGGGTCGGCGGGTGTGGTTCTTCAACTCCCACAACCCCGCCGACGTACGCGGTCCGGCGCAGCAGTGGCGCGACGCGGGCTTCGCGATGGAGGCCGCGCTCGCCAACGAGCTGCGCACCGCCTACCCCGACGCCCCCTTCATCTCCTTCGGCGACAAGAACGACCGGGACCGCTACTACTGCTCGGTCGCCCCGGTCGCCGGCATGTGGTCGGCGAGCGGTGGCTACGTCGACGGCGGGACCTGCTCGCCCCCGGGCGGCGGCGCCATCGACTGGATCATGAGCACCCAGGACGTCTTCTTCAACGGCTACACCCGCTACTGGAACGACTTCGTCGCCCAGACCAGCGACCACCCGCTCTACTACGCGAACGCCGTCGTGCCCGCCTCGCGGCCCGCGGGCGTCGACCACGTGGTCGTCGTCGCGGTCCCGGGCCTGACCTCGACGGTCGTGCGCAAGATGGGCACGCAGCTCGCCGAGCTCGACCGGATGGTGCAGGGCGGTGCGTCGACGCGCAACGCCCGGACCGCTGCCGAGTCGACGTCGCCGGACGCCAACCTGGTCTCGCTCCTCACCGGCCGCCGGGTCTACCCCAAGGCGGCCGGGCACGGCGTCGGCTCGAAGTCCACGCTGCCGAAGACCGTCCACGAGTCGGCCGGCCAGTACGTCTCCAGCGTCTTCGACCTCGCCCACAACCTGTCGCGGCGCACGAGCTTCGTCTCGAGCCGTCCGCAGAGCAAGCTGGTGCGCGAGAGCTGGAACAAGAAGTCCGGCGGCAAGGACCCCTACGGCGTGGACGACGGCACCGCCAAGTTCGACCAGGTCAAGACCCTGCGCGACGACGCGGCGGTCGTGAGCTGGTGGAAGAGCAAGATGGCGAGCAGCCCCGCCGCGCTCAGCGTGGTCGAGCTGTCGGGCGCCGAGCGTGCCGGCACCGCGGACGGCTACACCAGCGACGCCTACCAGAAGGCCGTCAAGATGGTCTCGCGTCGGGTGGCGGCCATCCGGCGCGGCATCCAGGGCCAGTCGGAGATGAACGGCACCACGCTGCTCGTGGTCACCGGCACCAGCGGCGCGCAGAAGACCAAGGGCTCGTCGCGGAAGTGGGTCGAGAGCTACCGGGTGCCGATGTTCGTCACCGGCCCCGGCGTCCCGCCCGCCGCGGACCTCTACGGCCTCAACCCGTCGCTGGCCTACCCCGGGAAGGACCAGGTCGGCTACTCCGGCCCGCAGCCGCTCCGCGTGGGCGACCTGGCCAACCTCCTGACCCGCACGCTGGGCCTGCCGCCGATCCCGGGGTCCACGCAGGACACCCAGCAGCTGTTCCAGGTCTTCGACCCACTCTCCGTGCCCGGCGCGTGATCGCCGGTTAGGCTTGGACCCCCGAGCCATCCACTCGACCTGTCCGCGGTGAACGTCGGCTCCCGTCCTCCCGAAGGTGGCCGTGAACAACAGCAAGCGCCCTCCACGCCTGCGCACCCTCGCGGTGCCGCGCGTCAAGGTGCTCGCTGCCGTGGCGGTCGCCGTGCTCGTCGCGCTGCTCGCCTGGGCCACCACGTGGGCCGTGACCGACGACGGCACGGGCGCGTCGACCGCGACGTCCGAGCCGACCGCCACCGCGCCGGGTGGCGGTGACCGGACCGACGGGGGCGGCACCAAGGGCGGCACGACCGGGAAGTCGGGTGACGGAGGCGGGTCCGGCAAGGCCGGGAAGGACCACGACGAGCAGCTCGCGGAGTCCGTACGCCGCTTCCGTGCCGCGCAGCGCAAGCTGGCCCAGCGCGTGTCCGCGCAGCTCGCCCGCCGACAGGCGCCCGTCGAGCTGCAGGTGGCGTCGTTCAACGTGCTCGGCGCGTCCCACACCGGTGCCGGCGGCAACAAGCCGGCCTTCTACCCCGACGCCTCGGCGCGGATGAACATGGCGATCGGCGTGCTGCGCAACAGCGGCATCGACGTCGTGGGCTTCCAGGAGTTCGAGGCCGCGCAGTACGGCATGTTCACGTCGCGGGCGGGGGAGTACTCGCTCTACCCGGGCCTCTCGCTGGGTGACAAGTCGGTCCGCTTCAACATCGCGTGGCGCACCGGGTCCTTCCAGCTCGTCGAGGCGCACACCATCTCCATCCCCTACGCCGGCGGCAGCCGGATCGACATGCCGGTCGTGCTGCTGGAGTCGACGACGACCAAGCGCCGCGCGTGGTTCGCCAACTTCCACAACCCGGCCGACACGCCCAGCCTGGGCAACAACGGCCGGTGGCGCGCGGAGGCGGCGGGCATCGAGATCGCGCACCTGACCGCCCTGCACGAGGCCGACGGCACGCCCGTCATCGTCACCGGCGACTTCAACGAGCGCGCCGAGATCTTCTGCCGGTTCACCGCGTCCGGCGTCTTCTCCGCCGCCGCGGGCGGGAGCAGCAGCGGTGGCTGTGCGCCGCCGCCGAGCATGCAGGTGGACTGGATCTTCGGCTCCTCCGGCGTGACCTTCGACAGCTACGCGGTGACGCCCACCGGCAGGGCCAGCGACCACAGCATGGTGCAGGCGCGGGCGACGCTGGTCGGCGTCGAGTGAGCCCGGCGGCCCTCGATATAGTGCGCGCGTGAAGGCCCTGTCCCAGCTGCGACGCACCGGTCCGCTGGACGTACGCCGGGTGGGCGTCGAGGGCCTCCTCATCGGCCCGCAGCGCGACCGCCTCGTCGACGTCGCCTTCGACGGCCGGCGCATCTGGAGCTTCTGGCTGATGCGTGACGGTGAGCCGACCGACGACGGCGTGCTGCTCACGTGGCCGAAGCCGCTGCGGCCCTACCTCGACGGCGTCACCGACCTGACCC
The DNA here is from genome assembly GCA_963795275.1 of uncultured Actinomycetota bacterium. Lineage (GTDB taxonomy): Bacteria > Actinomycetota > Actinomycetes > Propionibacteriales > Nocardioidaceae > Nocardioides. The sequence continues at coordinate 327,988 of CAWCHD010000006.1, forward strand.
TCACCGACCCCGGCACCGACACCGTGCTCTTCGCCGAGACCGTCCACCTCGGCACCTCCGCCGGGCGCATCGACGTCGTCAACCCGGCCGGGCGGCCGCTGGCCATCGACAAGTCGCTCAAGCTCGTCGAGACCTTCGACACCCGCGACGCGGCCCACGTCGAGCCGCTGCTCGACGCGATCGAGGAGGTCCTCGGCGCCCTGGGGAAGGTCGGTGTCCAGCCGTTCCTGGCGTACGGCACCGCGCTGGGCGCGATCCGCGACGGCGGCCTGATCGGCCACGACAGCGACGCCGACCTCGGCTACGTCAGCGACCACGACCACCCGGTCGACGTGATCCGCGAGTCGTTCCGGATCCAGCGGGCGCTCACCGACATGGGCTACCGGGTCACCCGCTACTCCGCGATCGCGCTCAAGATCCACGTGGAGGAGAGCGACGGCCTCGACCGCGGCCTCGACGTCTTCGGCGGCTTCATGCGCGACGGCGTGCTCTACCTCATGGGCGAGATCGCCCTCCCGTTCGAGCGCTCGTGGATCTACCCCCTCGGCACGGCCACGCTCGAGGGGCGGGTGTTCCCGGTGCCGGCCGACGAGGACCGGTTCCTCACCGCCACCTACGGCCCGCACTGGCGCACCCCCGACCCGGCCTACAAGTTCACGACCCCGGCCAGCACGATCGAGCTCTTCAACGGCTGGTTCCGGGGGATGCGGACGGGGCGGGCCGGCTGGCACGGCTACCACAAGCGCACCGGCGACCACGCGCGCTCGGTCTCCGCCGTCGCGCGCGAGGTGGCCGAGCGCCACCCCGACCTGGCGACGTACGTCGACATCGGGTGCGGTCGCGGCACGGACGTGGCGTGGTTCGCCGACCGGGGCACCGCTGCGGTCGGTCTCGACTTCCAGCCCTACGCCTACGAGCCCGAGGCCGAGCGGCGGGCCGACGACCCGCTGGTGTCCTTCCAGCTCTTCAACCTGCTCGAGCTGCGCCACGTGCTGGCGGTCTCGGCCTGGGTGGCGCGGATGCCCGGACCCCGTGCCGTCGGCTGCGTCCACGTCATCGAGCGGCTCGGTCACCGCGGCCGGCTCAACATGCTGCGCTCCGCGCGGATGATGGTGGCCGGCACCTCGGGGACGCTGCACCTGCAGTTCCTGAGCGAGAAGGGGAGCGACCACTACCCCCGCCGCACGGGCGCCCGCAAGGCGCTGTCGCCGGAGGTCGTCCTGGCCGAGGTCGCCGAGTCGGGCGGCCGCGTGCTCGAGCTGGTCCGGGAGCACGTCTCGGACGACCCCGACAGCTCCCAGGTGTGCCGCATGACCATCGACTTCCACCCGCAGTCCCGTCTCGACTCCTAGGGAGCCCACATGTTCGGACGACGCACCACGCAGGTCCCCGACGGCGACCTCGCCGCCCGGGTGAGCGCACTCGAGGAGGCGGTGCAGGAGAACCGTGCGCTCAACGTGCGGCTGGCCGAGCTCACCGACGTGGTGACCGAGCTCCTGCTCCCCGTCGCCGCCCGCGACGAGCAGAAGCTGGAGGCGCTCCTCGAGAAGTACCGCGGGGACTTCTCGTGAGCCCGGGCCGGGTGCTGCTGCACATCGGCCTCCCCAAGACCGGCACGACCTACCTCCAGCAGGTCGTGTGGAGCAACCGCGAGCGGTTGGCGTCGGACGGCGTCCACCTGCCGGGCTTCGGCCACCGCGAGCACCTGTGGGCCGCGCTCGACCTCCAGGAGCGCCCGCGCCTGGCCAAGCGGCACGCCAACGCCCCCGGCGCGTGGGACCGGCTGGTCGCCGAGGCCGGCCGGCAGTCGCGCGACGTGCTCCTGACGCACGAGTTCTTCTGCGGCGCGAGCGCGGAGCAGGCGGCCCGCGCGATCGCGGCGTTCCCCGACTCCGAGGTGCACCTCGTGGTCACCGCCCGCGACGCGGCCAGCGTGGTGTCGGCCGGCTGGCAGGAGTCGGTCAAGAACGGCGGCACCGTCGACCTGGCGGCCGTCCTCGACGGCACGCCCGCGGGCGGACCCGAGTTCAGCATGCTCACCTGGGACCTCGCCGGCGTCCTGGAGCGGTGGACGCCGGCGCTGCCGGCGGACCGCGTCCACGTCCTGGTGATGCCCGGCAGCGGTCAGCCCCACGACCTCCACTGGCGGCACTTCGCCGAGGTGCTCGGCGTGGACCCCGAGGCGTACGACCTGCCCACCGACGCGGTCAACCCGGCGCTCGGCATCGTCCAGATCGAGGTGCTGCGGCAGGTCAACGCGCACCTGCCGTCGTACTCCGCCCACGACCGGGGCGTCTGGATCCGCGGCTACCTCGCCGAGGGCCTGCTCGCCGGCCAGCCGCGCGAGCGCGGGGCCATGCCGGCCGAGCACCTGGCGCGGTTCGCCGAGCTCGACCGCACGGCGACCGAGCTCATCACCGCGCGCGGGTTCGACGTGCGCGGGGACCTCGCCGGGCTGGCGCCCGAGGAGTCCCCGAGCGCGGGTGGGCGCGAGCCCGGGACCGTGTCGCCCGCCGAGCTCGTCGAGTCGGCCGCGCGCCTGGTCGCCGACCTCGTGGCCGACGTGCGCGCGAGCAACGACGCGCCGCCGCGCTCGCCCCGGGCCTGAGCCGGGGTCAGCCCTCCTGGGTGGGGGCGTCCTCCGCGGGGAGCAGTGCCTTGGCGAGGCTGGTGACGGTGTCCTGGTCGGCTCCCTGGAGGACCACCGTGCTGCCCTTGAGCTCGTGGGTCAGCACGGCTGCGCCCTGGTAGTCCCAGGCCGACCACGTGCCGATGCCCCAGGCGGAGAGGTCGACGTCGCCGGAGGACGCGAGGCCCTCCTGGTCGCCGAGCACGGCGTCGGTGTCGCCGGGGAACTGGTCGAGGGTGACGTCACCCGTGGGAGCGGCGTACTCCATGTGCCACCACTGCGGCTCGGCCTGGTAGCCGCCGCCGGCGGTGGTCCAGCCGTCGGGGAGCGTCGAGGGCACCATCGTGATGAGGTCGTCGGCGACCGCCTCGAGCGCCGCCTTCTTGTACGACGCCTCCACGGCCGGCGCGTCGCCGAAGTCGATCAGCACGACGGGCGCGGCCGACGAGGGCTCGGAGGTCGGGGTCTCGGAGGGGGACTCGGACGTCGAGGCGTCCGCGGACGGGTCCTCGGCCCGCGACGAGTCGTCGCCGCACGCCCCCAGGAGCAGGACGAGCGATGCCCCGAGGGCCGGCACGGTCAGGCGGGTGGCTCGCATGCACTCCAGTCTCTCACGCGGATCCACCCGCGTCCGGGTGTGACGACGGTCTCGGGGTCGTCCCCTGCCCAGGTGAACGATCGATAACTAGACTCCCGGAGAGTCTCGCCCAGCGTCCCCGCGACCGCACAGGAGCCCCGCACATGCCTCGTCTCTGCCAGACCGACGGCCTCACCGAGGACCAGACCGAGATCCTCAAGGCCGTCCGCCAGTTCGTGGACGAGAAGATCATCCCGGTCGCCACGGAGCTCGAGCACAAGGACGAGTACCCCACCGAGATCGTCGAGGGCCTCAAGGAGCTCGGCATCTTCGGGCTGATGATCCCGGAGGAGTACGACGGCCTCGGCGAGTCGCTGCTGACCTACGCCCTGTGCGTCGAGGAGATCGCGCGCGGCTGGATGAGCGTGTCCGGCGTGATCAACACCCACTTCATCGTGGCCTACATGCTGATGCAGCACGGCACCGAGGAGCAGAAGCAGAAGTACCTCCCGCGGATGGCCGCCGGCGAGGTGCGTGGCGCGTTCTCGATGTCCGAGCCCGGCCTCGGCTCGGACGTCGCGGCGATCTCCACCAAGGCCGTGCGCGACGGTGACGACTACGTCATCAACGGCCAGAAGATGTGGCTGACCAACGGTGGCAGCTCGACGCTCATCGCGGTGCTGACCAAGACCGACGAGGGTGCGGACACGCCGTACAAGAACATGACGACGTTCCTGGTGGAGAAGGAGCCCGGCTTCGGCGAGACCGCGCCCGGCCTGACCATCCCCGGCAAGATCGACAAGATGGGCTACAAGGGCGTCGACACGACCGAGGCCATCTTCGAGAACCACCGGGTCTCCGCGGAGCAGGTCCTGGGCGGGGAGCCCGGCAAGGGCTTCTACCAGATGATGGACGGCGTCGAGGTCGGCCGGGTCAACGTCGCCGCCCGCGCCTGCGGCATCGCCAACCGGGCCTTCGAGCTCGGCATCGCCTACGCGCAGCAGCGCGAGACCTTCGGCAAGCCGATCGCCGAGCACCAGGCGGTGCTGTTCCGCCTCGCCGAGATGGCGACCAAGGTCGAGACCGCCCACACGATGATGGTCAAGGCCGCCCGCCTCAAGGACTCCGGCCAGCGGATGGACGTCGAGGCCGGCATGGCCAAGATGCTCGCCAGCGAGTACTGCAACGAGGTCGTCGAGGCGTCGTTCCGCATCCACGGCGGCTACGGCTACTCCAAGGAGTACGAGATCGAGCGGCTCTACCGGGAGTCGGCCTTCATGCTGATCGGCGAGGGCACCTCCGACATCCAGAAGATGATCATCGGCCGCAGCCTGCTGAAGGACTACCGGCTGCGCTGAGCCCCGGCGGCGGCGTCCGCTGCGGCCAGCGCCTCGCTGGCGGCCTCGACGGCGTCGGGGGAGAGGACGTGCTCGATCGCGAGCGCGGACGCGCCGAGCACGGCCGCCTCGCCGCCCGCGCGTGAGGTGACGATGCGCAGGTGCTCGGTCGCGAGGGGCAGCGAGCGCTGGTAGACCGACTCGCGGATGCCGGCGAGGAGGTGCTCGCCGGCGTCGGCGAGCTGGCCGCCGATGACCACGACCGACGGGTTGATCAGGTTGGTCATGGTCGCGACGACCTCGCCGATGTCGCGCCCCGCCTGGCGGACGACGGACATCGCGACCAGGCTGCCGCCCCGGACGAGATCGACCACGTCGCCACCGGTCTTGGCGTCCTCGCCCTGCATGCGGATGGCCGCGGCCAGTGCCGGACCCGACGCGACGGCCTCGAGGCAGCCGGTGTTGCCGCACCGGCAGACGACGCCGTCACCCTCGCGCACGCGGACGTGCCCGAGGTCGCCGGCCGTGCCGCGGGCGCCACGCTGCAGCACCCCGCCGGACACGATGCCGGCGCCGATGCCCGTGGCGACCTTGATCAGCACGAGGTCGTCCACGTCGCGGAGGAAGGCGCGGCGCTCGCCCAGCGCCATGATGTTGACGTCGTTGTCGACGAGGACGGGCACGGGGTAGGTCGCGCGCAGGTGCCCCGGGACGTCGTAGCGGTCCCACCCCGGCATGATCGGCGGGTTGATCGGGCGGCCGGTGGAGTGCTCGACCGGGCCGGGCAGGCCGATGCCGATCGCGGCGAGGTCCGCGATGTCGCGCCCGCTCGCCGCGAAGAGGTCCTGCACGGTCTCGATGACCCAGCCCAGGACGACCTCGGGGCCGGCCGCGACCTCGATCTGCGCGTCCGCCTCGCCCAGGATCCTGCCGTCGAGGTCGGTCAGCGCGGCGCGGGCGTGGGTGGCCCCGACGTCGACGCCCACGACGAGCCTGGCGGACGGGTTGAGCGCGAAGAGGGCGGGCGGGCGACCGCCGGTCGAGCGTGCGCCGCCGTAGGGAGCGACCAGGCCGAGCCGGATCAGGGTGTCGATGCGCATGGTGACGGTCGAGCGGGCCAGGCCGGTCGCCTCCGCCAGCTGAGCGCGCGTCCAGGGCCTTCCGTCACGGAGGAGGTCGAAGAGCTCGCCGGTTCGCACGGGTGGAGTGTGGCACATGCACCGACTTTCCACACCGGGTGAGAAACTTTTGTCAGGCGCTCGACACAAGTGCGTGACGCGTGCCACAGTTCGGTCCGTGACCTCCCAGCCGACCTCGGCACCGCTGCTCGAGATGCGCGGCATCGTCAAGCGCTTCCCGGGCGTGCTCGCGCTCGGCGGCGTCGACCTCGACGTCCGCGCGGGCGAGGTGCACTGCCTCCTCGGGCAGAACGGTGCCGGCAAGTCCACGCTCATCAAGGTGCTCTCCGCCAGCTACCAGCCCGACGAGGGCGAGATCCTGTGGGAGGGACAGCCCGTCACGCTCGGCACCCCGCAGGCCGCGATGAAGCTGGGCATCTCCACGATCTACCAGGAGCTCGACCTGGTCCCGGGCCTCTCGGTCGCCGAGAACATCTTCCTGGGCCACGAGCTGTCCTCGGCCGGGATGAGCCAGCGCAGCCGCACCAACCGCGAGGCCGCCGCCCTGCTCGCCCGCCTCGGCCACAGCGAGATCTCCCCGACCCGCGAGGTGGGGCGCCTGACGCCGGCCGCGCAGCAGGTCGTGAGCATGGCGCGCGCGCTGTCGCAGAACACCCGCCTCCTCGTGCTCGACGAGCCGTCCGCGGTGCTGGACCAGGGCGAGGTCGACAACCTGTTCCGGGTCATCAAGGACCTCACCGCCGAGGGCGTGGCCATCGTCTACATCTCCCACCGCCTCGAGGAGATCCGCCAGATCGGCGACCGGATCACCGTCCTCAAGGACGGCAGCACCGTCGCCACCGGGCTCGCCGTGGCCGACACCCCGACCGCCGACCTCATCAAGCTGATGACCGGTCGCTCGATCGAGTACGTCTTCCCGCCCCGCGGCGAGCAGGTGGACACCTCCGGCGAGCCGGTCCTCGAGGTCACCGGCCTCGAGCTGCCGGGTGTCTTCTCCGGGGTCGACCTGCGGGTGCACGCGGGGGAGATCGTCGGCCTCGCCGGTCTCGTCGGCGCCGGGCGCTCGGAGATCCTCGAGACCGTCTACGGCGCGCGCCGCGCGTCGGCGGGCTCCGTCCGCGTCGACGGGCAGGAGCTGCGCCGCGGCTCGGTACCGGCGGCCGTCAGGGCGGGACTCGGCCTGGCCCCGGAGGAGCGCAAGAGCCAGGGCCTCCTGCTCGACCAGGCGATCTACCGCAACATCACCGTCTCGACCATGGGCCGCTTCGCCCGGCTCGGCTTCCTCGACAGCCGTGAGGAGCGCCGCCGCGCCACCGAGGTCACCCAGTCCCTCGACGTACGCCCCGCCGGTGTCGACCGCCTCGTGCGGCTCCTGTCCGGCGGCAACCAGCAGAAGGTCGTCCTGGCCCGCTGGCTGCTCCGCGGGTGCCGGGTGCTCCTCCTCGACGAGCCCACGCGCGGCGTCGACGTCGGTGCCCGCGCCGAGATCTATGCCGTCGTGCGCGCCCTGGCCGACTCCGGGGTCGCCGTCGTCGTCGTCTCCAGCGAGGTGGAGGAGGTGCTCGGTCTCGCCGACCGGGTGCTGGTGGTCCGTGAGGGCCGCGTCGTGCACGAAGGACCCGCCGCCGAGATCGACGAGTCGCGTGTCCTCGACCTCGTCATGGAAGGAAACGCCGCATGAGCGACCACAGCACCACTCCCGGGACGGACCCCCGCAGGGAGCAGGCACCCGACCTGAGCGCCGTCGAGAACACCGTGGCCCCCTCGTCCGACACCGTCCGGGTCGAGCAGGCCGCCACGGAGTCCGAGGGCCAGAGCCGTGGCGCCGGTCTGATGAGCGGCTCGTTCGGCCGCAACCTCGGCCTGGTCGTCGCGCTGCTCGTGATCTGCGTCGTCGGCGTGGTCACCGCGGGCGACCGGTTCGCCAGCGTCGACAACCTGGTGACGATCATGAGGTTGGCGTCCATCGTCGGCGTGGTCAGCATCGGCATGACGTTCGTGATCATCTCCGGCGGCATCGACCTGTCGGTCGGGGCGATGATCGCGCTGGCCTCGGTCTGGGCCAGCACCTTCGCCACGCAGAACATGGCCGAGGACACCCACTGGATCGTGATGGTGCTCGTCGCGCTCGCGGTGGGCGGGGCCTGCGGCCTCGTCAACGGCGTGCTGATCGCCTACGGCAACGTCGTCCCGTTCATCATGACGCTCGCCATGCTGGCCTCGGCCCGTGGACTGGCCGAGATCATCTCCGAGCGGCGCACCCAGATCGTCCGGGTGCAGGGGTTCAAGGACTTCTGGTCCGCCGACATCGTCGGCATCCCGCTGCTGGTCGTCATCTTCGCGCTGGTGTCCGTGGGCGGGTGGCTCCTGCTCAACCGCACCACCTTCGGCCGCCGGACGCTCGCGGTCGGCGGCAACCCGGAGGCCGCCCGACTCGCCGGCATCAACGTCAAGCGCCACACCGCCCTGGTCTACGTGCTCATCGGGCTCTGCTGCGGTCTCGCCGCGCTGATGTACCTCGCCCGTACGTCGACCGGCAGCTCCACCCACGGCACGCTCATCGAGCTCGACGCGATCGCCGCGGTCGTCATCGGCGGCACCCTCCTCACCGGCGGGCGCGGCACCATCGTCGGCACCGTGATCGGCGTCCTCATCTTCAGCACCCTGAGCAACGTCTTCGTCCTCAACAACCAGGACAGCTCGACCCAGGCCGTCGCCAAGGGCGTGATCATCGTCGTCGCCGTGCTGCTCCAGCAGCGCCTGGCCCGACGCTCGACCTCGACCTGAGCCCACCCCGTACTCGGACTTCCCGCACCAGAGCGCCACCGCACCATCGCTTCACCCGTCCGCACCACACCGCACGTCCCGACACACGTCACTGAACTAGGAGCACACCCATGCGACTGCGCACCACCACCTCACGGCAGCAGAGCCGCCGCTACCCCGGCCTCGTGGTCGGCGCGGTCGCCGTCCTCGCCCTCACCGCCTGCACCGGCAGCGCGGAGGATGCCGCCGACGACGAGAAGACCTCGTCCTCCGACGCCGCCCCCGCCGCCGCAGAGGGCGGCAACGACGAGTCCGGTGACACCGTCACCATCGGCTTCTCGGCCCCCGCCGCCGACCACGGCTGGATGGCGGCCATCACCAACAACGTCCGCGACCTCGCCGACCAGTACCCCGACCTCGATCTCCAGATCGCCGAGGGCACCAACGACGTCAACCTGCAGATCAGCCAGGTCGAGACCTTCATCAACGACAAGGTCGACGCGATCGTGCTGCTCCCGTTCGACGGTGCGGCGATGACGCCCGTCGCGCTCAAGGCGATGGAGGCCGGCATCCCGGTCATCAACGTCGACCGCGAGTTCGACGACCCCAACGCCGCGCGCGTCACCGTCCTCGGTGACAACTACGGCATGGGCGTCTCGGCCGGCCAGTACGTCTGCGAGCAGGCCGACGGCAACGAGGACGCCGTCGTCGCCGAGATCGCCGGCATCGACTCGCTGCCCCTGACCCAGGACCGCAGCCAGGGCTTCGAGGACGCGCTGTCGGAGTGCGGCCTCGACGTCGACGCCCGCCAGGCGGCCGAGTTCACCGTCGAGAGCGGCGAGGAGGTCGCCTCGCAGCTGTTGCAGGCCGAGCCCAAGATCGACTTCCTGTGGAACCACGACGACGACCAGGGCGTCGGCGTCCTGGCCGCCATCGAGAGCGCCGGCCGCGACGAGTTCCAGATGATCGGTGGTGCCGGCTCGGCCAACGCGATGCGCGACATCCAGTCGGGCAACGGCGTGCTCAAGGCGACGGTCATCTACCCGTCGACCCAGGGTGCGGACGGCGTCAAGCTCGCCCGCCTGCTGCTGCAGCAGAAGGCCATGGGCGACCTGGTCGAGGTCGAGGTGCCCCGCGAGGTGCAGCTCTTCGCCCCGGTCGTCACCGCTGACAACGTCGACGCCTACATCGACTCCGCGTTCGAGTCCTGAGCGCTGACCCGGCCGGCGCCCTCCGGGGCGCCGGCCGGGCACGTCACGTCCCACGCCCGGTCGACCACAGAACAGGACCCCTGAATGACCTCCGAGCACGACTCCCTGTCCGTGGGGATGGTGGGCTACGCCTTCATGGGCGCCGCCCACTCGCAGGCCTGGCGCAACGCGCCCCGCTTCTTCGACCTCCCGCTGCGCACGCAGATGACCGCGGTCGCCGGACGCGACGAGGCGAAGGTGGCCGCGGCCGCCGCGAAGCTCGGGTGGGACTCCACCGAGACGTCCTGGCGGGCCCTGATCGACCGTGACGACATCGACCTCATCGACGTGTGCACCCCCGGGGACACGCACGCCGAGATCGCCATCGCCGCCCTCGAGGCCGGCAAGCACGTGCTGTGCGAGAAGCCGCTGGCCAACACCGTCGAGGAGGCCGAGGCGATGGTCGCGGCCGCCGAGAAGGCCCGGGCCTCGGGCGTCCGCTCGATGGTCGGCTTCACCTATCGACGGGTGCCGGCGATCGGGCTGGCCCGCAAGCTCGTCGCCGACGGCCGGCTCGGCACCATCCACCACGTCCGCGCGCAGTACCTCCAGGACTGGATCGTCGACCCGGAGGCACCGCTGTCGTGGCGCCTCGACAAGTCGAAGGCCGGGTCCGGCGCGCTGGGTGACATCGGCGCCCACATCGTCGACCTGACGCAGTTCATCACCGGCGACACCATCGCCACCGTGACCGGTCGCCTGGAGACGTTCGTCAAGGAGCGCCCCGTGCCCGCCGAGTCCCACACCGGGCTCTCCGGCACGGCGGACTCGACCCAGCGGGGTCCGGTCACCGTCGACGACGCGGCCGCGTTCCTGGCCCACTTCCGCGGCGGTGCGCTCGGCGTCTTCGAGGCGACGCGCTTCGCCAACGGCCGCAAGAACGCCATCCGCATCGAGATCAACGGCTCGCGCGGCAGCCTCGCCTTCGACTTCGAGGACATGAACGTCCTCCACTTCCACGACGGCGACCTCGACGGGGAGACCGCCGGGTTCCGCCGGATCCTCGTCACCGAGGCCGACCACCCCTACGTCGCCGCCTGGTGGCCGCCCGGTCACCTGCTGGGCTACGAGCACGGCTTCACCCACCAGGTCGTCGACCTGGTCACCGACATCGCGCGCGGCGCCGACCCGACGCCGTCGTTCGCCGACGGCCTGCAGGTCCAGCGCGTCCTGGCGGCCGTCGAGGCCAGCTCGCTCAGCTCCACCTGGCACGACATCCCCGCCTGACACCGATCCCCACCCCCGCACCCTGAGGAGCTCCTGATGACTCGTCCTGTCACCTTGTTCACCGGCCAGTGGGCCGACCTGCCGTTCGAGGAGGTCTGCAAGCTGGCCTCGGGGTGGGGCTACGACGGCCTGGAGCTGGCGTGCTGGGGCGACCACTTCGACCCGTGGGCCGCGGTCGAGGACGACTCGTACGTGCCTGCGAAGCGGGAGATGCTGGCGAAGTACGACCTGCAGGTGTTCGCGATCAGCAACCACCTCAAGGGCCAGGCCGTGTGCGACGACCCGATCGACGAGCGGCACCGCGGGATCCTCCCCGACAAGATCTGGGGCGACGGCGACGCCGAGGGCGTACGCCAGCGTGCTGCGGAGGAGATGAAGATGACCGCCCGCGCCGCGCGCAGGCTCGGGGTGGACGTGGTCGTCGGGTTCACGGGTTCGTCGATCTGGAAGTACGTCGCGATGTTCCCGCCGGCCACGCAGGACATGGTCGACGCGGGCTACCAGGACTTCGCGGACCGGTGGAACCCGATCCTCGACGTGTTCGACAGCGAGGGCGTGAAGTTCGCCCACGAGGTGCACCCGTCCGAGATCGCCTACGACTACTGGACGACCGTGCGGGCGCTGGAGGCGGTGGACCACCGTGAGGCGTTCGGCCTGAACTGGGACCCCAGCCACTTCGTGTGGCAGGACCTGGACCCGGTGGGGTTCCTCTGGGACTTCAAGGACCGGATCTACCACGTGGACTGCAAGGACGCGAAGAAGCAGGTCGGCAACGGCCGCAACGGGCGGATGGGGTCGCACCTGGCCTGGGCCGACCCGCGTCGTGGCTGGGACTTCGTGTCGACCGGGCACGGCGACGTGCCGTGGGAGGCGTCGTTCCGGATGCTCAACACCATCGGCTACGACGGTCCGATCTCGGTGGAGTGGGAGGACGCGGGGATGGACCGCCTCGTCGGTGCCCCCGAGGCGCTCGAGTTCGTCCGCCGGCTGGCGTTCGACGCGCCGACCGCCGCCTTCGACGCCGCCTTCAGCACGAAGGACTAGTCGGCGCCGACGCCCTAGACTCCGGCCATGAGGGGCTTCCGGGCGAAGGACGCGGACCGCGACCGCTTCGTCGAGCTGATCGAGGCGGCCTACGTCGACGGCCAGCTCGGCTCGGCCGACCGCGACTTCCGCGTCGGCCGGGCGTTGTCCGCCGAGACGCTCGACGAGCTCGAGACCCTCACCCGCGACCTGCAGCTCCCGCCCGGCTACGTGCCGCCGGCGGCGCCGGCCAGCGCTCCGTCCCGTTCGTTCGCCGCGCTGTCCTCCGGCTCGCGCAGGGCGGGTGGCGTGGTGGTGGGCCTGGTCGTCTTCATCGCGCTCGTCGTGGCCGGCGTCACCGGGATCGTGGCGCTGTTCTTCTTCGCGTCGAGCGGCGGCGAGGTCACGACGACGACCGGGGTGCCGCCGGCCTCCGCCGCACCCGAGGTGCCGGTCGAGGAGGCCGAGGCCCCGTCGTTCACGATGACGCCGGGTGGTGTGCGCGGCTTCGTGGCGGCCTACGAGGAGCAGTTCGGCACGGCAGAGGCCTACGAGGTCACGTTCTTCCCCGAACGGGTCCTGGCCGAGGTGCCGGTCCGCGGGTCGCGTCCGCGCATGGAGCGCTGGACCTGGACCGGCGAGTGGCGGCAGGACAGCACGGCCGCCGCGGTGACCGGGCCCGACCAGCGGGTCGACACCGGTGCGATCGACGTCCGTCGGATGTTCGCGAACATCGACGTCGCGAAGCGGACGCTCAACGTCGAGCGCGGCAGGCTCACCCACGCGGTCCTGATGCGGTGGGCAGGTGAGCCGACGGCGCTGAACCTCTACATCGGCAACCAGTTCAACGAGAGCGGCTACCTCCGGACCACGCCGGCCGGTGACGTCGTGCGCGCCTACGCCTACGGCAGGTGACCGATCCCACGTGAGCGCGGACGTCCCCGGGCGTGCGGCTGCGGCACGATGGGCGCCATGACTGCGGCGAAGACCAACCCCGGCAACTTCTTCGAGGACTTCACCGTCGGGCAGGTCATCGACCACGCGACGCCGCGCACGATCACCGAGGGCGACCGGGCGCTCTACGGGGCGATCTACCCGACCCGCTTCGCGGTCCCGTCGTCCGCCGAGATGGCCGCGTCGGTCGGCCTGTCGCCCCACCCGGTCGAGGAGCTGATCGGCTTCCACGTCGCCTTCGGCAAGACCGTGCCGGACGTCTCGCTCAACGCCGTGGCCAACCTGGGCTACGCCGAGTGCCGCTTCCACGTGCCGGTCGTGCCGGGCGACACGCTGCGCACGCGCTCGGAGGTGATCGGCCTCAAGGAGAACTCCAACGGCAGGACGGGCGTCGTGTGGGTCCGCTCCACGGCCACCAACCAGCGGGGCGAGGTCGCGATCGACTGGGCGCGCTGGGTGATGGTGCACAAGCGCTCGAGCGAGTCGCCGGCCCCGGAGACCGTCGTACCCACGCTGGCAGCCGCGGTCGAGGCCGCCGACCTCGTCGTGCCCGCCGGCCTCGACTTCTCGTCGTACGACGACGTGGCTGCGGGCTCGCCGCACCGGCTCGGCGACTACGAGGTGGGGGAGCGGATCGACCACGTCGACGGCGTCACCCTCACCGACGCCGAGCACATGATGGCCACGCGGCTGTGGCAGAACACCGCCAAGGTGCACTTCACCACCGACGCGCGTCCCGACGGCCGGCGGCTCGTCTACGGCGGCCACGTGATCTCGATGGCCCGCGCACTGTCCTTCAACGGCCTGGCCAACGCCCAGCTGATCGCCGCCATCAACGCCGGTGCCCACGTCGCCCCGGCGTTCGCCGACGACACCGTGCACGCGTGGTCCGAGGTGCTCGACACCGCGACCCTGGACGCCCCGGGTGTCGGCGCGCTGCGACTGCGACTGGTGGCGACCCGCGGGCGCGACGAGTCGATGACGCTGCGGACGGACGACGGGACGTACGCCGACGGCGTGCTGCTCGACCTCGACTACTGGGCGCTCGTCCCGCGCTGAGTCAGCCCACCTGCGCGAGCAGGTGCCGCGCGATGGTGTCGAGGGCCTCGTCGAGGGCGCGCGCCGGGGCGAGCCCGAGCCGGTCGAGCACGGTGGCCGCGGCGGCGGTGAGCTCGTCCTCGCCGACCTGGTCGGGGGTCCGGCCGTCGGCGGCCAGGGCCGGCAGCAGGTCGTCGAGGTCGCCGACGACGTCGTACGGACCGGCGCGCAGCGCGGTCACGGTCGCCCTCGCCGACTCCTCGATCCACTCCACGTGGTTGTCGGGGACGGCGAAGGAGTCGCGCGGCGCGCTGCCGACCAGCGCCGCGGGGACGAGGGACCCCTTGACGTGGCGGGAGTAGGCCAGCGAGCGGCGCTCGCGCGGGACGGTGTCGTTGACCCGCCGCAGCAGCTCGGCCTCGACCACCCCGAGCGAGTCGTTGGCGCGCTGCGCGCGGGTGTCGAGGCCGGTGACGTCGACGCCGAGGACGGACGACGTACGCAGCCAGAGCTCGTCGCGCGGCGCACCCGGTGCGGGTACGACGACGACGTGCACGCGCTCGCCCGGCAGCCCAGCGGACCAGACGTCGAGGATGCCGGGGACGTCCTGGTAGCGCCAGAACTTCTGGTCGCCGTCCTCGCGGCGCACGCTGCCGAGGAACTTGCGGTAGGGCATCCGGGCGCCCATCTTGACCCGCTGCTGCCAGGCCGAGGGGAGCACCCGCCCGAGGTCGCGCGCGGTGACCACGACGTGCACCTCGTCGGCGGCGGACGCGAGGTCGGCGAGCGCAGCCGCGGCCGCCCCGGCGGGGGAGTCGGCGAAGTGCTCGTTGCTGACCAGGACGTCGCCCGACCACGTGCGGGTCTGCTCGAGGAGCCGCTGCCAGACCTCGCGGTCGCGCTCGTCGAGGCCGTCGACGACCGCCGTCATGCCCTTCACGAGAGCAGCCGCGGTGAAGTGGTCGCGTCGCCCCCGGCCCGGCAGCAGCAGGCCGCGGTCGCGCAGCTCGGCGCGGTGCCGCCACCACAGGTCCTGCAGGAAGGACGTGCCCGACTTCGCCGTGCCGACGTGGAGGAACGCGCGGCGGGCCATGGCCTGATCCTAGGAGAGCCGCGGAGCGGGCAGACTCTGCTCCGTGCCCTGGGACCGTGACTTCTTCTACGACAGCTACCCGCGCATCGAGGAGGCGTTCGGCCGGCGGCTGGACGAGAGCCTGGCGCCGCGGGACCCGTCCATGCTGCTCCAGGTGGTCCGCGAGCTCGACCTCCCGCCCGACAGCAAGGTGGTCGACGTCGGGTGCGGCGAGGGTGCGCACGCCTTCCGGCTGGCGACCCACTTCGGCTTCCGCGTCCTCGGCATCGACCCGGTCCAGCGCCACCTCGACCTGGCCCGCGAGGCGCGTCGGTCCCAGGAGCCCGACATCTCCTCCCGCGTCTCCTTCGAGCGCGGCACCGCCACCCGCGTCCCGGTGCCCGACTCCTCGATCGACCTCGTCTGGTGCCGCGACGTCCTCGAGCACGTCGAGGACCCGGCGGAGGCGATGCTGGAGTGGGCCCGCGTGCTGCGCCCCGGCGCGTACGTCGTCAGCTACACGACGGTCGCCACCGACCTGCTCGCCCCGGAGGAGGCCGACCAGCTCTTCGACGTGATGGGGGTCGTGCCGACCTCGGCCGACCCGCGCGTGCTCGACGACGCGATCGCCGGGTCCGGGCTCGACGTCGTCGAGACGATCGACCTCGCCGGCGAGTGGGGCGAGTGGGGACAGGAGCAGGACGGCCGGGCGGCGCGCTCGCTGCTCCACCTGGCGCGGCTGCTGCGCGAGCCCGAGCGCTACCGCGCCGAGTTCGGCGACGCGGCGTACGACGTGATGGTGGGCGACTGCCGCTGGCACGTGTTCCGGATGATGGGCAAGCTCGCCGGTCGCATCGACGTGCTGCGGCGACCCGCTCGCCGGTAAAAGTCCTCGACCGGGCTTGACGGCTTTGGCAGGGTGGCAGGGCACGCGAGAACTGACCGCTCGGATCCAGGAGGACCCATGGCTGACCAGGACCCCAACGCAGACATCAAGGCGAAGATGCGGGAGGCCCTCGATCGCAAGAAGGGCCACCAGCACCCGGACGACAGCGCCGAGTCGCGGGAGAAGGCGCACGGTTCGGAGGTCAACGACAAGAACGTCGCCAAGCCGATGCACCGCCGCAAGGCCGGCGGCGGCGGCGTCTAGAGCTGGTCGTGAGCGCCGGCGGACAGCTCGTCCGCCGGCGCGAACGCCTTCGCCAGCCAGAACAGGGCGAGCACCAGCACCAGCGGGACGGCGAAGCCGAGGCGCAGCGAGCTCGCGCCGACCGCACCGGTCATCACCGAGCCCAGCAGCGCACCGGCGTAGTTGAACTGGTTGAACCGCGCGACCACTGCGTCGACCCGTGCCTGCCGGGTCGCCGGGTCCGCGTCGCGGCCGGCGAGGGCGGCCGCCGCGGAGAAGCTCAGCGGGGCGACCACCGCCACGCCGCAGCCCAGCAGCGTGAAGCCGACGACCGCGATCGGCCACGAGGGCGCCGCGACGATGACGGCCAGTGACACGAACGCGACGAGCGCGCCGACGCGCAGCAGCCGTACGGCGCCGACCCGCTCGGTCAGCCCGTCGCCGACCAGGCGCACCAGCCCGCTCGCCACCAGGTAGGGGAGCGTCGCGAGCGCGACGAGCTCCTCGGGTGCGGCGAAGACGTCGTCGAGGTAGACCGGTCCCCAGGTCGCCGCCGCGGTGTCCACCGTGTAGAAGACGACGAGCGCCAGGCCGACCATCACGATCGCCCGCCACGGCACGTCGGTCTCGGTCGAGCCGGCCGCCACGCCGTGGTCGCGGGAGAGGTACGGCGCCGCCGCCGCGAGCAGCGGCAGCACCGCGACGAGCGCGATCGCCGACCACGGGACGTCGGTGGTGACGAGGGTCAGCACCGCGCCGATGACCCCGCCCAGCGTCCACGCACCGTGGCACGACGGCAGGACGACCCGGCCGATCCGGTGCTCGAGGGCGACCGCCTGCATGTTGCCCGTCGCGTCGACCAGGCCGAGCCCGACGCCGTACGCCCCCAGGCCGAGGACGAAGACCGCGGTCGTCGGGGCGAGGATCGCCACCGCCACCGACACCGCGACGACCAGCAGGCCGGCGCGCAGCACGACCGCGCTGTCGAGGCGCGGTGCGAGGCGCTCGGCCAGGAGCGAGCCCGCGCCGGCGAGCAGCACCATCATCAGCAGGACGCCGGACAGCGCGAGCTCGCCGAGGTCCCAGCGGTCCTGGATGCGGGGCAGGCGGGTGGTGAGGCTGATGAAGACCAGCCCCTGGGTGAGGAACGCCAGCGCGATCGCCAGTCGCGCCCGGCCCAGGTCTGCACTCATGGCGAGCATCGTGGCAGGCCGTCGGTCCGCGCGTGGCAGACTCGCGGGCATGGCCTCCGGAGTGCATCGCGAGCTGTGGATCGTCCGGCACGGCGAGACCGAGTGGAGCCGCGACGGCAGGCACACGTCCACCACCGACCTGCCGCTCACCGAGGGCGGTGAGGAGTCGGCCGCGTCGTTGGCGCCGCGACTGGCCGAGGTGACGTTCGACCTGGTGCTGACGAGCCCGCGCCAGCGCGCTCGTCGTACGGCCGAGCTGGCGGGCTTCCCCGACGCGGAGGTCGACGACGACCTCGCGGAGTGGGCCTACGGCGACTACGAGGGCATCACGACCGACGAGATCCGCGAGACGGTGCCCGGCTGGTCGGTCTGGACCCACCCGTCGCCCGGTGGCGAGACCGCCGACGAGGTGTCCGACCGCCTCGACCGCATCGTCGAGCGGGCGCGCGAGCAGGACCGCACCCTCGTCTTCGCCCACGGCCACTCGCTGCGCGTGCTGACCGCGCGCTGGCTCGAGCAGCCGGCGGAGGAGGGCCGCTTCTTCCGCCTCGACACCTCGACCGTGTCGGTGCTGGGCTTCGAGCGGGAGACCCCGGTGCTCCTGAAGTGGAACGGCTGAGGCTGACGTGCGGATCGACCTCCACACGCACAGCTCCGCCAGCGACGGCACCGACACCCCGGCACAGCTCATGCGGGAGGCCGCGGCCGCGGGTCTCGACGTCGTCGCGCTGACCGACCACGACGCGATGTCGGGCTGGGCCGAGGCGCAGCGGGCGGCCGACGAGGTCGGCATCACGCTGGTCCCGGGGCTCGAGGTGAGCACGAACTTCCAGCACCGCGGGGTCCACCTGCTCGGCTACCTCCCCGACCCGGCGTACCCGCCCCTCGTCGCCGAGCTCGACCGCATCCTGGAGGGACGTACGTCGCGGACGCCGGCGATCGTCGCCGGGCTGCGCGACGCCGGCATCGACATCACCGAGGAGGACGTACGCCGCGAGTCCGGCGGCTCCGTCGCCGCCGGCCGACCGCACGTGGCCGACGCGCTCGTCCGGCTCGGGCTGGTCAGTGATCGCACGACGGCGTTCGCCGAGTTCCTCAACGCCGGCCGGCCCGGGTACGTGAACCGCTACGCGACGCCCCTGCACGAGATGATCCCGCTGATCGTGGCCGCCGGCGGGGTGCCGGTGATCGCGCACCCGTGGGGTCGGCGCGGTGGCGCGGTGCTCGATGCTGCGGCGCTGGAGTCGCTGACGTCGCTCGGGCTGGCGGGGATCGAGGTCGACCACCAGGACCACTCGCCGGAGCAGCGCACCCGCCTCCGCGCGCTCGCCGCCGACCTCGACCTGATCGTGACCGGCAGCAGCGACCACCACGGCCTCGGCAAGATCGACCACGACCTCGGGGTGAACACGACGGACCCCGAGCAGTACGAGCGGCTGGTGTCGCTGGCGGCCTCTCGCCCGGTGGTCGAGTAGCGGAGTGAGGGACGAGCGACGCGTGTCGGGACCGCTGCCCGACCGCGTCCTGCTCTACGGCGTCACTGGCAGCGGCAAGAGCACCGCCGCCCTCGCCATCGGGGAGCGGACGGGGCACCCGGTGACCCTCGTGGACGAGCTGACGTGGTTGCCGGGATGGGTGCCGGTCGAGGAGGCGCGGCAGCGCGAGATCGTCGGCGAGATCGTGGCGGGGGAGCGCTGGCTGCTCGACACGGCGTACGGCGCCTGGCGGGACGACGTCCTCCCGCGGACCCAGCTCGTCGTCGGGCTCGACTACCCGCGCTGGCTGTCGCTGTCCCGTCTCGTGCGCCGCACCGTCGCCCGGGCGATCACGAAGGAACCGATGTGCAACGGCAATGTCGAGTCGTGGCGCAAGGTCGTGGCCCGGGACTCGATCATCGCCTGGCACTTCCAGTCGTTCGCGCGCAAGCGGTCGCAGATGCGGGCGTGGGCAGCATCGCCGGACGGCCCTGAGGTGCTGCTCTTCCGCCACCCGCGCGAGCTGGCTGCCTGGATCGAGACCCTCGGCTAGGTGCTGCCGCTCCCGAGCCGCTGGTTCTGGGTCATCTGCGTCGCGGGAGCGGACTGCTTGCCCCGGCGGTAGCGCTCGAGCTCGGCACTGTCCGCGCGCACCCGCCGAGCTGCCTCGCGCGCCTCCGCAGGGCGTCCTCCTTGGACGTCTCGCGGCGGCGGCGGAAGAACCACATGGGCATCACCGTACCGCCGCGGCTTGTGCGGTACGGTGACGCACCTGGTACGTCACCGTGACCGCACAGCGCGACACTCCTCCCGAGGGGGCGCGGCGACTAGTCTGCGTCGGTGCTCGACCACGACGAGATCGTCCGCCTCTACGGGCCGTGGGCGGCTCGTACACCGCAGGACGCGGCCGCGCTGCTCGAGGGCTACGACCGACCGTGGTGGATCGCGGGCGGCTGGGCGATCGAGGCGTTCACCGGGGTCTCGCGCCCGCACGGCGACGTCGACCCGAGCATCCCGCGCTCGGACGTCGGAGCGCTGCGCCGCCACCTGGCCGGTCGCCTCGACGTGTGGGAGGCGGACAGCGGCACGCTGCGCCCGCTGACCGGCGACGACGACGAGGTCACCGCCGAGTGCGAGAACCTCTGGCTGCGCCCGAGCGGTGCGGAGCCGTGGGAGTACGACGTCATCCTGATGCACACGACACCGACGACCTGGACCTTCAAGCGCGACGCCCGGATCGTCCTCCCGCTCGCGGAGATCCTCTGGGAGCGCGACGGCATCCGCTACCTCACGCCGCAGGTGCAGCTGCTCCACAAGGCGCGAGCGGTGCGGCCGCAGGACCAGGCCGACTTCGACGCGTGCGCGCCGCTGCTCGACGTACGTGCACGGGAATGGCTGCGCGAGGCGCTACGGCTGGCTCACCCCGGTCATCCCTGGCTCGAGTCACTCCTCTGAGGTGGGCTGGGACGTCATACGGACGGGGCTACCGCTTGCCCCGTCCGTATGACGTTGCGGAGACTCACTTGCGCCCCATCGACTGCGTCAGCCGCAGCACCCGGTTGGGGATGGCCCTGGTCAGCGCCACGATCGTCTTGTACTGCGCGCCGGGGATCGAGAAGGCGCGGCCCTTGTCGAAGTCCTCGAGCGAGCGTCGGACCAGGAACTCGACGTCGAGCCACAGGAAGCCGTCGCCGCGCGTGACCTGCATCCGCTCGTGGAACTCGGTCTTGGTGAAGCCCGGGCACAGCGCCATCACCGTCACGCCGCGCGGGCCGTACTCCATGTGCGCCCACTCGCTGAAGGAGTTCACCCACGCCTTGGCGGCGGAGTAGGAGCCGCGGGGGAGGAAGGCGGCGACGCTGGAGACGTTGATGATGCCGCCGTGGCCGCGCTCGGCCATGGCGCGCAGCGCGGCGTGGCTCAACCGCAGCACCGCGGTGACGAGCACCTCGAGCATCGCGGTCTCCTCGTCGGCGGTGTTGTCGAGGAAGCGCTTCTTCAGCCCGAAGCCGGCGTTGTTGACCAGGAGGTCGACGGGGCGGTCGTGGTCACCGAGGCGCGCCTCGACCCGGGCGAGGTCGGCGCGGTCGGTGAGGTCGGCGACGAGCACCTCCACCTCGACCTGGTGGGCACGGCGCAGCTCGTCGGCGACCTGCTCGAGGCGGGCCTCGTCGCGCGCCACGAGGACGAGGTCGTGGCCGCGTGCGGCGAGCTGGACGGCGTACTCGTGGCCGATGCCGGCGGTGGCGCCGGTGATGAGGGAGGTGGTCCGGGAGGGAGGCATGGGGCCAGCATTTCAGGACGCCGGTGAGGTCCGCGACCCCGTCCTGCACAATTGGCCCCGATGAGCACCCAGACACCGGCCTCCGTCACCCTGGCCGTCGCCAACCAGAAGGGCGGAGTCGCCAAGACGACGTCCGTCGCCTCGATCGGCGCCGCGCTCGCCGAGCTCGGCCACCGCGTCCTGCTCGTCGACCTCGACCCGCAGGCGTGCCTGACCTTCTCGCTCGGGATCGACCCCGAGGACCTCGAGATCTCGGTGCACCACGTGCTGACGCAGGGCGTCGACCCGGCGGAGGTCATCATCGCGACCGAGGACGGCGTCGACCTGCTCCCGGCGACGATCGAGCTGGCCCGCGCCGAGGCCGACCTGCTCACCCGCACCGGCCGCGAGCACGTCATCAAGGGCGCCCTCGAGCAGCTCGCCGACGACCTCGCGGACACCGAGGAGGGGCCCTACGACTGGGTGCTGCTCGACTGCCCGCCGTCGCTCGGCGTGCTCACGGTCGCCGCGCTCACCGCGGCCGACGGCGTGCTGGTCCCGCTGCAGTGCGAGACGCTGTCGCACCGCGGTGTCGGCCAGCTGCTCGACACCGTCCACGACGTACGCCGGTTCACCAACCGCGGCCTCGAGGTGTGGGGCGTGCTCCCGACGCTCTACGACGGCCGCACCAACCACGCCCGCACCGTGCTGGAGACGATCAGCGAGACCTACGACCTCGAGGTCGTCGAGCCGCCGATCCCCAAGACGATCAAGTTCGCCGAGGCGCCCGCCGCCGGTCGCTCGATCCTCGCGACCAGCCGCACCAACAAGGGTGCCCAGGCCTACCGCGAGGTCGCGAAGAACCTCGTCGAGCGTGCCTCGCGTCCGAAGGCCGGCACGACCGCGAAGACCGCCAGGGCAGCGAAGAAGGCCCCAGCGAAGCGCTGAGGCCCTCTCGGCGTGAGCTCGTCGTGCTGACGGGTCAGCTCTTCGGCGTCTCCACCGCGGAACCGCCGCGGGTGCGCGTC
Source organism: uncultured Actinomycetota bacterium (assembly GCA_963795275.1). Lineage (GTDB taxonomy): Bacteria > Actinomycetota > Actinomycetes > Propionibacteriales > Nocardioidaceae > Nocardioides. Next base: position 350,088 of record CAWCHD010000006.1, read on the forward strand.
CGGCTGCGGCTGCGGTTGCGGCGGCGCGGGGCGTCGCCCGACTTCTCCGAGGACGCCGCGTCGGAGCTGCGACCGGAGTCCGAGCGGCCCGAGTCGGAGCGACCAGAGCCACCGGAGCGACCGCCCGAGCGCTCGCGCGGGGTGCGCTCGGCCTTCGGCGGCAGGGGGGCGGGGTCGACGATGCGGCCCTTGGTGCCCTCGGGGATGCCCTGGTCGTGGAAGAGGTGCGGCGACGTCGAGTAGGTCTCCTGCGGCTCGGGGAACGGCAGGTCGAGCGCCTTGTTGATCATCTTCCAGCGGTGCAGGTCGGCCCAGTCGACGAAGGTGATCGCGATGCCCGAGGCGCCGGCGCGGCCGGTGCGGCCGATGCGGTGGACGTAGGTCTTGTCGTCCTCGGGGCAGGTGTAGTTGATGACGTGGGAGACGCCGCGCACGTCGATGCCGCGGGCAGCGACGTCGGTGGCGACCAGCACGCGGATCTTGTCCTCGCGGAACTTGGCCAGCGCCTTCTCGCGCGCGACCTGCGCCATGTCACCGTGCAGCGGCGAGGAGCTGAAGCCGCGCTCGGCGAGGTCGTCGGCGACCCGCTGCGCCTGGCGCTTGGTGCGGGTGAACACGATGATCTTCTCGGCGTCCTCGGCCTGCAGGACCCGGCCGATGATCTCGGGCTTGTCGAGGTCGTGGGCGAGGTAGATGAACTGCGCGGTCGCCGGCACCATCGTGGTGTCGTACGACGACTCGGCGCGGATGTTCATCGGGTGGCGCATGTGGGTGCGCGCCAGCGCGACGATGGCCGACGGCATGGTGGCCGAGAACAGCATCGTCTGGCGGGTCTCCGGGGTCTTGGAGAGCAGCGTGATGACGTCGGGCAGGAAGCCGAGGTCGAGCATCTCGTCGGCCTCGTCGAGCACGAGCGCGTGCACGTGCGAGAGGTCGAGCGCGCGGCGGTTGGCCAGGTCGATGAGGCGACCGGGGGTGCCGACGACGATGTCGACGCCCGACTCGAGCGCCTCGAGCTGGGTGTCGTAGCCGACGCCGCCGTAGACGGTGAGGACGCGCAGGCCGAGGTCCTTGCTGGCCAGCGAGAGGTCGCTGGAGACCTGGAGCGCGAGCTCGCGGGTCGGGGCGACGATCAGGGCCTGCGGCTTGCCCTGCGGCAGGTCGGCGTAGGCCGGGTCGCTCGGGGCGATGCTGCGCTGCAGCACCGGGATGCCGAAGGCGAGGGTCTTGCCGGTGCCCGTACGGGCCTGGCCGATGAGGTCGGTGCCGAGCAGGGCGACCGAGAGGGTCATCTCCTGGATGGCGAAGGGGGTGGTGATGCCGGCGCGGTCGAGCGCGTCGCAGATCTGGGCGTGCACGCCCAGCTCACGGAAGGTGGTCACGTAGAGGTCGCTTTCAAGAGGTCTCAGAGGAGAGTCGGATGTCCCACGCGTATGCGGTCAGCCACTCGAAAGGACCCTCTGGGGCTCTGCCAACCGCGCACATACAGGCGGCCACCGGCACGGTTCGCCGGGGCTCGGTCACGCTCATCCTATCGCTAGGCTCCGACCATGACTGAATCGCCCGACGAGGACTACCGCCGCGCAGCAGTCGACCTCCTCGGCGCGATCGCCTACGGCGAGCTGTCGGCGTTCGAGCGGCTCGTCGAGGACGCCAAGATGGCGCCCGGTATCGACGACAAGATCGCCATCGGCGCGATGGCCGCCGCGGAGTTCGCGCACCTGCAGAAGCTGGTCGGCCGGCTCGCGGAGCTCGGCGCCGACCCGGGCGAGGCGATGCAGGCGTTCCGGGTGAGCTTCGACAGCTTCCACGCGCACACCGCGCCGTCGGACTACTACGAGGGGCTGATCAAGGCCTACGTCGGCGACGGCCTGGCCGCGGACTTCTACCGCGAGATCGCCGCCTACCTCGACCCGGAGACCCGCGAGGTGATCATCAGCTCGCTGGAGGACTCCGGACAGACCGCCTTCATCGTCGACCGGGTCCGGGCCGGCATCGCCGAGGACCACCGCCTCGGCGGCCGGCTGGCGCTGTGGGGCCGCCGCCTGATGGGCGAGGCGCTCACCCAGGCCCAGCGCGTCGCCGGCGACCGGGACTCGCTCACCGCGCTGCTGGCCGGGGGAGTGGACCGACCCGGTCTCGACCTGGCCGCGCTGGGCCGGATGTTCACCCGGCTCACCGAGGCGCACGCCGCGCGGATGGCGCAGCTCGGCCTCGACTCCTGAGCCCGTGCCGGGTCCGGGGCGTACGACGTGACGAGGCCCCGCACCCGGAACCGGGTGCGGGGCCTCGTGCTGAGGTGCGTGGGTCAGACGCGCGTGCGGCTGCCCGTGTTGCGCCCGGTGAGGGTCGAGGCGATCACGACGAGCACGGCGGCGGTCAGGATCGCGACGATGCCCTGCGGTCCAGTCGAGGCCCTTGCTCCCGTTGCCACCGAACGCGTCGTAGATGACGCCTGCCGAGGATCATGCCGCCGATGCCACAGACGATGGTGAGCCACAGGGGGATGTTGTCCTTGTCGCCCGGCGCGACGAACTTGCCGAGAAGACCGACAAGGGCGCCGACCACGAGGTAAAAGAGAATGGTCCAGAGCATGATGGCCCCACCTTTCATTGCCACGAGGGTTCGTGGAACTGAGTGTCGGCAGGGTGTGCCGACTCCGTCATCATGGCGCTCACGCCATGCAGTAGCAATTCCCGCGCCCCCCGAAGGGTGAAGATGTCAATAGCCCTCTCTGACCAGTTCTGACCAATTCGTGCCAGTTGGCCGCGGCCAGTTCGCCTCAGCGGAAGCCGACGGTGCTCGAGGTGGGGGAGCCCAGCTCGAGGTAGGCGATCTTCTCGGCGGGGATGATGACGGTGCGGCCCTTGACGTCGCTCAGGCGCAGCACGCCGTTGCCGGCGATCGCCTCGCTCAGTCGGGTCTCGACGTCGTCGGGCGTGCTGTCGGTGTCGACGACCAGCTCACGCTGGGCGTGCTGCACGCCGATCTTGACCTCCACGATGGTGCTCCTTGCTCGAGCGGGTGCTCGTTGGTGGTGATGTGTCTGTGGTCGCCGCTCAGTGCTCGTCGGCCCGCGGGTAGCCGCGGATGCCGCGCCACGCCAGGCCGGCGATCAGGGCCGCGGCGTCGTCCTGCTTGATGGTGCCGCCACCCGCCAGCCAGAACCGTGCGGACACCTGTGCCATTCCCACGAGCGAGACCGCCAGCAGCTGCGAGGGCTCGTCGGGCAGGCCGGTGTCGGTGCGGATCACGTCGGCGATCATCGAGGCGCACTCGGTGGTGACCCGGTCGACGCGCTCGCGCACGTCGGGCTCGCTGGTGAGGTCGGACTCGAAGACCAGCCGGAACGCGCCCTCCTCGGACGCGACGTAGCTGTAGAACACCTGCATGGTCGCAGCGACCCGGTCCCTGTTGTCGGTCGTCGAGGCGAGGGCGGCACGGCAGTTGTCGATGATCAGGTCGCACGAGGTGTCGAGCAGCGCGAGGTAGAGGTCGAGCTTGCCGGGGAAGTGCTGGTAGAGCACGGGCTTGGAGACGCCGGCGCGCTCGGCGATGTCGTCCATCGCAGCAGCGTGGTAGCCCTGCGCGACGAACACCTCGAGGGCCGACTCGAGCAGCTGGGCGCGCCGCTCGCGCCGCGGCATCCGTCCGCCGCGCGGTCGCGGGGTGTCGGTGTCGGTGTCGGTGCCGCCAACGGTCACGTCGTGCTCCTGCTGCTGGGTGTACTGCTGAGTAGTGAGGGCCGAGCCTATCCGCCGCCGGCCCGGTCCGGATGCCGGGACGTCGTACGCCGACCGCGCCGGGGCGACGGACGATGGGAACACACCGGCTCGACGTGGCGTTCCACCGACAGCCAGGACCCAGATGAAGGAGTCACACGTGTCGTTCCCCGCGCTCGTCGAGCCGGCCGCAGAGCTCACCACGGACGAGGTGCGTCGCTACAGCCGCCACCTGATCATCCCCGACGTCGGGATGAGCGGGCAGAAGCGGCTGAAGAACGCCAAGGTCCTCGTCATCGGCGCCGGCGGCCTCGGCTCGCCCGCCCTGCTCTACCTGGCCGCGGCCGGCGTCGGCACGCTCGGCATCGCCGAGTTCGACACGGTCGACGAGTCCAACCTGCAGCGCCAGGTCATCCACGGCGTGAGCGACATCGACAAGCCCAAGGGCCTCTCGGCCAAGGAGTCGATCGCGGAGATCAACCCCTACGTGCAGGTCGTCCTCCACGAGGAGCGGCTCGACAACGACAACGTGATGTCGGTCTTCGAGGGCTACGACCTCATCGTCGACGGCACCGACAACTTCGCCACCCGCTACATGGTCAACGACGCGGCGTACTTCCTGAAGATCCCCTACGTCTGGGGCTCGATCTACCGCTTCGACGGCCAGGCCAGCGTCTTCGCGCCGTCGCTCGGCGAGGACCTGCCCTGCTACCGGTGCCTCTACCCCGAGCCGCCGCCGCCGGGCATGGTCCCGAGCTGCGCCGAGGGCGGCGTGCTCGGCGTGCTGTGCGCGTCGATCGGCTGCGATCCAGGTCAACGAGGCCATCAAGCTGCTCACCGGGATCGGCGACCCGATCGCGGGCAAGCTGATGATCTACGACGCCCTCGAGATGGAGTACCGCAAGCTCAAGGTCCGCAAGGACCCCAATTGCGCGCTGTGCGGCGAGAACGCCACCGTCACCGGCCTGATCGACTACGACGCCTTCTGCGGCGCCGTCTCCGACGAGGCCGCCGAGGCCGCCGCCGGGTCGACCATCTCGGTGGTGCAGCTCGAGCACATGCTCAAGGAGCGCGACAACGGTGAGCGCGACTTCGTGCTCGTCGACGTCCGCGAGCCCAACGAGGCGGAGATCAACCACATCCCGGGTGCGGTGCTGATCCCCAAGGGCGAGTTCCTCAACGGCAACGCCCTCTCGCAGCTGCCCAGCGACAAGCAGATCGTCATGCACTGCAAGTCCGGGCGTGCGCTCGGCCGAGACGCTCGCGATCGTCAAGGGAGCCGGGTACGCCGACGCGGTGCACGTCGGCGGCGGCGTCGTGGCGTGGGTCAACCAGATCGACCCGAGCCAGCCGTCGTACTGACGCACTAGGGTCGCGCCATGCGCGCGCTCCGGGACGTCCCGCCCGCGGTGCGTGCCGTCGTGACGGTCGCTGCGACCAGCCTGTTCCTGGTGCTGGTCGCGTGGGCGACCCTGATCGGGCCCGACCAGGTCTTCACCGGTCCGGGGCCGCGTCCGGCCACCGACCTCACGACGCCGACGTCGTGCATCCCGCTGCCGGAGGAGACCGCAGCCGACGGCACGATCACCTACGGCGTACCCGACGACATCAACGAGCGCGACTACTGCGAGCCGCCGGGCGCGAGCATCAAGGACTACCGCGACCTGGTGCAGGACCACCCGCCGCCGTGGTGGCTCAAGGCGCTGACCTACGTGCTCCTGCTCGGCCTGGTCGCCGTGGTCGTCGGCGGTCTGCTCTGGCTGCTCGTCGCCGTGGCCCGCAGCGTCCTCGCGCGCCGGGAGGGGGACGCCCGGGCCGCGATCGACCTGGTCCCGCTCGACGAGCCGGCCCGGGCGGCCGCTGCCGTCGTCGAGGACGCCGAGGAGCAGGACGCGCTGCTGCGCGACGGGGATGCCCGCAACGCGATCGTGGCCACCTGGCACCGCTTCGAGGTGCAGGGCGAGCGCGCGGGCGTGCCGCGGCGCCCGGCGGAGACGTCGTCGGAGTACGCCCTGCGCTTCCTCGACCTCGCCGACGCGGACACGAGCCCGGTGCGCCGGCTGGCCGAGCTCTACCGGGAGGCCCGGTTCTCCGAGCACGAGATCACCGAGCAGCACCGCGCGGAGGCGCTGACCGCGCTCGCCGGCGTCCGGCGCAGCCTGGGGGTGCGCGCATGAGCGCGGTGTCTCGCGGCGGTGGACCGGTCGGTTCGCGAGCGGGGCGGCCGTGGCGGCCATCGGCTACGCGCTGGCCCTCTGGCTCGACTTCGAGCCGCGCCCCGTGCCGTACGTCCTGTGGGCCGTCGTCGTGATCACGATGACCTACCTCGTCCTCGACACCGTCGACGCCCCGGTCTCCCACTGGGAGCACCCCGTCGCCTCGCGCGCGGACCGGGCCGCCGAGGTCACCTCCGACCTCCGCGTGCTGTCCAGCCACCAGCACGCCGACCATCCCTCCGGCGCCCTGGCCGAGCGGCTCGTCGCGCTGGCGCGGGGCCGTGGGGGACCGGGGCTCGCCGCCGAGGTGCAGCACGACCTGGCCGGGCGGGGTCGCATCGCGCCCGCCGACATCGACCGCATCCTGACCCGAATCGAGGAGTCACGTGACCACAGCTGACCACCACCCGACCGGAGCCACCCCGGCTGGTCCCGCGGAGGTCGCCCTCTTCGCGGAGACGGTCCTCGACGAGGTGGGCCGTGCCGTCGTCGGCAAGCGCGACGCGCTGACGCTGGTCCTGGCCGGCATCCTCGCCAAGGGCCACGTGCTGCTCGAGGACTTCCCCGGGCTCGGCAAGACCCTCGCCGCGCGCTCCTTCGCCGGGGCGCTCGGGCTGGAGTTCTCGCGCGCCCAGTTCACCCCCGACCTGCTGCCGGCCGACCTCACCGGGTCCTACGTCTTCGACCAGCGCAGCGCCGAGTTCGACTTCCGGCCGGGACCGATCTTCGCGGGCCTGCTGCTCGCCGACGAGATCAACCGCACGCCACCCAAGACGCAGGCCGCCCTGCTCGAGGCGATGCAGGAGGGCCAGGTCACCGTCGAGGGGCAGACCCACCGGTTGCCCAGCCCGTTCCACGTCCTGGCCACGGCGAACCCGGTCGAGTACGAGGGCACCTACCCGCTGCCCGAGGCGCAGCTCGACCGCTTCCTGCTCCGGGTCGCCTTCGGCTACCCGACAGCCGCGGAGGAGCACGACGTCCTGCGTCGCCGCCTCGACCGCCGGCGCGAGGAGGTCGACATCGAGCAGGTCACCGACGCCGCCGGGCTCGCCGCGGTGCAGGCGGCCGTCGAGCGGGTGGCGGTGGACGAGTCGGTCGCGCGCTACTGCGTGGAGCTGGTCGGTGCGACCCGCTCGCACTCCGACGTCCTCACGGGCGCCTCGCCCCGCGGCAGCCTCGGCCTGGTGCTGACCGCCCGGGCCTGGGCGGCGATCCGGGGTCGCGACTACGTCGTGCCCGAGGACGTGAAGGTCGTCGCGCGGGCCGTGCTCGCCCACCGCATCACGATCAAGCCCGACCTCTGGATGACCCAGGCCTCCGGCACCCGCGTCGTCGACGCCGTCCTGGCCTCGGTCGAGACCCCGCGCACGCTCGAGTCCCGCGGGTCGCGGTGACCGTCCGGTGACCTCCTGGCGGCCGACCCCCGCGCTCGTCCGCGCCTGCCTGCTGGCGCTGGGCGGGGTGACCGGCGGGATCGTGCTGGGCCAGGAGGTGCTGGTCGTGCTGGCCGCCCCCTTCGCCGTCCTCGCCGCGTCGGGCCTGCTCGGCCGGCCGCGCACCACGCCGGTGGTCTCCGCCCAGCTCGACCACGTCCGGCTCCACGAGGGACAGGCCACGACCTCGCGGCTCGTGGTCGCCGACCTCGAGGGGGTCGAGCACGTCACCCGCGTCACGGCCGCGGCCCCGCACGTCGCCACCCAACCGGCGTACGGCGCCGCCGGGGCCCTGGTCGACGACGGCCTGCCGACCGTCACCTCGAGCCCGCGGCGCTGGGGCCGGCGGGCCGTGGGCGCCGAGCGGGTGGCCCTCACCTCGGCCTGGGCCGGGTGGGTCTGGGGTCCCCTCGACCTGCCCGAGCGCGGCTTCAACGTGCTGCCCCAGACCGCGCCGTACGACAGCCGCGCGGAGGTGCCCCAGCCCGACGGACTCGTCGGCCGGCACCGGTCGCGGCGGCTCGGCAGCGGCACGGAGTTCGAGGGGATCCGGCCGTTCGCCACGGGCGACCGGCTGAAGCGGATCAACTGGCCGGTCTCGCTGCGCACCGGCGAGCTGCACGTCGTCACGACCCGCGCCGAGCAGGACGCCGGGGTCTGGCTGGTGCTCGACGCCCTGGGCGACATGGGCGAGTCCGGCGGCATCGACGGGGCCGCCAGCACGCTGGACCTCACCGTCCGCGCCGCCGCCGCGCTCGCCGAGCACCACGTGCGCACCGGCGACCGCGTGGGGATGCTGGTCGTGTCGTCCGACGGCACGCGGGTCCCGCTGGCGTCCGGCTCCCGCCACCTGCACCGGCTGCAGGGCACGCTCGCCCGGGTCCGGACGGAGTCGCGTGGCACGGCGCCGGAGCGCCTCGACCTCGGGGCGGGCGCCGGCAGCGTGGTCTACGTGCTGTCGCCGATGTTCTTCACGCCGCTGGTCACCGCCACCGCGAGCCTGCAGCGCAGCGGCGCCTCGGTGGTCGTCATCGACACGATCGGCGACACGATGGACACCGCCGACGACCGGCTCGCGCTGCCCGCGCTGGCCGCCCGCATGCAGAAGGTGGAGCGCGACGACCGGCTGCGTCGCCTGGCCGAGCTCGGCACCCCCGTCGTCCCGTGGCGGGGGCCGGGCACGCTCGACACCGTCCTGCACCAGCTCGCGCGCCGCGGCCGGGTGCCGAAGGTGCGCGCGTGACGGCGCCCGGTCGGCTGGTCGCGCCGGGCGTGACGCGCGGGGTGCTCGTGCTCCGCGCCCTGGTGGTCGCGCTGCCGTGCGTCGCGCTGGCGATGGCGGCGCCCCAGGTGCCGCACTGGTTCGTGCTCGTCGCCGTGCCGGTGACCGCAGCGGCCTGGGCGCGGGTGCCCGACCACGCGGTCGGCATCGTCCCGCTCGTGCTGGTCGGCGGCTGGTGGGCGGCGCGCGAGGTCGTCGACTGGCGTGTCCTCGTGGTCGCGGTCCTGCTCCTCGCGGCCCACGTGTCGGCGGTCCTGCTGTCCTACGGTCCGGGGACGCTGGCGGTCGACCCTCGGCTCGTCCGGCTCTGGGTGCGGCGCTCGCTGCTCGCACTGGTGCCGGTGCCGCTGGCCTGGCTGGCGGTGCGGGGCATCGATCCCGCGCAGGCGCCGCCCTGGCTGTGGCTGGCGACGGCCGCGGTGACGGCGGTCCTGATGCTGGTGACCGCCCGGCTGACGCGCTCCGAGGCCCGCTCATGACGACGCCGGAGGAGCGCGAGCTCTACGCCGAGCTCGTGCTGCAGTGCGCCGAGTCGGTGCCGCGCGGGCGGGTGACGACGTACGGCGCCATCGCCGACGTGGTCGGCCACCGGCTCGGCCGTGGCGGACCCCGCCTGGTCGGCAACGTGCTGGCCACCCACGGCGCGGCCGTCGCGTGGTGGCGCGTGGTCCGCGCGGACGGCTCGCTGCCGCCGTCGCACGACGAGGAGGCGCGCCAGGCCTACCTCGAGGAGGGCACCCCGCTGCGCCCGAGCGGCTCGGTCGATCTGGGACGTGCGTTCCACCAACCGACCCTCCGGGCACAATGAGCCCCATGCTCTACACGGTCGCGCACGGAGTCATCCCGCCGGTCGCCCGAGCCGTGTGGCGCCCGAAGGTCGAGGGCCTGCACCACGTCCCGACGTCCGGCCCCGTGATCGTGGCGAGCAACCACCTGTCGTTCTTCGACAGCGTCGTGATCCCCGTCGTGGTGCCGCGCAAGGTGGTCTTCCTCGCCAAGTCCGACTACTTCACCGGCACCGGTGTGAAGGGCACGCTCGTGCGGGCGTGGTTCGAGGGGCTCGGGATGCTGCCCGTCGACCGCGACGACACCCGGGCCGCGATCGCGAGCCTCGACACGGCGCTCGCGGTGCTCGGCAAGGGCGAGGCGTTCGGCATCTACCCCGAGGGCACCCGGTCCCGCGACGGCCGGCTCTACCGCGGCCGTACGGGCGTCGCGCACCTCGCGCTGACCTCCGGCGCGCCGGTGCTGCCGGTCGGGCTGGTCGGCACCGAGGACATCCAGCCGGTCGGCGCCAGCCGGCCCCGGCTCGGCCGCGTCGACGTGACCGTCCGCTTCGGTGAGCCGCTGCGCGTCGCGGGGGAGTACGACGGCGTACCCACCGGCCGCGCCCGGCGCGAGCTCACCGACCGGATCATGGCCGCGATCGCCGGGCTCACCGGCCAGGAGCTCGCCGGCGTCTACAACGAGCGTCCGGCCGACGCCTAGGTCGTCGGGACGGCGGCCGCCAGCGCGGCCAGCGCCTTCGGGAAGATCTCCGCGGGCGGCGTGACGAGGCCCGCGCCGACCTGGCCCACCCCGGCGACGGCCCCGGCCATGCCGGTGTTGATCTGCGGCAGGATGCCGGTGCGGCACACCCTGCTGACGTCGATCCCGGTCGGCGTGCCCTGGAACTCCAGGACCGGCACCGACCAGCGGGGGTTCTCGGCGAGGGTGATCTCGTGCATCCGCCGCGTCGTGGCGAGGGCGTCGGGCACGGACCCGCCGACGAGCCGGACGATCGCGGGGGCGGTCGCCATCGCGAAGCCGCCGATCCCGGCCGTCTCGGTGATCGCCGAGTCGCCGATGTCGGGGTTGGCGTCGTCGGGGCCGAAGTCGCCGAGGAAGAGGCCCTCCGCGACCTGCGCCGGGCCGGTGAACCACTCGTCGCCCGTGCCGGACACCTGGATGCCGAAGTCGGTGCCGTTGCGGGCCATCGCGACGACCATCGTCGAGCCGGGGACGTCGCGCCCGGCGTCGAGCGCGAGCTTGCAGGCCGGCATCGCGAGGTTGAGGAAGAAGTGGTCGTTGCCGCCGACGAAGCGCAGCGCGTCGGCCACGTCCGTGCTGTCGAAGGCACCCTTCTCGATCGCGCCGACCATCGCGGGCGAGAGGTCGCGCAGCAGCATCAGCGTGCCCGCACGGTTGCGGTTGTGGGCCTCGTCGCCCATCTGCAGCATCTGGGTGAGGATGCCGGTGACGTCGATCGCCTCGGCGGTCCCGCGGACCGCGGCCTGCAGCAGCGGGCCGAGGACGTCGCCCATCCAGCGCAGCCGGGTGAGCACCTCGTCGTTGTAGGCGCCGTAGCGCAGCACCTTGCCGAGGCCCTCGTTGAGGGAGCAGTACGTCCGTGCGCCGGTGGCGCGGTCCTCGAGGACCCACATCCACATGGACGGCGTGACGACTCCTGCCATCGGGCCGACCGCGCTGCGGTGGTGGCAGGGCTCGAGGCTGACGGTGCTGCCGGACTCGAAGAGCGCGACGGCGTCCTCGGGGTCGTCGACGAGGCCCTCGAGCGCGGCCCCGCCCATCAGCGCGCCCCGCAGCGGGCCGGAGGTGCGGTCCCACCCGATCGGCGGACCGGCGTGCAGGAACTGGCCCTTCTCCAGGCCGAGCACCTCGCTCGCCGGTGCGACGTCGACGAGGTGGGCGGTCACGCCGAGCATCGCCTGCACGGCCTGCGCGTTGGCCTCGACCCGGCGCGGGTCGGTGGCGACCCGGGCGAGGTCCGCCTCGGTGCCGGGCATCGGCGGGCGCCAGTCGACGCGCTCGACCTCGACGGCCTGGCCGGCGACGGCATCGGCGAACATGTCGGCGCCGCAGGTGACGACCGTGGGGGTGGTGGCGCCGCGGGTCACGACCTGGCTCATGCGCGTGCTCCTTCGATCAGCTGGATCGCGCGGCGGGTGGCCGATGCGTTGGAGAAGTGGACCTCGGCGCCGGCGGCGGTGAGGGCGTCGACCTGGCCGGACAGGCCCTGCGGGTCGAGGTCGGTGCCGACGAGGCTGATGACCACGGGGACCGGTCGGTCCCTGCGGGCCGCCTCGATCGCCGGGGCGAGCAGGGCCGCCGGGTCGGGCTCGGCGCCGTGGCCGAGGACCAGGTCGAGCAGGACCACGCCGGTCGACGGATCGGCGGCGGCCCGGGCGAGCTGCTCGTTGCGCAGCGTCGGGTCGATCATCGGGTGCGCGCGTCCCTGGGTGAGGGCGTCGTCGCCGAAGTCGACCATCGTGTGGGTGTCGGCCGTGAGGTCGTCGCCCAGGGCGAGGTCGTCGGACAGCGGGATGTTGCTGCGGATCGGGCCGAGCGCCTCGCTCGCGATCAGCATCGACTCGTCGCACAGCGTGCCGCCGACGAAGAGCCCGCGGAGCAGGGGACCGGTCGCCGGGCCGCTGTTGTCGGCGCCCGCCACCGGCCACTCGGGCGCCTCGTGGCCGAGCCGGGCGAGCACCGCCTCGGCGACGGCGGTGAGGTCGCGCTGGCCGCGGCCGAGCAGGCCGAGCTCGACCGGCGTGGCCAGCGTGTCGACGTACGCCGCGAGCTCGCTCGCCACCTCGGCGGCCGGGGGCTTGGAGACGACGACGATGAGGTCGACGTCGGGGTCGGCGTCGAGGCGGCGGACCGCCTCGCGGGTCGAGATGCCGCCGACCGCGGCGGACAGGTCGCGCCCGCCGACGCCGAGCGCGTGGCGCACGCCCACCTCGTCGTGGGTCGCACCGGCGTGGTGGAGCAGGGTGAGCAGCTGCTGGCAGCCGGTCCCGGAGGCGGCGACGATGCCGATCCGGCCGGGACGCACCGCGTTGGCGAACCCGAGCCCGACCCCGTCGATCACGGCCGTGCCGCAGTCGGGTCCCATGACGAGGGCGCCGCGGGACGCGGCGTAGGTCTTGAGGGCGACCTCCTCGGCGACCGGGACGTTGTCGCTGAAGACCATCACGTCGTGCCCGGCCTCGAGGGCGTCCATCGCCTCGACGGTGGCGCTGGCGCCGGGCACCGAGACCAGGGCGACCGCGTCGGCGCCGGTGCGGCGCAGCGCGCTCGCGGTGGTGCGCGGCGGTGCGACGGTGGTGTCGCCGGACGTCGGACGGGTCGGGGCGAGGGCTGCGTCGACGGCCGCCAGGGCGGTCGCGAGGTCGGCGTCGTCGTCGAGGCGCAGCGCGACGACCATGTCGTTGGGGGAGGAGGCGGGGACGTCGAAGCCCATCCCCTCCAGCACCTCGAGGTTGAGCCCGGTGGCCATCGCCACCTGCGCGGCCACCACGCCGGGGCTGGCCTGGACGGCGCGGCTGACCTGCAGCAGCGTCACCGAGTCGGCGTACGCGCCGGAGCGGAGCTCGACGTGGTCCGTGGTCACGGGGTCCCCGCGGCGTTGTTCGGGGGAGCGCAGCGGAGGAGAAGGTCGTGGGGTTGTTTCATGCAGCACTCCCAGTGAGGTCGGTGGGGCCGTGGGTGGAGACGGAGGCGAGCGCGAGCGAGGCGCCGGCGAGCAGTCCGGCACCGGAGGTGGCGCCGACGGCGAGCAGGGCGTCGCGGGTGGCGGGCGACGGGTCGGCCAGCCAGGCAGCGAGCTGGGGCAGGGCCTCGCCGCGGACGGCGCAGTCGATGAGCGTGGCGGAGAGCAGGGTGGTGACGCCGAGGCGACGGCGTACGGCCCCGGCGAGCGCCGCGTCCGGCGCGCCGAGCGCGGCACGGGTCGCGAACCAGCCCGCGAGCACGTCGTCGCCCAGCGGCGTCAGCCCCGGGCCGCGGCCGAGCAGCCGGTCGAGGTGCGCGGCCGTGAGCCGGCCGTCGGCGGGCAGGTCGTACGCGGAGGTCATGGCGGCGGGTCCTCCGGACGACCACGCGTCATGACGTCCGACGGTCGTGGCGCGGGGGTCGGCGAGGCGGGTGATCCGCAGCTCGTCCTCGCCGACGACGAGGCTGCCGTCGCGGACCACGACCGGTCGACCGGCGTACGCCGTCAGGTCCGGCAGCGTCGACCACAGCGCGCACGGCACGCGCGTCGCGGACGCGGAGACCAGGCCGAGGCTCCAGCCGTCGAGGTCGACGTAGATCGCCGTCGCACTCGCGTGGACCACCTCGCGCGGCCCGTCGGCGGCCTCGAGGAGCCGCTGCCGCACGCGGGTCGGTGCGGCCACCGGGACTGCGACCGGGACCTGGCGGGGGATCACTCGTCAGACGCTAGCGGCCCGTGTCACACTCCTCCGATGTGAGTTTGTGACAGGGAAGAGGCAGAAGTGGGCCAAGACTTGATAAGCGATCCCGAGGCCGTCGCCGCGCTGGAGCGGGCCGACGCGCTCCACACGGCGCTCACGCACATCGTGCTCGAGGGCGGCGACCTGGCCGCGATCGCCGAGGCGGTCGGGGACGCGCTCGGCTGCGGCGTGGTGTTCACCTCGACGGACGGCCGCGAGCGCGCGGCGCACCTCGACGAGGCGCAGCGCGAGGCGCTCCTGCAGGCCGAGCTGGTCGACCCGACGGGTCGCCTGCGGGTGGAGCGGATCGATCCCGAGGGCACGGCGGTGGGTGGGGGCGAGGCGCTCGTACGCCGCGTGGTGGCCGCCGGCGTCGACCTCGCGCGGCTGGTGGCGGTGCGCCTCGACGGCACGATCCACTCCTCCGACGCGCACGCCCTCGAGCGCGCGGCGATCGTGGCCGCGCTGCTGGTGACGCGCGTCGAGGCCGTCACGGCGGTGGAGAGCAAGTACCGCGGCGACTTCCTGCGCGACGTGTTCCTCGGCCGCGCCGGCGAGGACGTCTACGTCGCCGAGCACGCCCAGGCCTTCGGCTGGCACCTCGACCGTCCGGTCATGGTCGTCGTCGCCGTGCTCGATCCCGACGCCATCGCGGCCCTGGCGCCCGGGCCCACCGAGCGGCGCGCGTGGCAGGACCGGTTCGCCCACGCGTGGCGGCAGGTGGCGACGGCGGTCGACGAGAGCATCGCGTCGGTGAACTTCAGCCGCGAGGTGGTCACCCTCGTGCCGGTCGACCCCGAGAAGGTGGCCGAGGGCCACCTCGCCGTCGACCGGATCGTCCAGGCGGTGCGCGGTGACCGCGGCGGCGGCCGGATCTCGTTCTCCGCCGGGGTCAGCCGGGTCGCCCACGACCTCGGCGAGCTGCCGGAGGCGTTCCGCCAGGCCCAGCGGTCGGTGGAGATCGGCCGCCGCGTGCACGGCGCCGGGTCGGTCACCCGCTTCGACCAGCTCGGCCTCCACCGGCTGCTCGCCCTCGTGCCCGACGGCGCCGAGCTGACGGCGTTCGCCTCCGACGTCCTCGGCCCGCTCGCCGAGCGCACCCCCGAGGCGGCCGACCTGCGCGAGACGCTGCAGGTGCTGCTCGACACGAACTTCAACGTCGCCGAGGCCGCCCGCGCCCAGTTCTTCCACTACAACACGATGCGCTACCGCGTCGGCAAGCTGCAGCGCCTCCTCGGCCCGGTGGCGACCGACCCGCACCTGCGCCTCGACGTCGCCGTGGCGCTGCGGGCGCTGGAGATCGTCGGCTAGGACCGCAGCGGCTTCTCGTAGAAGACCCGGGCGAGCCCGTCGTCGCTGCCGCGGTGGGTCTCGACGTAACCGAGCCGCTCGTAGAGGCGCTGGTTCTCCACCATCGTCACGTGGGTGTAGAGCCGGATCCGGTCGAGGCCCAGGGCACGCGCGCGACCCTCGGCCAGCGCGAGCAGGGCGCGACCGATGCCCTGCCCGTGGTGGGAGGGCAGCACCGCGACGTTGTCGAGCAGCATGCCGTCCGGCTCCGGGACGAGGAGCACGTAGCCGACGACCTCGTCGTGGCGCTCCACCACCCACGGCTCGCTGTGGGCGACGGCAGCGGCGTAGTCGGCGTCCAGCGGCCCGGGTCGCGCGCCCCCATCCGCGCCAGGTAGGGGGAGTACGCCGCCTCGGCGACGCGGGCGATCCGCGTCGCGTCGGCCGGCGTCGCGCGGCGTGTGCCCGGATGTCGTCAGGCCGAACCACTGCTCGGCGCCGAACTCCTCGAACCGGGCCACCTCGGTGAACCCGAGCCGCCCGGCGAGGGCGAGCGACCTCGTGTTGGTGACCTGCGTGCACACGACCACCGGCTCGCCCAGCACCGCGTCGGACCAGCCGAGCACTGCAGTGCTCGCCTCGGTGGCGAACCCGTGGCCCCACGCCGCGGTGGGCGTGACGTAGCTGAGCTCGAGGTCGGGGTGGTCCGCAGCCGGGACGTGACGGATCGCGTCGACCGAGGCCGACCCACCCGACGAAGGCGCCCTCGTGCTCCACGATGAACTGGCCGGGCCGGTCGGCCGGCACCGCGGGCATCTCGGCGTCGAGCACCGTCCGGTCACGGCCTCCGCCGAGGTGCCGGTTGACCTCGTCGTCCGCACCGAGGTCGAGCACCGCCTCGCGGTCGCGCGCCTCGGGCGCGCGCAGGACCAGTCGGGCCGTGCGGATCGGTGCGAGCGGCCAGTCGACGGTGAGAGGCGCGACCATGCACCGAGGCTAGTGAGTCGTGCGACCCGCCCGAGAACTTGTCATCGACACCGGTGTTCCTTCGGCAGATGTCGCCAGTGAGGGTGTGTGATGTGGCGCACTAGTTTGTGGCTTCTCGGGTACCCACCCCTGCGAAATCTGGAGGCCTGCACATGTCGATGTTCAAGTGGGACGTGGTCGATCCCGCACCCGGCGAGGCGGTGCTCCCGCACCAGCGCCTGCCGTGGGGCAAGACCATCGGTCTGGGTGCCCAGCACGTGGTCGCCATGTTCGGCGCCACCTTCGTCTTCCCCCTCGTCATGGGGCTCGACGCCAACCTCGCGATCATGTTCTCGGGCCTCTGCACGATCCTGCTTCCTGCTGATCGTGCAGAACCGGGTGCCGAGCTACCTCGGCACGAGCGCGTCCTTCGTCGCCTCGGTCGCGGCGATCCGCGCGCTCGACGAGGGCAACGACTCGTCCTACGTCACCGGCGCGATCCTGGTCGGCGGCCTCGTGCTCGCCGCCGTCGGCGTGCTCGTCCACTTCGCCGGCGCCGAGCTGATCCACAAGATCCTGCCGCCGGCCGTGACCGGCGCCGTGGTCATGCTCATCGGCTTCAACCTCGCTCCGGTCGTCGCCGGCATCTACTGGCCGCAGGACCAGTGGGTCGCCCTGCTGACCGCCGCGTTCATGGTCTTCGCCGCCGTCGCGCTGCCGGGCTTCTGGTCGCGCATCGCGGTCTTCCTCGCCCTCATCTTCGGCTACGTGCTGTCGTGGGTCGCCGACCTCGTCTTCGGCCCGATCACCTCCGTCCTGGGCGGCGCCACCGAGGCCACCGAGCACGACCGCGTGTCGTGGGCCGGTGTCGAGGCCGCCAACTGGATCGGCCTGCCGAGCGGCACGCTCGCCGACGGCGTCTCCGTCGTGCACGGTCCGTCCTTCTCGCTCACCGCGATCCTGCTCGTCCTGCCCGGCGTCATCGCCCTCGTCGCCGAGAACACCGGCCACGTCAAGGCCGTCGCGGAGATGACCGGCGAGAACCTCGACCCCTACATGGGTCGCGCGATCGGCGCCGACGGCATCGCGACCGCCTTCGCCAGCGCGTTCGGTGGCTCGCCCACCACGACGTACGCCGAGAACATCGGCGTCATGGGTGCGACGCGGGTCTACTCGACCGCGGCCTACTACGTCGCTGCGGCCGTCGCGATCCTGCTCGGCCTCTGCCCCAAGTTCGGCGCGATCGTCAACGCCACCCCCGGCGGCGTCCTGGGCGGCATCACGGTTGTGCTCTACGGGATGATCGGTCTCGTGGGGGCCAAGATCTGGGTGGAGAACAACGTCGACTTCGGCAACCCGGTCAACATGGTCGGCCTGGCCGCCGGCATCATCGCCGGCATCGGCGGCGTGACGCTCACCTTCGGTGACGACTTCCAGCTCGGCGGCATCGCGCTCGGCACGATCCTGGTGATCGTCTTCTTCCACATGGTCAACGGCCGTGGCGCCGACGAGCTCGGGCGGTGTGACCCGCAACCTCAGTCACCCCGACCACGCCCACGACCCACACCCACACCGACGACGGTCACGACCACACGCACGACCACGCGCCACGACCACACGCACGACGACGAGACGAAGTAGCCCGTGAAGCCAGCACCTTTCGCCTTCCTGCGACCCGCGACCCTCGAGGAGGCCCTCGCGGCCCTCGCGGCGGAGCCGGGGGCGAAGGTGCTGGCCGGCGGCCAGTCGCTCGTCCCGCTGCTCTCCATGCGGCTGGCGGCACCCTCGATGCTCGTCGACATCAACGCCCTGCCGGACCTCGGCCACGTCACGTGTGACCGAGGACGGGGTCCGGATCGGTGCCCTGGCCCGGCACGCCCACGTGCTCGCCTCGACCGAGGCGGCGCAGGTCCAGCCGCTGCTCGCGATGGCGCTGTCCCACGTCGCCCACCCGACGATCCGCAACCGCGGCACCACCGTCGGCTCGATCGTCCACGCCGACGCCGCGGCCGAGATGCCCATGGTGCTGCGGCTGCTGGAGGGATCGGTGGACGTCGCGTCGGTGCGCGGTCGTCGTACGGTCCCGGCGGCGGAGCTGTTCGCCGGACCGCTCGAGTCGACCCTCGCCCACGACGAGATCGCCGTCGAGGCGTTCTTCCCGGCCCTCCCGCGCTGGGGCGGGCGTCGCCTTCCAGGAGATCGCGCGCCGCCACGGCGACTACGCCCTCGTCGGCGTCGCCGCCCTCGTCGAGACCGACGGCGGCGAGGTCACCCGCGCCCGGCTCGGCTACGTCTCGGTCAGCGACGTGCCGGTCGTCGTCGACGTCACCGACGCGCTCGACGACCCGGCCTCGGCCGCGCTCGCCGCGCTCGACCCGGCCGACGACATCCACGCGACCGCGGCCTACCGTGCGCACCTGGTGAAGGTGCTGACCCCGCGCGTCCTCGCCGACGCCGTCCACCACGCCCGCGACAGATCAGCCCAGAGGAAGCAGGCATGAGCGCCCCCACCCCCGAGGAGCTCCACGACGTCCGGCTCCACGTCAACGGATCCGTCCACGAGGTCCAGGTCCCGGCGCGGCGGCTGCTGTCCGACGCGCTGCGCCACGACTGCGGACTGACCGGCACCCACGTCGGGTGCGAGCACGGCGTGTGCGGCGCCTGCACCGTGCTCGTCGACGGCGCGCCGGTGCGCTCGTGCCTGATGTTCGCGGTCTCCGCGGTCGACGCCGAGATCACCACCGTCGAGGGGCTGACCGAGCCCGACGGCTCCCTGTCCCCGGTGCAGCAGGGCTTCTCCGACTGCCACGGCCTGCAGTGCGGCTTCTGCACGCCCGGCTTCCTCACCACGATCACCGCCGGCCTGAAGGACAATCCCGACCCGACGGAGGACGAGGCGCGCGAGATGATCGCGGGCAACCTCTGCCGCTGCACGGGCTACCAGAACATCGTGAAGTCGGTGCTCCGCGCTGCCGAGATCGAGCGGGAGCGCGGATGACCACCAAGCTGTTCGGCACCAAGGTGCCGCGCGTCGAGGACCAGCGCTTCCTGCGCGGCCAGGGCCGCTACGTCGACGACCTCCTCACCGACGACCCGCGGCTGCTGCACGCGGCCGTGCTGCGCTCGCCCCACGCACACGCGCGGATCACCGACATCGACGTCACCGACGTGCTCGACGTCGACGGGGTGATGGCCGTGTGGACCTACGACGACCTCGCGGACGCGATGGCCGAGCCGCTGCCGCTGCTGATCCCGCACCCGGCGCTGACCCACGGCCGTACGCAGTACGCGCTGGCCAAGGACGAGGTCAACTACGTCGGCGAGGCGATCGCCTTCGTGGTCGCCGTCGACCGCTACGTCGCGGAGGACGCGGTCGCGCGGATCCGCGTGTCCTACGACCAGCTCCCGCCCGTCGTCGGCATCGCCGCCGCCCGCGCGGCCGACCGCCTCGTCCACGACGACGTACCCGGCAACGTCGGTGCGCGGATGGAGCAGGAGAACGGCGACGCCCGCGCCGCGATCGCCGCCGCCCCGCACACGCTGACCCTCGAGCTCGACGTCGAGCGCTCGGCCTGCACGCCGATGGAGGGCCGCGGCACGGTGGCGCGGTGGGACCCCGACACGTCCCGCCTCACGGTGTGGTCGTCGACCCAGACGTCCACCGGCGTGCGCGGCTGCGTGGCCGCCAAGCTCGGCCTCGACCTGGCCAAGGTCGACGTGATCACGCCCGACGTCGGCGGCGGCTTCGGCGTGAAGATCAACCACCCGTGGCCCGAGGAGCTGCTCGTCCCGCTGGCCGCGATGACGCTGGGCCGGCCGGTGAAGTTCACCGAGGACCGCCGCGAGCACTTCATCTCGTCGGCCCACGAGCGCGCGCAGCAGCACCACGTCGAGGTCGGCTTCGACGACGACGGCCGGGTGCTCGGCCTCAACGTCGAGTTCTGGCACGACCACGGCGCCTACACGCCCTACGGGCTCATCGTCCCGATCATCACCTCGACGCAGCTGCTCGGCCCCTACAAGCCGGCCAGCTACCGCGTCGTCTTCGAGTCGCTCTACACCAACACCGTGATCGTCACGCCCTACCGCGGCGCCGGCCGCCCGCAGGGCTGCTTCGTGATGGAGCGGACGATGGACGCCATCTCGGCCTACCTCGGCAAGGACCGCACCGAGGTCCGCAGCACGAACTTCATCCAGCCCGACGAGTTCCCCTACGAGCACGGCCTGGTCTTCCAGGACGGCCGCGAGCTGACCTACGACTCCGGGGACTACCCGGCGTCGCTGGCCAAGCTCAAGGAGCTGGTCGGCTGGGACGAGTTCGAGGACTTCCGCGCCGAGATGGCCGCGCAGGGACGGCGCGTCGGCATCGGCCTCGCCTGCTACGTCGAGGGCACCGGCGTCGGCCCCTACGAGGGCGCCCACGTGCACATCGAGACCTCCGGCAAGGTCAAGGTCGCCACCGGCCTGACCACGCAGGGCCAGGGTCACCAGACCGCGTTCGCGCAGATCGTCGCCGACGCCCTCGGCGTGCGGTTCGAGGACATCGAGATCACCACCGGCGACACCCGCAAGATGCCGTACGCCGTCGGCACCTTCGCCTCGCGCGCGGCCGTGATGAGCGGCTCGGCGATCCACCTGGCCGCGCTGCGGGCCAGGGAGAAGGCGCTGCGGATCGCCGCCGAGGCGCTCGAGGCGTCCGAGGACGACCTCGAGATCGTCGACGGCGTGGTCAGCGTGCGGGGCACCGACGCCTCCATCGACCTCGGCACCGTCGCGGTCCTGTCCAACCCCCTGCGCTACGCCTTCGACGAGGCGTCCAAGGCCGCGACCCAGTTCTCCGTCGGCGACCCCGGCAAGCCGCCGGTCGCCGAGGACGACGAGCCCGGCCTGGAGGGCAAGGACTTCTACTCGCCCGAGCGCTCGACCTTCGCCAACGGCATGCACGCCGTCATCGTCGAGACCGACCCCGACACGGCCGAGATCACGATCCTCAAGTACGCCGTGGTCCACGACTGCGGCCACCTGATCAACCCGATGATCGTCGAGGGGCAGATCCACGGCGGCGTCGCGCAGGGCGTCGGCGGCGCGCTCTACGAGCGGATGGCCTACGACGAGTCGGGCCAGCTGCTCAACGCCTCGTTCATGGACTTCCTGATGCCCTACGTCACCGAGGTCCCGACGACGATCGACATCGACCACCTCGAGACCCCGTCGCCGCTCAACCCGCTCGGCATCAAGGGCGCCGGCGAGGCGGGCGTGATCCCGTCGGCCGCCGTCTTCGCCGCTGCGATCGAGGACGCCGAGGGCTTCCCGATCACGGCGATGCCGATCTCGCCCTCCGAGCTCTTCGACCTGCGCCTCGCGCACGCCGACGAACCACACCCCACCGCACCCCCTGGTATCTAGGGACGATCTGGTAGGTCGGGACCGCCCTTCGCCTACCAATTCGTCCCTGGATATCGAGCCCGAAGGAGCAGCCGCATGAAGTTCACCGGAGAGAACGTCCTGGACGCCCCCGTCGACCAGGCGTGGGACGCCCTGCTCGACCCGGCCGTGCTGGTCCGCACGATCCCCGGCTGCGAGCGGCTCGAGGCGACCGGCGAGAACGCCTACGCCATGACGGTCACCGCCGGTGTCGCCTCGATCAAGGGCACCTACGCCGGCTCCTGCGAGCTGCGTGACCTCGTCGAGCACGAGTCGCTCGTGATGAAGCTGGACGGTGCCGGCGCCCCCGGCACGATCGGCGCGACGGTCAACGTCCGCTTCACGCCCGAGGGCTCCACGACGCGGGTGTCGTACGACGCCGACGCCGTCGTCGGCGGGATGATCGGCGGGGTCGGGCAGCGGATGCTGACCTCGGTGTCGCGCCGGATGGCGGGGGAGTTCTTCGGCAACGTCGACGCCGCGATCGCGGGCGGGCCGGTGGCCGCCGCCCCGCTGGTCGAGGAGGGCGCGCAGCGTCCGGCGCGGGACCCGGAGCAGGGGCAGGTCTTCACCGCACCCGCCAAGGTCCGCCGCCGCCGCTTCGAGGCAGGAGTTCCTCACCGGAGTGGCCGTCGGTGCGGGCCTGGTCGTGCTCGGCGTCATCGTCGGCGGGATCTTCGGTCGACGTCGATGACCGACCTCACCGTCGACTCCACCGCCCGCGACCAGGCGGCGGCCGTCCGGTCGGGCGAGATCTCGGCGGCCGAGCTGCTCGAGCTGCACCTCGACCGGATCGAGGAGCGCAACCCCGAGCTCAACGCGATCGTCTCGCTCGACGCCGAGCGTGCCCGTGCGGCGGCGGCGGTCGCCGACCAGGCGCAGGCGTCCGGCGAGGAGGTCGGCCCGCTGCACGGCCTGCCGTTCGCGGTGAAGGACACCCACGCGCTCGACGGGTGGCGCACGACGTACGGCTCGCCGATCTTCGCGGACAGCGTCGCCGACCACGACGACCTGCTCGTCGAGCGGATCCGCAGGGCCGGCGCGGTCTTCGTCGGCAAGACCAACGTGCCGGAGTTCGCGGCCGGGTCGCACACCTTCAACACGGTCTTCGGCGTCACCCGCAACCCGGTCGACCCGACCCGGTCGGCCGGCGGGTCCAGCGGGGGAGCGGCGTGCGCGCTCGCCTCCGGCATGGTGCCGCTCGCCGACGGCTCCGACATGGGCGGCTCGCTGCGCAACCCCGCGTCGTTCTGCGGGGTCGTGGGCATGCGGCCGTCGCTCGGCCGGGTGCCCGAGTGGCCGCTCTACAACCAGTGGGAGTCGACCTCGGTCGGCGGGCCGATGGCACGCAACGTCGGCGACCTCGCGCTGCTGCTGTCCGTGATCGCCGGCCCCGACCCGCGGGCGCCCCAGGCGCTCGGCGACCCGGGTGCCACCTTCGCCGCGCCGCTCGTGCCCACCCCGCTCGCCGGGCTCCGGGTGGCGACGAGCGTCGACCTCGGCGGGGCCTTCGTGGTCGACCACGAGGTCGCGGACGTCGTACGCGCCACGGCCGCGCGGCTGTCCGACGCCGGTGCGGCGGTCGCGGAGACGCACCCCGACCTCTCCCTCGCCGACGACACCTTCCGCACGCTGCGTGCGTGGCACTTCCAGGCCAAGCTCGGCCGGCTGCTCGCCGAGCACCCGACGTCGTTCAAGCCGTCGCTGGAGGCCAACATCCGCGCCGGCGAGCCGCTCACCGGCGCCGACGTCGCCCGCGGCTACACCCAGCGCACCGCGCTGTCGGAGACGATGCGCCTCTTCTTCGGCGACCACGACGTGCTGCTGCTGCCGACCTCGCAGGTGCCGCCGTTCCCGGTGGAGCAGGAGTTCCCCGAGACGATCAACGGCCAGTCGATGCCGGACTACCTGGCCTGGATGCGCTCGGCCTACTTCATCACCGTCACCGGCTGCCCCGCGATCTCCGTGCCGGCCGGTCGTACGTCGGACGGGTTGCCCGTCGGCGTCCAGCTGGTCGCCCGCCACGGTGCGGACCGCCAGCTCCTCGAGGTCGCGGCGGCCGTCGAGCAGCTCCTCGCCTGACCCGAGCGGCTGTGGAGAAGCGTGTGGAGAAGTACGCCCGGGCTGGGGATGAACCGGGTCGGACCTGTGCACGACGCGCCGGAACCCGAAGTATGTGGCGAGAACCCTTGCGCCGCCGTTCGACGAGCACGTAGAACTCTCCCTACGCAGCCCGCAAGGGAGGCGGGATGGCTCCGGAAGGACGATCCGCACGACGACTCACCAGCTCGCTGGGGAGGAGTCGCAGGCACCGGGTGATGCGGTGACTGGGACCGGACAGAGGGAGCGATCGATCAGGACATCACCAGAGAGATCACCCCGATGACCCGGACGCTTCGGCGACCTGGACATCACGAAGGGCCCTTGACGCTCATACCGTCGAGGGCCCTTCGACCGTTTCCGGCGCGTCCGGGACGCGGCGGGAGGCCGTGCTGCCAGCATGCGTCCATGAGCGAGACCGGCCACGACGGCGTACGACCCGTGGACCAGCTGCCGCAGAGCCTGTGGGCCCTGGGGTGGGCGTCGGTGGCGGGCCAGGTCCTCGGACTGGTCGAGCGGGGGCCGCAGGACGCGTCGAGCTGGGCGGGGTCCATCCTGCTCGGTGCCGCGCTCGTGACCCTCGTCGTCCACGGCGTCGTCCGGGCCAGGCCGATCCGGTTCTGGTTCGTGGTGGTGGTGCTCTGCCTCTCGACGTTGCTCGGCCTGATCGGCCTCGTCACCGACCCGTCGCCGTGGGACGCGGGCTACGTCGCGCTCGGGGTGCTCCAGCTCTTCCTGCTGCGTGCCTACCACGCGTCCGACTGGTTCGCCTGGCAGCGCACCCGCCCGTCGGTCGGGCCGTCCATCGTCCCGATCCTCCTGGTGGCGGTGCTGGTCGGCGCGCTCGGCGGCGTCCTCGGCGCACCGAGCACCGGTGCCACGGTCGACACCGACATCAGCTTCTGAGGCTGCGGCCGACCCGCTGGCAGACGTTGATGCAGATCGGGCCCTTCGTCGGCAATCTCTGCCGTGGTCCGGCGTACGCCGGAGTCGCTTGAATCGTCACCATGACGCAGCGGCGGATCAGGATCGGCATCGACACCGGCGGCACGTTCACCGACGTCGTCGCGTTCGACGAGGACTCGGGTGAGCTGGTCACCACCAAGACGCCCAGCACGCCGGGCAACCCGGCCGACGGCTTCATCGCCGGCATCGAGAAGATCCTCGGGATCGTCGGTGCCGAGGGTGCCGACATCACGGCCGTCTCGCACGGCACGACGGTCGCGACCAACAAGCTGCTCGAGGGCAAGGTCGAGGCGCTCGGCTTCATCACCACCGAGGGCTACGAGTTCATGCTCGAGATCGCCCGCCAGTCGGTGCCGGACGGCTACGGCAACTCCTACTTCTGGGTCAAGCCGGACCGCATCGTGCCGGCCGACCGGGTCCGCACGGTCGGCGGTCGCCTCGACTTCACCGGCGCCGAGATCCGGCCCTTCGACGAGGACGACGCGGTCGCCGCGGCCCGCTGGTTCAAGGGGCAGGGCATCACCACGATCGGCGTCTGCCTGATCCATGCCTACGCCAACGACGACCACGAGCTGCGGATGCGCGAGATCCTGCGCCGCGAGCACCCCGACGCGATCGTCTCGATCTCGAGCGAGGTGCTGCGCGAGTACCGCGAGTACGAGCGCGCGATGACCACGCTCGTCGACGCGGCCGTGAAGCCCAACGTGAGCCGCTACGTCACCAACATCTCCGACCGGCTCGTGCACTTCACCGGCAACGCCATCCCGTTCTACGTGATGAAGTCCAACGGCGGCGTGCTCTCGGCCGACGAGGTCGTGCACCAGCCGATCACGACCGTGCTGTCCGGCCCCGCGGCCGGCGCGCTCGGCGCCGCGCTGATCGCGAAGGTCGCCGGCTTCCCGCGGATCCTCACCTGCGACGGGGGAGGTACGTCGACCGACGTGTCCGTCGTCCTCGACGGCGAGCCGACCCTCACCACCGAGGGCACGGTCGGCGCCTACCCGAGCAAGATCCCGATGATCGACGTCGTCACCGTCGGCGCCGGAGGTGGCTCGATCGCCTGGCTGTCGCCGGAGGGCTCGCTCAAGGTCGGCCCGCACTCCGCGGGCGCCGACCCCGGCCCGCTCTGCTACGCCAAGGGCGGCACCCAGCCGACCATCACCGACGCCCACGTCACCCTCGGCCGGATCCCACCCCACCTGCTCGGTGGCGAGATCCCGCTCGACGTGGAGGCGGCCCGCGCCGGCATCGCCGAGCTCGCCGACCGGCTCGGCCTCGACTTCGAGCGCTGCGCCACCGGCATCCTGGAGATCTCCGCGTGGAACCAGGCCAACGCGCTGCGCCAGGTCTCGGTCAAGCGCGGCCTCGACGTCCGCGACTTCATGCTGACGACCTTCGGCGGCTCGGGGTCGCTCCTGGCCTGCCGGCTCGTCGACATCCTCGACCTGGCGGGCGTCGTCGTACCCCCCAACCCGGGCAACGTCTCGGCCTTCGGCCTGCTGACGGTCGACGTGAAGAACGACTACGTGCAGACCCACGTCGCCAAGGAGTCCGTGCTCGACCACGCGGCGGTGCAGGGGATCCTCGACGACCTCACCGCCAAGGCCCGCGAGGCGCTGGCCAAGGAGGGCTTCACCGCCGAGCAGCACCAGTTCCAGCGCACCATCGACGTCCGCTACGTCGGCCAGGCCTACGAGGTGCGGGTGTCCGCGCCGGAGGGCACCGTCGACGCGGCGTACGTCGAGCAGGTGGCCGAGACCTTCCACGCCGAGCACCGCCAGCTCTACGGCTACGACTTCCGCGGTGACCCGACCCAGCAGGTCGAGTGGGTCAACCTCCGCGTCACCGGGATCGGCCCGATCACGCGTCCGGAGATCCCGACGCTGGGCGACGTCGCTGGTCGACGGACGGACGGGTCCTGTCGAGCGAGACCCGTCTGCTTCGACCCCGACCAGGGCTACGTCGACACCCCCGTCATCTGGCGCACCGACCTCGGTGCCGGCGACACCTTCACCGGCCCGGCCATCGTCGAGGAGTTCGGCTCGACGATCCCCGTCCACCCCGGCTTCGAGGTCGTGGTCGACGACTGGGCCAACCTCGTGATCCGGAAGGTCGTGTCCAGATGAGTGGACCCGAGCAACACCGTCGACCCTGCGTACGTCACCGCGAAGCCGGTCAACCCGGCCGGCCTGCCGACGTCGTACGCGCACGGTGGGCGCCTCACGCCCGAGGGCTCGAGCGTCGACCCGATCCTCGTCGAGATCGTCCAGGGCACCCTGGCCAGCGTCGAGATGGAGGTCGAGACCGCCATCGGTCGCACGTCGCGCAGCCCGATGATCCGCGACGCGCACGACTTCCGCGCCGGCATCCACGACCGCCAGCTGCGCAAGCTCACCGGCCGCTCCTACAGCGCGCTCGTGCACCCGATCGTGCGCGACTACCCGATCGCCGAGATGGTCGAGGGCGACGTCTTCTTCCACAACGACGTCTACGAGTCCGAGGGCGGCATCGGCCACCTGCCCGACCTCTGCGTCACCGTCCCGGTCTTCCACGACGGTGAGGTGGTCGCGTTCGTGCAGGCCTTCGGGCACCACGACGACATCGGCGGAGCGGTGCCGGGCTCGATGCCCAGCAACGCGACCACGGTCTACGAGGAGGGGCTGGCCGTCCCGCCGATCAAGCTGTGGGACGCCGGCGTACCGAACAGGTCGGCGCTGCGGATCATGACGCGCAACTCGCGGATGCCCGACAGCCTCGCCGCCGACCTCGACGCCGAGTGCTCGGCCTGCCTGATGGGCGCGCGGCGGCTCGGGGAGCTGTTCGACCGCTACGGCCGCGAGGCGATCGAGACGTCGTTCGACGCGATCCTCGACACCACGACCGAGACCTACCGGCGCGAGATCCTGTCCAAGATCCCCGACGGCACCTACGTCTGGGAGGACTACGCCGAGCACGACGGCGTCGACGAGCCGCAGCTGCACACGCAGCGGATCACGCTGACCAAGGTCAGCGACGCACCCGCCGACCCGGAGAACGGCCGGCCGGCCGGGCCGCGGCTGATCATCGACTTCACCGGCACCAGCAAGCAGGCGAGGGGCCCGATCAACCACTGCGGCGACTACGTCGGCGGCAACTTCCTCAAGAAGTGGCTCGCGCCGATCCTGCGCAACCTCGCCGACACCCCCGAGCGGATGGCCGAGCTCGACGTCAACGAGGGCATCGTGCCGCTGATCGAGATGCGCTTCCCGGAGAAGGGCACGCTGCTCACGCCGATCCACCCCGGCCCGACCAACGCCCGCACCTTCGTGATCCTGCGGCTGCTCGGCGTCCTGGCCGGCGTCGTGGCCAAGGCGGTCGACGGCAAGATGCCCGCCGACCAGGAGACGATCCGCTACACCGGCGTCTACGGCAAGGACCTCGACGGCAACGACTACCTCATGCGCGAGGTGCTCGGCGGCGGCTCCGGCGGTCGCTACTACGCCGACGGCGAGGACACCATCCACGTCGTGCCCGACTCGCGGAACCTGCCGACCGAGTTCACCGAGTCGCGCTTCCCGTTCATCGTCGAGCGCCTCGGCCTCGCGGTCGACTCCGGCGGCGCGGGCGAGTTCCGCGGCGGCCTCGGCTACGAGAAGCACATCCGGATGCTCAAGGACGGGCACTTCATGTCCATCGCCGACCGCTCGATCCTGGCCTGCTGGGGCGTGCGCGGCGGCAAGGCCGGCATGCCGTTCCAGGTCGTCATCGACCCGGGCGGCCCCGACGAGCGCGAGGTCGACGCCCTCGCCGACGCCGAGGAGATCAGGGCCGGCCAGCTCGTCCGGATCCGTACGACGGGTGGCGGCGGCTGGGGCGACCCGCTGGCCCGCGACCCCGAGTCCGTCGTCCGCGACGTCGTCTGGGGCAAGGTCTCGGCCGAGGCCGCGCTGCGCGACTACGGCGTGGTGCTGACCGGCTCGCGCGACGCCGGGGACCTGGCGTTCGACGCGTCCGCGACGACGGCCGAGCGGCGGCTCGCGCCAGGCGTGGAGCCGCGAGGACGACGCGTTCTTCGACCGCGGTCCGGGCTACGCCTCGCTCGCCGACGGCGCGGCCTCCGCCGAGGTCGACAGGATCTGACGTGCGCGGTCGCGGTGGTCGGTGGGCACGGCAAGACCGGCCGTGCGGTCTGCGCCGCGCTCGACGACGCGTCGGCGTGCCGCTGGGACGGGCCGACTGGCCGGACCTCGCGTCGGCGCGTCGCCGGGTGCGAGGCGGCGTACGTCATCGCGCCGAACCTGCACCCCGACGAGCCGGCGTACGTCGCCTCGGTGCTGCGCCGCGCTGACCGAGGCGGGCGTCGGGCGGGTGGTCTACCACTCCGTCGCCTCGCCCTACGTCCCGGCGATGCCGCACCACGTCGGCAAGGCGGTCAGCGAGGACCTCGTCCGGCGCAGCGGCCTGGCGTGGACGATCCTCCAGCCGGGCGCCTACCTGCAGAACCTCGACCTCACCGGCCCGCTCGAGGTGCCGTACTCACCGGACGTGCCGTTCGGCTTCCTCGACCTCGCCGACCTCGGCCGCGTCGCGGCGCTGGTGCTGACGGAGGACGGGCACGTCGGGGCGACGTACGAGCTCGCGACCCGCGTCGCGACCGTCCGCGAGCTGGCGGACGAGGCGGGCGTCGAGGTGCGGCAGGTCGCCGACCCCGGCACCCACCCCTGGCTGTCCGCGATGTTCGCCTACTACGACGAGCACGGGCTGCCGGTCGGCACGCGGGTGCTGGCGGCCCTCCTTCGCTGACCCGGACGTCATACGGACGGGGCAAGCGGTTGTCCCGTCCGTATGACGTCGCGCGAGCCCGCGACCCGGTGCCATGATCGGCCCGTGACCGAGCGAGCCCTGACCTTCGGATCGGTCGCCGCCGACTACGAGCGCTACCGGCCGGGCTACCCGGACGAGGTGGTCGAGGCGGTGCTGGCGTACGCCGCGCGTCCCGTCGAGACCGCCCTCGAGATCGGCGCAGGCACCGGCAAGGCGACGCGCGTGTTCGCCGGCCACGGCGTGCGCGTCACCGCGACCGACCCCGACGCCGCGATGCTCGCCGAGCTCGTGAAGCACGTCCCGGACACCGTGCGGACGTTGCAGGCGCCGTTCGAGGAGCTGCCGCTGACCACGACGTACGACCTCGTCTACGCCGCGGCCGCGCTGCACTGGACCCGGCCCGAGGGCCGGTGGGAGCGGATGGCCGCGCTGCTGCGACCGGGCGGCGTCGTCGCGTCGTTCGGAGCACCGCGCGACCTCGCGGACCCGGCCGTCGAGGAGGCGCTGCGCGCCGCCCAGGCACCCTGGGTCGACGACGTCGAGGTCCCGTCGCCGGACGGCACGCCGGCCGACAGCGAGCTGCAGTGGCCGAGCACCGAGCTGTCCGCCTCGCCGCTGTTCACCGACGTCACCCAGGTCGTGCTCGAGGTCCGCACGACCGTGCCGGCCCGGGACTACGTCGGGCTGATGTCGACCGTCTCCGCCTTCCTGGTGCTGCCCCCGGACACCCGGCAGGTCGCCCTGGAACAGGTCCTCGCCGCCCTGCCCGACCAGGTGGACGTCGTGGGCGACATCCGGCTGCACCTCGCGCGCCGGGTGTGAGGAGGGCAGGATGACGGGCGTGGACGAGGCCGGACTGCCGACGCTGTACGAGTGGGCGGGCGGTCTCGCGCCGCTGCGCCGGATGATCGACTGCTTCTACGACCGGGTCGAGGCCGACGAGGCCCTCGCCGGGTTCTTCCCCGGCGGGGTCTCGGAGCACCACCGGGCGCACGTCGCGGACTGGTGGGCCGAGGTCCTCGGCGGGCCGCAGACCTACACCGAGCAGCACGGTGGCTACGAGTCGATGCTGCGCCACCACCTCGGCCTCGCCATCACGCCTGCCCAGCGGCACCGGTTCGCCACGACCATGAGCCTCGCTGCCGACGACGCCGAGCTGCCGGCCGATCCCGAGTTCCGGGCCGCGATCATCGGCTACCTCGAGTGGGGGACCCGGCTGGCGATGGAGAACTCCGCTGCCCGGCGCCGCTCCGCCCGAGCACGCACCGACGCCCCGCTGGGGCTGGGGTGTCGCGCCGCCCTACCAGGGGTGAGACATGACGGGTGAGACGTACGCCGACCTCGGCGAGGCCGCGTGGCGCTGGGTGCTCGACCAGGTCGGGTGGGACGACGACGGTCCCTGGATCCCGGTCACCGTGCCGCACGAGGGCGCCGCCCCTGAGGACGACCGCGACGGGATGCACAGCGGGATCGGCGGCCTCGCACACGTCCTGGCCGAGGTGCGCGCGTCGCGCCCCTGGACCGAGGAGGAGCAGCGTCTGGCCGACGGCATCGCGACCCGGATCCGCGGCAACCTCGCCCACCACGACGGCGTACTCCTACTTCGACGGGCTCGTCAGCGACCTCGGCGTCCTGTCGGCGCTGCGGGTCGACGGAGCCGAGGAGGCGATCGCGCCGGCTCGCGGAGCTCGCGACCGACGACGGCTGGGAGCAACCGTGGATGGCGTCGCCGCCGTTCGCCGAGCACACCCGCATCAACGACGCGACCCTCGGCACCGCCGGCAACCTCCTCGGTGCACTCTGGGCGCACCGGCACGGCGACGCCGGTGCGCGAGGCCCTGGCCGACGAAGGCCGCGGACATCCTCCTGGCGGAGGCCGAGCCCACGGAGGCGGGCACGAACTGGCGCTTCTTCCCGCTGCGCTTCGCCGCTGACCTACCGCCCGAGCGGCGCGACCGGCAGATGCCCAACTGGTCGCACGGCCTGGCCGGCATCGCCGCATCCCTGGCCGTCGCGGGCGCCGAGCTCGGCCGGCCCGACCTCGTCGAGGCGGCGCGCAGCGGCGCCGAGCACCTCGTGACCCTCGGTGACACGAGCGGCGGAGGGTTCGTGGTGCCGCACGTCATCCCCGCCCAGCCCGACATGGACGAGGTCACCTTCACCTGGTGCCACGGCCCGACCGGCACGTCGTTGCTGTTCACCGCCCTCGAGCACGCGGGCGTCACGGACGTCGCGGGGGAGACACCGGAGCAGTGGCAGCGCCGCTGCCTGCACAGCATCCGCACGTCCGGCCTCCCCGAGCGGTTGCGGCCCGGCTTCTGGGACAACGACGGACGCTGCTGCGGCACCGCCGGCGTCGGTGACGTCTTCCTCGACGCCTGGCAGCGGCGCGGCGTGGAGGACGACCTCGTCTTCGCGCAGGTCCTCGGCGACGCGCTCGTGGAACGGGCCGTGCGCGAGGGTGACCGCGCCTGCTGGCGCTTCATCGAGCACCGCAGCGACGACCCGCTCCTCCCGCCCGGCGTGGGCTGGATGCAGGGCACCGCCGGCATCGCGGCCTACCTGCTGCGCCTCGGCCGCGTCCTGCGCGAGGGACGTACGACGCCCGCTGTCCCGCGGCTCGACACGTGGTGGAACCTGCCCGACGCCGGCGTCCGGTAGACAGGCCCCATGCGCACCCTCGTCACCGGCGGCACCCGCGGCATCGGCGCGGCCGTCGCCCGCCGCCTCGCCGCCGACGGCCACGACCTCGTGCTCGGCTACGCCCGCGACGACTCGGCCGCCGAGGCGACGGCCGAGGCGTGCCGGGGGCTCGGCGTCGACTGCACGACCGTCCGCGCCGACCTCACCACGGACGACGGGATCGAGGCCCTCTTCGCTGCGACCGAGGACCTGACCGGCGTGGTCAACAACGCCGGCGCGACGCTGCACCTCGGCCCGCTCGCCGACACCCCGCCCGACGTCGTACGCGCGACGGTCGAGCTCAACCTCACCTCCGCGCTGCTGGTCGCGCGCGCCGCGGTCCGGGTCCTCAGTCGCTCGCGCGGCGGCCCCGGCGGCGTGCTGGTCAACATCAGCTCCGGCGCCGCGACGCTGGGCTCGCCGGGGGAGTACGTCCAGTACGCCGCCGCCAAGGCCGGCGTCGACGCGCTCACGATCGGCCTCGCGCAGGAGGTCGCCGGCGACGGCGTCCGGGTGGTCGGGGTCGCGCCCGGCATCATCGACACCACGATCCACGCCGACGCCGGCGAGCCCGGCCGCGTCGAGCGGGTCGGCCCGCTGGTCCCGCTCGGCCGCGCGGGGCAGGTCGACGAGGTGGCGAACGCCGTCGCGTGGCTGCTGTCCGACGAGGCGTCCTACGTCACCGGCACCACGCTGCGGGTGGCCGGCGGCCGCTAGCGGGTGAGCCGCTCGATCTCGTCGACCACCTCGGCCAGCGGTCGCGTCGCGTCGACGGCGATCGCCGGCGGGCAGGTCCTCGCGGCTGGCGTGCAGCCGCAGCACCAGCGCGCGCTCCTCGGGGCTCGACGCCGAACTCGTCGGCCGGTCGCGCGTCGAGCCGCTCGGCCAGGGTCGCGGCGTCGAGCTCGAGCACGAGGACGCCGTCGAGGAGGTCGACGAAGCGGGCGTGGTTGCGCGACCCGCCGCACAGGAAGGTGACCGGCCTGCTGTGGTCGGCGACGATCCGCCGCACCGCGTCGACGTCCCACACGTGGTGCTCGTGGTGGTGCCCCGGCAGCGGCTCCCCGGTGACCGGGTCGCCCTGGTAGGCCAGCACCCGGTCGCCGTGCACCACGTGGTGCCCCCGGCGCTCGAGCTCGGTCGCCACGGTCGTCTTGCCGGCGCACGAGACGCCCTCGACGAGGTAGTTGCGCACGCCCACCGCGACCAGTATCAAGTATTGCCATCGAACGGCGCTCCTGTTGGCTGATCGTGCCGTGGGGAGGCTGTGAGCGCCGACACTACGGTTGCGGCATGAGGGTCCTGCTCGCACTCGGCGGCAACGCCATGACGAACGCCGACGGGCGGGCGCGTCCGGAGGACCAGATCGCCGCCGCGCAGGTCGCGATGGCCGCGGTCGCCGGCCTCCTCGAGCACGACCACGACGTCGTCATCACCCACGGCAACGGCCCCCAGGTCGGCAACCTCCTGGTGAAGAACGAGCTGGCCGCGGGCGTCGTACCCCCCGTCCCGCTGGACTGGTGCGGCGCGCAGACGCAGGCGACGCTCGGCTTCGTGCTGATGGACGCCCTCGACCGCGAGCTCGCCGACCGGTCCGTCGACCGCCGCAGCGCCGCGGTCGTCACCCGCACGCTCGTCGACGCCGACGACGAGGGCTTCACGACCCCCACCAAGCCGATCGGCCGCCACCTGCCCGAGGCCGAGGCCAGGCTGCTGATGGGCCACGGCGAGACCTGGGAGGACCGCGGCGAGAAGGGCTGGCGCCGCGTCGTCGCCTCGCCCGAGCCGCAGGAGATCCTCGACGCCCCGGCCGTCCTCGCGCTGATCGAGGCCGGCTTCGTCGTGGTCGCCAACGGTGGTGGCGGCATCCCGCACGTACGCCGTCCCGACGGCTCGCTCGTCGGCGTCGAGGCCGTCATCGACAAGGACCTCGGCGCGGCCCTGCTCGCCGACACCACCGGTGCCGACGTGCTCGTCATCGCCACCGACGTGCCCAACGCCGTCATCCGCTGGGGCCAGCCCGACGCCGAGCCGCTCGGCCGCATCACCGTCGCGGAGCTGCGCGCGCTACGCCGACGAGGGCCACTTCGCGTCCGGCTCGATGGGACCCAAGGTCGACGCCGTCTGCCGCTTCGTCGAGTCCACCGGCCGCACCGGCGTCATCACCAGCCTCGACCAGATCACCGCAGCGGTCGCCGGCGACGCCGGCACCGTCGTCGTACCCGCCTGACCACCCACTCCGAAAGGAAACAGCTGACATGCCCAGCGCCATCGAGGTCCGCAAGGTCCCGATCCACTCCGTCGCCGACGCGTCGGAGCTCACCAAGCTCATCGACGAGGGCACCATCGCGGCCGACCGCGTCTTCGCCATCATCGGCAAGACCGAGGGCAACGGCGGCGTCAACGACTACACCCGGATCATCGCCGACCGCGCGTTCCGCGAGGCGCTGGTCGCCAAGGGCGCCGACCCCGAGCAGGTCAAGGGCGTCCCGATCGTGTGGTCGGGCGGCACCGACGGCGTGATCAGCCCCCACGCCACGATCTTCGCGACCACCGACGTCCCCGAGGACGACCCGTCGCGCGAGGAGATGCGGCTCACCGCCGGCTTCGCGATGAGCGAGCCGCTGCTGCCCGAGGAGATCGGCTACACCGCGATGATCGAGAAGGTCGCCGCCGGCGTGAAGGTCGCGATGGAGCGCGCCGGGATCACCGACCCCGCCGACGTCCACTACGTCCAGACCAAGACCCCGCTGCTGACCATCCACACGATCCGCGACGCCAAGTCGCGCGGCAAGACCGTGTGGACCGAGCACACCCACGAGTCGATGGACCTCTCCAACGGCGCCACCGGCCTCGGCATCGCCGTCGCCCTCGGCGAGATCGAGATGCCCACCGACGCCGACGTGATGCACAACCGCGAGCTCTACTCCTCGGTCGCGTCCTGCTCGTCGGGCGTCGAGCTCGACGTGGCGCAGATCGTCGTCGTCGGCAACGCGAAGGGTGTCGGCGGCAAGTACCGCATCGGCCACTCGGTGATGAAGGACGCGCTCGACGCCGACGGCATCTGGGACGCCATCCGCACCGCCGGCCTCGACCTGCCCGAGCGCCCGCGCACCAGCGACCTCGACGGCAGGCTGGTCAACGTCTTCCTCAAGTGCGAGGCCAGCCAGGACGGCATGGTCCGCGGTCGCCGCAACGCGATGCTCGACGACTCCGACGTGCACTGGCACCGCCAGATCAAGGCCTGCGTCGGCGGCGTCACCGCTGCCGTCACCGGCGACCCGGCGGTCTTCGTGTCGGTCTCGGCCGCCCACCAGGGCCCCGAGGGCGGCGGCCCGGTCGCCGCGATCGTCGACCTGTCCTGACCCGTCCACATCCCTCCGCGGGGCCGGCGGGCAACTGTCGGTCCCGCGTGATGGGGTGTGTGCGTGAGTACGACGACCCGCTACCGGCTGGTGGCCCCCGACCGCTCGGTCGTGGTGCCCGAGCTCGACGAGCACCAGCAGCGCGTGGTCGACCACGAGGGCGGCCCGCTCCTCGTGCTGGCCGGTCCCGGCACCGGCAAGACGACGACCCTCGTCGAGGCGATCGTCGACCGCATCGAGCACCGCGGCGCCTCGCCCGACTCGGTCCTCGCCCTCACCTTCTCCCGCAAGGCCGCCGAGCAGCTGCGCGACCGGGTGACCGCGCGCGTCGCCCGCACGACGTCCGCCGGCTCGTGCTCGACCTTCCACTCCTTCGCCTACGCGCTGGTGCGGAAGTACGCGCCCGCCGAGCTCTACGAGGGCGCCATCCGGCTGCTGTCGGCCCCGGAGGCCGACGTGGTGCTGCGCGAGCTGCTGCGCGACAACCCGGAGTCGGTCGTCTGGCCCGACCAGCTCCGCCGGGCGGTCGGCACCCGCGGCTTCGTCCGCGAGGTGCAGGCCGTGCTGGCCCGCGCCCGCGAGAAGGGGCTCGACCCCGCCGGCCTCCGCGCGCTCGGCATCGAGCACGACCTGCCCGAGCTGATCGCCGCCGGGCTGTTCCTCGAGCAGTACCTCACGGTCCTCGACAACCTCGGCGCCACCGACTACTCCGACCTCATCCGCCGCGCGGTGATCGAGGCCGAGACCCACCGCGACGAGCTCCGCGCCCGGTGGAGCCACGTCTTCGTGGACGAGTACCAGGACACCGACCCCGGCCAGGTCGCCCTGCTCCGCGCGCTCGCCGGCGACGGTCGCAACCTCACCGTGGTCGGGCGACCCCCACCAGTCGATCTACGGCTTCCGCGGCGCCGACGTGCGCGGCATCCTCGACTTCCCGGCGGCCTTCCCGACCGCCGCGGGCGACCCCGCACCCGTCGTGGTGCTGCGGCGCACCCGACGCTTCGGGCCGCGGCTGCTGCTGGCCGCCGGTCGCGTCGCCGGCCGGCTCACGCTGACCGGCAGCATCGGCGCCGAGGCGCGCGAGGCGTTCCTGTCGCCGGAGGCCGTCCCCGGTCCGCACGGCGACGGCCGCGTCGAGGTGGTCACCTACGACACCGAGCGCGCCGAGGCCGAGCGGCTGGCCGACCTGCTGCGCCGCGCGCACCTCGAGGACGGCATCGCCTGGGAGCGGATGGCCGTCCTGGTCCGCTCGGGCCGCACCAGCATCCCGCCGCTGCGCCGCGCGCTGGCCGCGGCCGGCGTGCCCGTCGAGGTCGCCTCCGACGACCTGCCGCTCGTCCGCGACCCGGCCGTCGTGCCCGCTCCTCGACGCGCTGCGTGCGGTGGTCAACCTCGACAACGACGACCCCGACTCGCCCGACTACCTCGACCCCGGCCGGGTCGAGTCGCTGCTGCTCTCGCCGCTCGGCGGCCTCGACGCCTCCGACCTGCGCGCGCTCGTCCGCCGCCTCCGCACCCGCGAGAAGGAGCTGGCCGACCCCGACGCCCGGCGCACCTCGCGCGAGCTGCTGCGGCTGGCGGTCGTCGAGGCCGGGTTCCTCGACGGGATCGAGGGACCCGACGTCGAGCGGGCCGCTGCCCTCGCCGACCCTGCTCGCCGACGGGCGCCCGGATGCTCGCCGAGCGCGCCGGCGTCGAGGACCTGCTCTGGCACCTGTGGTCGTCGACGTCGTGGCCCGAGCGGCTGCGTCGCCAGGTCGACCTCGCCGGTGCGGGTGCCCGTCGCGCCCACCGCGACCTCGACGCGATCGTCGCGCTCTTCGACCTCGCCTCCCGGGCCGTCGACCAGCGCGACCACGTCGGCGTCGCCGCGTTCTTCGCCAGCGTCGTCGCCCAGCAGCTCCCGGCCGACACCCTGGCCGAGCGCGGCGTCCGGGGCGCGGCCGTCCGGCTGCTCACCGCCCACCGCTCCAAGGGACTCGAGTGGGACCTCGTCGTGGTCGCCCACGTGCAGCAGGAGGGCTGGCCCGACCTGCGCCGCCGCACGACCCTGCTCGGCGCCGACCGCATCGGCGTCGACGGCGCCGGCCACCCCGACCTCGTCCCGCCGGTGACCTCGCGCGCCCTGCTGATGGAGGAGCGCCGGCTGTTCTACGTCGCCTGCACCCGCGCCCGGCGCCGCCTCGTGGTCAGCGCGGTGAAGTCGCCCGACGACGACGGCGAGCAGCCGTCCCGCTTCCTCGAGGAGCTCGGCGTGACCATCGAGCACCAGGACGGCCGGCCGCCGCGCCCGCTGTCGCTCGGCGGGCTCGTCGCCGAGCTGCGCCGCAACGCCGCCGACCCGCTCGTCACCCCGGCCCTCCGCGAGGCCGCCGCCCGACGGCTGGCCGCGCTCGCGGCCGAGGAGGTCGACGGTCGCCAGCTGGTGCCGTCCGCCGACCCGTCCACGTGGTGGGGCACCCGCAGCGCCACCCGTTCGGTCGAGCCGATCCGCGACCCCGAGCGACCGGTCCCGATCTCGGCCAGCATGCTCGAGTCGATCCTGCGTCTGCCCGGCGCAGTGGTTCTTCGAGCGCGAGGCCGGCGGCGTCTCGGCGGTGCACCAGTCGGCCAACCTCGGCCAGGTCCTCCACGCCCTCGCCGAGCGCGTCGCCCACGGCGAGCTGCCCGCCGAGGTCGACCCGCTGATGGCCGAGGTCGAGGCCATCTGGGACCGGCTCGCCTTCCGCACGCCGTGGTCGCGCCAGCGCGAGCTCGCCCGGATCCGCAAGGCGGTCGGCCGCTTCGTCCAGTGGCACACCGCCAACCCGCGCGAGGTGCTCGGCGCCGAGCAGCGCTTCCAGAGCGTCGTCGAGGTCGACGGCCGCCCGGTCATGCTCACCGGCTTCGCCGACCGCCTCGAGATCGACGACGACGGGTCGCGTGGTCGTCGTCGACTTCAAGAGCGCCCGCACGCCCCCGACCGGGCCGCGGTCGCCGCCAACCTCCAGCTCGCGCTCTACCAGTACGCCGTCGACGCCGGCGCCGTCGACGAGGCGGCCGGCCGGTCGGTGGCCTCCGGCGGCGCCGAGCTGGTGCAGCTCGGCATCGACGACGACTCGGCCGTGCCGAAGGTCCAGGCCCAGCCGGCCCACGACGACGCCGGGTCCGAGCGCCTCGTGCTGCGCACCGGGCTGGCCCGCGCCGCCCAGCTGGTCCGCGACGAGACCTTCCCGGCGGTGGCCGGCCAGCACTGCCGCGACTGCCCGTTCGTCGCCATCTGCCCCGCCAAGGGCGCCGGGAGCGTGACCGTCCAGTGACCGAGCCGCCACGTCGACGCCGACCCGCGAGCCGGTCCGGCTCGACACCCCCGAGGACCTGCGCGTCCTGATGGGCGCCGAGCACGCCGCCAGCGACGAGCAGTGGGCGGCGATCACCGCCCCGCTCCGCCCGACCGTCGTGGTCGCCGGCGCCGGCAGCGGCAAGACGACCCTGATGGCGCAGCGCGTCGTCTGGCTGGTCGCGACCGGCAAGGTCCGACCCGAGGAGGTCCTCGGCCTGACCTTCACCACCAAGGCCGCGGCCGAGCTGCGCCACCGGGTCACCGCCGCGCTCGGTGCCGCGGGCCTGCTCGACCGCTCGGTGGTCGCCGAGGGCGAGGACGTCCTCGAGCCGACGGTCGCGACCTACCACGCCTACGCCGCCACGCTCCTGACCGACCACGGCCTGCGGATCGGCCACGAGCCCGACACCCGGGTCGTCTCCGACGCCTCGCGCTACCAGCTCGGCGCCCGCGTGATCGAGCGGTTCACCGGGCCACATCGAGCTGCTGACCGACCACCCCGCGACCGCCATCCAGAACCTCCTCGCCCTCGACGGCGCGATGAGCGAGCACCTCGTCGACGAGGACGACGTACGCCGCACCGACGAGGAGGCACGCCGCGGCTTCGAGCGCGCGATCGCCGAGGAGGAGGCCGGCAAGGCCCGCACGACCTACCTCGGGCCGCCCGCCAAGGCGATCAACGCCATCGACCGCCGCGCCGAGCTGCTCCAGCTCGTCCGCGGCTACCGCACGCTCAAGGCCGACCTCGGGCTGATGGACTTCGGCGACCAGATCGCCCTCGCCGCGCGGCTGGTCGACGACCAGCCCGAGGTGGGCGAGCTCGAGCGGGCGCGGTTCAAGGTCGTGATGCTCGACGAGTACCAGGACACCTCGGTCGCGCAGGCCACGATGCTGGCGCGGCTCTTCGGCGGCGGCCACCCGGTGATGGCGGTCGGCGACCCCAACCAGGCGATCTACGGCTGGCGCGGCGCCTCGGTGTCCAACATCCTCAACTTCGCCGAGACCTTCCCGGCCGCCGACGGCGAGGCCGGGCGGCTGCCGCTGACGGTCAACCGCCGCTCCGACCGCCGCATCCTCGAGGTCGCCAACCGGCTGGCCGAGCCCCTGCTGGCGGCCTACGGCGACAAGGTCGCCCGGCTGCGCGCGGCCGAGATCGCGGGGGAGGGCCGTGTCGAGGCCCACGTCTTCGAGCGGGCGTCCGACGAGCTGGCCTGGCTCGCCGCCGCGGTGCGCGAGGTGCACGACGCCGGCACGGCGTGGGCCGACATCGGCGTGCTGAGCCGCGACAACGCGCAGGGCGAGGAGGTCTACGACACCCTCACCTCGGCGGGGATCCCGGTCGAGATCGTCGGCCTGTCCGGCCTGATCCGGCTGCCCGAGGTCGCGGAGGTCGTCGCGACCCTGACGCTGATGCACGACGTCACCGCCAACTCCTCGATGCTCACCCTGCTGACCGGTCCGCGCTGGGCGATCGGTCCTCGCGACCTGCGGCTGCTGGCGATGCGCGCTGCCGAGATCGCGGGCGTACGCGGCCGCAAGGAGGCCGCCAACGTCGCCGACCAGCTGCTCCAGATCGCCGACGGCATCGACGCCTCCGAGCTGCCCGCGCTGAGCGACGCCGTCGAGTCGCCCGGCGAGGCGGCCTACTCCTCCGAGGCGACTCGACCGGTTCGCCCTCCTCGCCACCGAGCTGCGCCGGCTGCGCTCCCACGTCGGCGACCCGCTGCTCGACGTGGTGCGCCGGATCATCGACACCACCGGCGTCGACGTCGAGCTGGCGTCGGCGACCTCGCCCGCGGCGGCCGCGCGCCGCGACAACCTCGACCTGTTCGTCAAGGCGGTCGCGGAGTTCCAGTCCGTCGACGGCGACGTCACGCTCCCGGCGCTGCTGGCCTACCTCACCGCCGAGGACGACCAGGGCAACGGCCTCGACGTCGCGACGCCGACCGCCGCCGACTCGGTCAAGCTGCTCACCGTCCACCGCGCCAAGGGCCTCGAGTGGTCGTCGGTGTTCTGCGTCGGCGTGGGGGAGACCCGCTTCCCGAGCAACCGCTCGCGCACGCTGTGGACGTCCTCGCCGGCCGTCCTGCCCGCGCCGCTGCGGGGCGACCGCGCCGACCAGCCGCAGCTGGCCGGGCACGACAAGGCCGCGCT
This sequence comes from uncultured Actinomycetota bacterium, assembly GCA_963795275.1. Taxonomy (GTDB): domain Bacteria; phylum Actinomycetota; class Actinomycetes; order Propionibacteriales; family Nocardioidaceae; genus Nocardioides. Next base: position 391,047 of record CAWCHD010000006.1, read on the forward strand.
CGACGCCTACCGCGCCGCCACCAAGGCCCACGACGCCGAGGAGGAGCTGCGCCTCGGCTACGTCGCCTTCACCCGCGCGGCCCACCACCTCGCCGTGACGTCCTACGTCTGGGGCCAGCGCGCGACGCCGTTCGGGCCGTCGGACTACCAGCGCGTGGTGCGCGACCAGCTCGAGGAGTGGGGCGAGCCGGTCGAGCACTGGCTGGAGAAGCCGCCGCCGAAGTCGCCCAACCCCAACGACGACGTCGACCCCTCCCGCCCGTGGCCGGTGCCGGGTCCGGGCGAGGAGGCGCTCCGTCGGCTGGCCGCCGCCGAGCTCGTACGCCGCAGCGACCCGACCGCCCCCGACGAGGACCTCGACATGGTCGAGGCCGCCCGGGTCGCGGAGTGGGACGAGGACCTCGCGCAGCTCCTCGCCGAGGCCCGCGCCGAGCGCGTCGGCCGTCGTCGACCTCGAGCTGCCCGGCAGCCTGTCGGCCACGTCGGTCGCGCGGCTGCGCGACGACCCCGACGCCTTCGCCCGCGAGCTCGCCCGCCCGATGCCGCGCCCGCCGGCACCCGCCGCCCGCTTCGGCACCGCCTTCCACGCCTGGGTCGAGCACCGGTTCGGCCAGCAGGCCCTCATCGAGCCCGACGAGCTGCCCGGTCGCGCCGACGCCGGCATCGACGACGAGGCCGACCTCGGCGAGGTGGTCAAGCGGTTCGAGGACGGCCCCTTCGGCGACCGCGCCCCCCACGCCGTCGAGGCGCCCTTCGCGCTCGTCCTCGCCGGCCAGGTCGTCCGCGGCCGCATCGACGCGGTCTACGCCGAGCCGCCGGAGTCAGGGGCCGACTTCCTCGTCGTCGACTGGAAGACCAGCCGCCACGAGACCTCCGACCCGCTCCAGCTCGCCCTCTACCGCCTCGCCTGGTCCGAGCTCACCGGCACGCCCCTCGACCGGGTGCGCGCGGCGTTCCACTACGTCCGCTCCGGTCGTACGGTCGAGCCCGCCGACCTCCCCGACCGCGCGGGCCTCGAGCAGCTCCTCGACCTCTGAGGTCCTGCCCGAGCGGTGCATGAGGCGGATTCCGGGGCTGCCGGATCCTCCTCAGCCACCGCTCCTCGGCGCGCCGTCGCACGACCCGGCGCGGGCGGTGCGTGAGGGGCATTCCGAGGCCGCCGGATCCCCCTCAGCCACCGCTCAAGCGGTGGTCCAGCCACATTCCCGCGCCAGGCAACGTGGCTCCACCACCGCCCGCCGGCGCGTCGTACGCCTACACGCTCCGAGCGGTGGTCCAGCCACACTTCCTCGCCAGGAAGTGTGGCTCCACCACCGCTCGAGCAGGAGGCCTACGTCAGGCGAGCGCAGCAGTGAGCGCGATCTCGACCATCTCGCCGAAGGTCTGCTCGCGCTCCTGGGAGGTCGTCTCCTCGCCGGTGACGATGTGGTCGGAGACGGTGCAGATCGCGAGGGCCTTGCGGCCGTACTTCGCGGCGAGCGTGTAGAGCCCGCTGGCCTCCATCTCCACGCCGAGGACGCCGTACTTCACCATCTCGCCGAGGAGCTCGGGACGGGCGGAGTAGAACGAGTCGCTGGAGAAGATCAGGCCGACGTGGAACGGCGACCCGCCCTCGCGCGCCTCGGCCGCCTCGACCGCGCCGCGCAGCAGCCCGAAGTCGGCGACGGGCGCGTAGTCGAGGCCGTGGAAGGCGATGCGGTTCATCGAGGAGTCGGTGCAGGCACCCGAGGCGATGATGACGTCGCGGACCGCGACGTCCTCGGTCACGGCGCCGCAGGAGCCGACCCGGACGACCGACTGCACGTCGTAGTCCTTGAACAGCTCGTTGACGTAGATCGCCATCGACGGCTGGCCCATGCCCGACCCCTGCACGGACACCGGCTGGCCGTGCCACGTGCCGGTGAAGCCGTACATCCCGCGCACCTCGCTGTAGCAGCGGGCGTCGTCGAGGAAGGTCTCCGCGATCCACCTCGCCCGCAGCGGGTCGCCGGGCAGGAGGACGGTGGGGGCGATGTCGCCGGGCTGGGCGCCGATGTGCGTGCTCACGCCGCGCACGCTACCGACTAGCGTGGGAAAGCGTGAGCTCCGAGCGCCTCCTCCCGCACGCCGCCCTGTCCGCCCATGCGCACAACCGGATCGGCCTGCGCCGCACCGACCAGGAGTGGCTGGACGCCCGCATGGCCGACCCCGCGACGCGCGTCCTGGTCGTCGCCGGCAACCGCCTGCGGCCCGTCGACGGCGCGATCGCGTGGGTCTCGCCGGCCGACGCCCCCGCGGGCACGCTGGTGCTGCTGGGCGACAGCGACGACGTGGTGCACGTCGCCGTGATCGTCGCGCCGGAGGACGCGCCGGGCGCGCCCGAGGAGTGGGTCCCGCTGCGCGACGTCCTGGCGCTGCTGGCGGACGGTACGCCGGAGCAGGCGCCGCTGGTCATGCACGCGATCGGGCTGGCCGAGTGGCACCACGCGACGCACTTCTGCCCGCGCTGCGGCGGCACCCTGGTCAGCCGCGCGGCGGGCCACGAGCTGCGCTGCACGCAGTGCGACCGCGCCCAGTTCCCGCGCACCGACCCGGCCGTGATCATGGCCATCACCCACGGCGAGGGCGACGACGAGGCGATCCTGCTGGGCCGCAACCGCGCCTGGCCGGTGGGCCGCTGGTCCACGCTCGCCGGGTTCTGCGAGCCGGGGGAGACCCTCGAGGACGCCGTACGCCGCGAGGTGGACGAGGAGGTCGGGGTGCAGGTCGGCGAGGTGGCCTACTTCGGCAGCCAGCCGTGGCCGCTCCCCGCGAGCCTGATGCTGGGCTTCACCGGCCGGGCCGTCAGCACCGACATCGACGTCGACGGCGCCGAGATCGAGGAGGCGCGGTGGTGGACGCGCGCCGAGTTCGAGGCGGCGGGTCGCTCCGGCGAGCTCGTCGTGCCGCGAGGCATCTCGATCTCGTCGTCCCTCATCGAGACGTGGTTCGGCCGCCCGCTCGACGGGCCGGGCTGGGACTAGCGTCAGTCGCACTGGTCGCAGATGCCGGTCGCCGGCATCGCGATGTAGCAGCGCGGGCACAGGTTGTCGACGATGCGGTCGCTCGCGGCCACCCGCGGACGCGGGGTCGCGCGCGGGGTGCTGCGCGCGAGGCGTACGTGCCGCGCGGGGCGTCGTCGAGCGGGTGCCCGGCACCCGCTCGGGCGCCGGCGGGGACTCGTCGCGGACCTGGAAGCCGAGGCGCACGAGGGCCTTGCTCGCCCCGGCCGCGCCGCCGGGGACCTCGGCCGGCGTCAGCGTGTTGCCGGTCGCGAGGCCGTGGGCGATGCCGACGATCGCGGCCGCGTCGTACTCCCGACCGGCGTGCAGCAGCACGTGCGTCGAGACGCCGCCGCGCACCAGCATGTAGTTGGATCCGCCGGCCTTGTCCCACGTCTCGATCGCGGTGAGGACGTGGGGGCGGTCGATCGAGTTCAGCAGTGACACGACGTCAGGCTAACCCCGGAGCCGGTCCGGGACTGAGGGCGGCCCTCACGCAAGGGAGGCCAGCTTCTCCTTGACGGCGATCACCGACGGGTTCGTCAGCGTGCTGCCGTCGGAGAAGAGCAGGGTCGGGACGGTCTGGTTGCCGCCGTTGGCCTGCTCCACCGTGAACGCCGCGTCGGGCTGCTGCTCGATGTCGACGATGTCGAAGGTGATGCCCTCGCGGTCGAGCTGGCTCTTGAGGCGGTGGCAGTAGCCGCACCAGGGCGTGGTGAACATCGTGAACTGGTTCTCGGACATGTCCGGTCCAACGACACCGCTGCCGCAGGCATTCCCCGGAAGGGGCGTCCGAGGCCTGTGGAGAGCGGTCCGGTCGCTGTCGGCGCCGGCGCATAGGGTTGGCGCGTTCGTCCCACCCAACCCGCAGGAGCCGACGTTGCTCGAAGCGCTCGATCCCGAGCAGCGACAGGTCGCCGAGGCGCTCCGCGGTCCCGTCCGCGTGCTGGCCGGCGCCGGCACCGGCAAGACCCGCGCGGTCACCCACCGCATCGCCCACGGCGTGGCGACCGGTGTCTACGCACCGACCGAGGTGCTCGCGCTGTCCTTCACCACCCGCGCCGCGGGGGAGATGCGCGAGCGGCTGCGCGCCCTGGGCGCACCCGGCGTGCAGGCGCGGACCTTCCACTCCGCGGCCCTGCGCCAGCTCCGGTTCTTCTGGCCGCGCGTCCACCAGCGTGAGCTGCCCGAGCTCACCCAGTCCAAGCTCGGCATGCTCGCGCTCGCGGCCCGGCGCCAGCGGCTCGCCACCGACCAGGCCACGCTGCGCGACCTGGCGAGCGAGGTCGAGTGGGCCAAGGTCAGCAACGTCTCCCCGGACTCCTACGCCGCGCTCGCCCGGGCGCGCGGACGCTCGGTCTCGGGCCTCGAGCCCGAGGTGGTCGCGCGCGCGTTCGCCGCCTACGAGGAGGTCAAGCGCGACCAGAACCGGATGGACATGGAGGACGTCCTGCTCTTCGGGGCCGGGCTGCTCGCCGACAACGACGCGGTCGCCGCGCAGGTGCGCCGCCAGTACAAGTGGTTCGTCGTCGACGAGTTCCAGGACGTCTCGCCGCTCCAGCACGCGCTCCTCGACCTGTGGCTCGGCGGTCGCGACGAGCTCTGCGTCGTCGGCGACCCGGCCCAGACGATCTACTCGTTCGCCGGGGCCGACGCGCGCTACCTGCGCGAGTTCACCCAGCGGTTCCCGTCGGCCACCAGCGTCGAGCTGGTCCGCAACTACCGCTCGACCCCCGAGGTGGTGGCCGGCGCCAACACGCTGCTGGCCGGCACCGAGAGCCAGGGCGTCGCGCTCGTCGCCCAGCGGCCGGGCGGCGCGAGGATCACCTACCGCGAGGCGACCGACGAGGTGGCCGAGGCCGACGCCGTCGCCGACCGGATCGCCGCGCTCCGCGCGCAGGGCACGCCGGCCAGCAGGATGGCGGTGCTGCTGCGGATCAACGCGCAGTCCGAGCGCTTCGAGGAGGCGCTCGCCGCGCGCGGCCTGCCCTACGTCGTACGCGGTGCGGCACGGTTCTTCGACCGGCCCGAGGTGCGGCAGGCGATCACCCTCGTCCGCGGTGCCGCGCGCAGCGGGGAGGGGTCCGGACCGGTGCCCGACGCGGTCCTGGCCGTGCTCTCGCAGATGGGCCACTCGGTCCAGCCGCCGGAGGGCAGGGGAGAGGTCCGCAACCGCTGGGAGTCCCTGCAGGCCCTCGTCGACCTGTCGGTCGACTTCGGCCGCGAGCAGCCCGGGGCCACCCTCGGCGACTTCGTCGACGACCTCGACCGACGGGCGGGGGAGCAGCACGCACCGGTCGCCGATGCGGTCACCGTGGCCACGATCCACTCCGCCAAGGGCCTCGAGTGGGATGCCGTCTTCGTCGCCGGCATGCACGAGAAGATGATGCCGATCTCGCAGGCGCAGACCCCGGCGGAGATCGAGGAGGAGCGCCGCCTGCTCTACGTCGCGATGACGCGCGCGCGCGACGAGCTCACCGTGTCGTGGGCGAGCGCGCGCGAGCCCGGCGGTCGCGGCAACCGCAGCGCGTCGCCGTTCCTCGACCCCCCTCCTCGACGGCGTGCCCGGAGTCTCGGCGCAGCGGCGCGAGCGCGGCAAGCGCAACCGGGCGGCGATGCACTGCCGCGAGTGCGGGCGTCCGCTCTCCACCCCGCAGGAGAAGAAGATCGGCCGCTGCGCCGACTGCCCGGCCTCCTACGACGAGGCGCTCTTCGAGCGGCTGAGGGAGTGGCGGCTCGCGCGGGCGACGCAGGACAGCGTGCCGGCGTTCGTCATCTTCACCGACGCGACCCTGCAGCTCATCGCCGAGCACTCGCCGGCCGACGAGAAGGGACTGCGCGCCATCAGCGGCGTGGGTCCGGGCAAGCTGACCAAGTACGGCGACGAGGTGCTCGCGCTGGTCGCCGACGGGTCCAAAGGATGAATCGGAAAGAAATTCTCGGTAATACCCATAAAATCGTTTGCCCCTGACAGCGAGCAGGGTCTAGCGTTCCTCTCACCAACCCACGCGCATGGGATCCCTGACACGGATCCGCGCCCGACGCCCCGAAGGAGGTGGCCCCCATGGAGAACTACACGATGACGATGACGGCTTGGACGCCGTCCTTCGGCATGTCCACCCTCGGCCGCCCCTGCGCGCACACGCGCGCCTTCGGTGCCGGCGTGGTGGCTGTCCAGGGCGACGCCGCCATCGTTCGCATCAAGGGCGATTTCCCGGGTTCTCCTGCCTGGAGTCCGTCGACATAGGTGACTCACCTACATCGGCAGCCTCCAGGCCGCGGAACCCGACACCGGGATCCGCGGCCTTTTTGTTTGTCCAGCACCGCTTTGTCCAGTTCCAGACCCGCGATCAGGTCAACGAGTAGGAGGTGAATACACATGACCATCAGCGTTCTCGACCGCAACCGAGCTGACGCCGTGGCCCAGGCCCCCCTGGGTGCACTCCACGACGCAGCTGCCTGTGTGGATGAGGAGTTGCTGCCCTGCCGTACAGGAGACGCAGAGCTGTGGTTTGCCGAGTCCCCCGCGGACGTGGAGCACGCCAAGGCCCTCTGCATCGACTGCCCCGTGCAGGCGCTGTGCCTCGACGGAGCCCTCGAGCGGCGTGAGCCGTGGGGCGTCTGGGGAGGCGAGCTCTTCCTCCAGGGCGTGGTGATCCCGCGCAAGCGGCCGCGAGGCCGGCCCCGCAAGTCCGACCAGGTTGCTCACGCGGCCGAGCAGAAGCAGAAGGACGGGGCCGCCGCGTAGGCGCCACCGCGTACTCACTCCCACTCAGGAAACACAAGGAACGACACCGACATGAAGACCTACCGAAACGGAAGCAACGACATGAATCTCATGCATGAAGAACTCGCACGCGCGCAAATGTCCGCGCGCCTGGGAGAGGCGCACGAGCTGCGTCGTGGCCACCACCTGGCCATGGCGCGTCGGATGAGCCGCAAGGCCGAGCAGGCCGCGCAGCAGGCGCGTCTCGCCCTCGCCCGCGCGATCTGATCCACTCACCTGATCGCGGGTGGGCACAGCACGAGCCGGTACGTCGTCACGGTGACGACGTGCCGGCTCGTCGGCGTTCTCGGCCCATTGACGGACCGCGCCAGCGGTAGCGTCAGCCGCGTGGGCACGGACGAGACCGAGACGGTCACCTGCAGCTACTGCGGCACCCAGGCGCCGGCGGCCGAGACGCTGAGCTGGACGACGGCCGTCGAGCGCGGGCGCCGGCAGCGCTTCTGCGTCACCTGCTCGCGCGAGAACCTGCGGGCGATGGAGGGCAAGCTCGACAGCGAGTGGTGGTGAGCACGCCGCTCGCGTCAGGCCGTGTCGAACCAGGCGCAGCCGCAGTAGGGGTGGCGCTCCCACCGCCGCTGCGTCGGGAGCGGCTGGTGGTCGTGGCGCCACGACGTCAGCCAGGAGTGCGGCGGCTCGCCGGCCGCCCAGGCGGCCAGGTCGCGCGCGGCCGCGCCGGCAGCGAGGGCGAGCAGCGGGCGGGCGATCTCCGCCGCCGGTGTCGTGGGCCGGTCGTCGAGGACCGAGGCCGCGACGCACCGGGCGCACGGTCCGATGCCGGGGGCCGCCCACGGACCGACGTCGACCGCCCACGGCGTGACGCCGACCAGCAGGTGGGGGAGCGAGGCGACGCTCCAGTCGTCGACGACGGGCGACACGGCGCGGCCGGGCGCGAGGCAGATCCCGACGGGCGCGGACTGCTCCACGGTGATGCCGGCGACGGCGAGGGCGGCGAGGACCTGCGTGCGCCACGCAGGCGGGCAGTCGAGCTGGGCGCGCAGCCCGGCGGCGTACGCGCTGCGGAGGAGCGGGAGGGCCATGCCGCGACGCTGCCACGCGCCGAGGCGCCGCGGGCCGCGGTCCACAGGGGAGATCAGGGGAGACGAGGGGGAAATGCAGCAGCGGCGCCACCCGAGGGGTGACGCCGCTGCTAACTGCTCAAGGGGTGATTCTCACGCCTTGCCGAGGATGCGGTTCAGGTTGGTACCGCAGACCGGGCAGACGCCCTTGGCCATCTTGGTGCCCTTGTCGTTGACCTTGATCTCGCCCTCCGCCTCGCGCTTCTCCTTGCACTTGACGCAGTAGAACTCACCGCTCCAGGTCTCCGCCATGACGGCCTCCTTGCTTGTTTACTTCTTGGTCGTCGCGACGGGGTTGTCGAAGGGGAAGCCCGCCGGGGAGCCTGGCGGTCGCCAGCGCTCCGCGGACGACCCTACGCCACGCGTGGCCCACGCTCACGCACCACACGCGCTGAGCGTGAAACCGGGTGATCCCACGCTCAGCGCGATCAGTACCCTCGGGCCATGCCAGAGACCCCCCAGCACGACCTCGCCGCCCTCCCCGTCCTCACCCACCTGCGCCTCGAGCGGCCCTCCGAGGGGGTCGTGCTGCTGACCCTCGACAACCCCGACATGCGCAACGCGATGAGCGACGAGATGACGGCGTCGTGGGTCTCGGCGATCGACGCGCTCGCGGACGACCCGACGGTGCGCGCGGTCGTGGTGACCGGCGAGGGGAGCGCGTTCTGCTCCGGCGGCAACACGTCCTGGATCGCGAGCGAGCCCGACGCCAGCGTCGACCGGCTGCGCACGCGGATGCTGCCCTTCTACCGGGCGTGGCTCTCGGTCCGCCGGCTCGAGGTGCCGACGATCGCCGCGGTCAACGGTGCCGCCATCGGCGCCGGGCTGTGCCTCGCCCTGGCCTGCGACATCCGCTACGCCGCCGGCGGCGCGAAGCTCGGCCTGCCGTTCAACAAGCTCGGCATGCACGCCGGCATGGCGGGGACGTGGCTGCTGCCCAACGTCGTCGGCCCGGCGCACGCGCGTGACCTGCTCCTGACCGGGCGGGTCGTCGAGGCGGACGAGGCGCTGCGGCTCGGGCTCGTCTCGCGCGTCCTCGACCGGGACGGCTTCCTGGACGAGGTGCTGGCGACGGCTGCCGGGATCGCGGCCACCGCGCCGATCGCGAGCAGGCTGACCAAGATCGCGCTGGCCGACGGCGGCCACGCCGACTTCGAGTCCGCGCTGCAGTGGGAGGCGCTGGCCCAGCCGATGACGCTGGCCACGGCCGACCTCCAGGAGGGCATCGCAGCCGCGAAGGAGAAGCGGGCGCCCCAGTTCCGCGGGCGCTGACACGTGCGGGGAGACCGACGCAACAGAAGGGGCCCCGCAGCCTCCGACGCCTGCCTTCCCCTGCTGACGTCGAGGAGCCGTGGGGCCCTTCTGGGGAGGACGCTAGGAGGCGCCCCGCTGCCGGTCAACACGTCGGCGTCCACGCCTGTGGACAGGGCTGTGGAGGCAGTGTGCACGGTGCCCGACGGGCGGTGGAGGGCATCCGCCCCGGTGGGGACGGGCCTGTGGGCGACACGCCCGGCCTCGCGTCGTACTGTGCCCGTGACCAGCGCGTACGACGCGAGCGTGGCTGTGGAGGAGAAATAGTGAGCGACCAGTCGGGGTCCGACGAGGCCCGCAGCCCGGTCGCCACCCTGCGCCGGATCGCCTTCCTCATGGAGCGCCAGCGCGAGGAGAGCCGCCGGATCGAGGCGTTCCGCAACGCCGCGCGCACGATCCTGCCGCTGCCGGAGGACGAGGTACGCCGCCGCGCCGCCGCCGGCACGCTCACCGAGCTCGCCGGGATCGGTCCGAGCACGGCCGCGGTCATCACCGACGCGTGCAACGGCGTCGTCCCCGAGCGCCTGGTGAAGCTCGAGACGACCGCAGGCCCGCTCGCGACCGGCGGTGAGGAGCTCCGCGCCCAGCTGCGGGGGGACCTGCACTCCCACAGCGACTGGTCCGACGGCGGGTCGCCGCTCGAGGAGATGGCCATGACGGCCATGGAGCTCGGCCACGACTACCTCGTCCTGACCGACCACAGCCCGCGCCTGCGGGTGGCCAACGGACTCAGCGCCGAGCGCCTCACCCGCCAGCTCGGCGTCGTCGACGCCGTCAACGAGCACCTCGGTGGGGCGTTCACGCTGCTCAAGGGCATCGAGGTGGACATCCTCGACGACGGCTCGCTCGACCAGACCGACGAGATGCTCGGCCGGCTCGACGTACGCGTGGCGTCGGTGCACTCCAAGCTCAAGATGGAGGCACCCGCGATGACCCGCCGCATGATCGGCGCGGTCCGCAACCCGCACACCAACGTCCTCGGCCACTGCACCGGCCGGCTGGTCACCGGCAACCGCGGCGTGCGGCCGCAGAGCCAGTTCGACGCCAAGGCCGTCTTCACCGCCTGCGCCGAGGAGGGCGTCGCGGTCGAGATCAACTCCCGGCCCGAGCGCCGCGACCCGCCGACGAAGCTGCTCGAGCTCGCCCGCGACCTCGGCTGCCTGTTCTCCATCGACTCCGACGCCCACGCTCCCGGGCAGCTCGACATGCTCGACTACGGCGCGGCCCGGGCGACGGAGGCCGGGATCGACCCCGACCGGATCGTCACGACCTGGGAGCGCGACCGGCTGCTGGAGTGGGCGGCCGCGCGGCTCTGACCCCGCGCGTCCGGCGCCCACTGTGGGTGGCGAGGGTTAGGTTCGGGCCCATGAGCACGCGGACCCCGAGCCCCGACGTGGAGGTACGCCGCTCGCGGCGGCGTCGGCGCACGGTGTCGGCCTACCGCGACGGTGACCGGATCGTGGTGCTGATCCCCGCGACGATGAGCAAGCGCGACGAGGCGACCTGGGTCGCCGACATGGTGAAGCGGATCGAGCGCCAGGAGAAGCGCAAGGTCCGCTCCGACGACGACCTGGTCGCCCGGGCCGCCGCGCTCAACGACCTCTACCTGGGTGGGCTGGCGGTCCCGGCCTCGGTGCGCTGGGTGACCAACCAGAACGCGCGCTGGGGCTCCTGCACCCCGGGGGACCGGACGATCCGGCTCAGCGACCGGCTCAAGCAGATGCCGGCCTGGGTGGTCGACTACGTCCTGGTCCACGAGCTCGCCCACCTGCTCGAGGCGGGGCACACGGCCGAGTTCTGGAACTGGGTCGACCGCTACCCGAAGGCCGAGAAGGCCAAGGGCTACCTCGAGGGGTTCTCCACCGGAGCGCGCCTCGAGCCACCGCCGGGTGTCGATTCCGAGTAGTTCTCCACGCGCCGGCAACGGCGGTCTCAAGGTCTCCCGGAGCTTCCCCGCGGTCGGGGGTAGTTGAACGATCCAGAACCTAATCTGGTCTGGACCGCTTTTCCAGGAGCTCGGAGACTCCATACCTTTCGTGGGGATGTTCTTTCGTGACCGGAATCAAGCCGAACCGGCGTCAGGTCGTGCGCGCTGGCGCGTGGACCGTGCCCGCCGTCGCCGTGGCTGCGGCAGCGCCGGCCTTCGCGTCGAGCAGCGCGAACATCAATCAACACCGGCAGCACGGCAGCCGTGATCGGGACGGCAACGGCAGCGGCAATCGCCTGTTCACGATCACCGTCGACGATCGAGAACACGGGCGGTGCCGCAGCGACACAGAACCTGCACGGTGCGCGCTCGACGATCACCAGGAACTCAGGTACGCCCTGCTGCGACGCAGATCCGTGCGGAGGTGTCACGGCCCTCGGCGACGACCGTGACGTTCGTCAGGACACCGCCAGACGGTGGCTCACTGCGAGCTGGCAGCCACAGACCGCGCCTGGCCGAACTTGACGTTCGACCGTGGTCTTCAGCGTGCTGACCGGGGTACGGACGACGACGGTGGTTGTCAGTTACGCAGCCACCAACAGCCCCTCCAAGACGTTCCCGTCTACCGCGCGCTGAGTCACGCGCTTCGAGCGCCGCGTCACCGCGTCCCCGATCAGCCTGCGCATGTCCGGATAGATCTCCGGCAGCGCGTCGACGGGCCACCAGCGCACGTCGAGCGACTCCTCGCTGACGGCGTGGGCTGAGTCCCGCGCAGCGGTCGCGAGGAACCGTACGTCGAGGTGGTGGACCGCCGTGCCCGGCGAGCAGAAGAGCACCTCGTGCTCGTCGAGGTCGAGGGGCACCGGGTCGAAGTCCAGGTCCGTGAGCCCCGACTCCTCCTGCGCCTCGCGGAGCGCGACCCCGGCGAGGGTGGTGTCGCTCGGTTCGGGATGACCGCCGAAGGCCAGCCAGACACCGGCCTTGCGGTGGTGGTTGAGCAGCACCCAGTCCGCCTCGGGCGTCAGCACGATCGTGCCGGCGGTGAGGTGGTCGGGCAGGCAGGCGCGCGTCATCGCGTCGGGGTGGGCGTCGAGGTGGGCGACGAAGCGGTCGCGCAGCTCCGCGTCCCGGGCGCTCGGCGGCTCCCACCCGGCCAGCACGGCCCGGGCGTCGGAGTGGAGGGTCACCGGGCGGTGGGTCCGTCGGTGCCGTCGCCGCCGTCGAGCAGGTCGCGCAGCCCGGCGTCGAACTCGTCCTCGGACAGCTCGCCCGGGTCGACCGAGTCCTCGCGGAAGCCCAGCGGGTCGTCGAGGTCGGCGGCCGTCGGCAGCAGGTGGGGCGACATCCAGACACCGTCGCGGGCCTCGGCGCCCTGGCGCGTGCGGAGCGAGCCCCACAGCACCGAGGCGTCGCGCAGCCGGCGCGGCCGCAGCTCGAGGCCGACGAGGGTGGCGAAGGTCTGCTCGGCCGGTCCGCCGGCGGCGCGCCGGCGGCGTACGGTCTCGAGCAGCTTGGCCGCGGCGGGCATCCGCTCGGCGGTGGCCTGGCTGACGACCTCGTCGACCCAGCCCTCCACGAGCGCGAGGGTGACCTCGAGCTTCTCGAGGGCGGCCTTCTGGGCGGCCGACGGCTCGGGGTCGAAGAGCCCGCCGGACAGGGCCTCCTGCATCGCGGCCGGGTTGGACACGTCGATCTCGCGCAGCTTGGACTCCATGCCGGAGGTGTCGAAGTCCATGCCGGCGCCGTACTCGGCGACGGCGCTGATCAGGTGGTCGCGCAGCCACGGCACGCCGGCGAAGAGCCGCTGGTGGGCGGCCTCGCGCAGGGCGAGGTAGAGCAGCACGTCGTCGTAGGTCACGTCGGGCACCTCGGCCGCGAACGCCTCGACGTTGGTGGGCAGCAGCGCGGCCTTGCCGGTCGGGCCGAGCGGGAGACCGATGTCGGACGCGCTGAGCACGTCGCCGGCGAGGGCGCCGAGGCCGCTGCCGACCTGGTTGGCGACCATCGCGCCGCTGGCCTTGCCGAGCATCGCGATGAGCGGCCCGGCGAGCTGGCGCATCTCCTCGGGCATGGCCTGGCTGAGCGCGTCGGTGGCGGAGCCGGCGATCGGCTCGACGAGCACCTTCCACACGTCGATGGTCTCCACGATCCACTCCGCGCGCGACCACGCCGCCGTCGTGGTGACGCCGGAGGGGAACTCGGTGGTGGTGTCGAGCCAGTGGTCGGCGAGGCGTACGGCGTCCGCGACCGCGCCCGACTGCGCCGACGAGACCGTCGGGTCGGGCTGCTGCGCCGCGGTGCGGCGTGCGAGGTCGGTGACGGTCTCCCAGTTGATGGGGCCGTCGTGGGGTGCGAAGAAGGACTGCATCTGCGCCATCAGCGCGCCGAGGTCGGGCATGCCGCCGCCCGCGCCGCCGAGGCCGCCCATCTGCGAGAAGATCTGCTCGAAGGGCGTGCCCTTGAACGGGTTGTCGGAGGAGCTGTCGTCGTCGGGGCCCTGACCGGGCGTTCCGGGGCCTCCGGGGGTGTCACTCATGGCATCAACCGTACTCACCGCGCCCAGCCGCGCGACCTAGACTGCGCGCGTGACCGATGCCCCGCAGGACGCTCGACCGGACGCCGTCCGACTCGTCGCCATCCGTGACACCCCGCTCGACGTGACCGAGGTCGTCGACGCGCTCGGCGACGACGGCGCCGGCGGCCTGACGCTGTTCATCGGGCAGGTGCGCGACCACGACGGCGGCAAGGGCGTCACCGCGCTCGACTACTCCGCGCACCCCTCGGCGCTCGATCGCCTCGAGGACGTCTGCCGTCGGGTCGCGACGGAGCACGACGTGCGCGGCGTCGCGGCGGTGCACCGGGTGGGCGAGCTGCAGATCGGTGACCTCGCGGTCGTGGTCGCCACGACCGCCGCGCACCGCGGCGACGCCTTCGCGGCCTCGCGTGCGCTCATCGACACGCTCAAGGCCGAGGTGCCGATCTGGAAGCACCAGGTCTTCGACGACCAGAGCGAGGAGTGGGTCGGCACGCCGTGACGCCTGCCGTCCGACGGGACCGGCCGACGCCTAGGCTCGCAGCGTGGAGATCCTGCTCTGGCTCGCGCCCGCCGTCGTCGTGACGGCGCTGGCGATGGCGTGGGTCTCGTGGGTCGGTCGTGACGGACGCGGTGAGGTCGACCGCGACGTCGCCGTCGAACGGCTCGGCAAGGCGCTCGGCAAGGAGCTGCCGGCCGGTGTGCGGCGTACGTCCGCACCGGCGCGTGACCGGAGCACGGGCATCGCCGTGCGGCCGAGTCACACCCGCGGCTCCTCCTGAGTGTGCGGCCAGTTGCGTGCATTTGAGAGAGTTGCGCCCATGAGTCAGCGGACCAGGGCGGGGCTGCTCGCGCTGGGCCTGTCGGCCGTGCTGTGGGGCGTCGCATTCGTCGTGCCGCTGCCCTACGTCATCTACCAGCCCGGCCCCACCGTCGACATCCTCGCGAAGTCCGGCGGCGACGAGACCGTGCAGGTCACCGGGCACAAGGCCTACTACGACGACGGCGAGCTGCGGATGACGACCGTCTACGTGAGCACGCCCGAGGAAGCGGTCACGCTCCCCAGGCTGCTGCAGGCCTACTTCGCCCCCGACGACGCCGTGTGGCCCAAGTCCTCGGTCTACGCGCCGGAGGAGACCGACGAGTCCAACGACCGCGAGTCCGCCGGGGCGATGGTCTCCTCGCAGGACACCGCGACCGCGGCCGCGCTCACCGAGCTCGGCGAGAAGCTCGACCCGATCGTCGACATCGTCGACGTCACCCCGGGCATGCCGGCCGACGGGAAGCTCAAGGTGCGCGACGTGCTCATCCGCGTCGGCGACACCGAGATCACCGAGGCCCAGGACGTCCTCGACGCGATCGAGGGCGCACCGCACGGCGAGCCGGTGCCGTTCGTCGTACGCCGCAACGGCAAGGAGCAGACCGTCGAGGTCACCCCGCAGGAGATGGAGGACGGCGCCTACCGGGTGGGCTTCACCCCCGGCGTCGGGTTCGACTTCCCCTACCGCGTGAGCGTCAACATCCCCGACCGCATCGGTGGACCCAGCGCGGGCCTGATGATGTCGCTCGCGATCTACGACACCCTGACGCCCGGCTCGCTCACCGACGGCGCCGACATCGCCGGCACCGGCACCATCACCCCCTCGGGCAAGGTGGGCCCGATCGGCGGCATCCAGCAGAAGATCGCGGCGGCGCGCGACGCCGGCGCGGAGCTGTTCCTGGTGCCGGCCGACAACTGCGACGGGATCGGGGGAGTGGACACCGGCGACATGCGGCTCGCCAGGGCCACGACCATGCACCGCGCCGTCGAGACCCTGGCCGACTGGGTCACCGACCACGACGCCCCGCTCCCGAGCTGCAAGGACACCGCCTCATGACGACCGACGCACCCGACCCCTCCGGCGCGGAAGCCCTGCCGGAGGACCCGGCCCTGGCTGCGGCCGTGCTGGAGATCGAGGCGCACGTCGCCCAGGACGGCTGGGACCAGCCGGCGCGCCTCTACGCGCTGGTCGACACCGCCACCCTCGTCGCCCAGGAGCCCGGCCTCGCCGCCGCCATGGCCATCGACGGGCCCGGCGACGACGGGTCGTTCACCTCGATCGAGCAGGACGGCCTGCCGCCCGGGCAGCCCCTCGAGGAGGCGCTGCACACGATCGCCTGGCCCGAGAGCGTGTCCGGCTGCGCCGCCGTCATCGAGCGGCTGGTGCTGCCACCCGACGTCGACGACGACATCCCCGACGACCCGACCGCGGCCGAGCTGTTCGCGCGCGAGCACCCCGACCGCCAGGAGGTGCGGATGGTGGCCGGCGTGACCCGCGCCGGGGCGTCGTACTGCGCCCTGAGGCTGCGCGCCCACGACGACGAGCAGTCGGTCGTCAACGGCACCGAGCTGGTGCCCGGCCTCCTCGACCTCCTCCACGCCACCTTCACCGACGCGTCCACCGACCCCCACACTGACACCTCCGAGCAGGGGCAGGCATGAGCAATCCCTTCGATCGACCCACGGCCGCCAGCGGCCCCGACGGACCGAAGCGTCCAGCGGGCCAGCGGCCGCCCACGGGCTCGCGCCGTCCCGGCGCGCTCGTCATCACCGCGATCATCCTGGTCCTGGCCTTCATGCTGCTGAGCGGCTTCGCGTCCTTCTGGACCGAGCGCCTGTGGTTCTCGTCGGTCGACTACGGCGGCGTCTTCACGACCCTGCTGCTGACCCGCATCGGGCTCTTCTTCGTCTTCGCCGGCCTGATGGCCGCCACGGTGGCCGTCGCGATGGCGCTGGCCTACCGGTTCCGGCCGGTGCTCTGGCCGGGGATGCCCGGGATGCCCGACGACGGCATGGACCGCTACCGCGAGGTGCTCGCGCCCCGGATGACGTGGGTCATCGCCGGCGCCGCGATCGTGATGGGCCTGTTCGCCGGCGGCTCGGCGACCGGCCAGTGGCGCAGCTACTCGCTGTGGCGGCACAGCCAGACCTTCGGCACCAAGGACCCCTACTTCAAGAAGGACGTGGGGTTCTACGTCTTCGACCTGCCGTTCTGGCACTACGTCGTCGACTACGTGATGGCCCTCGCCGTGGTGGGTCTGCTCGCCGTGGTGCTGGTCAACTACCTGTTCGGCGGCATCCGGCTGTCCGCCCGCCCGGGGGAGCGGCTCACCAGCGCCGCCCAGATCCAGGTCTCGGCCCTGCTCGGCCTCTTCGTCCTGGCCAAGGCCGTCGACTACTGGCTCGACCGGTTCGACCTCGTCACCCGGTCCGGCTCGATCTTCACCGGCATGGACTACACCGGCGACAAGGCGGTCCTGCCGGCCAAGGAGATCCTCGCCGGGATCGCCGTGGTGTGCGCGGTGCTGTTCTTCGCCAACATCTGGCGCCGCACCTGGCTGCTGCCCTCGGTCGGCGTCGCGCTCTTCGCGCTGTCGGCGATCATCCTCGGGCTGATCGTGCCCTCGGTGGTCCAGGCGATCCGGGTGAACCCCAACGTGCCGGACCGCCAGGGTGACTACCTCGAGAAGAACATCGAGGCCACGCGCCAGGCCTACATGCTCGACAAGATCCAGGAGGAGAAGTTCGTCGGCACACCGCTCGGCGTCGACGGCCGGCTCCAGGCGCTCGACGGGATCACCTCGTCGGTGCCGCTGGTCGACCCCAAGGTCGTCAGCCAGACCTTCCAGCTCCAGCAGCAGGTCCGCCCCTACTACTCGGTGGGCAAGGTCCTCGACGTCGACCGCTACGACCTCGAGGGCAAGGACCGCGCGATCGTGCTGGGCGTGCGTGAGCTCGACCAGGACGGGATCGCCGAGGACAACCAGACGTGGGCCAACCTCCACACCGTCTACACGCACGGCAACGGCGTCATCGCGGCGTACGCCAACCAGCGTCCGGAGGACGACGAGCGCCAGTCGCTGAGCATCCAGTGGGCCGAGGGCCAGGAGGCCGACCAGGACGCCCTGTCGAGCCTCGACCCCGACGGCTACGAGTCGCGCGTCTACTTCGGCGAGATGAGCCCGACCTACAGCGTCGTCGGCAGCCGCCCGAGCGCGTCCCCGATCGAGCTGGACCTCTCGACCGACTCCGGCACCGACGCCGCGGAGGACGAGGACCGGGCGACGACCTACACCGGCCAGGGCGGCGTGCCGATCGGCAACGTCTTCACCAAGCTCCTCTACGCCGTGAAGTACTCCGAGCCCAACCTGATCCTCTCGGGTCGCGTGCACGACGACTCGAAGATCCTCTACGACCGCAAGCCGCGCGAGATGGTCGAGAAGGTCGCGCCGTGGCTGACCGTCGACACCGACCCCTACCCGGCCGTCATCGACGGGCGGATCCAGTGGATCCTCGACGGCTACACCGTCACCGACAAGTACCCCGGCTCGCAGCGCGAGTCGCTGGAGACGATGACCAAGGACGCGCTGCAGGACGACACCGGCTTCCAGACGCTGCCGACCGACGAGGTCAACTACCTGCGCAACTCGGTCAAGGCGACGGTCGACGCCTACGACGGCACGGTGACCCTCTACGCCTGGGACGAGGAGGACCCGATCCTCAAGGCGTGGGAGGAGGTGTTCCCGGACGTCGTGAAGCCGAAGTCCGACATCCCCGACACCCTGATGGAGCACCTGCGCTACCCCGAGGACCTGTTCAAGGCGCAGCGCTACCAGTACCAGCGCTACCACGTCACCGACGCCCAGTCGTGGCTCGAGGGCTCCGAGCGCTGGGAGGCGCCCAAGGACCCGCAGGCCACCGGGACGCTGCAGCCGCCGTACCGCCTCTTCACCGACAACGACGGCACCCAGACGTGGTCGCTCACCTCGGTCTACGTCTGGCCCAAGCGCGACAAGCTCGCCTCCTTCATGGAGGTCGACAGCGACGCCACGTCCGAGACCTACGGACAGGTCTCGGTCAAGGAGCTGCCCGACGAGGGCACGGACGGTCCACGCCTCATCGCCAACAACCTGAGCACCGACGACGAGGTGCGCGACCGGCTGCTGCCCTACACCAACGGCGACGCCGACATCCTCTACGGCAACCTGCTGACCCTGCCCGTCAGCGACAGCTTCATGTACGTCCAGCCGCTCTACACGCGTCGCCAGAACGAGTCGACCTTCCCGGTCCTGACCTTCGTGCTGGTGTCCTACAAGGGCAACGTCGGGATCGGTACGACGCTCACGGCGGCCATCGAGGACTCGCTCGACGGCAGCTCGGGCTCGGGCGGCACGGACACGGGGGAGACCCCGACGGAGTCGCCCAGCCCGACGACGTCGCCCACGGAGTCGCCGACCGCCGAGCCGACGACGCCGGCTCCGGGCGGGACCCAGGCCCAGATCCGCGACCTGCTCCAGCAGGCCGAGGAGAAGTTCAGCCAGGCCGACGAGGCGCAGCGCAACGGCAACAGCGTCAAGTGGGCCCGGCTCATGGAGGAGGGGCGTCAAGCTCATCGAGGAGGCCGTCGCCCTGGCCGGCTGACGGCCCTCGATTTGGGCCCCGAACCCCGCGGCTGTAATGTTCTGTTCACCGACGCGGGGTGGAGCAGCTCGGTAGCTCGCTGGGCTCATAACCCAGAGGTCGCAGGTTCAAATCCTGCCCCCGCTACAAAGTGAAACAGCAGGTCAGAGGCGGTTTTCCGGAGAGATCCGGGAAGCCGCCTCTGACTGTATTTCGGGTAGCGCGCTCCCCGCGGTCCGGCTACAACTGCCGTGCGGCACAATGCGCTCGCCCCCGACGAACAGGACTGACTACCACCATGGCCACTGACTACGACGCTTCGCGCAAGAGCGAGGAGGAGCAGAAGGAGGACAGCCTCGAGGCGCTCCGCCTTGCTGCGACCGACAAGGACACGAACTCCGGCAGGATCGACGAGGACGAGACCGAGGCCGCAGAGTCCTTCGAGCTCCCCGGAGCCGACCTGTCGAACGAGGAGCTCAGCGTCGAGGTGGTGCCGAAGCAGGACGACGAGTTCACGTGCTCCGTGTGCTTCCTCGTGCACCACCGCAGCGCACGGGTGTCCGAGGACCCGCTCGTCTGTCGCGACTGCGCGTAGGGGCGTCGTTCGAGAGCCGAGGGCTCGACACGAACGGTCACACGAAGAAGGGCCTGATCCGCGGAGACGCAGATCAGGCCCTGGTGCCTTCCCCGTTCCGGCCACGGCGTGCGTGATTCCGCCATCGGTGGCCGTTTCCGCCGAGAACACCTCCCAACCGGTGACGCCGGTCACAGGCCGGCCGAACGATGCTCCCGGAACGCGTGCTCGGACCGCGTGGTCGTTCCGGAGGTCGCGGCAGGCGCGACCCCGCACCAGGGAGGCACCATGAAGCTCAGCTCGTCCGTCATCAGCGGGGTCAGCGCACTGACCCTCGCCGCCGCCCTGGCCGGCTGCTCGGGAGGGATCGGCGGGGAGGAGGCCAGCAGCGACCAGGCCACGCTGAAGATCGGCTTCGTCTCGACCACCACGGGCGCGCTGGCTCCGTTCGGGCAGGCCAACTCGTTCGTCGTGGACCAGATGAAGGCATGGTTCGCCGACCACCCGCTCGAGGTCGACGGCACCGACTACGAGGTCGAGATCATCGTCAAGGACGCGCAGAGCGACTCCACCCGCGCGGCCGAGGTCGCCACCGAGCTCATCAACAGCGACGACGTCGACGTGCTCATCTCCTCGGGCACCCCGGACATCGTCAACCCGGTCTCGGAGCAGTGCGAGGCGAACTCGATCCCGTGCATCACCACGGTCGCCCCGTGGCAGCCCTTCGCCATCCGCGACGGGGACAAGCCCGGCGACCTCGCCTACAGCTACCACTTCTTCTGGGGCCTCGAGGACGTCGCCGCCGTCTACTCCGACATCTGGTCGCAGGTGACGACGAACACGAAGGCCGGCGGCCTCTTCCCCAACGACCCCGACGGCCAGGCGTGGAGCGGGAACTTCCCCGCCCTGACCGAGTCGAGCGGCGTCACCATCGACAACCCCGGTCTCTACACCAACGGCACCAAGGACTTCTCCGCCCAGATCTCCGCGTTCAAGGGCTCCGACATCCTGCTCGGCGTCCCGATCCCGCCGGACTTCACCACCTTCTGGACGCAGGCCAAGCAGCAGGGCTACTCGCCCAAGGTCGCCACGATCGGCAAGGCGCTGCTGTTCCCGTCGTCGGTCGAGGCGCTCGGTGACATCGCCGACAACCTGGCCACCGAGGTGTGGTGGACGCCCACCGCGCCCTACACCAGCTCGCTGACCGGCCAGAGTGCCGAGGAGCTCGCCGACGCCTTCGAGTCCGAGACCGGCGACCAGTGGACCCAGCCCCTCGGCTTCGCCCACGCGCTGTTCGAGGTCACCGCCGCTGCGGTGCAGGAGGCCGGCTCGACCGACTCCGACGACATCGTCGCCGCCCTGGCCGACCTCGACGTCGACACGGTGGTCGGCGAGGTGGCGTGGGGCAAGGACCCCGACGTGCCGCCGTACGTCGCCAAGACCCCGCTGACCGGTGGACAGTGGCGCGCCACGGACGGCGGGGAGCACCCGTTCGACCTGGTCGTGGTGTCCAACAAGCTCGCCCCGCAGGTGCCCCTCGCCGGCAAGGTCGAGCCTCTCTCGTGACCGCGCTGCTGGAGGTGACGGGCATCGCCAAGCGGTTCGGCCGCGTGGTGACCGCCACCGACGTGTCCTTCCACGTCGGGGCGGGCGAGGTGCTCGGGGTCGTCGGACCCAACGGCGCCGGCAAGTCGACGATGCTGGACATCGTCAACGGCACCCAGCGTCCCGATGCCGGCCGCGTCCTCCTCGACGGTGACGACATCACCGGGCTGGGGGCCGCTGGCCGCAGCCGCCGCGGGATCGGCCGGACCTACCAGATCCCGCGGCCCTTCGGTGGGCTCACAGTGTTCGAGAACGTGCTCGTCGGCGCGACGTTCGCCGGGGGAGCGCGCGGTCAGCAGGCCCACACGGCTGCACTCGACGCCATCGAGACGGCCGGCCTCACCCACGTCGTCAACACCGACGCCGCCTCCCTGCGCCTGCTGGACCGCAAGCGCCTCGAGCTGGCCCGGGCGCTGGCGACCGGACCGCGGCTGATCCTGCTCGACGAGATCGCCGGAGGCCTCACCGAGGCCGAGCTCCCCGAGCTGGTCGCGCTGATCGCCCGCCTGCGTGACGCCGGCCTCGGTGTGGTGTGGATCGAGCACATCGTCCACGCGCTGCTCCAGGTCGTCGACCGGCTCATGTGCCTGGCCATGGGCGAGGTCGTGGCCACGGGTGACCCCCACGCGGTGATGGCCAGTCCCGCCGTCATGGAGGTCTACCTCGGTGCCGTGGCGGAGGAGGGTGCGTGATGGCCCTCCTCGAGCTGAGCGGCGTCGACACCGCCTACGGTGAGCTCCAGGCGCTGTGGGGTCTCGACCTCCACGTCGAGGAGGGCGAGACGCTCGCCGTCGTCGGTGCGAACGGCGCCGGGAAGTCCACCCTGCTGAAGACGATCGCCGGGGTGATGCACCCGACCGCGGGGCAGGTGCTGTTCGACGGCCAGGACGTGGCGCAGGTCGCCGACCACCGACGCGTCGCGCTCGGCATCTCCCTGGTCCCGGAGGGGCGCCGCATCTTCAGGTCGCTCACCGTGCAGGAGAACCTGCAGGTGGGCGCGTACAGCGGGCGGCCCGGTCCGTGGGACCTCGCCTCGGTGTTCGACGCCTTCCCGCTGCTCGCCGACCGGCGCAACCGCATCGGCGCGCACCTCTCGGGCGGTGAGCAGCAGGCCACCGCCATCGGTCGCGCGCTGATGGCCAACCCGCGACTGCTGCTGCTCGACGAGGTCTCCCTGGGCCTGGCGCCCGTCGTGGTGGGGGACATCTACCGGGCGCTGCCCACCATCGCCGCCAGGGGCACCACCGTGCTGGTCGTCGAGCAGGACCTGGGCCAGGCGCTCTCCGTCGCCGACCGGCTCCAGTGCCTGCTCGAGGGCCGCACCGTCCTCGAGGCGCCCGCAGTCGACCTCACCCGCGAGGTAGTCGCCGCGGCCTACTTCGGACTGGAGGAGACGACATGACCTGGGTCAATGCCGTCGTCCAGGGAGCTGCTCCTGGGTGGGCAGTACGCGCTGCTGGCCTGCGGGCTCTCGCTCGTGTTCGGTGTCATGCGCATCGTCAACCTCGCCCACGGCGCCCTCGCCGTCACCGCCGCCTACCTGACCCTGTGGCTGTCCGAGCAGACCCCGCTGCCGCTGTGGGTGTGCCTGGTCGTGTCGGTGCTGGTGTTCGCCGGCGTCGGCTACGTGCTGCAGCGAGGCCTGCTCAACCGGGCGCTGCGCGGTGGCGAGCTGGCCCCGCTCCTGGTGACGTTCGGCCTCGCCGTCATCGTCGTGAACGTGCTGCAGGAGGTCGCGACCGCGAACTCACGCAGCATCTCCATCGGTGACCTCGCCACCTCGAGCATCACGATCGCCAGCGGCCTGTCCGTCGGCACGTTCGCGCTCCTCACGCTGGTCGTGGCCGTCGCACTGATCTGCCTCGATCCAGCTGTTCCTGTCCCGCACCGCCGTCGGCCGGGCGATGCGTGCCACCAGCGACGACCCCGGCGCCGCACGGCTGATGGGCATCGACGACCGCCACATGTACGGCCTCGCGACGGCGATCGCCATCGGGTCCGTCGCCGCCGCCGGCGCCTTCCTCGGGATGAGCACCCAGTTCACCCCGGGATACGGGGACCTCGTCCTCATCTTCGCGTTCGAGGCCGTGATCATCGGCGGACTCGGGTCCCTGTGGGGCACCCTCCTCGGTGGTCTCGTCCTCGGCGTCGCGCAGACCGTCGGCGCCCAGGTCGAGCCCGCCTACGGGATCCTCTTCGGCCACGTCGTCTTCCTCGCCGTCCTCGCCCTCAAGCCGAGCGGCCTGATGCCCCGGATGGTGACCGCATGACCTCCACGCACACCCCTACGGACACCCCCACGGACGAGGTCACCCGCCCCTCCGTACGACGCGGCAGCCGCGGGTCGATGGCCGGTGCCGGCGTGATGGTCGCCGTCGTGCTCGTCCTGGCCGTCTGGGTGCCGTACAACGTCTCCCTCGGTGGCCTGACGCAGCTGGTGGGCCTGTTCTCCCTGGTCATCCTGGCCACCACCTGGAACCTGCTGGCCGGCTACGGCGGCCTGGTGTCGATCGGACAGCAGGCCTTCATCGGTGCCGGCGGCTACAGCGTCATCTACCTCGCCGACGCGGTCGGCATCCCCCTGATGGCCGCCCTCGCCCTCGCCGCCGTCGTGTGCGGGCTGCTCGCCCTCGTCACCTCGTTCCTCGTGTTCCGGCTGGTGGGTGGCTACTTCGCCATCGGCACCTGGGTCCTCGCGGAGGGCTTCAAGCTCCTCACCACCCAGGTCGACGCGCTCGGCGGCGGCTCCGGCTTGTCCCTCCAGGCCTTCAGCGGCACCGACCGGGTCACCCGCATCGCGACGGTCTACTGGGTCGGCCTCGCGCTCGCGGTCCTCGTCGTGGTGGCCACCTACGCACTCATGCGCTCGCCGGTCGGCCTCGGCCTGACCGCGATCCGCGACGACGTGAAGGCCGCGTCGAGCCTCGGTGTGCACGTACGCCGCTGGCAGCGCCTGGTGTACGTCGCCGCGTCCGCCGGTGCCGGGCTCGCCGGCGCGCTCATCGCCGTCAACACGCTCCGGGTGAGCCCCGACTCGATCTACTCGGTCAACTACAGCGCGTTCATGATCTTCATCGTCGTGATCGGGGGACTGGGCACCATCGAGGGACCCATCCTCGGCGCCGTCATCTTCTTCGTGCTCCAGCAGCAGCTCTCGGGCTACGGCACCTGGTACCTCATCGCGCTCGGCGCGCTCGCCATCGTCGTCGTCCTCTTCGCCCCCAAGGGCCTGTGGGGCGTGCTCACCCGCGGTCGCGTCGAGATGTTCCCCCTCGGGCACCGTGTGGAGACGCGTGCATGAGGACGGCGCGAGCCCGTGTCCGTCGTCACATGCGGGGTATCGTCGCCGCATGACGGAGGGATCAGCGCCTCCAGCGCAGGCGCCGGGCGTGGTCGCGTTCTCGACCCAGGACCTCCCGCCGGAGCAGCGCGTCGAGCTCTGGGAGAGCCACAACGAGGATGCGCTGATCGGCCTGCGCTGCCGCACGCTGACGTCGGCGGTGCTCGACGCGACCGAGATCAACCTGCAGGTGAGCCGGGTGCACCTGGCCCGCGTGCGAGGCAACTCCCACGTCGTCGAACGCGACGCCCGGATGATCCAGCGCCGACCGTCGGAGTCCGTGGCGCTCTTCTTCAGCCTCGTCGGTGAGGCGTTCTTCTACCACGACGACGGCGTGCGGACGCTCCAGCCGGGCCAGATGCTGATGTGCGACGCCGACCGGCCGTTCATGCGCGGCTTCTCCCACGGGCTCGAGGAGCTCGTCCTCAAGATCCCTCGCCCGCTCTTCACCGAGGCGACCGGGATCGACCGCGTCGACCAGCCCCGCGTCGTGAACTTCGCGGCCGGCACGCACGCCGTCGCGCACACCCTCGCCACCACGGTGGGCCGCGCCGCCCGGGACGCCGACCCTGCGCCCGTCGAGGAGGACACGCTCCTCGACCTGCTCGCCGCGCTCACCGGCAACCGCGAGCGCGACGACCACCTCCGCCCACCGGGCGGCCGCGCAGACCTACATCGAGCAGAACCTGCACCGACCCGAACCTCTCCGCCGACGCGGTCGCTGCCGCGGTGGGCCTCAGCACCCGTCACCTGTCGCGGGTCTTCGCCACAGCCGGCACCGGGTTCCCCCGCTACGTCCTGGGGCGACGCCTCGAGCACGCGCGCCGGCTGCTCGAGAAGCCCGAGGCGACCACGCTCACCGTCGCCGAGGTCGCCCACCACTGCGGGTTCGCCTCGTCGGCGCACTTCTCCAGCGCGTTCAGGACCCGTTTCGGCGAGACGGCGAGCGACGTACGACGCCGGGCCGCCGCAGCGCGCGCCATCCGCCTGGACCTCTGACCGTCCGGGCAGGCACGGCCCCGGGGTGTGCCCAGATCGGCCATCGGTGCGCAAACGCGCCGAGATGGGCGTCACACCATCGACACCGTGGCGCCCGGGTGTCGACACTGGCGGGACCGCCGGCGCAGGGCCGGCCCGAAGGAGGTGAGACGTGCCTGCGTTCGATGATGGTCAGAAGGACACCGAGCTGCCGACGTCCTCCGTGGTCGAGACCGACGTCCTCGTCGTCGGCTCCGGTCCCGCCGGGTCCGCCGCCGCGCTGCTGCTCTCCAGCCTCGGCGTGCCCAACATCATGATCACCAAGTACCGCTGGACGGCGAACACGCCGCGGGCGCACATCACCAACCAGCGCGCGATGGAGATCTTCCGCGACATCGGCATCGAGGACCAGGTCCTCGCCGACGCCACCCCGCACGACCTGGTCGGCGACACCGTGTTCTGCACGTCGATCGCCGGCGAGGAGATCGGCCGCATCCTCACCTGGGGCACCAGCCCGGCCCGCGAGGCCGACTACCAGCTCGCCTCGCCGTGCCTGATCGTCGACATCCCGCAGACCTACCTCGAGCCGATCCTGGTCCGCAACGCCACCGCGCGCGGCACCCAGTCGCGCTTCTCCACCGAGTACCTCTCGCCACACCCAGGACGCCGACGGCGTCGACGTCCAGGTGCTCGACCGGCGTCACCGGCAGCGAGTACACGATCCGGGCGAAGTACCTCATCGGCGCCGACGGCGCCCGCTCCAAGGTCGCCGCCGACATCGGCCTGCCGTTCGAGGGCGCGATGGACATCGCCGGCTCGATGAACATCACCTTCAAGGCCGACATCAGCCGCCTACGTCGACCACCGCCCGTCGGTCCTCTACTGGGTCATCCAGCCGGGCTCGAACGTCGGCGGCATCGGCGCCGGCCTGGTCCGGATGATCCGGCCGTGGAACGAGTGGCTGATCGTCTGGGGCTACGACATCAACGAGCGAGCCGCCGGTCGTCGACGACGCAGCCGCCGACCGAGATCGTGCGCAACCTGCTCGGGATGCCCGACCTCGACGTCGAGATCACCGGCACGTCGCTGTGGGGCAACAACGAGATGTACGCGACCCACCTGCAGTCCGGTCGCGTCTTCTGTGCCGGCGACGCCGTCCACCGCCACCCGCCGAGCAACGGCCTGGGCTCCAACACGTCGATCCAGGACGCCTACAACCTCGCCTGGAAGCTCGCCGCGGTGCTGCGTGGCCAGGCCGATCCGTCCCTGCTGGAGACGTACTCGGCCGAGCGCGCCCCGGTCGCCGAGCGGATCGTGAAGCGCGCCAACCGGTCGAGCCGCGAGTTCGTCGACCTCTTCGTCGCGCTCGGCGTCACCGACGCCGAGACGGAGGAGGAGATGGTCGCCGCGATCGAGGAGCGCAAGGCCAACACCCCCGAGGGCGCGGCCAAGCGCGCGGCGCTGGTGAAGGCGATGGAGCTGAAGAACTACGAGTTCAACGCCCACGGCGTCGAGCTCGGCCAGTTCTACACCTCGACCGCGATCGTCCCCGACGGCTCCGCCCGACCGGAGCCGACCCGCGACCCCGACCTCTACTACGAGGCCTCCACGGTCCCCGGGTGCGCACCTGCCGCACGCGTGGGTCGGCGACAACACGGCACAAGCACGCGATGATGGACCTCGCGCCCTACGACCGGTTCACGCTCATCACCGGCATCGCCGGCGAGGCATGGGAGGACGCCGCCGCGCGGTGTCGGACGAGCTCGGCGTCGCCGCTGGACGCCGTCGTCATCGGCCCGGGCCGACCGGTCACCGACCTCTACTACGACTGGGCGAAGCTCCGCGAGGTCGAGGAGGGCGGTGCCCTGCTCGTGCGTCCCGACAAGCACATCGCGTGGCGCTCGCACAGTCGCTGCCCGCCGACCCCGGGGCCGAGCTGCGTGACGCGTTCGCGCCAGGTGCTGGGCGCGCGGGAGCGCCCGGTGACCCTGGCCTTCGACCACGAGACCCTCGCCCAGCGGGTCCGCTTCGGCGTCCGGCGGTGCGGCGGCATCGCTGGCGGCCGAGGTGGCGGACTCAGGGCTGGACCCGCGTGATGGTCATCGCCGGCGCCCTCGAGGCCGAGCTCGCCCGGCGGGTCACCGACGGCCTGCCCGTGGCCCTCGTCCACGACGAGGTCGTCATGCACGTGCCCGGTCGCGGTCGCCGAGCGGGCCCGCCGCGGCCGCCGAGGAGCACCGGGTCGACGTCCTCGTCAGCGTCGGCGGCGGCTCGACCACCGGCCTGGCCAAGGCGGTCGCGCTCACCACCGGGCTGCCGATCGTCGCGGTCCCGACCACGTACGCCGGGTCCGAGGCCACCAACGTGTGGGGGCTGACCGAGGGCTCGACCAAGACCACCGGAGTCGATGCCCGGGTGCTGCCGCGCACGGTCGTCTACGACGCCTCGCTCATGCTGTCGCTGCCCGTCGACCTCAGCGTCGCCTCCGGCCTGAACGCCCTGGCCCACTGCGTCGACTCGATGTGGGCGCCCCGCACCGACCCGATCGACCAGGCCCTCGCGTCCGAGGGCATCCGGGCCCTCGCCGCCGGACTGCCGCGCATCGTCGCCGACCCCGCGGACATCGAGGGGCGCGAGCAAGCGCTCTACGGGGCCTACCTCTCCGCCGTCGCGTTCGCGTCCGCCGGGTCCGGGCCTGCACCACAAGATCTGCCACGTGCTCGGCGGGCGCTACGACCTTCCGCACGCCCCGACCCACGCCGTCGTGCTGCCCCACGTCCTCGCGCTCAACGGTCCCGCCGCGCCGCGAGGCGGACGCGCGCATCGCCCGCGCCTTCGGCTCGGCGCCGACGGCCTCGAGGGGCTGCAGGACGCTGCGCCGCCGGCTCGACGCGCCGACGGCGCTGCGCGACTACGGCTTCGAGGAGGCGCAGATCGCCGGACGCCGTCGCGGCCGATCCTGCCCGCCGTGCCCGACAGCAACCCGACCGCCGTCAGCGCCGAGGAGCCTGACGCAGCTGCTGCACCGCGCCTGGGAAGGAGCAGAACCCGCGATGAGCATCGACAGCACCCCCGACAGCCCAGCAGCCGAGCAGCAGGCCCGTGAGGCCCAGCTCGTGCAGGTCGTCCTCGACTCGTTCGCCGGCACCGAGAGCCCGCGGCTCAAGGAGCTCGTGGAGCGGCGTCGTCACGCACCTGCACGCCTTCCTGCGCGACGTCCGGCTCACCGAGGAGGAGTGGAGGCAGGGCATCGACTTCCTCACCGCTGTCGGTCACATCACCGACGACCGCCGCCAGGAGTTCATCCTGCTCTCCGACACCCTCGGCGCCTCGATGCAGACGATCGCGATCAACAACGAGGCCTACGCCGACGCCACCGAGGCCACCGTCTTCGGGCCCGTTCTTCGTCGAGGACGCGCCCCGCATCGAGCTCGGCGGCGACATCGCCGGCGCGGCGACCGGGCAGCCGTGCTGGGTCGAGGGCACCGTCACCGACACCGACGGCAACCCGGTCCCCGGTGCCCGCATCGAGGTGTGGGAGGCCGACGAGGACGGCTTCTACGACGTGCAGTACGACGACGACCGCGTCGCCGGTCGCGCCCACCTCTTCAGCGACGACGAGGGCCGCTACCGGTTCTGGGCCATCACCCCCACGCCGTACCCCATCCCGCACGACGGCCCGGTCGGCCGGATGCTCGCCGCCACCGGGCGCTCCCCGATGCGCGCCTCGCACCTGCACTTCATGGTGACCGCCGACGGCAGGCGGACGCTGGTGACGCACATCTTCGTGCGCGGCGACGAGCTGCTCGCCAGCGACAGCGTCTTCGGGGTCAAGGACTCCCTGGTCATGGACTTCGTCGAGCAGCCTGCCGGCACCGCGACCCCGGACGGGCGCGACCTCGACGCCGCGTGGGCGCGCGTCCGGTTCGACATCGTCCTCGCCCCCGACGGCGCCTGAGGGCGCATGGAGGCGCCCGAGGGCGAGGTCGCGTAGGTGACACGTCGGACCGGCGTGGGTTGAAGCCGGGGCCTACCGCCACTTGGTAGAACAAGGGGTAGCCCGGCGGCCGATCCACGGCACCGGCCCGTGAAAGGTGTGTCCGTGTCCCGGTTCCCGACCCTGGTGCTCGTCGCCTCCCTGGTGCTCGGCACCGCGCTGGCGGGGACCACGACCGCGTCCGCGACGCAGGAGAGCGCCGGCGTGACCGCGCAGGCCACCACTGAGAAGCAGCGCAGAGAAGCAGGCAGCGAGGCAGGCGCCGAAGCCCCCCAAGGGCTGGCGGAAGTGGAAGGCGCCCAACGGCCCGTACTTCAACGACCCGCACCTCGCGAAGGGCCACTTCCGCATCGAGCGTCGCGTCGTCGACACGATCAAGCACACGCCGAAGGGGTCCTACATCCGGATCGCGGTCTACTCCTTCGACCGGGTCAACGTCGCCGACGCGCTGATCGCGGCCTACCGACGTGGCGTCAAGGTGCAGATCCTCCTCAACGACCACTGGGACACCGGGGCGATGAAGAAGGTCCGCAACGTGATCGGCACCGACCGCAAGGCGAAGAGCTTCATCTACAAGTGCAAGGCGAGCTGTCGCAGCGCCGCCAACGAGTACAACAACCTGCACTCCAAGCTCTACCTCTTCAGCCAGGCCGGGAAGTCCGAGGACGTCATCGCCGTCGGCTCGCACAACCTGACCCGCAACGCCGACATCCACCAGTGGAACGACCTCTACTTCATGTCGGGCGAGCACGAGATCTTCCGCCAGTTCGTCGACCTCTTCAACGACATGAAGGTCGACTACAACACCCGCCAGGACCCGCTCTTCTTCTGCGGTGTCCCCCTCGGCGCGGTGTGCGACGACTCCGTCGACAAGCACACCGTGTGGGCGTTCCCGCGGGTCAGCGGCCCCAAGAACGACCTGGTCATCGACACGCTCGACAAGGTCCAGTGCCTGACGCCCGACGCGGAGGGCAACGTCGTACGCACCAAGCTGGCGCTGTCGATGCACACGATGCGCGGCAACCGGGGCAACTACCTCGCCGAGGCCATCCGCAAGAAGTGGGCCCAGGGGTGTGCCGTACGGGTGATGTTCGGGCTCATCGGCTACCACACCAAGGGCGTCATCGCGGCGCCCACGGCCCGCGGGCGCATCCCGCTGCGCTCGACCGGGATGGACTACAACACCGACGACAACTTCGACCTCAACAACGACGGCATCGACGACCTGATCCTCGACTACTACAGCCACCAGAAGTACCTCGTCATCCAGGGCACCTACAACGGCGTGCCCGGCACCGAGATGGTCATCACCGGATCGTCCAACTGGGCCAGCCTCAGCACGGCCAACGACGAGATCTGGTTCACCGTGCGGGGGACCCGCGTGGCCAAGAAGTACCTGGCCAACTACGACTACCAGTGGGACAACCCGCGCAACACCCGCAACGCCTACACGACGACGTACGCCAACTTCCGGGTGCTGCGCGACGGGCGCTGGGTGACCGAGCGGCGCAAGGTGACCACGCTGACCCCGGAGAACTACGCCGAGGGTCCCTACTGGGAGGACGACTGAGCCACCCCGGCGGGGGTTGACGCAGCGAGTGAACGAGTGTTCACTGGGCCGATGTCGACCAGCACCGTGCCGTGGGACCGGGTCCGTCGCGCCGGCTCCAAGCTCACCACGCCGCTGCACCCCGACGACTACCTCCGCCTGCTCAACCCGCTCTGGACCTCGCGCGAGCTCCGCGGCCGGGTCGAGAAGGTGGTGCCGGAGACCGAGGACGCCGCCACCCTGGTGATCAGGCCCGGGTGGGGCTGGCGCTGGGACCACCGCCCGGGGCAGTACATCGGGATCGGGATCCCGGTCGACGGGAAGTTCCAGTGGCGCTCCTACTCGGTCAGCTCGCCGACCAAGCAGAGCGGCCGGACCATCGCGATCACCGTGCGGGCGATGCCCGAGGGCCTGCTCTCCTCGCACCTCGTCAACGGCCTCGAGCCGGGCACGATCGTGCGGCTCGCGGCGCCGGAGGGCGACTTCACCCTGCCCGACCCGCCGCCGGCGCGGATGCTCTTCCTGGTCGGCGGCAGCGGCATCACCCCGGTGATGTCGATGCTGCGGACCCTCGACCGCCGCGGCACGCTGGGTGAGGACGGTCCCGACGTGGTGCTGCACTACTCCTCGCCGACGCCGGAGCGGATGATCTTCCGCGACGAGCTGCTCGCGCTCGAGGAGAAGCACGACGGGATGCGGCTGCACCAGCTGCACACCGACACCGACGGCATGCTCGACCTCGCCGACCTCGACGCGATCTGTCCCGACTGGCGCGAGCGCGAGACGTGGGCGTGCGGACCCGCGCCGATGCTGGACGCGATCACCGAGCACTACGAGCAGGCAGGTCTCGCGGACCAGCTGCACGTCGAGCGGTTCTCGCTCGAGCTCGGGGGAGAGGGCGGGGAGGGCGGCACGCTCACCTTCCGCAACTCCGGCAGGACCGTCGAGGTCGACGGCGCCACGACGATCCTCGAGGCCGGCGAGCAGGCCGGCGTCGGCATGCCCTACGGCTGCCGGATGGGCATCTGCCACACCTGCACGGTCACCCTGGTCTCGGGCGCCGTCCGCGACCTGCGCAACGGCGACGAGTACGCACAGCCCAACGAGCAGGTGCAGACCTGCGTCACCGCCGCCGTCGGTGACTGCACGCTCGACATCTAGCCGACATCCAGCCAGCTCGATCCAGGAAGGGACACACACCATGGCCATCGCCGACGTCGCGGAGTACACGCACCTCAGCACCGACGAGGTCGAGCAGCTCGGCCGCGAGCTCGACGCCATCCGTACGGAGATCGAGGAGTCGCGCAACGCCGCCGACGCGGCGTACATCAACCGGCTGATCCGGATCCAGCGCGGCCTCGCCGCCGGTGGGCGCGTCGCGATGCTCGCCAGCTCCTACAGCAAGCGCGCCGGCAGGCCCGCGCTCGTCGCAGGGGCGGCCATGCTCGGGGTCGCGAAGATCCTGGAGAACATGGAGATCGGCCACAACGTCATGCACGGCCAGTGGGACTGGATGAACGACCCGGAGATCCACTCCAGCAACTGGGAGTGGGACACCGCGCAGCCCGCGGAGCAGTGGAAGCACTCGCACAACTACGTCCACCACCAGTTCACCAACGTGCTCGGCCACGACAACGACATCGGCTACGGCATCCTGCGGATGGCGCGTGAGCAGAAGTGGCACCCCGCCAACCTCGGCCAGCCCGTCTACAACGCGCTGCTCGCCAGCCTCTTCCAGTGGGGCGTCGCCCTGCACGACCTCGACCTCGAGCGGATCCGCAAGGGCGAGAAGGACCCGAAGGAGATGAAGCGCCAGCTGCGCCAGATCCTGCGCAAGGGCCGCAACCAGGTGCTCAAGGACTACGTGGTCTACCCGGCGCTGGCGGGCCCGGCCTGGCGCTCGACGATGAAGGCCAACGCGACGGCCAACGTCGCGCGCAACCTGTGGTCCTACGTGATCATCTTCTGCGGGCACTTCCCCGACGGAGCGCTGCACTTCACCGAGGAGGAGCTCGAGGACGAGACGCGCGCCGAGTGGTACCTGCGCCAGATGCTCGGCTCGGCCAACTTCGAGGGCGGCCGCACGCTGCACGTGCTCAGCGGCAGCCTCGGCTACCAGATCGAGCACCACCTCTTCCCCGACCTGCCGAGCAACCGCTACCCGGAGATCGCGGTCAAGGTGCGCGCCCTCTGCGAGAAGTACGACATCCCCTACACGATCGGGCCGCTGCACCGGCAGTACGGCCAGGCGCTGCGCACGATCATGAAGCTCTCGCTCCCCAACGGCTGGACCAGCAGCGACCAGCCCGAGCCGCCGAGCCCGGTGCGCGACCGCAGGCGGAAGTCCGACGCCGAGCGGCCCTCGCGCCGTCCCGAGCTGGGCGCCTGGTCGCGCAGCCCGCGGGAGCGGAGCGCCTGATGGACGCCGCGCCCCGCTCGTTCGACGAGCTCCCCACCGATCCGGCGTACGGCGTCCCGGTGCCGTTCGCCGCCGGCACGGAGCCCGGCGCCTCGGTCCGGGACCTCGACAAGCGCCGGGTCACCCAGTGCGCGCTCAGTCGCGTGTGCGGCGTGTGCGGCGCGACCCTGGGCCGACCGCTGGCCTTCCTCGGGTCGCGGCGCGAGCTCGACCGGATGGCGTTCCACCTCCCGCCGACCCACGTCGCCTGCGCCGAGTCACTCCGGGCGGCGTACGCCGGCGTGCTCGAGCCCGTCCTCGGCCAGGACGCCCCGCCCGGGGAGTGGGTGCTCGTCACCACCGCGAGCTTCGAGTTCGTCCGACCCGGCCGGGACGACGTCGACCGGCGCCCGGTCTTCGAGCCCAACCAGATCCTGGTCGAGGTGGGTGAGCACGTCGCCTCGTGAACCGCTGCGCTCCGCGCCCATGCCGGCGGCGACGACGAGGACGATGCCGGCGACGGCCAGGCCGTTCGGGACCTGGCTGAGGGCGACGAACCCGATCACCAGCGCGAAGGCCGGCTCGAGCGCCATCAGCGTGCCGAACGCCCCGGTGGTCAGCCGTCGCAGCGCCATCAGCTCCAGGGCGAACGGCACCACGGGCAGCAGGATCGCCAGCCCGAGCCCGTAGGCCAGCAGCTGCGGCGTGAGGTGGTCGACGACGCCCGGTCCGGCCACGACGGTCGAGACCAGGGCCGCGACCGGCATCGAGATCGCCAGCCCGCCCAGGCCGCTGACGGCGTCGCCGACGCGCTGGGTGAGCAGGATGTACGCCGCCCAGCACAGGGCCGCGCCGAGGGCGAAGGCCACGCCGACCGGGTCGGCGTCGCCCGTCCACGGCTGGGTGAGGCAGACGACGCCGAGCGCGGCCAGCAGCGCCCACGCGCGCCCGGTGCCGCGGCTGCGCACGACGGCGACCGTCAGCGGACCGAGGAACTCCAGGGCACTGGCGGTGCCGAGCGGGAGCCGCGCCACCGCACCCATGAAGAGGATCGTGACGCCGGCGGTCACCACGCCGAGCGCCGTACCGGCGACCAGCGCCTCGCGGCTGTAGTCGCGCACCCGCGGGCGGACGATGACCAGCAGCAGGATGCCGGCCCAGAGCAGACGCAGCCACGCAGTGCCGGACGTGCCGAGGTCGTCGATCAGGCCGACCGAGGCGGCGAGGCCGAGCTGGACGCAGAGCATCGAGGTGATCGCCATCGAGGTGCCGGTGCGGGCGGGGGAGCGGGTCATGACTCCAGTGAAGGTGATCCCATCGTTCGCGTCCACGTGAGTTTTGTGGACAGTTCGTTCGGCGGATCAGCACAATAGGAGGATGGACGTCCGCCGCCTCCGCATGCTCCTCGAGCTCGCCCGCCTCGGCTCGATGCACGAGGTCGCCGACGCCCTCGGCACCACCACGTCGAGCGTCTCCCAGGGCATCGCGGCCCTGGCCCGCGACGTACGCACTCCTCTCGTGGAGCCCGACGGCCGCCGGGTCCGGCTGACCCCCGCCGGCCGACGGCTCGCCGACCACGCGGTGACGATCCTGGCCGCCGTCGAGTCCGCGCGCCTCGACCTCGACCCGGGGGCCGAACCGGTCGGCGTGCTGCGGGTCGCCGGCTTCGCCTCCGCGATCCGCGCCTCGCTGCTCCCCGCGATCGACGAGCTCCGCACCGACCACCCCGGGATCGACGTCCGGGTCCTCGAGCACGAGCCGCTCGAGTCGTTCGACCTGCTGGCGCGCGACGAGGTGGACCTGGCCCTCGTCTACGACTACGACCTGGCGCCCGCGGAGTGGCGCGACGACCACGAGGTCACGCCGCTGTGGACGCGCGAGTGGGGAGTCGGTGTGCCGACACGCGACCGCGGGCTGGCCATGGCCGACCTCGCCGACCGTGACTGGATCGTGAACTCCCGCCACGTCGCCGACGAGCGCGCGCTGCGCTCGCTGGCGGCACGCGCCGGCTTCGCCCCGCGGGTGGTGCACCGGATCGACTCGCTCGAGCTCGTCGACGACCTCATCCTCGCCGGTCGCGGCGTCGCCCTGCTGCCCCGCGGGAGCACGTCCCGGCGCGGGGTGAGCGTGCTGCGGCTCGGCGGCGGCGGCGTGCACCTGCGGGCGTACGCCGTCACCCGCCGTGGGCGCGACAGCTGGCCGCCGCTGCGGGCGGTGGTGGAGCGGCTCGCGTCGAGTGACGGAAGGCCGGGAGAGGGTCAGCGCACCAGGCTGTTGCCGTGCACGGCCGCGAGGCGGGCCTTCACGCTGAGGAGCGTCTCGATGATGAGGTCCTCGCGGCCGTCACCGAGCCGGCTGATCGGCACCGCGACGCTGAGCGCGTCGACGGCGTGGTGGGTGAAGGGGAGGGCGACGCCGAAGCAGCGCACGCCCATGCACGACTCCTCGCTCTCGGTGGCGTAGCCCTGGTAGGCCGCGCGGTCGATGATCTCGAGGACCGCGCCCTTGTCGGTCGTGGTGTTGGGCGTGATGGCCGCGATGTGCTCGGGCACCATCGCGCCGCGGTCCTCGACCGGCATCTCGGCGAGGAGGGCGCGCCCGAGCGAGGTGGCGTAGGCCGGCAGCCGCCGACCGACCGCGGAGTGCATGCGCAGCGGGTGCACCGACTCGCGCTTGGCGGTGTAGATCACGTCGCTGCCGTCGAGCCGCCCGAGGTGGACGGTCTCCCCGGTGGCCGCGGCCACCTCGTCGAGCACGGACGCGGCGCGGGCGAGGACGGGGTCGCCGTCGAGGTAGGCCGAGCTGACCACGAGGGAGTGGATGCCGAGCTGGTAGACGCTGCCGGTCGGGTCGGTCTGCAGCCATCCGCGGTCGACCATCGTGCGCAGGAGCGCGTGCAGGCTGCTCTTGGGGATCTTCAGCCGGGTGGAGAGCTGGAGCTGGGTGCCGGGGCCGTGGGCGGCGATCTCGTCGAGGAGGTCGAGCGCTCGCGCGGCCGACTTCACCGGGCCGGCCGCGGTCGCGACGGCGGCCTCCGGCTGCTGGAGGGCTGTACTCATGGCTGCACTCATTCCTGGACTGTAGGACGAGGCCCCCGCGCCCCGCTGGACCGATCGTAGCCGAGTTCGCATACATGGACCACAATTCAACCCCTTGACCAGTGACGGGCGTCACGCGTAGGGTGCTCCCAGTTCACGAATACGAACGCAGTTCACAAACCAAGGGGTTTCCGTTGATGCAGGTCCGATACTCGACAGCTCCCACCAGTGCGGAGACTGCCACCACGGCTGACCTGCGCGACAACTACCTGGTCCAGGACCTCTTCGTGGACGGTGAGGTGCGCGCCACCTACACCCACGAGGACCGGCTCGTCGTCGGCGGCGCCGTCCCGGGCACCGGCCAGCTCGACCTGCCGGCCTACGCCGAGGTCCTCGGCACCGAGTCGCACCTCGCCGGCCGGGAGCTCGGCATCATCAACGTCGGCGGCGCCGGCCAGGTGCTGGTCGACGGTGACAAGCACGAGCTCGAGCACCTCGACGGCCTCTTCGTCGGCCGGGGGAGCGAGGTCGTCTTCGCCGGTGCCGAGGCGGCCTACTACTTCGTCTCCGCCCCCGCGCACGCGACGTACCCGTCGGTGCTGCTCAGCCACAGCGAGGTCGAGCCGGTCGCGCTGGGCTCCTCCGACGCGGCCAACGAGCGCAGCCTCTTCCGCTACGCGTGGGGCCAGGACCTCCAGACCTCCGTGCTGCAGTTCGGCGTCACCGTGATCGCCAACGGCTCGGTGTGGAACACCTTCCCGCCGCACCTGCACCCGCGCCGCACCGAGGTCTACTGCTACGTCGACCTCGCCGAGGACGACCGGGTCTTCCACTTCATGGGCCAGCCCGGCTCCACCCGCCACCTCGTCGTCGGCAACCGCGAGGCCGTCATCTCGCCGCCGTGGTCGATCCACTCCGGTGCCGGCACCGGCTCCTACGCCTTCATCTGGGCGATGGCCGGCGAGAACAACGTCTACACCGACCTGAGCCCTGTCGCGGTGGAGGACCTGTGACCTCGTCCCCCTTCGACCTCGCCGGCCGCTGCGCGGTGGTGACCGGTGCCAGTCGCGGCATCGGCCGGGCGATCGCGCTGGGCCTGACCCGCGCCGGTGCCGAGGTCGTCCTGGTCGGCCGACCCGGCAGCAACGACGCGACGCGCGAGGCCGTCGTCGAGCTCGGTGGCAAGGTCGACGTGGTCGAGCTCGACATGGGCGACCTCGCGGCCGTCGAGCAGGTGGGCGCCGAGCTCGCCGCGTCCCGGCAGGTCGACGTGCTGGTCAACAACGCCGGCACGATCGACCGCCAGGACACCGTCGACCTCGCGCTCGAGGACTGGCAGCGCGTCCTCGACGTCAACCTCAACGGCGTCTTCCTGCTCACCCAGCAGGTCGGTCGCACGATGGTCGCCCGCGGCCACGGCAAGGTCGTCAGCATCGCCAGCCTGCTGACCTTCCAGGGCGGCATCCGCGTGGCGTCGTACGCCGCCAGCAAGCACGCGGTCGGCGGCCTCACCAAGGCCCTCGCCAACGAGTGGGGACCCCACGGCGTGCAGGTCAACGCCATCGCCCCCGGCTACATCGCCACCGACAACACCGCCGCCCTGCGCGAGGACCCGGACCGTGCGCGGTCGATCCTCGAGCGCATCCCCGCCGGCCGGTGGGGCAACGCCGACGACATCGCCGGCACCGCCGTCTTCCTCAGCTCGTCCGCAGCCGACTACGTCAACGGCCACGTCCTGGTCGTCGACGGCGGCTGGATGGCGCGCTGACCCACCGTCGTTCCCCTCTCCCAGACCGCACAGCACGACCCGTACGACCCACGCACGACCGAACTCCTCGGGGCACCACCAGCTCACATCCAGCTCAGTCCCACCCGCGTTCGTCGCGGCACCGAAGAGAATGAGGATCAACCATGAAGTCCATCTCCCGATCGACTGCAGCCGTCATCGGCCTGACCCTGGCCGCTGCTGCCCTCACGGGCTGCAGCGAGGAGGCCGGCGGGTCCGGCGGCGGCGGTGCCGAGGCAGGCGGCTGTGCGCCCGAGGACGTCGTCCTCGTGGGCCAGGTGCGCAACGAGTCCAACCCCTACGAGGCCTCGTGGCTCGACGGCGGCGACGCCTTCGCCGAGCAGGTCGGCCTCTCCCAGGACCGACTCACCTACGACGGCGACTCCACCAAGCAGCAGGAGCAGATCACCCAGCTCCTCGCCGGCAACACCGACTGCCTCGTGATGAACATCCTGCCCAACGGCGACTCGGACACCCTGCCGATCGTCGAGGGTGCGCAGGACGCCGGCGCCTACCTCGTCACGCAGTGGAACAAGCCGGCCGACGTCAACGTGGGCGACTACGACCAGTGGCTGAGCCACATCACCTACAACGGTGTCGAGTCGGGCCAGCAGATCGGTGACGCGCTCGCCGAGGCCATCGGCGGCTCGGGCGGCATCATCGCCCTCCAGGGCATCCTCGACACCGGCGCGGCCAAGGACCGGTTCGCCGGCCTCGAGGCCTCGCTGGAGGAGAACCCCGACGTCGAGCTGCTCGACCAGCAGACCGCCAACTTCTCGCGTGACGAGGCGCTCGCGGTCACCAAGACGCTGCTCACCAAGCACGGCGACAAGATCAAGGGCATCTGGGCCGCCAACGACGACATGGCACTCGGTGCGCTCGCCGCGCTCGAGCAGGCCGGTCGCGACGACGTCGCCGTCGTCGGCATCGACGCCGTGCCCGACGCGCTGAGCGCCATCGAGGACGGCTCCATGACCGCGACCGTCTCCTCGGACGGCCCGTGGCAGGGCGGCATCGGCCTCGCGATCGGCTACTGCGTGGCCACCGGTGAGCTCTCCGTCGACGACATCGCCGACGAGGACCGCGCCTGGTTCGCCGAGCAGTTCCTCATCACCGGGGACAACGTCGCCGACTTCACCGCCCCCGAGGTGGACGAGTCCGACTTCGAGTGCGACAACGTCTTCGGCCGTTCGCAGGGCGCCATCTCGTGACCATGACATCCCCCGCCCAGGCCGACACCGACGTGGTGGTCCCGCCGCGCCCCCGGCCTCGGCGGGGGGTGTCGCTCCGAGACGCCGGCCCCCCGGTCGCACTGGTCGTCATCTTCGGCATCTTCGCGGTGCTGAGCCCGGACTTCCGCACGGTCGGCAACGTGCAGAACATCATGGACGCGGCGGCGGTCCTCGCCGTCGTGGCCTGCGGCATCACCTTCGTGCTGATGATGGGGTCGATCGACCTCTCCGTCCCCGGCGTGATGGGTGCCTCCGCGATCGCGGTCGCGCTCCTGGTCGCCAACAACAGGAACGGCAACGACTGGGGACTGCTCGGGATCCTCGTCGCCATCCTGCTCGGCGCCGGCCTCGGCTGCGTCAGCGGGATGGCCCTGGTCAGCCTCAAGGTGCCGTCGTTCATGACCACGCTCGGTGTCTCCGCGGTCGGGCTCGGCGTCGCGACCCTGATGTTCGCCGGCGTCCAGCCCAACATCACCGACGAGATGCTCCACGGGTGGGCGGTCCACCGCTTCCTCGGCCTGGCCTACCTGACCTGGATCGCCGTGGGCTGCGTGCTCATCGGCTGGCTGATCCAGCGCTACTCGCGCCTGGGCCGCTACGCGTACGCCATCGGCGGCGCCGAGGAGGTGCTCGCGCTCTCCGGCGTGAAGGTCGCCCCCTACAAGGTCGCGGTGTTCACCCTCGCCGGTGCGTTCTACGGGCTCGCCGGCGTGATGGTCACCAGCCAGCTCAGCGCCGGCCTCGTGCAGGCGGGCAAGGGCTACGACTTCGCGGCGATCACCGCCGCCGTCGTCGGCGGCACCCTGCTCACCGGCGGCCGTGGGCGGAGTGCTCCACTCCGCGGTGGGCGTGCTGCTCGTCACCGTCCTCACCAACGGCCTCGTCCAGGTCGGGGTCAGCCCCTACTGGCAGGGCGGTGTGCAGGGCCTCATCGTCGTCGCGGCCGTCTCGGCCGCGGTCCTCCCGCAGCGTCGTAGGAACCAGGTGACCAAGTGACCGGAACGACCGCAGTGCCCGCGAGCCCGCAGGAGAGCCCCGCGACCGTCAACGCCCTCGAGGTGCGTGGCCTGGTCAAGCACTACCCGGGGGTCAAGGCGCTCGACGGCGTCGACCTCGTGGTGAAGCAGAACGAGGTGCTCGGACTCGCCGGCGAGAACGGCGCCGGCAAGTCCACCCTCCTCAAGGCGCTCGTCGGCCTGGTCCGCCCCGACTCCGGCGAGATCTGGGTGCGCGGCGAGAAGGTCAGGCTGCGCAGCGTCGTCGACGCCGCCGACCACGGCATCGGCATGGTGTTCCAGGAGCAGTCGCTGGTCCCCAACCTCACCGCCGCCGAGAACATCGTCCTCGGCAGCGAGGGCCTCGGCGTGCGCCGCGGCATCTACCGCTGGGACACCATGCGCAAGCTCGCCCAGGAGCAGCTCGACAAGATCGGCTCCCACATCGACCCGCTCGCCCGCACCGACTCGCTGTCGTTCGCCGAGCGCCAGATGGTGGAGATCGCCAAGGTGCTCCGCATCGAGGAGCGCACCTCCCACCCGCCGGTCATCATCCTCGACGAGCCCACGTCGGTCCTCGAGTCGGCGGAGATCGAGACGCTCTTCACCCAGGTACGCCGCCTGCGCGAGTTCGCGTCGGTCATCTTCGTCTCGCACCGCCTCGACGAGGTGCTCGACGTGTGCGACCGCGTCAGCGTGCTGCGCGGCGGCCAGTCGGTGGGGGAGGTCCCGACCGCCGGCGCCGAGCCGGCCGACCTGCACCGCATGATGATCGGCTCCACCGGCTCCGACGACCACTACCACGAGGGCCTCGCCGAGCGACCCGACGAGCCGGCCCGGCCCCGCCTGGTCGTGAAGAGCCTGTCGGGCAGCACCTTCCGCGACGTGGACCTCGAGGTCCACGCAGGGGAGATCGTCGGCATCGTCGGCGTGCACGGCTCCGGTCGCGAGGACGTCTGCCGTGCCCTCTTCGGGGCCGAGCCGACGCTGGCCGGCGAGGTCACCCTCGACGGCGAGAAGCTCGACCTGTCCGGCACCCGCGGCGCGGTCGCGTCCGGCGTCGGCTACGTGCCCGCCGAGCGCAAGATCGAGGGCATGGTCGGACCGATGTCGGTCGCCGACAACATGATGCTGACCAAGCAGAAGGCGCGCTGCTCCGGGCCGTTGGTGGTCCCGAAGAAGCAGGCGACGCTGGTCGACTCGTGGATCGAGCGCCTCTCGATCCGCACCCCGCACCGCGGCACCCAGATCGGACGCCTGTCCGGCGGCAACCAGCAGAAGGTCGTCCTGGCCCGCTGGCTGGTGGCCGGCGACATCCGGCTGCTGCTGCTCGACCACCCGACCCGCGGCCTCGACATCGGCGCCCGCTCGGAGGTCTACCGCCTGATGCGCGAGCTCGCCAACAGCGGCGTGGCCACCGTGCTGCTCGCCGACAGCCTCGAGGAGGCGATCGGCATGTCCGACCGGATCATCGTGATGAACGACGGCCGTGCGACCACGGAGGTCTCCTGCCCCTCGGGTGGCAAGCCGACCCCCCTCGACCTCGTCAAGGAGATGGTATGACCACGCCCGTCATCGCGGACCCCGTCGCCAACCCGGCGGCCGAGCCGGCCGTCGTCACCGGCGCGCCGACCGCCGCCCAGCGGGTCACGTCGTTCATGCCGGTCATCGCGCTCGTCGCGCTGCTCGCCGCCCTGACGCATCGCCGACCCGGACTTCCTGACCCAGCGCAGCCTCACCGCCGCGGTCCGCACCTCGGCACCGCTGGTCGTCCTCGCCGCAGGCGCCACCTTGGTCGTCCTGTGCGGTGGCATCGACCTCTCGATCGCCGCGCTGTGCTCGCTCTCCACGGTCTTCTTCGCGATGTGGCTGCCCGACCTCGGCGGGCTCACCATCCTCGCGGTGGTCGTCGCGGCCGGAGCCATCGGCGCCGTCCAGGGCATCGCCCACGTGCTGCTGCAGGATCCCGTCGTTCGTCGTGACCCTCGGCGGGATGAGCATCTTCTCCGCGATCGCGCTCGTGATCTCCGACGCCGGCCCGATCCGCGTGATCGACCGCGACGCCACCCAGTGGCTCAACCTCTACGTCGCCGGCTACGTCCCGATGTCCTTCGTCGTCGCGGTGGTCGTCGTCGCCGCGGTCTCGCTGGCCCTCAAGCTCACCCCGCTGGAGAGCTTCGTCCGCGCCACCGGCTACTCCGAGTCGGCCGCCCGCCTCGCCGGCACCCCCGTCGACGCGGTCAAGGTCGCGGCCTTCACGATCTCCGGTGCGTGCGCCGGCCTCGCCGCCGTCATGCTCGCCTCCCGCAACTTCAGCGGCAGCCCGACGATGGCCGACAACCTGCTCCTGCCCGCGGTCGCGGCGATCGTGGTCGGCGGTACGGCGATCACGGGCGGTCACGGCTCCCTGTGGCGCAGCCTCGCCGGAGCCCTCGTCGTCACGCTGCTGCGGGTCGGGCTGCCGATCGTCGGCGTCCCGTCCGCCTGGGAGCAGATCCTCTACGGCGCGATCATCGTCGCCGCCGTCGCGCTCACCCTCGACCGATCCAAGGTGCTGATCATCAAGTAGCGACCCACCCCCGACCCACCCGACGTACGACCAGTCCCGCGCACACCGCGAACCCACCCGGAAGGCCTGCCATGTCCACCGAGTCCCAGCTCCTGCCCGCCGTCT
The DNA here is from genome assembly GCA_963795275.1 of uncultured Actinomycetota bacterium. GTDB lineage: Bacteria > Actinomycetota > Actinomycetes > Propionibacteriales > Nocardioidaceae > Nocardioides. The sequence continues at coordinate 434,307 of CAWCHD010000006.1, forward strand.
CCTCGTTCCTCTCCTCGCCGCGTCAGCTCCTGATCGACGGCGAGTGGGTCGACGCCAAGGACGGCCAGACGTTCGACACCGTCAACCCGGCCACCGAGGACGTCCTCGTCCAGGTCGCGCAGGCCTCGGCCGTGGACGCCGACCGCGCCGTCGTCGCCGCCCGCAACGCCTTCGAGGCCGGCTCGCCCTGGCAGCGGATGACCCCGCGCGAGCGCTCGCACCTGCTGTGGCGCATCGGCGACGCGATCGACGAGCGCGCCGAGGAGTTCGCCCAGCTCGAGTCCCTCGACAACGGCAAGTCCCTCGCGTCCGCCCGCGGCGACGTCGGCGTCGCCGCCGAGCTGTTCCGCTACTTCGCCGGGTGGGCCACCAAGATGGAGGGCACCACCATCCCGATGTCGGTGCCGGGCCGCGAGTTCCACGCCTACACCCGCCGCGAGGCGATCGGCGTCGTCGCCGGCATCGTGCCGTGGAACTTCCCGCTGACGATGGCCGCCTTCAAGATCATCCCCTCGATCACCGCCGGCAACACCGTGGTGCTCAAGCCCGCCGAGCAGACCCCGCTCACCGCGCTCTACCTCGGCCAGCTGCTGCTCGAGGCCGGCGTCCCCGCCGGTGTCGTCAACATCCTGCCCGGCTTCGGCGACGCGGGCGCGGCCCTCGTCGACCACTTCGACGTCGACAAGGTCGCCTTCACCGGCTCCACCGAGGTCGGCAAGAAGATCGCGGCCGGCGCCTCGAAGAACCTCAAGAAGGTCTCGCTCGAGCTCGGCGGCAAGGCCCCCAACATCATCTTCAACGACGCCGACCTGGAGGCCGCCATCGCCGGCGCCGCGCTCGCCGGCTACTTCAACGAGGGCCAGTGCTGCGTCAACGGCTCGCGCCTCTACGTCCAGCGCGACGTCTTCGACGAGGTCATCGCGGGTGTCGCCGAGGCGGCGAGGGCGATCCGCGTCGGCGACGCCTTCGACCCGGCCACGACGATGGGCCCGCTGGTCTCGCAGGAGCAGCACGAGAAGGTCATGGGCTACGTCCGCGGCGCGGTCGCCGACGGTGCCACCCTCGCCGCCGGCAGCCCCGACCCGGCTGCCGACAAGGGCTACTTCTTCTCCCCGACGCTGATCACCGACGTCACCGAGCAGATGGCCGTGCAGACCGACGAGATCTTCGGCCCGGTCATCACCGCCATCCCGTTCGACACCGAGGACGAGGTCGTCGCCGCCGCCAACAACACCGTCTACGGCCTGGCCGCCGGCGTCTGGTCGAAGGACATCGGCACCGCCCACCGGGTGGGCAGCAAGCTGCGCGCCGGGACGGTGTGGCTCAACACCTGGCACGCCGACGACGTGACGCTGCCGCGCGGCGGCTTCAAGCAGTCGGGCTGGGGCCGCGAGCTCGGGTCGTTCGGCCTGGACGACTACACCGAGCTCAAGACCGTCATCGCCGAGCTCCGGTGATCGAGGGATCGGTCCGCACCGTGGACCCCACCGCCGTCCTGGGCGGTCACCGGATCGTTCCGGTGGTCGTCCTGGACGACCCGGCCAGGGCCGACGCGCTCGGAGCCGCCCTCGTCGAGGGCGGCCTCCCGATCGCCGAGGCGACCTTCCGCACGCCCGAGGCGGCCGAGGTGCTGCGGCGCCTCGCCGCGCGCGACGACCTCGTCGTCGGCGCCGGCACCGTCCTCACCGCGCGGCAGGTCGACGAGGCGCTCGACGCGGGGGCCCGCTTCGTGGTCTCGCCGGGCCTCAGCGCGTCCGTCGTACGCCGCTGCCAGGAGCGCGGGCGTGCCGGTGGTCCCGGGCATCAGCACGCCGAGCGAGATCATGCAGGCCCTCGACCTGGGCCTCGACACGGTCAAGTTCTTCCCGGCCGAGGCCAACGGCGGCCTGGCGACGATCAAGGCGCTGGCCGCCGCCTTCCCGCAGGTGCGGTTCATGCCGACCGGCGGGATCACCGTCGACAGCGCCCCCTCCTACCTCGCGCACCCGTCGGTCGCCGCCGTCGGCGGCAGCTGGATGGTGGCCGGGGACCTGCTCGCGGAGGGCCGCTGGGACGAGGTGGCGCGCCGGTGCGCGGCCTCGACCGCCCTCTACTCCCACGACTCGCCAGACTCCGAAGGAGCCCCCGCATGATCGAGACCCGTCCCGCCGAGGAGTGCGAGCTCGACATCGTCGCGCTCGGCGAGGTCATGCTCCGGCTCGACCCGGGGGAGGGGCGGATCCGCACCGCCCGCCGCTTCGAGGCGTGGGAGGGCGGCGGCGAGTACAACGTCGCCCGCGGCATGCGCAAGGTCTTCGGCCTGCGCGCCGGCGTCGTCACGGCCCTGGCCGACAACGAGATCGGCCACCTGGTGGAGAACCTCGTCATGCAGGGCGGCGTCGACACGTCGCTGATCCGCTGGGAGGCCTACGACGGCATCGGCCGCACCGTCCGCAACGGCCTCAACTTCACCGAGCGCGGCTACGGCGTCCGCGGTGCGGTCGGCGTCTCCGACCGGGCCAACACCGCGATCGCGCAGATGGCGCCGGGGACGATCGACTGGGACGACCTGTTCGGCCGTCGCGGCGTCCGCTGGCTGCACACCGGCGGCATCTACGCCGCGCTGTCCGAGAACGCCGCCGCGGTCGCCGAGGAGGCGATGGCGGCAGCGCAGAAGCACGGCACGGTCGTGTCCTTCGACCTCAACTACCGCCCCAGCCTGTGGGCCGGGATCGGCGGCACCGAGCTCGCCCGCGACGTCAACACCCGGCTCGCCGGCCACGTCGACGTGATGATCGGCAACGAGGAGGACTTCACGGCCGCCCTCGGCTTCGAGGTCGCCCACGTCGACGAGCACCTCAGCGCACTGCCGATGGACAGCTTCGAGGCGATGGTCGCGACCGTCGCGGAGAAGATGCCGTGGTTCAAGGTCATCGCCACGACCCTGCGCACCGTGCACAACGCCAGCGACAACGACTGGCAGGCGATCGCGTGGTCGCCGGACACGGGCGTCCTGGCCTCGACCCCCCGCGACCACCTCGGCATCTTCGACCGGGTCGGCGGCGGCGACGGCTTCGCGTCCGGGCTCGTCTACGGCCTGCTCGAGGGCGAGCCCCTCCAGCAGTGCCTCGAGCTGGGGGCCGCGCACGGTGCCCTGGCCATGACCACGCCGGGCGACACCTCGATGGCCACGGCCGCGGAGGTCCGGGCGCTCGCCGGCGGCGGCAGCGCGCGCGTACGCCGCTAGCTCCGGCGCCACCCCGGCACCACCCCACCCCCAGCCAGGCCTGGGCGGTCGACCCCGTGCGGGGGACTCGACCGCCCAGGTCTGTTTCACGTACCTGAACCATTCGGCAGTCAAGTTCAGCAATATGGACAGAGTTCTTGACTCTGTGTGACCGCCGTCATAGGTTCGGCGCATCTCGTGAGCGCAGACCGCACCCGCCGCCCGCCGAGCTCCGCACCACCGAGCCCTAGGGAAGTCGTCGATGAACCTGCAATCCGTGCGCCACTTCGTGGCGACGACCATCGCCCTCGCAGTGGCCCTGCCACTGTCCGTGGCAGCGACCACCACGCCGGCCGCTGCGGCCCCCGGCGACGACGACGTGCTGCGCGTCCTGCTCTTCTCGAGCGGCGACGGCGTGCACGGGTCCGTGGCCAACACCCGGGCCACGGTCAAGGAGATGGCCAACGCGCTGGCCCTCGAGTACGGCCTGGACAACAACACCGGCGACCCGGCCCAGGCCGTGGCCGAGGTCCAGGACACCACCAGCGCGACGGCGTTCACCCCGGAGAACCTGGCGACCAAGGACGTCCTCGTCTTCGCCCACACCGCCGGCGTGCTGTTCAACACCGACCAGCGTGCGGCGCTCAAGTCCTACATCGAGGGCGGCGGCGGCTTCGCCGGCATCCACTACACCGCGTGGTCGCCCGACCAGACCGAGCACGACGTGAACCCCTTCTACCGGCGCCTCGTCGGTGCCGCGGCGACCGGGCACCCCGAGCCCGCCGGCGGCCAGCGCGGCACCGTCACGGTCAGCGACGGCACCCACCCCCTCACCGCGGGCCTGCAGTCCCCGCTCTCCTACACCGACGAGTGGTACGAGTGGGACGTCAACCCCACGCAGGACGTGCACACCCTCGTGACCGTGGACGAGTCCTCCTACCCGGCCGGCACCGAGGTCGGCGAGGAGGGCACCACGCACCCGGTGACGTGGTGCCAGAAGATCGAGCAGGGCCGGTCCTGGTACTCCTCGCTGGGCCACCACGCCTCGGCCTACACCGCTGCCAACGACGGCGCCAACGCAGGCGACAACGACGCCGACGACTTCGTGCGCCTCCAGCTGCGCAAGGGCATCGCCTACTCCGCCGGGCTCCTGCCGGCCGACTGCTCGCCGCCGGCCAAGGACGACCAGGGCTCGTGGAGCGGCGTCACGCCGTGGCCGCTGGTCCCGATCAACGCCGCCCTCACCTCGGACGGCAAGGTCCAGTCCTTCGGCTCGGTCTCCTCGGGCTGCACCGACCCCAACCCCTACGACTTCGGTGGCAACGACTGCGTGACGCAGGGCGGCCAGATGGAGATCGACATCTGGGACCCGGCGGTGATGAGGACCGCGGCCACGGCGGCGTCCGGCCTGCTGCCCAACGCCACCTACACCGACCTGTTCTGCTCCATGCAGGTGCAGATGCCGCACCGTCGCTCCACGATGACGGTCGGCGGTGACGACGGCCTCGGCGGCAACGCGCCCAACGACTCGGCCATCGGCGTGACCAGCTACTCCACCAACTCCGGCCTGCGCAACGAGGCCCCGATGAACTACCCGCGCTGGTACCCCACCGGCACCACCACGCCCGACGGCTCCGTCGTCGTCCAGGGCGGCGCGCTCCAGGGTGGCCCGGGCGGTCCTGGCGTCCTCACGCCGGAGATCTACAGGCCCGACGCCGGCAGCTCGTGGAAGCTCCTGACCGGCGCCACCAGCGCGCAGGCCTACGGCGACGGCTTCAACGGCGGGCCCGACGAGAACCGCTGGTGGTACCCGCGCGCCTTCGTCGCGCCGACCAACGGCAACATCTTCAACATCTCCGGCACGCAGATGTTCGAGCTGGACCCGGCCGGCAACGGCTCGATCCAGATGCGCGGCACCCTCGGCGCCGGCACCGGCAACCAGGGCAACCTCGGCAACCCGGTCGGCGCCACGTCGACCGCGACGATGTACCGCCCCGGCAAGATCCTCCAGGTCGGTGGCGGCACCTGGTCCAACGGCGGCGGCCCCGCCGGCGCCCGCGCCGGCCTGACCGTCGACATCAGCGGCGGCACGGCCACCCCGGTCGTCGCCGCGACCCAGCCGATGAAGTACGCCCGGCACTGGCCGACCTCGACCGTGATGCCCGACGGCAACGTCATCGTCACCGGCGGCTCGCGCGAGAACAACGGCAACGGCGGATACGTGACCAACGCCGAGATCTGGAACCCCGACACGGGTGTGTGGAAGGAGGTCACGATCCCCTACGAGCACGCCCGCCTCTACCACTCGACCGCGCTGCTGCTGCCCGACGGACGCATCATGATCGGCGGCGGCGGTACCCCGGGTCCGCGCAACTACACCGACGTCGAGTACTACTCGCCGGCCTACCTCTTCGACGGCAACACCGCGGCCACGCGTCCCCAGGTCACCAACGCCCCGAAGAAGGTCGGCTACAACGGCACGTTCACCATGACGTCCGACAGCCCGATCAGCCGGGTCACCCTGGTCCGCAACGGATCCGTCACCCACGGCTTCAACAACGACCAGAACTTCCAGGACCTCGCCTTCACCCAGAGCGGTGGCACGGTCAGCATCACCTCGCCCACCAACGGCAACTACGCCCCTCCCGGCGCCTACATGGTGTTCCTGTGGAACGCCAACGGGACGCCGTCGACGGCCAAGATCGTCCAGATCGACCCGCAGGTGAAGATGGACTCGCCGGCCCCCAAGGTCGTCGACCAGTTCGAGTACCCGCGGCTCCCGGTCGGCTGGCAGTCCAACAACGTGCCGACCAGCTTCGAGGTCGAGCCCGGCAACGGTCGGATGTCGCCGTGGGAGGTCCAGAGCCAGGTCCAGCTGATCCGCGCCGCGGCCACCGGCATGGGCGGCATGGGCCTCACCGGCTACCACCTCGCCACGGGCACGACCGGCAAGCTGACCCGCACCCTCCAGGGTCTCGACGTCGGCCAGGACTACCGCCTCTCCGTCCGCTACGCCCGTGACAGCCGGTCCACCGGCACCAACCCGGGCACGGCGACCCTCGCGGTCGGCAACCTGACCGGTGAGCTGTCCGCCACCACCGAGCAGTCCTCGCAGAAGGCCTTCGCCACCTACGTCGGGACCTTCACCGCCACCTCGCGCCGGATGCCGCTGAGCATCACCGCAGGGTCGTCCGGTGCGGGCCTCGTCCTCGACGACCTCGTGGTCGTCGGGACCAGGGCGGGCTCGTCGGAGGCCCCGGTGCAGTACCAGTTCGAGGAGGGCAGCGGCCAGACCGCGGCCAACACCGGCACGGACGGCACCGTCGGCCCGGCGATCCTGACCGGGACGACCGGCTGGAGCACGAACGGCATCTCGGGCAAGGCGCTGGACATGCCGGGCGGCACCAACGCCAACACGGTGGACCTGCCGGACAACCTGCTGCAGGGCGAGGCCAGCTTCACCACGTCGATGTGGGTGCGTCCGGACACCAAGGGGAACTGGATCAACCTGTTCCACATCGGTGACGGCCTCGGCAACGACGGCAGCTTCTTCCAGATCCAGATGCAGACCGACGCCGCCCCGGGCGGCACCGGGCTGGCCGCCACCTTCAAGAAGAAGGGCAGCACCCTCCAGGAGCGCATCTACGCCTCGCCCACCAAGGACGTCGTGGCCAACCAGTGGAACCACGTCGCGTTCACGCGGCAGGGCGCCACGGGCTCGCTCTACCTCAACGGTGTGAAGATCGCGACCCGCAACGACCTCACGCTCACCATGACCGACGTCGGTCCGACGACGAACAACTGGCTGGGTCGCAACGGCTTCCCCGACCCGTCCTTCGACGGGCTGATGGACGACGTACGCCTCTACACCTCGGCCCTGTCCGACGCGGACATCGCCGGCATGTACGCCGACGGCAGCGCGCTCGGCACGACCACCACGATGAGCGTCAGCCCGGAGTCGCCGTCGCCGTTCGGGGCACCGATCACGGTGTCCGCGACGGTGAAGGACTCGGCCGGCGCCAACCCGGCCGGCACCGCCGAGCTCTGGATCGACGGTGCCCGCGAGGGCAGCGCGGTCCCGGTGACCAACGGCGCTGTCACCTTCCCGGCCGTGACGCTGCCGCCGAAGACGTACCAGCTCGAGGTCCGCTTCCTCGCGGACGCCGGGTGGCGCGACTCCTCGGTGACCGTGAGCCACACGGTCGCCAGGCCCCCGGTCGGGTCGGGCGTCCCGGTCCACTACAAGTTCGACGAGGGCACCGGGACCACCTCGGTCAACTCGGGCTCCGACCCGGCCATCGGCAACGCCGTGCTCCAGGGCAACGCCGGCTGGGTGGCCTCCGCGAAGTACGGAGCCGGGGTCAACCTGCCCGGCGCCGGACACGTCCAGCTGCCCAACGACATCACGTTCGGGATGACCACCGAGGCCACCGTGTCGACGTGGATCCGCCCGACGAACCTGCCCAACTGGACGACCCACGTCCAGATCGGCAAGGACACCTCGGAGTTCCTGCTCCTGCAGTCGGAGACGGAGAACGGCACCCGCGGCTTCGCAGCCACGCTGCGCAAGAACAACGGCGACCAGTTCCGCATCCAGCTGCCCGGAACGACCGACCTGCCGCTCAACCAGTGGACGCACGTCGTGGTCACCCTCGGTGCGTCGCCCACGGGCGGCGGCACCACGGGCAAGATCTACTTCAACGGGGTGCTGCAGAACGGCGGTACCCGGGACAACATCCCGGTCTCGATCGGCGACATCGGGGAGGGCGGCACCACCGCCAACTTCCTCGGCAACACCAGCTGGCCCGACCCGCGTCCCACCGAGCAGCAGGACGACTTCCGCCTCTACGGCTACGAGCTCGACGCCACCGAGGTGCTCGCCCTCTACACCGGGACCACCAACGCGGCCCCGGTCGGCGTGGCGGACTCGTACACGACACCGAAGGGCCAGACGCTGAGCGTCCCGGCCCCCGGGGTCCTGGCCAACGACACCGACGCCGAGAGCAACGCCCTCACTGCCGGTGACGTCACGCAGCCGGCGCACGGTGTCGTGTCGCTCGCCGCGAACGGCTCGTTCACCTACGTGCCCGACGAGGGCTATGCGGGTCCGGACTCGTTCACCTACAAGGCCAACGACGCAACGTCGACGTCGGCCGCCACCACGGTGAGCATCACGGTCCAGGCGGCGCAGAACACCGCGCCGGTCGCGACGGGCGATGCCTACAGCACCGTCGCGGGGGAGGCGATGTCGGTCGCGGCGCCGGGTGTCATGACCAACGACACCGACGGTGAGGGCGACGCCCTCACCGCGACGCGGACGAGCGTGCCGGTCAACGGCACGGTCACCCTGCGGGCCGACGGGTCCTTCACCTACACCCCCGACGCCGGCTTCGTGGGCAAGGACCAGTTCACCTACACCGTGAGCGACGGCAGCGCGACCTCCGCGCCGGCCACCGTCACGATCACCGTGAAGCCCGCGGGCGGCACGGGTGGCGGACCGCTCACCTCGGCGGTGGCGGGAGCAGCAGCACCGCTCACCTACGGCAGGATCGGCACCGTCGTGGCCAGCGTCGCCCCGGCAGCCGCGAGCGGCACGGTCGAGGTCCGCCAGGGCAACGACCTGGTCGCCACCGGGGTGCTCGCCTCGGGACGGGCCACGCTCGTCCTGCCGGCGAGGAGCCTGCTGCCCGGCACGCACCAGCTCACCCTCCGCTACGTCGGGGACGGCGACCACCAGGCGTCGTCCTCCACGGTGGAGGTCACCGTCGCCAAGGTCGTCCCGCGGATGACCGTGAAGGCACCGAGCACGGTGAAGAAGGGCAAGGCCGCCAAGGTCACCGTCGTCCTCCGCGCGCCGGACGGCGTGCCGGTGACGGGCACCGTGTCGATCGCCGTCAAGGGCGGGAAGACGCTGACCGGGACGCTCGACGGCGGCAGGCTCGTCGTCAGGCTGCCTGCCCTGAAGAAGAAGGCGAAGCTGACCGTGACCTACCAGGGAAGCGGGCTGGCCGAGTCGGTCGTCGACCGGACGACCATCAGGATCCGCCGCTAGTCGGACCCAGCAGCACCGGCACCACCAGCGCCGGGCCCGGGGGAGAGATCCCTCGGGCCCGGCGCCACACATCACCCACCACGAGAGGGACCCACCCCATGCCCAACATCACCGTCGAGCTCCTCAAGGGCCGCACGATCGAGCAGCGGCGCGACTTCGCCCGTGCCGTCGCCGACAGCGCCGTGGAGATCCTGGGCGCGCGCCGTCAGGACGTCCGGATGGTCTTCAGCGAGATCACGGCCGACATCGTCGCCAACGGCGGCGTGCTGGCCAGCGAGGACGACAGCCGCGCCGGTGTCGTCGCCGCGCTCGCCGACGACTGAGCCGGTCCGGATGCCGCGCCCGAGCACGGTGGCGCGGCTGCTCGCTGCCCTCCTCCTCCCGCTCGCGTCGGTCCTGGTGCTGGGGGCAGCAGCGCCGGCCGCCGCCCACGCGACCCTCGTCGCGACCGACCCCGCCGAGGGCGCGGTCCTCGCGACCGCGCCCTCGGCGGTCACCTTCAGCTTCAACGAGTCCGTGATCGGGGTGCCGGCAGGTGTCACCGTCTTCGACGCCACCGGCACCGAGATCGCGTCGAGCGCGACGGTCCGCGACGCCCAGCTCGTCGTCTCCCTCGACGGCGAGGTCGACGAGGGCACGCTCGTCGTCGTGTGGCGCCTGGTGTCCGCCGACGGCCACCCGATCGGCGGCTCGCTGAGCTTCTCGGTCGGCGCACCCAGCGACGTCGTCGACGTGCCGACGTCCTCCGACGCCGACACGGACGCGCCCCTCCTGCTGGGGGTGCTGCGCTGGCTGGCCTACGTCGGCCTGCTGGTCGCCGCGGGAGTCGCTGCCTTCGCGGCCCTGTTCCTGCCGGTCGACGGGGTCGGCGCCGCGCGCGGCCGGCTCCGGCGTACGACCCTCCTCGCAGCGGTCGTCGCGGTGCTGGCGTGGTGGGCGGCAGTTCCGGTCGTCGCGCTCTACCAGCTCGGCCTGCCCGCCTCCGGCCTCGGTGAGGGGTCGACGTGGTCGTCGCTCGCCGGCTGGGAGTACGTCGTCCCGGCCGCGGTCACCGCCGGGCTCGCGCTGGCGCTGGTCGCCGGCTCCCGGCGCGGCCTCGTGCTCGTCGGCTGCGCGGTGGCCCTGGCCGCTCCGGCGCTCACCGGCCACACCCGCGCGGCCACGCCCGAGGCGCTGGTGATCGTCGTCGACGTGCTGCACCTCGCGGCGGGTGCGCTGTGGCTGGGCGGACTGGTCGCGCTGGCGCTCGTGCTGCGCAGCCTCGCCGGTCACGGGGACACGGGCGCGGAGGTGCTGTCGCGGTTCTCGACCTGGGCGGCGGGCATCCTGGCGGTGCTGGTCGTCGCCGGCTCGGTGATGGCCTGGCGCGTGGCCGGGTCGGTCGACGCGCTGCTGGACACGACCTACGGCACCCTCCTCATCGTCAAGGTCCTGCTGGTCCTGGTCGCGATCGCGATCGCCGCCTGGAACCGCTTCTCCCTCCTGCCGCGGCTGCGGGACGCCGAGCGTCGCCCGGCGCGCGACGAGACGGCCGCCTCCGTCGTGCGGACGACGTTCGCCGAGGCCGGGGTGCTGGTCGCCGTGCTGCTGGTGACCGGGTTCCTGGTCGACCGCAGCCCGGAGCCGACGGTCGCGGTCGCGTCGTCGGGCGCCGCGACGGGGTCGGAGACGGTGCGGCTCGACGACATCTCCGCCGAGGTCGTGCTCGAGCCGCTCGGGGTGGGCCCGGCGACGCTGACCCTCACGATGACCGACGAGGCGGGTCAGCCCGCCGAGGGCTTCGAGGCGCCGCGGATGAGCCTGTCGACCGACGGCGTCGACCTGGGCGCGGTGCTGCTCACCAACCTCGGGCCGGGTATCTACTCCGGCGACGTCGTGCTGCCGACCGCCGGCGACTGGGAGGTGCAGGTGTCGCTGCGCACGACGGAGTTCGACAACCCGGTGCGCACGGTCACCTTCGAGGTGCCCTGAGCAGCCGGGCGAAGAGGTCGACGAGGTCGCGCACGTTGTCGGAGACGAGGGCGTCGGCCGAGCAGTCGCTGTTCTCGCCGATGTCGTAGACCCAGTCGACCGGGTCGCACTGGTTGGGCTGCGCCTTGACGCCCTGACGTTCGACGTGGCGCTCGAGATAGCCGAGGATCGCCTCGATGTTGGCGAAGACGGTGATGGGGTTGGCGAAGCCCTTGCGACGGGGGACGTAGCAGTAGGAGCAGGCCATGGCGCACCCGTTGGCGGTCGAGGGCGCGATCCAGTCGCTCGAGCGCTCGTTGCGCCGCGCCGAGAGCGACTTCTTCTCGCCCAGCACGAGCACCTCGCGCTTGTTGCGGACCCAGTCCTCGACTGCGCCGGCGTTGCCGTGCAACCCCGGGATCGCCTGGTGCGAGAGCACCTCGATGTGCTCGGCGTCGGGGAACCGGTCCAGCACCTGCTGCGCCCGTGGGAAGCGCTCGATGCCGCGCTCGACGTAGATCCGGCGCACGTCGAGGAGCCGCTCCGAGAGCGCGGCGGGGACACGGGGCTCAGCCCCGCAGCACCTTCTCCATCGGGCGGCCCTTGGCAAGCTCGTCGACGAGCTTGTCGAGGTAGCGGATCTGCCGCATGAGCGGGTCCTCGACCTCCTGCACCTTGACCCCGCACACCGACCCGGTGATCTGGTCGACGTGGGGGTTGAGGGTCGCGGCCTCGAAGAAGTCGTGGAACGTCGTCTCCTCGGCCAGGTGCCGCTGCAGCACGACCTCGTCAAAGCCGGTGAGCCACTCGATGACCTCGTCCAGCTCAGCCTTGCTCCGGTCCTTCTTCTCCACCTTGGTGACGTAGTGGGGGTAGACCGAGGCGACGGAGGTGGTGAATATCCGGTGCATGCTCCGAGGATAGATGGAGGGACCGACGGCGGCGGCTCAGCCGCGATCGGGGTCGGAGGCCGCGCGGAGGGTCTCGGTCTCCGCCGCCCCGATCCGTCGGTGCGGTGTCGACCCGAGGACCTCGGGCGACCTCGGCCTCGCTGAGCCCGAGGGCGGGAGCCATGACGGCGGCCTGCTTGGACGGCGCCTTCTTTGCTGCCGTCTTCTTCGCAGGGGCCTTCTTCGCTGCAGCCTTCGTGGCGGGCGCCTTCTTCGCGGCGCCTTCGTCGCAGGCGCCGGGGCCGCCGCAGCGGGCTCCGACACCTCGCGCCGCATCGATCGCCTCGACGCCGGCGGGTCATCGACGGCGTGGGCGCCGACTTCAGCGGGACCTGGCTCGCCGGGACCTTCCTCGTCGGCGCCTTCGTGGCGGCGGCCTTCTTCACAGCGCGGGCGGCGGGGTCCGGGTGGGCTCCATCGGGTCGACGTGCTGCTCGGCGGGACGCGGCTCGGCACCGGGGTGACCGTGGGGCGGCGGGGAGACGTACCGGGGCCACGGCCCGTGGCCTGGCCGAAGGCCTGCTCGACTGCCCAGCCCACCAGGCGCACCGTCGTACGCACTCCGACGTTGGCCACGGCGAACGCGGTGCGGGCGGGGAGGGTGATGACGTCGGTGACCTTGCTGATGTGGTGCACGGGGGTCCTCTCGTCGGGCGTGCCGAGTAGGTACCCCGCACGCTCGTCCCAGACCGTGGCGTGCGCCACGTCTGCGACCGCTCGAGGGGAGGGGTCGCGTATCGGACGGCTCCGTGGGTACCGATCTCGATCGGCGCCGCACGGGCGCGGAAAGGAGCTCACGATGACCGACCACATGGGTCGGCCGCCGGGTACCGCTCCAGCATGACTGACCACCCCCACCTCGCCCCTGCGAGCCAAGCGTCTTCCAGGTGTCCGTGCTGCACAACGCTGAACGCCGACGAGGCCCGCCCCCGTGAAGGGGGCGAGCCTCGTCGGCGCGGTGCTGATCAGCCCTGGGTGGTGGACCTGACCTCGTCCGCCCCGGACTGGCCCTCGGCCTTGACCTTCGCGGCGCTGTCGGTCGCGGTGTCCTTGACCTCCTGCACGGCGTCGGTCGCGGTCTCCTTGACGTCCTGGACGACCTCTTGGGCCATCGACTTCGCCTGGTCCACGACCGGCTGACCGTGCTCCCTGGCGGCGTCGACGACGTGGCCGGCGGCCACGGCCTCCTTCTCGGAGGCCGGGATCAGCGCGGCCGCGACGAGACCGGCACCGAAGGCGATGAGGCCGGCCGCGAGCGGTGCGCCCTGCATCTTGTCCTGGGCGCCGCTGACGGTGTCGGAGGCGGTGCCCTTGACGGAGTCGACGGTCCCGGCGGCGGATCCCTTGGCGGACCCTGCGGTGCCGGACGCCGACGACGTGGAGCTCTGGGCGGTGCCCATGACCTTGTCGCGCACGCCCAGCACGCGGCTACGGGCCGCCTGCTTGCGTCGCTCGACGATCGCCGTCGGGCTGACCTTGTCCTGCAGTGCGTCGACGTCGGACGTCATCGACTGCCGCGTCTGCTCGATCTCTGCCCTCAGTTCTTCTGTGCTCTGGCCCATGCTGCGTCCTCCTTGAGTGTCTGCTGCGTCTCCGGCAGCTGCGGGTTTGCGTTCTTGAGCTCCGTGCGGCCCCTGGCCGCGAGGACGGCGCCGACGATCGCCCACAGGAGCGTGACGATCAGGAACGCCAGCTCGACCGGCATCCAGTTGTCGAGCAGGTAGGCCAGGGCGAAGGAGCCGAGGATCAGCGCGAGCAGTCCGGCGACGCCGGCACCGCCGAGCATCCCGGCACCCTTCCCGGCCTTGGCGGCCTCCTCCTTGAGCTCGGTGCGTGCCAGCTCGAGCTCCTGCTTGACCAGGGTCGTGAGGTCGGTGCTCAGGTCGCCGACGATCTCGCCGAGGCTGCGGCCGTCGCCCGCGCCGGTCGCGACGTGCGCGCCCGGTCGCGGTGGAGCTCGGCACACGGGCTCCGTCGCCCATCGGCCCGGTCACGGCGGGTCCTGGGTCCGCTGACCGAGGAGCTCCGACGTGGTCGGGTCCAGGCTGGACGGCGGCGTGAGGGTCGGGCGCGGTCGTCGCGGGGGAGTCGTAGCCGGCCGCGGCAGGCGCGTCGTAGCCGCCCGCCCCGTAGGTGCCGGTCGCCACGTCGAGGCCGGTGCCGGCGTGCCGGTGCCGGTGCCGCCGGTGTCGGCGAGCGACGCGGCGGCCGCACCGTCGGCGGTGGCGCGGAACATCCGTCCCGGCGACGACGCCGGCGGCGAGTGCGCCCAGCAGGAACGTGCCGGGGCGGCGACGCGCGAAGTCGCGCGCGTCGTCGAGCAGCTGGCCGGGCTCGCGGCTCTCGAGGTGGCTGCCGAGTGCGCGGATCCGGTCGGACACCTCGCGGGCCAGGTCGGTCGCCATGCCCTGCGCCGGACCCCTGGCCCTGCGCCATCTGCTGCAGGTCGTCACCGAGGGTGCGCAGGGTCTCCGACAGCTTGTCGCGGCCGGTGGTGGCCTGGTCGGTCACCTGGCTGGTGACCTGCTGCCTCGCGTCGCCGATGACGTTGCGGGCCTGCTCGGCCGCGGTGCCGGCGACGTTGGCCGCCTCGTCCTTGGCGGTGCCGGCGACGTGCTTGCTCTGGTCGGCCGCCGTGGACGCGGCGTCCTTGGCCTTGTCCTTGGCGCTGGTGTCGCCGGAGCTCGTGCCGGTCGTGCAGTCGTGCTGGTCGTGCCAGCAGTGCCGGTCGTGTGTAGGCCGTGTCGTGCCGGTGCCGGCATCCGCCGGTGCCGGTGTCGGTCGTGCGAGCGGGTCGGTGCCAGCGGGTGGTGCCCAGCGGGTCGCTTCCGTAGGTCGTCATGCGTCCTCCTCGTAGTTGGTGGTGGCGTCTGTGCGGTGTCGGGATCCGGGTCGGGGTCGCTCGCGGCCGGCTCGGAGCCCGGCCGGAGCTGTCCGGCGTCCGGCTCCTCTCCGTCCGGCGTGGGCGGATCGGCGTCCTGGTCGTGGGTCTCGGGGTCTCGGTCATGGCGTTCGGTACCCGTCGTCGTCCCAGCCACTCCACCCCTTGGGGCGGTCCTTTGCGATGCGGTCGGCGCATAGCCGAGGAGGTAGATGCCGTGGGCGGCACGCGCCGCCAGGCTGACGGCGTACGCGCCGATGCCCGGCGCCGACCCCGACGCCGACCATGCGAAGTCCGCTCGGATGTGCTGCACGCCACGTCGGTGCCCGCTGGGCCCGCGACGTATGCGCGGCGTCCCGCGACGGGGACCTAGGACCCATGACCGCGCTCCTGCAGCATGCCCTCGGCGCACGTCCGCAGCGCACGTACGACGACCTGACGGAGGCCGAGTTCGACGAGATCGGTCGCACCCTGGACGCCCTGCGCGAGGAGGTCCTCGCCAGCCGGGGCGCGGACGACGCGGCGTACGTCCGCCGCCTGATCGCCGTGCAGCGGTGCCTCGAGGTCGGCGGGTCGCGTCGTGCTGCTGGGCAGCCGGCAGCCGAACGGCGCTGGTGGCTCGGGACGTCGGCGCTCGCCCTGTCGAAGATCCTCGACAACATGGAGATCGGGCACAACGTCCTGCACGGGCAGTGGGACTGGATGCGCGACCCGACGGATCCACTCCTCGACGTGGGAGTGGGACCACGCCTCGGCCCCCGAGCAGTGGAAGCGCGCGCACAACGACCGGCACCACGTGAACACCAACGTGCTCGGCAAGGACAACGACCTCGGCTACGGCATCATGCGCGTCGACGAGGCGCAGGAGTGGCGGCCGCGCCACCTCGCCCAGCCGCTGCTCAACCTGGTGAACGCGACTGATCTTCGAGTACGGCATCGCGATGTACGACCTCGACCTCGGCGAGACCCTGCGCAGCAAGCGGCGGTTCTCGCCGGAGCAGAAGCGACGAGATGCGCACCACGGCACGGCGGATCGGACGCAACGCCGTGCGCGACTACGTGCTGCACCCGCTGCTGTCGGCGCCGACCGGATCGGCGCGCACCACCCTGACCGCCAACCTCGTCGCCAACCTGGCCCGCAACGTGTGGAGCCACTCGGTGATCATGTGCGGCCACTTCCCCGAGGGCGTCGCCGACGTTCGAGGTGGCCGAGCTCGACGAGGCGGAGACGCGCGGGCGGTGGTACGTCCGGCAGATGCTCGGCTCCGCCGACATCTCCGGGCCGTGGCTGATGCACCTGCTCTGCGGCAACCTGTCGCACCAGGTCGAGCACCACGTCTTCCCCGACCTGCCGAGCAACCGCTACGCCCAGGTCGCCGGTCCGGTGCGTGAGCTCTTCGAGCGGCACGGACTGCCCTACAACAGCCGGCCCCTGCTGCGGCAGGTGGCGAGTGCGTGGCACAAGGTGCTGCGGCTGTCCCTGCCCCCACGGGCACGAGGTGAGTGGACGCGGTGCGGGTGCCGGCCCTCGTGGCCGGCGGCGACTTCACCGTCGGCATCGAGGACGAGCTGATGCTCGTCGACGACCGGCGGCGAGCTGCTCGGCGAGCAGGCCGTCCCGCTGGTGCGCGAGCTGCAGTACCGCCAGGCCGGGCCGGGACTGGTCGTGGGAGAGGTCTACGTCGACCAGGTCGAGGTCGACCTCCCCGGTGTGCCGGGGCGGCGAGGAGGTCCTCGACCGGCCTGACCGGTCTCCGGTCGTCGCTGATGTCCGGAGGCGCGCGGATCCTGTCCGCCGGGGTCCACCCGACCGCCGCCTTCGGCGGCGCCGTGACTCTCGTCGTCGCCGCGCTACGACCGCATCGTCGACGAGTTCGGTGGGCTGCTGCGCACGCCCACCGCGGCCTACCAGGTGCACGTCGGGATGCCCGACGAGGACGCGTTGATGCTGGCCTACCGCGCGCTGCGGCACCGAATGCCGCTGCTGCGTGCGCTGTCGGCCGGCTCGCCCTTCTGGCACGGCCGCGACTCCGGCCACGCCTCGGCGCGCTCGGCG
Organism: uncultured Actinomycetota bacterium; assembly: GCA_963795275.1. GTDB lineage: Bacteria > Actinomycetota > Actinomycetes > Propionibacteriales > Nocardioidaceae > Nocardioides. The sequence goes on from CAWCHD010000006.1 coordinate 451,401, forward strand.
ATCATCCGGTCCTACCCGCGGCACGGCGTACCGCCGCTGCTGCGCACCTGGGACGACTACGTCACGCGCACGGAGGCGCTGCTCGCCGCGGCCGAGGCGCCGGACCACACCTTCACCTGGTGGGACCTGCGACCCCGACCGCTGCATCGGGACCCTGGAGGTGCGGGTGATGGACGCCGTGCCCTCGGTGTCGCTCGCCGCCGGCCTCGCGGCGCTGGTGCAGGGGATCGCGCGCCGGGCGGTCGAGTCGCCCGGACGCGCTCGACCTCAGCGACGACGTGGTCGCGGTGAACGACGACCGCGCGGCGCGGCACGGCCTGGAGACCCGCGTCGTCGACGTCGACCAGGAGCTGTGCCCGCTGCGGGAGGTGGGCCGGCGGGTGCTGGCCGAGGCCCGCGAGGTCCTGGCGCCCGACGGGCTGGACTCCGCGCTCGACGCGATCGAGGAGCGGCTGGCCGGTGAGGCCGGAGCCCGAGCGGCAGCGCCGGGTCGTGGCGACGGAAGGCATGCCCGCCCTGCTCGCCGACCTCGTCGCGCGCACCTCGGACCCGGAGGGCTGATCGTGTACGCCGACCACCTCGTGCAGCCGTGGTACGACCGGCTGCTCGCCGACCTGCCCGACGCCCCACGGCTCGACGTGCACACGCACCTCGGCGACAGCGACTCGGTCACCGCCACCCACGAGGAGCTGGTGACCGCGCTCGACGCGGCCCGCGCTCGCGCGCTGGTGTTCCCGCTGTCCGAGCCGGACAGCTCCTACCGGCACGCGAACGCGGCCTGCCTGACGTCCGCCCGGCGCAGCGAGGGGCGGATGACCGCGCTGGTCCGCGTCGTCCCCGACGAGGTGGACGCGGTCGAGGGCCTGCTGGACGCCGGTGCCCGCGGCATCAAGCTGCACCTGTCCGGCGACGAGGTCGACCTGGCCGATCCTCGGTTGGAGCCTGCCCTCGCGCTGGCCGACGAGCGGCGGCTGCCGGTGCGTCGTGCACGCCGGACCGGAGGTCGACACCGTGCGGACCGCGGCGCTGCGCACCTGCGAGCGCTGGCCGGACCTCCGCCTGGTGCTGGCGCACTGCGCCCTGTCGGACCTCGGCCGGCTGCACCGGCACGTCGGCGACGTACCGAACCTCTTCCTCGACACGTCGTGGTGGACGCCCGCACACCTGATGGCGCTGTTCCGGCTGGTCCCGCCGGGACGGGTCCTGGCGGCGAGCGACCTGCCCTACAGCACCCCGGTCAACGCGCTCCTGTCGACCGGCCGGTGCGCCCTGCAGGCCGGCCTCGACCACGCACAGGTCGCCTCCGTGCTCGGCGGGCAGGCGACCCGCATCCTGGCCGGCGACGAGCCGCTGGACCTCGGACCGCCGCCGGCGGGGGAGGCGCGCGAGGTGCGGCCCTTCCTCGAAGCGGCGTCGACCAACCTGCTGGCCGCCCTCGAGGCGATGCAGCGGGGACTCGAGCCGGAGGTGCCCCTGCAGGTGGCCCGGCACGCGTGCGACGTGCCGGACGACGACCCCGATGCGCCCGTGCTCGCCTCGGTCCTGCGGCTCCTCGACCTCTACGAGGAGCACCACGAGCGGCTGCCGCGGCGCAACACGTTCACGCCGGGCTGGGACCTGGTCTCGGCGGCTGCCGTCGTGGCGCGTACGCCGGCGGCGCCGGTGCCGTGAGGCTCACGACGTCGGTCGGGAGCGTCTCCAGCTTCTTCGCCGTCACCGCGCACGGGGCGAGCCCGTGGAAGCCGGCGAGCTCCGCGACCAGTGCGACGTACGTCGACGCGTGGGTCACCACGAAGTGCGACTGACGTGCGGTCACCGACCGTCGCGTGTCGTCGAGCAGGCGCAGGCAGCAGGCGTCGATGTGGGTGACGTCGCGGAGGTCCACCCGGACCGTCGAGCAGCCCAGCGAGGCGAGCTCGACGAGGCGCCAGGCGAGGGTGCCGCGGCAGGCGATGTCGAGCTCTCCGGTGATGACGATGAGCGCGACGGGAGGCGCATGGGTGAGGGCGAACGTGGCAGTCATGGTGCGTCCGTCGGGTCCTGCGGTGTCCTGCCGGGTTCTCGAGCAGGTGCGAGACCTCCACGCTAGGGCCGCAGTGCACGGGCGTGGAACACCCGAGCAGGTGGAAGTGGGCCGCGCTGGGCCCTGGTCCGGCTCCCGGCTGAGCCGCACCCCGAGAATGCTGCCCTCAACGTTCTGCGCCACTCGCTCGTCAAGTAGGCGTCAGTGAGGGAAGTGGACGGGGGAGACAGGTGGACGACTCGACCAGGGCCGAGTTCGCCGAGCTCGTGGCGGCGCAGACCCGGCCGCTGCTGGGCTTCGCGTACGCGCTCACGGCCGACCCGCACGACGCCTGGGACCTGACCCAGGAGACGTTGGCGCGGATGGGCGAGCGGTGGGGACGTACGTCGTACGACTCGCCGCCGGCCTATGCCCGGACCGTGATGGTGCGGCTCAACATCGACCGGGTCCGCCGCCTGCGCCGCGAGCTGACGCGATCCAGCACTGCCACCGGACGTCGCCGCACCCGCGGTCGACCTCGACGGCATGGAGGCGTGGCTCGTCGAAGCACTGGTCACGCTCTCCCCACGCCAGCGCACCGCGCTGGCGCTGCGGTACGTCGAGGACCTCGACGTCCGCGGCATCGCCGAGCGGATGGGCTGCTCGGAAGGCACCGTCAAGAGCCAGCTGTCCCGAGGCACCGAGCGCCTGCGTGAGCACGCGCGCGGTCTGGGACTGCTCACCACACGAGAGGGATGAGTCGATGACCGAGGAACAGATCAAGGACGGCTACGAGCGACTCGACTCGAGCCTGCACGCGCCGATGGACGCCGTCGATCGCGTCGAGAAGCGGATGGCAGTACGCCGGCGGCAGCGCCGCGCCGGCATCGCCGTCGGTGCGGCAGCCGTCGTGGCTGCGGTCGGGGGCTACGTCGCCGTCTCGGTGGGCAGCTCGGACGACGCACCCGACAGCAACGTGGTCGCGGTGGAGCCGCCGCCCGCCGCCCTCGTCATGACGCGGCCCGACGGGTCGACGTACGAGTTCGAGGGCATCACGGTCACCTGCGATCCGTCCCAGGCGATGGGTGGCGGGGCCGTGAGCACCGGGAGCCGGGTCTACCTGTCGAGCCCGATCCGGGTCGACGGCAAGAAGCTGCTCCAGCCGTTCGTGCTCGTGGAGGCCGATGTCGCGGACACGGAGCGGACCGCGACCCTGCCCCTGGACGATGCCGGGGAGTCGGACCTCTCGGTCTTCATCGCCGACACCGAGGGCGCGCCCGACGGCAACGAGGTCGTCAGCTCAGGCTCCAGCTCGGGCACCGTGCGGGTCCTGCAGGCCTCGTGCGACCCGACGCCGGTCCTGGAGATCGAGGTCGACGCGACGCTCTCCAGCGAGGAGCAGACCGAGGCCGGGCAGCCCAAGCAGTCGCTGGTTCTCCAGGGCACCTTCCGCTGAGCCCCTCGTCGCGGACAATGGGCGCATGACGTCCAGCGGTGCGGCCGAGGTCGACTCCTACATCGCCCAGTTCCCGACGAACGTGCAGGACCGGCTGACGCGGCTGCGCGGCGTGATCCTGGAGCACCTGCCCGGAGGGTGGGAGACGGTCCGCTACGGCATGCCGGCCGTCATGGTGGGCGATCGCTACGGACTGCACTTCGCCGGCTGGAAGAAGCACGTCGCGCTCTACCCGGTGCCGGCCTTCGACGATCCGCTCGAGGAGCGGGTCGCGCCCTACCGCTCCGGCAAGGACGCCGTGCGCTTCCTGCACTCGAAGGACCTGCCGTACGACCTGGTCGGGGAGATCTGCGACACGTGGTCGCGACGCGTCCTGGCTGAGGAGCCGGACGGTGTGCCAGGGCTCCATCGCCACCTAGCGGGCGTCCTCCGGGTCGCGCAGCAGCCACCACGCCGCGAGCCACGCGGCCGCTCCCGCGACGAGCTCGACGTGGAGCTCGGACATCGCGAGGGCGAACATCGTCGTCACCGCGACGGTGCTGAACGCGTCCTGGAGCACGGTCGGCTCAGCGGCCGGCGGGGACGCCGGCAAGGACGGCAGCGCGGCGTCGCGCGTCGAGCGCGGACGAGCGACGGGAGAGCCGCTCGTCGAGCACGGCAGCCGCCTCGGTCCCGCGTCCGCCCATCGCGAGGGCGTGCACGAGCGTGTCCTCGACGACCTCGCGCTGGGCCTTGCTGCCTCCCAGCGGGGCCATCGTGGCGACGACCGAGGCGAGGGTCGCGGAGGCGGCGGTCCAGCGCTCCTCGACCACCGACACGAGTCCGGTGCACAGAGGGGAGACGACGTCGCGGAACACCCGGTCCTCGTGGCGTGCCGACTCCTCGGCCAGCCGGGTGAGGGCGGCGGCGTCCCCGTCGGCGGCGAGCAGGACCGCGCTGTGCATCGCGGCGAACGGCGTCGGGGGAGCGGTGAGCCACTCGGCCGGCGCCTGCGCGCGGACCTCGCCGACCGGCAGGTCGTCGGTCCAGGCGCCGGTGACGCGACCGCGCCACAGCAGCGCGCCGCTGTCGACGACGACGCGGCTGCCGGAGACCACGGACGGCGCGAGCTCGCGCGCATAGCGACGGCGTACGGCGTCCACGTCGTCCTGCATCAGCTCGTGCAGCGCGGCGTGCCAGGAGAAGTGCGAGCGGTGGTTGGCCTCGGGGCCGCGCGAGCGGATCCACTCGTCGAGCCACGCCAGCCCGGCGACGTGGTCACCGGTCTCGTAGAAGACGTGGGCACGGGCGTGCACGGCGTGTCCGGAGGCCGGCTCGACGGAGAGGGCGTAGGACGCCAGCTCCTCCGCCTCGGCCCAGCGCTCCTGGTCCTGGCGGACGAACGCCAGCTGGCCGGCGTACCACCAGTCGTCGCCGTAGGAGCGCCCGAGGGACTCGACCAGCTGGGCGGTCTGGCTGCCGCTGGTGAGGCCGCCGAAGGCGACCGTCGGCACGGCGACGCTGACCGCGAGGGCGTCGCGCGGGAAGAGGCGTACGTGGCGCAGCAGGGCGGACGCGCCGGTGGCCTCGTCGGTGCGGAGGCGGGTGGTGACGGCGTCGAGGAAGGAGCTCTCGCGGTCGTCGAGGTGGCGTTCGGCGGCGGCCCGGTGGGCGGCGCGGAGCGAGGCCTGCCAGTGGTTGTTGGTCCCCCACTCGTGGCCGAGGAGGGCGAGCGCGGCGTGGGCCTGGACGAAGCCCTCGTCCTCGGCGACGGCCGCGGCGAGGCCGTCCTCGACCCCGTCCTGCAGTCGCAGGAGCCGTCCGAGCGCGGAGTTGTAGCGCTCGGCGGCAGCACTGCTGGTGGAGAGGGTGAGGCCGTAGGGGTCGGCCGGGCGGCGACGGGACTCGCCGTGCATCGAGCGGCTGACGACGCGGGCGACGTCGTAGGCCTGCTCACGGATCTCGGGCATGGCCGTGGACTCCCACAGGTTCCCGCGGCGCAGCGAGCCGACCGCGAGGAACGGGAGGTGGTCCGGCAGCGTGCCGAGGATCCGCCCGTCGTCGGCCGTGTCGATGCCGAGGCCCGCCGGGCCGGGACGGACCAGCCCGGTCTGGGCGAGCCGGGTCATCAGCGGGTCGGCGGCGATGGAGCCCACCGGGCCGGTGCAGTTGACGACCGCTGCGACCCGCAGCTCGGTGCCGTCGTCGAGGGTGACGTGGAGGGCGTGGTCGCCGGCGCGCACGCCGGCGATGGTGCCGCGGTGGCGCTCGAGCCGCCCGGCCCTGGCGATCGCGTCGAAGCGGCGCGCGGTGGCCGGGGCCATGCGGTGGCGGTGGACGTCCCAGCTGCGCGCGTCCTCGGCGATGAAGCGGCGCTTGTCGGCCTCCGACAGGCCGCGCCACAGCTGGGCGGTGACGGGGCGCAGGCCGTCGATCGCGGCCCGCCAGTCACCGGTCGCCTCGACCGTGGTGTCGACGTGGGCGGCGATGGTGGACCGCAGCGCCTCGAGGTCCTGGATGCGGGTGACGCCGGGCGGCGGCGGCACCGGGGGAGTCGTGGGCAGCACGTGCGGGTGCGGCACCGCGTCGGTGCGGGAGACGACGTGCACGGTGCGGTCGGGACGGTCGGCGCTGATCGCGAGGTCGACCATGGTCAGGCCCGAGCCGAGCATGAGCACGTCGCCCACCTCGGGGATCGGCTGCGTCCACGGGTCGGCGACGAGCCGTGCGTCCTCGGCCAGCCCGGCCGGCGCCCACCCGGTGCCCGGCCTGCTGCTGGTGGCCAGCACGACGGCGCGGGCCTCGAGGCGGTCGCCGTCGGAGAGGTCGACGACGAACCCGTCGCCCGCCTCGGCGATGTCGACGACCTCGGCCTGACGGCGTACGAACCGCGCGTTGCCGGGGAACTCCGTCGCTGCCGTCAACAGGCTCTCGATGTAGCGACCGAACACCGCCCGCGGCGCGAACTCGTGGGGCTGGAACGACGGGTCGTGGTGGTTGCGCAGCCAGCGGAGGAAGTGCTCGGGATCGCGGGGGAAGGCGCTCATGCCCGAGGCGGGGACGTTGAGCAGGTGCCGGTCGTCGGTGGTCGAGTACGCCTGGCCGCGGCCGGTGGTGGGGGCGGGGTCGACGAGCTCGACGCGGAAGCGGGAGGACAGGGCGGTGACCAGGTGCGTCGCGACCAGCGTTCCGCCGGCGCCTGCGCCGACCACGACCACCCGACAGTGGCCCTCGTTCGTCCCCATGCCGCTGCTCCGTCCCTTAGTCCACTGGATTACTGCACTAAGGTAGCAAGGACCTACGGCTCACGCCGCATCACCACGCGGGGGAACCCGGCCGAGGTGGCCTCGGTGCGGGCGGCCAGCGTGAATCCCGCCCTCTCGAAGTTGGCGCGCGTCCCGACGTAGGCCATCGTCAGGTCGACCTTCTCGCCCCGGTTGTCGACGGGGTAGCCCTCGATGACCGGCGCTCCCCGCTGGACGGCGTAGGCCACGGCGCCCTCGAGCAGCACGTGGGAGATGCCGCGACCGCGGTGGCCGGGGCGGACCCGGAGGCACCACACGGACCAGGCGTCCTGGTCGTCGACGTGGGGGATCTTGGTCGAGCGGGCGAACGGCAGCTCCGCGCGCGGCGCGACCGCAGCCCAGCCGACGACCTCGTCACCGTCGTAGGCGAGCACCCCGGGCTTGGTCCGCCTGCGGGTGAGCGCCTCCATGAAGTCCGAGCGGTCGGTCCCGGCGAGCTCCCGGTTGTCCTTGGCGGGGATCCGGTGGCTCAGGCACCAGCACACGTTGGAGGTCGGGTTCTTGGGGCCGACCATGGTGCGCACGTCGTCGAAGCGGGCGTGGGTGGCGGGGTGCACGACGATCCCGTCGGCGCTGACGAGGGGAGTGGCAGGCATGTGGTCACGCTAGAGGTGTTGACTGACAGCCATGCGTCGCATCGGCCTGCTGGGCGGGATGAGCTGGGAGAGCACCGCGCTCTACTACCGGCTCGTGAACGAGGACGTCCGCGAGCGGCTCGGCGGCTTCCACTCCGCGCGGCTGGTGCTGGCGTCGGTCGACTTCGCCGACGTCGAGGCGATGCAGGTCGCCGGCGACTGGGAGGCGGCCGGAGCACTGCTCGCGGCCGAGGCGCGCGGGCTCGAGTCCGCCGGCGCGGAGTGCGTGGTGCTGTGCACCAACACGATGCACATGGTCGCCGACGCGATCGAGGCGGCGGTCGACATCCCGCTGCTGCACCTCGCGGACGTCGACGGCCGCCGCGGTCCGCGCGGCCGGGCTCGACCGGGTCGCGCTGCTCGGCACGCGCTTCACGATGGAGCAGCCGTTCTACGCCGACCGCCTCCGCTCGCACGGCATCGACGTGCTCGTGCCGGAGGGCGCGGATCGCCGGCTCGTGCACGACGTCATCTACGACGAGCTCGTGCACGGGGTGGTGCGTGACGAGTCGCGCGCGGCGTACGCCGAGGTGGTGCGGCGGCTGGTCGGGCAGGGCGCCGGGGGAGTGGTGCTCGGCTGCACCGAGATCGAGCTGCTGGTCGGCCCGGCCGACGCGGAGGTCCCGGTGTTCGCGACGACGGCGCTGCACGCCCGGGCCGCGGTGGACTTCGCCCTCAGCTGAGGTCGCGGACGGCGCGGTGCAGCCAGTCGTCCAGGCGCTGGAGCTGCTCCGGCTCGCGGAACATCGACGGGATCCCGGGCGGCGGCAGGTAGCCGACGGCGTCCATCACCACCCAGTAGGGGTGCAGCGGTTCGGCTGCCAGCGCGGCGTAGTGCTCGAGGAAGGCCAGGGCCGGGTCCGAAGCGACCAGCACGGCGAGGGTCGACGCGGCGTGGGACGCGTCCAGCCACGCCGGGCCGGTCGAGGTCTCCACCCAGTCGACGACCCCGCTGATCGCGTCGCCGTCCCACAGCAGGTTGCGGTGGCCGTAGTCGCGGTGCAGGAAGGTCGGCTCGTACGCCGGCGCCGGACCGGCGAGCACCTCGAAGGCCCGGCGCCACGACCCGGGGTGCTGCGTCCAGGGCGGCACGACCCACTTCGCCTCCCACGCCCACGACTGGTACTCGCGGAACGGCTGGGCCGGGCGGAGCCGGTGGATCGCGGCCAGGGTGGCGGCCATGGCCGCGCCGTCGCCAGGTGCACCGGGCACTCCTGGCACGCGCGACATCAGGTGTGCCGCCACCCCGCAGGCGCCGCCGTCCGCGTCGAGGGCGATGCTCGCCGGGGCCGGCACGTCCGTCCCGGCGAGGAAGACCTGGGCCTCGTGCTCGCGCGTCGTGAGCTCCGCACCGTGGGTGCGCCACGGCTCGTTGGTCATCAGCCGGAGCACCGACTCCGAGCCGTCGTCGTGGTGCAGTGCGAGCATCCGCGACGTCATCCCGCCCGGGAGCCGCTCGTGCCCCGTGACCGGCGAGCCGACGGCCTCGCCGGCCCAGGCGAGCGCGGCGGGGACGTCGAGCATGCGTCGACGCTAGCTGCCCTGCGCGGGCCAGAGCGAGTGGTAGGCGTTGATCGCCGGCTGGCCGCCGAGGTGCGCGTAGAGGACGTGGGAGTCGCGGGGGATGTCGCCGTCCTTGACGAGGTCGATGAGGCCGGCGAGCGACTTCCCCTCGTAGACGGGGTCGGTGATCATCGCCTCGAGCTGCGCGCCGAGCGCCATCGCCTCCATCGTCGAGTCGACCGGCACGCCGTAGAGGTCGCCGGCCCAGCCCTCGAGGACGGTGATCTCGTCGTCGCGCAGGTCGCGACCGAGCTCGATCAGGTCGGCGGTGTGGCGGGCGATCCGCGCGACCTGGTCGGTCGTCTTCTCGAGGGTGGCGCTGGCGTCGATGCCGATGACGCGACGGCGTACGCCGGTGAGGTCCTCGAGCGCGGCGAAGCCGGCGATCATCCCGGCGTGCGTCGAGCCGGTGACGGTGCACACGACGATCGGTGTCGAAGGTGATGCCGAGCGACTTCTCCTGCTCGGCGACCTCGAAGGCCCAGTTGGCGAAGCCGAGCCCGCCGAGGCGGTGCTCGCTGGCGCCGGCGGGGATGGCGTACGGCGTACCGCCGGACTCCTCGACCTCGCGGAGCGCGTCCTTCCACGAGTCGCGGATGCCGATGTCGAAGCCGGCCGGGTCGAGGCGCGAGTCGGCGCCCATCATCCGGCTGAGCAGGATGTTGCCGACCTGGGTGTTGGTCGGGTCGTCCCACGGCACCCACTTCTCCTGCACGAGGCGGCACTTCATGCCGAGGTGCGCGGCGACCGCCGCGACCTGCCGGGTGTGGTTGGACTGGTAGCCACCGATCGAGACGAGCGTGTCGGCACCGCTGGCGAGGGCGTCGGGGACGATGTACTCGAGCTTGCGGACCTTGTTGCCGCCGTAGGCCAGGCCGCTGTTGACGTCCTCGCGCTTGGCCCACACCTCGGCCCCGCCACCCTGGGAAGCCAGGTGCTGCGTCAGTCGCTTCAGGTGCTGGACCGGCGAGGGGCCGAAGGTGAGCGGGTAGCGCTCGAACTGCTCGAGGATCACGATGTCTCCTGCTGGTGGGGGGTCTGGTCGGGGATGAGGTCGGCGAGGTTCTGCCAGGTGCGGAAGGCCACGTCGGCCGCGGCGTCGGCGTCGCCGGCCTCGCAGGCGGTGATCAGCCGGTCGTGGAGGTCGACGGAGTCGGCAGCGGCCAGCGAGGCGAAGCGCAGCCGCTCGAGCCGCCGGACCACCGGGCCGAACTGGTCGAGCACCGTGGCGACCGCCCGGTTGGCGCTGACGTCGACGGCGACCGCGTGGAAGGCGTCGTCCGCGGCGAGCGCGGCGTCGGTGTCGTGCGCGTCCACCGCGTCCGCGAACCGCTCGTTGGCCACGCGCATCCGCGCGAGGTCGTCGGAGGTGAGGCGCGCGACCGACTCGGCGACGGCCAGCCGGTGCATGCTCGCCACGACCGCGTGCGCCTCGCGCACCTCGGCGAGGTCGATCTCGGCGACGACGGTCGAGCGACCGGGGGCCGCGCGCACCAGGCCGGTCCCGCCGAGCCGCAGCAGCGCCTCGCGCACCGGCGTACGACTGACGCCGAGCCACGTCGCGAGCTCGGTGTCGCGCACCACCTCGCCCGGCGCGAGCGTGCCGTCGACGATCGCGTCGCGCAGCCGGTCGTGGACGGAGTCGCGGAGCAGCTCGGTCCGCAGGGGAGCGGTGGTTGCGGGGACCGGCATGCAATATATTGGATACCACAACGTGCGGGAGGTCAAGAGGCGCGCGGTGGGTACTGCGGGCCGTGCCTGCTCCCTTCATCCGTGCGTTCGAGCTGCTCGCCCGCCTGCGGGCCGCGCCCGCGTTCCACCCCCACGGCGTCCTCTACGAGGGCGAGGCCACCGTGCGCGGCCCCGGCCCGTTGCCGCCGGGACAGGTGGACTGCCTGGTCCGGCTCTCCAAGGGCATCGGTACGCCGCGGGGCGTGCCGGACCTGCTCGGCCTCGCCGTCCGGCTCCTGCACGACCCGCCCGTCGACGTGCTCTGCTCCTCAGCGCCCGGCGACGCCGGGTGGCGGCGCTTCGTGCTGCGGCCGGCGCGCCGCTGGGGCGGCACCACGGCCACCTCGCTGATGCCGTGGGTACGGGCGGGGAGGTCGCTCGTCGCCCTCGTCGAGGTGCCGCCCGGGCTGGAGTCTCCCGAGCCGGACGTCCTGCTCGACCACCTGCCGGTGACCCTCTCGCTGCGCGTGGTGGGCCGCGACGGCGACGTCCAGGCCGGGACCATCGAGGTCCGGCGGCGCTCCGCGGCCGCCCGCCCGGACTTCGACCCGGTCCTCCACCCACCGCCGTCGTGGCGGCTCGCGCCCGCGTGGCTCGCCACGGTCCGGGAGCGGGCGTACGTCGGCAGCCGGAGGGGGAATGCCGCACGCCCCCCGGATCGGGCAGTCTGAGCACATGCTCACCGTCGTCATCGCGCTCGCCGCCAACACCACCCTTGCTGTCCTCAAGAGCATCGTCGCCGTGCTCACGGGCTCCGCATCGATGGTCGCGGAAGCCGCGCACTCCTGGGCCGACGCCGGCAACGAGGTCTTCCTCGTGATCGCCGAGCGGCGGGCGGAGAAGCCCGCCGACGACACCCACCCGCTCGGGTTCGGTCGCGAGGCCTACATCTGGTCGATGATCGCCGCGTTCGGGCTCTTCGGCGTCGGGGCCGGTGTGTCGGTCTGGCACGGCATCCAGTCGCTGGGTGCCGAGGAGGCCGAGGCCAGCTACCTCTGGGCCTACGTCGTGCTGGGCGCGGCCTTCGTCCTCGAGGGCATCTCCTTCATGCAGGCGCGCCGCGAGGTGCGCCGGGGTGCCAGGCGCGCCGAGGTGAGCCGGGTGACCTTCCTCGACAAGACGTCGAACCCCACCTTGCGCGCGGTCTACTTCGAGGACGCCGCCGCCCTCATCGGCATCGTGATCGCCGTCAGTGGTCTCGTCCTGCACCAGGTCACCCACCAGCCCGTCTGGGACGCGATCGGCTCGATCCTGGTCGGGCTGCTGCTCGGCTTCGTCGCCCTCTACCTGCTGCGACGCAACATGGCCTTCCTGGTGGGCCAGATCGCGGACCCGCGGGTCCACGAGCGAGTGCTGGAGTGGCTGCGCGAGCGTCCCGAGGTGGACTCGGTCAACACGCTCCACCTCGAGTACGTCGGTCCCGGCAAGATCTTCCTGGTCGGGTCGGTCGACCTCGACGGGGACGACTCCGAGAGCCAGGCGGCCGTGGAGCTGCAGCGCCTGGAGGAGGAGCTCGAGGCCCGTCCCGACATCGCTCGGGCGATCCTCTCGCTGGCGGCCCCGGGCCGACCGCCGAGGGCGGACAGTCCGCTGATGGCGAAGCGCGGGAACACCGCCGGTTAGTTGAGCGTTGAACCACTCATGAAGACGATCGGGTTCCTCAACTTCGGCCACTGGACGGACTCGCCGCAGTCGGCGGTGCGCTCGGCCTCCGACACGCTCCTGCAGTCGATCGACCTCGCGGTCGCGGCCGAGGAGCTCGGCGCCGACGGTGCGTACTTCCGGGTGCACCACTTCGCCCGCCAGCTCGCCTCGCCGTTCCCGCTGCTCGCCGCCGTCGGGGCGCGCACCAGCCGGATCGAGATCGGCACCGGCGTGATCGACATGCGCTACGAGAACCCGCTCTACATGGCCGAGGACGCCGGCGCCGCCGACCTCATCTCCGGCGGCCGGCTGCAGCTCGGCCTGAGCCGGGGATCACCGGAGCAGGTCATCGACGGCTGGAAGCTACTTCGGCTACGCGCCCGCCGAGGGCGAGGACCAGGCCGACATGGCCCGCCGCCACACCGAGGTCCTCCTCCAGGTGCTCGAGGGCGAGGGCTTCGCCGAGCCCAACCCGCGCCCGATGTTCCCCAACCCGCCCGGCCTGCTCCGCCCCGAGCCGCACTCGCCGGGCCTGCGCAACCGCATCTGGTGGGGCGCCGCGTCCGACGCGACGGCCCGCTGGACCGCCGAGAAGGGCATGCACCTCATGTCGTCGACCCTCAAGGCCGACGAGACCGGTGAGCCGTTCCACGTCCAGCAGCGCAAGCAGATCGAGGTCTTCCGCGAGGCGTGGAAGGCCGCGGGCCACGAGGGTGAGCCGCGCGTCTCGGTCAGCCGGTCGATCATGCCGATCACCACCGACCTCGACCGGATGTACTTCGGCCGCGAGGGCACCAGCCGTGACCAGTTCGGCCAGATCGAGGCCAACCTGCGGGCGGTCTTCGGCAAGACGTACGCCGCCGAGCCGGACATCCTGGTCAAGGAGCTGGCCGACGACGAGGCGATCGCCGCCGCCGACACCCTGCTCCTCACGGTGCCCAACCAGCTCGGCGTGGACTACAACGCCCACCTGCTCGAGACCCTGCTGACCCAGGTCGCCCCCGACCTCGGCTGGCGCTGACCGTCCACCGCACCACCCCTCACCCCGACCGCACAGAAGGACCACACCCATGGCACGCATCGCAGTACTCGGCGGCACCGGCTACGCAGGAGCGGCGGTCGTCGCCGAGGCCCGCCGGCGCGGTCACGACGTGACGGCAGTGAGCCGTACGGCCCCCACCTCCCCGGTCGACGGCGCGACCTACGTCGAGGGGTCGGTGCTCGACGCCGACGTCCTGGACCGTGCGCTCGACGGCGCCGACGTGGTCGTCAGCGCCCTCTCGCCGCGCGGCGACATGGCGGGCAGGGTCGAGGGCCTGGTGGCCGACCTGGTCGGGCGCCTGGCCGGGACCGACACCCGCTTCGGCTACGTCGGCGGTGCGTCGTCGCTGCTCACCGAGGAGGGCGGACCCCGCCTGTGGGACGTGTCGAAGGACCACATGCCCGACGAGGTCAAGCCCGAGGTGCAGACCGGACTCGACACCTTCGCCCTCCTGCAGGAGAGCCCGGAGTCGCTCGACTGGTTCTACGTCAGCCCGCCGCAGGACTTCGGCTCGTGGCTCGGCACCGCGTCGAAGGGCGAGTACGTCCGCGGCGGCGACGTGCTGCTCCGTGATGCCGACGGCGCGTCGACCATCTCGGCCGACGACCTCGCCCTCGCCATCCTCGACGAGATCGAGACGCCGCAGCACCGCCGCGGCCGGTTCACCGCGATCGCCTGAGGCCCGTCAGGGAGCGGCGGCCCGCAGCTTCTCCAGCAGCGGGCCGGCCGCCTCGCTGATGAACCGGTCCTGGCCCTCGTCGCCGACCTGCACGAGGGCGACGTCGGTGAACCCCGCCTCCCAGTAGGCCGACACGGCCTCCACGATCGCGTCGAGGTCGGGCCCGCACGGGATCGACTCCGCGACGTCCTCCGGTCGGACGTACGTCGTCGCGCCGGCGAAGCCCGCCGGGGTGGGCAGGTCGGCGTTGACCTTCCAGCCGCCGCCGAACCAGCGGAACTGCTCGTGCGCCCTGGCGATCGCCGTCTCCTCGTCCGGGTCCCAGCAGATCGGGATCTGGCCGATCGCTCGGGCGTCCGTGCCGATGGTGGGCGCACCCTCGGTGCCGTTCCACGACTCGACGATCTCGGCCTCCGGCTCGATGGCGACGAGGTGGTCGGCCAGGGGCGCGAACCGCGCGATCGCCCGGTCACCGCCGACGGCGACGCCGATGTCGACACCCTGCTCGGGCAGGTCCCAGATGCGGGCGGAGTCGACCTGGAAGAAGTCGCCGCGGTGGTCGACGAGGTCGCCGGTGTGCAGCGCGCGGATCACCTCGATGGCCTCCGCGAGCATGTCCTGCCGCTCGGCGATCGCGGGCCAGCCCTCGCCGACGACGTGCTCGTTGAGGTTCTCCCCGCTGCCCAGGCCGAGGGTGAAGCGGCCCTCGGCGAGGATCTGCAGCGTCGCGGACTTCTGGGCCACGACGGCCGGGTGGTAGCGCAGCGTCGGGCAGGTCACGTAGGTCATCAGCCCCACCCGCTCGGTCGCCTGCGCGACGGCGCCGAGGACCGTCCAGGCGTAGGGCGCGTGGCCCTGCTCGGTCAGCCAGGGGGAGTAGTGGTCGCTGCTCACCTCGAAGTCGAAGCCGGCCCGTTCCGCCGCGACGGCGTACTGCACCAGCTCCCGCGGGCCGCTCTGCTCGGTCATCAACGTGTACCCGAAACGCGTCATGCATCGACGGTAGCCAGCGGCGGCGGCGCCGCCACCACCCGGTCAGGTGAGCGGCTCAGGTGAGGGGTGCTTGTGTGGGTGCATGACCAACGAGAAGAAGACCGACCAGGACGGCAACGAGGGGCAGGTCTCCGAGACGGCCTCCGAGTTCGGCGAGGAGATCAGCTCGGGCGACTCCGTGGCCGGCCAGCCCGACCCCCACCCCGGTGAGGTCGACGAGGGCGCGCAGGGCCCCAACGCGATCCCGGACGACCCGACGGGCGAGCACCCGCACAAGCCCTGACGCGGTAGAACTGACCCCATGGACGTCGACAAGCCAGTCATCGTGGTCGTGGGAGCCGGACCGGGCGTGAGCGGGTCGGTGGCCCGTCGCTTCGCGGACGAGGGGTACGACGTCGCGCTGCTCGGCGCGGACCAGCAGGTCCTCGACGACCTGGTGCCCGACCTCGAGGCGCGGGGCGCGACGGTCGGCCACGCCGTCGCCGACGTCACCGACGAGCAGGCGGCGCGCGACGTCGTACGCCGTTTCGGTGAGCACACCGGGCGGATCGACGTCCTGCACTTCAACCCCAGCGCCTTCCGCGAGAAGGACCCGCTGTCGCTGACGGTGGCCGAGCTGCTCGAGGACGTCACGCTCGGCGTCGGGGCGCTCCTCACGGTCGTGCAGGCGGCGCGGCCCTACCTGTCCGAGGGTGGCCGGATCAGCGTCACCGGCAGCATGGCCGCGGACGAGCCGTGGGAGGGCGCGGCGTCACTCGGCGTCCAGAAGGCCGGCGTGCGCAACCTGGTGCACAGCCTCGACAAGACGCTCGCGCCCGACGGCATCCGCGCGGTGTCGGTGACGGTGCGGGGCACGCTGGCCCGCGAGGGCGCGTTCACGCCCGACCGGGTCGCCGAGGCGATCTGGGCCGCGGTCACGACCGACGAGTCGCAGTGGCGCAGCGAGGTGCCGTACTCCGGCTGAGCCTCAGCGCCTGCGGCCCCACACCAGGTAGGCGATCGGGCCGACCGGCTGCACGGACATCGCCGGCCCCCACAGCAGCCTTCGGCCCGCGGACCAGCTCGCTCGGACGCTCCTTGAGGTCGCGCAGGCACCACGTGGTGAGCGCGACCTCGGCGATCGCCGACGGCGACCACGATCTTCTTCTGGGTGGGGGTCATGTCCGACCACGACTTCTTCGCCATGGCACCACGGTAGCGAGCAGCGTCAGGCGCCGTTGAGCCCGTTCAGCAGGAACCAGAAGACCACCAGCCCGACGAACAGGCCGAGCAGTCCCCACCACGATGCCGGTGAGGGCACGCCGCCCGGTGCTCGCTCCCTCGCGGGCCAGTCCCGGGAGCGCGACCGCGAGCGCCGCCCCGATGGCGGCCATCGCGAGCAGCGCGATCGGGATGATCCAGTTCTCCGCGTTGCCGCCGTCGCCGGTGTCGGCGAAGTAGGCCACGACGGGCAGCGTGAGCATGCCGCAGACGAGCAGGACGACGATGCCGACGACGCGCTGGGCAGACCTGGTCACGGCGCCACCGTAGTGCCGCCCCGAGCGGTGGCCCAGCCACATTCCCTCGCGGCGAAAGGTGGTCCAGACACCGCTCGCGGGCGTGTCACGGCGCGACACGCAGGTGGGCGGTGGTGCAGCCACCTTCCGGTGCCGCGGAATGTCGGTGGACCACCGCTCAGGGCTGGGCTCAGGCCTCCTTGGCCACCAGCGTCAGCACGTCGTACGTCGCCACCGGCTCGCCGTCGCCGTTGACGACCAGCGCGTCCCAGCGGACCTCGCCGTAGTCGGCGGTGGCGCGCGGGGTCATCTGCTTGACCGTCAGCGTCACCTGGATCGAGTCGCCGGCCTTGACCGGGGTGAGGAAGCGCAGGTTGTCGACGCCGAAGTTGGCGAGCACCGGGCCCGGCGCCGGGTCGACGAAGAGGCCGGCCGCCATCGAGACGATGAGGTAGCCGTGGGCGACGATGCCGCCGAAGAGCTCGTTGCGCGCGGCGGCCTCGGGGTCGGTGTGGGCGTAGAAGGTGTCGCCGGTGAAGTCGGAGAAGTGGTCGATGTCCTCCAGCGAGATGACCCGCGGCTCGGAGACGATCGTGTCGCCGACCTGCAGCGTCGCGAGCGAGTGGCGGAACGGGTGCTCGGGCGTCACGGTGCGCTGCGAGCCACGCGTCCAGCGGCCGGTGATCGCGGTGAGCATGTCGGGGGAGGCCTGGATCGCCGAGCGCTGCATGTGGTGCAGCACGCCGCGGACGCCGCCGAGCTCCTCGCCGCCACCGGCGCGGCCGGGGCCGCCGTGGACGAGCATCGGCAGGGGTGAGCCGTGCCCGGTCGACTCGGGTGCGTCGTCGCGGTCGAGCACCAGGATGCGGCCGTGCCAGGGCGCGAGGCCGAGGACGAGGCTGCGGGCGACCGCGGGGTCGTGGGTGACGACCGAGCCGACCAGCGAGCCCTTGCCGCGGGCGGCCAGGGTGACCGCCTCGTCGAGCGAGTCGTACGACATCACCGTCGACACCGGGCCGAAGGGCTCGACGTCGTGCGGCTCGACCGCCCCGGCGCGGGCGCGGAGCAGCACCGGCGCCATGAAGGCGCCGCGCTCGCCGTCGCCGGCGAAGCCGGTCGTGCTCGACGGGTCGCCGAGGACGAGGTCGGCGGACGACCGCAGCGCCTCGACCGCCTTGCGGACCTCCTCGCGCTGGCCGAGCGAGGCCAGCGGGCCCATCCGGACGGACTCGTCGTCGGGGTTGCCGACGGTGATCGAGGAGAGCCGGGCGGCGATCGCGTCGGTCATCTCGTCGGCGACGGCGGCGGGCACGATGACGCGACGGATCGCCGTGCACTTCTGGCCGGCCTTGGCGGTCATCTCGGTGACGACGCCCTTGACGAAGAGGTCCCACTCCGGGTCGCTCGAGGTCACGTCGGGTCCGAGCACCGAGCAGTTGAGCGAGTCGGCCTCGACCTGCAGCGTCACGCCGCCGTGCAGGACCGACGGGTGCTGGCGCAGGATCCCGGCCGTGTGGGCGGAGCCGGTGAAGGCCACCGAGTCCTGCACGCCGAGGTGGTCGAGCAGGTCGCCGGCCGAGCCGGACAGGAGCTGCAGCGAACCCTCCGGCAGGATCCCGGACTCGATGATCCGGCGGACCACGAGCTCGGTGAGGTAGGCCGTCTGGCTGGCGGGCTTCACCAGCGAGGGCAGGCCGGCGACGAAGGCGGGCGCGAGCTTCTCGAGCATGCCCCAGACGGGGAAGTTGAAGGCGTTGATCTGCACCGCGACGCCGGGCCGCGAGGTGTAGACGTGCTGGCCCATGAAGACGCCGGTGCGGCCGAGCTGCTCGAGGTCGCCGTCGCAGACCACGATGTCGTTGGGCAGCTCGCGCCGGCTCTTGGAGGAGTAGCTGAAGACGGTGCCGAAGCCCCCGTCGATGTCGATCATCGAGTCGCGTCGGGTGGAGCCGGTGGCGAGCGAGAGCTCGTAGAACTCGTCCTTGAGGCCGGTGAGGTGCGTGGCCAGGTCCTTGAGGAGGAGCGCGCGCTCGTGGAAGGTCAGCTCGCGGATCGCGGGACCGCCGACCGTACGCGCGTGGTGGGCCATCGCGCCGAGGTCGAGGCCGGCGCTCGAGATGCGCGCGACCTCCTCGCCCGTGGCGGCGTCGAGCAGCGGGTCGCCCTCCGCGGAGGCGGCGTACCAGCGGCCGGCGGCATAGCTCTCGAGCAGTCGGCTCACGGTGTTCCTCCAGGGTCGGACCCCTGACGGGGTCGCGGATTGCGTGGCAGGGTGACTGGTGACACACTAATACCAGACCGATCGGTCAGTAAATCTCCGCCAGACGGAAGAGCGAGGTCAGATGACGCTCACGGACGCGACCCCCGACGCGCAGTCGGACGAGGCGCTCGAGGCCCACTTCGAGGCGACGATCGCGCGCAACGACCGGATCGAGCCGCGCGACTGGATGCCGGAGGGCTATCGCAAGACCCTCGTGCGCCAGATCGCCCAGCACGCGCACAGCGAGATCATCGGCATGCAGCCGGAGGGCAACTGGATCACCCGCGCCCCGAGCCTGCGCCGCAAGGCGATCCTGCTGGCCAAGGTGCAGGACGAGGCCGGCCACGGGCTCTACCTCTACTCCGCCGCCGAGACGCTCGGCGTCTCCCGTCTCGAGCTCACCGAGCTGCTGATCTCCGGGCGGCAGAAGTACTCCTCGATCTTCAACTACCCGACGCTGTCCTACGCCGACGTCGGCACGATCGGCTGGCTGGTCGACGGTGCCGCGATCTGCAACCAGGTGCCGCTGTGCCGCACCTCCTACGGCCCCTACGGCCGCGCGATGATCCGCGTCTGCAAGGAGGAGTCCTTCCACCAGCGCCAGGGCTACGAGCTGCTGACCACCATGATGCGCGGCACCGACGAGCAGCGCGCGATGGTGCAGGAGTCGGTCGACCGGTTCTGGTGGCCGGCGCTGATGATGTTCGGCCCGCCCGACGCCGACTCGCCCAACACCGCCCAGTCGATGGCGTGGGGGATCAAGCGCAACACCAACGACGAGCTGCGCCAGAAGTTCGTCGACATGTCCGTCCCGCAGGCCGAGGCGCTCGGCGTGACCCTGCCCGACCCCGAGCTGCGCTGGAACGAGGAGCGCGGCCACCACGACTTCGGCCAGCCGGACTGGGAGGAGTTCATGCAGGGCGTGAAGGGCAACGGCCCCTGCAACGCCGAGCGGATGGCCCACCGCCGCCGCGCCCACGAGGACGGCGCCTGGGTGCGCGAGGCCGCGACGGCGTACGCCGCCCAGCAGCGGGCAGGCCAGCGCATGAGCAACCTCTCCGCCGAGGGCGGCCACGGCGCCGTGCCGCTGGAGGGCGTGCCGACCGGGCAGGGCGTCCCGGCGCCCGAGCCCGAGTGGCCGCTCTACGAGGTCTTCGTCCGCGGCAAGCGCGGGCTCAACCACGTCCACGTCGGCTCCCTGCACGCCGCCGACGACCGGATGGCGCTGCTGCACGCGCGCGACGTCTACACCCGCCGCAACGAGGGCGTCAGCATCTGGGTCGTCCGCGCCGACGCGATCATGGCGTCCAGCCCGGACGAGAAGGACCCGATGTTCGCGCCGAGCGGCGACAAGGTCTACCGGCACCCGACCTTCTACGACATCCCCGACAACGTCCCTCACATGTGATGGCTGACCACATCCACACCTCTGCTGAGGACGAGCACGACAGCGCCTACAGCGGCCTGCTCGTCAACGACGCCCACTGGGCCTTCGGCACCGACTTCGAGGACCCGCTGGCGGGCGTCGACACGACGATCCCCGACGGCGTCGACGCGGCCACCCTGTCGACGTACGCCCTGATGCTGGGCGACGACTCGCTCGTCATGTCGCACCGGATCTCGGAGTGGACCAGCAACGCGCCCGACCTCGAGGACGACATCGCGCTGTCCAACATCGCGCTCGACCTGCTCGGCCAGGCGCGCCTGCTGCTGGCCCGGGCGGCGAAGGCCGACGAGGCGGTCGTCCCGGTGCTGCCCGAGGGCTCGCCGGCACCGCCCGAGGACGCGCTGGCGTTCTTCCGCGAGGCCCACCAGCTCCGCAACGTCCGGCTCGCCGAGCTGGTCAACGGCGACTTCGCCGAGGCGACCGTGCGGGTGCTGCTGTTCTCCGTGTGGCGCCTCGCCGTCTTCG
Source organism: uncultured Actinomycetota bacterium (assembly GCA_963795275.1). Taxonomy (GTDB): domain Bacteria; phylum Actinomycetota; class Actinomycetes; order Propionibacteriales; family Nocardioidaceae; genus Nocardioides. The sequence continues at coordinate 472,098 of CAWCHD010000006.1, forward strand.
AGCGGCTGCGCGAGAGCCGCGACCACGTGCTGTCCGCCGTCGCCGCCAAGGGCGTCAAGGAGCTGGCCTACCACCGCGACTACGCGGCACGGTGGTTCGTCACGCTCGCGCAGGGCACCGACGAGTCGCGCCGTCGCCTGATCACCGCGCTCGACGCGCTGTGGCCGCTCTGGCCCGAGCTCTTCGACACCCACCCGGTCGAGGCGGCCGCCGCCGAGGCGGGCGTCGGGGTCGACCCGGCGACCGTGCGCGAGGCGGCCGAGGCCGTGCTCGACCAGGTCCTCACCGCCGCGGACGTCGAGCGGTCGCAGGCCCCGCGGCGCTCGGGCGTGCTCGGGCGGACCGGCCGCGACGGCATGCACGGCGAGCCGCTGAGCCGGATGCTCGCCGAGATGCAGTCCGTCGCCCGCGCGCACCCGAGGGGCCTGTGGTGAATCTCGATACGCCCGCTCGTTCCTCACGGGCTACTCGATCACCGGGTCGCCGGACGGCTCGGGCTCGGGCCGTCGCGGAGCGGGTCACCGACCCCGAGCTGCCGATGCTGTCGCTGGCCGACCTCGGGGTGCTGCGCGACGTGGACGTCGTCGGCGACTCCCACGTCGTCGTCGACATCACCCCGACCTACTCCGGCTGCCCGGCGATGGCCGCGATGCGCGACGACCTGGTGCGCGAGCTCACCGCCGCCGGCTTCGACACGGGTCGACGTACGGGTCAGCCTCCACCCGGCCTGGACGACCGACTGGATCACCCCGGCGGGCCGCGCGGCCCTGGCTGCCGCCGGCATCTCGCCGCCCGGCCCCGCGCCGTCGAGCAGCGGGCCGATCCCGCTGTCGCTGATGCCGACCGCCCGCCAGGTGCGCTGCCCCCAGTGCGGATCGCCCGCCACCGAGCTCGTCTCGGAGTTCGGCTCGACGGCCTGCAAGGCGCAGTACCGCTGCGTCGAGTGCCTCGAGCCGTTCGACCACGTCAAGGAGATCTGAGGCATGGCCGCCCCGACCTTCCACCAGCTGCGGGTCCGTGACGTCGAGCCGCTGACCGACGACTCGGCGGCCGTCACCTTCGACGTGCCCGACGACCTGCGCGAGGTCTTCGACTTCGAGCCGGGGGAGTCGCTGACGCTCCGGCGGGTGGTCGACGGTGTCGAGCACCGCCGCACCTACTCCATCTGCGCCCCGGCCGGCGCCGCCCCGCGCATCGGCGTGCGCGAGATCCCCGACGGGATGTTCTCGTCGTGGCTGATCCACCAGGTCGCACCGGGGGAGACCGTCGAGGTCGCCGAGCCCTCCGGCAGCTTCCGTGCCGACCCGGCCAGTCCCGGACGGCACCTCTGCATCGCCGCCGGCTCGGGCATCACGCCGATGCTGTCGATCGCGGCGTCCGTCCTGGCCAACCCGGCCAGCACCGTCACGATGCTCTACGGCAACCGCGAGACGACCTCGGTGATGTTCGCCGAGGAGCTGAGCGACCTCAAGAACCTCCACGGCCCGCGCTTCGACCTCGTCCACGTGCTCTCCCGCGAGCCGCGCGACGTCGAGCTCTTCTCCGGGCGGCTCGACGCCGACAAGCTCCGGCGGCTGCTGCCGGTGAAGGTGCCGATCGCGTCGATCGACCACGTCTGGCTGTGCGGACCGCTGGGCCTGGTCCAGGACGCCCGTACGGTGCTCGAGGAGCTCGGCGTCGCCGCCGGAGAAGGTCCACTTCGAGCTGTTCTTCGTCGACGAGCCGCCGCCCACGCTGCGCCACGCCGACCGGGTGGTCGAGGGCGTGACCAGCGACGTCACCGTCGTGCTCGACGGACGTACGACGACCACGCCGATGGCGCGCGACACGACGGTCCTCGACTCGGCCCAGGCCGTGCGCAGCGACCTGCCGTTCGCCTGCAAGGGCGGCGTGTGCGGCACCTGCCGGGCCAAGGTCGTCGACGGCGAGGTCGAGATGGTGCGCAACTACGCCCTCGAGCCCGCGGAGGTCGAGCAGCAGTTCGTCCTGACCTGCCAGACCTACCCGGTCAGCGACGCCGTGACCGTCGACTTCGATGCCTGACGCGGCCCGCGAGATGTGGGCGGCCGACGCCGCCAGTGCGGCCCTCGGCATGGAGCTCGTCGACGTCGGTCCCGGGACCGCGCGGGTGTCGATGGTCGTCCGGCCCGACATGGTCAACGGCCACGACCTCTGCCACGGCGGGCTGATCGCCACCCTCGCCGACTCGGCGTTCGCCCTCGCCTGCAACTCCCACGGTCCGGTCACCGTCGCCGCCGGCTTCGGCGTCGACTTCCTCGCCCCGGGCCGCCTCGGTCAGGTGCTGCACGCCGATGCGCGCGAGGTCTCGCTGCGTGGCCGGTCGGGGATCTACGACGTGACGGTGCGCGCCGACGACCCGGCCGACGGCGAGGTCATCGCCCAGTTCCGCGGCCGGAGCCGGGTGCTGCCGCCCCGGCTGGATGCGTCGCACCGTCGTTCCCCCGTGGTGGTCAGTCGCGCCTGGTGAGGCCGTCGAAGGCCAGGGTGGCCACGTGTCGGCCAGCGCGGCTGCGTCGACGCCGGCGCGCGCACCCACTCCGTCATCGAGTTCACCATCCCGAAGAGCAGCCGGCTCGTCAGGAGCGGGTCGAGGTCGTCGCGGAGGCACGCCCTGCGTCCGGCGGCCGCGCGCACCATCTCGGCGAGCCGGTCGTCGATGTCGCGGCGACGCGCCAGCGCCTTCTGCTCGACCGGGGTGTTGCCGTGCACCCGGAGCAGCAGCGTCACCGCCGGCAGGTGCTGGATCAGCACGACGACGCTGCTGCGCACCGCGGCCCGCAGCCGCTCGCCGGCGTCGAGGCCGGCGGTCGCCGGCGACCTCGTCGAGCGCGGCTAAGCGCGTCGAGCGCCTCGTCGATCGCGCTCTCGAGCAGGTGCTCCTTGCTCGGCACGTGGTGGTAGATCGCAGACTTGGTGAGACCGAGCTCGCGCGCCACGTCGCCCACGCTCGTGGCGTCGTAGCCTTGGCGGTTGAAGAGGTCGATCGCCACGCGCAGCACCGCCTGCTGGTCGTGGCCGGGCCGGCCGCGACGTGCCGCTCCTGACCTGGCCATGACACCCACCCTGCCCACGACGCGCGACGAAGGACCACACCGTGCACGACCTGAGCCCCCAGCCCGGCGACCTCGACCCGATCGAGACCGCGCCCGTCGAGGAGCTGCGGGCGCTCCAGCTCGAGCGGCTCCAGTGGTCGGTGCGCCACGCCTACGACCACGTCGCCCACTACCGGCAGGCCTTCGACGCCGCGGGCGTCGGCCCCGACGACATCCGCACGCTCGACGACCTGGCCCGGCTGCCGTTCACGACCAAGGCGACGCTGCGCGACAACTACCCGTTCGGCATGTTCGCGGTGCCCCGCGAGGACGTCGTACGGCTCCACGCGTCGAGCGGCACCACCGGCAAGCCGACGGTGGTCGGCTACACCCGCGACGACCTCGACATGTGGGCCGACGTCGTCGCCCGGTCGATCCGCGCGGCCGGTGGCCGCAAGGGGATGGTCCTGCACAACGCCTACGGCTACGGGCTGTTCACCGGCGGCCTCGGTGCGCACGCGGGCGCCGAGCGCCTCGGCTGCACGGTGGTGCCGGTGTCCGGCGGGATGACGCAGCGCCAGGTGCAGCTGATCCTCGACTTCGAGCCCGACGTGATCATGGTGACCCCGTCCTACATGCTCTCGATCATCGACGAGCTCGAGGCGCAGGGCGTCGACCCGCGGTCGACCTCGCTCAAGGTGGGCATCTTCGGCGCCGAGCCGTGGACCAACGACATGCGTCGTGAGGTCGAGGAGCGGACGGACATGCACGCGGTCGACATCTACGGGCTGTCCGAGGTGATCGGGCCCGGCGTCGCCAGCGAGTGCGTGGAGACCAAGGACGGGCTCCACGTCTGGGAGGACCACTTCTACCCGGAGGTGATCGACCCGGTCACCGGTGAGGTGCTGCCCGACGGCGAGGAGGGCGAGCTGGTGTTCACCACGCTGACCAAGCAGGCGATGCCCGTGATCCGCTACCGCACGCGTGACCTGACCCGGCTCTCGCCGGGCACGGCGCGGACGATGCGGCGGATGGAGAAGATCACCGGCCGCACCGACGACATGATCATCCTGCGCGGCGTGAACCTCTTCCCGACCCAGATCGAGGAGATCGTCCTCGGGCTGCCGACGCTGTCGCCGCACTTCCAGTGCCACCTCGACCGCACGGGCAACCTCGACGAGCTCACCGTGCGGGTCGAGCGCCGCGAGCACACCACGGCCGCAGAGGCGGAGGCCGCCGGCGCCGAGCTGCGCCAGCGGATCAAGGACCGGATCGGCGTGAGCGTCGGCGTGGACGTCGTCGACGTCGCCTCGATCGAGCGCTCGGTCGGCAAGATGCGGCGGATCGTCGACCACCGCCCGGCGCGCTGAGCGAAATTTACCGCTCACGGCTCCGCGGGGGCTACAGTGGAGGAGCCCAGACGCCGTGCCGCCGCTGATCACCCCTGATCCACCGACACCGCGCACCTGGCGCCCGCTCCACACCTCACGCCGCGACGTGAAGGCCGAGGCCGACCGGCTCGCCTGCTCAACGGCGCGTACCCAGTCCGGAGGACATCTTGGCCCAGCGCCAGCGTCAGCGCGGCTCCCGCCGCACCCCAGCGCATGCCCGCCACAAGGACAACGAGGGCATCGTCCCCGTCCTGGCGCGTGCGGTCCGCGAGCTCGAGTCAGCGGTCCAGCGAGGCCCGCTCGCGCCCGGCCAGCGGGTGCGCTTCCAGGTGGTGGCCCTCCTCGTGCGCGAGCACCGCGGCGACGTACGCGCCTCGACCGAGCTGAGCGACGCGCAGAAGGCCGACGAGCTCAAGCGCCTCGACGGCATCGCGACGATCCTCGCCAAGACCGCGACGCGTGACCCGTCCCTGTTCGGCCTGCTGTCCGAGGACTCCGTCATCACCGCCAGCGCCCGCGACCTGCGCCTCGACATGCTCCGCAAGGCGGGCGTCGAGGTCGCCGCCGAGGAGCCCAAGCCCGACGACGAGTCCGGCCCCGGCGCCGGGGAGCGGCGCGTGATCCCGCAGTCCGTCGCCCAGCACCAGCTGGCCAACCCGTTCCTGGTGCCCGACTTCGAGATCGGCCGAGAGCGCCGTCGGACGCCCGGGCGGCTCTCGACGTGGGAGCTGCTCGGCCCGCTCTTCCGGTCGTTCGAGCTCGGCGGCTCCTCGTCCTGCATGGACCTGCCCGAGCCGACGTCCCTCGCCGCGCCCGGCAAGCTCGAGCTGATGCCCCACCAGGCCTCGATGATCGCCTCCGCCGCCGAGGGCCACCGCACCTTCCTCCTGGCCGACGAGCCCGGCCTCGGCAAGACCGCGCAGGCGCTGCTCGCCGCGCAGGCCGCCGACGCGTTCCCGCTGCTCGTCGTGTGCCCCAACGTCGTCAAGACCAACTGGGCCCGCGAGACCGAGCGCTGGACCCCGCGTCGCCGCGCGACCGTCATCCACGGCGACGGCGGCCAGGTCGACGCGTTCGCCGACGTCATCATCGTCAACTACGAGATCCTCGACCGGCACGTCGGCTGGCTCGGCAGCTTCGGCTTCAAGGGCATGGTCGTCGACGAGGCCCACTTCATCAAGAACAAGACCTCGCAGCGTTCGCGCCACGTGCTCGAGCTCTCGGAGCGGCTGCGTACGCGGACCGCCCGCCCGCTGCTGATGGCGCTGACCGGCACGCCGCTGATCAACGACATCGAGGACTTCCGCGCGATCTGGCAGTTCCTCGGCTGGATCGACGACACGGCGCCGATGGCCCGGCTGATGGAGAAGCTGGAGGAGACCGAGCTGACGCCGGCCGACCACGCGTTCTACCCCGCCGCCCGCAAGTCCGTGATCGACATGGGCATCGTGCGTCGCCGCAAGATCGACGTCGCCGCCGACATCCCCGCCCGTCGCATCGCCGACATCCCGGTCGAGCTCGACGACGAGGACGCCCGCTCGATCAAGGCGGCCGAGAAGGAGCTCGCCCGGCGGCTCGTCGAGCGCTACATGGCTGCGCTCGAGACCCGTCGTACGGGCTCCGTCGTCGAGGGCATCGACCACGAGCTCGTCCGCCGCGTCGCCACCTGGGAGCGCGAGGAGATGGACAAGGGCACGTCGGGGGAGAACGTCTTCTCGATGTTCCGCCGCATCGGTCGTGCCAAGGCCGGGCTGTCCGCCGACTACGCCGCCCAGCTGGCGCGCAACGTGGGCAAGGTCGTCTTCTTCGCCCGCCACGTCGACGTGATGGACATCGCCGAGGAGACCTTCACCCGTCGCGGACTCAAGCACGTCTCGATCCGCGGCGACCAGACGCCGAAGGCCCGTGAGCGCGCGATCCACTCCTTCGTCAACGACCCCGACGTGCAGGTGGTCGTCTGCTCGCTGGCCGCGGCCGGCGTCGGCGTCAACCTGCAGGTCGCCTCCAACGTCGTGCTGGCCGAGCTCTCGTGGACCGACGCCGAGCAGACCCAGGCGATCGACCGCGTGCACCGCATCGGCCAGAGCGACCCGGTCACCGCGTGGCGGATCATCGCCGCGCAGACGATCGACACCCGGATCGCGGAGCTCATCGACTCCAAGGCCGGCCTGGCCGCGCGCGCGCTCGACGGCTCCGACGAGGAGGTCTCGTCGTCGGCCAACATCCAGACCGAGGCCCTGGTCGCGCTGCTGACCGACGCGCTGCAGCGCAAGCTCGGGCTGGTCTGACACTCTGGTCCCATGACTGAGGACCGCGAGACCTACGGCGACATGTCCGTCGACGACGAGGACCAGCTCCAGGCCGGCGACACGCTGGACGACGGCGACCTCGAGGACGTGCTCGACCGCGGCTACTCGCCGCCGGACCGCGCCCCCAAGGGCTACGACGACTACCCGACCGAGGCCGAGCGCCTGCAGGGCGAGTCCCTCGACGAGAAGCTCGCCGAGGAGGAGCCCGACGTCGACCCCTACGCCGAGGACGACGACGACTCCGACCACGAGGACGAGAACGCCCTCGACGACCAGCTCGGGCTCGACGAGGCCGACGAGCGCACCGGTCGCCTGGTGGCGCCCGACTCGGGGCTGGGGGAGGACGTCGACAAGCAGGAGCTCGCCCACGACGTCGGCATCGACGGCGCCGGCGCGTCCGCCGAGGAGGCGGCCATGCACCTCACCCGCGAGCCCGACCCCGAGTCGTACGACGGCTGAGCGGGGGCTCTGGAGTCACCGCTTATCCGGTGACTCCCGCACTGTGCGGTGACTGTGACGTGGGAGACGCGTCGCCAGCACCACACAAGGACCGACGACGTCCGTCAGAGAGGTGAGATGGGATGAAGGCGCGCCTTCCGGGTGCCGCGATCGTGCTCGTGCTCGCCCTCGCCGGGTGCTCGGGCAGCGGCGACCGACCGAGCGCCGACCCGCCCTCGAGCACGTCGACGCCCGACGACGACGTACCCGTCGCCGACAGCCCCGCGTGCGACGAGGTGCGCGCGGGCATCGACGCCTTCAACGCCGGCGACTTCGAGGGCACGGTCGGCCACTTCGAGGCCGCGGTCCCGCTGGCCGAGGCGCAGGACGACGGCTCAGAGGCGGCCGGCGACCTGGTGGACGCCGTCCACTACTACGCCGACCTCGACGCGGAGCAGTACCTGGACGCCTCCGAGTCGTCGCCGGAGTTCGCGAAGTACAAGGCGATCACTCTCGGTCAGTGCGCGCAGGAGGACGACGGATCGGGCTCGGCGGGCACCGACGTCTAGGCCGAGAATCCGCTGAACCCTGCCGATCGTCGGATGGTGCGACGCCGGTGGCAGGGGGACGATGGCAGGGCCGGTCGATCGTCGTCACGGCCGCCCGGAGCGCGGGTGGCCGTGCGCGGCGGCGTGGTCTAGTCGTCCCTGACGTCGACCCATCCTGGGCGCGCGGGGGAACGAATTGTGGTCATGGCGATCGAGTGTGGGTATGCAGCGAGTCGGGACAACCGGTTGACGCACGACCAGGGGGAGCAGGTCGCCCTGCTCACGACGACCCCGCCGTCGCGGTGTTCCTGCGCAGTCAGCCGTAGGTGGGGTACTGGGGCCAGCCCGCGGGGCTGTCCTCCCAGTCCTGCTGCCGGCCGTAGGCCGTTCGGTCCATGATGTGCGCGATCGGCAGGATCGCCTCGGTGCCGCGAGCCGTGGTCATGTAGGTCAGGTAGGGAGTCCCGTCCCTGAGCAGGTAGTAGGAGTAGCCCGGGAGCTGGCCCTCGTTGCCGTCGGCGTCCGTCTGCGTCCAGCCCCAGTCGTGGTGGTAGCCGGACTCGTGGGACGACACCCACAGGTGGTCCCAGCCCGCGCTCGGCGCGCCAGGCCTCGAGCTTGTCGATCGGGGCCTGGGCGATCATCGCGAAGGAGATGCCCTCGTCGGCCAGGCGGTCCATGTCGGCGGGCAGGTTGTCGGTCGCCCAGGCACAGCTCGGGCATCCCGACTCCCACGACGGGTCGAACATCACGTTCTGCACCATGAGCTGGTAGCGGCCGTCGAACAGCTCGGTCAGGGTGACGGGCCCGTGCGGGCCGGTGAAGGTGTAGTCCTCCACCTCCACCATCGGCAGCCGCCGACGGGCGGCGGAGACCCGGTCGTCGTGCCGGGTGACCTCCTTCTCCCGTGCGACCTGCTCGGCGAGCGCTGCGTCGAAGGCCGCTCGGTCGGCGACGGGGGGTGCGGCGGTGGGCTGGTCCAGCTTGTCCATGGGCGGCCTCGTCCTCTGGTGGGGCACTCCAGCCTCGCGCACGACCGCCCGGATGAGAAGCAGGTCGACCGGACGGGTCACGCGAACCGGCGCAGCACCCCGACCGGCACCCGCTTGATGACGAAGCCGAGAGGGGCCCAGGGCCAGGCCGGGACGACGGCCGACTTCTTCTCCTTCTCGATCGCCTCGACCATCGACCTCACCCCGCGCGAGGTCGAGGCCACCAGCGGGGTCTTCGCCGACGTGCCGGACATCTCCGAGACGATGTAGCCGGGGTAGAGCACGGTGACCTTGATCGGGGTGCCGTGCACGTCGGCGCGGAAGCCCTCGGCGAGGTGCGCGACGGCGGCCTTGGTGGCGGCGTACGTCGTGATGTTGCGCGGCATCCCGCGCAGGGCGGAGAACGACGAGACCATCACCAGCTGGCCGGCGCCCTGGCGACGGAAGATCGCGGCCGCCGCCTCGGTCTGCGCCAGGGCGCCGATGAAGTTGGTCTGCGCCGTGGCGAGGTTCGCGTCGAAGCGGCCGGTCCCCAGCGGCTGGCCCTTGCCGAGGCCGGCGTTGACGACGACCTTGTCGAGCCCGCCGAGCTCCGCGGCGAACTCGTCGAAGACGCGGAAGACCGCGTCGTGGTCGTTGACGTCGAGGGCCTTGACGACGACCTGCGCCGTCGGGTGGGCGGCGAGGACCTCGTCGCGCAGCGAGGAGAGCCGGTCCGTACGCCGTGCGCACAGCGCGAGGTCGTAGCCGAGGTCGGCGTACTGGCGGGCCATCTCGGCGCCGAGTCCGCTGCTCGCACCGGTGATCAGGATGGAGGGCATCGGGCAGGTCCTAGCGGTAGGTGAGCAGGTCGGGGGAGAGGTGGTCGTGGGCGTTGAACGCGACCAGCGTCGTGCCGCGCCCGCCGCGGACGATCGTGGAGGTGCCGGTGTTGATCGAGACCGGGTTGAGCCGCAGCCAGAGGTCCGTGCGGACCGCGGTGTCGTCGCCCAGCAGCGCGGCCGCGATCCACGCGATCGCTCCGCCGCTCGTCAGGACGACGGCGGTGCCCTTGGCGGGCAGCGTGTCGACCAGCCGGGAGAGGGCGGCGTCGACACGGGAGGTGAAGGCGCCGAACGACTCGTCGTAGGCCTCGTCGTCGCCGCCCGACGTCCAGCGCCGCGTCGCCTCCTCGAACCACCGCTGGAAGGCGGCCTTCTCCGACTCGCCCTCCCGAGCCGTCGGGGAGTCGTGCACGCCGAGCACCTGGAGGTGGTCGAACTCGTTCCACCCGGCGTCGACCGAGACGTCGGCCGACCAGCCCGCGCCGTCCAGCAGCGACGAGGCCGTCTGCGCGTGCCGGCGCATCTCGCCGGCCACGACGAGGTCGGGCACGACGCCCCGCGCGGCCAGGGCCGCGCCGAGGACGCGCGACTGCTCGTGGCCGACGGGGGAGAGGTTGTCGTAGTCGGCGGCTCCGAACGACGCCTGCCCGTGCCGGACGAGGAGGATCGAGCTCACCCGGCGTCGCCTGCGACGAGCCCGTCGAGCCGGCGGCCGATGATCTGCACGGCCGGTCCGAAGAGGGCGTACATCTCGTTGGTCGTCTGGCCGTGGAAGAAGCGGTAGTAGATCTGCTGCGCGATCGCTGCCATCCGGAAGAGTCCGAAGACCTCGTAGAACCGCCACTGTGCGGGCGTCACGGTGCGACCGGTGCGCTCGGCGTACGCCGCCACGAACTCGTCGCGGGTCAGCATCCCGGGCAGGTGCGTCGGCACCCGGCGCATCAGCTGGAACTCCTCGGTGTCGTCGGCCTGCACCCAGTAGGCCATCGACCCGGCGAGGTCCATCAGCGGGTCGCCGAGGGTCGCCATCTCCCAGTCCAGGACCCCCACGACGCGGGTCACGTCGTCGCCGGAGAGCACGAGGTTGTCGAGCTTGAAGTCGTTGTGGATCACGCAGGTGGCCACGTCGTCGGGCTGGTGCGCGTCGAGCCAGGCCATCACCGGCTCGAGGTCGGGCACGTCCTCGGTGCGGGCGTTGCGGTAGCGCGTCGACCAGCCCTCGACCTGGCGCCGGACGTAGCCGGCCCCCTTGGCGAGGTCGGCGAGGTCCACCGCGGCGGGGTCGATGCCGTGCAGCTCGGCCAGCACGTCGACGGCGTCGAGGCACAGCGCGCGGGCCTGCTCGGGGGAGAGCGGCACGTCGGAGGGCCACTCGCTGCGCGGGATGATCCCCGCGATCCGGTCCATCGCGTAGAAGTCGCCGCCGACCACGTCGGGGTCGTCGCAGAAGGCGACCATCGGGGCGACGTAGTCGAAGACCGGTGCGAGCGCCGACTGGATGACGTACTCCCGGTGCATGTCGTGCGCGCCCCTGGCCTTGGTCCCGGCAGGAGCGCGCCGCACGATCAGGTCGCGCCCGGACGGGTAGCGCAGCAGGTAGGTGAGGTTGGAGGCCCCGCCGGTGAACTGCTGCACCGACGGCTCGCCGTCGAGACCGTCCGACGTCGTCGCGTGGTCACGGAGCCACGCGGCCACCCGCGGGACGTCGAAGGCGTCCTCGGCCCGCACGTCGCGGGCGCCCGGCACCGCGGTCATGACAGCGCCTCGAGCTTGGCCGCCTGGTCGCGCATCACCGCGTCGTAGGCCGGGACGATCGGCCCACTTGAGGAAGTACGCCTGGCGTGCGGGCTCGTCGGGCACGATCACGTCCTCGCCGGCGTCCATCCCCGCGAGGACCGCGGCAGCGATCTCGTCAGCGGTGATCCGGGACCGTTCGACCAGCCCGCCGACGACCTGCCCGATCGCCTCGTCGCTGCCCTGCATCGAGTCCATCAGGTTGGTCCGGAAGTAGGACGGGCACACCACGCTCGCCCGGATGCCGTGGGACGCCAGCTCGTGGCCGCAGGTCTCGGTGAACGCCACGACCGCGGCCTTCACGGCGTTGTAGGAGCCCATCCCGCCCGGGTGGACGAGCCCGGCGAGGGAGGCGACGTTGACCAGGTGCCCGGAGCCCTGCTCCTTGAGCATCGGCACGAAGGTCCGGGTGCCGCGCACCAGCCCGAACAGGTTGATGTCGGTGATCCACTGCCACTCCTCGAGCGTGCAGCGGTCGACCCGGCCACCGCCGGCGACGCCCGCGTTGTTGACGAGCACGTCGAGCCCGCCCCAGCGCTGGCGTACGGCCTCGAGGGCGGTCGCCCAGTCGTCGTCCGAGGTGATGTCGAGGACCAGGTCCACGCCCTCGCCGCTGACGCGGTCGGTGGCGAGCACCTCGTCGCCCCGGGCGCGGAAGGCCGAGACGAGCGCGGCGCCGAGGCCGGACGCGGCGCCGGTCACCAGCACCCGGGCCTTTTCCGGGGTGGTGCTCACGAGGCGTGCTTCCCGAGCTCGATCTTGGCGATCACGTTGCGGTGCACCTCGTCGGGTCCGTCGGCGAGCCGCAGCGACCGGGCGCCGACCCACGCGTTGGCGAGCGGGAAGTCGTCCGACATCCCGCCGCCGCCGTGCAGCTGGATGGCCATGTCGATCACGCCGAGCGCCATGTTGGGGACCTCGACCTTGATCTCGGACACGGCGGAGTAGGCCTCGCGGCTCATGCCCTGGTCGAGCAGCCACGCGGCGTGCATGACGAGCAGGCGGGAGCGGTTGATCGCGATCCGCGCGTCGGCGATCCGCTCGCGGTTGCCGCCGAGGTTGGCGATCGGCTTGCCGAAGGCGGTGCGGGACAACGCCCGCGCGCACGCGAGCTCGAGGGCGCGCTCGGCCAGCCCGATCGCCCGCATGCAGTGGTGGACGCGGCCCGGGCCGAGCCGGCCCTGGGCGATCTCGAAGGCACGGCCGGGCCCGAGCAGGACGTTGCCGACCGGCACGCGCACGTCGGTGAAGGACACCTCGCCGTGGCCGAGCGGCTCGTCGTAGTAGCCCATCGTGGTGAGCATCCGCTCGACCTTGACGCCCTCGGTGTCGCGCGGCACGAGCACCATCGTGTGGCGCGAGTGCCGGTCGGCCTCGGGGTCGGAGAGGCCCATGAAGACGAAGATCTTGCAGTCCGGGTTGCCGACGCCGGTCGACCACCACTTGCGGCCGTTGATGACGACCTCGTCGCCCTCGATGCGCGCGGTCGCTGCCATGTTGGTCGCGTCGGAGGAGGCGACGGCCGGCTCGGTCATGCAGAAGGCACTGCGGATCTCGGCGCGCAGGAGCGGCTCGAGCCACTGGGCGCGCTGCTCGTCCGTGCCGTACTTCAGCAGCACCTCCATGTTGCCGGTGTCGGGCGCGTTGGAGTTGAAGACCAGGGGTGCCAGGAACGAGCGGCCCATCACCTCGGCGACGGCGGCGTAGTCGACGTTGGTGAGGCCCTCGCCACCGTCGGTGCCGAAGTCGGCGGCGTACGACCCGGCGTGCTCGGCGGGCAGGAAGAGGTTCCACAGCCCCTGCTCGCGCGCCTTGGCCTGGAGCTCGGCGATCACCGGGTCGGGGGTCCAGTTGTCCCCGCCGCTCTCGCGCAGGCGGGTGATCCGGTGGTGCGCCTCGGCCTCGACCGGCTCGACCTCGGTGGTGACGAACGCCTGGACGCGCTCGCGGAGGTCGGCGGCGCGCGGGGAGAGGGAGAAGTCCATGCCGTTGACCTTCGCACACTGTTGAGCAATGCTCAACAGTGTGTCGGACCCCGGAGCACGCAGGAGGCTGAGCGCCGACGACCGGCGCCGGCAGCTGGTCGCGATCGGGCTGTCGAAGATCGTCGGGACGCCGATCCAGGACCTGTCGCTGGACGACGTGGCGGCGGAGGCCGGGATCTCGCGCGGCCTGCTCTTCCACTACTTCCCGACCAAGACCGACTTCTACCTCGCCTGCATCGCCGCGGCCGGACGACGGATGCTGCGCACCACCGCGCCCGACCCGGACCTGCCGCCCGAGGAGCAGGTCGAGACGGTGACCCGGCTGATGGTCGAGCAGATCGAGCGCCGCCGCGACTTCTACCTCACGCTCGTGCACGGCCACGGCGTCGCCGACCCGCGCGTGAGCGAGGTCATGGAGTCGGTGCGCGACGGCAGCACGGACCGGGTGGTGGCTGCGCTCGGGCTGCCGGAGAGCCAGCGCGACGTCGTACGCGCGTGGTGGGCCTACACGGAGGACCGGGCGCTCACCTGGTCGGCAGTGCCGACCGGTGAACGCCCGGTCTCGGTGGCGGAGCTGGTCGCGGAGTGCGTCGCCGCGCTCCACGCCCTGCTCGCACTTACTTCGTCGCGCGACCCGTCACGCTGAAGCGCAGCTTGTCGTCGACCGGCTTGCCCGCGCAGGCCAGGTAGGTCCGCTTGTTGCAGGCGTAGCGCGTCGAGGCGTTGATCAGCGACACGGACACCGCGGCGACCTTGCGGCCGTCGAAGGGGACCTTCTTCCGGCCGTCGCCGCCCGCGGTTGAGCCTCACCGTGCGGACCTGGCGCTTGCCGTCGAGCCGGTAGACCACGACGACCGCGGTCGGCGACGTGCGCTTGACCGGGCCTGCGATGGTCAGCGACAGCTTCCACTTCTTGCCCGTCAGGCCGCGGCCCGGGACGTAGAGGTAGGACGCCGACGACAGGTGGTTGATCGAGGTCGCGAAGCGCTTGCTCCGCTTGCCCTTGCTCAGCCGCTTGCCGTTGCGCAGCTTGGGGTAGGGGTACTCGGCGCCCTCGGGGAAGTTGACGGCCGGGACCAGGTTGCCCGCGACGAACGACGCGTAGACCTTGGTCAGGCCGCCCTTCTTCTTCAGGATCTTCTGCAGGGCGCCGATGCTGTACTTGCCGCCGTCCTTCTTCAGCGACCCGGCCTGCTCCCACGCCTTCTTGACGATGTCGATGCCGTACCTGGTCGACAGGTACTCCCAGAAGACCCAGTTGCCGTACTGGAAGCTGCGGGAGGGGCTGAAGGCGTCCAGCGGGATGTAGGGGGCGTAGATCTGGCTCTCCGGGAGGTACTGGCGGTTGTCGTTGACGTCGGTGGCGATCCGCTCCTCCATCCAGGTCGCGGTGGACTCCGCCATCCACGGGTCCTCGGCGTAGTCGTAGGCGAACTGCACCGCGTGGAAGAACTCGTGCCCGGCGGTCACCAGCAGGTTCTGCTCCGGCGTCGCGTTGGGGAACTGCGCGAGCGCGAAGTCGTTGTCGAGCACGCAGTAGCCCGAGGCCGTGCGCTTCTTCGAACGCTTCTCCGGCGCGCAGTAGCCGTAGAGGCCGTTGCCGAGGTCCTTGAGGTAGACGTCGAAGAGGGGGCTGCCGCCGCGCGTGCCGTCCGTGATCGGCGCGCGGTAGCCGAGCTGGTCGACGATGGTGGTCCACACCGAGTCCACGACCGCGAGGTTCTGCGCGGGCCACTCGGGGGACGGCGGCGCGTCGGGGCCGACGGTCACGTAGTGGAGGCACAGCCGGGTGTTGCAGGCCGGTGCGGCCTCCGGGACGGTGTAGCCGTCGTCCTGGGGGTCGGAGGCGCCGTCCGTGGGCCGGGCGAGCAGGGCGGTCGCGAGCTCGCGGTCGCTCCCGCGCAGCTCGGACTTCTTGCGCCACAGGTCCCTCAGCGCCATCGTCACCGACGGGTCGCGGGGCAGCGCGCGGCCGCCGAGCACCCGGCGTGCGGTGTCCAGGGCCTGCGGGGCCGTCTGCTTGCCGGGGGCGGTCCACGCCTGCCCGGGCTCGGCGGCGAGCAGGTCGTACGGCGACTCGGCGCCGGCGGAGCCGAGGCCCGTCAGCCGGTCGGTCGTGGTGTCGTCTGCGGCGACGGCGGGCCCGGTGAGGGCCGCACCGCCCATCAGTGCCACTGCGACGGCAGTGGTGACGAATCGGCGCATGGTTCCCCTCGTGGTCGGTGTGTCGCAGGCGACCCTAACCTGCGCGACTCACAGGTCGGCGATGTGCTCGATGATCGCCGTGGTGGAGATGGCCGGGGTGCGCTCGAGGTAGACGACCTCGCAGACGTCGCCGAGCTCGTCGAACTTGCCGGCCCAGTCGTCGCCCATCACCAGGACGTCGGCGCCGTGCTCGACGACGTAGTCGCGCTTGAGCTCCAGGCTCTCCTCGACGAAGACCTCGTCGACGACCTTGAGGGCGCCCACGATGGCGAGCCGCTCGCGCTGGCTGAAGATCGGGGCGCGACCCTTCTTCCGCTCGTTGAGCGCATCGGCGGAGACGCCGACCACGAGCCGGTCACCGAGGGCGGCGGCGCGCTCCAGCACGCGCAGGTGCCCGACGTGGAAGACGTCGAACGTGCCGAAGGTGATCACGGTGCGAGACATGCGCGGCATTCTGGCACGCGTGGGGTGAGGTGCCGTGGGGGAGGATGTGCGCCATGTCCGCAGTGCAGCCGAGCATCTCCCTGATCACGCCCGACCCGGGCGCGGACGAGGCGCGCCGCCGCGGTCTGCGGCAGATGCGCACGGTCGCGGTCGGGCTGCTGCTGCTCGCTGCCTGCGTGTACGTCGCCACGCTGGGGCGCGAGGGCGGGTGGGGCTTCGTCAACGCGGGCGCCGAGGCGTCGATGGTCGGCGCGATCGCCGACTGGTTCGCCGTCACCGCGCTCTTCAAGCACCCGCTGGGCCTGCCGATCCCGCACACCGCGCTGATCCCGCGCAAGAAGGACGAGCTCGGCAAGGGGCTCCAGGACTTCGTGGGGGAGAACTTCCTCCAGGAGGCCGTCATCCGGGAGCGGGTCGCTGCGGCGACCATCTCGGCGCGCGTGGGCGACTGGCTCGGCGACCCGGCCAACGCCCGCCGGGTGATCGACGAGGTCTCCGACGTGGCGGCGATCGGGCTCGGCAACGTCCGCGACGAGCACATCGCCGACCTGGTGACCGAGGCGCTCGTGCCGCGGTTCCGTGAGGAGCCGATCTCGCCGCTGCTCGGCACGGCGCTGATGGAGGTGCTGCGCGACGACCTGCACCACGGCGTGGTCGACCTCGTCGTCGAGGAGATGCACCGCTGGCTGATCGACAACCCCGACACCTTCGCGCGGGTCCTCGGCGAGCGGGCTCCGTGGTGGGCGCCGCCCAAGCTCAACGACGCGGTCACCACGCGGATCCACGCCGAGGCGATCGCGTGGGTCGAGGACATCCGCGACGACCCGCGCCACCGGGTCCGCGAGGCGCTCGACTCGATGCTCGGCCAGCTCGCGCACGACCTGCTCAACGACCAGGAGACGATGGACCGCGCCGAGGGCTTCAAGAACCGGCTCCTCGAGCACCCGCAGGTCGTCACCACCGCGATCTCCCTGTGGAAGGCGATGCGGTCCGCCCTGCTCGACTCCGTGCGCGACCCCGAGGGGGCCGTACGCGGTCGCCTGCTCGAGGAGCTGAACCGGTTCGCCGGCCGGTTGCGCGAGGACGCCGACCTCCGCGAGCGGCTCGACCGCAGGGCCGCCGACGTCGCCGTCTTCATGGTCGCGCGCTACGGCGCGGAGCTGACCACCGTCATCACCCACACCATCGAGCGCTGGGACGGCAAGGAGGCCGCACGGCGCATCGAGCTGCACGTCGGCCGCGACCTGCAGTTCATCCGGATCAACGGCACGATCGTCGGTGGCCTCGTCGGCGTGGTGATCCACGCCGTCAGCCTGGCGGTCGGCTGACCTGCGTCGGCTGACCTACCTCCGGCAGGGCTTCATGACCGGCATGACCCGGCTGCGCCCCTGGACGCCGTGGGTGAACGCGTCGTCGAAGTGCGCGAGGTACTGGTCGTGGAGCCACCGGTTCCCCAGCACCCGCACCATCACCTCGTCGTTGTAGAGCAGGCCGCCGCACGTCGTGTTGGACGTGCCGGTGACCACCAGGTCGGTGACCTTCCCGCGGAAGCCCGCGTGCGCGACGAGCATCTTGTCGTGGGTCAGCACGGTCTTCACGCGGGAGTCCGGGATGTCGCCGGTGGGCTGTGGCGCCTCCAGCCAGTTCTCGACCGTGTCGCGCGAGGTGACGATCCTGACCCTGCAGCCGGCCTTCGACAGGCGCGCGAGCTGACGGCGTACGTCGTCGCGCTGGATGACCGCGAACATCGCCGAGACCCGCGAGCCCCTCGGGCACGACAGGTCCTTCAGGGTGTCCAGCAGCAGGTCGCTGCGGTTGGGGTAGACCGACGCGGTGGTCGTGCCGTCGGACCACACCTTGCGGCGGTCGTCCCAGCGCTTCCCGTCCACCGTGGTGCTCTGCGCCTGGAGGCGCGCGAAGTAGTCGAGGCCGAAGGCGTAGAGGCCGGGGTCGTCGATCCTGAGCATCGAGTTGTACTGCCGGTACTGCCGGTCCTCGAGGTTGGCCGAGGACGTGATGAACGACTGCACGCCGCCGATCTCGGTCAGGTAGAACTTGAGGTGCTGCACGTCCTGGCTGTCGGGGTAGGGACCGGGCGCGCGCCACGGCAGGCAGGCGCCGTCGCAGATCGTGACGTTCGTACGGTCCGGGTCCTGGTCCTCGAGGCCCGTGATCAGCCGGCGGCCCTGACGGTTGAGCCGCAGGTCGTCGTCGCCCACCAGGTAGACGACGGCGCCGCGCCGCTGGGCGGCGAGGAGGGCGTCGGTCGGCGGCTTGATGTCCCAGCGGAACATCGCCACCCGGATCGTGTCGCCCGCACCGGCCGCGTCGAAGAGGGTGCTCGCGCGACCGAGCACCGTCGGGTCGGCGGGCACCGTCGGGGGAGAGGTGAAGCAGACCTCGATCCCGGAGCGGGTGGAGCACCCGGACTTCCCGCGGGCGGCCGCCGTCTCCCCGGAGGCGGTGGACGCGCTCAGGGACGTGCTGAGGGTGGCCAGCCCCAGGAGCCCGGCCGCGAGCATCGTCATCCAGCGTCGTGTCCGCACGGTCGCCCACCCTAGAGGCAGTGCTTGACTGGACCCATGAGCTCCACCTCCGGCCCCGAGCCCGTCGACGTGCCGATCCGCGACGAGTCCATCCGCCTGGGCCAGTTCCTCAAGCTGGCCAACCTCGTCGAGAGCGGCGCCGAGGCGAAGCCGGTGATCGCCGACGGCGCCGTGCAGGTCAACGGCGAGGTCGAGACGCGCCGGGGCCGCCAGCTCGCCACCGGTGACGTGGTCACGCTGGGCGGGCAGGCGGCCCGGGTCGCCACCGGAGAGGTCGAGATCGACGTCCCCTGGTGACCGGGCGTCGGTTCCGACTACTTCACCTCGCGGTGCAGCACCCGGTAGGTGCCGACGGCCAGCGGGAGCAGCACCCAGACCGCGGCCGAGGTCGCGAGCCGCGCCCAGTCCTGGCCGGCCATGTCGCCCTCGAAGAGGGGACCGGTCACCGTGTCGAGGTTGAGCCAGCGGCCGACCTCCTCGAGCGAGGAGATGGCCGTGGTCGCGATCGACCAGACGGTCGGCAGGACCAGCACCGAGACGATGGCGACCGGCGTGTTGAGGAACAGCAGCCCGAACGCGACGCCCTGCAGGACGTAGACCAGCAGCGCGAGGACGGTGCCGCCGGCGATGGCCGCGGTGACGTCCCACTCGCCGGTGCCGCCGGCGACGTTGGCGATCGCGGACGCCGCGACGGCGACGACGAGGACCACGACGGCGAGGACGAGCGCGGCGAGGGCCTTGGCCAGCACGACGCGACCGCGGCGCGGCTCGAGGACGAAGGTGACCAGCCCGGTGCGCTGCGACCACTCGGCGGTCGCGGCCATCACGCCGATGATCGGCAGCAGCATGGCGAGCGGCAGGGTCGCCAGGCCGAGCAGGCCGCGGAACGACGCGTCCTCGGACGGTCCCCAGATGACGAAGCCGGCGAGGATGAGGACGGCCGCGGCGGCCATCACGATGATCATCCAGCGCCCGGAGCGGGTGTCGACCATCTTGCGCAGCTCGGCGTTGAGCGTGCGGGAGAACGGGACGCCGGGACGGCCGGCCAGGGGCGTCGGGCGTCGGGGCGGTGGCGCTCCCGCCGACGGTGGGTGTGGTGTCGGTCGCGGTGCTCATGCTGCGTCTCCTTCGCGTGAGGTGGCGGCCGTGAGGCCGAGGAACATCTCTTCGAGGCCTTCGGAGCCCCCGGACCGCAGCTCGAGGAGCACGACCCTCTCGTCGGCGGCGATCCGGCCGACCACGCCGGGCTCGGCGTCCACGACGAGGCCCGACCCGAGCCTGGTGACGGGGACGTCCGCGGCCTCCAGCAGGGAGGCGAGGCGTACGTCGTCGGTGGAGCGCACCGTCGTACCGCCGCGGCTGAGCAGCTCGTCCTTGGACCCCATCGCCACGATGCGGCCGCGGCCGATCATGACCAGGTCGTCGGCCACGATCTGCACCTCGTGGAGCAGGTGGCTCGACAGCAGCACCGTGCCGCCGCCGTCGGCGAAGCCGCGCAGCAGGCCGCGCATCCAGTGGATGCCCTGCGGGTCGAGGCCGTTGGCCGGCTCGTCGAGGATCAGCACCTGCGGCTCGCCGAGCAGGGCGGCGGCGATGCCGAGACGCTGGCGCATGCCGAGGGAGTAGTTGCGGACCCGGCGGCCCGCCTCGTCCTCGGTGAGCCCGACGAGGCCGAGCACCTCGTCGACGCGGGTCCTCGACACCCCGAGGGAGATCGCGGCGACGCGCAGCACCTCGCGGCCCGTACGACCCGGGTGCTGCGCCGAGGCGTCGAGCATCACGCCGACCTGGCGGCCCGGGTTGTGCAGCTCGCGGTAGGTCTGGCCGAGCAGCGTGGCCCGGCCGGACGTGGGCGGCGTCAGTCCGGTCATCATCCGCATCGCGGTCGACTTGCCGGCCCCGTTGGGACCGAGGAAGCCGACGACGCTGCCGGGACGCACCTCGAAGGAGATGTCGTCCACGGCGGTGAAGCCGCCGTAGCGCTTGGTGAGGTTCTCGATGGTGATCATGGCTCCACCCTCCGTCCGCCGAGGGGTGCCGGACATCGGGCGCAGGGGTCCTCGGGGTCCACCCCAGGTATCGGTCCCCGGCAGGGGACGACACCTCGGTCTGACGTCCGGCTCGGCCGACCGGCCCTACCCTCGGGGCATGTCGAGCCACCCGGACGAGCCCGCACAGCGCGGCGGACGCCTCGCCGCGGCGTGGCGCTACTCGCTGGCCGCGCTCATCAGCCTCGCGGTGTGGGGGCTTCCGGTCGTCGGAGCCGGGCAGCGGGACTCCGACGCGCTGCTGACGTGGTTCCTGGTCGGGGACCCGCTGCTGGGGCTGGTGTCCTTCGGGCTGATCCGCTGGCGGCATCGGCGTCCGGCACTCGTCGCCGGCCTGTTGACCGCGTTCTCCTTCGTGTCCGCCACCTCGTCCGGCCCGGCAGCGTGGGTCATCGGCTCGCTCGCCCAGCGGCGGCGCTGGCGGCTGGTCGCCGTCGTCGGCGTGCTCAACGTGGTGGCCGGGGTGGTGCTCGAGCAGATCGGCATCTCGGAGGACACCCTGCCGATCTGGGTGTCCGCCGCCTTCGGCTGCCTGGTCGTCGGGATCCTCGTGGCCACCGGCTACGCGATGTCCTCCCAGCGCCAGCTCGTCGAGTCCTACCGCGACCGCGCGCTGACCGCCGAGCGCGAGCAGGTGGCCCGGGTGGCCCAGGCGCGCGCGGCGGAGCGCACCCGGATCGCCCGCGAGATGCACGACGTGCTGGCCCACCGCATCTCACTGGTGGCGATGAACGCCGCCACGCTGAGCTATCGCACGGACCTCTCCGACGAGGAGCGCGCCGCCGCCGCCCGGTCGATCGAGGACAACGCCCAGCGGGCACTGAGCGACCTCCGGGCGGTCCTGGGGGTGCTCCGTGACCCCCTGGCCCCGGCCGACGGGACGCCGGAGCGGCCGCAGCCCGGCATCGACGACGTCGCCGCGCTCGTGGCCGACGAGGTGGCGGGCGGGATGCGCGTACGCCTCTCCAACCGGGTCACGGACGAGCTGCCCGCGGCCACGGGGCGTACGGCCTTCCGGATCGTGCAGGAGGCGCTCACCAACGCGCGCAAGCACGCGACCGGGACGACGGTGACCGTCGACGTCGACGGCACCCCGGACGACGGGCTCGTCGTCGTGGTGCGCAACGCGGCCCCGGTGGGCCCGGCGGCGCGGGCCACGCTCCCCGCCTCCGGGCTGGGACTGATCGGCCTCGCCGAGCGCGCCGAGCTGGCCGGCGGCCGGATCAGCCACGGGGTCGACGGCACCGGCGGCTACACCGTGCGGGCATGGATACCGTGGACGTCGTGAGCAGCGAGACCTCTCCCGCCACCCCCGCGCCCGGCGACGTCCCGATCCGCCTGGCCGTCGTCGACGACGACCCCATGGTGCGCGCGGCGCTCGGGATGATGCTGGGCGGCGGCTCGGGGATCAGCGTCGTCGCCGAGGCCGGGGACGGCGAGGAGGCGCTGCAGGTGGTGCCGGCGTCCGGTGCCGACGTGGTCCTGATGGACATCCGGATGCCGGTGCGCGACGGCCTCAGCGCGACCGAGGAGCTGCTGCGCACCCACCCCGGCCTCAAGATCATCGTGCTGACGACCTTCGACACCGACGACATGGTGCTGCGGGCGCTGCGCACCGGTGCGGCCGGCTTCCTGCTCAAGGACACCAAGCCCGCGCGGCTGGTCGAGGCGATCCGCACGGTCGCGGCCGGGCAGCCGATGCTGTCGCCGAGCGTGACCGCCCAGCTGATCGCCGCGGTCACCCGCGACGACGCCGGGCAGGGCACGGACGACCGCACCCGCGCGGCCCGCACGGCCCTGGCCGGGCTCACCGAGCGGGAGCGCGACGTGGCCGAGGGGGTGGCCCGCGGGCTGAGCAACGCCGAGGTGGCGGCGGAGCTCTTCATGGGGGTGCCGACGGTGAAGACGCACGTCGGACGGATCTTCGCCAAGCTGGGCGTCGAGAACCGGGTGCAGGTCGCGATCCTGGTCCACGACGCCCAGGCGGGCGACGGGCGCTAGCGGACCTCGAGCAGGTCGACCACGAAGATCAGCGTCTCCCCGGGCTTGATGGCGCCGCCGGCGCCACGGTCGCCGTAGCCGAGGTGCGGCGGGATGACGAGCCGGCGGCGGCCGCCGACCTTCATGCCCTGCACGCCGGTGTCCCAGCCGGAGATGACCTGGCCGATGCCGAGGCGGAACTGCAGCGGGTCGCCGCGGTTGTAGGAGGCGTCGAACTCCTCGCCGGTGGAGTGGGCGACGCCCACGTAGTGCACCGAGACGGTGGAGCCGGACGTGGCCTCCGCGCCGTCACCCTCGACGAGGTCGGTGACCTCGAGGTCGGTGGGCGCGTCGCCCATGTGCGGGTCGACGTCGGGCTTCTGGCTCACGATCTCTCGCTTTCGTTGGGAATCAGGTCTGGTGGACGTAGCTGTCGAGCTGGTCGCGCTCGAACTCGAGCTCGCCGATGCGGCTCTTCACCACGTCACCGATGCTGATGATGCCGGTCAGCCTTCCGTCGGCGACCACCGGGACGTGTCGGATGCGGTGCTGGGTCATCGTCTGCATGAGGTCGGTGAGGCCGTCGTCGCCCGCGCAGGTGCGCACCTCGGCGGTCATGATCTCGCTGACGGCGGTGTCGAGCACGCCGGAGTCGGCGTGCAGACGGCGTACGACGTCGCGCTCGCTCACGATGCCCGACACCCGCTCCCCGTCGTCGCTCACCACGAGCGCTCCGACGTTGTGCTCGGCGAGCAGGGCGATGAGCTCGCGCACCGTGGCGTCGGGGCCGATGGTCACGACCTGGTGGCTCGGCTTGGCGTTGATCACGTCGATGATCTTCATCGACCAACCGTAGCCAAGTTCAGTCGAGTACGGGAGGTGCCTGACGGTCACGCAGGCTGCTGACCGAGCCGGGCCCGCGGCGCGGCACGTCGGGATCCGACTCGTCGTCGTCCGATCGCGCCGAGGAAGGACAGCGCGGCGTCGTGGAGGTGGCCGTTGGTCGCCAGCGCGCTGCCGCCCCACGGGCCGTCGCTGCCGTCGAGCGAGGTGAAGGTGCCGCCGGCCTCGCGGACGATCACGTCGAGGGCCGCCATGTCGTAGAGCGCGAGCTCGGGCTCGGCCGCGATGTCGACCGCGCCCTCGGCGAGCAGCATGTAGGACCAGAAGTCGCCGTAGGCGCGCGTGCGCCAGCAGCGACGGGACAGCGAGATGAAGTCGTCGAGCCGGTCGCGCTCGTCCCAGCCCGAGAGGTTGGAGTAGGACAGCGACGCGTCCTCGAGGCGGCGTACGTCCGAGACCTCGCACCTCGTCGCCTTGAGCAGCGAGCGGCCGGTCCACGCGCCGTTGCCCTTCGAGGCCCACCAGCGGCGCTGCAGCTGCGGCGCGGAGACGACGCCGAGGACGACCTCGTCGTCGACGGCGAGCGCGATGAGGGTGGCCCAGACGGGCACGCCGCGCACGTAGTTCTTCGTGCCGTCGATCGGGTCGACGATCCAGCGTCGCTGGCTGTGCCCGGTCGTGCCCTGCTCCTCACCGATCACGGCGTCGCGCGAGCGGACGCGCGACAGGGTGCGGCGGATGCCCTCCTCGACGGCCGAGTCGGCGTCGGTGACCGGCGTGAGGTCGGGCTTGCTCATCACGTGCAGGTCCAGCGCCTTGAACCGGGCCAGGGTCAGCGAGTCCGCGTCGTCGGCCAGCACGTGGGCCAGACGCAGGTCGTCGGTGTAGTCGTTGGAAGCCGGGCCGGAGATGGGCATGTTCACAGGCTATTGCCAGAAACCTCCCCTACCTTGCACCCATGGAACTCAACGGACTTCCGCTGCACCCCCTCGTCGTGCACGCGGTGGTGGTGCTGGGACCGCTCGCGGCCCTCACCGGTCTCGCCTACGCGTTCGTCCCGAGGTGGCGGTGGCTGCTGCGCTGGCCCCTCGTGGTGCTGGCCGTGGTGACGGCAGTCGCCGCGGTCGTGGCGGCCCAGGCGGGCGAGTCGCTGCTCGAGGCGCGACCGGAGCTCGAGCCGCTGGTCGAGGAGCACGAGGAGAGCGGCGAGCTGCTGCGCAACGTGGCGCTGGGCTATGCGGTCGTCGCCCTCGTCGCTGCGTACGCGCTCGGTGGGGTCTCGGCGCTGGCGTCGGGCAAGGGCGCCCGCGGGACCCGCTTCGGGATCCCGGTCATCGTGGTGCTCGCCGTCGGCGCCGTCGCCCTGCTGGTCACGCTCTTCATGGCCGGCGAGTCCGGCGCCCGGGCCGTCTGGGGCTGATCCTCACCAGTCGGTGGCGCTCCGCGCCGCCAGCAGCCGGCGGAACGACTCGACGCGGTCGGGGTCGGTCTCGCCCGACGCCACGGCCACGTCGAGCCCGCACTCCGGCTCGCCCGCGCCGTGCGTGCAGCCGCGCGGGCAGTCCTCGGTCATCTCCTCGAGGTCGGGGAACGCCTCGATGAGGTTCTCCGGCTGCACGTGCGCGAGGCCGAAGGAGCGGATGCCGGGGGTGTCGATGATCCAGCCGTCGCCGTCGGGCAGCTCGAGGAGGTACGCACTGGTGGAGGTGTGCCGGCCGCGTCCGGTCACCGCGTTGACGATGCCGACCTCGCGGTGGGCGTCGGGGATCAGTGCGTTGACCAGCGTCGACTTGCCGACGCCGCTGTGCCCCACCAGCACGCTCGTCTTCCCCCGCAGCCGGTCGCGCAGCTCGGTCAGGTCGCCGGCCTCGTCCCCCTTCAGCTGGGTGACGACCCACGGCACGCCGAGCGAGCGGTAGGTCGTCAGCAGGGTCTCGGGGTCGGCCAGGTCGGCCTTGGTCATGCACAGCAGCGGCGCCATGCCGGCGTCGTACGCCGCCACGAGCGCGCGGTCGATCAGGCGCGGGCGCGGCTCCGGGTCGGCCAGTGCCGTCACCACGACGAGCTGGTCGGCGTTGGAGACGATCACCCGCTCCACCGGGTCGTCGTCGTCGGCGGTGCGGCGCAGCGTGGTGGTGCGGGGCACGACCTCGACGATGCGGGCCAGGGACCCGTCGTCGCCGCTCATGTCGCCGACCACGCGCACGTGGTCGCCGACGACGACTCCCTTGCGGCCGAGCGGGCGCGACTTCATCGCCATCACCCGCCTGCCCTCGAAGAGGAGCGTGAACCGGCCCCGGTCGACCGTCACGACGCGGGCGAGGACGGCGTCGTCGTAGGTCGGGCGGTCCTTGGTGCGCGGGCGGGTGCGGCGCCGGGGCCGCTCGTAGTGCTCGTGGTCGTGCTCGGAGTAGCGGTTGGTCACGCCGGGCCGCCCGAGGGGACGCCCAGCACCGCGCTGCTCCACGCGGCGGCGAAGTCGGGGAAGGTCTTCGACGTGGTCGCGACGTCCTCGACCAGGACGCCGTCGACGGCGAGGCCGAGGATGACGCCGGCGTGGGCCATCCGGTGGTCGGCGTAGGTGTGGAAGACACCGCCGTGCAGCGGTGCCGGGGTGATGGACAGGCCGTCCTCCCGCTCGACGACCTCGGCGCCGAGCCGGCCGAGCTCGGTGGCGAGCGCGGTGATCCGGTCGGTCTCGTGGCCGCGGATGTGGGCGATCCCGCGCAGGTGCGACGGCGAGTCCGCCAGTGCGCAGAGGGCGGCGACCGCCGGCGTCAGCTCGCCGACGTCGTGCAGGTCGAGGTCGACGCCCGACAGCCGCGCCGGTCCGGACACCGTGAGGCCTGCCGCGGACAGGTCCACCTCGCAGCCCATCAGGGCGAGGATCTCGCGCAGCTGGTCGCCCGGCTGCGTCGTGGACCCCGGCCAGTCCCGCACGGTCACCGTGCCGCCCGTGGCGGCGCCGAGCGCGAGGAACGGTGCCGCGTTGGACAGGTCGGGCTCGATGTCGTCGTCGACCGCCTTCACCGGACCGGGCGCGACGGCCCAGCGGTTGGCGTCGCCGTCGTCCACCTCGACGCCGTGGCGGCGCAGCATCTGCACGGTCATCTCGATGTGGGGGAGGGACGGCACCGGCTTGCCGACGTGGCGTACGTCGACGCCCTGCTCGTAGCGGGCGCCCGCGAGCAGGAGCGCCGAGACGAACTGCGACGACGCGCTCGCGTCGATCGTGACCGTGCCGCCCGGGACGGAGCCGCTCCCGGCGACCGCGAAGGGGAGGGCGCCGCGGCCGCCGTCGTCGACCACGACGCCGAGCGCGGAGAGCGCGGTGAGCATCTGGCCGACGGGTCGCAGGCGCATGTGGGGGTCACCGTCGAAGCCGACCCGGCCGCGGGCGAGCCCGGCGACCGGGGGCACGAACCGCATCACGGTCCCGGCCAGCCCGCAGTCGACCTCGGCGTCGCGGTCCCACGTGCCCGGGGTGATCGCCCAGTCGCCGTCCGCGTCCTCGATGCCCGTGCCGAGCGCGCGCAGCGCCGACGCCATGAGCAGGGTGT
The DNA here is from genome assembly GCA_963795275.1 of uncultured Actinomycetota bacterium. GTDB lineage: Bacteria > Actinomycetota > Actinomycetes > Propionibacteriales > Nocardioidaceae > Nocardioides. The sequence goes on from CAWCHD010000006.1 coordinate 499,058, forward strand.
CGCGCGAGCGCAGCGGTCGGCGTACGACGCTGGGGCCGTCGGCGATCGCGGCGAGGAGCAGCGCGCGGTTGGTGAGCGACTTGCTGCCGGGCAGCGAGACGACGCGCTCGACGGGTCCGTCGGGACGCGGGGCGGGCCAGTGGTCGGGCAGGTCGATCACCTGCGAAGACTACCGATCAGGTGAGCTGGGCCTTGGCGAGGCGGGCCTCGCGGCGGGCGTCCTTGGCGAGCACCCGCGCCTCGCGGCGTACGTCCTTGGCCGCGCGACGGGCGCGCCAGGCCAGGCCGGGCTTGCCCTCGGTGTCGACGCCGGCGAGCAGGAGGCCGCCGAGGACCGAGGTGTTCTTGGCGAACTGGAGGCGCTGCATGGCCTTGGCCTGCGGGTCGGTCTCGTCCCAGAAGGCGTGACCGGCGATCGTGGTGGGGACGAGCGAGGCGGCCAGGACTGCCGCGCTGAGACGGGGCGCCCGACCGGTGGCCAGCGCAGCGGCGGCGAGGATCTGCGCACCGGCGTTGATCCGGACGAGGGTGGCCGGGTCCGACGGGATCGGCGCGCCCGGGACGGCCTGCTGGGCGAGCGGGACGACGCGGTCGGTGACCTTCTTGGCCTTCGCGGCGTGCGCCTCGGTCTTGCGGAGGGCGTTGACGCCCCCGACGACGAAGATCGTGGCCAGCATCGGACGGGCGACAAACCGGGTGATCGTCATGCCCCACTGTCTACACGATGCGCGAGGGGCGGCGCTCCGTCCGGAGGGGTACGACGGGGGTGCCAGGTCAGCCGAGGTCGGCGCGCCAGGTGTTGTTGCCGAGGTCGGCGTCCTGCTCGACCGGGCTGAGGGTCGCGGTCACCTGACCGCCCTGCGGGGCGACCAGGATCAGGACGACCGGCGACAGGTCGTCACCGGAGACCTGGCAGGTCGTCCGCGTGCGGTTGACGGTCCTGGTGCAGCGCGCGTCGAGGTTGCCCGAGAGCGTCGCCTCGGAGTCGATGGTCAGCGACGCGGTCCTGCCGGCCGGCAGCCCCGCGAAGCGCAGCACCACGACGTACAGCGGGCGCGAGCCGCCGACGCTCCCGTCGAGCGACGGGTCCGCGAGGACGGGCGGGGGCGACGTGGGCGGGCTGGTCGGGGGTGAGGTCGGCGGGCTCGTCGGGGGTGAGGTCGGCGGATCGTCGGCGTGTCCGTCGGCGGGCTGGTCGGCGGGTCGGTCGGCGGGTCCGTCGGCGGGCGGGTCGGCGGGTCGGTCGGCGGGCGTCGGCGGGTCGGTCGGGACCGACGTGGGCGGGCTCGTCGGCGGGGTCGTGGTCGTGGTCGGCGGTCGGTCGGCGGGTCGGTCGGCAGGTCGGTCGGCGGGAGGTCGGCGGGGACGTCGGCGGCGCGGTCGGCTCGACCGTGGGGACGGGCGTCGGCGGGATGGTGACCGTCGGGGTGGAGGTCGGGCCGTCGGTCGGGCTGTCGGTGGGGCTGCTCGTCGGGCTCTTCGTGGGAGTGACCGTCGGGCTGGCGGTGGGGCTGCCGGTCGGGCTGTTCGTCGGGCTGGTCGTCGGGCTGGTCGTCGGGCTGGTCGTGGGCTGTTCGTCGGGCTGTCGGTCGGCTCGTCGGTGGGCGAGTCGGTCGGCACGTCGGTGGGCTGGTCGGTCGGGGTCGGCACCCCGGTGGTGTCCGGCAGGGTCTGCGAGGTCGGGTCCTCGGTCGGGTCGAGGAGGAGGTCGACCTCGTCGCCCGGGGTCAGCACGACCTCCGGGTGCCTGCGAACGACCCGACCGTCCGTCGACCTCGTCCGATCCCTCGGTCGACACGGCCGCGGGTGCCGACCGGGCCTGGTCCCGCGCGCCCGCTCGCGTCGAGGTCGACCTCGGGAGCGCGGATCGCGAGGGCGACGCCTCCCGCCACGATCACGGTGCTGGCGGCGACCCCGGCCACCGCTGCGGTGGCCGCGTTGCCCGCGACGAGGTCACGGACCCGGCCGACGAGGAACGAGAGGCCGACCTGGACGGAGCCACCGGCAGCAGCCGTGCCGAGGTAGGCGGTGGCCACCCCGCCGAGGAGCAGCGGCGCCAGGACGGCGCCGAGGTTGGAGTTGACCTCGCTGAGCTCGAGGTAGACCGCCATGCACGGGCGGCACTCGTCGAGGTGCTGCTTCACCTTGCCGCCGTCGCGGCGCGAGCTCGAGCCGCGGACGTAGGCGCCGAGCTGGCTGTGCGTCCACCGGCAGGTGTCGGCCTCGAGCTCGGCGGCGTGCTGGGTGAGGAAGGCCTCGCGCAGGCCCTCGCGGGCCCGGTAGGCCAGGGCCGAGACCGAGTTGGCGCTCATCCCGAGGATCGGTGCGATGTCGGCGGGCTTGTCGCCCTCGACCTCGGTGTGCCACAGCACGAGCTGCCAGCGCTCGGGGAGCGAGGCGAACGCCCTGGCGGCGGCAGCGCTCTCGAAGCCCTCGACGGCGGTGTCGACGAAGGGCACGCCCGGGTCGAAGGCCTCCATGTCGTCGGTGGTCGTCAGACGTGCGGTCGCCCGGATCTTGTCGACCTGCAGGCGGCGCACCGCGGTCAGGAGGTAGGCGCGGAAGGCCACGTCGGGACCCCCGCCGCGCTGGAGCACGCCGAGCACCTTCACGAAGGCCTCGGAGACCAGGTCGTCGGCGTCGGCGGGCGGCACGAGCTGTCGGGCGAGGCGTCGGGCGGCCCCGACGTGGCGCTCGAAGAGCGTGCCGTAGGCGTCGACGTCCCCTCCGCGGACCGCCGAGATCAGCTCGGCGTCCCCCGGGGCCTCGATGCTGGGCGCAACGCTCATGTCCTCGGACCGCTTCCCGGAGGTCTGCGGACCCCCTGTCAGGTGCCTCGACTGTAGTCCCCCGAGCGTGTCCGGGGCGGTTTTGGGCAAAATCCGGAAATCTCGCCCCGGTCCGCGTCATGGGGGGCGATGGCGACCGTCACATCGATGAGCAGGACACATCGAAGGGGGGTTGCCGTGAAGATCTTCGCCACACGTGGGCGTCGTCTCGCGGCACCTGGTCCTGGGGTGGGTGAGCCAGTGTCTCCCGTGCGGTCGGGGTTGCCGCACCGGTACGAGGCGCTGGGGGAGGCACTCACCTCAGGATCCGATGTGCTCGGGGCATGCGCCGTCGCGGGCGAGGACCTCGCCCGCGACGGTGCTTCGATGCAGGAGGTGCTCGAGGGGATGCGCGACACCTGGCGGCAGCGCGCCGTCGGCGATCCGTCGTACGACGCCGTCAGCGCGCTCGTGACGGCGTGGAGCGAGACGACGCTGGGCTACCTGCACCAGCTCTCCTGCGACGACCCGCTCACCGGGCTGGCCAGCCAGGCGCACCTGCGCAGCCGGTTGTCCGAGCTCTACCGACTCGACGACGACGAGCGCACGGACGTGGGGTCCCATGCGCTCGTCGTCGTCGCGATACCCCTGGGCGCCGACCCGTCCGACGAGGCCGGCGACCACTTCACCCGCGCGATGCGGGTCGCCCGCGCCGGTGAGATGGCGCGCACCGTCTTCGCCCGCGACGAGACCATCGCCCGGCTCGGCATGCACCGGGTGGGGATCCTGTGCCGTCGCGACGAGCGCCTGGGCCGTCGGGTCCGGGTGCTCGGCACGCTGCTCGAGGGCTCGCCGGAGGACGGTCCGGTGCGGATGTGGATCGAGGGCCTGCCCGGCACCGACCACCTCGCCGGCTCGTTGCTCGACGAGCTCGCGCGCGTCTGACCCCTGCCGGGGCGTCGGTCGGCGCCGCTAGGGTCGCTCCCATGTGCGGCCGCTACGCCTCGTCCCGCGACTCCGACGACCTCGTCGAGGAGTTCGAGGTCGTCGAGAGCCGGATCACCGCGCCGCTGGCGGCCGACTACAACGTCGCGCCGACCAAGGAGGTCTACGCGATCGTGGAGCGGCCGCCGTCGCGGGAGAGCGACGAGCCGGCGCAGCGGCAGCTCCGCGTGCTCACCTGGGGGCTGGTGCCGTCGTGGGCGAAGGACCCGTCGATCGGCAACCGGATGATCAACGCCCGGATGGAGACGGTCGCGGAGAAGCCGGCCTACCGCAAGGCGTTCGCCTCCCGGCGTGCGCTGCTGCCGGCCGACGGCTACTTCGAGTGGTACCCCACGTCCCAGACCAACGCGAAGGGCAAGCCGGTCAAGCAGCCCTTCTTCATCCGTCCCAAGGACGGGGGAGTGCTCGCGATGGCCGGGCTCTACGAGATCTGGCGCGATCCCACCAAGGACGAGGACGACCCCGACCGGTTCCGCTGGACCTGCACGGTGCTGACCACCCAGGCCGAGGACTCCCTCGGCCACATCCACGACCGGATGCCGCTGATGGTCGAGAAGGACCGCTGGCACGAGTGGCTCGACCCGACCCACCCCGGCGACACCTCGCTCCTCGTGCCCGCCGCACCCGGCCGGTTGGAGGCCTACGCCGTCCCGACGCTGGTGAGCAACGTCCGCAACAACGGCCCCGAGCTGATCGTCCCGCTGGAGGCCACCTCGTGAAGAAGGCCACCGTCCGCACGGTCCACACGCCGCACGGCGAGGGGCGGCTGCACACCCGCCGCGCCACCAGCCCGATCGCGACACTGCTGCTGAGCCACGGCGCCGGCGGCGGGATCGAGTCGCGCGACCTGTGGGCGCTGGCCGACGCCCTGCCCGCGCAGGGCGTCTCCGTGGTGCTGTTCGAGCAGCCGTGGCGGGTGGCGGGCCGCAAGGTCGCGACCGCGCCGCCGACCCTCGACGTCGGTCTCACGCGTGCCGCCGACGCGATGCGGGTGCGTACGCCCCTCGTCGTGGGTGGCCGCTCCGCCGGTGCCCGCAGCGCAGCCCGTACGGCGAAGGCGCTGGGCGCGACCGGCTGCCTGGCCCTCTCCTTCCCGCTCCACCAGCCGGGGAGGACCGAGCCGACGCGGCTCCCCGAGCTCCGCGGCGCGGGGCTGCCGACGCTGGTCGTGCAGGGCGAGCGCGACCCGATGGGCCGGCCCGAGGAGTTCCCCGGAGACGTCGACGACCTCGACCTCGTGGTGGTCCCCGGCGCCGACCACGGGCTCAAGGTGCCCGCCCGCGGCGAGGTCAGCCAGGACGAGGCGATGGGCATCGTGGTCGAGTCGACGCTCGAGTGGCTGGTCCGTGAAGTGGTCGGGAATCCCCGGAGGGGGTGAGGTGTTCAGGGTGGTGTGCAGTCACTGACCCTCGAACGCCCGACTACGGTGCCGCCGACTCCGGCGGTACTGTGGGAAGCGATGACTGAATCGCTCCAGGACGACCTGTCCACCGCGGACGACGCCGCCGAGATCTCCGTCGAGGACGAGAGCACCGACGACCGGTCGGCGCGCTTCGAGCGCGACGCGCTCCCGTTCCTCGACCAGCTCTACGGCGCGGCGATGCGGATGACCCGCAACCCCGCCGACGCCGAGGACCTGGTGCAGGAGACCTTCGCGAAGGCCTACAGCGCCTTCCACCAGTTCAAGCCCGGCACCAACCTCAAGGCCTGGCTCTACCGGATCCTCACCAACACCTACATCAACTCCTACCGCAAGAAGCAGCGCCAGCCGCAGCAGTCGATGTCCGAGGACGTCGAGGACTGGCAGCTCGCCCGGGCGGAGTCGCACTCGTCCACCGGCCTGCGGTCGGCGGAGATGGAGGCGCTGGAGCACCTGCCCGACTCCGAGGTGAAGGACGCGCTGCAGCGCCTGCCCGAGGAGTTCCGGCTCGCGGTCTACCTCGCCGACGTCGAGGGTTTCCCCTACAAGGAGATCGCCGAGATCATGGACACGCCGATCGGCACCGTGATGTCGCGCCTGCACCGTGGTCGCCGCCAGCTGCGCGACATGCTCGCCGACTACGTGCGGACCAACGACCTGCTGCGGGCCGGGACCGTCCCCGCCGCCGAGGGGAGCGGGTCGTGAGCGAGCACGAGCACGGCAAGGACGACTGCGTCGACTACATCGAGCGCATCGTCTACTTCATCGACAACGAGCTCGACCAGGCCGACTGCGCCGTCGTCGAGATGCACCTGCGCGAGTGCGGTCCCTGCCTCGAGCGCCACGACCTCCAGAAGGCGGTCAAGCAGCTCGTCCAGCGGTCCTGCTCGGAGTCCGCGCCGGAGTCCCTGCGCGACCGCGTACGCCTCCAGCTGCGCGAGGTGCGCGTCCAGATCACCGAGAGCGGTTCCTGAGCCGATTGGCTCCTCGACGTCTCCTTTGAGAGACTGACCCGAGCAACGACTTCAGGAGGACGACTATGGGCAAGACCGGACGCAAGCGCCGCGCTCGCAAGAAGAAGGGCGCGAACCACGGCAAGCGCCCCAACGCCTGACGCGTCTCTCTGACACGTCATCGTGAGAGTCCCCGCCACGGCGGGGACTTTTGCATGTCCGGGGCTCTCGTACTTCCGGCCAGGTCGCTCGGGCCTGCGGTCCGATGGAACGCCGGCGGGACTCCGTGATCGTGGGGGGACACCCACGACCGGAAGGACCCCCGTGAGCACCCTGACCCACGCCCCCCGCACGACCGACGCCGCCCTGCAGGACCCGCCCCTGCCGGTGAAGGCGAGGCTCGCCGCGGGCTGGACCAGCCTGATGTTCCTCTACATCTACGTCGACCACCTGAACCTCTACAAGCCCGGAGTGGTCCAGGAGCTCCTGGCCGGCCGCGTCTTCGAGTTCGAGGCCACCCAGACCTTCGTCGTCGTCGCCCTCACGCTCGTCGGGATCCCGGCCGTCATGGTCGTGCTCTCCGCCGCGCTGCCGGCGCGGGTGAACCGCCCGCTCAACCTCGTGGTCGGGGCGCTCTACGTCCCCGTCTCGCTGTTCAACCTGAGCGGCGGTGAGTGGCTCGGGTTCTACGGGCTCGGGGTCGGTGTCGAGGTGCTCGTGCTCGCCTACGTCCTCCGCTCCGCCTGGATGTGGCCGCGCACGAGCGTCTCCTCTCTCTAGGCTGAGCCGGTGCTCGCCGCCACGCTCCGCTCGGTCCTCGACGAGCCGCGTGCCCCGGGCGCGCCGGTCCGGGCGTGGTGGGACTGGGTCCTGGTCGGCGTCATGCTGGTGGTCGCCCTCGGCGAGGCGGTCCTCCGTGCCGACCTGCCGATGCGCCCTCTGGCCATCGCTGTCGCGCTCGTGGTGATCCCGGCGCTGCTCTGGCGGCGTACGCACCCGCTCACGGCCACCGCGGTCGGCTTCGGCGGCGCGCTGGTGCTGCAGCTCCCGCTGCTCCTCGGTGACGGCCCCGAGGTGGGGCTGAACTCGATGGTCGTCGTGCTGCTGCTGCCGTACTCCCTCTACCGCTGGGCATCCGGGCGTGACGCGCTGGTCGGTACGGCTGTCGTGGCCGTGCCGGTCGCCCTCGGCCTCGCCTCCAGCGGCAGCCTCGGCGACCTCGTCGGTGGCGCCACGGTGGTGGTCGCGTCGTTCGCGCTCGGTGCTGCCATGCGCTACCGCGCGGTGGCCCACCAGCGCGAGGTCCAGCAGGTCCGCAGCTCCGAGCGGGGCGAGCTCGCCCGGGAGCTGCACGACACCGTCGCCCACCACGTGTCGGCCATCGCGATCCAGGCGCAGGCCGGGCGAGCGGTCGCCGCGACCAACCCGGGCGCGGCGCTCGAGGCGCTGGCGGTGATCGAGGCGGAGGCGTCACGGACGTTGACCGAGATGCGCGCCGTCGTGCGGGTCCTCCGCGAGGGCGAGGCGGACTTCGCTCCGCAGCGCGGCATCGCCGACCTGGACGAGCTGGCCCGGATGAGTCCTCTGGTGCAGGTGCGGCGCTCGGGCCTGCTGTCCGACCTGCCGCAGCCCCTCCAGGTCGCGGTCTACCGGATCTGCCAGGAGGCCGTGACCAACGCGATCCGGCACGCAGCGGGCGCCACGGCGGTCACGGTGCAGGTCACGGGGGAGGCGGACGTCGTACGGTTGCGTGTGCACGACGACGGCCACGCTGCCCGCCCCGGCTCCAGCACCGGCTACGGCCTGGTCGGGATGGCCGAACGGGCCAAGCTGCTCGGCGGCACGTGCGAGGCCGGGCCGGACCCGGCCGGCGGCTGGACGGTCTCGGCGACGCTGCCGCGTTCGGTGGCGCCATGAGCATCCGGGTGGTGGTCGCCGACGACCAGGACCTCGTCCGCACCGGGCTCACGATGATCCTCGACGCGCAGCCGGGGATCGAGGTCGTCGGACAGGCCAGGGACGGCCACGAGGCGGTGGCCGTGGCCCGCGAGCTGCGTCCCGACGTCTGCCTCTTCGACATCCGGATGCCCGGCATCGACGGCGTCGAGGCCACCCGCCAGCTGGCCGGTCCGGGCGTCGAGGACCCCATGGCCGTCGTCATCATCACCACCTTCGACCTCGACGAGTACGTCCTCGGCGCGCTCCGGGCCGGTGCGCGCGGCTTCCTGCTGAAGGACGCCGGCCCCGAGCTGCTGGTCCAGGCGATCCACGCCGCCGCGAACGGCGACGCCCTCATCTCGCCCGACATCACCCGCCGGCTGCTCACCACGCTGGCGTCACTGGAGCGCCCGTCCTCGCCGGTGCAGCCGGTCGCGCCGCTGACCGAGCGCGAGGAGGACGTGCTCCTCCTCGTCGCGCGGGGGCGCACCAACCACGAGATCGGCGCCGAGCTGCACATCAGCCTGAGCACGGTGAAGACCCACATCGGCGCCCTGATGGGCAAGCTCGGCGCCCGGAACCGGGTCGAGGTCGCGATGTGGGCCTACGAGACGGGGCGGGTGGGGCAGTAGCGCCAGCCCGTTGGTGGTCGAGCAGCCCGCGACTCGCTTCGGTGGTCGAGTAGTCCGCGAGCCCCGGCGAGCGGCTCGTCATCATGCGACCTGGGTCCACACAGGCGGCTGGAATGGGCTACGGCCGAGCTGACACCGGTGCGTGCAGCGAGCCCGAGGTCACGACACCTCCAAGATCGTGCGGAACGTGATCACGACGACCAGTTCCACCCGTCGGACTTCGTCGGACGAGTGCGACGAATCGGTCCCCGCGGCCAGAGCGCCTGTCGTCATCGAACAGATCACTACGGCGTGCCCGGGCGGGTACGTACGGCTCATCCAGGCTCGGCACCGTGCTCCACGGTGTCGCTGCGTGGACCCGGGCTACGGGTGAGGACCGCGCATCGCGGTGCCGCCAACAGCGACCACGGTCGACTGATCGAAACAGCAGCGACTAACGTGACTTTCATGCAGCAGTCGCGGCGCGCACTCGCCCTCGTGGTCCTGAGCTGGCTCGTCGCGACCCTGGCCCTCACCGGAGGCGCGGCGTCGGCCGAGTCGGCGGGCACCCCGGCGGAGGGCCGCACGGTCCGCGTCGGGACCGAGGGGACGTACCCGCCCTTCACCTTCCACGATCCCGACACCGACGAGCTCACCGGCTTCGACATCGAGGTGATCCGAGCCGTGGCCGACGAGGCCGGGTGGGACCTCGAGTTCGTCGAGGCGCCCTTCGACTCGATCTTCCCGGCGCTCGACGCCGGCCGGGTCGACGTGATCGCCAACCAGATCACGATCAACCCCGAGCGCGAGGCGCGGTACCTCTTCTCGGCGCCGTACACCTACTCCCGCGGCGTGATCGTCACCGCCGCCGGCAATGACGACGTGAAGACGCTCGACGACATCGACGGCCTGGTCGCCGCCGAGTCGGAGACGAGCAACTGGGCGCAGGTCGCCCGCGACGCCGGCGCCGAGATCCGCGCGGTCGACCAGTTCGCCCAGGCGGCTGAGCTGCTCGTGCAGGGGCGCGTCGATGTCGTCGTCAACGACAACATCGCCGTCCTCGACTACCTCGCCTCCACCGGGTCGGACGAGATCGAGATCGTCGGCGACGCCGGCGAGGACGTCGGCCAGCAGGCGCTGACCTTCCGCCAGGACAGCCCCGAGCTGCAGCAGGAGGCCGACGACGCGCTCGCCAGGCTCGCCGACGACGGCACGCTCGCGGACATCTCGGAGGACTACTTCGGCGCCGACGTGACCGTCGAGGACGCCGCCGAGGTCACCGACGTGAAGGGCTCCGACACCCGCTCGACCGCCGAGGTCGTCCGAGGCGCAGCGTGGCCCATGCTCAGGGGACTGCTGGTCTACACGCTCCCGCTCACCGCCGCCAGCTTCGCGATCGGCCTGGTGCTGGCGCTGGTCACGGCACTGGCCAGGATGTCGTCCAACCGGCTGGTCCAGCTGCCCGCCCGCGTCTACATCTCCGCGATCCGCGGCACCCCGCTCCTGGTCCAGCTCTTCATCGCGTTCTACGGCCTCGGCCAGATCGGGCTGACGATCCCGCCCGTGCCCGCCGCCATCCTCGCGCTCAGCCTCAACGTCGGCGGCTATGCCGCTGAGATCATCCGCGGCTCGATCCTGTCGGTCCCGCGCGGGCAGTACGAGGCGGCCACCACGATCGGCATGCGCTACCCGCAGCTGATGCGCCGAATCGTGCTGCCGCAGGCCGCGCGGATCGCGGTGCCGCCGCTGTCCAACACGCTGCTCTCGCTGATCAAGGACACCTCGCTGGCCTCGGTCATCCTCGTGCCCGAGCTGCTGAGGCAGGCGATCAACGCCGCGTCGCCGAGTGCGGACTTCATGCCGCTCTACCTCTTCGCGGCGCTCTACTACTGGATCGTCTGCTTCATCGTGGCGCAGGCGCAGGAGCCGCTGGAGCGGCGACTCGGGAGGTACGCAGCGTGAGCACCACCCCACTGATCGAGGTCCGAGGGCTGCGCAAGGCCTTCGGCGACAACGTCGTGCTCAAGGGCGTCGACCTCAGCGCCGACGACGGGACCGCCACCGCCCTCATCGGTCCGTCGGGCTCGGGCAAGACGACCATCCTCCGCTCGCTCAACGTCCTCGAGGCGCCGGACAGCGGGACCGTACGCATCGCTGACGCCACCGTCGACTTCGGCGACATCTCGGTCGACCGGTCCACCCGGCGCGCGCGAGGTCGACGCGCTGCGCTCGCACAGCGGCATGGTCTTCCAGTCGCACCACCTGTTCCCGCACAAGACCGTCCTGCAGAACCTGCTCGAGGGGCCGGTGCAGGTACAGGGCCGCGAGGTCGAGGAGGCCACCGCCGACGCCCGCCGGCTGCTCGAGCAGGTCGGCCTCGACGGCCGCGAGGACCAGTACCCCTCGCAGCTCTCCGGCGGCCAGCAACAGCGCGTCGGCATCGCCCGCGCGCTCGCCCTGAACCCGAAGGTCGTGCTGCTCGACGAGCCCACCTCCGCGCTCGACCCCGAGCTGGTCGGTGAGGTGCTGGCTGTCGTCCGCGACCTGGCGACCTCGGGCTGGACCCTCGTGATCGTCACCCACGAGATCCGCTTCGCCCGCGACGTCGCCGACCAGGTGCTCTTCCTCGACGAGGGCGTCATCGCCGAGCAGGGCGGCGCCGAAGTGCTCCACGACCCGCAGCAGGAGCGCACGAAGCAGTTCCTGCGGCGGGTGCTCGAGCCCGGCTGAACAACCCGTCCCGCAGGTGCCGCGATGCGATTGGCCTCCCAACATGTCCCGGCAGCTCGTCTCGGTGCCGATGCCACTCGTGTCGGTCGTGCTGATCCTCGGGACGCTGGTGGCACACTCCGCTCGCGCATAGCGAGGGGGATCTGACTCGGTGGTCCGTGCCGACCCGGTCCGCCGGATGAGGAAGGTCGTTGCTGCCGTAGCGGCGACGACCACCGGCGTTACGTGGTGCGGGGTCGAGCAGGAGGCCCTCGCGTTCGTAGTAGCGCAGTGCCTCGATGCCGACGCCAGTGATGCGGGCGGCTTCGCCGATGGACAGGCCCTCGGCGGGCACGTCCACGGGCACGACGGGAAGCAGGGTGGGTCGCACGGACTCCATGGTGAATTCTGTAGCGCGCTACAGGTCAAGTCCACGGATCGCCTCACGGAAGGTGTCACAACGGGCGTGGGTCCCCGGTCATTCCTGGTGAACGAGAACCCACCTACGGAAGGCACCACCATGAAGATCGTTGTCATCGGCGGCACAGGCCTGATCGGCTCCAAGCTGATCGGCCGGCTCCAGGAGCACGGGCACGAGGGCGTCGCCGCGGCGCCGAACACCGGAGTGAACACTCTGACCGGCGAAGGGCTCGCCGAGGCGCTCGTCGGGGCGGACGTCGTCGTCGACGTCTCGAACTCGCCGTCGTTCGCCGACGACGACGTGCTGGACTTCTTCACGCGCTCCACGTCCAACCTGCTGGCTGCTGAGAAGGTCGCCGGGGTCCGGCACCACGTCGCGCTGTCCATCGTGGGCACCGATCGTCTCCCGACCAGCGGCTACCTGCGCGCCAAGGTCGCCCAGGAGCAGCTGATCCGTGACGGTGGGGTGCCGTACTCGATCGTGCACGCCACGCAGTTCTACGAGTTCACCGACGCGATCGCCCAGGCGGCGACCGTCGGGGACGAGGTCCACCTCTCGACGGGATACTTCCAGCCGATGGCGGCCGACGACGTCGTCGCAGCGCTCGGGCCGGTCGTCGTCGGTGCTCCGCTCGGCGGGATCCAGGAGATCGGCGGACCGGTCAAGACCCGGATGAGCGACTTCGTCGCGGCGGCGCTGGCCGGCAAGGGCGACCCCCGCACGGTCGTCGCCGACCGCGGTGCTCTCTACTTCGGGGCCGTGCTCGAGGGCGAGGAGCTCGTCCCCGGTCCCGGCGCCCACCTCAGCGCCACGACGTACGACGACTGGGCCACCGCCCAGAGCGCGCTCGGTGGGCTGATCCGTGGATCCCGACCAGCACCTCGCGAGCCGTGTCACTCGAGCTCACGAGGGACGCCGCCGGCATCGATGCCAGCCTCCTGGTCGTCGCGGCGGTGCCGGCGGACGACCCGTCCGATCCGGAGATCGGCTACTACACGGCCGAGCTCCGCACCCTGAGGGCGGCGATGATGCCCCGGATCGGGCCTGAGCGCCTGTGAGGATCGGAGTCATCGGCGCGACCGGTCTCGTCGGGTCGCAGCTGATGGCGCAGGCTCGGGAGCGGGGCCTCGAGGCCGTTGGTGTCTCGCGCAGCCTGGGTCACGACCTGGAGAGCCACCGAGGGTGCGACGGTCTCGACCGAGGTCCTCGCCGGGTGTGTCGCGGTCGTGAACGTGCTGCAGTGCCCGGACACGGAGGAGCGTGCTGCCACGGCCTTCTTCGAGGCGACCACCCGTGCACTGACGCAGGCGTGCTCGGCGGCAGGTGTGGCGCGCACTGTGCTGCTCTCGATCATCGGCGTGGACCGGGCGGCGTCACCCGATGCCGACCCGGGCCCGGCCACGACGGAGGGCTACTACCGCGCGAAGTGGACCCAGGAACGCCTGACACAGGCAGGCACGCTGGACGTGCACGTCGTACGGTCGTCGCCCTTCCACAACTTCGTCGGCCAGGTGCTCGGACGCGCTGCCGAGTCGGTGGTCGGCGCTCGTCAACGACATGCCGGTCCAGCCGGTGGAGCCCTCGGCCGTGGTCGACCTCCTGGTCGAGGTGGCCACGGGCCGACGCGACGAGCCCCTCCTGGAGATCGCCGGTCCGCGGGTCGAGGGGCTCGTGGACCTCGCGCGGGAGTTCTCCGAGTACTACTTCGACGACCAGCAGATCAGGTCCGTGCCGGCGAGCAGGGCGCTGACAGACGGCCTGCTGCTACCGGGTCCGGACGCCATCATCGCCGGGCGCTCATTCCACCAGTGGCTGCACAGCCACCCACGCGGCTGACGCCTCGCAGGAGCTGTCATGGAGAGGGAACTACGACATGGGACGGATGATGACGACATGAGCCCCACGGATGCCGATCGGGCGTTGAGCATCTTCGACGACTGCCGACCGCGGATGTTCGGCATCGCCTACCGGATGCTCGGCAGCGTCGCCGAGGCCGAGGACATCGTGCAGGAGGCATGGCTCCGATGGCAGCAGACCGACCGGTCAGAGGTCCGCAACCCCGGCGGCTTCCTGACCACGATGACGACCCGCCTCGCGATCAACACGGCCGACTCCGCGCGGATGCGGCGCGAGACCTACATCGGCCCGTGGCTGCCGGAGCCGGTCGACACCAGCGCCGACCCGACCCTGGGTGCCGAGAGGGCCGAGGCCGTCGAGGCCGCGGTCCTCGTCGTCCTCGAACGCCTTCCTGCCCGCGAGCGTGCTGCCTACGTGCTGCGGGTGGCGTTCGCCTACGACTACGACGGGATCGCCACGATCCTCGAGACGTCCGAGACCAACGCCCGCCAGTACGTCAGCCGCGCCAGGAAGCACCTCGACAGCGAGCGCCGCGCGCCGGTCGACGCGGTGCAGGTCCGCGAGCTGCTCGGCGCGTTCCTCGTGGCGGCGCGCGCCGGCGACCTCGCCGGGCTGGAGCGCATCCTGGCCGAGGACGTGGTCAGCGTGTCCGACGGTGCCGGGACGGTCGCGCGTGCCGCTCGTCGCCCGGTCATCGGACGGGACAAGGTCGCTCGCTTCGTCGTCGGCTTCGCCGGACTTCTTCTGGACGGACACCTCGCTGACCTGGCTGATGACCAACGGTGCCCCGTCGGTGCTCGTCAGCCAGCGACGGGGAGCACCGTCGCTGCCCTCAGCATCGACGCCTCGGCGGACGGCATCGAGGAGCTGCGCTGGGTGATGGTGCCCGACAAGCTCGCCAGGCTGTAGGGCCGGCCACCTGTCGCTCGGCGAAGCTCACACCCGCGACATGAACCTCTCCGCATCCACGACCACCCGCGTGATCTCCCCAGCCGCCAGCACCTTCCCCGACGACGTGTCCCGCGCACTCACCGTGAACCGGTGCAGCCGCCCGTCGACGTACGCGCTGGACGCCGAGACCTCCACGGAAGCCCCCACCGCACTCGCCGCGAGGTGCTCGACCTGGACGCGGGTGCCGACGCTGGTGGAGCCCTCGGGCAGCACCGGGTCGAGGCAGGCGCAGGTGGCGGCCTCGAGCCAGGCGAGGAGGCGGGGCGTACCGAGCACGGGCAGTGAGCCGCTGCCGACCGCGGCAGCGGTGTCGTCCTCGGTGACGTGGAAGGTCAGGGTGGCCGGCTCGGGACGCTCCATGCGGTGAGCCTTCCACATGCCTTCGGGGGAGCCCTCGCCAAACCTTGGACGGCAGGATGCTCGGGTGACGACCTCCCCGCCCCGACCGCGTACGGCAGCCGCCGTCGTGCCGCACCACCTGCTGATCGGGCCCGACACGCACGGGGTGACGCGCTACGCCGGCGAGGTGGCCGGAGCGGCGGGGGCGCTGATCGTCCGGGACGCGCGGCTGCTCGCCGAGGGCGTCCGCGCCCACCTGCACGTCACGGACCGGCTGATCTCGCCCGACCCGACGGCCGCGGCCGAGCTGGTCGAGGCGCTGGCCCGGCGCGTACGCCTGACCGTGACGCTGCACGACGTCCCGCAGCCGACCGACGGGCCGCGGTTCCACGCCCGCACGGCGGCGTACGCCCGCATCGTGCGGGCCAGCCGGGCCTGGGCCACCAACTCGTGGCACGAGCACGCGCTGGTCAACCGCTGGTGCGTCGCCGACGCGCACGGCACCGTCATCCCGCTGCCCATCCAGGGCGCGACCGGCGGGCGAGCGGACACCGACGCGCACGTGCTCGGCGTCTTCGGGTTCGTCTACCCCGGCAAGGGCCACCGCCAGGTGGCGCGCGCCGCCGCGGCCCTGCGCCGCGGCGGGTTCCCGGTGTCGGTGCGCGTGCTCGGCGACGCGGCGAAGGGGCACGCCGACGAGGTCGACGAGCTCGTGCGGACCAGCCGCGCCCGCGGCGTGCCCGCCGAGGTCACCGGCCGCGTGCCCGAGGACGAGGTGGGCGACGCCCTGCGCCGGGTCGGCGTGCCGGTCGCCGCGCACCGCAACGTCTCGGCGTCGGGGAGCGTGAACTCGTGGATCGCGGCGGGCCGACGCCCGCTCGTCCGGGACAGCGCGTACGCCCGGGAGATGGCGGCGCTGCGGCCCGGGACCCTCACCCTCTTCGACGACTCCACGCTGGTGCCGCGACTCGAGGAGGCGCTCCGCCGGCCGACGACGACCTGGATCGAGCCCGGGACCGACCTCGGCCCCCGGCTCGAGGACACCGCCGCCGCCTACCGCTCGTGGTGGGCCGCGGTGGCCGGATGACGGCGCCGCCCTTCGGCACCAGCGTCCCCGGCAACCGCTGGGACCTCGCGCCCGCGGGGCGACCGCGCCGCACGGTGTCGGTGGTCGTGGCCCACTACGAGCAGCAGGCCGCAGCTCGACCGGACCCTCGCTGCGCTGCAGCGGCAGACCCGTCCGCCCGACGAGGTCGTCGTCGCCGACGACGGCTCCCGCCGGCCGCCGGTCGTCCCGGACGGCGTCCGGGTGGTGCGCCAGGCCGACGACGGCTTCCGGGCCGCCGCGGTGCGCAACCTCGGCGTCGCAGCCAGCACCGGCGACGTCCTCGTGCTCCTCGACGCCGACACGACGCCCGAGCCGTCCTTCGTCGAGCGCATGGTCGCGCTGCCCGAGGCCCTGCCGGAGGCGCTGGTCGTCGGCCGACGCCGCCACGCCGACCTCGCCGGCACGGGGGAGGAGCTGCCCGAGCCGGAGTGGCTGCGCACGGCGTACGCCGAGACCCGCGACCTGCTCGACGCCGACGCCACCGGGCACCGCTTCCTCATCGGAGCGGTCGTCGCCTGCAGCCGCTGGTGGTACGACGAGATCGGCGGGTTCGACGAGACGTTCCGCGCCTACGGCGGCGAGGACTGGGACTTCGCCCACCGGTCCTGGACGGCGGGCGGCCTGCTCGCCCACTGCCCGGACGCGGTCGCGTGGCACGACGGACCGGACGCCGGTCTGCGCGACCGCGACCCCGCGGCCCGGCTGGCCGAGACCGTCGCGATCGCCGACCGGACGTCGGCGCCCGGCACGACCTGGCGTGGACTGGCGCGCGGGCCGGCCGACCTCGTCGCGACCCTGGCGCCGACGATGGCGCCCACCGAGGTGCTGGTGACCCTCGACTCCCTGCTGGCCGCGCTCCCGCGAGCGGTCGTCCGGCTCGGCGAGGAGCACCGCGAGCTGGCCGGCGGCGACCCGCGGATCATCCGCTTCCGAGGACCCGATCCCGGCGACGGCGCGGACCCACCTCAACCTCCGCCGCGGCCTGTACGGCGACCGGCGGGCGTGGGCCGAGATGGCCGAGCGGCCTCGACGGTGAGGTCGGCGCCCGCGAGGTCGCGGAGGGCGGGGCGGCCGTCGAGGACCTGCGGCTCCTGCGTCGCGCGGCCCGGTGGGACCGCCCCGACCTCGCGCCCGCGGGCGCACCGATCGAGACACGACTGCGGCCGTGGACCGACGACGTCACCCTCGAGTCGTGGCTCGGCGGGTGGTCCGGTGGGTGACGACCGGCCGCTGCTCGTCGTGGTGGGCAACTGCCAGGCCGAGTCGTACCGCCTCCTGCTCGACGCCGGCGACGTCCGCACCCAGCGGATCCCGGCGCTGCACGAGCTCACGCCCGCGGACGTGCCGCCGCTCCTCGAGCTGCTGTCGCGCACCGACCTGCTCGTCAGCCAGCCGACGGTCGACGACTACCGCGGCCTCCCGGTGGGCACCCGCCAGCTCCACGCAGCACTCCCGCCGAGCGCCCGCACCGCACTGGTGCCGAGCCTGCGCTACGCGGGCCTGCACCCGTTCCACCTGCTCGTGCACCCGCCGGGTCTCGACCGCCCCGACCCGCCGCTGGTGCCGTACCACGACGTCCGCACCGTGCTGGCCGCCGACGACGAGCGCGCAGGGTCGGCCTCCCCGCGAGCCGATCAGCCTGACGGCCGAGGCCGTCCGCGCCGTCGCCCAGGCGTCCGTCGACGAGCTCAGGAGGCGCGAGGACCTCCACGGCACCGTCGTCGTCAGCGACCTGTTCGAGCACCCCACCGCCGACGCGATGCGGACCATCAACCACCCCGGCAACGCCGTGCTGGTGCCCGTGACCGCCCGGTTGCGCGCGGCCCTCGGGCTCGAGCCCCGGCCGCCGGGCGTGGACCGGCCGCTGCTGGCCTCGCTGTGGGCGCCGCTGCTGCCCGAGGTCGTGGCTGCGCACGGGCTGGACGCACCGGCGACCCGCGACTGGACGATCGACGGCCGGACGGTGACCACCGAGGAGGTCGCCGCCACCCACCGCGAGTGGTACGCCCGCCGTCCGGAGATGCTCGACGCGGCGCTCGAACGCGCCGCACCGCTTGTCGCAGAAATCCTGGCTGCTGGGGCAACCTGAGGGATCCACGGGCGTCTACCAGACGTGAGCACGGGGACCTGGGAGACGAGCGCAGCCATGGAGCAGGCAGTGGACATCACTGAGCTCTACGCCGCGCACCGGCTGTCGCTGGTGCGGCTCGCCGTCCTGCTGGTCGACGACGTCGCGTCCGCCGAGGACGTCGTGCAGGACGCGTTCGCCGCGCTCGCGCGCCGCCCGGGCGCGGTCAGGGACCCGTCGAAGGCGCTGGCCTACCTCCGCGTCTCGGTCGTCAACGCGTCCCGCTCGGCCCTGCGCCGCCGGCGTACGGCGCGGGCGTACTCACCACCCCACGCCCTCCCACCACCCACGCCGGAGGACGCCGCGGTGCTGGCCGAGGAGCACCGCGAGGTCATCACGGCGCTGCACGGCCTCGCACCGCGACAGCGCGAGGTGCTGGTGCTGCGCTACTGGTCGAACCTCAGCGAGGCGGAGATCGCCGCGGCGCTGCAGATCAGTCCGGGGACCGTGAAGTCCACCGCCAGCCGCGCGCTGGTCGCACTGGAGAAGGCCATGAGCTCCGCGACCGACGGGAAGGAGCAGCGATGAGCACCGACATCGAGACCCGCCTGCGCGACGCGCTCGCCGCACGTGCCGACCTCGTGCGCCCGGAGGACCTCCAGCCACTGGCGCCCGTCGTCGAGCTGCGACCGCGGTGGCAGTCACCGTGGGTGCTGCTCGCCACGGCGGCGGCGATCCTCCTCGTCCTCGGCGTGGTGCTCCAGGGCGTCGGGGGCCGTGAGCGCTCCGACCGCCTCGCTCCCGAGCCGGACGAGTCCGGGGTCGAGCTCGAGATCCCGGCCGACGTCGGCCGGGACTGGAAGTCCGACGACCTCTCGACGCCGGCCCGGCTCGACCTCGACGGCGACGGGACCCGGGAGAAGGTCGTCTTCCTCGGTGAGCGGACCAAGGACTTCGACGGCCGGACCCGCCTGCAGACGACGCTCAGCAGCACGGGCGAGGAGGCCTACGGCATCGCCGAGCTGGGCACCACCATCGGGATCACCGCCCTCGAGCCGATCGACGCCGACGGCGACGGCGACCAGGAGCTGGTGCTCTACCGCGACGACCTCGACGCGGTCGGCGGCGGGGGTCACCCGCTCGTCTTCGACCTGCGCGACGGGTTGCTGGTCCAGGCCCCACCGGACGACCCCGAGCTGCTGGCCCGCGGGGAGGAGGTCGTCCCCGGCAGCGAGACCGAGTACTACGACCGGGTGCACCTCCTGGACTACTGGGTCGAGGACGGCACCCTCCGCTCCAGCCGGTCGGTCTCGTCCTACGCGCGCGGCAACATGATGCGGCTGTCACCGAGGGCCTACGTCGCGGACGCGTGGACCTGGACCCTCGGTGCCGACGGCGCGCTCCGGCACGGGGAGGCCGAGTGCCTGGTCCAGTCCTTCGACAGCACCCGCGCGTGCGGCCTCGACCAGCAGGACACGCTGGCCCACGTCCCGCCGGAGCGGGCGGCGTACGTCGAGCCCGGCGGGATCCTCGACACGAGGGACGAGACTGGCTACGGGTTCACCGCGCGGATCGACGGTGCCACCCTGGTCGTCGACGGGTTCGGCCAGCACGTCGAGCAGGTGCTCGACGTCCCCGACCCGCTGCTCGGCAGCGTCGCACCGACCTCGGTGTTCTTCGACGGCGCGTCGGTGGTCGTCACCTCGGCCTCCGACCCGACGCTCGTGCAGGTGCTCACCCAGGACGACGACCGCATGGTCGTGATGGAGCCGGTGGGTGAGATCGACCTGGTCGACGACGGCGAGCAGCGCACGTGGCTGACCGAGAACGGCGCAGTGCTGTCCGCGATCCCGGACGGCCAGGGGGCGTGGGTGCTGTGGGAGTGGACGACGGTCTCCCGCACCGAGGTCGCCGCGCTGCCGTGGGGGACGGTCTGCATCGACGACGTCGACGACCCGACGTCGATCACCGCCTGCTGAGCGCCTCAGAGCGACTTGCTGAAGGCCAGCAGGTCGACGCCCGCGACGGGCGACCAGTCACGACCGGGCTCGCGCGTGTACCCCAGGCGGCCGTAGATCCGGTGGGCGGCCGCCATCGTCGCCAGCGACGACAGCGCCATCCCGGTCGCGCCGTGCTCGCGGGCGCGCTCCTCGCACAGTCGCGCGAGGGCCGTGCCCGCGCCGGTGCCCTGCGCCGCGGGGTCGACCGCGAGCATCCGGAACTCGCCCTCGTCGTCGCGCCCGATCTCCCGCCACGGCGAGCCGGGCGGGCAGTAGGTCACGACGCCGACCACGTCGTCGTCCACGACCGCCACCCACACCTCGGCCTCGGCGTCGCGGGTCGCGACGTCGTGCAGCCGCTCGCGGTAGTCGTCCTCGGCGCCGGTGAGGAGCGGGTCGTACGCCGCCACGCACACGTCGCCCGCCCGCCCGTGCTCCTCGGGACGGATCCGGCGGACCTCCATGGCAGGCCCCGCTCAGATGCCGAAGGTGGTGCGCGGGTAGGCCGCCTCGACGTCGGTGATCACGTTGACGAGGTAGGGCACGCCGGAGGCGTACGCACGGTCGAGCGCGGGCCCGATCTGCTTCGGGTCCGAGACGGTCTCGCCGGCGCCGCCGAGCGCCTTGACCACGTCGTCGTACGGCGTGCGCTGGGCGAGGTCGGCGACGACGTCGTAGCCGTAGAGCATCTGCATCGGGCCCTTCTCCAGGCCCCACGCGGAGTTGTTGCCCATCACCATGACGACCGGCAGGTCGTGGCGGACGAGGGTGTCGACGTCCATCAGCGAGAAGCCGGCGGCGCCGTCGCCGAGCAGCAGGGTGACCTGCGCGTCGGGACGGGCGATCCGGGCCGCGATCGCGGCACCGAGGCCGGCGCCGAGGCAGCCGTAGGGGCCGGGGTCGAGCCAGCCGCCGGGGCGCTTGGGCTCGACGTACTTGCCGGCGAAGGAGACGAAGTCGCCGCCGTCGCCGATCACGACCGAGTCGTCCTCGAGCCGCGGCACGAGCTCGCCGTAGATGCGGGCCGGGTGGATCGGGTCGGCCTCGGCGGTCAGCAGCTGGGCGTCGCGCTCGGCTGCGGCCTTCACCTGGTCGCGCAGGCCGGCGGCCCAGTCGGTCCAGTCGGGCTTGTCGCCGTTCTCGATCGCGGCCTGCAGGCCGTCGAGGACGGTCGTCAGGTCGCCGGACACCGAGCCTGCCAGCTCGGCGTGGCCCGAGACCTGGCCGGGGGAGTCGGCGATGTGGACGACGCGGGCGAAGACGCCGTCGGGGTTCTTGTCCGGACCACCGAACTGGCCGTAGCCGAGGCGGAAGTCGAGCGGCGTGCCGACGACCACGACGAGGTCGGCGCCGGACAGCGCGGCACCGCGGGCCTTGGTGACGAGCGAGGGGTGGCCGCCGGGGATCAGGCCGCGGCCCATGCCGTTGGTCAGGGTCGGGATGCCGAGGTCCTCCACGAAGCGCAGCGCGGCGGCCTCGGCGTGGTCGGCCCAGACGTCGGTGCCGAGGATCAGCACGGGGCGCCGTGCGTCGGCGAGCAGCCGGGCGACGGCGCGGATCGCGTCGGGGTCGGGCTCGATGCGGGTGCCCTCACCCGATCCGGCGGCGCCGGTCGAGGAGTCGAAGAAGGCGTCCATCGGCACGTCGACGAACACCGGGCCGCGGTGGCTGGACCGCGCCAGGGTGAACGCCTCGTCGATGCCGCCGGCCACGTCGCCGGCGGTCATCAGCGTCTTCGCGGCCTTGGCCACGGGCGCGATGATCGGCGGCTGGTCGAGCTCCTGGAGCGACCCGGTGCCCCAGCGGTTCTGCGGGGCGCGGCCGCCGACGACGACCATCGGGGACCCGGCGAACTGGGCCTGGGCGATGGCGCTGATCCCGTTGGTCACGCCCGGTCCGGCGGTGAGGACCGCGAGGCCGGGGACGCGGGTCAGCTTGCCGGTCGCCTCGGCGGCGAAGGCGGCGGTCTGCTCGTGGCGTACGTCGAGCAGGCGCATCTGCGGCGCCGACGCGTCCTGCTGCAGCTTGACCGCGCCGTCGTACATCGGGAACACGTGCGCCCCCGACAGGGTGAACATCGTCTCCACGCCGTGGGCGCGGGCGACGTGCACGGCCAGCTCGCCGCTGTGGCCGGAGATCTCGCTGCTCTGCTCGCTCATGCAGCAGAGGCTAGCGGCCTGCTACTCGCTGGTACGCACCTCTAGGAAGGGAGCGTTGGACATCCGGAGCGCCTCGATGACGACCAGCAGCAGGTCGGAGCGGACCGGCGGCGGCTCGGGCGCCAGCGAGAGCTGGACGAAGAGCGCGCGCAGGAACGCCTGCGGCGCCGCCGTGGCGGCGAACGGGTCGTGGTCGACGGGACCGCCGAACGGGTTGCCGCGCCCCGCCGAGGCGGTGCACCCACGGCTCGAGCAGGTCGATGCCGAGGGTGCCGCGGCGCAGCACGCGCATCGCGGCGTGGGCCATCCGGTCCGGCTCGCCCGAGGCGAGGGGCTCGTCGGCGGGCTGCTGGACCAGCCGCTCGGCGAGCACGTCGAGCAGCGCCTCGTGCTCGGCCGCCGACATGTGGGGCGAGCCCGCCAGCGCGCCGATCGCGTCGGCCCCGTGGGCGATGGCGTGCGCCCAGCCCTTGCCGGCGACGAAGCCGCGGGTGTCCTTCTCGCTGAGGAACCACACCGCGAGGCGGTCGCCCCAGTCGAGGACCTTGGACGCGGGCACCAGGTGCTGCGCGTTGTCCCGCTCGAGGCACTCGGCCACGATCAGGGCGCTGAAGCTGCGCCGGAACACGCTGTCGGTGCCGGCCTCGCCCAGTCCGACGCCCAGCCCGGCGACCATGCCGTCGCCGAGCCCGGTCAGCAGGTCGTCGTAGACCCCGCGGTCGATCCAGGTCGCCAGCGCGGGGTAGGCGGTGCCGTCGCGCACCTCCGGCCGGGTGGACCCGAGCATCGTGGTGAGCTCGGCCGTCAGGTCGTCGAGGGGACGGTCGGCCGGGACCTCGAAGTCGGCGGCCTGCACCTGGTCCCAGTACCCCGTCGACATGTCGCCATCCTGCCACCCCTCCGGGGGGTCGCCCTAGGCTGGGCCGGTGCCCTCCCTCCACGAGCTCGTGCGAGCCCACACCGAGCTCGTCGAGGACGACGTGGCGTGGCTGCAGCTGCTCATGGCGGACTGGCAGATCCTGGCCGACCTCTCCTTCGCCGACCTCGTGCTCTGGCTCCCGGACCGGGAGGGCAAGGGCTACTGGGCCGGGGGCCAGATGCGCCCGACGACCGGCCCCACCGCGCTCGTCGACGACGTGCTCGGCACCTTCATCCCCGTGGGGCGGCGCCGGATGCTCGACGAGGCGTTCGGGTCCGGCCGGCTGGTGCGCGAGGGCGACCCCGAGTGGCGCGACGACGTGCCGGTGCGGGTCGAGGTCATCCCCGTACGCCGCGCGGGCCGGGTGATCGCGATGATCGCCCGCAACACCAACCTGCTCGGCGTACGCACCCCCAGCCGGCTGGAGCTCAGCTATCTCCAGACCGCCGCGGAGCTGACCCAGATGATCGCGTCGGGCCACTTCCCGCTGCCGGGCCAGCGCAGCGACCACGCGGACTCACCGCGGGTGGGGGACGGGTTCGTACGCCTCGACCCGGCGGGCCGCGTCGTCTACGCCAGCCCCAACGGACTCTCCGCCTATCGCCGGCTGGGGCTGCAGGGCGACCTGGCCGGACTGGTGCTCACCGACCTGACGCGCGAGCTGGTGCCGGCGCGGTGGCGCCCCGACGAGGAGACGCTGAGCGCGGTCCTGGGCGGGCGCGACGGCCGCGCCACCGAGGTCGGCACCGACGAGGTGACCCTCATCGTGCGCAGCATCCCGCTGCGGCCCCAGGGTGACCCCAGCGGCGCCCTGCTGCTGGTGCGCGACGTCACCGAGCTGCGCAGCCGCGACCGTGAGCTGGTCACCAAGGACGTCACCATCCGCGAGATCCACCACCGGGTGAAGAACAACCTGCAGACGGTCGCCGCGCTGCTGCGCCTGCAGGCACGGCGTACGCAGGCCGACGACGCCAAGGCGGCGCTCGAGGAGGCCGTGCGCCGGGTGGGATCGATCGCGATCGTCCACGAGACGCTGAGCCACGCGGTCGAGGAGACCGTCGACTTCGACGACATCGCCGACCGGCTCGGGGCGATGGTCGTCGACGTCAGCGGCGTCGAGGTCCCGGTGCGCGTGGTGCGCGAGGGGACCTTCGGCAAGCTGCCGTCCGAGGCGGCGACCCCGCTGGCGATGGTGCTCACCGAGGTCCTGCAGAACGCCGTCGAGCACGGCTACGCCGGGATGACCGACCGGGACAGCGGGCGCGTGGTGGTCACCGCACGCCGGATCGTCGGGCGCCTGCACGTGGTCGTCGAGGACGACGGTCGCGGGCTGCCGGACGGGTTCGACCTGGACGCCTCGACCCAGCTGGGCCTGTCGATCGTGCGCACGCTCGTGGAGTCGGAGCTCGGTGGCGTGCTCGAGATCGGCCCGGGCACGCGGGGCACGCGGGTGCAGGCGGACCTGCCGGTCGACTAGGGGTCAGGCCGTGCGGATCCGCGCGCGGGCGTTGCGACGCTTGAGCGCGCGACGCTCGTCCTCGCTGAGGCCACCCCACACTCCGTGGTCCTGCCCGGCCTCGAGGGCCCAGGCCAGGCACTGCTCGCGCACCTCGCAGCGTCGGCACACCTGCTTGGCCTCCTCGATCTGGAGGATCGCGGGACCGGTGTTGCCGATCGGGAAGAACAGCTCAGGGTCCTCGTCGAGGCATGCGGAGCGGCTGCGCCAATCCATGAGTGGGAAAATCCCTCTTTCTTTCACAGGCATAGGTGCTGTTGTCGGACATTCAGCGTGGCCCGGGCGCGCCTCACTAGGGGAAGGCGAGCAGCGACAAGACTCGCAAGACTTGAACGTTCACACAACCCCCCACGCAGGTCACGTCCGTCACAACTAGCATTGGCGAGTGCCTGTTACCCCGACCGACCAGCCGGACGGCACGGTCGCAGTCGCGCCGCCGCCCCTCCTCGTGGCCGCGGCCCTGACCGCGGTCGAGGCGTTCGTGCTCGCCGGGCTCGGTGCCCTGGAGGTCGCGAGCCTCAACGGCGGGCGCCTCACCATGGGCGTCACCACGGCCGCCTTCTTCCTCGCCGCGGCCGCGGCGCTCGCGTGGTGCGCCTGGGCGCTGCGGGGCGTACGCCGCTGGGCGCGCGGCCCCGTCGTGATGGCCCAGCTCATCGTGCTCGGGCTCGCGTGGAACCTGTGGGCGGGCGACACCAAGCCGCTCTCGGCCGGTCTGGCCGTGGTGGGACTGGTCGTGATCGCCGGTCTCGTGCACCCGGCGAGCACGCGGGTGCTCGAGGAGGACGACCGGCTGTGAGCGGGACCCTCACGGTGCGCCCGGTCGCGGCGGGGGACGAGGCCGACTGGCGGCGCCTCTTCGCCGCCTACCGCGACTTCTACCGGCTCGCACCCGACGACTCGGTCCTCGACACGGTGTGGGGCTGGCTCCTCGACGGGGACGTCGTGGTGGAGGGGCTGGTCGCGGTCCACGACGGCGTCGTCGTCGGGCTGGCCCACCATCGGCGGTTCCACCGACCCTCGACCGGTTCGGTCGGCACCTTCCTCGACGACCTCTTCGTCGGCCCGGACGCGCGCGGCCTCGGTGCCGGGCGCGCCCTGCTCGACCACCTCGCGGCGGCGGCGGGGTCTGACGGGCGCTCCGTGGTGCGGTGGATCACCGCCGACGACAACGCGGTGGCGCGCTCGCTCTACGACGAGGTCGCGCAGGCCACCCGCTGGGTGACGTACGACCTCGCGCCCCGCGGCTAGTCCGACTCCAGCGACGTCCGCAGCTGGGCGAGCGTGCGGGTGAGCAGGCGCGAGACGTGCATCTGCGAGACGCCGATCTCCTCGGCGATCTGCGACTGCGTCATGTTCTTGAAGAACCGCAGCAGCAGGATGCGCTTCTCCCGCTCACCGAGGCCCTCGAGGAGCGGCTTGATGGACTCGCGGATCTCGACGTGCTCGATGTTGGTGTCCTCGACGCCGAGGGTGGCCAGCATCGCGGGCGGACCGTCGTCGTTGTCGTCGGAGGCGTCGAGCGAGAGCGTGGCGTAGGCGTGGGAGGACTCGATGCCCTCCATGATCTCCTCCACCGTGCAGCCGATGACCTCGGCGAGCTCGCGGGGCGTGGGGGAGCGGCCCAGCTTCTGGGTCAGCTCGCCGGTCGCGCCGCCGATCTGCATCCGGAGCTCCTGCAGGCGCCGGGGCACCCGGATGGCCCAGCCCTTGTCGCGGAAGTGCCGCTTGATCTCACCGATGACGGTCGGTGTCGCGTAGGTCGAGAACTCGACGCCGCGGTCGGTCTCGAAGCGGTCGACGGCCTTGATCAGGCCGATCGTGCCGACCTGCACCAGGTCCTCGAACGGCTCGCCGCGGTTGCGGAAGCGGCGCGCGCAGTGCTCGACCAGCGACATGTGCAGGTGCACCAGGTCGTCGCGGGCCATCGAGCGCTCCGCCGCGCTCGCGTCCTCGTCACGCAGGACCGTGAACAGCTCGGCGCTGCGGGCGCGCAGGTGCTCGAGGCCGCTCGTCGCGACCTCGTCGATGACCCCCGTCATCTCTTCCCCCGTGTGTGCGCTCATGTCAGCGCCCGGCACCCGTTCCCTCCGTGACCTGGGAGGACACCGTGAACCTCACCCTGAAGCGTCCCCCCTCGGGTGCGGCCGAGGCGTCCTTGGCCATCGTGTCGAGCACCTGCCAGGCGAAGCTCTCGGTGTCGAGCGGCGGGTCGTCCATCGCCTCGACCTCGAGCTCGACCGTCATCGAGCCGCGGCCGAAGAAGAAGCACGCCACCAGGTCGGTCCCGGGATCCGCGGCCGGGATGGCCAGGGCGGTGGCCTCGCCGATCGCGATCCGCAGGTCCTCGATGTCGTCGATCGTGAAGTCGAGGCGCGCTGCCAGACCTGCTGCCGTGGTGCGTACGACGGCTGCGTAGGCGCCCTCGGCGGGCAGGCGGAGCTCGACGTCGGCGCGATGGTCCCCGGTGTTCTCTGACATCTGCGGCTGCGTCCCTCCCTCGGCTGATCTGCTCGGCACACCCTAGCCGTGGCGGGACACCAGCGCGGTGCACACGTCCCGGAGCCGATCGGTCCGACCCGGTCGACGTCAGCCGACCAGCCTCTTCCTCGCCCAGTGGCCGCTGTGCCCGACGGCGGCCCCGAGCTCCGCGAGCGTCCATCCCTGCTCGCGTCGCGCCCGCAACCACGCGGCGAGGTCGTCGGTGCCGACGCGCCGGGCGGCCTCGGCGTCCGCCGTGCGCGCCCGGGACCGGCGACCCGCGCCGGTGGTCGCGCCCTGCGCCCTCAGCGTGATGCCTGCGGCGCGCATCGCGTCGCGGAGGCCGGAGCGTCCGAGCCCGGTCTCGGCCGCGAGGTCGGCGAGGCTGGCGCCCTGTCCGTAGCGCGTGCGGAGGTGGTCGGCCAGGTCCGCGCTGCCCGACTCCCGCACCAGCCGTGCGCGAGCCGCCCGGCGGCGGGCCGCGAGCGTCGCCCGGCCGTCCTCCAACGCACGAGCCTGCCGGGACCGGGCCGCTGCGGACGGTGGGCGGGTGGCGCGCGCCTCGGCGGCAGCCTTGCCGAGGACCCCGCTCCGGGCGGCGTCCTGGCCGGCCGCGAGGCGTGCGCGATGGACCTCGTCGGCCTCGTAGGACGCGCTCTGCCGCCTCGAGATGGCGGCGGACAGCTCCTGGTGGCTGAGGGGCTCGCCGCGGCACAGGCCGAGCTCGGCACGGTAGGACTCCGCGGTGTGGCCGTGCGCGCGGACGTGCGAGCCCAGCGAGACGTACCAGCCTCCGCAGAGGTGGCAGCACACGCGCCCCGTGCCGTCCTCGCGCAGCAGCTCGCCGAGCGGCGCGTGCAGGCCGGTCCCGTCCGGCAGGTGCCACCGGTGGGCGTGCTCGGGCATCGAGTGGTCGTGCACCGCCCACCTCCGCTGCTTGTTGCAAGTTACTTGCAACAAGCCTACGCGACGGTCGCGCGCCCGCCCCGGGGACGCACGAACGCCGCCCCGCTGAGCGGGACGGCGTCCGGGTGGTGACGAAGGGGGCGAAGCAGCAAGCTGCTCAGGCCTTCTTGGTCTCCCAGAAGATCTCGGCGATCTCGTCGATCTTGGCGAGCAGCTCGTCGGCCTTGCCGGCGTCGAGCTCACCCTTGGTGCCGGAGGCACCGGCGAGCTTGGTGGCCTCGTTGACGAGCGTGTGGAGCTGCGGGTACTTCTCGAAGTGCGGGGGCTTGAAGTAGTCGGTCCACAGCACCCACAGGTGGTGCTTGACGAGCTCCGAGCGCTGCTCCTTGATGAGGATCGCGCGGGTGCGGAAGTCGGGGTCGTCGTTGTCGGCGACCTTGGCGATGATGGCCTTGATCGACTCGGCCTCGATGCGGGCCTGGGCGGGGTCGTACACGCCGCAGGGGAGGTCGCAGTGGGCCGAGACCTCGACGGTCGGGGCAAGCAGGTGGCGAAGCATCGGGTTCCTCTCGAGCTGGGAAGTTGTGCGTCTGCTGCGACACTACTCCGCGTGCGACGGCGCCCTGTACCCCCCTTCGGGACCGCTGTCGTGCGCGGCCGCTCGATGCTCCCGACGCTGCGCGAGGGCGACCTCCTCCTGGTCCGCCACGGCGCCCGCGTGCAGCCCCGGCGACCTGGTGGTGGCGCGGTTCGCGGACGGGACGCTCGCGGTGAAGCGGGCGGTCGACGAGCGGCGTACGCGCACGGGCGACGTGGCCTGGTGGCTGCTGAGCGACAACCCCGACGAGGGGGTCGACTCGCGGCACCGCGGACCCGTGGGCGCGGACCAGGTCGTGGGCGTCGTACGGCTGCGGCTGTGGCCTTCCCCACGTCTGGGACGCAGGCTCTCGGGCCGCTGAGCTGTGCCAGTATCGCGGCCATGAACCAGGGCAGCGACCAGGGCAGCACCACACCGCACCCGCACGCCGGCGACCCCGTCTTCGACCTCCACGTGGGCGGCAAGATGGAGACGGTGTCGACCGTGGCGCTCACCGGGCCGGACGAGCTGTCACTGGCCTACACCCCCGGCGTGGCCCGGGTCTGCGAGGCCATCGCCGCTGACCCGTCGATGACCCAGCACTACACGTGGGTGCCCAACACCGTCGCGATCGTCACCGACGGCACCGCCGTCCTCGGCCTCGGCGACATCGGTCCCGCCGCCGCGATGCCGGTGATGGAGGGCAAGGCGGTCCTCTTCAAGCAGTTCGGCGGCGTCGACGCGGTGCCGCTGTGCCTCGACACCACCGACGTCGAGGAGATCATCGAGACCGTCGTCCGGCTGGCGCCGAGCTTCGGCGGGATCAACCTCGAGGACATCTCCGCGCCGCGCTGCTTCGAGATCGAGGCGCGGCTCAAGGAGCGCCTCGACATCCCGGTCTTCCACGACGACCAGCACGGCACCGCCGTCGTGGCGCTCGCCGCGCTCACCAACGCGCTCCGCCTCACCGGACGCGACGCCGCGACCGTCCGCGTGGTCGTGCAGGGCGCGGGCGCCGCAGGCGTCGCCGTGGCCAGGATCCTGCTCGAGGCGGGCGTGCGCGACATCGCCGTGCTCGACCGGCAGGGCGTGCTGAGCTCGACCCGCTCGGACCTCACCGAGGTGAAGGCCGCGCTGGCCCGCGACACCGCCGACGTCTTCGGCCGCCGCGGCACCCTCGCCGACGTGATGGCCGGCGCCGACGTCTACATCGGTGTCTCAGGCGGCCAGGTGCCCGAGGAGATCGTCGCGTCGATGGCGCCCGAGGCGATCATCTTCGGCCTCGCCAACCCGACGCCCGAGGTGCACCCCGACCTGGCCCACAAGTACGCCCGCGTCGTGGCCACCGGCCGCTCGGACTACCCCAACCAGATCAACAACGTGCTGGCCTTCCCCGGCATCTTCCGGGGCGCCTTCGACGTCCACGCCACCGCCATCACCGAGGGGATGAAGGTCGCCGCGGCGACCGCCCTCGCCGAGCTCGTCGGTGACGACCTCCGCGAGGACCTCGTCATCCCGTCGCCGTTCGACCCCCGCGTGCCGGGTGCGGTCCGCGAGGCCGTCGCCGCAGCGGCCCGGGCCGACGGGGTCGCCCGCCGCTGAGCCGCGTCACGGTCCGGCGTGAGGATCCTCGGGCAGGTCCTCGGGGTTCACGACCTCGGGGTCGACGAACTGGTGGCCGCCGCCCATGAACGTGTGCACGAAGCCGCACCGCACGCAGATCACGCCCTCGGCCGACTTGTTCATCCAGTCGAGGTCCATGAAGGTCATGCCGGTCGTCGTCATCTTGATCTCGCGGCGGGCGAACACGAGGCCGCCGCAGACCTGGCAGGACAGGAATGACTGGGTGGGCTTGATGAAGACGTGCACCGCGGCAGCGTACGTCTGAGTCCTCAGGCCGAGCGCACCGCTGGTCGCCCGGCCCTCGCGCCGATGCGCCTAGGCGAAGAGCGGGCGCAGGTGGTCGTTGAGGAACATCCCCTGCGGGTCGAGCTCGCGACGGATCGCGATGAAGTCGTCGGCGCGCGGGTAGTGCGCGTGGAGCCGCTCGGGCGTCAGGAAGTGGAGCTTGCCCCAGTGCACGCGGGCGTCGAAGCCGGCGAGCAGGGCGTCGACCGAGCGGAGGTAGGCCCAGTAGTCGGTGCCGGGGGTGCCGGAGACCGAGATGACGACGGTGGGGGTGCGGTACTGCGAGGACAGGAACGCCTCGTCCGGACCGACGGTGCGCACCTCGAGCGGGTAGATCGAGTCCGGGAGGCTGCGGAGCATCAGCTCGCGCATCGCCTCGAGCGCCTCGGGAGCCCGGTCGAGCGCCACGAAGTACTCCAGCTCGTGGAAGTTGGCGTCGTAGACCATCGGGAAGATCCGGTAGCAGCGGTCGACGCGGCGACCCACGGTGTCGTCGTCGGCCACGTCGGGACCGACCTCGTCGTAGACCTTGACGTAGCACTGGTCCTGGAGCCGCTCGCCGTGCCCGTCGAGGTTGTAGAGCGCGCCCGACTCCTCGGTCGGCAGCCAGAACATCCCGAAGTGGCGGTGCTCCGCGACGAGCCGGTCCCAGTCACCCAGCACGTCGTCCCACGACCGGAGGCTGACGTGCTCGCGGAGCCGGTAGGCGTCGGTGACCTCCAGCTCGAGCCGGGTGACGACGCCGAGCATCCCGACGGAGACCTGGGCCGCGTGGAGCAGGTCGGGCTCGTCCTCGCCGATCTCGCGCACCTCGCCGGTGCCGGTCACGAGGCGTACGCCCCGCACGACGCCGGACAGGCTGGTGTAGCCCGTGCCGGAGCCGTGCGTCCCGGTCGCCACCGCACCGGCGATCTGCTGGGTGTCGATGTCGCCCTGGTTGCGCAGCGCGAGGCCGGCGTCCCAGAGCGGCTCGTAGAAGTCGCGGATCAGCGTGCCGGGCAGCGCGGTTGCCCGCTCTGGCCGCGGCATCCGTGCCGACGACGCCTCGCATCGCGGAGACGTCGAGCAGCAGCCCGTCGGTCTGCACCACGGGCGTGAAGGAGTGCCCGGCGCCGGCGACGCGTACGCCCTGTCCGCGACCGGCCGCCTCCTTGACGAGGGCGACCACCTCGTCCTCGTCGCGCGGAGTGGCGGTCGTGGCCGGCGAGAAGCTCTGGTTGCCCACCCAGTTGGTCCACGTCATGGGGTCAGCCTGTCAGAAGCCGATCGACGGCTCCGGCTCCACGACGGTGCGCATCGCCCGCGCGAGCTCGGCGTACGCACCCGCGCGGTGCTCGCGGACCAGGCCCGCCCGGAGCAGGCCGCCGATCGAGTGACCGAGGTAGCCCGCGCCCAGGACGGCGACGTCGAGGGTGACCTCGGCCTCCGCGTCGGTGCGCTGGGCCTCCGAACCGGTCAGCCGCCACCGCCCGGCGTTCCACGGCGCGTGGCGGTCCTCCACCTCGACCACGACGTCGCAGTCGACGTCGTACCGCCGGAGCGGCCAGGCGGCCCCGAGGTCGACGAGCCGGACCCACGTGCTGTCCCAGGTCTCCAGCGAGCCGGTGCCGCGCGGACCGCCGACCCAGTCGAGCAGCGGGTCGTCGACGCCGACGTTCTCGAGCTTGGTGGTGCCCATCAGGTCGAGGTCGACGATGCGACGGGCGAGCGCCAGCCGGGCGGCCGGGCCACCGCAGAAGGTGCCGACGGTGACCGTGCCCGAGGGCCGCGCGTTGTCCCACTTGTGCTCGCGGCGCAGGCCGATGAAGCCGACGTCCCGGCCGTCGCGGCGCGCGAACAGGACGCGGCGGCGCTCCTTGTCGCGCAGGGTCTCGGGGGTCTCCAGCGTGAGGAGCGAGAAGAAGTCGGGCGTGCCGACGATCGTGCCCGGGAAGTCGGGCGCGTTCGCCAGCTGGCAGGCGCGCATCCGCTCGGCCACGCCGGCGTCGGACATCGTGACGAGGTGGGTCGTGATGCCGGCGACCTCGTCCTCGAGGTGGGGTGCGGTGAAGGTGGTGCCGCGGCCGACGGTCACCTGGTGGGTGACGACGGCGAGGCCGTAGCCGTAGCGGCCGTAGATCGCGGCCTCGCTGGCGTGCAGGGCGGAGATCGCCGTGCCGGCCTCGTGCGACCGCGCCAGGTGGTCGGTCATCATCGCCGTCAGCACGCCGCGCCGCCGCGAGTCGGGGTGCACGCCCGACCCACGTCAGGCCGGCGATCGGCACCACGGCACCGCCGGGCAGCGACATCTCCATCGGGCGTACGCCGTAGATGCCGGCGTGGTGGTCCGTCGGCCCGTCCGGCAGGTCGACCACGAAGCGCTGGTCCTCGGGCAGCCCGAGCCGCAGGTGCTCGGCGTCGGCGTCGGTGACCTCGCCGAACCAGACGAGCTGGTCGGTCGCGAGGTACTTCTCGGCGTCCTCCGAGGGACGTACGTCGATGCTCACCCGGCCACCCAACAGTCCGGGGTGGGGACGCGCAACCGAGATAGGAGCCCACTCGCTATCGTCGCCTCATGTTCGCCGTCTACGCCGAGACCTTCTCCTTCGACGACCCGCTGAGCGGGCTGGTGGTGGGGGAGCGGCCCGCCCCGGAGGCCCCCGACGGGTGGGCGACGGTGACCGTCAAGGCCGCCAGCCTCAACCACCACGACCTCTGGTCGCTGCGCGGTGTCGGGCTCCGCGAGGAGTCGCTGCCGATGATCCTCGGGTGCGACGCGGCGGGCCTCGACGAGGACGGCAACGAGGTCGTCGTGCACGGCGTCATCGGCGACCCGCACTGGACCGGCGACGAGGCCGACGACCCGGGTCGCTCGCTGCTCTCCGAGCGCCACCAGGGCACCTTCGCCGACCAGGTCGTCGTGCCGCGGCGCAACCTGGTGCCCAAGCCCGCGTCGCTGTCCTTCGAGGAGGCGGCCTGCCTGCCCACCGCCTGGCTGACCGCCTACCGGATGCTCTTCGTCCAGGGCGCCTGCAAGCCCGGCGAGACGATCCTCGTGCAGGGTGCCGGCGGCGGTGTCGCGACCGCGCTGATCACGCTCGGCCGGGCCGCGGGGCTCACGGTGCTCGCCACCAGCCGCGACGAGGCCAAGCGTGACCGGGCCCGCGAGCTCGGCGCCCACGACGTCTTCGAGTCCGGCGCCCGGCTGCCCGTCCGCGTCGACGCGGTCATGGAGACCGTCGGCAAGGCCACCTGGACCCACTCGATCCGCTCGCTGCGTCCGGGCGGCCGCATCGTCATCAGCGGTACGACCTCGGGCCCCGACGTCGACGACGCGGGCCTGACGCACGTGTTCTTCAAGCAGCTCTCGATCATCGGCTCGACGATGGGCACGCGCGGGGAGCTCGACGCCCTGGTGAAGTTCCTCGACGCGACCGGTGCCCGGCCGCTGGTCGACCGGGCGATCCCGATGGACCAGGCGCGCGACGGGTTCGCCGCGATGGCCGAGGGCGACGTCTTCGGCAAGATCGTCTTCACCCGGTGATCACGGCGTGAAGCACGTCCTCACCGGCGCCGGATCGGGCATCGGGCTCGCGCTGGCGAGACGCCTGGCGGACCGCGGTGACGAGCTGGTGCTCGTGGCACGCAGCGAGGCCCGCGCCGCCGAGCTGGCCGACACCTTCGCCGGCGCGCAGGTGCTCGTGGCCGACCTCGCCGACCCCGGCACGCTCAACGGGCTGGGCCGCCAGGTCGACGGCCCCGTCCACTCGCTCGTCCACGTCGCCGGTGTGATCGAGCTCGGCCGCGTCGACCGGCTGCGGCTCGCCGACTGGGACGAGCAGCTCGCCGTCAACCTCGTCGCCCCCGCCGTGCTCACCCGCGAGCTGCTCCCGCACCTGCGCGAGGGTCGCGGGACGGTCGTCTTCGTGAACTCGTCGGCCGGGCTCACCGCCAACGCCGAGTGGTCGGCGTACGCCGCCTCGAAGCACGGCCTGAAGGCGTTCGCCGACGCGCTCCGCGAGGAGGAGGCCGGGCACGGCGTGCGGGTCAGCAGCGTCTACCCCGGCCGCACGGCCACGCCGATGCAGGCCAAGGTGCACGAGCAGGAGGGTCGCGAGTACGACGCGTCGGCGTGGGCCACGCCCGAGACCGTCGCCGACACGATCCTCCACGTCGTCGACCTGCCGTCGGACGCGACCGTCCCGGACCTGCGGATCCGACCGGCGGGCTAGCTCCCGGGCCGGCGCGAGCGCCAGTTGAGCGCGCCGACCAGCAGCATCCGCAGCTGGGTGCGCGCCTCGGAGAGGGTCCGGTCCTCGGAGTCCGGGTCCTCCACGAGGCGCTCGGCCATCGTCACGACGAACGAGACGATCAGGTCGGACAGCAGGCCGATGTCCTCGGTGGAGTACTGCTCGGCAGCGCCCGTCCGGGCGATGTCGGTGGCCAGCTCGTGGGTGATCTGGGCGATCTCGCGGTTGATCGCCTCCCGCACGCGGGGCGGTCCCGCCGTCCGCTCGCGGGCGATGAACGCGTAGTGGGAGCGGTTCTCGCGCACGTGCTGCGCGACGATCGGGAGCGAGCCGTCGATGAAGTCGCGGTACTCCGGGGCGTGCCGCCACACGTCGAGCAGCATCAGCCGCAGCGAGCGGAAGCTCTCGTCGACCAATGCAAGGCCGAGGAGCTCGAGCGAGCCGAAGTGGCGGTAGAACGCGGTCGGCACGACGCCGACCTGCTTGGCGACCTGGCGCAGCGAGATCGCCGCGAGGTTGGAGTCGGCGGCCAGCGAGAGGGCCGCGTCGAGGATGGCGCGGCGCGTGCGCTCCTTGCGCTCGGCGCGCGACGCACCGGCGTCCTCCGCCTCAGCGGTGACGGCCTCTCCCTCTGCCATGGCGTGATCGTAGAGGGAAAGCGCGGCGTGGGCGGGATCACGGTGCGCGCCCGTTGACCGGCGTCGCGCTCGACGACACTATTGAGTGAACAGACGTTCACTGAAAGGAGTCGGCATGACCGTCCTCTCGACGATCGCCCGCTCACGCACCGTCGCGGCGCTCACCTCGCCCCACGGTGTCGACCACTACCTCTCGCGCGTGAACCCGATGTGGGCGGCGCACGAGGTGCGCGGCCGCGTCGTCGCCGTGCACCGCGAGACCGACACCCCGGGCGCACCGGTCGCCACGCTCACCGTGCAGCCCACCGCGACCTGGCGCGGACACCGCGCCGGGCAGTACGTCCAGGTCGGCCTCGACCTGCCGGGCTCGGCCCGCCGGATGACCCGCTGCTTCTCCATCTCCTCCGCCGCCTCGGGGCAGGGGGAGGAGTTCACCCTGACCATCCGCTCGCACGCCGAGGGCCAGGTCAGCGCGTACCTCGTCGACGCCGAGCCGGGCCAGCTGCTCCACCTGTCGCAGGCGCAGGGGAGCTTCACCCTGCCGGTCAGCCCGGCCACGCCCGGCATCGACCCGCTGCTGTTCATCACCGGCGGCTCGGGCATCACGCCGGCCATGTCGATGGTGCGGACCCTGCTGCGCGACGGCTACGACGGCCGCGCGGGACGGCCCGTCACCTTCCTGCACTACGCCCGCTCGCCCGAGGACCAGATCTTCGCCGACGAGCTGGCCCGGATCGCCGCCGACGACAACGACGTCACCGTCCACCTGCGCCACGGCGACGCCGTCTTCAACGAGCTCGAGCTGCGTCGCCTCGTCCCCGGCTGGCGCGACACCGACACCTGGGCCTGCGGCCCGGCCGGGATGCTCGAGCTCGTGCGGGCGGCGTACGTCGACAACCCGCGGCTGCGGCTCGAGCTGTTCAAGCCGCCGACGACCTCCAGCGGTGCGGCCGAGGGTGACCTCGTCTTCGCCGAGTCCGATGAGCAGGTCGTCAACACCGGTGCCTCGATCCTCGAGCAGGCCGAGGGGGCCGGGCTCACCCCGGTCTTCGGCTGCCGGATGGGCATCTGCTTCTCCTGCACCGCCCGCAAGTCCGAGGGCACCGTGCGCAACGTGCTCACCGGCACCGAGTCCTCGCTCCCCGACGAGGACATCCAGATCTGTGTCTCCGCCCCCGTCGGCGACTGCGTCGTCGACCTGTGAGGAAGGACCTCCCATGACCACCACCCCCACGAACCAGAGGCTCACCCCCGACCAGCTCGAGGCCTTCGGCCGCGAGATGGACGAGCTGCGCCAGAGGATCCTGGCCGACCTCGGTGAGGACGACGCGGCCTACATCCGCGACGTCGTCAAGCGCCAGCAGCAGCTCGAGGTGCTCGGCCGCGCGCTGTTCTACGTGCCGCCGGCCTGGCCGCTCGCCGTGGCCGCGCTGTCGCTCTCCAAGATCATCGAGAACATGGAGATCGGCCACAACGTGATGCACGGCCAGTACGACTGGATGGGCGACCCGCACCTCAACTCGCGCATCTACGACTGGGACAACGTGTGCCCGGGCGAGCAGTGGAAGTACAGCCACAACTACATCCACCACACCTTCACCAACATCCTCGGCAAGGACCGCGACATCGGCTACGGCATCCTCCGGATGGACGAGGACCAGGAGTGGCACCCCTACTACCTCGGCAACCCGGTCTACGCGTTCCTGCTGATGGTGTTCTTCGAGTGGGGCGTGGCGATGCACGACCTCGAGGTCGAGAACCTCGTGGCCGGCACGCGCAGGCTCGAGGAGAACAAGGCCCTGCACGCCGGGATCATGCGCAAGGTGCGCCGCCAGGCGCTCAAGGACTACGTCCTGTTCCCGGCGCTCACCGGCCCGCTCTTCCCGCTGACCCTCGCCGGCAACGCGGCGGCCAACCTGGTCCGCAACGTCTGGGCGTTCAACATCATCTTCTGCGGCCACTTCCCGGCCGGCGCCGAGACGTTCAGCCAGGAGGAGTGCGCGGACGGTCCGGACGGCCAGGAGACCCGCGGTCACTGGTACTACCGACAGGTGCTCGGCTCGGCCAACATCTCCGGCGGAGCGCTGTTCCACGTCCTGTCGGGCAACCTCAGCCACCAGATCGAGCACCACCTCTTCCCGGACCTGCCGGCGCGGCGCTACCCGATGATCGCGGCCGAGGTGCAGGAGATCTGCGAGCGCTACGGCATCGCCTACACGACGGGCCCGCTGCGCAAGCAGCTCACCAGCGTGGCGAGGAAGATCTGCCGGCTCGCGCTGCCCGGCCGGCGTACGACGACGGAGCCGGCGCCTGCGGCCCAGCAGCCGCTCGCGGCCTAGTCCTCGGGGTCGTCGAGGCGGGCCAGCCAGGTCGCCAGTCGTTCGACGGGCACCTCGAAGTCGGGGTGCGCGTCGACGAAGGCCTGGAGCTGCTCGGCGAGCCACGCCAGGGTGACCTCCTCGTCACCCCGGCGTCGCTCCAGCTCCTCGATGCCTCGATCGGTGAAGTACACCGCGGGCTCCCGCTCAGTAGTCGTCGCCGCGACCGCGCGGCGACTCGAAGGCCGCGTCGAGGAGCGACTTCTGCTCCTCCACGTGGCGCTTCACCGTGCCGACGGACGGGGCGGCGGACGCGATCCGGGTGACCGGCTCGACGGCGACGTCGAGCTGGGGCCACACGTTGAGCGCGAAGTGCGGCCACGGACCCATGTTGCGCGGCTCGTCCTGCACCCAGCGGACGGCCTTGAGGTTCGGGTACTTCGCGACCTCGGCCCTGATCTCGTCGACCGGGTTCGGGTAGAGCCGCTCGACACGACCGATGGCGAACCTCGACCCGTCCTCGCGCTTGGTGCGCTCGACCATCAGGTCCCAGGTCACGCGACCCGAGCACAGGATGAGCGTCTCGACCTGCGAGGGGTCGGCGTCCGCGTCACCGATGAACGGGCGGAACGTGGTGTCCCCGACGAAGTCGGCCGGCTGCGAGGCCGCCTCCTTGCGCTTGAGCATCGACTTCGGGGTGAAGACGATGAGGGGACGGTGCTCGCCGCCGAGCGAGTGGCGGCGCAGCAGGTGGAAGTAGGACGCCGGCGTCGAGGGCTGCGCGACGACCATGGCCTCCTCGGCCGACATCGTCAGGAACCGCTCGATGCGCGCCGAGCTGTGGTCGGGGCCCTGGCCCTCGTAGCCGTGGGGGAGGAGCAGGACGACGCCGGACTGCTGGCGCCACTTGGTCTCGCCCGCGGAGATGAACTCGTCGATGACGGTCTGCGCGCCGTTGACGAAGTCACCGAACTGCGCCTCCCAGAGGACGAGCGCCTCGGGCCGCGCGACGGAGTAGCCGTACTCGAACCCGAGGGCGGCGTACTCCGAGAGCAGCGAGTCGTAGACGTGGAACTTCGCCTGGTCCTCGGTGAGGTTGGTCAGCGGGGTCCACTCGTCGGCGTTGGTGCGGTCGATGATCGTGGCGAACCGCGAGACGAACGTGCCGCGGCGCGAGTCCTGGCCGGCGAGCCGCACCGGGCGGCCCTCCATCAGCAGCGAGCCGAAGGCGAGGATCTCGCCCGTGCCCCAGTCGATGGGGCCGTCGGTGATCGCGGCCGAGCGGCGCTGCAGCTGCGGCATCACCTTCGGGTGGACGGTGAAGTCCTCCGGGGGCGTGACGTAGCTGTCGGCGATCCGCTTGAGGACCTCGGGGGTCACCGCGGTCGCGAAGTCGCCGGCCGGCTTGTCCGGGTAGTCGGGGACCGTGGTCCAGTCGCTCGGCGCCTCGGAGCTGGCCTCGCGGACCTCGGTGAACACCCGCTCGAGCTGCTGCTGGTAGTCCTTGAGGACCTGCTCGGCCTCCTCGATCGTGATGTCGCCACGACCGATGAGCGACTCGGTGTAGAGCTTGCGCACCGAGCGCTTCTGCTCGATGAGGTCGTACATCAGCGGCTGGGTGTAGGACGGGTCGTCGCCCTCGTTGTGGCCGCGGCGGCGGTAGCAGACGAGGTCGATGACGACGTCCTTGTTGAACCGCTGGCGGTAGTCGAAGGCGAGCCGGGCGACGCGGATGCAGGCCTCGGGGTCGTCGCCGTTGACGTGGAAGATCGGCGCCTGCACCATCCGCGCCACGTCGGTGCAGTAGAGCGAGGAGCGCGACGAGCCGGGCGAGGTGGTGAAGCCGACCTGGTTGTTGATGACCACGTGCACGGTGCCGCCGGTGCGGTAGCCGCGCAGCTGCGACAGGTTGAGCGTCTCGGCCACGACACCCTGGCCCGCGAAGGCCGCGTCGCCGTGGACGAGCAGCGGCAGCACGGGGTAGTCGGCACCCCTGTTGAGGATGTCCTGCTTGGCGCGGGCGATGCCCTCGAGCACCGGGTTGACCGCCTCGAGGTGCGAGGGGTTCGCGGCGACCGACACCTTGATCTTGTCGCCCGAGCCGGCGACGAACTCGCCCTCGGCGCCGAGGTGGTACTTCACGTCGCCCGAGCCCTGGACCGTGCGCGGGTCGATGTTGCCCTCGAACTCGCGGAAGATCTGGCTGTACTTCTTGCCGACGATGTTGGCGAGCATGTTGAGCCGGCCGCGGTGGGCCATGCCGATCGTGACCTCGTCGAGGCCGGCCTCGGCGGCCGCCTCGCAGATCTCGTCGACGAGCGGGATCGTGGTCTCGCCACCCTCGAGGCTGAAGCGCTTCTGCCCGACGAACTTCGTCTGGAGGAACGTCTCGAAGGCCTCGGCCTGGTTGAGCTTGAGCAGGATGCGCAGCTGCTCCTCGCGGGGCGGCTTCACGTGCGGCTGCTCGACGCGCTCCTGGATCCACTGGCGCTGCTCGGGATCCATGATGTGCATGTACTCGATGCCGGTCGTGCGGCAGTAGGAGTCGCGCAGGATCCCGAGGATGTTGCGCAGCTTCATGAAGCGCCGGCCCTCGCCGCCGAACGACCCGGTGGCGAACTCGCGGTCGAGGTCCCACAGCGTCAGGCCGTGCGACTCCACCTCGAGGTCGGGGTGGCTGCGCTGGCGGTACTCGAGCGGGTCGGTGTCGGCCATCAGGTGGCCGCGGACCCGGTAGGCGTGGATCAGCTCGAGGATGCGCGCCTGCTTGACGATGTCGTCGTCGTGGCTGGCCACGACGTCGCGCGACCAGCGGATCGGCTCGTAGGGGATGCGCAGCGAGCGGAAGATCTCGTCGTAGAACTCGTTCTCGCCGAGCAGCAGGCCGTGCACGCGCTTGAGGAACTCGCCCGACTGGGCACCCTGGATGACGCGGTGGTCGTAGGTCGAGGTCAGCGTCATCGCCTTGCTGATGGCGTTGCGGTTGATCGCCTCGTCGGAGGCGCCCTGCCACTCCGGCGGGTACTCCATGGCGCCGACACCGATGATCGCGCCCTGGCCCGACATCAGCCGCGGCACCGAGTGCACGGTGCCGATGCCGCCGGGGTTGGTCAGCGAGATCGTCGTGCCCTGGAAGTCGGCGACGGTGAGCTTGTTGTCGCGGGCCTTGCGGACCACGTCCTCGTAGGCGGTCCAGAAGGCGGCGAAGTCCATCGCCTCGGCGCCCTTGATGCTCGGCACCAGCAGCTGGCGGGTGCCGTCGGGCTTCTTCATGTCGATCGCGAGGCCGAGGTTGATGTGGGCCGGCGTGATCAGGTTGGGCTTGCCGTCGACGACCTCGAAGCCGACGTTCATCTCCGGCATCGAGCGCAGCGCCTTGACCAGCGCGTAGCCGATGAGGTGCGTGAAGGAGACCTTGCCGCCGCGGGCGCGGGCGAGGTGGTTGTTGATGACCGTGCGGTTGTCCCACAGCAGCTTCACCGGCACCGAGCGGACCGAGGTGGCGGTCGGGACCGTCAGCGAGGCGTCCATGTTGGCCGCGGTGCGGGCGGGCGCGCCGCGCAGGACGGTGTAGGTCGGCTCGTCGCTCGACGCGGACGGTGCGGCGGGGGCGGGGTCCTTGGCGACCGGCTTGCTGGTGCCCTTGGCGGGCTCCTCGGCCGCGGCGGCCGGGCGCGGGGTGGCCTTCGCGGTCGACTTCGCGGCGGCGGGCTGCGCCTCCTGCTGCGGGGCGGCTGCCGGGGCCTTCTGGGGTGCCTTCTCCGGTGCCTTCTCGGGGCGCCTTCGCGGGAGCCGCCTGCGCTGACGTCGGGCGGCCTTCTCGGCTGCGCCTTCTCCGGTGCCTTCTGCTCGGCGGCCGCCGAGGCGCTCCCGTTGCCGAAGTACGTCGCCCACTCCGGGCCCACGCTCGCAGGGTCCTTGTCGTACTGCTCCTTCATCTCCTCCACGAGCCACTCGTTGGCTCCCAGGTCAGATGACGGTGCAACCGAGGACTGGTTGCCGGACTGCCCGTTCGGGGACTGCGCCACGCTTCTTTCGCCTCTTCCAGATCTCTTCGCGCGAGTGATGGACAACTCGTCCACAAGGCTAGTCGCACACGCACGCAAATGCAGGGCCGGGCCTCCCGCGTGAGGCATGGTGTCGACCACACCACTAGTCATTGTCGTATTTGGCCCCGGAGTTCCCATGCCACGCCGCTGTGCGGGCCTCGCGCTCGCTGTCGTCCTCGCCCTCACCGGCACTGCCTGCACGTCCGGCCCGGACCCGTCGGCCTCGCCCGAACGGATCAGCCGCGGCGACGCCCGGGCCAGCCTCGCCTCGCACCCGCCGCTCGCGACCACCACCAGGATCCGCCGGGTCCACGGCCGGCTCCCCGACGCGCGCCGCAAGGTCGTACGCCGGCAGGTGGGCACGGTCGTCGACCGCTGGTGGGACGCCGCCTACCTCGGCGGCACCTACCCGCGCAGCAGCTTCCCCGACGCGTTCCCCGGCTTCACCGCCGGCGCCGAGCAGCGCGCCCGCAGCGACAAGGCGCTGCTGACCAACCAGACCCGCGGCCCGCACGTCGACTCGGTCACCGCGACGCACCGTGCCGTGGCGCTCGACATCCTCGCCACCGACAAGCAGGCCCGGACGGTCACCGCCCACTTCGTCCTCCGGTTCGACAGCAGCGGCGACCAGGCAGGCACCACCACGGTCCGCGGCCGCCTGTTCCTCCTCCACAAGAGGGGTGCGTGGCGGATCTTCGGCTACGACGTCGCGAAGGGATCGAAGTGACGACCACGACGAGGATGAGCAGGGTCAGGTTGCGGGCCGCCAAGGCGGTCGTCCTGGGAGCGGTCCTCGCCCTCACCGCGGTCGTCGTGCCCCAGTCGTCGGTGCAGCCGACCGACGTCAGCCTGGTGAAGATCCGGCACGCCGAGGGCGTCGCCGTCGGGGGAGCGGACGTGGTCTGGATCCTCGCCGTCGGCTCGGACGCCCGGCCCGGCCAGGACATGCGGCACGCCCGCGGCGACGCGCTCCAGCTGGTGGGCATCAACACCCGCACCGGCTCGGCCACGGCCATCGGCGTCCCGCGCGACTCGTGGGTCAGCATCCCCGGCCACGGTCACGAGAAGATCAACTCCGCGCTCTACTTCGCCGGCCCGCAGGGCATGGCGGGGGCGATGCGCAACCTCGTCGGCATCGAGCCCGACTACGTGATGGTGACGCGCTTCCCGTTCTTCGAGGACATGGTCGACGACATCGGCGGGATCACGGTCACCAACCCGCGCCGGTTCTACGACCCCTACCTCAAGAAGGAGGGCTTCCGGAAGGGCCGGATCCACCTCGACGGCTACAACGCGATGGCCTTCTCCCGGATCCGCAAGGGCCTCGCCGGCGGCGACTTCGACCGCTCGGCCAACCAGCAGCGCACGCTGCGCGGCATCCACGCCCGGATCCGCTCGCAGGCGTCGTCGCCCGGCTTCATCGAGCGCGGCGTCATGACGGTCATGGAGCACATGGCCACCAACGCCTCGCCCGCGGAGCTCTTCGAGCTCGCCCAGGCCGTGGCCCAGGTGGACCCGCGCAGGATCACCACCTGCGTGGTCCGCGGCCGGGTCGGGTTCGTCGGCGCTGCGAGCGTGGTGTTCCCCGACGTGGCCCAGGCCCGGCGGCTGGGCCGCGAGGCCCGGCCCGACGCGGCGCTGGGCCGCTGCTGATCGCGAGAAGTTGCGCCTCCGGCAGGATTCGAACCTGCGGCACCTGGTACCGGAAACCAGTGCTCTATCCCCTGAGCTACGGAGGC
Source organism: uncultured Actinomycetota bacterium (assembly GCA_963795275.1). Lineage (GTDB taxonomy): Bacteria > Actinomycetota > Actinomycetes > Propionibacteriales > Nocardioidaceae > Nocardioides. The sequence continues at coordinate 542,645 of CAWCHD010000006.1, forward strand.
CTGCGCCGGTCCGGACGGGTCCGGGGCCGGTGCGCGCTGAAGACTACCGGTCGTCCGGCGGAGCCGTTAAACGGCCCGGAGAACGGCCGGAGACCTCAGCGCAGGGCCATCGTGCCGGACGTCGGTGACTCGAAGCCGAGCGCCGCGTGCTCGGCGACCCGGGCGTCCATCTTGGCGGCGATGTCGTCCGGCCACGGCGCCGTACGTCGCGTCTCGAGGTCGATGTGCAAGAAGATCTCCTCGACCACGCACGCCACCTCGCGGTGGGTGTGGTCGAGCAGGTAGACCAGCGCGTGACCGGCGCGCTCGGAGCGCCCGAGCAGCCGGACGCGGGCCGACATCTCGTCGCCGGTGCGCAGCTCGTTGAGGTAGGTCACGTGGTGCTCGGCGCTGAAGCACGCCTGGCCGTCGGTGAGGGGCCACATCTGCGGGATGCCGACCTCGACGAGCGACTCGTCGAGGCCCTCGCTCGCGATGCCGATGTAGTGGCGGACGTTGAGGTGGCCGTTGATGTCCTCGAAGGGCATCGGCACCGGCTGCTCCACGTAGGCCGGGAGGTCGATCAGCTGGTCGTAGGTCGGGTGCGTCGTCACAGGGGAGAACCCTAGTGGCCACCGGTCGATATCGGTTCGGTCGCACGGGTGGCCCCTCGATAGGCTTGGTGGGTGAACCCAGAGCAGCTCTCCGCGACCATCGTCGACGCGCTGACGGCCCTCGTGGCCGACGGCGCGATCACGCTTCCTGACGGCGTGCCGACCACTGTCACGGTGGAGCGACCCCGGCAGAAGGGTCACGGCGACTACGCCACCAACGTCGCCCTGCAGCTGTCGAAGAAGGCCGGCACCAACCCCCGCGCCTTCGCCGACCTCGTCGCCGACCGGCTGCGCGCCTCCGACGGCGTCTCCGACGTCGAGGTCGCCGGCCCGGGCTTCCTCAACATCACCGTCGATGCCGGTGCCCAGGGGCAGGTCGCGGCCGACGTCGTCGCGGCAGGGGAGGCGTACGGCTCCTCCGACGCGTTCGCGGGCGAGAAGATCAACCTCGAGTTCGTCTCCGCCAACCCGACCGGCCCGCTCCACATCGGCGCCGTGCGGTGGGCCGCGGTGGGCGACGCGCTGGGACGCGTCTTCACCTTCTCCGGCGCCGAGGTGACGCGGGAGTACTACTTCAACGACCACGGCGCCCAGCTCGACCGGTTCAGCTCGTCGCTGCTCGCCTGGTCCAAGGGGCGGCCGGTGCCCGAGGACGGCTACGGCGGCGCCTACATCGAGGAGATCGCCAAGGACGTCGTGGCCAAGCGGCCCGAGGTCCTCGACCTGCCCGAGGACGAGGCGCAGGAGATCTTCCGCGCCGAGGGCGTCGAGCTGATGTTCGCCGAGATCAAGCAGTCGCTCCACGACTTCGGCGTCGACTTCGACGTCTACTTCCACGAGAACAACCTGCACGAGTCGGGCGCCGTCGGGCGCGCGATCGAGCGGCTCACCGAGATGGGCAACACCTACGAGGCCGAGGACGGCGCGCTCTGGCTGCGCACCGAGAAGTACGGCGACGACAAGGACCGGGTGATCATCAAGTCCGACGGTCAGGGCGCCTACATCTCGGGTGACCTGGCCTACTACCTCGACAAGAAGGAGCGCGGCTTCGACCGCTGCTTCATCATGCTCGGCGCCGACCACCACGGCTACGTCGGGCGGATGAACGCGATGTGCGCCGCGTTCGGCGACGAGCCGGGCAAGGACCTGGAGATCCTCATCGGTCAGATGGTCAACCTGCTGCGCGACGGCAAGCCGCTGCGGATGTCCAAGCGCGCCGGCACCACGGTGAGCATCAACGACCTCGTGGACGCCATCGGCGTCGACGCCGCGCGCTACGCCCTGGCGCGCTACACCAACGACACCAACATCGACCTCGACCTCGACCTGTGGGCCCGGGCGCACAACGACAACCCGGTCTACTACGTGCAGTACGCCCACGCGCGCACCTGCCGGATGATCGAGAACGCCGCCGACCTCGGGATGGCGCTGCCCGGTGACGCCTTCGACCCGTCGCTGCTCGCCCACGAGCTGGACGGCAAGCTGCTGCGTGCGCTGGCGGAGTTCCCGCGGGTCGTCACCGCGGCGGCCGAGCTCCGCGCCCCGCACCGGGTCGCGCGCTACCTCGAGGACACGGCGGCCGTCTTCAACCGGTGGTACGACACCAAGGAGTGCCGGATGCTGCCGATCGGCGACGAGCCGGTCACCCCGACCAACGAGGCGCGCCTCGTCCTGGTGCACGCCGTGCGGACGGTGCTGGCCAACGGCCTGGCCCTCCTCGGGGTCTCCGCTCCCGAGCGGATGTGATCGGGCGTGCCCACCGCACACCCGTCCGGCTGGGCGCACGCCGACGGCGCGCTCCGTGGCCCGCACTGGCTGCGCGAGCCCGCTGACGCCAACGCGCTCGTCGAGCACCTCTGGTCGCGCACGGCCGCCAAGGCCGACGGCGTCCTGAGCGTCGGGGGAGTGCCGCTGACCGAGCTGGTCCGCGAGCACGGCTCGCCGGCCTACGTCCTCGACGAGGACGACTTCCGCACCCGGGCCCGCGCCTTCCGCGACGCCTTCTCCGGCTACGAGGTCTTCTACGCCGGCAAGGCGTTCCTCTGCACGACCGTGGCGCGCTGGCTGGCCGAGGACGGGCTCTCGCTCGACGTCTGCTCCGGCGGCGAGCTGGCGGTGGCCGCACGCGCGGGCTTCCCGATGGAGCGGGTCGGCTTCCACGGCAACAACAAGACGCTCGGCGAGCTCGAGCGGGCCGTCGAGCTGGGCGTCGGCCGCGTCATCGTCGACTCCTTCGACGAGATCGATCGGCTGGCGGCGGTGACCACCGAGCTCGGGCGGACCACGGGCGTGCTCGTGCGCGTCACCGCCGGCGTCGAGGCGCACACCCACGAGTACATCGCCACCGCCCACGAGGACCAGAAGTTCGGCTTCTCCATCGCCGCGCGGCGACGCGTTCGAGGCCGTACGCCGCGTGCTGGCCGCGCCGGGCCTGCGGCTGCTCGGCCTGCACTCCCACATCGGCAGCCAGATCTTCGACACCTCCGGCTTCGAGGTCGCGGCCCGCCGCGTGCTCGCGCTGCACGCGCGGATCGCGACCGAGCTGGACGTCGTGATGCCCGAGATGGACCTCGGCGGCGGCTTCGGCATCGCCTACACGACCCAGGACGACCCGTCGGAGCCCGAGACGCTCGCGCGGGGGATGTCGGACATCGTCGAGCACGAGTGCCGCGCCCTCGGCATCGAGCGCCCGCGGCTGTCGATCGAGCCCGGCCGGGCGATCGTCGGTCCGTCGATGTGCACCGTCTACGAGGTCGGCACGGTCAAGGAGGTCGCCCTCGACGGCGGAGCGCGCCGCTCCTACGTCTCGGTCGACGGCGGGATGAGCGACAACATCCGCACCGCCCTCTACGACGCCGACTACTCCGCGACCCTGGCCTCGCGCGCGTCTGCTGCTCCCGCCTCCCTGGCCCGCGTGGTCGGCAAGCACTGCGAGGCCGGCGACATCGTCGTCAAGGACGAGTTCCTGCCCGGCGACGTACGCCCCGGCGACCTCGTCGCGGTGCCCGGCACCGGCGCCTACTGCAGATCCATGGCCTCCAACTACAACCACGCACTGCGTCCTCCGGTGATCGGAGTTCGGGACGGGAAGACTTTCACCGTGCTGCGACGAGAGACTGAGGCCGACCTGTTGGCGACCGATGTGGGTGTTTCTTCATGAGCGAGGGTGCGAAGCCACTCAAGGTGGCGGTGCTCGGCTGCGGTGCGGTCGGGTCGCAGGTGGTCCGGCTGCTGACCGAGCAGCGCGACGACCTGGCTGCGCGGGTGGGTGTCCCGGTCGAGCTGGTCGGGGTCGGCGTACGCCGTCTCGACGCGCCGCGCGAGGTGGAGCTGGCCGACGGACTGCTGACGACCGACTCCGCTGCGCTCGTCGCCCGCGACGACGTCGACCTGGTGGTCGAGGTGATCGGCGGCATCGAACCGGCCCGGTCGCTGATCCTGTCCGCGCTGGAGAACGGCGCCAGCGTCGTCACGGCCAACAAGGCGCTGCTCGCCGAGGACGGACCGACGCTCTTCGAGGCGGCGGCGAAGGCCGAGCGCGACCTCTACTACGAGGCCGCGGTCGCCGGCGCCATCCCGATCCTGCGTCCGCTGCGCGAGTCGCTCGCCGGTGACAGGGTCACCCGCGTGCTGGGCATCGTCAACGGCACCACCAACTTCATCCTCGACAAGATGGACAGCTCGGGTGCCGGCTTCTCCGAGGCGCTCGAGGAGGCCCAGGAGCTCGGCTACGCCGAGGCCGACCCGACCGCCGACGTCGAGGGCTTCGACGCCGCCGCCAAGGCCGCGATCCTCGCCAGCCTCGCCTTCCACTCGCGGGTGACCGCCTCCGACGTCTACCGCGAGGGCATCTCCGACGTCACCGCGGCCGACGTCGCCAGCGCCCGCGACATGGGCGCGGTGGTCAAGCTGCTGGCGATCTGCGAGCTGCGGCCCGGACCCCACGGCGACCAGGTCGCCGCCCGGGTGCACCCGGCCATGATCCCGCGCTCCCACCCCCTCGCCAGCGTGCGCGGTGCCTACAACGCCGTCTTCGTCGAGTCCGAGGCCGCCGGCCAGCTGATGTTCTACGGCCCCGGCGCCGGTGGCGCACCGACCGCGAGCGCCGTCCTCGGCGACCTCGTCACGATCGCCCGCAACCGGCTCGCCGGCACCCGCGGCGCGGGGGAGTCGGCGTACGCCGACCGGGCCGTGCAGCCGATGGGCGAGACCCGCACCCGCTACCACGTCGCGATCGACGTCGACGACCGCGCGGGCGTGCTCGCCGCGGTCGCCAACGCGTTCGCCGACCACGGCGTGTCGATCCAGACCGTGCGGCAGGAGGGGCGAGGGGCCGACGCCCAGCTCGTCGTCGTCTCGCACGCCGCTCCCGACGCCGCCCTGGCCGCGACGGTCGAGCAGCTGCGCAACATGGACATCGTCCGCGAGGTCACCTCGGTGATGCGGGTCGAGGGAGGCGACGAATGAGCGGGTCGAGGTCAGCCATGACGCACCAGTGGCGCGGCGTGATCGAGGAGTACCGCGAGCTGCTCGACCTCCCCGAGGGGATGCACGCGGTGACGCTCCGCGAGGGCGGCACGCCGCTCGTGCACTCCGAGTGGCTCTCCGGCCTGACCGGGGCCGAGGTCTGGCTCAAGGTCGAGGGCGACAACCCGACCGGCTCCTTCAAGGACCGCGGCATGACGGCGGCCATCTCGCATGCCCTGCACCTCGGCGCGGAGGCCGTGGTCTGCGCGTCGACGGGCAACACCTCGGCGTCGATGGCGGCGTACGCCGCGAAGGCGGGGCTCAAGCCGCTCGTCCTCATCCCCGAGGGCAAGATCGCCGCCGGCAAGCTCGCCCAGGCGGTGGTCCACGGCGCCCAGATCATCATGGTCCGTGGCAACTTCGACGACTGCCTGGCGATGGCCATCGGCCTGTCGAAGAGCTATCCCGTCGAGCTGGTGAACTCGGTCAACCCGGTGCGCCTCCAGGGCCAGAAGACCGCGTCGTTCGAGGTCGTCGACTTCCTCGGCGACGCCCCCGACCTCCACCTGCTGCCGGTGGGCAACGCCGGCAACATCTCGGCCTACTGGCTCGGCTACCAGCAGTACGCCGAGCTCGGCCGCGCCACGAAGCGCCCGCGGATGCTCGGCTTCCAGGCCGAGGGCGCCGCGCCGCTGGTGACCGGTGAGCCGTTCCCCGACCCCGAGACCAAGGCGACGGCGATCCGCGTCGGCAACCCGGCCTCGTGGCACCTCGCCGAGCAGGCGGCCAAGGAGTCCGAGGGCGGCTTCGCCGCGCTGTCGGACGCGCAGATCCTCGCCGCACAGCTCGAGCTCGCGCGCCACGACGGCGTCTTCGTCGAGCCGGCCTCGGCCGCCGGCGTCGCCGGGCTCCTGGCGGCGCTCGCGTCCGGCCAGGTCTTCACCGGCGCGACGATCGCGATCACCGTCACCGGGCACGGCCTCAAGGACACCGCCACCGCGCTCGAGTCGTGCGGCGACATCGTCGACACGGTCGTCGAGGCGGACGTGGACACCGCGGCGGCCGCGGCCGGGCTCACCTGATGCCCCCGTTCGTCGACGGGCCGGTGCGGGTCACCGTCCCGGCGACCTCGGCCAACCTCGGGCCCGGCTTCGACTCGCTCGGCCTGGCCCTCTCGCTGCGCGACGAGCTCGAGGCGGAGGTGCTGCCCGAGGGCCTGGTCGTGGAGGTCGAGGGCGCAGGCTCCGGGCCGGACGGGGTGGGCGTGCCCCGCGACGAGTCGCACCTGGTCGTCCGCTCGATGCGCGCGGCCTTCGACCTGATGGGGGAGCAGCCCGCCGGCCTGCGGCTCTCGTGCCGCAACGCCATCCCGCACGCCCGCGGACTCGGGTCGTCGTCGGCCGCGATCGTCGCCGGCGTCGTGCTCGCCCGGGCGCTCGTCGCCGGCGGCCAGCTGCTGGCGTCCGACGAGGCCCTCTTCGAGCTCGCCGCCGACCTCGAGGGCCACCCCGACAACGTGGCGCCCGCCTTCCACGGCGGCTTCGTGATCTCCGGGCGCGAGGACGAGCGGTGGTACGCCGTCCGCGCCGGCGTCGACCCGCGGGTCAGCGCGGTCGTCTTCGTCCCACCGACCGGCGTGGAGACCACGGTCGCCCGCGGCCTCCTGCCCGCGACCGTCCCGCACGCCGAGGCAGCGGCCAACACGGGCCGCGCCGCCCTCCTCGTCGCGGCACTCGGCGGCCAGCCCGAGCACCTGCTCGCCGCCACGCGCGACTGGCTCCACCAGGAGCAGCGGGAGCCCGCGATGCCGGAGACCCTGGCGCTCGTGCACCGCCTCCGCGCGGACGGCGTACCGGCCGTGGTGTCGGGTGCCGGCCCGACGGTGCTGGCGTTCGTGGCTCCCGGCACCGACCTGGCCGACCGCTGTCCGGACGGCTGGACGCGCCACGACCTGGCGATCGAGTCCGACGGTGCCCTGCTGCTAGCCTGAGCGTGCGCCGATCGGCGTACCCGCCCCACCCGGTCCATCTGACCGCGTGCCGGGCGACCACCATCCGCCGCAGCACGGCCGCACCTGCCGTGTCCTGGCGACGCAACGTGCGAAGGACCCACGTGACCGAGACTCCCTCTGTCGAGACCGTCGAGACCGCCGAGACCGCCCCGACCGGTGGCGCGACGAAGCCGGCGAAGAAGGCCGTTGCCAAGTCAAGCGCCAAGTCGGGCGGCCTCGGCTCGATGCTGCTGGCCGACCTCAAGTCGATGGCCGCCGGCCTCGGCGTCGCCGGCGCCGGCTCGATGAAGAAGGCCCAGCTCGTCGACGCGATCAAGGCGGCCCAGTCGGGCGGCCCGGCCCGGGCCGAGAAGCCGGCCCAGGCGCCCGCCGCGCCTCGGCTCCGGCGGAGGCACCCGCCGAGGCCCCCAGCACGCCGGCCCCGTCGTCGACGTCGGAGGAGCCCGCTCCGCAGACGACCGTGCGCACGCGCACCCGCAAGCAGCGCCTCGCGGAGAAGAACGAGACGGCCGAGACGCAGCAGGACCAGCCGTCCGGGGCCGACCAGCAGTCCAGGCCCGACCAGCAGGATCGCCAGGACAGGCAGGCCAAGCAGCAGGGCGCCAAGCAGGACAAGCAGCAGGACCAGCAGGGCGGCAAGCAGGACAACAAGCAGGACAAGCAGAAGCAGAAGCAGAACGAAGCAGAACAGAACGACAAAGCAGGGCCAGAACGACAAGCAGGGCCAGAACGAGAAGCAGAACCAGGGCAACCAGCAGGGCCGGAACAACCAGCAGGACCAGAACCGCAACCAGGACCAGAACCGCAACCAGGACCGCAACCAGGACCGGAACCAGGACCTGGACGACGACGAGGACGGCGAGGGCGGCAGCCGTCGCAACCGGCGCCGTCGCGGCCGCGACCGGACGACGGTGCGCGCGGGCGGCGGCGGGCGCAACGAGCCCGACACCACGATCCTCGAGGACGACGTGCTGGTGCCGGCGGCCGGCATCCTCGACGTGCTCGACAACTGCGCGTTCGTGCGCACGTCGGGCTACCTCCCGGGTCCCGAGGACGTCTACCTGTCGCTGTCGATGGTGCGGAAGTACCACCTGCGGCGCGGTGACGCGGTCGTCGGGCAGGTGCGCCAGCCGCGCGAGGGCGAGCGCCGGGAGAAGTTCAACCCGATGGTCCGCATCGACAGCATCAACGGCACCGAGGCCGAGGGCGCCAAGGAGCGTCCGGACTTCGCCGACTCGGTCCCGGTGCACCCGCACCAGCGGCTGCGCCTGGCCACCGACGAGGCCAACGTGATCGGCAAGGTCGTCGACATCGCCGCGCCGATCGGCAAGGGCCAGCGCGGTCTGGTCCGGACGCCGCCGCGTACGGGCACCACGACGCTGCTCCGGTCGATCGCCCAGTCGGTCACGACCAACAACCCCGAGTGCCACGTGATGGTGGTGCTGGTCGACACGCGTCCGGAGGAGGTCACCGACTACCAGCGCGCCGTCAAGGGCGAGGTCGTCGCGTCGACGTTCGACCGGCAGCCGGCCGACCACACCCTCGTCGCGGAGCTGGCGATCGAGCGCGCGAAGCGGCTGGTCGAGCTCGGCCACGACGTCGTCGTGCTGCTCGACTCCCTGACCCGCCTGGGCCGGGCCTACAACCTCGCCGCGCCGGCCAACGGCCGCGTGCTCGGCGGCCTGGTCGACGCCTCGGCGGTGCACCCGACCAAGGAGTTCTTCGGTGCGGCGCGCAAGATCGAGGACGCCGGCTCGCTGACGATCCTCGCCACCGTGAGCGTCGGGACCGGCTCGGCCACGGACGAGTTCTTCCTCGAGGAGCTGGCGGGCACCGCCAACCTCGAGCTGGTGCTCAGCGCGGAGCGTGCCGCCAAGGGCATCGTGCCCGCCGTGGACGTCGCTGCGTCGGGCACCCGGCACGAGGAGAAGCTCCTCGCGCCGGCCGAGGGAGCGGTCGTCGGCGACCTGCGCAAGCAGCTCGCCGCCGCCGAGTCCGCGGCCGCCGTCGGCAAGGTCATCGGCCACCGCTGACCGAGCGCCCAGGTCGCCCGCCGAGGCGGGAATGGCTGGATTGGCGCCGCTGTTGAGACCGGTGGCACACTTGTGTGTCGGTTCCGGTTCACGTCACCAGCGATCCACGCGGACGACCCGGAACACCTGAGAGGACACCATGAAGAAGGACACGCACCCCGACTACGTCGAGACCGCCGTCACCTGCACCTGCGGCGCGTCGTTCACCACCCGCAGCACCGCGACCTCCGGCTCGATCCACGCCGATGTCTGCTCGCAGTGCCACCCGTTCTACACCGGCAAGCAGAAGATCCTCGACACCGGCGGCCGCGTCGCCCGGTTCGAGTCCCGCTACGGCAAGAAGGCTGCTGCCCAGCCCGAGACGGCCGACAGCAAGTAGTCCACGTCAGGCGCCGGTCGCCCGCTCACCGCGGGTGGCCGGCGCCTTGTCGTCTGTCCACCACCCGGCACCGGCCGGGGGCGAGCAGGAGCAGGAACCGAGCAGGAGCAGGAGAAGAGCCGTGTTCGAGGCCGTCGAGGGCATGCGCGAGGAGCACGCGGACATCGAGGCACGCCTGTCGCTCCCCGAGACGCACGCCGACCAGCGACTCGCCAAGCAGCTCAACCAGAGGTACGCCGAGCTGTCCGCCGTCGTGACCACGTGGCAGGACTGGCTCCAGCTCGGCGACGACGTGGAGGCCGCGCGCGAGCTCGGCTCCGACGACCCCGCCTTCGCCGAGGAGGCCGAGGTGCTGGCCGCCCGCCGGGCGACGGCCGAGGAGCGGCTCCGCCGGCTCCTGGTGCCGCGCGACGCCACCGACGCCAAGGACGCCCTGCTCGAGATCAAGTCCGGCGAGGGCGGCGAGGAGTCGGCCCTCTTCGCCGGCGACCTGCTGCGGATGTACACCCGCTACGCCGAGACCCGCGGGTGGAGCGTCGAGCTCCTCGACGCCACCGAGTCCGACCTCGGCGGCTTCAAGTCGGTCACCGCGGCCGTCAAGGCGCGGGGGACCGTCGAGCCCGGCCAGGCGCCCTACGCGCTGCTGAAGTTCGAGGGTGGTGTGCACCGCGTCCAGCGGGTGCCGGTCACCGAGTCGCAGGGACGCGTGCACACCTCCGCGGCCGGCGTCCTGGTCATGCCCGAGGCCGAGCAGGTCGACGTCGAGATCAACGACAGCGACCTGCGCATCGACGTCTACCGCTCGAGCGGCCCCGGCGGGCAGAGCGTCAACACGACCGACTCGGCCGTGCGGATCACCCACCTGCCGACCGGCATCGTGGCGAGCTGCCAGAACGAGAAGAGCCAGCTGCAGAACAAGGAGTCCGCGATGCGCATCCTCCGCGCGCGGATCCTGCAGGTCGCGCAGGACGCGCGCGACGCCGAGGCCAGCGAGGCCCGCCGCTCGCAGGTGCGCACGGTGGACCGCTCCGAGCGGATCCGCACCTACAACTACCCGGAGAACCGGATCTCCGACCACCGCACCGGCTACAAGTCCTACAACCTCGACCAGGTGCTCGACGGCGACCTCCAGCCGGTGCTCGACTCGTGCGTCGAGACCGACATGGCCGCCCGGCTGGCCGAGCTGGAGTCCTGAGTGCGGGCGAGCGCCGCGCGGCGTGAGGCCGCAGCCCGCCTCCGCGAGGCGGGCGTCGCCTCGCCGGAGCGCGACGCCGACCTCCTCCTGGCCCACGTCCTCGACGTCGGCGCTCGGACGCCTGCCGCTCGTCGACGACCTCGGCGATGCCGAGCGGGAGGCGTACGACGCCCTGGTGGCGCGTCGCGCGGCCCGCGAGCCGCTCCAGCACCTGACCGGCACGGCGGCGTTCCGCCACGTCGAGCTGGCCGTCGGGCCGGGGGTCTTCGTGCCCCGGCCCGAGACCGAGCTGCTCGCCGGCTGGGCGATCGAGCACCTCGCGGGCCTCGACCGCCCGGTCGTCGTCGACCTCTGCACCGGCTCGGGCGCCATCGCCCGCGCGATCGCCGACGAGGTCCCGGCGGCCACGGTCCACGCCGTCGAGCTCGACGAGGGTGCGCTGGCGTGGGCCGAGCGCAACCTCGCCGGCACCGGCGTCGACCTGCGCCACGGCGACCTCGCCACCGCCTTCGACGACCTGGTCGGGACGGTCGACGTCGTCGTGTGCAACCCGCCCTACATCCCGCTCGAGGCGTGGGAGTCGGTCGCCGCCGAGGCGCGCGACCACGACCCCCACCTGGCCCTCTTCTCCGGCCAGGACGGCCTCGACGCGATCCGGGTGCTGGAGCGCCGCGCGGCCGAGCTGCTGCGGCCCGGGGGAGTGGTCGGCGCCGAGCACGCCGACGTGCAGGGGGAGTCCGCGCCCGGCGTCTTCGCCGCGACCGGTCGCTGGAGCGACGTCGCCGACCACCGCGACCTCGCGGGTCGAGCGCGCTACGTGACCGCACGACTGGCACGATGAGCAGCGTGGACAGGCACGCGACTGCGACCGACGAGGAGCGCGAGGAGGCGGTGACCGCCGCCGCCGGCGCCGTACGCCGGGGCGAGCTGGTGGTCATCCCCACCGACACCGTCTACGGGATCGCCGCCGACGCCTTCTCGCACGAGGCCGTCCAGCGGCTGCTCGACGCCAAGGGGCGGGGCCGCGACATGCCGCCGCCCGTGCTGGTGTCCGCCGCGACCACGCTCGACGCGCTCGCCGAGGGCGTGCCCCCGTGGGCGCGCACGCTGGTCGAGACCTTCTGGCCCGGCCCGCTCACGATCGTGTGCCACCAGCAGGCCTCGCTCGTGTGGGACCTGGGCGAGACGCGCGGCACCGTCGCGGTCCGGATGCCCGACGACGAGGTCGCCCTGGCCGTCCTCGAGCGCACCGGACCGCTGGCCGTCTCCTCGGCCAACATCACCGGGCGCCCCGCCGCCACCGACGCCGACGCGGCGGAGGAGATGCTGGGCGATGCCGTCGCGGTGATCGTCGACGGCGGCACCTCGCCCGGTGGCGAGGCCTCCACGATCATCGACGTCACCGTCCCCGAGGGTCGGGTGCTGCGCCTCGGTGCCCTCTCGCTCGACCAGCTCAACGCTGCGATCGCGGAGCACGGGGTCGTGCTGACGGACGAGGGCTGAGGAGTGCGGGAGTACCTCCTCGTCTTCCTGGTCTCCCTCTCGGTGACCTACCTCCTCACGGTCGTGGCCCGCGAGATCGCGCTGCGCACCGGTGCCGTCGCCGCTGTGCGCGACCGCGACGTGCACGCCGTGCCGATCCCCTACCTCGGCGGGCTGGCGATGCTCGGCGGGCTGGTGGCGGCGTACGCCGTCGCCCGCGAGCTGCCGTTCCTCTCGATCAGCGACGCGTTCGTCTTCCGCGACGCGGGGATCGTGCTGCTCGCCGGTGCCCTCGTGTGCGGCGTCGGGGTGCTGGACGACATCTTCGAGCTGGACGCGCTCACCAAGCTGGGCGGGCAGGTGCTGGCTGCCGCCCTGCTGGTCGCGATGGGCGTGCGCTTCTACTGGTTCCCCGCCCCCGACGGCAACATGGTCTCGGTCGAGCGACGCCCAGGGCGCCGTGCTCACGTTCGTCGTGGTGATCGGCACCATGAACGCGGTCAACTTCGTCGACGGCCTCGACGGCCTCGCGGCCGGCGTGGTCGGGATCGGCGCGGTCGCCTTCTTCCTCTACTGCTACCAGCTCTCCGACGCCAACAACCTCACGCTGGCCACCACCGGGGCCCTGCTGAGCGCGGCCCTGGCCGGTGCCTGCGCGGGCTTCCTGCCGCACAACTTCCACCCGGCCCGGCTGTTCATGGGCGACTCGGGGTCGATGCTGATCGGGCTCGTGCTCTCGGCCAGCGCGCTGACCCTGACCGGGCAGTTCTTCGGGATGCCGACCTCGGCGGGCAACAGCCTGTTCGTGACGGTGCTCCCGGTGCTGCTCCCGATCTCGCTCCTGATGGTGCCGATCGTCGACATGGTCCTCGCGATCGTCCGCCGCACCCGCGCCGGCCGCTCCCCGATGAGCGCCGACAAGCAGCACCTCCACCACCGGCTCCTCGAGATCGGCCACTCGCAGCGGCGCGCGGTCCTGATCATGTGGATGTGGGCGGCCACCGTCGCCGCCGGCGCGGTGATCGTGAGCCTCAAGCGGGGCGAGTGGGTGTGGTGGAGCCTCGGCACGATGCTGGCCGCGACGATCACGCTGACCTTCGTGCTGCCGCGCGTGCAGCGCCCGCGCAAGACCGGGCTGGGGGACACCGGGCTGCCCGAGAACGCGGAGGTCGAGGGTCGCGTGGACGACGCGCGAGGACCCGCTGCTCGAGCCCCGGGAGGACCCGGACGACCACGTGGTGCGGGGCTTCCCGGGAGCCTGACCCGGCGCGGCGAGGGGCTCGGTTGGAGGCCGCGGCAGGACTTTGTGATAGTTTTCACGAGCAGTCACCCAGACCACTGAGAGACAGGCCGCCGCCATGACGACCGAGTCGAAGACAGGCCCCCGCAGGGGGTTGTCGCCGGTCCTCGGTGCGCTGGCCGCCGGGACCGTCGCGGTCGTCGTCCTGCTCGTCGTCGCCGGCATCGTCGACGGCCGTCCGGGAGTCGTCGGCGCCGCCGTCGGGGGAGTGCTGACGCTGGCCGTCTTCGCCCTCGGGCTCGCCGCGGTCGGGTTCGTCGCGCGCCTGCTGCCCGGCGCCTCGATGCTCGTCGCCCTGATGACCTACACGCTCCAGCTGCTGGTCCTCGCCGTCGTCGTGATCGCGATCGACCGTGCCGACACCGGCGCCGAGACGCCTCTCGCGCGGCTGGTTCGCGGCCGCCGTCATCGTCGTGACCCTCACCTGGCTGGCGGGCCAGCTGGTCGCCGCCACGCGCGAGCGGATCCCGGTCTACGACAGCCCGTCGGAGCGCTGGACCCGGGGGTGAGCGATGACCGATTCCGCTGCTAGTGTGCGGGGCGCGATGGCTCGACAGCTTCCCCCGACGGCTTCATCCGACGATTCCCCCAAGGGCGACCCCTGGCACGCCTTCGGCTACATCGTCAGCGGTGTCGCGGTCTACGGACTGGCCGGCTGGGCCCTCGATCGATGGCTCGGAACGACGTTCCTCGTGGCGATCGGCATCCTCATCGGTGCCGGCTTCGGGATCTACATGACCTACGCACGTTTCAACAAGGCAAGCGCCACACCAGAGCAGAAGCGCTGAGGAGACTGACTCGATGTTCGGCATCACGATGGCTGAGTCCGGCGGCGAATTCGTCGCCCCCGGCCCCAACAGCTTCGACTTCTCCGAGGTCGCGCTGTTCCACATCGGCTCCCTCGCGGTCACCAAGCCGATGGTGCAGCTGCTGCTCGGCGCCCTCATCGTGTTCGCCTTCTTCTACGCCGCCGCCCGCCGCGCGACGCTCGTCCCGAGCCGCATCCAGTTCGCCGGCGAGAGCGCCTACGGCATGGTCCGCAACTCGATCGGCCGCGACATCATCGGCAGCCGCGACTTCGCGAAGTTCGTCCCCTACCTGGTCACGGTGTTCTTCTTCATCCTGATCAACAACGCCTTCGCCACGATCCCGCTCATCCAGTTCCCGACCTTCTCGCGCGCCTCGATGGCCTACGCCCTGGCCGCGCTGAGCTGGGTCATCTACAACGGGGTCGGCATCAAGAAGCACGGCCTGCTCGGCTACCTCAAGCTGCAGAGCGTCCCGTCCGGCGTCAGCCCGGCGATGTACCCGCTGCTGGTGCCGCTGGAGTTCTTCTCCAACATCCTGGTCCGCCCGGTCACGCTGGCCCTGCGTCTGTTCGCCAACATGTTCGCCGGCCACCTGCTGCTGATCCTGTTCTCGACCGGCGGCCTCTTCCTGCTCGAGTACGGCGGCATCGGCTACGTCGCCGGCCCGCTGGCCTGGGTCCTCGCGATCGCGATCTCCTTCCTCGAGCTCCTGGTGCAGTTCCTCCAGGCCTACGTCTTCACCCTGCTCAACGCCATGTACATCTCGGGTGCGCTCGCCGACGAGCACTGAGCCACCCGAGCAGCACGACCCCTCACCGAAGCACCACTAGTAGAAACACTCGAAAGGAACACAGCCATGGACGGCTCCCTCAACATGGTCGGCTACGGACTCGCGGCCATCGGCCCCGGTGTCGGTATCGGCCTGATCTTCGCGGCCTACATCTCCGGTGTCGCCCGCCAGCCGGAGGCGCAGAGCCGCCTCCAGTCGATCGCCATCCTGGGCTTCGCCCTCGCCGAGGCGCTCGCCATCATCGGTATCGCGCTCGCGTTCGTCCTCTGACACGACCCGCCTGCACGACTGACGAAGGACTGCCATGCAGAATCTGATCTTCCTCGCGGACGGGGAGCCCGCCGAGGGCGGCCACGCCCCGGAGAACCCGCTGGGCTTCGTGCCCGTCGAGTTCGCCCTGTCGCTCGTCGTCTTCGGCCTGCTCCTCTTCCTCATCTGGAAGTTCGTCGCGCCGCGCTTCGAGCAGACCTTCGCCGAGCGCACCCAGGCGATCGAGGGCGGCATCGCCGCGGCCGAGTCCAAGCAGGCCGAGGCCGACGCCAAGCTCGCCGAGCTCGAGAAGCAGCTCGCCGACGCCCGGCACGAGGCCGCGCGCATCCGTGAGGAGGCGCGTGAGCAGGGTGCCGCGATCGTCGCCGAGATGCGGGAGACGGCCCAGGCCGAGTCCACGCGCATCGTCGAGAACGGCAAGGCCCAGATCGAGGCCGAGCGCCAGCAGGCGGTCACCTCGCTCCGTGCCGAGGTCGGCGCCCTCGCGACCGGCCTGGCCGGTCGCATCGTCGGGGAGAGCCTGGAGGACGAGGCTCGTCAGAGCCGCGTCGTCGAGCGCTTCCTCGCCGACCTGGAGACGTCCGACGCCACGTCGGCCACGTCGGGGAGCGTCAACTGATGATGCGAGGTGCGTCCGCAGACGCCTACGCCGCGGCCGCCGCAGTGCTTCCGGGCACCGGCGACCTGGCGCGGGTGGGCAAGGACCTGTTCGGGACCGCGGACCTGCTCCGCTCCGAGCCGGGCCTGCGCCGCGTCGCCACCGACGCGTCGTTGCGCGGCGAGGCCAAGGCCGACCTGCTCCGCGGCGTGCTCGGCGACAAGGTCTCCCCGGAGGCCCTCGCCGTCGTCGCCGCGGCGGTCGCACAGCGGTGGACCTCGGGTCGCGACCTGAGCGACACCCTCGAGCAGCTCGGCGTGGTCGCGACCGTGCGCTCCACCGGCGGCGACGCCAGCCGGCTCGAGGACGAGGTCTTCGCGGTCGGCAGGCTGGTGCAGGCCAACCCGGAGCTGCGCGACGCGCTCTCCGACCCGGCCCGCAGCCGTGCCGACAAGTCGGCACTGGTCGACAGCCTCCTCGGCGACAAGGTGCTGCCGGCGACGGTGGCACTCGTGCAGCAGTCGCTGTCCGGCAGCCACCGCACGGTCACGGTGGCCCTGGCGGCCTACCAGAAGGTGGCCGCCGAGGTCCGTGGCGAGGGAGTGGCGACCGTCCGCGTCGCGCGCCCTCTCGCCGACGCCGACCGTGACCGGCTGGCAGCGTCACTCGCCCGCTCCTACGGCCGCGACGTGCACCTCAACGTCATCGTCGACCCGGAGGTCCTCGGTGGCATCCGCGTCGAGATCGGCGACGATGTCATCGACGGCACCGTGTCGAGCCGCCTCGACGACGCCGGTCGCCGGCTCGCCGGCTGACGCCACAACTGACATCCAAGAACTTTTCGAGCAGCAGCAGACCCAGAGAACAGGTGAATGAAATGACGGAGCTGTCCATCCGTCCGGACGAGATCCGGGACGCGCTTCAGCGCTTCGTGTCGGACTACAAGCCCGACACCACGGCCAAGGAAGAGGTCGGCACTGTCGCGGAGGCTGCCGACGGCATCGCCCGCGTCAGCGGCCTGCCCGTCGGTCATGGCCAACGAGCTGCTCGAGTTCGAGGACGGCACGCTCGGCATCGCGCTCAACCTCGACACCCGCGAGGTCGGCGTCGTGGTCCTGGGCGACTTCGACAAGATCGAGGAGGGCCAGGTCGTGCGTCGCACGGGCGAGATCCTCTCGGTGCCCGGTCGGCGACGGCTACCTCGGCCGCGTGGTCGACCCGCTCGGCACCGCGATCGACGGTCTCGGGGAGATCGCCGGCCTCGACAGCCGCCGCGCGCTGGAGCTCCAGGCTCCCGGCGTGATGGTGCGCAAGTCGGTGCACGAGCCGCTGGCCACCGGCATCAAGGCGATCGACGCCCTGACGCCCATCGGCCGCGGCCAGCGCCAGCTGATCATCGGCGACCGCTCGACCGGCAAGACCACGATCGCCATCGACACGATCATCAACCAGAAGGCCAACTGGGAGTCCGGCGACCCGGACAAGCAGGTCCGCTGCATCTACGTCGCCATCGGCCAGAAGGGCTCGACCATCGCCGCCGTGCGTGGCGCCCTCGAGGAGGCCGGCGCGCTGGAGTACACCACCATCGTGGCGTCCCCCGCATCCGACTCCGCCGGCTTCAAGTACCTCGCCCCCTACACCGGCTCGGCCATCGGCCAGCACTGGATGTACGACGGCAAGCACGTCCTCATCGTGTTCGACGACCTGACCAAGCAGGCCGAGGCCTACCGCGCCGTGTCGCTGCTGCTGCGCCGCCCGCCGGGCCGCGAGGCCTACCCGGGCGACGTGTTCTACCTGCACAGCCGGCTCCTCGAGCGGTGCGCCAAGCTCTCCGACGAGATGGGCAAGGGCTCGATGACGGGTCTGCCGATCATCGAGACGAAGGCCAACGACGTCTCGGCGTTCATCCCGACCAACGTCATCTCGATCACCGACGGCCAGATCTTCTTGCAGTCGGACCTGTTCGCGGCCAACCAGCGTCCCGCCATCGACGTGGGCGTCTCGGTCTCGCGCGTGGGTGGCTCGGCGATGACGAAGGCGATGAAGGCCGTCACCGGCTCGCTGAAGGTCGACCTGGCGCAGTTCCGCGCCATGGAGGCCTTCGCGATGTTCGCCTCCGACCTCGACGCCGCCTCGCGCCAGCAGCTCGACCGCGGCCAGCGCCTGATGGCGCTGCTCAAGCAGCCGCAGTACTCGCCGTACCCGGTCGAGGAGATGACCGTCTCCCTGTGGACCGGCACGTCGGGCCGTCTCGACAAGGTCCCGACCGACGACGTGCTGCGCTTCGAGAACGAGTTCCTCGACTACCTGCGCCGCAGCCACGAGGGCATCCTCGCCGGCATCCGCGAGACCCAGAAGTTCGAGGACTCGACCGAGGACCAGCTCGCCCAGGCCTACGACTCCTTCCTCGACCAGTTCGAGACCTCCGACGGCCAGAGCATCAAGGCCGGCAAGGAAGAGCACGTCGCCCTCGAGGACGAGGACGTCGAGCAGGAGCAGATCGTCAAGCAGAAGCGGGGCTGAGGAATGGCTCTCTCGGTACGCGAGTACCGCGCGCGGATCAAGTCGACGGAGTCGATGAAGAAGATCACGCGTGCCATGGAGCTCATCGCTGCGTCCCGCATCATCAAGGCGCAGCAGCGGGCCCAGGCCGCCGCGCCGTACGCCCGTGAGCTCACCCGCGCGGTGTCGGCCGTGGCGACGTTCTCCAACGTCGACCACGCGCTGACCCTCGAGCCGGAGGACCCCAAGCGGGCGGCGATCCTGATCGTCACCTCCGACCGCGGTCTGGCCGGTGCCTACTCCTCGAGCGTGCTCAAGGAGGCCGAGCGTCTCATCGAGAAGCTCAAGGGCGAGGGCAAGGACGTCGACCTCTACATCTCCGGTCGCAAGGGCGAGGCCTACTTCAAGTTCCGCCAGCGCCCGATCGCGCAGGCGTGGACGGGCTTCTCGGACCAGCCGACCTACGACGTGGCCGCCGAGATCGGGGCCACCCTCATCAGGACCTTCCTCGACGAGGAGGGCGCCGACGAGGTGCACGTGGTCTACACGCGCTTCCGGTCCATGCTCAGCCAGGAGCCCACCGCCGTACGCCTCCTCCCGCTGGAGGTCATCGAGGGCACCGAGGCGCCGGAGGAGGGCGACCTGCTGCCGCTCTACGAGTTCGAGCCCTCGCCCAGCGACGTGCTCGACTCGTTGCTGCCGCGCTACGTCCAGAGCCGGATCTTCTTCGCGCTCCTGCAGGCGGCCGCCTCCGAGCTGGCCGCTCGCCAGAAGGCGATGAAGTCGGCCACGGACAACGCGGACGAGCTCATCAAGAAGTACAAGCGCATCGCCAACCAGGCTCGCCAGGCTGGCATCACACAGGAAATCAGCGAGATCGTCGGTGGCGTCAACGCGCTGGCCGACGCACAAGCCGGGAGTGAATGAGACATGACTGCCACCATCAACGAGACCGCCGACACCAGCACGGGCGGCGGTGTGGGCCGCATCGCCCGCGTCATCGGCCCGGTCGTGGACATCGAGTTCCCGTCCGACGCGATGCCCCCGCTCTACAACGCGCTGACCTGCGACTTCGAGCTGAGCGGCGAGACCCACTCGATCATCCTCGAGGTCGCCCAGCACATCGGCGACGGCATGGTCCGCGCCATCTCCATGAAGCCGACCGACGGCCTGGTGCGCGGCGGCCAGGTCATCGACACCGGTGAGTCGATCACCGTGCCCGTGGGCGACGCGACGCTCGGCAAGGTGTTCAACACCACCGGCGACGTGCTCAACCTCGCCGAGGGCGAGACCTTCGAGCCCGCCGAGCGCTGGGGCATCCACCGCAAGGCGCCGGCGTTCGACCAGCTGGAGTCCAAGACCCAGATGTTCGAGACCGGCATCAAGGTCATCGACCTGCTCACCCCCTACGTCCAGGGCGGCAAGATCGGCCTGTTCGGTGGTGCCGGCGTCGGCAAGACCGTGCTCATCCAGGAGATGATCGCGCGTGTCGCCAAGGACCACGGTGGTGTGTCGGTGTTCGCCGGTGTCGGCGAGCGCACCCGCGAGGGCAACGACCTCATCGTCGAGATGGAGGAGGCCGGCGTCCTCGGCCAGACCGCCCTCGTCTTCGGCCAGATGGACGAGCCGCCGGGCACGCGCCTGCGCGTCGCCCTGTCGGCCCTGACGATGGCGGAGTACTTCCGCGACGTGCAGAAGCAGGACGTGCTGCTCTTCATCGACAACATCTTCCGCTTCACCCAGGCCGGCTCCGAGGTCTCCACGCTGCTCGGCCGCATGCCGTCCGCGGTGGGCTACCAGCCCAACCTGGCCGACGAGATGGGTCAGCTGCAGGAGCGCATCACCTCGACGCGTGGTCACTCGATCACGTCGCTGCAGGCGATCTACGTCCCCGCCGACGACTACACCGACCCGGCCCCGGCCACGACGTTCGCCCACCTGGACGCCACGACCGAGCTGTCGCGCGAGATCGCCTCGCTCGGCATCTACCCGGCCGTGGACCCGCTGACGTCGACCTCGCGCATCCTCGACCCGCAGTACATCGGCGAGGACCACTACCGCTGCGCGGTGCGGGTCAAGCAGATCCTGCAGCGCAACAAGGAGCTCCAGGACATCATCGCGATCCTCGGTGTCGACGAGCTCTCCGAGGAGGACCGCGTGATCGTGTCGCGGGCCCGTCGCATCCAGCGCTTCCTGTCGCAGAACACCTACGTGGCCAAGCAGTTCACCGGCATCGAGGGCTCGACCGTCCCGGTGGCCGACACCATCGAGGCGTTCAACAAGATCGCCGACGGCGAGTACGACCACGTGGCCGAGCAGGCCTTCTTCATGTGCGGCGGTCTGGACGACGTCGAGCAGAAGTGGGCCGAGATCCAGAAGAGCCTCTGATGGCTTCCTCGGACGGGACCGCGGACAAGGTCCTCCAGGTCGAGCTGGTCGCTGCCGACCGGCTCGTCTGGTCGGGCCAGGCCACCATGGTCATCGCCCGCACGACCGAGGGCGACGTCGGCATCCTGCCCAACCACGCTCCGCTGCTGTCCTCGATCATCGAGGGCGTCGTGGACGTGCAGACGGTGGAGGGCGAGACCTGGATCGCGGCGGTCGACGCCGGGTTCCTCTCGGTCGCCGACAACCACGTCTCGATCCTCTCGGAGCGGGCCGAGATGTCGCACGAGATCGACCTCGAGCAGGCTCGGGCCGAGCTCGAGCGGTGCAAGCAGGCCGGCGAGAACGACGACGAGGCGCAGGAGAAGGTCCGCCGGGCCGAGGCACGCGTGCGTGCCGCGGAGCGGGCTTCCTGACGAGCGTCTCCACGCGACCGCTAGGGTGAGCGCACGAGCCTTCGGGCTCGTGCGTTCATCTGTGTGTGGGGTCCCGTAGGGAGAGTGGATGCCGGCCTGGGCGTGGGCGCTCGACATCGTCGGGCTCGTGCTCCTCCTTGCCCTGCTCTACGGCATCGCGCTCATCGTCCGGCGCCGTTTCCTGGCCCGGCACGGTGGCACGTTCGAGCTGAGCTATCGCGTCCGCACCGAGCACCCCGGCCGCGGCTGGCTGCTCGGCATCGGCCGCTACTCCGGGCAGTCGCTGGAGTGGTTCCGGATCTTCTCCCTCTCGCCCCGCCCCAAGCGTGTGTGGGCCCGCCAGCTGCTCGAGTACTCCGGGCGTCGTGCGCCCGCGGGGACCGAGGAGCTCTCGCTCTACGACGGCCACGTCGTCGCCGCGTGCCGCTACGACGGCGAGCCGCTCGAGATCGCGATGAGCGAGGCGTCGCTCACCGGCTTCCAGTCCTGGCTGGAGTCCGGCCCACCCGGCACCGACTGGAACCGCCGCTAGGCAGGTGCCGGTCCGGTCGACCTGCCGACCCGGAGCTCCACCGGGAGCATGACGTCCGGGACGTCCTCACCGTCGACCCGGGCCAGGGCGGCCTGCGCCGTGGCCCGCCCCTTGGCTGCGAACGGTTGCGCCACGGTGGTGAGGACGAGGTCGAGCCACGGCGTGGCGACCCCGTCGAAGCCCGCGACGCTGAGGTCCTCGGGGACCCGCATCCCGCGGCGTCGCGCCTCGGTCACCACCGCGGCCGCCTGGACGTCGCTCTGGCACACCACGGCGGTCACCGCGGGTGCCGAGTCGAGGTAGTCGGCGACGAGCGACTGGGCCGCCTCGTGCTCGCTGGGGCACGCACCGATGACCTCGGCGTGCGGGAACACCGCCCGGAGGCCCGCCTCGCGCTCGCGCTGCGGGTGGGACGCCTCGAGGGTCAGGACCGCGACCCGGCGGTGGCCGAGGTCGTGCAGGTGCTGCGCCAGCGCGGTGGAACCGTCGCGGTGGTCGATGTCGACGAGGGTGGTGCCCTGCCAGGCGGGGCCCTCGACGACGACGATCGGCACGTCGCGCGCCACCAGGTCGTCGTACGCCGCCCAGGTCTCGCGGCCGCAGTTGTCGTAGATCACCGCGTCGAGCGGGAGCCGGCCGTGCTCGTCGCCGTCGGCCATGAGCAGCAGCCCGACGCCGGCGGACTCCAGGACCTCCGAGACCGCGTCGAGCATCGGGAGCGCGGCCGGGTCGCGGAAGGCGGTGCTGAAGCGGCCGACGGCGATGCCGACCACGCCGCTGCGGCCCTGGCGCAGGTTGCGGGCGAGGGGGTTGGGCCCCGTGTAGCCGAGCTCGGCGGCGGCGGCGAGCACGCGCGAGCGGGTGGCCTCGGAGACCGGCTTGTTGCCCGAGAACGCCAGTGACGCGGTCGACAACGAGACGCCCGCAGCCGTCGCCACGTCGGCGAGGGTGGGATTGCGAGTTGTCCGGGACACGGGTGGCAGGTTAGCATCGAATCGATTCGATCGAAACGTTTCGATCCGTGCCTGACGAGGAGAGCCCGTGCCCACCCTGACCGCCGCCCGCAACGCCGTGGGGCTGACGTTCTTCCTCAACGGCCTGGTGTTCTCCAGCTGGGTCTCGCGCATCCCCGAGGTGCGCTCGAGCTTCGACCTCAGCAACGGCCGGCTCGGCCTCGTGCTGCTGGCGATCGCGGTGGGCTCCGTGGTGGCGCTGCCGACCTCAGGTGCGGCGATCAACGCCCTCGGCACGGTCCGCATCGTCCGGCTCGGTGCGGTGGCGGCGACGGCCGGCATGCTCGCCGCGGCGTTCGGCCTGGGCCACGTCCTCCCGGTGACCGTCCTCGGCCTGTTCGTCTACGGCCTCGGCATCGGCGTGTGGGACGTGGCGATGAACGTCGAGGCGGCCGAGGTCGAGCGCGGGCTGGGCCGCACGATCATGCCGCGGTTCCACGCGGGCTTCAGTGGCGGCACGGTCGTCGGGGCGATCCTCGGTGTGGCGCTGATCGAGCTCGGCGTGCCCGCCGTGGTGCACCTCGTCGGCATCGTCCTGCTGTCGCTCACGGTCGTCTGGCGCTCCGCACCGTCGTTCCTGCCGATCCCCGAGCGCCACGAGGACGAGGAGCGCACGTCGGCGGCGCGGGCGTGGCTGGAGCCGCGCACGCTGCTGATCGGCGTCATGGTGCTCGCACTGGCGATGACCGAGGGCACCGCCAACGACTGGCTCGCCGTCGCGCTCGTCGACGGCCACGACGTCTCCCACGCGATGGGTGTCGCCGGCTTCGCGGTGTTCGTCGCTGCGATGACGGCCGGCCGGATCGCGGGCACCGGCCTCATCGACCGGTTCGGCCGGGTCGTCGTGCTCTGGGGGACGATGGTGCTGGCCGGCGCCGGGGTGCTCCTGATCGTCTTCGCCGACAGCCTCGCGCTGGTCGTCGCGGGCATCGTGCTGTGGGGCGTCGGCGCCTCGCTGGGCTTCCCGGTGGGGATGAGCGCCGCTGCCGACGACCCGGTGCGTGCCGCGTCGCGCGTCAGCGTGGTGTCGACCATCGGCTACGCCGCCTTCCTGGCCGGCCCGCCCTTCCTCGGCTTCGTCGGCGACGAGGTCGGCACCCTCAAGGCGCTGCTCGTGGTCGCCGTGCTGCTGATGCCCGCCGCGCTCGTCGTGCCGTCGGCCCGCGAGGCACGGGAGAGCGTCGCGCCCCGGTAGCGTCGAGGGATGCCGTCATCCCCGCCGCGTCGCGCGCTGCTGCTCGCACTGCCGGCGCTCACGCTCGCGTTGGCCGGCCTCGTCCACCCGCACTCGCTGACCCACGCCTCGGCGCCGCGGTGGACGCTGCTGCACGTGGCCGGCCTGCTGGTCTTCCCGCTCGTGGGAGCCGCGCTGGCAGCCCTGGTGGCTCGACGGAGCGACGCGGTGGCCTGGCTCGTGCGGCTCACCGCCTACGTCTACGCGACGGCGTACTCCGCCCTCGACGTGATCAGCGGCATCGGCGCGGGCTACGTGACCTGGCGCCTCGGCGAGGGCACGCCCCGTCCCGACGAGGTGCGCTTCCTCTTCGCGATCGGAGGGCGCATCGGCGAGGTCGGCTCGTGGGCGCTGATCGCGTGCACGGTCGTCGTCGCGCTCGACGCCCTGCGCCGGCTCGGTGCCGCCGCGGTGCCCGGCCTCGCGCTGGTGCCCGGCGCCGTGCTCGTGCACGTCGGGCACATCTTCGCCCCGACCGGGGTCGCCGGCATGGCGCTCATCGCCCTCGCGACGGGCTGGCTCGCGTGGACCGTCCCGTACCGGTCGAGCCTGCCCGCCGGCTAGTCGCGCTGGCCGCGCTCGCCGCCCGGCACCCAGAGCACGTCACCGTTCTCGCGGTTCGCGTGGCGGGCGAGGATGAAGAGCAGGTCGGAGAGCCGGTTGAGGTAGGTGATGGCCAGCAGGTTCATCGACTCCTCGTGGTCCGCCCACGCCGCCCAGGCGGCCCGCTCCGCACGGCGTACGACGGTGCGCGCGACGTGGAGGTCGGCCGCGCCGACCGTGCCGCCGTTGAGGATGAAGGACCGCAGCGCGGGCAGCTCCTCGTTGTAGTGGTCGCACCACGCCTCGAGGCGGTCGACGTAGTCCTGCTCGATGCGCAGCGGCGGGTACTCCGGGTCCGGCACCACCGGGGTGCAGAAGTCGGCGCCGACGTCGAAGAGGTCGTTCTGCACGTGGGTGAGGACCGCGACCACGTCCTCGGCGAGGTCGCCGTGCGCGAGGGCCACGCCGATGTGGGCGTTGGCCTCGTCGACGGTGGCGTACGCCTCGAGGCGCGAGTCGGTCTTCGAGGTCTCGCTCATGTCGCCGAGCCGGGTACGTCCGGCGTCGCCGGTGCGGGTGTAGATGCGCGTCAGGTTGACCATGGGCCGGAGCCTAGTGGGCGGGACCAGTGGGACTGGTGGGACGAAGTCGACCAACTCGCCGGGAAGATCCGGTGTGAACGCAACCCCACGGGGTACAACGGCGTCCTAGGAGTGACACAGGTCACGCATCGGCGTCGGGGGACGTCGGGAGGAGCGCTCGATGGACATCATCTCGGACGGACCCACGCTGGTCCTGCACGGTGCCTTCGACGTCCGCAGCACGTGGGAGGTGCGCGCCGCCCTCTACGAGCGGCTCGACGGGGTGGACGACGAGGTCGTCGTCGACATGACCCACGTGACCACGATCGACGTCACCGCCCTGCGCCTGCTCGCCGTGGCCACCCGCTACGCGTGGCTCAACGGCCACCACCTCACGATCCGCAACCCCGGTCCCGCCGTGCGCCGGATGGCGCACCTGGCCCGGCTGGCCCACGCCCTCGAGGTCGAGCGGGCCGCCGCGACCGCCTGACGCCCTGACCTGACCTGAGGCATCCGTCACACGCTCGCACCGGTGACTCGCGGGTAACCCCCGCCCTACCCTGTCGCCATGAGCGACTCCGACGCGAGGCCTGCCAAGGACCGTCCCTGGGTGATGCGCACCTACGCCGGCCACTCCACGGCCGAGGCGTCCAACGCGCTCTACCGGACCAACCTCGCCAAGGGCCAGACCGGCCTCAGCGTCGCGTTCGACCTGCCGACGCAGACCGGCTACGACCCCGACAGCCCGCTCAGCCGCGGCGAGGTCGGCAAGGTCGGCGTACCGGTCCCGCACCTGGGTGAGATGCGCAAGCTCTTCACCGACATCCCGCTGACCGGGATGAACACCTCGATGACGATCAACGCCACGGCGATGTGGCTGCTCGCGATGTACCAGGTCGTCGCCGAGGAGCAGAACCCGGAGATGGAGCCGAGCGAGGTCGCCCACCTGCTCGCCGGCACGACCCAGAACGACATCATCAAGGAGTACCTGTCGCGGGGGACCTACGTCTTCGGGCCCCAGCACTCGCTCCGGCTGATCAGCGACATGATCGCCTACACGGTCCACGAGATCCCGAAGTGGAACCCGATCAACATCTGCAGCTACCACCTCCAGGAGGCCGGAGCGACGCCGGTGCAGGAGCTGGCGTACGCCCTCTGCACCGCGATCGCCGTGCTCGACGAGGTGAAGGGCTCCGGCCAGGTGTCGGAGGACGACTTCGAGAAGGTCGTCGGCCGGATCTCGTTCTTCGTCAACGCAGGCGTCCGCTTCGTCGAGGAGACCTGCAAGATGCGGGCCTTCGTGCAGCTGTGGGACGAGATCACCCGCGAGCGCTACGGCGTGACCGACCCGAAGATGCGGCGCTTCCGCTACGGCGTGCAGGTCAACTCGCTCGGCCTCACCGAGGCGCAGCCCGAGAACAACGTCCAGCGCATCGTCCTCGAGATGCTCGGCGTCACCCTGTCCAAGGACGCGCGGGCGCGTGCGGTGCAGCTGCCCGCCTGGAACGAGGCGCTCGGCCTGCCGCGGCCGTGGGACCAGCAGTGGTCGCTGCGCCTGCAGCAGGTGCTGGCCTTCGAGTCCGACCTCCTGGAGTACGACGACATCTTCGAGGGCAGCCACGTGATCGAGGCCAAGGTCGCCGAGCTCGTCGCGGGGGCGAAGGCCGAGATCGACCGCGTGCAGGAGATGGGCGGGGCGATCGCGGCCGTCGAGTCCGGCTACATGAAGGAGAACCTGGTCTCCGCCCACGCCGCGCGCCGCGCGCGCATCGAGTCGGGTGACGAGGTCATCGTCGGCGTCAACGCCTACGAGACCACGGAGCCGTCGCCGCTGACCGCCGACCTGGACGGCGCGATCATGGCCGCCGACCCGGCTGCCGAGCAGTCGGCGCTCGACTCCGTCGCAGCCTGGAAGGCGCAGCGCGACGAGGCGGAGGTCTCCGAGGCGCTGGCCGCGCTCGCGGAGGCCGCGAAGACGGACACCAACCTGATGGGCCCCACTCTCGTCGCCGCTCGCGCGGGCGCCACCACGGGGGAGTGGGCCGGCGCGCTGCGCGAGGTGTTCGGCGAGTTCCGTGCCCCGACCGGCGTCTCCGGTGCGGTCGGCGCTGTGTCGGCTGATGGCTCGGCCGGAGCCGACCTCAGTGCCGTGCGCGAGCGGGTGCGGGCGACCGGCGAGGAGCTCGGCGGCCGACTGCGCGTGCTCGTCGGCAAGCCCGGTCTCGACGGCCACTCCAACGGCGCCGAGCAGGTCGCCGTGCGTGCCCGCGACGCCGGCTTCGAGGTGATCTACCAGGGCATCCGGCTGACGCCCGACCAGATCGTCGCCGCCGCCGTCGCCGAGGACGTCCACCTCGTCGGGCTCTCGATCCTGTCCGGGTCGCACATGGAGCTGGTGCCCGACGTGCTCGACGGCCTCGCGGCCGCCGGGCTGGGGGACCTGCCGGTGATCGTCGGCGGGATCATCCCGGGCTCCGACGCCAAGGCACTCATCGAGCGCGGCGTCGCCGCGGTCTACACGCCCAAGGACTTCGGGCTGACCGAGATCATGGGCGGCTTCGTCGACGTGATCCGCGCGGCCAACGACCTCGACTGACCCGGCAGGTCACCCGGGGCTGGCAGACTCCGACCCATGCGACGGGTGATCGTGGTCGGGGCCGGGGTGGTCGGGCTGTCCTGCGCCGTCCGGCTGCTGGAGGCCGGGCACCGGGTCGACGTCGTCGCGCGCGACCTGCCGCTGGAGACGACCTCGGCCGTCGCGGCAGCGCTCTGGTACCCCTACCGCGCGCTGCCCCAGGACCGGGTGACCGCCTGGTCCGCGACGTCGTACTCCGTCTTCGAGGAGCTCGCCGGCGACGAGCGCACCGGCGTGCGGATGCTGACCGGCACCGAGGTGCTGCGGACGCCGCAGCCCGACCCGTGGTGGCGACCGGCCGTCCCCTCGCTGGACCGGGAGACGGCGCTGCCGCCGGGCTACGCCGACGGCTGGACGTTCGTCGCGCCGGTGATCGACATGCCGGTGCACCTCCGCTGGCTCGTCGGCCGGGTCGAGGAGCTCGGCGGCACGCTGACCCGGATGAACCTCTCCGCGCTCCCCGACGACGGCAGCCTCGTCGTCAACGCGACCGGGCTCGGCGCCCGGCACTTCGGAGCCGACGACACGGTGGCCCCGGTCCGCGGCCAGGTCGTGGTCGTGGAGCAGGTGGGCCTGGACCGGTGGACCCTCGACGGCGGCGGACTGACCTACGTCGTCCCGCGCAGCACCGAGATCGTGCTGGGCGGCACCGACGTGGAGGGGGAGTGGAGCCGTACGCCCGACCCCGAGGTCGCCGAGCAGGTCCTGCACCGCGCGTGCGCGCTCGTGCCCGAGCTCGAGGGTGCCCGCGTGGTCCGGCACAAGGTCGGCCTGCGCCCGGCGCGTCCCGAGGTGCGCCTCGAGCGGGCGGGCGACGTGATCCACTGCTACGGCCACGGCGGTGCCGGGGTGACCCTGTCGTGGGGGTGCGCCGACGACGTGGTGGGGCTGGCCGGTGACTGACCTCCAGTGCGCTGCCCGGGTGTTCGTGGCCCGGCACGGCGAGGCCCTCTACGAGAGCGAGCTCCTGAGCGACGCGGGCGGCTGGCTGAGCCCGCTGGGACGCCGGCAGGCGAAGGACCTGGCCGCGACCCTCGCCCCCGAGCGGATCACGCGGGTGTGGGCCAGCGACATGGCGCGCGCCGTGCAGACCGCGGAGATCGTGGCCGGCGTCCTCGGCGTCGACGTCGTCGTCCGCACCGGGCTGCGGGAGTTCGGCGTGGGCTCGGCGGCCGGGACGACGGGCGTGCCGGACCCGTTCGCGACGACCTTCGCCTCCTGGCTCGACGGCGACCTCGCCGCCCGCATCCCGGGCGGCGAGAGCGGCGGCGACGTGGTGGAGCGCTGCACCGCCGTGCTCGACGAGATCGCCGACGAGCACCGCGGCGAGTCGGTGCTGGTCGTCAGCCACGGCGGGGTCATGTGCATGGTCCTGGCCGCCCTGGCGCGGAACCTGAGGCCCGCGCACGGGAGCGAGCGGCCGATGCCCCACTGCGGCGTCGTCGCCCTCGAAGCCGACGCGGACGGCTGGACCTGCCGCAGCTGGGCCGGCACGCCGCTGCCCTGAGGGGAGGCTCGTGGACCTCAGGCCCGTTGGACGGCGAGCACGACGGCGGCGACCAGGGCCATGACCGCGATCGCGGCCCCCATGCGTACGAGCATGCCCTTGAGCCACAGCGACCCGAGCGTCTCGACGCGCCCGCGGCGGTCGAGCGGCGCGACGTCGAGGACCGCGGACCGGTTGATCGGGCCGTAGACGTGCGGGTACGTGTCGTCACCGACCGCCTCGACCCGCACCTCGGCGTCCGTGAGGCGGGCGGGGTCGACGGTCAGCAGCACCAGGTGCTCGCGCGAGGCCGGAGTAGTAGCGGTCGAACACGCCCTGCACCTGGTCACGCCTGCTCGCGTGGATGAAGCCCTCCTCCTCGAGCGTGCGCCCGACGGTGGAGGTCGTGTAGGTCCCGGTCTCCGTCGTCCGTCGCCAGTCGGCCGCGGTGGCGATGTGGAAGATGCGCTCGGGCGCCGGCTCGGTCACCGTGTGAGGGTAACGACATGACTCGCACCTACGTCGTGACCGACATCGAGGTCGACGGCTTCACGCCGGGGCCCAACTCCATGCTGTCCTTCGCCTCGGTCGCGGTGACGGCCGCGGGGGAGCAGGTCGGCGAGTTCGAGGCGGTGCTCGAGCCGCTGCCCGGCTCGCAGCACGACCCGCAGGTCTGGGCGTGGTTCCAGTCCCAGCCGCCGGAGGTGCTCGCCGCGGCGACGGCCGACCCGCAGCCGGTGCCGCAGGTGATGGCCGACTTCGTGGCGTGGGTGCGCGGGCTCGGGCCCGAGCGCGAGTTCGTCGCCTCGCCCCTCGGCTTCGACGGGCCGTACGTCGACCACTACCTGCGCCGCTTCACGACGTCGTCCGTGTGTCCGGCGATCCACGACGAGGACCCGCTCTTCCACGGCCCGGGCCTGTGCCTCAAGAGCCTCGCCTGCGGGGTCACCGGCGGGGACTGGGCGACCTTCTCGGTCCACGACCTGCCCCAGGCGTGGTTCGGCGACGTCCCGCACACCCACCGCGCCATCGACGACGCCCGCGGCTACGCGAACCTGCTGGTCGAGGTCATGCGGCAGGGGCGCGCTCGGGGCTAGAACAGCCGGTGCTCGGCGCCGTCGTCCATGCCGCGCAGCGCGTCGTAGTCCACCAGTGCGCAGGTGATGCCGCGGTCGGTGGCGAGGACACGCGCCTGGGGCTTGATCTCCTGGGCGGCGTAGATGCCGCGCACGGGACCCTTGCTCGTCAGCATCGGGTCGCGGTTGAGGAGCTCGAGGTAGCGGGTGAGCTGCTCGACGCCGTCGATCTCGCCGCGGCGCTTGATCTCGACGGCGACCGAGAGGCCGTCGGCGTCACGGCACATCAGGTCGACGGGGCCGATGGCGGTCATGAACTCGCGGCGCACGAGCGTGAGGCCGTCGGCCAGGGTCGCGGGGTGCTCGGCGAGGAGCTCCTGGAGGTGCTTCTCGACGCCGTCCTTCTGCAGGCCGGGGTCCACGCCGAGGTCGTGGGAGGTGTCGTGCAGGACCTCGTCGATGAGGATCCGCAGCGTGTCGTCGGTCTTGCCGGCCGTCACCACCCACTCGGGGCGGCCGTCCTCGTCCACGCCCTCCCTCACCGTGCAGGGAGGCGACATCCAGTTGAGCGGCTTGTAGGAGCCGCCGTCGGAGTGGATGAGCACCGAGCCGTCGGACTTCAGCATCAGCACGCGGGTCGCGAGCGGCAGGTGGGCGGTCAGCCGCCCGGCATAGTCCACCTGGCAGCGCGCCACGACGATCCTCACGACGGGCGAATCTACAGTGGTCCCGTGACCGACCACGAGGTGCGCCCCGCGCTCCGCCGCGACCTCGCCCAGCTCGACCTGACGCACGAGGCGACGCGTCCCGGGATCGTGATGGTCGTCGGTGACCCGCCGGTCGGGCACGTCCGCGTCGACCTGCTGGACGGGCACGCCCACCTCGACTCGGTCGTCGTCGGCGCCGACATCGGTGGCACGAACACCCGCGCCCTGGTCGAGGCGGTCTGCGAGCGGCTGTCGGCCAAGGGCTACGGCCAGCTCACCGCCTCGCCGTACGCCGGTGCCGAGGCGGCGGCGTACGCCGACCTGGGCTTCGCCGCGGTCGCCCGAGGACGAGCCGCTCCCCGGTCCGCTGCTCGGGGTCGCCGACCAGCCCGGCCGGGTGCTGGTGCGCCGGGTCCTGCGAGCCCACCGCACCACGACCGAGCTCGACGCGTGGCTGGCCGCGTACGACGCCCCGCGCGACATCGGGACCCTCAAGACGCTGATCCGCCGGCCGGCGGTCGGCCGGCGGGAGGTGCTCGAGGTGGGTCACCTCGACCTGACCGAGGGTCTCGCCGGCGACAGCTGGGCGACCCGTGTCAACCGGCACGCGCCGGACGGCCGGCCGGACCCCGAGATGCAGCTCAACCTGATGCACCACGGGCTGGTGCAGTTCCTCGCACAGGACCCGGCGCGCGAGGAGCTCGCGGGCGACCAGATGTACGTCGACCTCGACCTGTCGCACGACAACCTCCCGGCCCGGAGCGAGCTGCACATCGGTGGCCCGGACGGAGCGGTCATCGTGGTGACCGCGGCGCCGCACAACGGCTGCGGGAAGTTCATCGCGCGCTACGGCAAGGACGCGATGGCGTTCGTCAACGGGCCGACGGGCAAGCCGCTCCGGCTGCGCGGGCTCTGCGCCAAGGTGGTGCGGCCCGGCCCCGTCCGGCCGGGCGACGAGGTGGTCGTCGTACGCCCTGCGGCGCAGCCGGCGGAGTGACGGTTCCCACACCCGCTGCCGGTGACCGGCGTGGGAGCATGCGTCCATGACTGACACGGTTACCCGCGAGTTCACCACCGTCGGCGTCATCGGCCTCGGGACGATGGGTGCCGGCATCGCCGAGGTCTTCGCCCGCAACGGCTACAGCGTGATCGGCGTCGAGGTCAACGATGCCGCCGTCGAGCGCGGTCGCCAGCACCTCGAGCACTCCACGGGCCGCGCGGTGAAGCGCGAGAAGATGACCGAGGAGCAGCAGGCCGAGCTCCTCGGCCGGATCACCCTGACCACCGACATGACCGCGCTCTCCGTCGCCGACCTGGTCGTCGAGGCGGTCGTGGAGTCGCTGGCGATCAAGAAGTCGATCTTCGCCAAGCTGGACGGCATCGTCCGTGACGACGCGGTCCTCGCGACCAACACCTCCTCGCTGAGCGTCACCGAGATCTCGACCGCGAACTCCAGGCCCGGCCGCGTGATCGGGGTCCACTTCTTCAACCCGGCGCCGGTGCAGAACCTCGTCGAGATCATCAAGACCGTCGTCACCGAGCCTGCCGTCCTCGACGACGTGCAGCGCGTGCTCCGCGACCTCGGCAAGAACCCGGTGGTGTGCGGCGACAAGGCGGGCTTCATCGCCAACACCCTGCTCTTCGGCTACCTCAACCACGCCGTGTCGATGTACGAGGGCAAGTACGCCTCGCGCGAGGACATCGACGCCGCGATGCGCTTCGGCTGCGGCTACCCGATGGGCCCGCTGGCGCTGCTCGACCTGATCGGGCTCGACACGGCCTACGAGATCCTCGACACGATGTACAAGCAGGGTCGCGACCGCCTGCACGCGCCGGCGCCGATCCTCAAGCAGTACGTCACCGCCGGTCTGCTCGGGCGCAAGTCCGGCCGCGGCTTCTACACCTACGAGGCCCCCGACAGCCCGGTCGTCGTGGACGACGCGCACACGCCGAGCGCGGACGACGAGCCGCAGCTGCACCACGACATCCGCTCGGTCGGCGTCGTCGGCACCGGCACGATGGCCGCGGGCATCGTCGAGGTCTTCGCCAAGGCCGGCTACGACGTGCTCTTCACCGGTCGCGGCCAGGACAAGGTCGCCGGGGTGCTCGCCACCATCGCCAAGAACTTCGACAAGCAGATCCAGCGCGGGAAGGCGACCGAGGAGGCCAAGGCCGAGGTGCTCGGCCGCGTCCGCGGCACCACCTCGCTCGACGACCTCAGCGACGTCGACCTGGTCGTGGAGGCGATCGCCGAGGACCTCGCGATCAAGACCACGCTGTTCGAGAACCTCGACGAGATCTGCAAGCCGGGAACGATCCTCGCGACCACGACGTCGTCGCTTCCGATCATCGAGATGGCCCGGGTGACCAAGCGTCCCCAGGACGTCATCGGCATGCACTTCTTCAACCCGGCCGCGATCATGAAGCTGGTCGAGGTGGTCTCCACGGTCGCGACCGACGAGAGCGTCACCGAGACCGTGCTCGCGCTGTGCGAGAAGGTCGGCAAGGTGGCCGTGCGCTGCGGCGACCGAGCCGGGTTCATCGTCAACGCGCTGCTGTTCCCCTACCTCAACGACGCCGTCAAGATGCTCGAGGCGCACTACGCCACCGCGGACGACATCGACCTCGCGATGAAGCTCGGCTGCGCGCTGCCGATGGGTCCGTTCGAGCTGCTCGACGTCGTCGGCAACGACGTGTCGCTGGCGATCCAGCGCGAGCTCTACCTCGAGTTCCGCGAGCCCGGCTTCTCCCCGGCCCCGCTCCTCGAGCACCTGGTGACCGCCGGCTACCTCGGGCGCAAGGCCGGTCGCGGGTTCCGCGACTACAGCGCTCGCTGATCGCTCGGCAACCTCAGTCGAGGCAGAACTCGTTGCCCTCCGGGTCGGTCATCACGAGGTGACCGTGGCTGAGCGGCGGCGCGGGGTCGTGCCGCTCCACGCGGGTGGCGCCGAGGCCGACCAGTCGCTCGCACTCGGCCTCGAGCGCGGCCATCCGCTCGTCGCCGGCGAGGCCGGGGGCGGCACGGACGTCGAGGTGGACCCGGTTCTTCGCGGTCTTGCCCTCGGGCACCTGCTGGAAGAAGAGCCGCGGGCCGTCGCCGTCGGGGTCCTCGGCGGCCGAGCGGGTGTTCCACTGCGACTCGGGCACCCCGGCGTCGCGGAGGAAGTCGTGCCACGCGGTGAAGACGTCCTCGCCCGGCGCGACCTCGCGACCCGGCGGGGGTGGGTTGACGTAGCCCAGTGCTTCCGCCCAGAAGCGCGACAGCTTCTCGGGGTCGTGGGCGTCGAAGGTCATCTGGATCGTCCGGCTCATGCCGGCCATCCTGCCGCGACCCACCGACAGCGGGTCGGCGTACGGCTCAGGCGTGGGTGCGGAGGTGGGACTGCTCGGTGACCAGCCCGGCCAGGCGCGCCCGGGTGTTGATGTCGAGCTTGCGGTAGATGTGGGTGAGGTGGGCGTCGACCGTGCGCGGGGAGACGAAGAGCTCCTCGGCGATCGCCCGGCTGGTCAGGCCGTGGGCCACCCGCTCGGCGACCTGGCGCTCGGCGGCGGTCAGCTGGTCGAGCACCGACGGCGGCGCCGACGCCGGCCGGTTGAAGACGGCCGTGATGAGGGTGACCCCGTCGGCGGACAGGTCGTCGCCGTCCATCCACCCGGCGGGCACCCGGCTGGCCGGTACGACGTCGTAGTCGGCGGAGTAGCCCCAGCGCACGGCCATCCGTGGCGTCCGCAGGGCGAAGGCGGCGGCGGCGAGGCCGCGCGCCTCGGGCAGGTCGCGCTCGCGTGCGACGCCGGCGAGGCCGTCGAGCACGTCGGCCGCACGCAACGGGAGGCGCATCGTGCGGCAGTGCTCGAGCGCGGTGAGGTAGGTCGTGGTGGCCTGGTCGAGGTCGCCGAGGCCGACCAGCGCCCGGCCCAGCAGCAGTCGTGCCTCGACGCTGTCGCGCCCGAGGCGGGCGGAGTCGGCGAGGGCGACCACGTCGGCCGCGAGGCCCGCGGCCTGGCGCAGCTCGCCGCGGTGCAGCAGGTCGCGACCGTCCTGCGCGAGGACGGGGAGACGTACGGCCCACGGCAGGCTCTGCCGGTCCACCTCGGTGGCCCGCCACGTCGGGTCGAGCCCGCGCAGGAGGGTCTCGGCCAGCAGGCCGACGCGGTCCTCGGCGAGCTCGCGAGCCTCGAGCACCACGGCGCGGGTGCCGGCGACGGCCTCCGCGATGCGTCCCTGCTCCAGCGCGATGCGGGCCAGGAGGGTGCGGGCCGACAGGTCGATCCAGCGCTCGTCGCGGCTCATCCGTGCCGGCAGGGCGTCGCCGGCCGCCTGCGCGGCCTCGGCGAAACGGCCCTGCGAGGTGAAGACGTCGGCGAGGGTGCGGGTCGCCTGGCGCCGGATCGACCCGTCGGGGTCGAGCTCGAGCGCGCGACGGGCCTCGCGCTCGGCGAGCTCCATCTCACCGGCGTCGAGGTGCATCTCGGCGCGGATCGACGCGGTCTTCGCGAGCTGCTCCTCCGGCCGCGGCGCCGCGGAGGCGTGCTCGTCGGCGCGGTCGAGCAGCCAGAGGCCCTCGTAGGTCCCGCGCATCTCGGAGGCGGCGATCCCGGCGCGGCGGGCGATCTGCGCACCGATCGCCGGCGGGCCGTCGCCACTGGCCACGGCAGCCTCGAGGATCTCGACGGCGTCGCGTGCGCGCATCGAGGTGTAGAGGGAGGAGAAGATGCGGTTGGCCACGGAGTAGCCCTCGTCGCGCGTCTCCGGCCTCGCGCACGCGGTCAGCACGGCGTGCCGCATCGCCGGCAGGTCGGTGAGCCAGTCGGCGTCGGCCGCTCCGTAGTTGTCGTGCTCGGGGGCGTGGTCGTCGGCCCAGCCGAGCAGGCCGGCCTCGACGGCAGCCACGTCCTCGGGCCGGGCGAGGGCGCGGGCGCGCCCGCGGATGGGGGAGAGCATGTCGAAGCGCCCGTCGGCGTCGACCTCGACGAGGCTGCGGCGCGCGAGGTTGCCGGCGACCTCGGCGGCGCGCTGGGCGGGCTGGTCGAGCACGCGCGCGAGCACGCCGAGCCCGATCGGGAAGCCGAGCAGGCCGATCCGGCGCAGGGCGGTGGCGCTGTCGTCGTCGAGCAGGTCGTGGGCGGAGTCGACGGCCTGGTCGAGGCTCACCGTGGTGATCGCGTTGCCGAGCCCCACGAGGGCGGACTGCACCGCCACCTGCTCGATGAGCAGCGGCAACCCGCCGGTGGCCCGCAGCAGCCGGCGTACCTCCCGGTCCTGCGCGGCGAGGTCGACGGGCTGGCCGCCGGCGACGCGGATCCGGCGCAGGAACAGCTCGACGGCCGGGCCCTCGAGGGGCGAGCGCGTCGACGGGACCGGCAGCGGGCCCACCCGGACGACGGACTCGCCGGGTTGGCCGGCGGTGGTCCGGGCGGTGACCACCACGCGCGCGTCGGTCGTGCCGTCGAGCATGGTCTGGAGCACGGGGCCGGCCTCGGTCGCGTCGAGGTCGAGCCCGTCGAGCACCAGCAGGCAGTCGCGACCGTCGACGGCACGACCGAGGGCACCGGTGAGCGAGTCGCCGGGGGCGGTCTCCGACTCGAGGCTCTCGAGCGCCGCGACGAGGACGTCGTCGAGCGTGCGGAGGTTGCGCGCGTCGACCCACGACGTCTCCGACGCGGCCGCGACGTGGCGCACGATCAGCGTCTTGCCGCTGCCGGGAGGTCCGACGACGGTGACCCACCGCGACTCCTCCAGCGCCTCGCGCAGCGCGCGCTGGACCTCGTCACGACCGAGGCACGGGGACAGCACGGGACGAATCTATCGCTGATGCGCCGGTGAGCTCCGCAATCCTTCGGTCAGGGGGTTAGGCAATCGGTTAGGTAGGACTACGGATGCCGGGCCACACCCGTCCGCGGGAGTCTTGTGCCACGCCGAAGGGGGCGGGACCGCACAGGGGATGGTCCCGCTGCCACCGGCCGTTTCTCCGGGCAGGCCGCACATCGTCGGGGGTCGATGTGCGGCCTGTTCGGGCCATGCGCGCACCGTCTGCGCCGCCGCGCTGTCCTTGCCGCTCCTGCGTACGCTGTGGCCATGGAACTCGTGCTCGTGCTGGTCGTCCTCGGCGGGCTGACCGCGGTCGCGGTGGCTGCGGGCAAGTCGGGCAAGAGGCGTGAGCTGGCCCGCGCCGAGGCCGACGTCGCGCCGGTGAAGCGGCTCGCCGAGGAGGACGTCACCGCCCTCGGCGTCGAGCTCCAGGACCTCGACATCGACCTCGCCGGCGAGGAGCTCGACCCGGGCGCGAACGCCGACTACCAGCGCGCGCTCGACGCCTACGAGTCGGCCAAGATCGCGGCCGCCGGCCTCACCCGGGCCGAGGACGTGCGCCACGTGACGGAGATCCTCGAGGACGGTCGCTACGCGATGGCGTGCGTCCGCGCCCGCGTCGCCGGCCAGCCGCTGCCGCAGCGTCGCCCGCCCTGCTTCTTCGACCCGCGCCACGGCATGTCCGTGGCCGACGTGCCGTGGACCCCGCCGGGCGGGGCGTCGCGTGACGTGCCGGCCTGCGCGCTCGACGTCGAGCGGGTCCGCGCCGGGGCCGAGCCCGACATCCGCAAGGTCATGGTCGGCTCGCGCCGCGTGCCCTACTGGCAGGGCGGCCGTGCCTACCAGCCCTACGCGCAGGGCTACTTCGGCGGCTTCGGCCCGATGGACTGGATGTTCATGGGCATGCTCTTCGGCGGCGGCTTCGACGGCATCGGCGACGGGATCGGGGCGATCGGCGAGGGCCTCGGCGACATGTTCGGCGGCATCGGCGACGGCATCGGCGGCATGTTCGACGGGTTCGACGGCTTCGACTTCTGACCTGACCTCGAGGCGTTCACCGAGGCGTTCACCCCTGGGGAGGTCGTTCGCCCCCAAGGGTGTGCTCGGCCCCCATCGGCGGGTCTAGCGTCGCGAGACATGGCCGGAGTCGAGACAGGAACGATCACCACTGACATTCCCGCCCGGATGGACCGACTGCCGTGGGCACGGTGGCACTGGATGGTGGTCATCGGGCTCGGCACCGTCTGGATCCTCGACGGGCTCGAGGTCACCATCGTCGGCTCGATGTCGGCAGCGCTCAAGCCCACCGACACCGGTCTGGGGCTGTCGAGCTCGGACGTCGGCCTCGCCGGTGCGATGTACGTCGCCGGCGCCTGCATCGGCGCGCTCTTCTTCGGCCAGCTGACCGACCGGTTCGGTCGCAAGAAGCTCTTCCTGATCACGCTGGGCGTCTACACGGTCGCCACCGTGCTGACGGCGTTCTCGATGAACCCCGCCT
This sequence comes from uncultured Actinomycetota bacterium, assembly GCA_963795275.1. GTDB lineage: Bacteria > Actinomycetota > Actinomycetes > Propionibacteriales > Nocardioidaceae > Nocardioides. Next base: position 580,989 of record CAWCHD010000006.1, read on the forward strand.
GGTACTTCGCCTGCCGCTTCCTGACCGGCACCGGCATCGGTGGCGAGTACGCCGCGATCAACTCCGCGATCGACGAGCTGATCCCGGCCAAGTACCGCGGTCGCGTGGACGTGGCGATCAACGGCTCCTTCTGGGTCGGCGCCGCCCTCGGCTCCCTGCTCACCATCCCGCTGCTCGACCCCAACGTCGTGGACCCGAGCTGGGGCTGGCGTGCCGCCTTCGGGCTCGGCGCGATCCTGGCCGTCGGGATCCTCGTCGTACGCCGCCACGTGCCGGAGAGCCCCCGCTGGCTCTTCATCCACGAGCGGGAGGGGGAGGCCGAGCAGATCGTCAAGGACATCGAGCACACGGTGCAGGAGGAGACGGGCAAGACCCTGCACGGCGTCGACGACACGATCACCATCCGCCAGCGCAAGACCATCAGCCTGCCGCTGATCGCCAAGACCGTCTTCACGCTCTACCCGCGCCGCGCGGCGCTCTGCTTCGCGCTGTTCGTCGGCCAGGCATTCCTCTACAACGCGTTCTTCTTCACCTACGGCGACACGTTGACCACGTTCCTCGACGTCACGCAGACCGGGTGGTTCCTCGCGATCTTCGCGGCGAGCAACTTCGCCGGCGCCCTCCTGCTGAGCGGGCTCTTCGACACGCTCGGCCGGGTCAAGATGATCGCCGGCACCTACATCCTGTCCGGGGTCCTGCTCGCGATCGCCGGCACCATGCTGGACAGCCTCACGGCTGTCACGCTGACCGTCTTCGGCGCGGTCATCTTCTTCTTCGCCTCGGCCGGCGCGAGCGCGGCGTACCTCACCGCCTCGGAGATCTTCCCGATGGAGACGCGAGCGCTCTGCATCGCGTTCTTCTACGCGATCGGCACCGCAGTCGGTGGCATCACCGGACCGCTGCTGTTCGGCCGGCTCATCGACAACGCCAGCGAGAACAAGGACATCACCGGGATCGCGATCGGCTACTTCATCGGGGCGGCCCTGATGATCGCCGGCGGCATCGCCGAGATCTTCCTCGGCGTGAAGGCCGAGGGCCAGTCGCTCGAGGACATCGCCGCGCCGCTGACCGCCGAGGACGAGCCCGCGCACGCCTGACCACACCTGACCGCACGCGACGCAGACCACCATCCGAGAGGAGCCGGACCATGAGCCCGATGCCGCCGCCCAAGCCGTCCACGGAGGGACCTCGCGACCGCCAGGTCTTCCACGAGATGGGCCAGATCGTCCGCGCCCTGGAGGCGCACGGACCCACTCCCGCCGAGGAGCTCCGTGACATCGTCGGCGGGCGCTGGTGGGAGGAGCACCGCTTCGAGCGGGCGCTGGCGATGGCCGCGAGCGACGGGCTCGTGCACCGGACCGACGACGGGTCGTTCGCCGCCTCCTGAGGGCCTGCGAGGATGGGCCGGTGAGCCTGCACCGCACCGAGCTCGGCACGTCCGGGTCGCGCGTCGTCTTCTGCCACGGCCTCTTCGGGCAGGGCAAGAACTGGACGCAGGCAGCCAAGGCGCTGAGCACCGAGCACCGGGTGCTGCTCCTCGACATGCCCAACCACGGCCGCTCGCCCTGGACCGAGTCCTTCGACTACGTCGAGCTGGCCGACCTCGTGGCCGCCGAGCTGGGGGACGAGCCCGTCGCCCTGGTCGGTCACTCCATGGGCGGCAAGATCGCCATGTGCCTGGCGCTGCGCCACCCTGGGCTCGTCGAGCGGCTGGTCGTCGTCGACGTCGCACCGGTGGCCTACCCGAGCGGGCGTGAGTTCGTCGGCTACATCGAGACCATGCGCGGGCTCGACCTGTCGGCGCTCGAGCGCCGCGACCAGGCCGACGAGGCGCTGCGCGAGGCGGTGCCCAACCCGGTCGTGCGCAGCTTCCTCCTGCAGAACCTCCGCCGCACCGACGAGGGCTGGCACTGGCAGCTCAACCTCGACCTGCTCGGCGCGTCGATGAGCGGCCTGACCGGCTGGCCGGGCGACGAGCTCGGCGAGGCGTCGTACGACGGACCGGTGCTGTGGATGGGCGGCGCGGACTCCGACTACATCGACGACGCGCACTCACCCGAGATGGACCGCCGGTTCCCACGCAACCGCCGCGTCCTGGTCAAGGGCGCCGGTCACTGGGTGCACTCCGAGCAGCCGGCGATCTTCCTCGAGGTGCTGCGGCGCTTCCTGCCGGACGAGGCCGACAGCTAGGCCTTCTGGCGCGCGCGGTAGGCCGCGACGGCCTCCCGGTTGCCGCACGTCGTCGAGCAGTAGCGGCGCGAGCGGTTGCGCGAGAGGTCCAGCACGACGTCGTCGCAGTCGTCGGCCGCACAGCGGTCGAGGCGCGACATCTCGTCGGCGCGGATCACGTCGATCATGGCCATCGCCGTCTCGACGACCACGCGCTCCTCGAGCGGGCGGTCCGGGTCGACGGCGTGGACGTGCCAGTCCCAGTGGTCGTGTCGCTGGAGCTGGGGGAGTGCCTTGGCCTTCGCGAGCATGCCGTTGACGATCTCGGCCGCCTCGTCGCGCTCGGCGAGGAGGAGGGCACGGAGGGCGGGACGGAGCCGGCGTACGGCCTCGAGCTCGGCCCGGGTGGCGTCGAGCCTGCCGGTGTAGGGCCAGGAGGCGAGGAAGGCCGAGAGGTCCTCGACCGAGCCGAGCGGGTCACCGGGCTCGTCGGTGGAGTTGACCAGGGCGACCGCCGCCTGCAGCGAGGCGTCCGTGTCATCCGTGAAAAGCATGTTGACACATTACATCAGCCCGCCATAGTGTCATGGGCGTGACGGCTTTGACACATGACACGGCATCCTCCCGGACGACGGCGGGCCTCCTGCTCGCGGTCGCCTCGGCCGCGTCGTTCGGCCTCTCGGGCGTGCTCGCGCGCGGGCTGCTCGACACCGGCTGGAGCGCGGGTGCCACGGTGGCGCTGCGCATCGCCATCGCGGCCGCCGTGCTGGTGGTGCCCGGAGCCCTGGCCCTGCGCGGTCGGTGGCACCTGGTCCGCACCAACGCCGGCCTGATCACGGTCTACGGCCTCGCGGCCGTCGCCGGAGCACAGCTCTGCTACTTCTACGCCGTCTCCTACATGCAGGTGAGCGTCGCGCTGCTCCTCGAGTACACAGCCCCGGTGGCCGTGGTCGTCTGGCTCTGGCTGCGCCACGGGCACCGCCCCTCGGCCGTCACCGTGCTCGGTGCCGCCATCGCCGCCGGGGGCCTCGTGCTGGTCCTCGACGTGATCTCGGGCGCCGAGCTGAGCACGGCCGGCGTGCTGTGGGCCCTGGGCGCCATGGTCGGCGCAGCGACGTACTTCATCATCTCCGCCGACGAGGACAACGGCCTGCCCGGCATCACGCTGGCTGCCGGTGGCCTGCTGGTGGGCGGTGTCGTCCTGCTCGTGGCCGGCGCCTCGGGCGTGCTGCCGTTCGACGCCTCCACGGCGGACGCGGTGTACGACGGGCGTGCCGTGGCGTGGTGGATCCCGGTGCTCGCGCTGGGCCTGGTGACCGCCGCCTTCTCCTACGTCACCGGGATCGCTGCCGGGCGCCGGCTCGGGAGCCGGCTCGCCTCGTTCGTCGCCCTCGGCGAGGTCCTGGCCGCGGTGCTGTGGGCCTGGCTGCTGCTCGACGAGCTGCCGCGCGGCGTCCAGCTGGCCGGCGGCGTGCTGGTGCTCGTGGGCGTCGTGGTGGTCAAGCTGGGGGAGGGGCGGGCGCCCCTGCTCGCCGAGCCGGTGCCCGACGAGCCCCGGATCAGCGAGCGTCCTGCCGCTTGAGGAACACCTCGCGGTGCAGCAGCAGGAGCGCGGCCGCGACGGGCACGGCGAGCAGCGCACCGATGACGCCCATCAGCGATCCACCGACCAGGGCGGCGACCACGGTCACCGAGCCCGGTAGGTCGACCGACTTCTTCATGATCCGCGGGTAGATCACGTAGGACTCGAACTGCTGGTAGGCCAGGTAGTAGACCAGTGCCACGAGTGCGACGGTCGGCGAGATCGTCAGCGCCAGCAGCGTCATGATCACCCCGGAGACCACGGCGCCGACGACCGGGATGAGCGAGAAGAGTCCGACGACGAAGGCCAGGGCGAAGGCGTAGTCGCTGAGGCCGATGATGAACGAGAAGATCAACGTGCTCAGTCCCGCGCACAGGGCGACGAGGAAGGCGCCGGCGACGTAGGCCCCCGTCGCCCGGATGATCCGGTCACCGAGGTCGCTCACGCGCGGGCGCTTGGAGGCCGGAGCGAGGGAGTACCCCGCGTGCTTGATGCTGGGCAGCGAGGCGAGGAAGTAGATCATCAGGACGATGACGATGAGGCTGTTGGTCAGGGCCGACAGCACGCGCAGGCCCACGCCGAGGGCACCGCCGAAGACCTTCTGCCCGAAGTCGCCGTTCTGGATGTACTCCTGGGCCTTGGCGATGACGTCGAACTGGTCGTCGAGCTTCTGGACCTGGCTGTTGGCCTGCAGGTCGTCGAGCCACCCGGGGGCGTTGCGGGTGATCTGCGCGATCTGGTCGCTGATGACGGGTGCGACGGCGAAGACGAAGAGCGTCAGGACACCGATGACCGCGACGAGCACGAGCAGCACCGACAGCCCCCGGCGAACACCGCGCCGCATGAAGAACTCCACGACCGGGTTGAGCCCGATCGCGAGGAACATCGACATCACGAGCAGGATGAGGACCGACGAGATGCTGAGCAGCTGCTGGCTGAGGAAGACGGCGGCCACGGCACCGAGGGCACCGAAGAACCCGATCTTGAACGGCGAGTGGCGCAGGAGCAACGGGGTGGGTTCCGCCGGCTCTGCCGCGACGTAGGGGGCCGGTGCCGCGTCGTCGATGACCAGGTCGATCGAGTCGTCGATCGTTCTCGGCGATCCCGGCCGCCGTCCTGGCCGACTCCTCGGCGGACTCGGCCGCGGCCTCGGCGCGGTCGGCGTCCTCGCTGACCTGCTCGACCACCGCCTCGAGGACCTCAGGGGCCTCGACGGGGTCGGTGAGGTCGGCGTCCCGGACGGCCTCCCTGACGGAATCGCTCGCGGACTCGCTGCTCGTGTCGGACGCGGTGTCGCGGGAGGTGGTGACCTCCCGGAGCCGGTCGCGCCAGCTCAGGACTGGTCCTCGGCGAAGCCGGCCACCACGTCGCGCAGGGCGCCGAGCTGGGCGGTGATCGCGTCGCGACGCTTGGTGATCCGGTCGACCTCGGCCTGGATGTTGGCGAGCTCGCGCTCGGCCTCCGCGGCCCGGGTCGCCCCGATGGAGTCGGCCTGGGTGCGCGCCGAGGCGACGACCTGCTCGGCCTCGCGACGGGCCCGCGAGAGGAGGCCCTCGGCCTCGCTCTGCGCCTGCTGGCGGTGCGTGTTGGCCTGGGCGGTCGCCTCACGAGCCCGCTGCTCGGCCGCGGTCGCCCGCTGCTCCGCCTCGGCGACGAGGCGCTGGGTCTCGGCAGTGGCGGTCGAGTGGTGCTCGGCAGCCTCGCGAGCCAGGCGCTCCTTCTCCACGGCCAGGGTGCGCCGGGCCTCCTGGACCTCGCGGTCGGCGGCGGCACGGGCCTGCTCGGCCTCGCGGATCGCGGTGACCCGCACCTCGTTGGTCTCCTGCTGCGCGGCCAGGCGCAGCTGGTCGGACTCGCGGCGGGCGGCCGCGAGGAGGTCCTCGGCCTCGGCCTTGGCCAGGCTGCGCTCGGTCTCCGCGTCGGCGGTGATCCGCGCGCGCATCTCGTCGAGCTCCTTGAGCTGCACGAGCCGCATGTCGTCGGCCTCGCGGGCGGCGTCGGCGCGGATGCTCGTGGCGTCGCGCTCGGCCTGCGCGCGGATGTCGGTGGCGTCGCGACGGGCCACGGCGCGGACGTCGGTGGCCTCCTCCTCGGCGAGCTTGAGCATCGACGTGGCGCGACCGCCGAGCCCGGCGTAGGTCGGGTTGGTGTTCTCCTCGAGCTCCGAGCGCAGCCGCTCCAGCTCGCCCTCGAGCTCGATGACGCGCTGCTCGCTGCTGGCGAGGCTGGTGGCCAGGCCGGACTTCTCGGTCTGCAGCTGGCCGACGCGCTGGTCCACGGCGGTCTTGTCGTAGCCACCGCGGCGCACGACGGGCAGCGGTGCGGCGGGCGGCACCACGGGGCGCGCAGCGGCAACAGGTGCGGCAACAGGTGCGGCGGCAGCCGGCGCGGCTGCGGGCGCGGCCTGGGCCGGCCGGGCGGGCGCCGCGGGGGTCGCGGGCGTCGTGGGCGGGGTGGGCTGCGCGGCCTGGCGGGGCGGGACCACGGGGGCCTGGAGCGTGGGCTCGGGCTCCGGCTCGCTGACGGGCTTCGGACCCGGCTCGGGCTCGGAGGTCGGCTCGGACGTGGGCTCGGGCGCCGCCTCGGCCTGCGCAGCGGGCTTCGCAGCGGGCTTCGCGGCGGGCTTCGCGGCGGCGGCCTTCGCGGCCGGTTGCTCCTTCGGCGTCACCGGGAGCACCTGGGTCTCCTCACCCGCGTCGGCGCCGGACTCCGGCTCGTCGTCGAAGATGGACAGGCCCTGGTCGGAGCTCATGCAGCGACACCCACTCTCACGTCGTACGGACTGCGTCAGCCGTCAGTCTTGCCGATGCCCGGACATGACGACACCCCGGCTCGCGGGGCAGTGACGGATACCGCAGCGAACCGGGGTGTGACGGGTGGGGAGGCTCGTCCGTACGGGTGACCTCAGACGCCGCGGAAGCGGTTGATCGCCGTCTCGTGCTCCGCGCGCATCTCGTGGTCGCGCACGCCGAGGCCCTCCTCGGGGGCGAGGCAGAGCACGCCGACCTTGCCCTGGTGGGCGTTCTGGTGGACGTCGAGCGAGGCCTGGCCGACCTCCTCGAGCGGGTAGGTCCTCGAGAGGGTCGGGTGGATCCTGCCCTTGGCGATGAGGCGGTTGGCCTCCCACGACTCGCGGTAGTTGGCGAAGTGGCTGGAGATGATCCGCTTGAGGTTCATCCAGAGGTAGCGGTTGTCGTACTCGTGCATGTAGCCCGTGGTGGACGCGCACGTGGTGATGGTGCCGCCCTTGCGGGTGACGAAGACGGAGGCGCCGAAGGTCTCGCGACCGGGGTGCTCGAAGACGATGTCGATGTCCTCGCCGCCGGTGAGCTCGCGGATGCGCGCGCCGAGGCGCTTCCACTCCTTGGGGTCCTGCTCGGTGCCCTCGTCGTTCCAGAACTTGTAGGCCTCCTCCGAGCGGTTGATGATCAGCTCGGCGCCCATGCTGCGGGCGATCTGGGCCTTCTCCTCGTTGGAGACCACGCACACGGGGGTGGCGCCGCCGTTGAGGGCGTACTGGGTCGCGAAGCCGCCGAGGCCGCCGGACGCGCCCCAGATGAGGACGTTGTCGCCCTGCTTCATGTTGCCGCCGTTGGTGGAGACGAGCTGGCGGTACGCCGTGCAGTTCACCAGGCCGGGGGAGGCCGCCTCCTCCCAGGTGAGGTGCTCGGGCTTCGGCATCAGCTGGTTGGCCTTGACCATCGCGACGTCGGCGAGGCCGCCGAAGTTGGTCTCGAAGCCCCAGATCCGCTGCTCGGTGTCGAGCATCGTGTCGTTGTGGCCGTCGGGGCCCTCGAGCTCGACCGAGAGGCAGTGCGCGACGACGCGGTCGCCCGGCTTCCAGCGGGTCACGCCCGGGCCGGTCTTGAGCACGACGCCGGACAGGTCGGAGCCGACCACGTGGTAGGGCAGGTCGTGGCGCTTGGTGAGCTCGCTGCTGCGGCCGTAGCGCTCGAGGAAGCCGAAGGTGGAGACGGGCTCGAAGATCGAGGTCCACACGGTGTTGTAGTTGATGGCGCTCGCCATCACCGCCACGAAGGCCTCGCCGGGACCGAGCTCGGGCAGCGGCACGTCCTCGACGTGGAGGGACTTGCGCGGGTCCTTCTCCTTGGCCGTGAGGCCCTCGAACATGTCCACCTCGTCCTTCTTCACGAAGGCGGCGCGGTAGGACTCCGGGAGCTCCAGGGAGGCGAAGTCGTCGGAGGTGGCGCTGTCGGACTGGATGGCGTCGAGGATGTTCTTCACGGGTGTCTCCTGGTCGGCGTGTGAGGCATCGGTGGAACGATCTGGCTCAAGGTACTGGCGGGTAACCTCGAGGGCTACGAGGTGTGACGTACGTCCCTCAGTGTCCGGTGCGCGCCGGCTCGACCAGCTCGACCAGCACGCCGCCGGCGTCCTTGGGGTGGATGAAGTTGACCCGGCTGTCGGACGTGCCCCGCCGCGGGGCGTCGTACAGCAGGCGCAGGCCGCGGGCGCGCAGCACCTCGGCGACGTGCTCGACGTCCTCGACGCGGAAGGCGAGCTGCTGGATGCCCTGGCCGTTGCGGTCGAGGAACTTCGCGATCGTCGACTCGGGGGTGAGGGGCGCGAGGAGCTGGATGCACGAGCCTCCCGGGTTGGAGGAGCGGTCGCCGACCCCGACCATCGCCTCGCGGACGCCCTGCTCCTCGTTGACCTCCTCGTGGAGGACCTGCATGCCGTAGGCGTCGCGGTAGAACGCGATCGCCTCGTCGAGGTCGGGCACGGCGATCCCGACGTGGTCGATGGCGGTGAAGAGGTGCTGGACGTCGTCGGGGAGATCAGTGGCAGCGCTCATGGACAGCATGCTGGCCGACCCGGCGTCGCGGCGCGAGGGGGTGTGACGTGTGCCTCACGGCGGGCAGGTCACACACCCTGCCGCGAGGCGTACGCCGGTGGGTATCGTCGGCCCCATGACTGGATCTGCCAAGAACGTGAGTGTCCTCGTCGCCGGAGCCCGCACCCCGATCGGCCGCCTGCTGGGCGGCCTCAAGGACCAGTCGGCCGCCGACCTCGGCGGCGTCGCCATCAAGGGCGCGCTCGAGAAGGCCGGCGTCACCGGCGAGCAGGTCGACTACGTGATCATGGGCCAGGTCATCCAGGCCGGTGCCGGTCAGAACCCCGCCCGCATGGCGGCGGTCAACGGCGGCATCCCGATGACCGTCCCCTCCATCACCATCAACAAGGTGTGCCTGTCGGGCCTCAACGCCATCGCCCTCGCCGACCAGCTGGTGCGAGCGGGGGAGTGCGAGATCGTCGTCGCCGGCGGCATGGAGTCGATGACGAACGCCCCCCACTTCCTGCCCAAGTCCCGCGAGGGCACGAAGTTCGGCGACGTCTCGCTGGTCGACTCCATGGCCTACGACGCGCTGTTCGACCAGTTCACCTCCCAGGCGATGGGCCTGCTGACCGAGGAGTGCAACGCCGCCGGCGCCAACCTGACCCGCGAGGAGCAGGACGAGTTCGCCGCGCAGTCGCACCAGAAGGCGGCTGTGGCCTGGAAGAACGGCGTCTTCGCCGACGAGGTCGTGCCCGTCGAGATCCCGCAGCGCAAGGGTGACCCCGTCGTGATCAGCGAGGACGAGGGCGTCCGCGGCGACACCACGATCGAGTCGCTGTCCCGCCTGCGCCCGGCCTTCAGCAAGGACGGCACCGTCACCGCCGGCTCCGCCTCGCAGATCTCCGACGGTGCCGCCGCCGTCGTGGTGATGAGCAAGGCGAAGGCCGAGGAGCTCGGCCTCACCTGGCTCGCCGAGATCGGCGCGCACGGACAGGTCGCCGGCCCGGACTCGACGCTGCAGCTCCAGCCCGCCGCCGCCACGGCGAAGGCCTGCGAGAAGGAGGGCATCGCCCCCTCCGACCTCGACCTCGTCGAGTTCAACGAGGCCTTCGCGGCCGTGGGCATCTCCTCGGCGCGCGAGCTCGGCATCGACAACGCGAAGGTCAACGTCAACGGCGGTGCCATCGCGCTCGGTCACCCGGTCGGCATGTCCGGGACCCGCGTCGTGCTGCACCTGGCCCTCGAGCTCCAGCGCCGCGGCGGTGGCGTCGGTGCGGCCGCGCTCTGCGGCGGCGGTGGCCAGGGCGACGCCCTGATCGTCCGCGTGCCCGCCTCCTGAGGCAGGCGCGTGAGGCAGGCGTGAGGCGGGGTGCTGCGGTCCCTGACCTCGTCGCGCGGGCGCGCGACGGCGAGGCTGCTGCGGTCGCCCGCCTGATCACGCTCGTCGAGACGGACTCACCCGCCCTGCGCGAGGTGATGGCCGCGCTGCGCGCCCACACCGGCCGCGCGCACGTGCTGGGCATCACCGGTGCGCCGGGCGTCGGCAAGTCGACGTCGACCAACGCCCTCGTCACGGCGCTGCGTGCCGACGGCCGTCGCGTCGGCGTGCTGGCCATCGACCCGTCCTCGCCGTTCTCCGGGCGGAGCACTGCTCGGTGACCGGGTGCGGATGGGCGACCACGCGCTCGACCCCGAGGTCTACATCCGCTCGATGGGCGCCCGCGGCCACCTCGGCGGCCTGGCCCGGTCGACGCCGCAGGCGGTGCGGGTGCTCGACGCCGCCGGCTGCGACGTCGTGGTCGTGGAGACCGTCGGGGTCGGGCAGAGCGAGGTGGAGGTGGCCGGGCTCGCCGACACCACGCTGGTGCTGCTCGCGCCGGGCATGGGCGACGGCATCCAGGCCGCCAAGGCGGGGATCCTCGAGATCGGTGACGTGTACGCCGTCAACAAGGCCGACCGCGAGGGCGCCGACCGCACCCGCCGCGAGCTGCGCACGATGCTGTCGATGGCCGAGCGGCCCGAGGGCGCCTGGCGACCGCCGGTCGTGCGGACCGTGGCCAGCACGGCGGAGGGGATCGACGGGCTGCTGGCGGAGATCGACCGCCATGCCGCCTGGCTCGCCGAGTCCGGCGAGCTCGCCCGTCGTCGTACGGCCCGGGCGCGGAGCGAGGTCGAGGCCATCGCCCTCGCCGCGGTGCGCGAGCGCTGGGAGCGGGCCGGCGGTGCCGACCTCGACCGGCTGGCCGCACGCGTTGCGGAGGGGGAGTCCGATCCTTATGCAGCCGCAGACGAGCTGCTGACTCAGGGCTGATCGAGCAGAGCGCCGAACCTCGTTGCCGTGTGGTGGGTCCAGGCGCGCAGCACCGGCATGCTGACCCCGTCAGCAGTCACTGACAGCAGGTGCGTGCCGTGCCTGGACGAGATGGCCGCGATGACGGTCTGGGTGTTCCCCGAGTCGATCTCGAGGGTCGCCACGTTGTGGTCGACCACGACGTCGGCGCGTCGTGCCTCGAACGTCCGGTTGGCCGCACGGACTGCTGTCACCAGGTCGCCGAGGCCGTAGCCGTGGGCCTTGAGCGGGAATCCGGACTCGGTCGACAACAGGGCGTAGGACGGCGCGTCAATGGCGTTGAGGACGTCCGTGAGCGAGCTCCACTGCGCATCGATGGAGGGGAGGACCGTCGCGATGCTTCGCCCGGGGACGCGCGGGCCGGTCGGACCGGTCGGACCGGTCGGAGTGGCCGGGACCGGCATGAGGCCCCGGGCCTTCACCTGCTCACGCCGGTGGTCGGAGGCCCGGCCCCGCCACGCCGCTGCCTGTCGTCTCGACTGTCCCGCGTTGCCTTGAGCAATCATGAGCACGTTCTCCACCTCGTCACAAGCAACCGACCGAGACCCCACGCCTCGAGATGTGTCGAAGATGTTGCTTTTGTGGAGGAACCGTAACCGCGCCGGGGTTCGTGAGGCGGCAACTCCGAGGTGCCGCCGCCAGAACCACCCAGATGGGCTAGTACTCCGGCGAGGTGCTCAGCCCAGGCGCAGCGTCTGGCCGGTGATGCGCGACGCCGCGCTGCTCGCGAGGAACAGGGCGGCCGCCGCCACCTGCTCGTGGCTGCGGGCGCCCGCGTCGCGCACCAGCGTGGTGCCGGCCACCCTGCTGCCGGCACGCGGGGCGTACTGCCGGGGCAGCACCGGTCGCGTCGTCTGCAGCACCGAGTTGACCCGGACGCCGAGCCCCGCCCACTTCTCACCGGCCCGGGCGGTGGACGCGATGACCTGCGCCTGCGCCTCGTCGGCGGTGGACGACAGCTCCAGCCACGTGCGTACGGCGCCGGTGTTGACCACGCAGCCGCCGCCGAGGGCCGGGCTCTGGCTCAGCCGGAGCCGCAGCCGGGTGGTGAGGAACGTGGGTCCGAGGAGGCCCGAGCGGGCGGCCTGGGCGATGAACGACTGCTCCTCGGGCGGGAGGCCGAAGGGGAGGTTCGCCGAGGCCGCGAGGACGAGCACGTCGAGGTGGTCGACCATCGCGACGAGGTGGTCGATCGAGGCCTGGCGGGCGAGGTTGACCGACTCGTAGTCGAAGGCCGACAGGTCGGAGTCGTAGAGGGACTGCAGCATCATCGTGCCGGTGACGGTCACCGAGGCACCGGCCTCCGCGAAGGACGTCGCGATGGTGTGTCCCTCACCGCGTGTCCCGCCCACCACCAGGACCTGGTAGCCGGCGAAGTCGTACGCCCCCGATGTCACTGGCTCCGCCTCCCGTCCACGTGCCCGCCCGATCAGGGTTTCTACCACGCCCTAGGGGTGAGGTCCCACTCGGACGACATCCTCCTCGAAAAGGGGGTCGGCGAGGTCGGGACGCCCGGTCCGGACGGCGGCGAAGGTCCACAGCTTGTTGAGGACGAACGACACCGGCATCACGAGCGCGATCACGATCAGCTGCGACCAGTAGAGCCGGTTGCGCAGCCCGCTGGAGTCGTCGAAGACGCTCGTCGGCAGGCTGACGGGGGAGTGGGGGTGCATCAGCAGCGTGAGCAGTGCCAGGCCCACGACCTGGCCGCCGAAGCCGACCACCAGGAACGGCCAGTACTCCTGCCACCAGCCCGAGACACGGTTGCTGCGGAAGGTCCACGAGCGGTTGAGCTGGAAGTTCGACAGGTTCGCCACGAGGAAGGCGATGGTCGAGTAGACGTGGTACCAGCGGAGGCTGAAGTCGGTCGAGCCGATCCCGACCACCGCGTCGTCGAAGTGTGGTCCGAGCCGCCGCAGCACGACCAGCGTGAGCAGGTTGACGAGCACGCCCGAGCCGCCGACCACGCCGAAGCGCGCCAACAGGCCGAGATTCCGCCGGTGGCGCACGTAGAGGGCGCTGCCCCGCGATGCCATGCGTCCGAGGCTACCCACCCCGCCGCCGGGACGTGGGCACTCTCCCTAGGATTGGCACCATGACGCAGCAGCCCTTCAGCCGTCCCGGTGCCATCGACCTGTCCGGACTCGGACAACCCGCCCCGCGGGCCGGTGCTCCGGCCGGACCCGGTGCCGCCGCCCCCGCCAGCACGCCGGCCCCCGCCGGGTCGTCGTACTCCGTGCAGGTGGACGAGCAGAGCTTCCAGGGACTCCTCGAGCAGTCGATGACGGCCCCCGTCCTGCTCGTGTTCTACTCCCGCACGCGGATGCCGGAGAGCGGCCAGCTGGCCGACGACCTGGTGACGGTCGTGGAGGAGCACGAGGGTCGCTACCTGCTCGGCCTCGTCGACATCGACGCGGCCCCGCAGATCGCCCAGGCCATGCAGATCCCCTCGATCCCGCTGGTGGTCGCGGTCGTCGACGGCCGGCCGATGCCGCTGATCCAGGACCCGCTCCCGATCGCCGAGCTGCGCACCGCGCTGACCCAGGTCGGCCAGCAGCTCACCGCCCAGGGCATCGCCGGACGGCACCAGCCCCGGTCGAGCGCCGCACCTGCCGGCGAGGGCGAGGAGGAGACGATCGACCCGCGCTACGCGCCGGCGCAGGACGCGCTCGTCGCCGGTGACATCGACGGTGCGGTCCGGGAGTACCAGAAGCTGCTCGACGCCAACCCCGCCGACGTCGAGGCCGCCGGTGGTCTCGCGATGGCCAAGGTCATGCAGCGCACCCAGGGCGTCGACCTCAACCAGGCGCGCGCCGCCGCGGCCGAGCGGCCCGACGACGTCGACGCGCAGACCATGGTGGCCGACCTCGACATGCTCGGCGGCCACGTCGAGGACGCGTTCACCCGACTGGTGAACCTCGTCGCCCGTACGTCGGACGCGGACCGCACCAAGGCGCGCGACCACCTGCTGGGGCTCTTCGCCGCCGTCGGCAACGACGACCCGCGCGTGCTGGCGGGCCGTCGCGACCTGGCGTCCGCGCTGTTCTGATCAGTGGGTGCCTGACTCGCGCTTCTCCAGGACCGAGCGCCCGGCCTCGAGGCGGGCGACCGGCACCCGGAACGGCGAGCACGACACGTAGTCGAGGCCGATCCGGTCGAAGAAGTGCACCGACCGCGGGTCGCCGCCGTGCTCGCCGCAGACGCCGACCTTGAGGTCGGGCTTGGTCTGGCGACCCTTCGCCGTCCCCATCTCGACCATGCCGCCGACCCCGAGCTGGTCGAGGGTCTCGAAGGGCGACACGTCGAAGATGGCGTGCTCGAAGTAGCGGGAGAAGAACGCCGCCTCGACGTCGTCGCGCGAGAAGCCCCAGCCCATCTGGGTCAGGTCGTTGGTGCCGAAGGAGAAGAAGTCGGCCTCCATCGCGATGCGGTCGGCGAGGAACGCGGCGCGCGGCAGCTCGATCATCGTGCCGATCGAGATGTCGAGGGCGACGCCGCGGGACTCCTGCACCTCGGCGATCTCCTTCTCGAGCACCGCCCGGACGATCTCCAGCTCGCGCACGCTCGCGACCAGCGGGACCATGATCTCCGCGCGCGGCGTGCCGTGCGCGTCGGTGCGGTCGGCCGCGGCCTCGGCGATCGCGCGGGCCTGCATCCGGAACAGCCCGGGGATCTGGATGCCCAGGCGGACACCGCGCAGGCCGAGCATCGGGTTCGACTCGTGCAGCCGGCGTACGTGCGTGAGCAGGGTGGCGTCGTGCTCGTCGACCTCGCCGCGCTCCTCGGCGACCGCCACCTTCACGCTGAGCTCGGTGAGGTCGGGCAGGAACTCGTGGAGCGGCGGGTCGAGCAGCCGGATGGTGACCGGGAGGCCGTCCATCGCCTCGAGGATCTCGGTGAAGTCCTGGCGCTGGAGCGGCAGCAGCGCGGCGAGGGCGTCCTCGGTGCCGGACTCGTCCTCGGCGACGATGAGCTTCTCGACCAGCTCGCGCCGCTCGCCGAGGAACATGTGCTCGGTGCGGCACAGCCCGATTCCCTGGGCGCCGAAGCGGCGGGCGCGGGCGGCGTCCTCGGGGGTGTCGGCGTTGGTGCGCACGCGCAGCCGGCGGGCACCGTCGGCGTGCGCCATGATCCGCGCGACCGCGTGGGCGAGGTCGTCGTCGAGCTTCTCGCCCTCGAAGTGGCGTACGACGACGGAGTCGGCGACCGGGACGGCGCCCTTGAAGACCTCGCCGGTCGTGCCGTCGATCGAGATCACGTCGCCCTCGGCCACGGTCTCGCCGTCGCGCACGCGGAACTGCTTGGCCCGGGTGTCGACGTCGAGGGACTCGGCGCCGCACACGCAGGTGCGGCCCATGCCGCGGGCGACGACGGCCGCGTGCGAGGTCTTGCCGCCACGGCTGGTGAGGATGCCGCGGGCGGCGACCATGCCGCGCAGGTCGTCGGGGTTGGTCTCCTTGCGGACCAGGATCACGTCCTCGCCGCGCTCGGCCCACTCGACGGCGGTGTCGGAGTCGAAGACGCACTTGCCGACGGCCGCGCCCGGTGAGGCGTTCATGCCCTTCGCGAGCAGCGTGCGCTCGGCCTTCTCGTCGAAGCGGGGGAACATCAGCTGGGCGAGCTGGTCGCCGGTGACGCGCAGGACCGCCTCGTCCATCTGGATCAGGCCCTCGTCGACCATGTGGACCGCGATCCGGAACGCCGCCTCCGGCGTGCGCTTGCCGACGCGGGTCTGCAGCATCCAGAGCTTGCCGCGCTCGACGGTGAACTCGATGTCGCACATGTCGCGGTAGTGCCGTTCGAGCCGCGTCATGATCGTCATCAGCTCGTCGTGGGACTTCTGGTCGATCTCGGCCATGTCGGCGAGCGAGACCGTGTTGCGGATGCCGGCGACGACGTCCTCGCCCTGCGCGTTCTGCAGGTAGTCGCCGTACTCGCCCTGCGCGCCGCTGGCGGGGTCGCGGGTGAACGCGACGCCGGAGCCGGAGTCCATGCCGAAGTTGCCGAAGACCATCGCCTGCACGTTGACGGCGGTGCCGAGGTCGTCGGCGATCCGCTCCTGGCGGCGGTAGAGACGTGCCCGGTCGGTGTTCCAGGAGTCGAAGACCGCGCGGATCGCGAGGTCCATCTGCTCGCGCGGGTCCTGCGGGAAGTCGCGACCGGTCGCGTCCTTGATGATCTGCTTGAAGGTCTCGACGACCGCACGGAGGTCGTCGGCGTCGAGGTCGAGGTCGGACTCGGTGCCCTTCGCCTTCTTCGCCTCGTCGAGGGCGTCGGAGAACAGCTCGGAGTCGACGTGCAGCACGGTGCCGCCGAACATCTGGAGGAGCCGGCGGTAGGAGTCCAGCGCGAAGCGCTCGTCCTCGCTGCGGGCGGCGAGACCGCCGACCGAGGTGTCGTTGAGCCCGACGTTGAGGACGGTCTCCATCATCCCGGGCATCGAGAACTTCGCGCCGGAGCGCACCGAGACCAGCAGCGGGTCGTCGGCGTCGCCCAGCTTCTTGTCCATCGCCTCCTCGAGGGTGGCGAGGTGCTCGGTGACCTCCTCGGCGAGGCCTTCCGGCTCACCCCCCTCGGCCAGGTAGGCCCGACAGGTCTCGGTCGAGATGGTGAACCCGGGCGGCACGGGGAGACCCAGTGTCGTCATCTCGGCGAGGTTCGCACCCTTGCCGCCGAGGAGGTCCTTCTGGTCCTTGTTGCCTTCTGAGAATTCGTAGACCCACACCATGCAGGCATCCTGCCTCAGCGACCGGACTCCGTATACGGCTGCGCACCGCCCACTGCGGCTCGTACGCGGCGGGCGGTGAAGTCGGCCGCCAGCTCGTCCACCTCTTCGAGGGTGCAGAAGCGCACGTCGCGGATCTCCCGCTCCTGCTTCACGACGTCGGCCAGCACGCCGGCGTCGAGGGTGCCGCCGTCGAAGACCAGGCACACCGCGTCGTCCCAGCCGCCCCACGGCGGGAGCCAGTCGGTGAGGAGCAGCTCGCCCGGCTCGACCTCGAGGCCGAGCTCCTCCTCGACCTCGCGCCCGACCGCGACGCGCGGCGACTCACCGACCTCGACCACGCCACCGGGCAGGTCCCAGTCGCGCTTGTAGGTCAGCTGGCACAGCATCACCCGGTCGTCGGCGTCGCGGATGAGCATCTGCGCGATCGCCCGCTTGCGGGGGAGGAACGAGTTGAGCAGGGACCGGAAGCCGCCCGGCTCGCTGACGGGGGCGTCGGTGACCAGGCGCGCGTAGACGATCCGGTCCTCGGGCTCGCCGTCGGACGCCAGCCCGCGGCGTACGCCCTCGCGGTGCATCCCCGCCCACGTCGCGGCACGCTGGCCGGCGGTGTCGGTGCTCGCGACCCAGGTCTCGACCCGCGAGTGCCCGGTCAGCGCGTCCGCGACCTCGCGGCGCAGCTCGTCGGTGCTGACCTCGCCCTCCCAGGCCAGTCGCGCCACCCCGTCGTGGGAGGTCAGGGTGATGGGGCTCGGCACTCCTCCACCCTAACGAGCGCCTGTGCGGCAGCACGACGGAACGTCGGGCGGGTCAGCGGACGACGTCGAAGCGGGACATCATCCCGTGGTCCTCGTGGTCGAGCATGTGGCAGTGGATCATGAAGGGGCCGGTGTAGTCGGTGAAGCGGGCGGCCACCTCGACCACCTCGCCGGGCTCGAGGCGCCAGGTGTCCTCGAGGCCCTGCTCCCACGGCGGGGGCGCCGTGCCGTCGCGCAGCACGGTGCGCCACTGCTCGGCGTGGATGTGGACGTAGTGGGTGACGTCGCTGGTGTTGCGGAACCGCCACCGCTCGACGGTGCCGAGCCTCACCCGGTGGTCGACGCGCGCCGGGTCGAAGGACTCGCCGTTGATGGTCCACGCGCTGCCGTGGTGGCCCTCGTGCAGGCCGAACGTCCAGGTCTTCGAGACCTTCGTCGGCACCGGCGAGACCAGGGTGGGGGAGGGCAGGCGCGACGGCAGTCGCGACGGATCGCTCGCCGATGCGCCGACGCGGAACTCCATCACCGCGGTCTGCCGGGCGTCGTCGCCGGTGCTGCCGATCGCTGCGGGCACGGACTCGAGGACGATCCGCTGGTCGGTCGCACCGCTGAAGTCGACGATCACGTCGGCGCGCTGGGCCGGGCCGAGGAGGACCGACGAGCGGACCACGGCGCGGGGCAGGAGCCCGCTCCCCGTGCCGATCTGCAGGATGGGGCGGCCGTCGGAGAGCGTCAGGTTGTAGCTGGAGAACGGCGAGGAGTTGAGCAGGCGCAGCCGGTAGCGGGTGGCGGACACGGCGAGGTACGGCGCCGCGCGGCCGTTGACGAGGACGGTGTCGCCGACGGTGGCGTCGTTGGGCGGCGCGAGGTCACCGGTCCAGGACATGTCGTGCCCGGACCCGTGCGCCATCTCCGGGCCGTCGGCGAACGGGTCGGTGAGCTGGTTGGCCGGGGTGAACGACCGCTCGGAGATCATCAGCGGCACGTCGCGCGCGCCGGTGGGCAGTCGCAGCCCCGGCGTCGGGGGATCGGTGACGATGAACATGCCCTGGAGCCCACGCCAGTTGTTGCGCGCGGTGCGGTCCATCCGGTGGTCGTGGTACCAGAAGAACGACCCCGGGGTGGCCCTGCCGTCGACCGTCAGCGGGTAGTCGTAGGTGCGGCTCTCACCGCGTCGGACGAGCTGCGTGGTGGGTTGGCCGTCGTCCTTCGCCGCGTGGTGGTCGCCGTGGAGGTGCGTCGACGTCGCCCCGGCGCCCCTCGGCAGGTGGTTGACGACGGTCACGTGGGTGTCCTGGCCGCCGCGGCGTCGGATGGTCGGACCGGGGTAGGTGCCGCCGAAGGTCCACATCGACGTGCGCGGGCCGTGCGCCAGCGTCCGCACCTGCGCCCGCTCCATCACCAGCCGGACGTCGGCGCCGCGCTCGGTCGGCGGCACCACGAGCGGCTGGTCGAAGGTCGGGCGCTCCGGCTCGACCCCGCCTCCCGTGCCGGCGACGGTCAGCACGCCGCGCATCCCCGGGTGGAACTTGCAGTAGAAGGCGAAGTCGCCGGGGGCGAGCGCCTCGACGCCGGGGACCGTCGCGGACGTGCCGGCAGGGACGCGTACGTCGAAGAGCGGGAGGCCGTCGGCTCCCTTCGCCACCGAGGTGAAGGTGTGGTCCATCGTGTCGAGGTTGACCACGGTCACGGTCCCACCGCCGGACACGGTGACGGCCGTCGTGGTGAAGCCCTTGCGGGCCCCGCCCAGGTCGACCACGACCGTGGCGTTGCGGACCGGCTCGGCGAACGCAGCGGCCCGCGGCGACTCGGCCGCGCCGCCGACGTCGTACGCCACGAAGGCGGAGGTGGCCAGCGCGACCGCGGCCGCACCGACCCAGATCCGACCCGGCCCGCGGGCCCATTCGTGTCCCCCCATCCGTTCGATGTTCCTCCTTCTCGCGGAGGAGTCCACCTCCTTTTCGCGCTGGTCTGGACATCGGGAGATCTACGGATGACGGGCTCCCGGCACGAGTGCCTTACTGGACTGCTGCCCGGGACCACGGGCAGCACCGAGGAAAGGTTTGGTCGACTGATGCAGATGAAGAGACTGCGCAAGGGGGTGGCACTCGTCAGCGCGACCGCGCTCGCCTGCATGCCTCTCCTGCTCGCACCGAGCGGAGCGACTGCGTCGCCCGCGTCCATGACGTCACGAGCCGCGACGCCCCACCTCATGGCCACCCTCACCGGCAAGACCATCAAGGTCACCGGTGCCGACAACCTGCGGCCGGGCCGGGTGAAGCTGAGCGTCCAGGGGAAGGGCACCGTCGAGCTCGCGATGTTCAAGGCTGGCTACAGCACTGCGGACTTCGTCGCCGACATGAACAAGTTCGGCGCGAAGAACGACATCAAGGCCCTCAAGCGCACCCTGGCGAACACCCAGATCCTCGGGGGGTTCGCGGGTGGCGGGTCAGGGACGATCGTGCTGCCGAAGGCCGGCAGCTACACGCCGTTCTCCATCGGCGAGCGTGGCCTCGTCCTCGGTGACCCGATCGTGGCCCGAGGGGCGAAGCGCTCCTCGGCGGCGCCGAGGACCGACGGCAGCATCCTGGCCAAGACCGGCCCGTCGTGGGGCGGGTCGTCGATGTTCCCGACGAAGGGCCGGCTGCTCTTCAAGAACAAGGGCAACACCGGGGTGCCGCACTTCATCGTGCTGCAGCAGGTGGCCGAGGGCACGACCACGGACCAGGTCCTGGAGAGCCTCCAGAACTCCGACGAGACGACCCCGCCGCCGGTCTGGGCGCTGCCCGCAGGGATGGAGACCGGGTCGATCAGCCCCGGACGCAGCATGACGGTGGACTACGACCTGCCCGCGGGCCAGTACGTCGTCATGTGCTTCTTCCCCGATCCCAACATGGGCGGCATGCCGCACGCCCTCATGGGGATGCTGGAGATGATCCACCTGATGTAGCGGTCGGGACTCCGGTCACGACTCCTTGCGGAACCACACCGTCGCCAGGGGCGGCACCACGATGTCGGCGTACGCCGGCTGGCCGTGGTGCTCGCCCCTGGTGGCCGTGATCGACCCGAGGTTGCCCACCCCCGAGCCGGTGTAGGTCGCGGCGTCGGTGTTGAGCACCTCGGTCCAGGTCCCGTCGGACGGGAGGCCGAGCCGGTAGCCGTCGTGGGGGGTGCCGGCGAAGTTGGACACGCACACGACGTCGGGCTCGCCCGGGGAGCGGCGGATGAACGAGAACGTGTTGCGTCCCGCGTCGTTGGCGTCGATCCACTGGAAGCCCGACGGGTCGTTGTCACGGCCCCACAGGGCACCGGAGGCGGTGTAGGCGGCGTTCATGTCGCGGACCATCGCGTGCACGCCGGCGTGCTCGGGGTGCTCGAGCAGCCACCAGTCGAGCTCGCGGCTCTCGGCCCACTCGGACTCCTGGCCGAGCTCGCAGCCCATGAAGAGCAGCTGCTTGCCGGGGTGGGCCCACATGTAGGCCAGGTAGGCGCGCAGGTTGGCCAGCTGCTGCCACCGGTCGCCCGGCATCTTGCGCAGCAGCGAGCCCTTGCCGTGCACGACCTCGTCGTGGCTGATCGGGAGGACGTAGTTCTCCGCGAAGGCGTAGACGAGCGAGAACGTCATCTGGCCGTGGTGGTGGCTGCGGTAGAGCGGGTCGTTGGCGACGTAGTTGAGCGAGTCGTGCATCCAGCCCATGTTCCACTTGAAGCCGAAGCCCAGCCCGCCCTCGCTGGTCGGCCCGGTGACACCCGGCCACGCGGTCGACTCCTCGGCGATCGTGACGATGCCGGGGACGCGCTTGTAGACGGTGGCGTTCATCTCCTGCAGGAACTGCACGGCCTCGAGGTTCTCGCGTCCGCCGAACTTGTTGGGCGACCACTCGCCGTGCTCGCGGGCGTAGTCGAGGTAGAGCATCGAGGCGACACCGTCGACGCGCAGCCCGTCGGCGTGGAACTCCTCGAGCCAGAAGACCGCGTTGGCGTAGAGGAAGTTGCGCACCTCGTTGCGCCCGAAGTTGAAGATGTGGGAGCCCCACTCCTTGTGCCACCCGCGCTGCGGGTTGGGGTCCTCGTAGAGCGGGGTGCCGTCGAAGTTGGCCAGCGCCCACTCGTCGGTGGCGAAGTGGCCGGGCACCCAGTCGAGGATCACGCCGACGCCGGCCTGGTGGAGCCGGTCGATGAGCCGCTTGAGGCCGTCGGGGTCGCCGAAGCGCGCGTCCGCGGCGAAGTAGGAGGTGACGTGGTAGCCCCACGAGCCGCCGAACGGGTGCTGCATCACCGGCATGAACTCGACGTGCGTGAAGCCGAGGTCGGAGACGTAGGGGACCAGCGCGTCGGCGATCTCGTCCCACGAGTAGAGCTCGCCGGAGTAGTGCTTCTTCCACGACGCGAGGTGGACCTCGTAGGTGGACATCGCCTCGTCGACCGGTCGGCTCGTGCGCCGCTTCTCCAGCCACGCGTCGTCGTTCCACTGGTGCTCGGACTTCCAGACCCGCGAGGCGGAGCTCGGCGCCTTCTCGGCGTACTGGGCCATCGGGTCGGCGCGGTCGGCCCACTGGCCGTCGGCGCCGCGCAGCCGGTACTTGTACTGGGCGCCGACGCCGGCGCCGTCGACGTGGACGTGCCACACGCCCGAGCCGTCGAGGCGGGTCATCGGGTGCTGCGACCCGTCCCAGCCGGCCCACTCGCCGGCCACCTGGACCTCGAGCGCGTTGGGTGCCCACACGCGGAACGACGTGCCGCCGTCGGTGACCTGGGCGCCGAGGACGGTCCAGAGCTCCTCGTGCCGGCCCTCGCCGATCAGGTGCAGGTCGAGCTCGCCGGGTGCGTACGTCTCGGTGCTCTGCTGGTCGCTCATGCGCTCTCCTCCAGTGCAGCCAGGGGGATGGACAGCCATCCCGGGCGGTTGCGTGCTTCGTAGACCGCCTCGTAGACGACCTTGTCGGCGAGATAGGCGTCGAGCAGGGTGCCCGACGCGCCGTCCGGTGCAGTACCCCGTTGTGCGGTGTAGGCCTCGAGGAAGGCGGCCCGGTTGCGGGCGGCCCACTCCGCGGCCCGGTAGGCGCGCTGCTCGGCCTCCCCGCCGTGCTGGTCAGGTTGGCGCCCCCGGTCATCGCGACCACGCGCGGGGCGTAGTCGAACGAGCGGATCATCCCGGCGACGTCGCGCCAGACCGAGTCGGGCAGCAGCCGCTCGGCGAGCGGCTTGGCCGGCTCGCCCTCGAAGTCGACGATCTTCCAGCCCCTTGACGGTGCGCAGCGTCTGGCCGAGGTGCAGGTCGCCGTGGACCTGCTGGACGTCGATGCCGTCGAGGTCGCGGAGCCGCCCGAAGGTGGCGCGCAGGCCGTCCACGTGGGGCGCCAGGTCCGGTACGACGTCGAGGGCGGCGTCGAGCCGGCCCTCCATCGCGTCGGCCAGGGCGGACGCCGCCGCGGCGTCACGCTGCTCGACCGGGAAGTGCGCGGCCAGGTCGGCGTGCACCTCGGCGAGCGCCGTACCGAGCCGTGCGGCCTCGCCGGCGAAGTCGCCGCCGACCTCGTCGGCGTGCAGGTCGGCCTCGGCGAAGAGGTTGCGCACGCTGGCCAGGGCGAGGTCCCAGCCGTCGCTCGCGGTGCGGAGGAACTGCTGGAGCATCGCCAGCTGGATGGTGGAGTCGGTGCCGTCGACGTCGTCGTCGACGAGGTCGAGCCAGCCGTAGAGCGCGGCGACGTGGGTCGAGCCGGCCTCGGTGAGGACCTGGTGGATCGCGATGTCGGGGTTCACGCCGGGCGTCACCTTGCGGAACACCTTCATCAGCGCGTCCTCGCCGAAGGCGACCGACGAGTTGGACTGCTCGCCCGAGAAGAGCGTGGAGTGGGCCTCGACGTCGAGGTCGTGGCCGGGGAGCCGGTGGAACATCAGCTCGCCGCGCTTGTCCGACGGCGTCGGGGCATCCGCACCGGTGGCGTCGACGCCGTGCGAGGCGAACGCCGCGAGCCAGAGCGCCATCGACTGCCGGTCGTGGAGCGCGTCGTAGACGAATGCGTCGTCCCACTCGCCGACCTGCGCGTGGGACAGCCGGTCCTGCGGCTCGGAGTAGAAGGCGAGCGGGAGCTGGTAGTAGTCGGTCGAGCCGTCGGCGTAGGCGATCTCCGCCAGCTCGATCGCGACCCGCAGGCCGTCCGGCGCGTCGGGCAGCTCGCCGACACGTCGTACGCCGGCGAGGGTCCACTCGCGACCCTTGCCGCCGAACCAGCGAGCCTCGTCGATCCACTGGCTGAGGTGCTCGAGGGGCGCGCTCATCCCTCCACCCCCTGGGTGTTGGGGTCCGTGAGCCGCAACCAGAGGAAGCCGTAGCCGCCCAGGGTCAGCAGGTAGGGCAGCTCGCCGACCGCCGGGAACGGCACGCCGCCGAGCAGCTCGACCGGCACCATGCCCTCCCACTGGCGCAGGTCGAGCTCGACCGGCTGCGGGAAGCGCGAGAGGTTGTTGACGCAGAGGATCACGTCGCGTCCCTCGGCCCCGGCGCCCTCGGGGGAGTGCTCGCGGACGTAGGACAGCACGCTCGGGTTGGACCCGCCGAGGTCGACGAAGTCGCCGAGCCCGAAGGCCGGGTGCCGGCGCCGCGCGTGCACGAGTCGTCGCGTCCAGTGCAGCAGCGACGAGCTGTTCTCCAGCTGTGCCTCGACGTTGACCGACTGGTAGCCGTAGACCGGGTCCTGGATCGCCGGCAGGTGGAGCTTGCCGGGGGTCGCGGCGGAGAAGCCGGCGTTGCGGTCGGGCGTCCACTGCATCGGCGTACGCACACCGTCGCGGTCGCCGAGCCAGATGTTGTCGCCCATCCCGATCTCGTCGCCGTAGTAGAGGACGGGGGAGCCGGGCAGCGACAGGAGGAGCGCGGTGAAGAGCTCCATCCGGTTGACGTCGTTGTCGAGGAGCGGTGCGAGGCGCCGGCGGATGCCGATGTTGGCCTTCATCCGCGGGTCGTGGGCGTACTCGGACCACATGTAGTCGCGGTCCTCGTCGGTGACCATCTCGAGGGTGAGCTCGTCGTGGTTGCGCAGGAAGATGCCCCACTGGCAGCCGTCGGGGATGGCCGGCGTCTGCTCGAGGATCTCCGAGATCGGGAAGCGCGACTCGCGGCGCACCGCCATGAAGATGCGCGGCATGACCGGGAAGTGGAAGGCCATGTGGCACTCCGTGCCGATCCAGCGGCCGTCCTCGGTCTCCTCCGGGCCGAAGTACTCGACCACGTCGGCCGGCCACTGGTTGGCCTCGCAGAGCAGCACGCGGCCGGGGTAGTTGTCGTCGACGAAGTTCCGGCACTTCTTCAGGAAGTCGTGCGTCTCCTTGAGGTTCTCGCCGTTGGTGCCGGGACGCTCGTAGAGGTACGGCACCGCGTCGAGGCGGAAGCCGTCGAGGCCCATGTCGAGCCAGAACGCCATCGCCTCCAGCATCGCGTCGTGGACCTTGGGGTTGTCGAAGTTGAGGTCGGGCTGGTGGTGGAAGAACCGGTGCCAGAAGTACTGCTGGCGCACCGGGTCCCACGTCCAGTTGGACGGCTCGGTGTCGACGAAGATGACGCGGGCGTCCTGGTAGAGCTCGTCGGTGTCGGACCAGACGTAGAAGTCGCCGTAGGGGCCCTCGGGGTCGCTGCGGCTGGCCTGGAACCACGGGTGGGCGTCACTCGTGTGGTTCATGACGAAGTCGATGATCACCCGGATGCCGCGCTGGTGGCAGGCGTCGAGGAACTCGTGGAAGTCCTCGACCGTGCCGCACTCGGGGAGGATGTTGTTGTAGTCGGCGACGTCGTAGCCGCCGTCGCGCAGCGGCGAGGTGAAGAACGGCGGGACCCACAGGCAGTCGACGCCGAGCCACTCGAGGTAGTCGAGCTTCTCGATCAGGCCCTTGAAGTCGCCGGTGCCGTCGCCGTTGGAGTCGCGGAACGACCGGACCAGGACCTCGTAGAACACGGCCGTGCGGAACCAGTCGGGTTCGGCGTTGAGCACCGCGGTCGCGGCTCCGGCGTCCGTCGGCATCGTGGACGAGTGAGGGGCGAGGTGGCGTGCTCGGTCAACGCGTGCTCCTGACGCTGATGATGTGGGCGGGCTCGTGGCCGGGGTCGAGGCGGACGTAGTTGTGCTGGTGCCAGCTCCAGTCCTCGCCGGTGATCTCGTCGTGCGCGACGAAGGAGTCGTGCCAGCTCCAGGCCGAGGGCCTCCATGTCGAGGTGGACCATCGTCTCGCGGGTGCCGTGCGGGTCGAGGTTGATGACCGTGATGACCACGTCGTCACCGCCGTCGGGCAGCTGGGCCCTCTTGCTGAACACCAGGACGTGGTCGTCGTCGCTCCAGTGGATCGTGACGTTGCGCAGCAGCTGGAGGGCCGGGTGCTGGCGGCGGATCTCGTTGAGCCGCGTGAGGTACGGCGCCAGCGTGGTGCCCTCGGCGTCGTGCTTCTTCCAGTCGCGGATCCGGATCTGGAACTTCTCCGAGTCGAGGTACTCCTCCGCACCGGGGCGGATCGCGACGTGCTCGAAGAGCTCGTAGCCGGCGTAGACGCCCCAGCTCGGCGACCCGGTCGCGGCCAGGGCCGCGCGCACCTTGAACGCCGCCGGACCGCCGTACTGGAGGTAGCTCGGCAGGATGTCGGGGGTGTTGACCCAGAAGTTCGGCCGCATCAGGTGGTCGGACTCCGAGGACACCTCGCGGAGGTAGTCCTCGATCTCGCGCTTGCCGTTGCGCCACGTGAAGTAGGTGTAGCTCTGGTGGAAGCCGACCGCGCCGAGGCCGTGCATCATCGCCGGCTTGGTGAAGGCCTCGGACAGGAACACGACCTCCGGGTTGGTCCGGCGCACCTCCGCCATCAGCCACTCCCAGAAGGCGAGGGGCTTGGTGTGCGGGTTGTCGACGCGGAAGATCTTGACGCCGTGCGAGATCCACAGCCGCACGATCCGGAGCACCTCGCGGCAGATCCCGTTGGGGTCGTTGTCGAAGTTGATCGGGTAGATGTCCTGGTACTTCTTCGGCGGGTTCTCGGCGTACGCGATGGTGCCGTCGGCGCGGGTGGTGAAGAACTGCGGGTGCGAGGTCACCCACGGGTGGTCGGGGGCGGCCTGGAGGGCCAGGTCGAGGGCGACCTCGAGGCCGAGCTCCTCGGCGCGCGCGACGAAGGCGTCGAAGTCGTCGAAGGTGCCCGAGCTCGGGGTGGATCGCGTCGTGGCCGCCGTCCTTGCTGCCGATCGCCCAGGGCGAGCCCGGGTCGTCGGGGCCCGGGGTGAGCGTGTTGTTGGGGCCCTTGCGGTTGAGCGCGCCGATCGGGTGGATCGGGGGGAGGTAGAGGACGTCGAAGCCCATCTCGGCCACCCGCTCCAGCCGCTCCATCGCGGTCAGGAAGGTGCCGGACGTGATCGTGCCGGTCTTCTCGTCGCGGGTCGCGCCCTCCGAGCGGGGGAAGAACTCGTACCAGCTGCCGAAGAGCGCGCGGGTCCGGTCGGCCCGGAAGCGGAACGGACCGGTGACGGTCGTCAGCTCGCGGATCGGGTGGGCCAGCAGGACGGCGTCGAGCTCGGGGTCCTGCAGGGCGGCGAGGCGGGCGGCGACGGGGCGCTCGGCGTCGGAGGCGGCGGCGATCGCGCCCTGGACGCGGGTGGCGGACGCCGGGTCGAGGTCGTCGGCGGCCACGCGCTCGAGCAGCAGGCGGGCCTCGGTGAACATCAGCTCGACGTCGACACCGGCGGGGATCTTGATGCCGCCGTCGTGCTGCCAGGTGGCGATCGGGTCGGACCAGGAGTGGATCTCGAAGGTCCACTCACCCTCGACGTCGGGCGTGACGTGGGCGACGTAGCGGTTGGGCTGGTCACCCTCGGGGACCATCCGGACCGGGTCACGTCGCGCACCCGTCGGGTCGATCGCCACCACCTCGGCGGCGAGCTGGTCGTGACCCTCGCGGAAGACCGATGCGCGCACCGGCATCGGCTCTCCGACCGTGGCCTTCGCGGACAGCCGACCGAGGTCGACGACGGGCGAAACGTCCATCACGGGTATGCGTCCAACCATGCCCCCACACTTGCGAACCCGGTGTCCCGACGCAAGCCGGACGCGGCCGGGAGCCACCCCTTGGGACGACTCCCGGCCGCGGTCGGTCGGTGCGGTGCTGTGCCTCAGCGCAACTTCTCGACGGTGATGCGTCGCAGTCGTGTCTTCGCAGTTGTGAGGGCGGTCACGTCGGCCGGGACGAAGCGGACGCGCACGGTGTTGCGACCCGGGTGCAGGCGCTTCTTCCCGACCTTGATCCGCGCGGTGCCGTCGGCGGTCCGGACGACCGCGTACTTCTTCCTGTTGATCCGCACGACGAACGTCCCGGCCTCCTTCTCGACCGCGGAGCGGACGGTGAGGAACAGCACGGGAGCGGGCTTCCGCGCGGTCTGGAAGGCCCGCTTGACGATCATCCGGATCTTCGTCCGTGCCGCCTGGGTGCCCGCGCCGGTGCCGGTCCCGGTGCCGGTGCCGGTGCCGGTCCCCGTGCCCGCTCCGCTGCCCCCGCCGACGGTCGGCTGGGTCGGCGTCGTCGCGGCCTCGCCGAACACCTGCAGCTCGGCGGCGTGCACGATCGTGCCGCGGTCGGAGCCGGTCTTGCAGTCGGTCGCGACCGCCGTCGGCAGCCCGCTGGCCGCGCTGGCCGTCTGGTTGCCGGCGTACGCCTCCTGTCCGGTGCACTGGTTCTCGAGGGTCACCAGCCGCACGGCGGCGGCCTCCGTGTCCGGCACGTCGAACTCGCGCAGGTTCAGCGTCGGCGCGACCGGGCGGGGGAGGCCGCTCGGGAACGCGTCGGCGGGCGAGGTGTAGAAGGTCGTCCACGTCGCGTCCGGCGACGAGCAGCTCGCGACGCACGCCTCGAGGGCGAACTGGCGCAGCGCGGTGAAGCGCGATCCCGAGTCCGGGTCGTCCTGCGCGAGCGGGATGTCGGTCGGCGAGGCCGGGGCCGGCGTCAGGTAGGCGCTGACCTGGACCCGCTTGACCGTGCTGACCTCACCGGCGAGGTCCACGGCCACCGACGGGTGCGACTCGTCGACCTGGGCTGCGGTCACGCCGCCCCAGTTCGTGGCCTCGGTGCCGTCGATGAGCGCCTCGGGGTTGAGCGAGCCCGCCGTGGACCCGATGACCGAGGCGCCGGCGGCGGCCGACGCGAGGTTGACCACGTCGCCGAGGGTCTCGGTGCGGGCCTGGCCGTCTGCGAGGACGGTCATCGTCCAGCGCGTGAAGCCCCGGTCCGGCGACACGGCGACCATGTCGTAGGTGCCGGGCGTGAACCTCGCGCTGGCTCCCAGGTCGCTGGTCGGGTCGGTGTCGGCGACGGGGGTGACCCGGGCCTCGTAGTCACCGACGTAGATCTTCGCTCGGCCGGTGGTGGCGAAGGTGATCGTCGAGGTCGGTCCGTCGGGAGTCGCGAAGCTCGGCGTCGGCTGGTCGTCGTCGGCGTCGGCGACGGACGCGCCCGCACCCATGCCGCGACGGGCGAAGGCCGCCCACATCGCGTCGGTGTCGGCGCCGCCGAAGCGCATCTCGTCGGCGGCGATCATCGCGTCGCGGGCGTCGAGCATCGAGGTGTCGCCCTGCTGCAGCAGGAACGCGTCGAACATCAGCTGCACCCAGCGCCGGTTGCCCGGGCACATGCTCGCCCGCAGGGGCGTCTCGGTCGCCGTGCCGTCGGAGCAGGCGAGCTGGAGGGCCTTGTCGGCGTAGGGGAACTGGGCGTCGTACTTCTCGACGAGCGCCTGGCGGACCTCCCACATCGTGCCGTTCCAGATCTCGCCGTCGGCGTGGACCTCGGTGCCGGTGGTGTCGAACCCGTAGTCGGAGTAGTTCAGCGGGTTGTCGTCGATCGAGTAGTCGCGGATCGCCGTCTCGGTGTTGCCGGTGGCGTAGGCGCCGACGGCCCAGACGTTGCCGCCGTTGCTGTAGCCGTGGGCGAACTGGTACTCGCCGGCGACCAGGTCGCCCCACGACTCGCCCATCGCGCCGCCCTGCTCGGACGTCAGGCCCTCGTCGGGCCCGCCGACCATGCGGTTGCTGATGGCGTGGGTGTACTCGTGGCCCACGATGCCCATGTCGAGGCCGCCGTCGGTGCACGGTGCGTAGAACGAGCCGGCGATCGGCTCGAAGAGGTACTGGTTGGTGATGCCGGGGATGCCGTCCTGCAGCGCGATCTGGTTGGCGTTGTCGCGGCCCTGGAAGGTCGGGCTGCCGCCGCTGATCGCGCCGGCCTGGGCGTTGCCGATCTCCTGGTCACCACCGAGGCCGCCCTTGCCGGCGTTGTCGGCCTGCAGGTTGTAGTTCTTCTCGGTGAAGCCGAGGTAGTAGGAGTAGTCGTGCATCCGGTTGTGGGCGACGAAGAGGTTGCCCACCGAGGCGTTGATGTCGTTGCCGCCGGGCTTCAGCTCGGCGATGTCGCACCGGGTGTTGTTCCAGCGGTCGGTGAAGTCGGTCGTGTACTCGCGGGTCAGTGACACGGGCGCCTGCGCCGTCCCGCCGGGGCTCAGCGGGCTGAGCCAGGCCTCGTGGGTGTTGGCGTTGTTGCCGATCGTGGTGAAGGTCGGCGCCAGGTTGAGGGAGTCCCACGGACCGAAGTCCGCGATGTTCTCGAGCGGGGTCGGGGGAGCGGTGCAGCCCGCCGCGGCACGCCAGCAGCCGACGACGGAGTTGGTGGGGACCTGGGTGGGCGAGTCGAGCGTCGGGTTGGCGGCGAAGTAGCGCCACCGCGGGTTGGCGGTCAGGTCGCCGGTGCCGGGGGCGGCGGTGTCGCTGGTGCTCACCGCGAGGACGTACTGGCCGAGGACCACCGACGTCGCGTCGAAGGCGCACACCTGGGCGGCGTAGCTCCCGCCCGGGACGGACGGCGCGGAGTACGTCGCCACCTCGGGGTTGGTGACGGTGTCGGCGGTCGTGAGGACCGTGTCGCCCCTGAAGATCTTGATGACGAAGTCGTCGGCGGGCACGCCCACGGCCACGGCGGTGATGGTGCGCGTCAGGTCGTCCTTCAGCTCGAAGACGTGCTTGGGGCCGCAGGAGCTGCCCGGGGGCACGCTGCCCTGGAAGGTGTTGGTGTAGGCGAAGTTGTCCGACTGGTTGTGGCGTGCGAGGACAGCGCCGGTGACACCGTCGACGAGGCTGGTGAACGCCAGCGACGAACCGCCGTAGGCGTTGACGACGTTGGCCTCCAGCACGGGACGCACGGTGCCGTCGGCCATCGGGAGCGCCCGCAGCCGCACCTGCTGCTCCTGCGCGAAGCCGGGCACCGCGAGCCGGGTCCAGCCACCGCTCACCTTGCTGGTGATGTCGCCCAGCCCGAGGTCGGAGGCGAGCGAGAGCTCCGTCGCGGCCTTCAGCCAGCCCTGGACGGGGGAGAGCGTGGCGGCCGGCATGTCCTGGGTCGTCCGGGCCAGGGACGAGGAGACGTAGGCGACCTTGCCGTCGGCGACGCCGACGGTCACGAGCCCGCCGAGGGCGGGGGCGATGCCACCGAAGTCCTGGCGGAACAGCACGGCGCGCGCGTCGGAGTCGGCCAGCGGCTGGGAGCTGACCAGCTGCAGCGCGCCCATCTGGGCGGTGGTCATGCCGAAGGCGGCTGCGTGGTCCACGAGCCAGGCCTTCGCCGCCGCTGCCGGGTCGCCGACCGCAGCGCCGAGGCTGCCGTCGTCCGGCAGGATCGAGGCGGGCGTGCCGAGCCC
Source organism: uncultured Actinomycetota bacterium (assembly GCA_963795275.1). Taxonomy (GTDB): domain Bacteria; phylum Actinomycetota; class Actinomycetes; order Propionibacteriales; family Nocardioidaceae; genus Nocardioides. The sequence goes on from CAWCHD010000006.1 coordinate 612,079, forward strand.
GTTCCAGCGTGCCGTCACCTCACCGAGCGCAGAGACTGCCTGCCGCTGCGCCGGCGTCGGGAGGGCGGTCCCGCGGGTGTCGGTGTCGCCCGGCCCGGCGACCGGGTCGCCGGGCGTGCGGATGTCGGCGGGGGTGCGATCCCGGGGTGATCGCCTGTCCCGAGGGGGACGGCTCGGCAGTGGCCGGCGTGGCGAACGTGGTGAGGCTGGAGATCGCGAGGAGCGAGGCGACCGCGAGGGAGGTGCGGCCGGTACGGCGGCGGGAGGTCATGCCTGCCACAACTCCCGGGGGCGGCGCAGGTTACTGACGGGTTGCGGACGCAGGTTCTTGGATCGTTCCAAGAAATGCCCTAGCGTGCTCGATCGTGCGCGCGTTCCGACGATTCACCGTCCGTCCTGTCCTGCCCGAGCCCCTCGGCGCCCTGTCCGTGCTGGCGGGCAACCTGCGCTGGTCGTGGCACCCTCCGACGCAGGACGTGTTCGAGGCGATCGACGCCGACCTGTGGCGCGAGGTCAAGCGCGACCCGGTCCTGTTCCTCGGGGCGGTCGGGCGCGAGCGCCTCGACCAGCTCGTCGACGACGCCGACTTCCGGGCCCGCCTCGACGCGGCCCACGACGACCTCCAGCGCTACCTCAGCGAGGACCGCTGGTACGCCCGCAAGGCCGGCGACGACGCTCCCCGCGCCGTGGCGTACTTCTCCTCCGAGTACGGCATCACCTCGGTGCTCCCGCAGTACTCCGGCGGTCTCGGCATCCTCGCCGGCGACCACCTCAAGGCGTCCTCCGACCTCGGCATCCCGCTGGTCGGCATCGGCCTGTTCTACCGCCACGGCTACTTCAAGCAGGCGCTCGACCGCGAGGGCTGGCAGCTGGAGTCCTACCCGGTCCTCGACCCCGACGAGCTGCCGCTGACGGTGCTCCGCGAGGCCGACGGCACCCGGGCGACGGTGTCGCTGGCGCTGCCCGACGGTCCCGACCTGGTGGCGCGGATCCTCGTCGCCCACGTCGGTCGCGTGCCGCTGCTGCTGCTCGACACCGACATCGAGGAGAACAGCGCCCACTACCGCGACGTCACCGACCGCCTCTACGGCGGCAACTCCGAGCACCGGCTGCGCCAGGAGCTGCTCCTCGGCGTGGGCGGCGTACGCGCGCTGCGGGTGTGGTCGCGGATCACCGGCGCCCCGGCCCCCGAGGTCTTCCACGCCAACGAGGGCCACGCCGGCTTCCTCGGCATCGAGCGGATCCGCGAGCTCACCGTCGACGAGGCCGGTCCGCACCTCGACTTCGACACCGCGCTCGAGGTCTCGCGCGCCGGCACGGTGTTCACGACCCACACGCCGGTCCCGGCCGGCATCGACCGGTTCCCGCGCGAGCTGGTCTCCCAGTACTTCGGCGGCAGCTCGCCGACGCCCGGCGTCCCGGTCGACCGGATCCTCGCCCTCGGCGCCGAGGACTACGCCGGCGGCGACGCGGGCGTCTTCAACATGGCCGTGATGGGCTTCCGGCTCGCGCAGCGCGCCAACGGCGTCTCCGAGCTCCACGGCCACGTCTCGCGCGGGATGTTCAACGGCCTCTGGCCGGCCTTCGACGAGGCCGAGGTGCCGATCACGTCGATCACCAACGGCGTCCACGGCCCGACCTGGATCGCCCGCGAGGTCATCGAGCTCGCCGCGAGCCGCGGCGCCGACATCGACGGCGACGACACCGACGCGCTGTGGCCGATGGTCGACCAGTTCAGCGACCGCGAGATCTGGGACCTCAAGCGCACGCTGCGCACCCGCTTCATCGAGGACGCCCGCGACCGGATGAAGAAGTCCGCGGCCAAGCGCGGCTACGCCCCGGCCGAGACCACGTGGGTCGACACCGCCCTCGATCCCGACATCCTCACCATCGGCTTCGCCCGTCGCGTGCCGACCTACAAGCGGCTCACGCTGATGCTGCGCGACCCGGCCCGCCTCAAGGCGCTGCTGCTCGACCCCGAGCGCCCGATCCAGCTGGTCATCGCCGGCAAGGCGCACCCGGCCGACGAGACCGGCAAGCGGCTGATCCAGGAGATGGTGCGCTTCGCCGACGACCCGGAGGTCCGGCACCGCATCGCGTTCCTGCCCAACTACGACATCGCGATGGCGCAGCCGCTCTACCCCGGCTGCGACGTGTGGCTCAACAACCCGCTGCGCCCCTACGAGGCGTGCGGCACCTCCGGCATGAAGGCCGCGCTCAACGGCGGTCTCAACCTCTCGATCCTCGACGGCTGGTGGGACGAGTGGTACGACGGCAACAACGGCTGGGCGATCCCGTCGGCCGACGGCATCGACGACCCCGACCGTCGTGACGACCTCGAGGCCAACGCGCTCTACGCCCTCATCGAGAACGAGGTCGTGCCGCGGTTCTACGAGCTCAACGACGAGGGCGTCCCGCCGCGCTGGCTCGAGATGGTGCGCCACACCCTGAAGTCCCTCGGCCCGAAGGTGCTCGCCACCCGCCAGGTCCGCGACTACGTCCGCGAGCTCTACGCTCCTGCGGCGCAGACCGCGCGCTCGCTCAACAGCGACTACGCCGGCGCCCACGAGCTGTCGTCGTGGAAGCAGCACGTCCGCTCCGCGTGGCCGAGCGTCCGGGTCGAGCACATCGACTCCGAGGGCGTCGGCGACCAGGCCGAGGTCGGCGCGACGCTCGCCGTCCGCGCCTGGGTGGCGCTGGGCTCGCTGTCGGCCGACGACGTCGAGGTGCAGGTCGTCCACGGCCGCATCGGCTCCGACGACGTGCTGACCGGCACGACCGTCACGCCGATGACGGTGGGGGAGTCCTACGACGGCAACCGCCACCGCTTCGACGCCGAGGTGCCGCTCGGCTACTCCGGCTCCTTCGGCTACACGGTGCGCGTGGTCCCGCGCAACGACGCCCTCGCCTCGGTCGCCGAGCTCGGGCTGGTGGCCGAGCCGGCCTGAGGTCGTGTCTCTTCAGTGATCCCCGGCTGACCGGGGATCACTGAACATGTCAGCCCGTGCACGGCCTGACAAGTTCAGCGAACGCCTGACAGGTCGAGTCGTCATGCCGTTGCCGAGTGGCGTGGGCCTCGCGAGGATCGGACCATGGCCACCGTCCCGTCGAACATCCTCGAGCCGTTCCTCGCCGCGGCCGACGCGGTGGCGGTGGTCCGGCCCGACGTCGACGCCGGCCTGGCCCGCGAGCTGATGGCCGGGGCCGCGGAGATGCTCCACAACGGCCTGGTGCTCGACCACCTCGACGAGCACGACCACCGGGTCGTCGTCGCGGCGCTCGCGGAGGACCTCACCGACGTCGATCCGGGCGCGGCCGTACGCGCCCGCGCGACGACGGTCGCCGACGATGACCCGACCCTCCACGAGCCTGCCGTCGCGCGGGCGGCGTACCTCGTGACGGTGCAGGTGCTCGGCCTGTAGGGAGCCGCTCAGGCGAGGATCAGCCAGAGCCCGACGGCGGTCGGGACGACCCCGAGCAGCAGCCACGGGGACAGCACCCGCCTGCCGTGGATCGCCAGCCCGGCGGCGACGGCGCCCGCGCCGAAGATGCCGGAGATGACGGCCAGGCCGACGCGCGAGCTGGTCGGGCCGTCGAGCATCACGGCCGCGACGAGGACACCGACGACGAGGTGGATGATCGTCGTCACGGCGAGGACCGACATCACCCAGCGCTGCACGCGCGCGAGGTCGCGCGCGTCCTGCTCGGGGTCCTTGACCACCTGACGCGGGGCGTTGAGGTCGAGGAGGTGTCCGCGGCCCTTCTCCTGGCGGCGGGCGGGAACGCTGCTGGCCATGCCCCGATTCTCCCACCCCGAGCCACGTAGGGCGATTCGGTGCAGACTGCGCAAGTGCGATCAAGCCGGGAGGCCCGCGCCGCCGCAGGGTGGTGGACATGACGACAGCGGCCGACACCTTCGCCGCGTTCCTCGACACCCTGGGCGAGACCCTCGACCTGGGCGCCGACGAACGGGCGCGGCGGCTCCACCTGTCCCGCTTCCACCTCGACCGGGTGGTCTCGGCGACGGGGGGCGAGCCACCGGAGCGGATGCGACGACGGCTGCTGCTGGAGCGGGCGGCGTACCGCCTCGTGACCAGCGGGCAGCAGGTGGTCGACATCGCGTTCGAGGCGGGCTACGGCTCCCACGAGGCGTTCACCCGGGCGTTCGCGCGGGAGTACGGAAGTGCCCCGAGCCACTGGCGTCAGCACCCGACCCGGACCCAGATCGACGGTCCGAGCGGGGTGCACTTCCACCCACCCGGCAGCCTGCGGCTGCCCACCACCCGAGAGGTGACCCAGATGGACCTGATGACGCGCATGATCGAGCACCACGTGTGGCTGACCGGCGAGCTGCTCGAGCGGGCCGCCCGCCTGAGCGACGAGCAGCTCGACGCCCCGATCGAGATCCCGATCGGCACGATCGACGATGGACATGACGATCCGCTCGGTGCTGGGCCGGCTCGTCGGCCAGCTGGCCCAGTGGAACGCCGCGGCCACGCAGCGGACCTACGACTGGGACCAGGAGCGCGGCAAGTCGGTGAGCACCCTGCGCCGCGAGCTGGCCGAGGAGGGACCGGCGTTCCTCGAGCAGGTGCGCACCACGGTCGAGGAGGGCCGGCTCGACGACACCTTCGTCGACGTCACCTGCGACCCGCCGACCGTGTTCACCTACGGCGGGATGATCGCGCACGTGCTGACCTTCGCGGCCGTACGCCGGCTCGTCGTGCTGGGTGCCTACGAGAACCTCGGCATCACCGACCTCGACGCCGGCGACCCGGCGCACTGGGTGGCGGAGCCGACGCCCGGCGCTTCCTAGGTCTGGCGCAGCACCAGGACCGACTGCGACTGGAGCAGCAGCTCGCTGCCGGCGACGACGGGGGAGCCGACCTCGAGGTCGGCGTTGGTCGACAGGACCACCTCGCCCTCGTGCACCCACTGGTTGGCCGGCAGCGTGAGCTTCACGTCCTCGCTGCCGGCGTTGAGCCAGATCGCGAAGGACTTGTCGCGCACCTGCTCGCCGCGCGGACCGGGGTAGCGCAGCGGTGCGCCGTTGAGGAACATCCCGACGGTGCGGCACGAGTCGTCGTTCCAGTCGTCGGTGGACATCTCGCGGCCGTCGGGGTGCAGCCACACGAGGTCCTTGACGCCGCCGGTGATGGTCGGGCGGCCCTCGAACCAGTGCCGCTGGCGCAGCGCCGGGTGCTCGCGGCGCAGCCGCAGCGCGGTCTTGGTGATCTCGTAGACGTCGAGCCAGGCGTCGTCGGGTCGCCAGTCGATCCACGACGTCGGGTTGTCCTGGACGTAGGCGTTGTTGTTGCCGCCCTGGGTGCGACCGCGCTCGTCGCCGGCGGTGAGCATCGGCACGCCGCTCGAGAAGCAGAGGGTCGCCATCAGGTTGGCGGCCTGGCGACGGCGCAGCGCGATGATCTCCGCGTCGTCGGTCTCGCCCTCGGCGCCGTGGTTCCACGACCGGTTGTTGTCCGTGCCGTCGCGGTTGTCCTCGCCGTTGGCCTCGTTGTGCTTGTGGTTGTAGGACACGAGGTCGCGCAGGGTGAAGCCGTCGTGGGCGGTGATGAAGTTGACCGAGGCGTAGGGCGAGCGGCCGTCGTCGGCGTAGAGGTCGCTGGACCCGGCGAGCCGCGTCGCCACCGTGCGTACGCCGGCGGCGTGCCCGCGCCAGAAGTCGCGCATCGTGTCGCGGAACTGGTCGTTCCACTCGATCCACGGCGGCGGGAACTCGCCCACCCGGTAGCCGTCCATCGAGGCGTCCCACGGCTCGGCGACCAGCTTGACGTGCCGCAGCACCGGGTCCTGGCCGATCGCGGTGATCAGGTGGCTGCCCATGTCGACGACCTGGTTGGTGCGGGTCAGGGCGCTCATCAGGTCGAAGCGGAAGCCGTCGACGTGCATCTCGTTGACCCAGTAGCGCAGTGAGTCGAGGATCATCCGCAGGCTCTGCGTGTGGGTGGCGTCCACGGTGTTGCCGCAGCCCGTGACGTCCCAGTAGGTGTCGGTGGGGGGCTCGGCGGCGACGGCCGCGTCGGCGGCGGCGGGAGCGGGCACGACGCGCTGGTAGTAGCCGAGGTCGTCGAGGCCGCGGAAGCTCAGCGTCGGGCCGGTCGGCCCGGCCTCGGCGGTGTGGTTGTAGACCACGTCGAGGATGACCTCGAGGCCCGCCTTGTGGAAGGCCTTCACCATCTCCTTGAACTCGGTGACCTGCTGGCCGCGGTCGCCCGAGGAGCTGTAGGCGTTGTGGGGCGCGAAGAACCCGATCGAGTTGTAGCCCCAGTAGTTCGACATCCCGTGGGCCAGCAGCGGGGTCTCGGAGCAGAACTGGTGGACCGGCAGCAGCTCGACGGCGGTGACCCCCAGGTCGCGCAGGTAGTCGGTGACCGCGGGCGTCGCGAGGCCGGCGTACGTCCCGCGCAGGTCCTCGGGCACGCGGTCGTGCAGCGCGGTCATCCCGGCGACGTGCATCTCGTAGATGACGGTGTCGCGCCAGCGGCGGCGCGGCGGGGTGTCGCCACCCCACTGGAACTCGTCGTGGACGACCACGCTGCGCGGGACGTACGCGGCCGAGTCGAGGTCGCTCTTCACGGTGGGGTGGCCCACGACGTAGTCGAAGATCGCGTCGTCGACGGCCAGGTCGCCCGAGACCGCCTTGCCGTAGGGGTCGAGGAGCAGCTTGGCCGCGTTGAACCGCATGCCGGTCCGGGGGTCCCACGGTCCGTCGGCCCGGTAGCCGTAGCACCGGCCGGGAGCGACGCCCGGGATCGCGCCGTGCCACACACCCAGCGTCGACTCGGTGAGCAGGTGGCGCTGCTCGGTCCCGTCGTCGTCGAAGAGGCAGACCCACATGCGGCGCGCGTTGGGGGCGTAGACCGCGAAGTTGGTCGACTCCCGCGACCAGGTGGCCCCCAGGGGGAAGTGGCGTCCCGGCCAGACCTGTCGCGTCTCGCCGTCGTGGTTCCAGACGGACGCGGTGTCGGGGGGCGGGGTCACCGGGTCATTGTGGTCGAGCCCTGCCGTCACGGCACAATGCGCCCACACCGTGTCGCCGTCTCGCCATCGCGCGCGGCGACCCCACGATGACCCGAGCTGAGGAGCCACCCATGGAGTTCGTCTCGATCGACGTGACCGACGGCGTCGCCGTGCTGCGGCTCGACCGGCCCAAGATGAACGCCATCAGCGTCCAGGTGCAGGCCGACCTGCGCGAGGCCGCCGCCGAGCTGACCGAGCGCGACGACGTACGCGCCGTGGTGCTCTGGGGCGGCGAGCGCGTCTTCGCCGCGGGCAACGACGTCAAGGAGATGGCCGAGGTCTCCTACGCCGAGATGGTGCGGATCGCCGACTCCGCCAGCTCGGCCACCACCGCGATCGCCCGCATCCCCAAGCCGGTCGTCGCGGCGGTCAACGGCTACGCGCTCGGTGGCGGCTGCGAGCTCGCGCTCGCCGCGGACCTGCGCTTCGCCGCGGAGGACGCGGTCTTCGGCCAGCCCGAGGTGCTGCTCGGGATCATCCCCGGCGCCGGGGGCACGCAGCGACTGTCCCGGCTGGTCGGCACGTCGACCGCGAAGGACCTGATCTTCACCGGCCGGTTCGTCAAGGCCGACGAGGCGCTCCGCATCGGTCTGGTCGACCGCGTCGTCGCCGCCGACCAGGTGCTCGACGAGGCGGTGGCGTACGCCGCCCAGTTCAGCGGTGCCGCGGCGCTGGCCATCCGCGCGGCCAAGGAGTGCATCGACATGGGCATCGGCACCGACCTCGAGACGGGCCTGGCGATCGAGCGCCAGCAGTTCGCCGCGATCTTCGCGACCGAGGACCGTACCCGCGGCATGTCCTCGTTCGTTGAGAACGGACCGGGCAAGGCAACATTCGTGGGACGGTGATCCCCGCCCGGCCCGACCGCACCCGAGCAACGACCCCAAGGAGACCGACCAGTGGCAACGAAGATCCGCGCGCGAGTGGCACAGATCGTGTGGCTGCTCGCCGCCCTGGCGGCGTTGGTGCTCGCGGTGGGAGCCCTGCTGATCGCCCTCGACGCCAACCGGAGCAACTCGCTGGTGGACTTCGTGCTGCGCGCGGCCGACTACGTCGACCTCGACATCTTCTCGCGCAAGGACGGCATCAAGCAGTTCAAGGGTGACGGCGCCCAGGTCAAGAACGCCCTCTTCAACTGGGGCCTCGGAGCGATCGCCTACCTCGTCGTCGGCCGCCTGCTCGACCGCATCATCAAGCCCTGACGCCATGACCCGCACCCGCGCTGCCGCCGCCACCCTCCTCCTCGCCCTCGTGGCGGCCGGGGGAGCGGTCCCGGCGCACGCGGCCGCTCCGTCCCAGGTCACCCTCGTGCTCAGCAGCACGACGTCGTCCTTCGGCGAGGTCGTGACGGCCTCGGCGCAGGTCACCACCGCCGGACCGGCCGACGGCGACGTCGTCTTCACGGTCGACGGCTCGTCGGTGAAGGCCAACATCAGCGGTGGCCAGGCGCGCATCACGCTGTCGCGCGAGACCGGTGTCGGCGAGCACGCGGTCACGGCGTCGTTCGTCCCACGGCTCCCGGGCCAGGACCCGAGCACGTCCGCGACCACGACCTGGGTCGTCTCGAAGGCCCGGGCCTTCCTGCAGGTCCGCCTGACGGGCCGCGGGGCACACGTCCCGACCGGGGTGGTGATCGGCGCGCTCGGCGACTGGGGCACCCGGCCCACCGGCCCGGTGACGGTGACGGCTCGTCACCTGCGCACGGGGAAGACGACCCGACGGGAGCGGACGCTCGACGCGGCCGGTGCCGCCACGGTCCGCCTCGGCGTCCTGCCGATCGGCAGCTACCGGCTGCGGGTGACGTACGCCGGCGACGCCCAGCACCTCGCCGCGAAGGTCTCCGAGAAGTTCACGGTCCGCCAGCGCTGAGCCCCTCCGCGGCCTGTGAGCCACTCCACCCGGAACGGCATTCCGGTGCGGGGTGACTGGCTAGTAACCTCGAACGCACATCCGAGTCCACAGGAGGGGCCGCGAGGCCACACCACCATGAACATTGTTGTCTGTGTGAAGTACGTGCCGGACGCCACGGCCGACCGCAAGTTCGAGGACGACAACACTGTCGACCGCGTCGGGGTCGACGGCCTGTTGTCCGAGCTGGACGAGTACGCCGTCGAGCAGGCCCTGCAGTTCCGGGAGAAGCGTGAGGGTGAGGAGATCACCGTCACCGCGCTCACCGTCGGCCCCGAGAAGGCCGTCGACGCGGTGCGCAAGGCACTCCAGATGGGGGCCGACTCCGGCGTCCACGTCGTCGACGACGCGATCGCCGGCTCCGACTACATCGCCACCTCGCTGGTGCTGGCCAAGGCCGTCGAGAAGATCAAGGCCGACGCCGGCGCCGACCTCGTCATGTGCGGCATGGCCTCCACGGACGCCTCCGGCTCCGTGGTCCCGGCGATGCTCGCCGAGCGCCTCGGGCTGCCGCAGGTCACGCTGGCCTCCGTCGTGGAGTCGCAGGGCGACCAGGTCCGGATCAAGCGCGACAACGAGGGCTCGACCGAGGTCATCGGCGCGACGCTGCCGATCGTGCTGTCCGTGACCGACCAGTCGGGCGAGGCCCGCTACCCGTCGTTCAAGGGCATCATGGCCGCCAAGAAGAAGCCGCTCGAGACCTGGTCGCTGTCCGACCTGGGTGTCGACGCCGGCGAGGTCGGCCTCGCGGTCGCCTGGTCGCAGGTGGAGGACACCGAGGCCCGCCCGCCGCGCACCGCCGGCGAGATCGTCACCGACGAGGACGGGTCCGGCGCCGGCGCGCTGGTCGACTTCCTCGCGTCCAAGAAGTTCATCTGAGGAGCTGGATAGACATGTCCGAGGTTCTTGTCGTCATCGACCACGCCGACGGCGAGGTCAAGAAGCCCACCTACGAGCTGCTCACGATCGCGCGCCGCCTCGGCGAGCCGTCGGCCGTGTTCTTCGGCTCGCCCGAGCAGGGCGACGCGGTGGCCGAGAAGGTCAAGAAGTACGGCGCCGCGAAGGTCTACGTGGTCGACGACGCCCAGATCAAGGGCTTCCTCGTCGCGCCGAAGGCCGAGGCGCTGCAGCAGCTCGCCGAGAAGAGCAGCCCGGCGGCGATCCTGCTGCCGTCGTCGTTCGAGAACAAGGAGGTCGCCGCCCGCCTGGCGATCAAGATCGGCTCCGGCCTGATCACCGACGCGGTCGACGTGCAGGACAGTGGAGATGGGTCGGCGGTGACCACGCAGTCCGTCTTCGCCGGCAACTACACGGTGCAGGCCAAGGTCACCACGGGCACGCCGATCATCACCGTCAAGCCCAACTCGGCCGCGCCCGAGGAGTCCGAGGGCGCGGGTGCCGTCGAGGCGTTCGCCGCGACGATCTCGGACGCCGCCAAGGGTGCGCAGATCGTGGCCACCCAGCCGCGCCAGTCCACCGGTCGTCCCGAGCTGACCGAGGCCGCGATCGTGGTCTCGGGCGGTCGTGGCACCGGCGGCAACTTCGAGCCCGTCGAGGGCTTCGCCGACTCGCTCGGTGCTGCCGTGGGTGCCTCGCGCGCCGCGGTCGACTCCGGCTGGATGCCGCACGCCTTCCAGGTCGGCCAGACCGGCAAGACGGTCTCGCCGCAGCTCTACGTCGCGAACGGCATCTCGGGTGCGATCCAGCACCGCGCCGGCATGCAGACGTCGAAGACGATCGTCGCGGTCAACAAGGACGCCGAGGCGCCGATCTTCGAGCTCGTCGACTTCGGTGTCGTGGGCGACCTGCACTCGGTCCTGCCCGCCGCGACCGAGAAGGTCAAGGAGCGCAAGGGCTGAGCCCTGCACGACGTACGACGAACGCCCCGACCGCCTCGGTCGGGGCGTTTCGTCGTACGGAGGTCAGTAGCGGCTGCGGCGAACGGTCCACTGGTCGTCGCGCTCGAGGATCTGCACCGTGTAGCGCCGGAACCGTCCACCGATGATCTCGAAGCGGTAGGGCAGGTCGTAGGTCGAGGCGCGGGCCGCGCGGCAGTCCCGGGGCGGGGTCGGGAGGGACGTCCTGGACAGCCGGCTCCAGCCGTCGGGCGACGAGTGCTGGAGGACCGTCGGCCAGCCGCGGTGGCGACCGGCGGAGGTGAGCAGCACGGCGCCGTCCGGTCCGTCCGGGACGACCACGTCGCAGCGGCCGGGCACCCCGCCGGGCAGCGTGACGACGCCGAGCTCGGGCGAGATGACGTAGGTCCGGGTGCGCGCCGGGAGGGCGACGTACGTCCCGTCCGGCGACAGCCCCCGCCGGTGCCAGTCGCCGCGCACCGCGCGCCACGTCTCGCCGTCCTGCGTCGTCAGCACGACCTCGTTGTCACCGCACACCAGACCGACGGCCAGCACGCCGAGCGGCTCGGCGGTCCAGCGGTCCGACCAGCTGCACCTCTCACGTGCGGAGAACACCGTCGTGGGCGGGCGCCACGCCTGCGTCTCCGGGTCGTAGGACTGGGCCAGCACCCGGCGACGGCTCCTCGACCCGAGGGCGAGGAGCGGGAGGCCGGGCGCCGTGACGAACTGGCGGTCGAGGGCGCGCCACGTCTGGAAGAGCCCGGGCGCGTCGACGGGGGCGACCCGCGTCACGGCCCACGGCGACGTGGCGTCGGGGCGGGAGACGGTCGTGGTCTGCGCGGGCTCGCGGAGGTTGCCCAGCCAGACGGTGTCGGAGTCCACGTTGGCGAGGTCGACCTCCGTGCAGGAGAAGGGCGCGCGGACCTCCTGGCGGGTCGGTGCGGCGTCCCCCGTGCGCGTCTGCACGACGAGCCGGGACGCGCGACCGGCACAGGTGCCGTGCACGAACGTGACCTGTGCGGTGTCGGTGATGGTCGCGGTGACGCTGTACTCCTGGCCGTCCGCGCGCAGCGGGTGGTCGGTGAAACCGGTGCCCGTGCGGGTCGTGTAGCGCTGGTAGAGGGGCCAGACGGCGTTCTGGCCGTCGGGGGAGATGCCGGGCTCCTCGTAGGCCTCGCCGTCGAGCGTGTGGGCCGACCAGGTGACGCCGTCGGGCGACCACAGCGCCTGCGACGAGACGGGCGCGGTGTCCTCGTAGTAGCCACCCTCGTCGCACAGCGCGATCGCGGCGACGGCGCCGTTGGCCGTCCGGGCGTCGACCCGGCCGCACCGCAGCTGCTTGTCGCGCACGACGTCGACGCGCGGACCCCACGTGGCGGTCGCCGCGTCCCACCGACGGGAGACGACCGCGCGGTAGTCGGCGGTCGCCCACAGCCGCAGCCGGTCGCCGTCGGCCATGGCGAGCTCGACGCCGCCGGTGATCTCCTTGGGCAGCTCGGCCGCGGGCGCCGCAGCCGGGGCGGGCTCGGCGCCCACGGTCGAGCCGGTCAGGACAGCCGCTGTCGTCGCCAGCGCGACGACCACCCCCGTGATCCGAGACATGGAGCCACCCTAGGCCCGCCGGTCCTACCCTTGCTCCCATGAGCAGCGAGGACGCCGTGCGCGAGGTCGCCGGCCGGGCGAGGACCGCGAGCCACGAGCTGGCGACCGCCACCCGCGCCACCAAGGACGCCGCGCTGCACGCGATGGCCGACGCCCTGCTCGCCTCGTCGGAGGCGATCCTGGCCGCGAACGCCGACGACGTCGCGCGCGCCGAGGCGGGCGGCACGCCCGCCAACATCGTCGACCGGCTGCGTCTCGACGACGACCGGCTCGCGGCGATGGCGCAGGGCCTGCGCGACGTGGCAGGCCTTCCCGACCCCGTGGGGGAGGTGCTGCGCGGCAGCACGCTGGCCAACGGTCTCGAGCTGCGGCAGGTGCGGGTGCCGTTCGGCGTCGTCGGGATGATCTACGAGGCACGCCCCAACGTCACCGCGGACGCCGCCGGCATCTGCCTCAAGGCCGGCAACGCGGTGCTGCTGCGCGGCTCGTCGAGCGCCCGGTCGAGCAACGCCGCCCTCGTCGAGGCGATGCGCGGCGCCCTCGCGGGCAGCGGCCTGCCGGAGGACGTCGTACAGCTGGTGCCGGGGGAGACCCACGACAGCGTGAAGGCGCTGATGCGCGCCCGCGGACTGGTCGACGTGCTCATCCCGCGCGGCGGCGCGGGGCTCATCCGGAGCGTGGTCGAGGAGTCGACGGTGCCGGTCATCGAGACGGGGGTCGGCAACTGCCACGTCTACGTCGACGCCTCCGCCGACCTCGAGCAGGCGCTCGCGATCGTGCTCAACGCCAAGACCCAGCGCACCAGCGTGTGCAACGCCGCGGAGTCGCTGCTCGTGCACCGCGACGTGGCCGACGAGTTCCTCCCGGTCGTCGTGGAGGCGCTGCAGGCGGCCGGCGTGCTCGTGCACGGCGACGCCGCCTTCGAGGAGTACGACGACGTGGTGCCCGCGACCGACGAGGACCACGCGGCCGAGTTCCTCGCGATGGAGATCTCGGCGGCCGTCGTGGACGACGTCGAGGGCGCGATCGAGCACATCCGGCGCTTCTCGTCGGGCCACACCGAGGCCATCCTCGCCCGGGACCAGGCCACCATCCGGCGCTTCGTGGCGGCCGTCGACTCGGCCGCGGTGGTGGTCAACGCCTCGACCCGCTTCACCGACGGAGGCGAGTTCGGCTTCGGCGCCGAGATCGGCATCTCCACGCAGAAGCTGCACGCCCGCGGCCCGATGGGACTGCCCGAGATGACGTCGAGCAAGTACGTCGTGGTCGGCGACGGGCACGTGCGGTGATCACCTCCGCCCGCAGGCGATAGAGTCGTCCCCATGCTGAGCACCGCCATCACGCTGGCCGCCGAGACCTCCGAGCACGGCGACCCCGTCGTCAGCCCCTACGTCATCGGGGCCATCGCCCTCGGCCTGCTGCTCCTCGTCCTCACGGCAGTCGTCTCCTTCGGTGGCGGACGCGAGCACAGCTGATCCCGTGGTGCGTCGCGTCGGGGTGATGGGCGGCACGTTCGACCCCATCCACCACGGCCACCTGGTGGCCGCCTCCGAGGTCCAGGCGTGGTTCGACCTCGACGAGGTCCTCTTCGTCCCCACGGGCGACCCGTGGCAGAAGAGCGACAGCGTCGTCACCGAGGCCGAGCACCGCTACCTGATGACCGTGGTCGCGACCGCGGCCAACCCCCGGTTCAACGTCTCGCGCGTCGACATCGACCGCGAGGGCAAGACCTACACGATCGACACGCTGCGCGACCTCAAGGCCGAGCTGCCCGACGTGGAGCTCTTCTTCATCACCGGCGCCGACGCCCTCGCCGACATCTTCACGTGGCGCGACGCCGACGAGCTCTTCGAGCTCGCCAACTTCGTGGGCTGTACCCGCCCCGGCTACACCATGGACCCCGAGGCGCTCGCGAAGATCCCCTCCGACCGGATCACCATGGTCGAGATCCCGGCCCTCGCGATCTCCTCGACCGACTGCCGCGCCCGCAAGCGTCGCGGCGAGCCCGTCTGGTACCTCGTGCCCGACGGCGTCGTGCAGTACATCGCCAAGCACGACCTCTACAGCAAGGACACCGCATGACTGCCACCGACCACGCCATCGAGCTCGTCGAGGTCGCGGCCCAGGCCGCCCACGACAAGAAGGCCGACCAGGTCCTGGCCTTCGACGTCAGCGAGCAGATCGCCATCACCGACGCCTTCGTGCTCGCCAGCGCGACCAACGAGCGCGCCGTCGGCGCCATCGTCGACGAGATCGAGGACAAGCTCCGCGAGGCCGGCGCCAAGCCGATCCGCCGCGAGGGCCACCGCGAGGGCCGCTGGGTGCTGCTCGACTACGGCGAGATCGTCATCCACGTGCAGCACGAGGAGGAGCGGTTGTTCTACGCCCTCGAGCGGCTCTGGAGCGACTGCCCGGTCATCCCGCTGACCCTCACGTGAGGCGTCTGGTCCTCCTCCGCCACGGGCGCACCGCCTGGAACGACACCGGGCGGGCGCAGGGCCACGCCGACGTGCCCCTCGACGACGTCGGGCTGGCGCAGGCCAAGGAGGTCGCGCCGCTCATGGCCGAGCTCGAGCCCGTCGCGATCTGGACCTCCGACCTCGCCCGCGCGGCGCAGACGGCCGACGCGGTCGCCGCCGAGTGCGGTCGCGAGGCCGTCCGCGACGCGCGGCTGCGCGAGTTCGACATCGGCCCGAACCGGACCGGGCTGACCTCGGACGAGTACGCCGACCAGTTCCCCGACGAGCACGCCGCCCTCCTCGCGGGCGAGATCGACGCGATCCCCGGCCGCGAGACCCGCGACGACGTGCTCGCGCGGTTCCTGCCCGCGCTGACGTCGTACGTCGACACGCTCGGCGAGGGCGAGACCGGTCTGGTCGTCGCCCACGGAGCCGCCCTGCGCGTCGCCGTACCCGCGTTCCTCGGGCTGGGAGGGCGACCCCGGCGAGTCGCTCGGCGTGCTCGCCAACTGCGGCTGGGTCGTGCTCGAGCACTCCGCCTCGACGTGGACCGGCGGGGTCGAGCAGTGGCGGCTCATCGCGTGGAACCGCATCGCCTGACCCCGATTTCACTGCACCGATCCGGTCGGCTAATGTTCTCGGCTGTTGGGGCTGTGGCGCAGCTGGTAGCGCATCTGCATGGCATGCAGAGGGTCAGGGGTTCGAGTCCCCTCAGCTCCACCGCACAAGAGGTCCGGCGCACTGCGCCGGGCCTCTTCTGTCATCCGGCTAGATTCCACGACATGTGCGGAGCCTCAGCAGCAGGATGGTCGGCGCCGGTGGTTCGGGCTCGTCATCATCAGCCTCGGTGTCTCGCTGATCATCGTCGACTCGACCATCGTCAACGTCGCGGTCCCCTCGATCATCGACGACCTCGGCATCACCTCCAGCGAGGCGCAGTGGGTGCAGGAGGTCTACACCCTCGTCTTCGCCGCACTGCTGCTCGTCTTCGGACGGCTCGCCGACCAGTGGGGCAGGCGTCGACTCTTCGCGCTCGGCGCGCTGGTCTTCGGCCTCTCGAGCGTGCTGGCGGCGACCGCGGACGGAGCCGCGTGGCTGATCGGCGCGCGCGCCCTGCAGGGGGTCGGCGGCGCGATGATGCTCCCGACGTCGCTGTCGTTGCTCAACGCGACCTTCCGAGGTCGTGAGCGGGGGATCGCCTTCGGCATCTGGGGCGCCACGATCGGCGGCACCGCAGCGCTCGGGCCGCTGCTCGGCGGGTGGCTGACGACGAGCTACTCCTGGCGGTGGGCCTTCGGCATCAACGTCCCGCTCACCGCTGATCGTCATCGTCGGCCTCTACCTCCTCGTCGACGAGTCGCGCGAGCCATCGACCAGCAGGGGCGCGGACTGGGCCGGGGCGGTCCTGGCCTCGCTCGGCTTCGGCGCGCGTGGTCTTCGCGCTCATCGAGGGCCGCACCTACGGCTGGCTCCGAGCCACCGACGAGCGGCTCTCGCTCGGCGGTCGCGAGTGGCCCTGGTCGGTGTCGCCGATCCCGGTCGCCTTCGTCCTCGGCGTGCTGCTGCTGGTCGCCTTCGTCCTGGTCGAGCGGCGCCGAAACGCCGCCGGCCGCCCGGCGATGCTCGACCTGGGCCTGTTCTCCATCACGTCCTTCCGCAACGGCAACATCGCCGCGCTGATCGTCAGCCTCGGCGAGTTCGGCCTGCTGTTCGCGCTGCCGCTGTGGTTCCAGAACGTGCTCGGCTACTCCGCCTTCCAGACCGGCCTGGTGCTCCTCGCGCTCGCGGTCGGCAGCTTCACCGCCAGCGGACTCGGTGCCGCCCTGGGCCGCACCCGTTCACCCGTCTTCATCGTCCGCCTCGGCATCGTCCTCGAGATCGTCGGCATCGCCGGGATCGCGCTGCTGCTGCGACCCGACTCCAGCTGGCTCGTCACGGCGCCGCTCCTCTTCGCGTACGGCGTCGGGGTCGGCTTCGCGACCGCTCAGCTCACGGGCGTGGTGCTCGCCGACGTGCCGGTCGAGCGGAGCGGCCAGGGCTCGGGCACGCAGAGCACGGCGCGCCAGATCGGGTCCGCCTTCGGGATCGCGATCCTGGGGACCATCCTGTTCACCGTGCTGGGAGCCCGGCTCGACGCCGACCTGACGGACCAGGGCGTGCCCGAGCAGGCGAGGACGCAGATCGTCGAGGCGGTGAAGGGGAGCGCCGGGGCAGCGATCCCCGGCCTGGCCGCCGATCCCGCCACCGCGCGCGCTGCGGACGATGCCCGCCAGGCCTTCACGGACGCGACGCGGGCGGCTGCGGCGGCCGCTGCCCTCTTCCTCCTGGTGGGGCTGCTCGCGAGCCTGTCGCTCGGGTCGGGGCGACTGGCCCACGAGGACGCCGAACCTGCCACCTGATCGCGCTGTGATCAGGTGACGGTCAGGTTGGCGTTCCTACGGTCCTCAGCGTGCAGACCAGAACATTCGTGAGCCCCAAGGTCCCCGCCGTCTTCGCGCTCTTCTGGGTGGTGAAGCTGTTGACCACCGGGATCGGTGAGACAGGTGCGGACTACCTCGGGACGGTCAGCATCCCGCTGGCCGCCCTCATCGGGATCGGTGGCTTCTTCGTCGCGATCTACGTCCAGCTCAGGGCCGAGACCTACCACCCGGTGCGCTACTGGCTGACCGTGCTCAGCGTGGCCCTCTTCGGCACGATGATCGCCGACGGGCCGCACGTCGTCCTGGGCACTCCCTACTGGGTCGACTCGATCGTCTACGTCGTCCTGCTGGCGGGGCTGCTCGCCTGGTGGCGTCGCAGCGAGGGCACGATCTCGGTGCACTCGATCACGAGCGCGCGGCGCGAGCGCTTCTACTGGGGCGTGGTGCTGATGACCTTCGGTCTCGGCACGGCCCTGGGGGATGCCACGGCGATCGACTTCGGGTTGGGCTTCGTCTGGTCGATCCTGCTCTTCGGCGTCCTCATCCTGGTCCCGCTCGGCCTGTGGCGGGTCGGTCTCGACGCGACGCTTGCGTTCTGGGCCTCCTACGTCCTCACCCGTCCCCTCGGCGCCTCCGTGGCCGACTGGCTGGCCAAGGGACCGGCCGAGGGCGGCCTGGGCTGGGGGACCGGTCCGGTGACGGCGATCGGCCTGGTGTTGTTCGCCGCCCTGGTCGCCTACCTGCGCGTGACGCACGTCGACATCGACCACGTCGAGGGGGACGGCGCAGGAGATCTGCCGGTCCAGAGCACCCGCGGCAGGCGAATCGGCGTTCGGTGAGCCCCGGTGGCACCATGGCCCCATGACCGCGACCGACGCCACCACCAGCACCGTCTCCGAGCTCACGGCCTCGCACATCGAGACCACGGAGAAGCACGCCGCGCACAACTACCACCCCCTCCCGGTGGTGCTGGCGCAGGGCGACGGCGCATGGGTCGTCGACGTCGACGGCAAGCGCTACCTCGACTGCCTCGCGGGCTACTCCGCGCTCAACTTCGGCCACACCAACGAGCGCCTCGTCGCGGTCGCGCGCGAGCAGCTCGGCAAGCTGACGCTGACCAGCCGCGCGTTCTTCAACGACCAGCTCAGCGGCTTCGCCGAGGCCCTCACGCGGCTCACCGGCAAGGACATGATCCTGCCGATGAACTCCGGCGCCGAGGCCGTCGAGACCGCGATCAAGGTGAGCCGCAAGTGGGGCTACGAGGTCAAGGGCGTGCCCGCCGGCCAGGCGACGATCATCACGATGGAGGGCAACTTCCACGGCCGCACCACGACCATCGTCAGCTTCTCCGACGACGACGTCGCGACCTCGGGCTACGCGCCCTTCACGACCGGCTTCCGCAGCGCGAAGTACGGCGACGTGGAGGCGATCGCCTCGGCCATCGACGACACGACCGTCGCGGTGCTCTTCGAGCCCATCCAGGGCGAGGGCGGCGTGGTCATGCCGCCCGAGGGCTTCCTCACGGACCTGCGCGCGCTCTGCACCGAGCGCAACGTGCTGATGATCGCCGACGAGATCCAGTCGGGCCTGGCGCGCTCCGGCAAGACCTTCGCGTGCGACCACGAGGACGTCGTCCCCGACATCTACATCATGGGCAAGGCCCTCGGCGGCGGCATCTACCCCGTCTCCGCGATCGCGGCCGACCACCACATCATGGACGTCATCACGCCCGGCTCGCACGGCTCGACCTTCGGCGGCAACCCGCTCGCCGCGGCCATCGGCACCGAGGTCGTCGCGATGCTCGAGGAGGGCACCTTCCAGGCCCGCTCGACCGAGATCGGCCGCCAGCTCGAGGCCGGCTTCTCGCCGCTCATCGGCCAGGGCCTGTCCGACGTCCGCGTCCGCGGCGCCTGGGCGGGCATCGACATCGACCCGACCCTGATGTCCGGCCGGGCCGATGTCCGAGGCGCTGATGGCGCGCGGCATCCTCGCCAAGGACACCCACGGCTCGACCGTCCGCTTCGCCCCGCCGCTGGTCGCCAGCGACGAGGACATCGCCGGCCTGGTCACCGCCGTCACCGAGATCCTCGCCGGCCGCTGACCTGAGCCGGTGGGCGCTCGGTTCGACCACCTGGTCGTCGCGGTCGAGGACCTCGACGAGGCGGCCGCGCGCTGGCGGGCGGCCGGTCTGCCGGCCGTGCGCGGCGGACGGCACCCGGTCGGCACGGAGAACGTCCTCGTCCGAGGGCCACGACCGGCCTACGTCGAGCTGATCGCCGCCGGCAGCGACGAGTCCAACCCGTGGCTCGACCGCGTCCGCTCGGCGCGCGGCCCGATCTCGTGGGCGATCGCCGTCGACGACCTCGACGACGCGCGTACGACGCTCGCGGCCGCGGGCTTCGAGCCCGCCGAGGCGGTGCCGGGATCGCGCCGCACGCCGGACGGTGACGAGGTCGCGTGGCGCGTCTGCGACGTCGGCCCGGGCCCGTACGACGGCTCGCTCCCGTTCCTCATCGAGTGGACGACGCCGATGCCGGCAGGCCCCGACGACGGACCGGTCGTCGAGCACGTCGCGCTCGCCCCGCCCGACCCGGACCGGGTCGCCGACCTGCTCGCGCGCTCGGGATGGCGCCGAGCCGGCACTGGCCCCGCCGGATGTTCCACGACGCCGCCGGCGTCGGGCTCGCGCTCGGACCGCCCGGGGAGCCCGAGGACCTCGGCGCCGGCTCGTGGTCGATGACGTTCGAGGGCCCCGACGACCCCGACGAGCCCGACGTGTCGATCTCGCTGGCCGTGGCCTCGGGGGAGCGGGGCAGCGTCGACCTCGACGGCGTCCGGGTGTCGACCCGACCGGACCGGCGCCGCTTCCGCGGCCGCCTCGCTGCTGCCGGCGGTCGAGGAGGCCTTCGCCCGGCTGCGCGGTGACCTCGTCGACTGGCCGGACCCGCACCCCGGCGGACGTCCGCCGCTGGAGGCGGAGTACTCGCACGTGAGCGATCCCGGCAAGTACCACCTGCTCGCGGCGCGCGCCGATGCCTGGGTGGAGGCGATCACCGCGGCCGGGCTCGGCGAGGCCGAGCCGGTCGATCCCGCGGCGGTGTCGTGGGTGGACGAGCAGCACCTCGAGCCGAGCCGGGTGACGGTGGTGCGCGGCCCCGCCGGCACCCAGCGCCTCGTCGTCGGCCTGTTCGCCGACGAGACCTTCGTCCAGGTCGGCATCGGGGACCCGGTCGAGGTGCTGGAGCGTCAGCCGGTCTGCGGGTGCGACGCGTGCGACGACGGCTCGGCCGCCCTGGTCGAGGCGATCGACAACGCGTTCGTCCTCGCCCTGAGCGGTGGGGTCCACGCCGTGCGGGACGGCGCGAACGTGGTCAGGCGCTCGCTCGACGGGTGGGGGAGCAGCGGCACCTTCGCCGATGGCGAGCAGGACCGGTGGCTGGCCGACGCCGCCGCCGGACGGCGTACGGACGGGGTCGTCGCCGGCGACCCCTGGCTCTGATCAGCCTCCGCTGACCTCGGCCAGGTGCCGGTGTCCGCGCAGCTCGTAGCCCGCGACGGTCACCCACGGCGCGAGCATCAGGACGGCCAGCGACACCGTCATCGACGCTCCGCCGACGGCCAGGAGCCACGCGGCGACGAGCACGACGAGGGTGCCGGCGAGCAACCAGTAGTGCAGCGGGTCCCGCCCGGGGAACATCACGTGGAGGAGCGCGAAGAGCACGACGACGAACAGGCCCACCGGGCACAGCCATCGTCAGGACGGTCTGGGCGGTGTCGAGCTCGCTGTGGTGCTCGAGGAGGTACGCCGCCGCGTGCAGGCCGGCGCCGGTCGCGGCGATGGCGGCGTAGAGCAGCATGTGGCCGAAGCCGAACGCCATGCTCTTCGAGTTGCTGTCGCGCAGGGCGTCGCCGTAGGGGACGGTGAAGTAGCACCACCACAGCCCGACGGCGAGCGAGACGCCGGCCAGCGCGATGGCGGCCGCCTCGGCGCTCCAGCCCTGCGTCGGCGACGACCGCCTCGATCGCGGTCGTCGTGCCGAGGATGACCTCGCCGAAGGTGATGATCGCGAGCAGGCTGTAGCGCTCCGCGATGTGGTGCGGGTGCCACGGCGTGGACGGGAAGTGCGTCTCGATCCAGATGATGCCGCCCACCTCGACCGCGAAGAGCAGCGACGGACAGGCCGATCTGGGCGGCGACGGGCAGCAGGTCGAGGGCGCTCAGGATCCAGTCCGACCTGGACGACGGCGATGCCG
This sequence comes from uncultured Actinomycetota bacterium, assembly GCA_963795275.1. Taxonomy (GTDB): domain Bacteria; phylum Actinomycetota; class Actinomycetes; order Propionibacteriales; family Nocardioidaceae; genus Nocardioides. The sequence continues at coordinate 633,619 of CAWCHD010000006.1, forward strand.
CGGGCGTAGGCCAGGCAGGTCGAGCGCCGCTGCCGGGTCGTGCCGCGCCGCGCGCAGCCACAGCACGACCATCGACAGCCGCATCGTGACGTAGCCGGCCACCACCACGCCGTTGTCGAACTCGCCGTGCTGGAAGCCCTCGAAGACGTCGTGCAGGCCGAGGGCCAGGACCAGCACGCCGACCATCTGCACGAGCGTCGCCAGGCGCATGAACGCGTCGTCGGTGTCGTACGCCGACGAGAACCACGAGAAGTTGATCCAGGCCAGCGTGATGGCGAACATGCCGACCGCGAAGCCGAGCAGCCCCTCGACGACGTGGTCCTCGGCGAGCGCGTGCGCGAACTGCGAGCCGGCGAGGCTGAACGCGACGACCAGCGTCAGGTCGTAGAGCAGCTCGAGCGGGGTCGCGGCACGGTGCGGCTCGTGGGGGTCGCGGCCCGTCATCCGGCGCAGCCGGTGGGAGCGATCAGGGCCGGGGCCGGAGATGGCGGTGCTCATGCCCCCGGATCTTGGCAGAGGATCAGGCGATGGTGAGGCCGCCGTCCACCGGGATCATCTGCCCGGTGACGTAGCCGCCGGCGTCCGAGGCCAGCCACACCGCGGTCGCGGCGAGCTCGCGCGGGTCGCCCTTGCGCCCGGCAGGGACGCGCATCATGGCGAGGTCGAGGTAGCCCTCGGGGTAGGTGTCGGTCATCTCGGAGTCGAAGAAGCCGGGCGCCAGCGCGTTGACGCGGATGCCCTTGCGGCCGGTCCACTGCTGCGCGAGGTCGCGGGTGAGGCCGCCGAGCCCGGCCTTGGAGGCGCTGTAGGCCGCCTGCGGCAGGCCGCCGGTGGTGATGCCGAGGATCGAGGAGATGTTGATGATGCTGGAGCCGGGCTGCATCACCCGTCCGCACGCCTGTGCCATCCAGTAGCAGCCGTTGAGGTTGACGTCGATCACCGAGCGGAACTGCTCGGGGGACTCGCGGGTGGCCGGCACGGCCGTGCCCGACGCCCGCGTTGTTGACCAGGACGTCCACGCGGCCGAACGTCTCCATGGCCTCGTCGACGAGCCGCTGGCACTGCTCGGGGTCGGCGACGTCGGTGGCGACCGTGTGGACCCGCCGGCCGATCGTGCGCACCGACGCAGCGACGCTCTCGAGCTTCTCGACGCGTCGGGCGCCGAGCACGACGTCGGCGCCCGCCTCGGCGAAGGCGTGCGCGAACGCGACGCCCAGCCCGCTCGAGGCGCCGGTGACGATGACGACCTTGTCGTCGAGTCGGAAGAGGTCCAGGAGGGTCATGGCGAGAGCCTAGAGTGCAGCCATGCTGCGTCGCTCCGGAGTCCCGGCCCTCCTCATCGCCCTCGCCGTCCCCCTGGGCCTGACGCCCGTCGCGGCCGCAGCGCCCGCCTCGGACGTGGCCCCGCGGGCAGTCGCAGGGAGGTGCCCGGCCACCGCCCTCGCCGACCGTGCGGCGATCCGCACCAAGGCGGGCGCCCGGCTCGGCACCGCGCGGATGTACGTCTCCCCGTCGGGCGACCAGTTCGTCTTCTGCGTCCGCATCACGCCGGTCGAGCGCCTGAGGTCGCGCGACACCGTGGCGTTCCTGCGGCACAGCACCGTCGACGCCGACGGCGCACCAGTCGCCGAGCATGTCGATCGGCATGTCCTGGAGGCACCCCTTCGTCGTCTACCGGCACCTTCGAGCCGGGCTCGGGCGTCGTCGCCGTGGCCACGCTCCGGACACCCGCGGGCACGAAGGGGACCGCGAGGGTCAGCGGGACGGTGGGCTGACCGCGACCGGTGCCGACCGCCGCGCGCGGCAGGGTGCGCACCGACCGGGAGCAGAGCACCAGCCCGCAGATGACGGCGTACGCCACCCCGGACGCGACCAGCACCCGCTCGTTGCCGAAGAGCGCGCCCAGCGGACCCCAGGCGAGCTGGCCGATGGGCATCGCGATGAACGAGCCGAGCATGTCGTAGGACGACGCGCGGCTGAGCATGTCGTCGTCCACGTTCTCCTGCATCGCCAGGTTCCACCCCAGCGAGAAGACCTCGATGCCCATGCCGCCGATGAACGCGGCAGCGACGAGCGCGACGACCACGGGGTCGATGCCGAGCATCAGCATCGGGCAGCGCGTTGAGGGTGATCGCGGCCATGCCCCACAGCAGTGGTCGCTCGAGGCGTACGCGCAGCAGGAACACCGCCATCAGCAGGAGCCCGGCAGCCTCGGCCGACAGCACGAAGCCCCAGGCCTGGCGCCCGATCGTGTCCTCCGCGACCACCGGGCCGAGCGTGAAGAGCGCGCCGTTGTGGATCATGTTGAGCGCGCCGAAGCCGAGCACGACCACCCACAGCCACGTCACGCTGCGGAAGAACGCCCAGCCCTCGCGGAGGTCCGCCCAGGTCGAGGTCGCCTCCGCGCGCGGCGGCCGCGGCGGGATCCGGACCGGCACCAGCAGCACGGCGGCGACCGCCCACGTGAGGGCGTCGACGGCGAGTGCCCAGCCGGGGCCGGCGGTCACCACGATGAACGCGCCCAGCGACGGCCCGATCACGGTGAGGCCGTTGCGCGTCAGCGACAGGAGCGCGTTGGCCTGCTGCAGCGACTCGCGCGGCACGAGCTGGGGGACCATGCCGGCCATGGCGGGCATCGACATCGCCGACACCGCGCCGTGGAAGGCGCTGAGCACGATGATCATCCAGAGCTCGGCGCGACCGGTCAGGACGAGGACCGCGATGGTCCCCTGGGAGAGGGCGGAGGCGACGTTGGAGATCTGCATGACGACCGCGCGCGGGAAGCGGTCGGAGATCACGCCGCCGAAGAGCAGCAGCACGATCATCGGGATGGTGTGCGCGGCGAGGACGTAGCCGATCGCGATCGCCCGTCCGTCGATGTCGAGCACCGCGAAGGTCAGCGCGATGTTGGCCATCATCGCGCCGAGGGTGTTGACCAGCCGCGAGGAGAAGTACCACGCGAAGTTGCGCTCGCCGAGCGGGGCGAGCGAGCTGCTGCGGCTCATCGCGCCACCTCCGCGGGGATCCAGCGAGCGGCCTCGCCGGTCAGCCCGCCCTCCATCGTGAAGGCGGTCGTGGTGGCACTGACGTGCACCGTGTCGGGCGTCCCGGCGGGCAGGGCCGCGGCGTGGAGGAGGTGCGAGGCCTCGTGGAGCAGGTCGAGGGCCCGGTGCCACGCCTCGACCGGCACCCACGCCTCGAGGTCGCTCGACGACGCCCGACGCCCCGCGCGGCGTCGCGCAGCCGTCGCTCGACCTCCACGGCGTTGGCCCGGGCGTAGGCGACCCGGTCGTCGATCGCCGGTGGTGCGGTCGGCGACCTCGCGCGTCGGCGTCGTACCGGTAGCGCTTGGCCACCCCGCCGCGGATCTTCTCCTCGCTCTCCACCACGAGCTCACCGATGTCGTGCAGCAGGCGCAGGTGGTACGACGCGTTGGCGTGCGTGATGTCCAGCGCCCGGGCCACGTCGGCCGCGCTCATCGCCTCGGCGGTCAGCAGGGACATGATCCGCAGTCGGACCGGGTGCGCGGTCGCCCGCAGCCGGGCGACGTCGCCCGGGTCGCTCGTGTCGTCGGCCATCTCACCCTCCAAGAGTTCTTGGGGAGTGAGTGTGCCGTGGCGTCCGCGGACTGTCAAACAGTTATTGGGGGGTCTGGCCCGGGTAGTTCAGGGCGAGATGGTCGTCGGACGCCCCTCAGGACGACCATTCCGCCCTGAACTACCCGGGTGCGGGCGGGGGAAGGTCTGCCCGGAACCACCCCTGACCCGACCCTGAGTCGACCCCGGAACGGGATGAAATCGGGTCCCGGGACTGCTTTGCTGGATGTCATCAAGGGGCACAGGCCCGAGCAGAGTGCCCACCGAGGAGTGAACGAGATGTCCGACCAGTACCCGCAGGACCCGACCCAGGCCCACCCGACCCAGGCCTACCCGCAGCAGGGCTACCCCCAGCCGGGGCTACGCGCCGCAGGCCGCCTACCAGGGCCAGCCGTCGACCATGTCCGCCGAGGACGAGCGCACCTGGGGTGCGATCAGCCACGCCGGCGCCGTCGTCGCGATGATCTTCTCGGCCGGCTTCCTCGGCTTCCTCGCCTCGGTCGCGGTCTACGTGATCCACAAGGACCGCGGGCCGTTCGTCCGCTCGCACGCCGCCAACTCGCTCAACATCCAGATCACGATGTTCATCTGGCTGGTCGTGCTCGGCGTCCTGACCATCCCGATCGCCCTGCTCACCCTGGGCCTCGGCCTCCTCGTGATGGTGCCGGCGCTCGCCGCGTCGTTCCTGTTCGCCGGGGTCCTGCACGTGGTCGGCGCGGTCAAGGCCTACAACGGCGAGTGGTGGAACCCGCCGTTCACCCCTCGCTTCGTGAAGTGAGCCCGTCCTGAGTCACACGCGGCTGCACGGCGCCGGCAGCAACGAGTATGCTGGCGTCGTGCACACGCAGCTCCTTCTTCGTCAGCCGCGCTGATCGAGTCCCTCCACCCACGAGGACCGACGCGCGGCCACCCCTCCATGCGAGGGGTTTTTTCATGCCCGAACCGCACACCCAGCAACTCGAGGACACGCCATGAGCAGCAACCAGACCGGCGACGCAGCAGCCCAGGACGGGGAGCGCGCGACGTACGACATCGCCGCCACCGAGACCAAGTGGCAGCGGGTCTGGGGCGAGCTCGACCAGTTCCGCGCCGACGACGCCAGCCCGCGTGAGAAGCGCTACGCGCTGACGATGTTCCCCTACCCGAGCGGTGACCTGCACATGGGCCACGCCGAGGTGTTCGCGCTGCACGACGTGGTGGCGCGCTACTGGTGGCAGCGCGGCTACGAGGTGCTGAACCCGATGGGCTTCGACTCCTTCGGCCTGCCCGCCGAGAACGCGGCCATCCGCAACGACGAGCACCCCGACACCTACACCCGCGCCAACATCGCCAAGTCGATCGAGTCGTGCCAGAAGTACGCCGCGTCCTTCGACTGGTCGCGGACGTTCAACACCTCCGACCCGGAGTACTACCGCTGGACGCAGTGGCTGTTCCTGGAGTTCTTCAAGCGCGGCCTGGCCTACCGGAAGAACAGCCCGGTCAACTGGTGCCCGCAGGACCAGACGGTGCTGGCCAACGAGCAGGTCGTCAACGGGTTCTGCGAGCGGTGCGGCGCGGAGGTGACCAAGAAGGAGCTGACCCAGTGGTACTTCAAGATCACCGACTACGCCCAGGAGCTGCTGGACGGCCTGGACGACCTGGAGAGCACGTGGCCCGACCGCGTCGTCACCGCGCAGCGCAACTGGATCGGTCGCTCCGAGGGCGCCCACGTCACCTTCGCCCTGCACGCCGCTGACGGCGAGCGCGAGATCGACGTCTACACGACGCGTCCCGACACGCTGTACGGCGCGACGTTCATGGTGGTCGCGGCCGACGCCGCGCTGGCCGCGGAGATCGTGCACCCCGACCGCGCGCAGGCGCTGGAGGACTACCTGGGCGAGGTCCGCAAGGCCTCCGACATCGACCGCCTGGCCACCGACCGGCCCAAGACCGGCGTCGACCTGGGCATCACCGCGACCAACCCGGTCTCCGGGGAGGAGATCCCGGTCTGGGCGAGCGACTACGTGCTGGCCGACTACGGCACCGGCGCGATCATGGCCGTGCCGGCCCACGACCAGCGCGACCTGGACTTCGCCCGGGCGATGGGCCTGCCGGTGCGTCGCGTCATCGACGTACCCGGTGCCGAGGACCCGGAGGAGAGCGGCGTCGCGACCACCGGCGACGGGGCCTACGTCAACTCCGGTGAGCTGGACGGCCTGGACGACAAGGCATCCGGCATCCGCACGATCATCGAGAGGCTGGAGGCCGACGGCCGCGGCTCCGGGGCGGTCAACTACCGGCTGCGCGACTGGCTGATCAGCCGCCAGCGCTACTGGGGTCGCGCCGATCCCGATCATCCACTGCCCGGTCGACGGCGAGGTGCCGGTGCCCGAGGACCAGCTGCCGGTGACGCTGCCGATGCTGAAGGGCAGCGACCTGAAGCCCAAGGGCACCTCGCCCCTGGGCGGCGCGACCGAGTGGGTCAACGTGGAGTGCCCGACCTGCGGCGGCCCGGCGACGCGCGACACCGACACGATGGACACCTTCGTCGACTCGTCCTGGTACATGTTCCGCTACTGCTCGCCGCACGAGGCCGACCGGCCGTTCGACAGCGACCTGGTCAACGCGTGGATGCCCTCGCAGCTGTACGTCGGCGGCGTCGAGCACGCCGTGCTGCACCTGCTGTACGGCCGGTTCTTCACCAAGGTGCTCAACGACATGGGCCTGGTCGACTTCCGCGAGCCGTGGTCGGCCCAGCTGAACCAGGGCTTCGTCATCAACCAGGGCAAGAAGATGAGCAAGTCCCTGGGCAACGGCGTCAACCTGGGTGAGCAGCTGTCGGCCTTCGGTGTCGACGCGGTGCGGCTGACCCTGGTCTTCGCCGGTCCGCCGGAGGACGACATCGACTGGGCCAACATGTCGCCCGAGGGGTCGCTGCGCTTCCTGCAGCGGGCCTGGCGGCTGTCGGGCGACGTCACCTCCGCCCCGGGCGTCGACGTGACGACCGGCGACGTCGCGCTGCGGCGTACGACCGCGCGCACGGTGCACGACGCGGCCGAGCTGGTCGAGGCCTACCGCTTCAACGTGATGGTCGCCAAGGTGATGGAGCTGGTCAACGCGACCCGCAAGGCCATCGACTCGGGCGTCGGCCCCGCCGACCCGGCGGTGCGCGAGGCGGCCGAGGCCGTCACGATCCTGCTGTCGCTGGTCGCGCCCTACACGGCCGAGGAGATGTGGGAGCGGCTGGGCCGCGAGGCCACGGTCTCCCGCGTCGGTTGGCCCGAGGTCGACGAGGCGCTGCTGGTCGAGGAGACCGTGACTGCCGTCGTGCAGGTCAAGGGCAAGGTGCGCGCGCGCCTGGAGGTCTCGCCGGACGTGTCCGACGCCGACCTGGAGGCCGCCGCGCTGGCCGACGAGGGCGTGCAGCGGGCGATCGACGGAGCGGCGGTGCGCAAGGTGATCGTGCGCGCGCCCAAGCTGGTCAACATCGTCGTCTGACCACGTCTCGGTAGGGTCGCGCCATGCCTCGCGTGGTCGTCGTCACCGACTCGACCGCGAGCCTGCCCGCCGAGGTGGCGCAGGCTCGCGGCATCCGGGTCGTGCCGCTGCAGGTGGTGATCGGTGCGCGCGTCCTGGACGAGGGTCCGGACGGCGCGACTCCCGACGTGGTGGCCGAGGCGCTGCGTGACTTCGTGCCGGTCAGCACGTCCCGGCCGGCGCCCGCGCTCTTCGCCGAGCTCTACCGCTCGCTGGAGGCCGAGGGCGTCGAGGAGATCGTCTCGGTGCACCTGTCGGGCGAGATGAGCGGCACCTTCGAGTCCGCGCAGCTCGCCGCGCTCGAGCTGGAGATGCCGGTGCACGTCGTGGACTCCGGCCAGGTCGGCATCGCGACGGGCTACGCAGCCCTCACCGCCTGCGACGTGCTCGACGCAGGCGGGACGGCGGAGGAGGCAGCCGAGGCCGCGCTGGCCCGGGGCGAGGCGGCGACGTCGCTGTTCTACGTCGACACCCTGGAGTACCTCCGCCGCGGCGGCCGGATCGGCGCCGCCGCCAAGATCTTCGGCAGCGCGCTGTCGGTGAAGCCGCTCCTCGAGATCGTCGACGGCCGCGTCCAGCCGCGCGAGCGCGTGCGTACGGCCTCGCGTGCCCTCGCCCGGCTCGCCGACCTCGCCGTCGAGGCCGCCGGCGACCAGCCGGTCGACGTCTGCGTCTCGCACCTCGCCAACGCCGCCCGCGCGGACGAGCTGGCCGCGGCCCTCACCGAGCGCCTCGCGTCCGGGCTCGAGGGCCGAGAGGTGATGTGCGGCGAGCTCGGCGCGGTGCTGGGCGCCCACGTCGGGCCGGGGATGGTGGCCGTCTGCGTCTCCCCGCGGCTGTCCACAGATCCCTCCTGACCCCTGTCGGCGGAGCACCGCTCGTTCCTAGCGTGGCGGGATGCGCCGATCCCAGTCCTCGTCCGACCACGCGGAGGCGGTGTCGCGCCGGCTGGCCACGCTCAGCGCAGAGCTGGCGGCCGTCCGCGCGGAGCCGTCGGGAGAGGGGTGGGACGGCTCGACGCACACGCGGGTCCGGGACCGTGCCGACGACGTGTCGCCGCCTCCACCGGTGGCGCTGCCCGTGGTGCTGCCCCTGCCCGGACGGCACGCGTCGCGCCGGATGGTCATCGGCGGGCTCCGGCTGGGGCCGGTGCACCTGGCCGTGGTCGCGGTCGTCGCGGCGCTCGCCGTCGGCCTCGCGGCGTGGTGGGCGGTGCGCGACCAGGCCACGATCGTGCCGGCCACGGCCACCGACACCCAGGTGACGTCGGCAGCCGAGCCGCTGGCGCCGGTGCCGAGCGGGACCCCCAGCGGGACCCCGGGCGCCACCGATGACAGCGCGGGCGCGACCGAGCTCGTCGTCGACGTCGCGGGCAAGGTACGCCGACCGGGCATCGCCGTGCTGCCGCCCGGCTCCCGGGTGGTCGACGCGCTGGAGGCGGCCGGAGGAGCACGCGCGGGTGTCGACCTCACCGGGCTCAACCTCGCCCGGCTGGTGGTCGACGGCGAGCAGATCCTCGTCGGCGTCGCCCCGGCCGCCGGTGTCGCCGGCGGTCTCGGCACGCCACCGCCCGAGGGCACGACGCTGGTCAACCTCAACACCGCCGACCAGGCCACCCTCGAGACGCTGCCCGGGGTGGGTCCGGTGACCGCCGAGTCGATCCTCGCGTGGCGCACCGACAACGGCGGCTTCACCGCCGTCGACGAGCTGCTGGAGGTCGACGGCATCGGCGAGGCCACGCTCGAGGACCTCGCCCCGCTCGTGACGCTCTGAGGTGCCCGACCTCCGCGCGCTCGCGCTGGGCGCGGGTGCCTGGGTCGGTGCCCTTCTCGTGCTCCTGCTGCCGGGCCGGGTCGCGGTGGTGCTGGTCCTGCTGGTGGGTGGCGTCGGCGCCGCCCTGGTCGCCCGTCGGCTCGTCGCAGCGGCCTGGCTGGGACCGCTCGCCGCGCTCGTCGCCGTCGCGGGCGTGGCCGCCCTCCAGCAGACCGTGGTGTCGACCTCGCCCGCTGGCGGTGCTCGCCGAGGAGGGCGCGGTCGTCGGCCTGCGGCTCGAGGTGACCAGCGACGTACGCACCGTGGCCGGTCAGTACGGCGACCTCCAGGTGGCCGAGGCCGACGTGTCGCGCGTGGAGGGCCGGGGGAGCGTGTGGTCGCTCGACGCGCCGGTCGTGCTGATGGCGGACGCCGACTGGCAGTCGGTGCCGCTCGGGACGACGATCGAGACCACCGCCCGCCTGGTGCCGGGGGACGACGACGTCGCTGCGCTCGTCCGGCCGATCGGCCAGCCGACGGTGGTCGCGGAGCCCGGCGCGTGGTGGGACGCCGCCGCAGCCGTACGCCGCTCGGTGCGGGCCGCGGTCGCCGGACGCGACTCCGATGCGCGTGAGCTCGTGCCGGCGCTGGTCGTGGGTGACGACGGCGGGTTGGACCCGAGGCTCGCCGACGACTTCCGGACGACGGGCCTGACCCACCTGCTCGCGGTGAGCGGCACCAACCTCACGCTCGTGGTCGGCTTCCTGCTCGTCCTCGGTCGCTGGGCGGGAGTCCGGGGCCGCTGGCTGCACGTGCTGGCCGCCGCCGGCATCGTCGGGTTCGTCGTCACCGCACGCGCCGAGCCCAGCGTCGTACGCGCTGCCGCGATGGGCACCGTCGCACTGGTCGGGATGGGCAGCAACGGTCGCTCCCGCGGCACCCGTGGGCTGGGCGTCGCGGTGCTCGGCCTGCTCCTGCTCTGGCCGCGACTGGCGGTGACGGCGGGGTTCGCGCTGTCGGCACTGGCGACGGCCGGCATCCTGCTGCTGGCGCCGGTGTGGCGCGACGCGCTGATGCGCTGGACGCCGCGCTGGGTGGCCGAGGCGGTGTCGATCCCGCTGGCGGCGCAGGTCGCCTGCACGCCGGTCGTCGCCGCCCTCTCGGGGCAGGTCAGCCTGGTCGCCGTGGCCGCCAACCTGCTCGCCGCGCCCGCGGTCGCACCTGCGACCGTGCTGGGTCTGGGCGGTGGTCTGGTCGGTCTCGGCTGGGCGCCGGCGGGGGTGGTCGTGGCCGCGCCGGCCGCGTGGTCGGCGCAGTGGATCATCGCCGTCGCCCGGTGGGGCGCGGACGTGCCGACCGCGGCCGTGGACTGGGGCACCGGGCCGGTGCCGCTCGCGCTGCTGACCCTCGTCTGCCTGGCGTCCGTGCCGCTGGCGCCGCGGGTGCTGCGCCGACCGGGCTCGACGCTGGCGTGCACCGGGCTCCTCGTCGTCGTGATGCTGGTCCGTCCGCCGTCGCCGGGCTGGCCACCGGACGGGTGGGTGCTGGTGGCCTGCGACGTCGGGCAGGGCGACGGGCTGGTCCTGCGCGCCGGACCGCACGCGGGCGTCGTGGTCGACGCCGGCCCCGACCCGGCGGCGATGGACGCCTGCCTCGACCGGCTCGAGGTCACCGCGGTGCCGCTCCTCGTGCTCACCCACTTCCACGCCGACCACGTCGACGGACTCGCCGGCGTGCTCGAGGGCCGGGAGGTCGGCGAGGTCGAGGGGACCGGGCTGCTGGAGCCGGCCGACGGGGTGCGCGACGTCGCGGCCGCGCTCGGTCGCGACCCCGGCCTCGCGGCGTACGGCGGCACGCGCACCGTCGGCGACGTGCGGCTCCAGGTGGTCTGGCCGCGGCCCGGCACGCGTGCGGACCCGGGGGAGTCCGCGCCCAACGACGCCAGCGTGGTCCTGCTCGCGGAGGTGGACGGCGTACGCATCCTGCTGACGGGTGACGTCGAGCCCTCCGCGCAGGTCGCGCTCGCGCGTGACCTCGCCGGTCTCCGGGTCGACGTGCTCAAGGTGCCCCACCACGGCAGCCGCCACCAGGACCTCGAGTGGCTCACCTCGCTCGGTGCGAGGGTCGGGGTGGTGTCGGTGGGGGCGGACAACGACTACGGCCACCCCTCGCCGGACCTGCTGCAGGCCCTGGCCGCCGCCGGGGTCCGGACGTGGCGCACCGACACGTCCGGCGACGTCGTCGTGGTGGTGCGGGAGGGCGAGGTCGGTGTCGTCGCGCGCCACTAGGCTGTGCGGACCATGGCACGCACCCCCTCCGCCGCTCAGGTCCTCGGCCACGTCGTCCTCGTGACGGGCAAGGAGGAGTTCCTCTCCGCGCGCACCGTCGCGTCGGTGCGCGACGCCGTCCGGGCGCACGACGCGGAGGCCGAGATCGCCGAGTCGGCGGCCGGCGACCTGACGCTGGCGTCGCTGGGGGAGATGTCGGCGCCGTCGCTCTTCTCCTCGATCCGCTGCGTGGTCGTGCGCGGGCTCGAGGACCTCCCCGACGAGTCCGTCGACGGGCTCCTCGACTACTGCGGCGCCCCGGCCGACGACGTCGCCCTCGTGCTGGTGCACTCCGGCGGGCCCGAAGGGGAGCGGGGTGCTGACCAAGCTCCGCAAGCTGTCCGCCGTCACCGAGGTGAAGTCCGAGGAGGTGCGGGCCGGCGACATGGCCGGGTTCGTCTCCTCCGAGGTGGCCTCCCACGGCGCACGGATCGACTCCGACGCCGCGGTCTTCCTCGTGCAGGCCGTGGGCAACGACCTGCGCTCGCTCTCGGCCGCGGCCGACCAGCTCACCAACGACTTCCACGGCGAGCAGCTCACCGTCGAGAAGGTCCAGCGCTACTTCGGCGGCCGCGCCGAGGCGAAGTCGTTCACGGTCGCCGACGCGGCGTTCGCCGGCAGGCGGGCGGTGGCGCTGGAGGAGCTGCGCTGGGCCCTCGACGCCGGTACGTCGCCGGTGCTGGTGACCTCGGCGATGGCGGCCTCCGCCCGCAGCCTGGCCCGGTTCCTCGGCTCGCCCCGCGGCGCCCGCGACGGCGACCTGGCCCGCGACCTCGGCGTGCCGCCGTGGAAGGTGCGCACGGTCCGCGACCAGTCACGCGCGTGGAGCCCCGACGGCATCGCGGCCGCCGTCCGCGCCGTCGCCCACGCCGACGCCGACATCAAGGGCCAGGCGCACGACGCGTCCTACACGCTCGAGCGGCTCGTGCTCACCGTGGCCGGGCTGCGCGACAACCGCTGAGCTCCCCCGAAATGCACAACACCCGCCACGAGGGCGGGTGCTTGCTGGGAACGGCTCGGGTCAGAGCGACGCGGCCTTCTTGGCGATCGACGACTTGCGGTTGGCTGCCTGGTTGGCGTGGATGACGCCCTTCGAGGCGGCCTTGTCGAGCGCCCGCATCGCGTCGCGGCTCGCGGCGGCGGCGACGTCCTTGTCACCGGCGTCAGCGGCCTCGCGGAACTTGCGCACGGCAGTCTTGAGGCTCGACTTCACCGACGCGTTGCGCTGGCGGGCCTTCTCGTTCTGCTTGTTGCGCTTGATCTGGGACTTGATGTTCGCCACGTGTGGATCCTCGGATGCTCGAACTGGTCTGGACTGGAAGTTCTGGTGCTGTCGGCTGCCTGGCAACCCCCCAGCGTGAAGCAGGAGGATCGGGTGCCGGACACGCAGGGAGAAACACTACCGGCAGGCGCGGTGAGCGCCCAAATCGTCCCGGTCCTTCAGCGACCGGCGCGACGGGCCACTGCGGCCAGCATGCGCCGCGACTCCGTGATCCGGAAATCGTTGAGCGTGGGCAGGTTGACGTCGACGGCCGCTACCGAGCGCACGGCGAGGTGGGCGCCGAAGCCGGCCAGGAAGGCGGTCACCACCTCGTCCCCGGCCTCGACCAGCGCGGGGGAGCCGGCGACCGAGGCGTCGAACCACGGCTCGTCGACCCGCTCCATCCGCGCGAGCAGCGGGTCGACCCACGCCGGGCCACGGGCGGCCATGCCCCAGTCGAGGAACACGATCCGTCCGTCGGGGCGGCGCAGCAGGTTGTCGACGCGGATGTCCCAGTGGGCCAGCTGCGGCGTGGCCCGGTCGGCCTCGGAGCGCAGGACCGCCGCCCAGCCCGCCGGGTCGGGGCGGAGCCAGTCGGGGACCGGCGCGGCGACGGGCGCCTGCGGCAGCGCGTCGAGGGCGTCGGCCCACAGCCGGAACCGCTCCGCGACGTCGACGAGCGTGACCGCCGGGGGCAGGCCGCGCTCCCGCAGCACAGCGGCCAGCAGGTCGGTCCCGGCGAGCACCGCCTCCAGCTCGGCGTCGTCGCCGAAGTCGGGATGACGCCCCTCGACGTCCTCGATCAGCAGCGCGACCCACGCGCCGTCGTCGTACGACGCCAGCAGGCGGGCCCACAGCTCGTGCTCGCCGAGGTGGCCGAGGACCGCGACCTCGCGCCGGAAGAGGCCGGGGGTGTCGGGGTTGAGCTCGGCGCCGACCGCCTTGACGAAGGCGCGGGTGCCGTCCGCGCAGGTCAGCCGGGTCGCGCAGCCCGGCGACATGCCACCGACCTGCTCGGCGGTCGCCACGACGGGAGAGCCGAGCGTCTCGTCGACCCAGGTGCGCACGGCCGCGGGCACCGCGGCGTACCCGATCCGGACGCCGACCGCGCGCGGGGCCGTCACGTCCAGCCCCGGCGCTCGGCCAGCCAGTCCCAGCAGACCTCGCCCTGCCAGCGCTGGTGGTCGCGGAGGTGCGGCGACGTCGACGGCGCCGGCAGCTCGCACTGGGTGAAGAAGTAGCCGACGTAGAGCGCGAGGTTGATGTCGAGCGCCTCGGGGTCGACGTCGCGGAGCAGTCGCCGGGAGGCGATCACCGCGTCGACGTCGATCCCCTCGGCCCGCGGAGCGAGGAGGGCGGCGAAGGAGTCGAACCACGCCGCGCCCCGCACGGGCCAGTTCCAGTCGCAGACGAGGGCGCGGCCGTCGGAGTCGATCAGCACGTTGTCGGAGCGGATGTCGGTGTGCACGAGGGTGTCCCCGTCCACCACCTCGGCGAAGCGGCGCGCCAGCGCCTCCGCCTCGGCGAGGTGGGCGGCGTCGAGGTCCGTACGACGTTCGCGCAGCGCCGGCCACCCCTCGACCAGCGGAGCGAAGTCCGCCGCCGCGGTGTCCAGCGCGAGCCCCTCGGGTGGCGGCGTGGTGGCGTCGGCCACCTGCTCGAGCGCGTCGAGGAGGGCGTCGAGCTCCTCGAGCACCCACGGCCGTCGCGGGGTGCTGGCGGCGACGTACTCGATGCCGAGGACCACCCAGTCGTCGTCCAGGTGCCACTTCAGCCGGGGCGCGGGGACGCCCGGCGGGAGGGCGGCGAGCTTGCGCGCCTCCTCGCGGTAGGAGTCGGCGAACACCCGCTGCGCCTTGACCGAGGCGGCCTTCACGAAGTGCCGCGAGCCGTCCTCGCACACCAGGACGGACGCGAAGCCGGGCGTGAAGCCGCTGTTCTGCGAGAGCGCCGAGACGACGGGGGAGCCGCACCGGCGCTCGATCCACGCCCGCAGGTGCGGCGGGAGGAACGGCCACTCCAGCCGCCGCGCGGTCTCTCCGTGCGGGGCGGGGTAGGGGCCGACGCGCGGCGTGGGGGGCATGGCGGCATCCTCCACCACGCCTGCCGTGGCAACGACCGGATATCGCGTTGAGGCGGCGGCCGACCGGGCGGCAGGATGGCGCCATGCCCGAGCTCGTGCTGCCGACCACCTCCGTGATGGCGTCGTTCCTCGAGGCGATGGACGAGTTCGTCGCCGAGGGCGCCGACAACAGCCAGACGGCCGCGTGGATCGACGTCAACGCACCCGGCTGGCGAGAGCCCGCGGCGTTCGAGACCTTCGCCGAGGCCGTGAAGGCCGACGCGCTCCCCGACAACCCGCGCCCCGACTGGCACGTCCCGTGCACGACGCTGTGGTGGGTGGACGGCGAGGACTATCTCGGCCGCATCGCCATCCGGCACACCCTCAACGACTTCCTGCTCGACGTCGGCGGGCACATCGGCTACGACGTACGCCCCACGCGTCGGCGCGAGGGCCACGCGACCGCGATGCTCCGGGCCGCGCTGCCGTGGGCGCACGACCTCGGGATCGACCCCGCGCTCGTCACCTGCGACGACGACAACGTCGGCTCCGTCCGGGTGATCGAGGCCGCGGGCGGGGTGCTGGAGGACGTGCGCGGCGTCAAGCGGCGCTACTGGGTGCCGACGACCTGAGGCCTGTGCGGTCAGCACGCCGTCGCCGGTTCGGTGAGGCCCCGCCCGCGTGGAAGAATGCTCCGACCCCGCCGTCGTACCACTGAAAGCAGTCCGTGAGCCTCAAGAACGCGCCTCAGCCTGGCTCGACCGACCCGTCGATCATCCGCAACTTCTGCATCATCGCGCACATCGACCACGGCAAGTCGACCCTCGCCGACCGCATGCTCCAGCTCACCGGCGTCGTCGACGAGCGCTCGTCGCGCGCGCAGTACCTCGACCGGATGGACATCGAGCGCGAGCGCGGCATCACGATCAAGAGCCAGGCGGTCCGGATGCCGTGGACGGTGCCGGTCGACAACGAGGCGGGGGCCGAGCCCGGCACCTACGTCCTCAACATGATCGACACCCCCGGCCACGTCGACTTCACCTACGAGGTGTCGCGCTCCCTCGAGGCGTGCGAGGCCGCCGTGCTGCTGGTCGACGCGGCCCAGGGGATCGAGGCGCAGACGCTGGCCAACCTCTACCTCGCGATGGGCGCGGACCTCCACATCATCCCGGTGCTCAACAAGATCGACCTGCCCGGCGCGATGGTGGACAAGTACGCCGCCGAGCTCGCCGGCCTGGTCGGCTGCGAGCCCGAGGACGTCCTGCGCGTCAGCGCCAAGACCGGCGTCGGGTGTGGCCGACCTGCTCAACGAGATCGTGCTGCAGACGCCGGCGCCCGTCGGCGACGCCGACGCCCCGCCGCGTGCGCTGATCTTCGACTCCGTCTACGACACCTACCGCGGCGTGGTCACCTACGTCCGCGTCATCGACGGCCTGCTCACCCACCGCGACCGGATCAAGATGATGTCGACCGGCGCCGTGCACGAGATGCTCGAGGTCGGCGTGATCAGCCCGGAGCCGGTCAAGGCCGCGGACCTCGGCGTCGGCGAGGTCGGCTACCTGATCACGGGTGTGAAGGACGTGCGCCAGTCGCGCGTCGGTGACACCGTCACCTCCCAGCACCACGGCGCCACCGACCCGCTCGGCGGCTACAAGCACCCCAACCCGATGGTCTACTCCGGTCTCTACCCGATCGACGGCGACGACTACCCGACGCTGCGCGACGCCCTCGAGCGGCTCCAGCTCAACGACGCCGCGCTGACCTTCGAGCCGGAGACCTCCGGCGCCCTCGGCTTCGGCTTCCGGATCGGCTTCCTCGGCCTGCTCCACATGGAGATCACGCGCGACCGCCTCGAGCGCGAGTTCGACCTCGACCTCATCTCGACCGCACCCAACGTGGTCTACGAGGTGCTGATGGAGGACGGCGCCGAGATCGTCGTGACCAACCCGAGCGAGTACCCCGAGGGCAAGATCTCGGAGGTCCGCGAGCCCGTCGTCAAGGCGACGATCCTCAGCCCGAGCGACTACATCGGCACGATCATGGAGCTCTGCCAGCTCAAGCGCGGCAACCTGCAGGGCATGGAGTACCTCTCCGAGGACCGCGTCGAGATGCGCTACACCCTGCCGATGGGCGAGATCGTCTTCGACTTCTTCGACCAGCTCAAGTCGCGCACCAAGGGCTACGCCTCCCTCGACTACGAGCGCTCCGGTGAGCAGGCCGCCGACCTGGTCAAGGTCGACATCCTGCTGCAGGGCGAGCCGGTCGACGCGTTCTCCGCGATCATCCACAAGGACGCGGCCTACGGCTACGGCGTGATGATGGCCGGCAAGCTCAAGGACCTCATCCCGCGCCAGCAGTTCGAGGTGCCGATCCAGGCCGCGATCGGCGCGCGTGTGATCGCCCGCGAGAACATCCGTGCCATCCGCAAGGACGTCCTGGCCAAGTGCTACGGCGGCGACATCTCCCGCAAGCGCAAGCTGCTGGAGAAGCAGAAGGCCGGCAAGAAGCGGATGAAGAACATCGGCACCGTCGAGGTCCCGCCGGAGGCCTTCATCGCCGCGCTGTCCACCACGCAGCCGACGGAGAAGTCCGGCAAGAAGTGACCGACGCCAGTGACGGTCCGCGTCGCCGACCTGCGGCCCGAGCCGTGGGCCAACGGTGGCGGTACGACGCGCGAGCTGGCGCGTGCCGACGACGGCGCCTGGCGGATCAGCCTGGCCGACGTCGAGCGCGACGGCCCGTTCTCGACGTTCAGCGGCCGCCACCGCGTCCTCACCGTGGTCGACGGGCCGGTGCTGGACCTCGAGGTCGACGGCACGCCCCACGTCGTCGAGCCGCAGCGTCCGTTCGCCTTCTCCGGTGACGCCACCGTCGTCGCGTCGGTGCCGGAAGGACCGGTGCAGGCGCTCAACGTGGTCGTCGACCCGGCCCTCGTGCGGCCCTTCGTCACGGTCCTCGAGCTCGGCCGTGGGTCGGCACTGCCGCTCGCCGCGGACCAGGCGGCCTACGTCCTGAAGGGCGAGCCAGGCGGGCAGCCTGCTCCTGGGGCCGGGCGAGGTCGCCGGTCGCTGCACGGTCGCCGTCGTCACCCTCGAGCGGGCCTGACCCCCGACCCACCCCGACCCACCCCGACCCATCCGTCGCGGCTCCCCGCGGCGAAGCACCGGCATGCGCCTCGACGACCGGCTCCGCGTGGAGCTGATGCGTGCCACCGCGCGCTTCACGGTGTCGTACGGCGACGCCCTCAGGTTCGCGGGTCGCGACCTGCCCGGGCCGGAGCGGGTCCGGGTGCCGACGCGGCACGGCAAGGTGACGGTCTCACCTCTACCGCCCCGCGCCGGGCCCGCTCCCCGTCCACGTCCACCTCCACGGCGGCGCGTTCCTGATGCGCTACCCGGAGATGGACGACTGGTGGTGCCGCTACGTCGCGGCCACGGCCGGCGTGGTGGTCGCCAACGTCGACTTCGAGGTCGCGCCGCGGGTGACCTACCCCGTCGCGCAGCACCAGGCGCACGACGTCGCAGCGGCGCTGGCCGGCGACGGGACGCCCGTGTCGGTCGGCGGCTTCAGCTCGGGCGGCGGGCTCGCGGCGTCCGTGGCGCTCCAGGCGCGCGACTCGGGCTCGTTCGCGCCGACGCTGCAGGTGCTCGGCATCCCCGCGCTCGACCTGTCGGCCGAGCCGCAGGACGGCGACCCCGGCATGATCTCGCCCGCGCTGCGCCGGCTGGTGCGCCGCGTCTACCTCCCCGACCCGGCGACGCGCCTCGAGCCGTACGCCTCGCCGCTGCTGGCGCCCGACCTCGCCGGACTGCCGCCCGCGGTCGTGCTCACCGCGGAGCGCGACGTGCTGCGCGCCGAGGGCGATGCGTACGCCGACCGGCTGCGCGCCGCCGGCGTGCGGGTCGTCCACGACGTCACGCCCGGCGTCGACCACTACTTCCTCACCGAGGACCCGGTCCGCGCCCGCACCACGATGGCGATGGTCGCGGCGGAGATCCGCGACGCTAGATCAGCTCGCGCGTGATCGTCACCGACGACACGGTGATGCCGAGGCCGGTCTCCAGCGCCGCGATCGGCGCGTCGAGCTCGGCCCGCAGGGGACGTCGGGTGCGGGCGAACCAGGTGACCTCGAGCGGTCGCCGCTTCGCCGAACCGGCCGCCCGCCAGTAGCCGGTGATCCGGCCGTCGACGAGCAGCGGCGGCAGCACCAGTCCCGTTGGCACCGCTCCACAGGCGCGTCAGGTGCTCGGCCTCGGCGAAGCGCACCCGCCCGGCCGGGTCGTAGGCGCACATCAGGGCGTCGAACTCGGGCAGGAACCGGACGCCGGGCAGGTCGCGCGGACCCGGCGCGCCGGGCAGGTCGACGTACGTCCTCCCGTCCGGGCCGGTCGTCGACGTCAGGCCGATGCGGGAGTCGAGACCGGCGAGCACCTCGTCGACCACGCGGAGGCCGAGCCCCGACCACCACGCGAGGTCGTGGCGCGAGGCGGGACCGTGGGAGCGCAGGTGGAGCTCGACGGCGCCCTCGAGGGTGCCGGTGCCGGGCAGGTGGCGGTACTGCGGGGCGCCCTGCCCGGCCCAGTCGCCGTTCACCGGTCGGCGCACCAGGCCGCCGTGGCCGAAGGCCAGGTAGCGGCCGGACTGCTGCCCGGTGACGTCGTCGTGGCCCTCGTGCTCCAGCAGCCACCGGTGCAGGTGCTCCTGCAGCTCGTCGGTGGTCCGCCACGCCGCCGCGTGCTCCTCCGTCGCCGCCCACAGGTCCTCGATGCGGGAGTGCTCGAGGTGCAGCATCCGGTCCCAGAGGGTCCGCTGGCCGACGAGGGTCGCGGCGCCGAGGTCGGCGTACGCCTCGGGGGTGGCCGTGTGGACGGTGCCGCGGATCGTGCTGCCGCGCACGATGCGACCGTCCTCGTAGGCAGCGCTCACCGCGTCGCGGGTGGTGCCGGGGAAGCGTGCGGCGAGGCCGATGAAGGCGGACCGGGCGGTCTGGGTCTGCATCGCCCCGATGGCGTGGACTGCGCCGGGGACGTCGGTCGGCCCGGTGGGGAACTGTCGTGCCAGGGCCAGCCCTGCCAGGTCGTCCCACGTCAGGCGCACCCGCTGCACGCTAGTGGCAGCGGGATGGCCGGGACACCCCTGTCCGCGGTTGACTGACGACATGGCCCTCACCCTGCGCGCGAGCCGCAGCATCCCCGTCCCGGTCGGTGAGGCGTACGCCGCCGTGCTGCCGATGCCGCTGCCGCTGATCTTCCGCCGTCGCTACCTCGCCCTCCCGCCGATCAAGGAGGTCCGCGACCAGCACGGCGAGTGGGGGACCGTCGGCCAGACCCGCACGATCGTGCTGGCCGACCGCGGCACGATGCGCGAGACGCTGACCAGCGTCACGCCGGGGGAGAGCTTCGGCTACGACATCGCGCCGGGCTCCGGTCCCCTCAAGCCCCTGGTGGCCGGCGCGCAGGGGCTGTGGGCCTTCGCGCCCGCGGGCAGCGGCGTGGAGGTGACGTGGCAGTGGATCGTCACGCCGACGCGAGCCGGCGCGCTCGTCATGCCGGCCTTCGGCCGCATGTGGCAGGGCTACGCCCGGCAGGCGCTCGAGGAGATCGAACGGGCACTGCTCGCCGGCTGAGCCGGGGCGCGGGTCAGCCGCGCATCGGGCCGCCGGAGCGACCGTAGGACTCGGCGACGATCTCCGCCACGACCGAGAGCGCGATCTCGCCGGGCGCCTTGCCGCCGAGGTCGTGCCCCGCCGGGACGTGCAGCGTGCTGGTGTCGACGCCCTCGGCGAGCGAGCTCCTCGACCAGTCCGGCCGCTCGGTTGCGGCTCGCCATCATCGCGACGTAGGTCGCCTCCGAGGCGAGGGCGGCCCGCAGCACCGCCGGCGCGTCCGGTGCGTCGTGGTCGCACAGGACCACCGCGTCGCCCGGCTGGATGTGCAGGCCCGGCCCGCCGTCGTCCGCGGACTCGACCAGGACGGTGCGCCCGACCGTCGAGGCGATCGCCGCGATGGACCGCGCGATGGGGTTGTCACTGAGGACCACGACCCGTCCCCGCTGGACCGGCTCGTCGGTCCATGCCTTCTGCCGCTCCGTCACGGGCCTCACCCTAGGGTCGCCGCATGCCCGTCACCATCCCCCCGGACCTTCTTTCGCAGCGGGCGCTGGGCGAGGACTGGTCGGACTGGCTCGACCGGCTGCCCCGGCTGACCGCCACCCTGCTCGACGAGTGGGGGCTCCGGCCGGTCGCGCCCGAGCTGCACGGCTACTGCTCGCTGGTCGTGCCGGTCGTCGACGCGGACGACCAGCCCGGTGCCCTCAAGGTCACCTTCGACGGCGACGACGAGTCGCTCCACGAGGCGCTCGTGCTCCAGCACTGGGGTGGTCGCGGCGCCGTACGGCTGCGGCGGGCCGACCCGCGCCGCCGCGCCATGCTGCTGGACTGGCTGCCCGGTCCCGACCTCGGTGACAGCTGGGACGTCGAGGCCTGCGAGGTGGTCGGCGGGCTGTACGGCCCGCTCCACGTGCCCGCGCTGCCGCAGCTGGCGAGCGTGTCGTCGTACGTCGAGAGGTGGCTCGACGAGCTGCGCGACCTGGCCCGCGACCTGCCCGTGCCGCGGCGCTACGTCGAGCAGGCGTTGTCGATCGGCCCCGACCTCGTCGCCGACGACCGCGCCCCGGTCGTCGTCCACGGGGACCTGCACTACGCCAACGTGATGGCCGACGCGTCGGGGGAGTGGCTCGCGATCGACCCCAAGCCGATGGCCGGTGACCCGCACTACGAGCCGGCGCCGATGCTGTGGAACCGGATGGACGAGCTGACCGGTGCGGGTGCCGTCGGCTCCGTGCGGGACGGGCTGCGCCGGCGCTTCCACGCGCTGGTCGACGCGGCCGGCCTCGACGAGGACCGTGCCCGCGACTGGGTGGTGGTGCGGATGGTGGTCAACGCGAGCTGGTCGGTCCAGGACGCGCGGCGGGCCGGCCGCGGGCTGACCGAGGACGAGCAGGACTGGATCACCCGGTGCGTGGCGGTCATGAAGGCCGTGCAGGACTAGGCGCCACCACGTCCGCGTGGGCCGAAAGTCGCATCCTTCAAGGTGTTTCGCTCCAAAAGGACACGATTGCTACCACCCGGTAATGCAAGTGATCTAGGTTACAGCCCAAGTCAGCACGCCCCCGCTGTTGTGGTGCGCTCGCGCCACGCTCCGACGAATGAGTAGGTAACAGATGCCGACCACGATCGACACGGCCTTCCTCGACACCATGCCGGCCAACGTGGCCGTCCAGTTCTTCGGCCGCGTCGCCTCGACGCCCGACGCCGAGGCCTTCCGCTTCCCGCGCGGGGAGGCGTGGGAGTCCGTCACCTGGAAGCAGGTCGGCGACAAGGTCGAGGCGCTCGCCGCCGGCCTGATCGCGCTCGGCATCGAGCCCGAGCAGCGCGTCGGCATCGCCTCCGGCACGCGCTACGAGTGGATCCTCGCCGACCTCTCGGTGATGTGCGCCGCCGGCGCCACCACCACCGTCTACCCCAGCACCAACGCCGAGGACGTGGCCTACATCCTGGGCGACTCGGAGAGCCGCGTGGTCTTCGCCGAGGACGACGACCAGATCAAGAAGCTCACCGACCACCGCGCCGAGCTGCCGCACATCACCAAGGTCGTCACCTTCGACGGCACGGCCGACGGCGACTGGGTCATCACGCTCGACGACCTCGCCGCACTGGGTGCCGAGAAGCTCGCCGCCGAGCCCGACGTCGTACGCAACGCGTCGGAGGCGGTCACGCCCGACCAGCTCGCCACGCTCATCTACACCTCCGGCACCACCGGCCGCCCCAAGGGCGTACGCCTGCGCCACCGCTCCTGGGTCTACGAGGGCGAGGCCATCAAGGCCCAGAAGATCCTCGACGAGTCCGACCTGCAGTTCCTCTGGCTGCCGATGGCGCACTCGTTCGGCAAGGTCCTCCTGTCCACCCAGCTCGCCTGCGGCTTCGCGTCCGCGGTCGACGGTCGCGTCGAGAAGATCGTCGACAACTGCGCCGCGGTGAAGCCGACGTTCATGGGCGCCGCGCCGCGCATCTTCGAGAAGGCCTACGGCCGGATCCAGACGATGCAGGCCGCCGAGGGTGGTGCGAAGGAGAAGCTGTTCCACAAGGCGTTCGCCGTCGGCCTGGAGGTCGACCGCCTCAAGCGCGACGGCAAGTCCGTGCCGCTCGCGCTCAAGGTCCAGCACGGCCTGTTCGACAAGCTCGTCTTCAGCAAGGTGCGCGAGCGCTTCGGCGGACGCGTGCGCTTCTTCATCTCCGGCTCCGCCGCGCTCAACCGGGAGATCGCCGAGTGGTTCAACGCCGCGGGCATCGTGATCCTCGAGGGCTACGGCATGACCGAGAACTCCGCCGGCGGCACGGTCAACCACCCCGACCGCAACCGCATCGGCACCGTCGGTCCGGCCCTGCCCGGCAGCGAGGTCAAGATCGGTGAGGGCGACGAGGTCATGCTGCGCGGCCCGCACGTCATGGAGGGCTACCACAACCTCCCCGAGGAGACGGCGAAGACGCTGACCTCCGACGGCTGGCTGCACACCGGCGACAAGGGGTCGCTGGACGCCGAGGGCTACCTGACCATCACCGGTCGCATCAAGGAGCTCTTCAAGACCTCCGGCGGCAAGTACATCGCCCCGCCGGCGATCGAGTCGAAGTTCAAGGCGATCTGCCCCTACGCCAGCCAGTTCATGGTCTTCGGCAGCGAGCGCAACTACGTCGTCGCGCTCGTCACCCTCGACCAGGACGCGATGACCGGCTGGGCGGCCGAGAACGGCATGGAGGGCAAGTCCTACACCGAGGTCGTGCAGTCCGACGCCGTGCAGAAGATGGTCGCCGACTACGTGGAGGAGCTCAACGGCAGGCTCAACCGCTGGGAGACCATCAAGAAGTGGAAGGTCCTCGACCACGACCTGTCGATCGAGTCGGGTGAGCTCACCCCGTCGATGAAGGTCAAGCGCAACGTCGTGGAGGACAACCACAAGGCACTGATCGACCAGATGTACGCCTAGTCGGTGACGGGCGCGGGGGCGCGCGCGTGGTTGGATGACGACCGTGCCCCCCGCCCAGCCCGACGGCGACCTCGCGCCCGAGGACGGCCTGCTCCCCGACGAGGCGTGGGCGGAGTTCGGCAGCCGCCCGTTCGGCCTCTACGTCCACGTGCCGTTCTGCAGCGTGCGGTGCGGCTACTGCGACTTCAACACCTACACCGCCCACGAGCTCGGCGACGAGGTCGGCGCCAGCCGGTCGTCCTACGCCGAGGCGGCGATCCGCGAGATCCGCTTCGCCCGCCACGTGCTGGGCCACCGCGACGTCAAGATCGACACCATCTTCTTCGGCGGAGGTACGCCGACGCTGCTGAAGCCGGCCGACCTCGGCGCCGTCCTGGCGAGCGCGGCCGCCGAGTTCGGACTGGCCGACGACGTCGAGATCACGACCGAGGCCAACCCCGACAGCGTCGCGGCCTGGGACCTCCAGGAGCTGCGGACCGCCGGCTTCAACCGGATCAGCTTCGGCATGCAGTCCGCGGTCGACCACGTCCTGCGCACGCTCGACCGGACCCACGACCCGATGCGCGTGCCCGCCGTCGTCGACTGGGCGCGCCAGGCCGGCTTCGACGACGTCAGCCTCGACCTCATCTACGGCACGCCGGGTGAGTCGATCGCCGACTGGGAGGCCTCCGTCGACGCGGCGCTCGCGTGCGAGCCCGACCACGTGTCGGCGTACTCCCTCATCGTCGAGGAGGGCACCGCGATGGGACGCCAGGTCGCGCGCGGCGAGCTGCCGATGCCCGACGAGGACGACCTCGCCGACAAGTACCTGCTGGCCGACGAACGGTTCTCCGACGCCGGGATGCAGTGGTACGAGGTGTCCAACTGGGCGACCTCACCCGACCACTGGTGCCGGCACAACCAGCTCTACTGGACCGGCGGCCACTGGTGGGGCGTCGGCCCCGGCGCGCACTCGCACGTCGGCGGCGTGCGCTGGTGGAACGTCAAGCACCCCGCGGCCTACGCCGAGCGCCTGGCCCGCGGCGTCTCTCCCGCGCTGGCCCGCGAGGTGCTGGGCTACCGCGACCAGAAGGTCGAGCGGATCCTGCTCGAGATCCGGCTGGTCGAGGGGCTGCCGGTCACCGCGCTCGACGCACCCGGTCGCTCCCACGTCGCCCGCCTCGTCGCCGACGGCCTCGTCGACCTCGTCGCCGAGCGGCTCGTCCTCACGCTCCGCGGCCGCCTCCTCGCGGACGCGATCGTCCGCGACCTGGTCGACTGACGACGTTCGGCGCCTCCGCTTCGCTCGGCGGGTGTCGCGGCGCTCGTAACCCGCTCGTTCGTCGTCGCGCCTGCGACCTCCCCGCTTCGCTCCTCCGGCCTTGCGCTCCTCCTGCACTCCGGCGCGCCGCGACGACCTTCGATCCGCGGTCATCGGCCGGTGGTGTCGTCGCGGCGCGCCCGGGAGTGCAGGAGGAGCGGCAAGGCGCGGGGGAGCGAAGCGGAGGAGGGCGCAGCAGCGACGACGAACGAGCGGGCTACTCAGCGCCGACGACATGCGAGCGGAGCGAGCCAGTTATGCCCGTCGTGAAGTCGATGAGCTCCTCGACGCGACCGAGCAGCTCGGGCTCGAGGTCGGCGAACGACGTCACCCGGCCGAGGATGTGCTTCCACGCGCGGGCGATGTCGGCCTGGTCGCGGTGGGGCCAGCCGAGCTGCTGGCAGGTGCCGGTCTTCCAGTCGATGCCGCGGGGCACCGAGGGCCACTGCGCGATCCCGAGCCGCTCGGGCTTCACGGCCTGCCAGACGTCGATGAACGGGTGACCGACGACCAGGACGTGCTTGCCGACGGGGGAGCGGGCGATGCCCTGGGCGATGCGCGCCTCCTTCGACCCCGGCACGAGGTGGTCGACGAGCACGCCGACCCGGCGCTGCGGGCCGGGCTTGAAGTCCCGGAGGTGGTCGGCGAGGTCGTCCACGCCGCCGAGGTACTCCACGACGACGCCCTCGATCCGCAGGTCGTCGCCCCAGACCTTCTCGACCAGCTCGGCGTCGTGGCGGCCCTCGACGAAGATCCGGCTCGCCCGCGCCACGCGGGCCTTCGCGCCGTGCACGGCGACCGAGCCGGACGCCGTACGCGTGGGAGCAGCGGGTGCGCCCGCGCGCACCGGGCGGGTGAGGATGACCGGCCTGCCCTCGAGCAGGAAGCCGGGGCCGAGCGGGAACGTCCGCCGCTTGCCGCGCCGGTCCTCCAGCGTCAGCGTGTCGATGTCGCGGTCCACGGCGACGACCTCGCCGCACCAGTCGGTGGTGACCTCCTCGACGACCATGCCGACCTCGGTCGGCACCTCCACGGCGCGACCGTTGCGCGGGACCTTCCAGTCACCCGAGAGGACGTCTGTTCCGTAGCGATCGAGAGGCACTGGTCCACGTTAGGGACGACCGCACGATCTCGGGGGAGGCCACGCCGTGGGGGCGTGAGTGGCTGCTCTCAGCCTCCGGCGATGCCGCTGCCCTCGGCGCCGTCGCCGCTGTTGGCGTCGTCACCGGAGTCCTCCGACCCGCTCGACTCGCTCGACTCGACGGGCGGGTTGCCCAGGTCCTCCTGGGTGGCGTCCATCTCGAGCTCGTCCTGGCTCTTGGTCTCCTCGGCGTCGGGGTCGAGGGGCTCGGCGAGCGGGTTGTCCTCGCCGGGCTGGAGGTCCTCGGGGAGCTGGTCGTCGGAGATCCCGCCGATCGTCTCGTGATCGGGGGACGCGGTGTCGCCGGAGTGGTCGGCGTCCGCCTCGCTGGTGCCGCTGGTGGCCTTCGGAGTGTCGTTGGAGTCGGGGTTCTCGCTCATTGCTCATGCCTACCGAGATGCGCCGAGCGCGTCCAGCCCCCTCGGGGTGTGCCCGGCCGGGCGGCGGGTGGGTCAGGTCGTCACCAGCAGATCGCCGCCCACGTCACTATGCTGGTCACCCACCACCCACACGCGCCTCGGGGGCAGTCATGATCATCCAGCCCGGCCAGCACCGGCCCCAGGGTCCGTGGGACCCCGACGAGAAGAAGAAGTACTTCGACACCCGGGAGGCGTGGCTCTGGTTGCCGATGCTCGGGGTCATCGCGGCTCTCGTCGCCGCCGTCTACTTCTTCGGCTGATCGGTCCTGGGCCCGGCCCCGCCACGGGTCGCGGCCGCGACCGCTAGACGAGCGGCAGTCGCTTCTGGCTGCGGGGAGGTGCTCGTAGCCCAGCCGCACGGCGCTCTCCAGCAACGCCGGGTCCCACGGCCACTCGCCCTCGGCGAGGGCCTGCGACTGCGGCACGCCCCGCGACGCGAGGTCGCGGATGGTCTCGGCGATCACGCCGATCTCGGCGCGCTGGTCCTGCACGAAGTCCTTGTCGACGACCTTGCCGTGCCCCGGCACCACGACGGTCGACTCGGTCATCAGGCTGATCACCAGGTCGAGGGTCGTCGGCCACTCCAGCGGCCACGAGTCGTCGCCGATGAACGGGGGGTCGGACTCCTCGATGAGGTCGCCGCCGAGCAGCACGTCGGCGTCCGGCACCCGGACCACGAGGTCGCCCGCGGTGTGGCCGCGGCCGGGGTGGATGAGCTCCACCGCCCGGTCGCCGAGGTCGAGCTGGACGGCGGACGAGAAGGTGTGGGTGGGCAGGTGCACCGTGGTCGCCAGGATCTCGTCGCGGTGCGGGTGGTCGCTCGCCTGCGCGTAGTGCTCGAAGGTCCGGGCCGCCGACTCCTCGACGTGGTCGCGCGCCCAGTCGGTGGCGTGGATCGGCACCTCGCCGAACTGCTCGACCATCGTCGCGTTGCCGAAGTGGTGGTCCCAGTGCTCGTGGGTGTTCACGATCCCGGTGAGGGTGCCGGCGCCGAGACGTCGTACGTCGTCCGCCACCGTCCGCGCCGCCTCGGCCGAGCCGTGGGTGTCCACCATCAGCAGCCCGTCCGAGCCGCCGACCAGGGTGATGTTGACGTGCATCCAGTCGTAGTGCGCGACCCAGACCCGGGGTGCGACCTCGGTGAAGCGCGGAGAGGAGTCGGGCATGCGTCGGACCCTACGGGCTCCTAGTAGAGTTGGCACTCCGGTCACACGAGTGCCAGATCGATGCGCGAGCGAGGAGGGTCCCATGGTCGACGACCGCAAGCTCGACGTGCTGCGCGCGATCGTGGAGGACTACGTCGCCACGGAGGAGCCCGTGGGCTCCAAGGCGCTCGTGGAGCGGCACGGCCTCGGTGTCTCGCCGGCCACCGTCCGCAACGACATGGCGGTGCTGGAGGAGGAGGGCTACATCCACCAGCCCCACACCAGCGCCGGCCGGGTGCCGACCGACAAGGGCTACCGGCTCTTCGTCGACAAGCTCGCCACCCTCAAGCCGATGAGCACCGCGGAGCGCCGCGCGATCGCCACCCTCCTCGACGGCGCCGTCGACCTCGACGACGTGGTGCAGAGGTCGGTGCGGTTGCTGAGCCAGCTGACGCGCCAGGTCGCGATCGTGCAGTACCCCACGCTCTCCCGGTCCACGGTCCGCCACGTCGAGCTCGTCGCGCTCACCCCGACCCGGCTCATGCTCATCCTGATCCTCAGCACCGGCCGGGTCGAGCAGCGCCTCGTCGAGCTCGACACGCCGCTGGCCGACGCCGACCTCGCCGAGCTCCGGGCGGCCGTCAACCGGGCGACGGCGGGCGTGCAGATCGCTGCCGCCGCGGCGGCGCTCGGCGACCTGCCCGACGCCGTACGCCCCGAGCAGTCCGACGACACCCGCACGATCGTGACCGTGCTGGCCGAGGCGATGTCCGACCACCGCAGCGACGAGCGCGTCGCGGTGAGCGGCACGGCCAACCTCGCGCGCTACGGCGACTTCGACACCGCCGTGCGGCCGCTCCTCGAGGCGCTGGAGGAGCACGTCGTGCTGCTCAAGCTGCTGGGGGAGTCGGGCGCCGACGCCGTCACCGTCCGCATCGGCCACGAAGGCCCCTACTCCCAGCTCGCCGCGACCAGTGTCGTGGCCACCGGCTACGGCCCGCTGGACGCCCACCTGGGCTCCCTCGGCGTGGTCGGGCCCACCCGCATGGACTACCCCGGATCCATGGCAGCCGTGCGCGCCGTCGCGCGCTACGTCAGCCGGATCCTCGATGAAGGAAACCAGTGACCCAGGACCCCTACGAGATCCTCGGCGTCTCCCGCGAGGCGAGCGCCGACGACATCAAGAAGGCCTACCGCAAGCTGGCCCGCCAGCTGCACCCCGACGTCAACCCGGACCCGGAGACGCAGGAGCGGTTCAAGGACGTCTCCCTCGCCTACGAGGTGCTCAGCGACCCCCAGAAGCGGGCGGCGTACGACCGGGGCGGCGACGCCTTCAGCCAGGGCTTCGGCGGTGCCGGCCAGGGCTTCTCGTTCACCGACATCATGGACGCGTTCTTCGGCGGTGGTGCCACCGCCGGCGGCGCCACCCGCGGTCCGCGCTCGCGGGCCCGGCGCGGCCAGGACGCCCTGATCCGCCTCGACGTGGCGCTGGCCGACGCGGCCTTCGGCGTCACCCGCGACCTCAAGGTCGACACCGCGCTGACCTGCGAGGCCTGCCACGGCGACGGCACCGCGCCCGGCACCTCGCCCATCGCGTGCGAGACCTGCCACGGCCAGGGCGAGGTCGCGGTGGTGCAGCGCTCGTTCCTCGGTGAGATCCGCACCCTGCGCCCCTGCGCGGCGTGCCGCGGCTACGGCTCGATCATCCCCGACCCGTGCCGCGAGTGCTCCGGCGACGGCCGCGTCCGCTCGCGCCGCACGCTGACCGTCAAGATCCCCGCCGGTGTCGACCACGGCACCCGCGTGCAGCTCGCCGGCCAGGGCGAGGTCGGCCCGGGCGGCGGTCCCGCCGGTGACCTCTACGTCGAGATCCACGTCGAGCCGCACCCGACCTTCACCCGCCACGGCAACGACCTCCACACGACGGTCTCGCTGCCGATGACGGCCGCGGCGCTGGGCACGCACCTGACGCTCCCGCTCCTCGAGGCCGACGTGAAGTCGTCGGACTCGGAGGGCTCGGCGGGCTCCGAGGGCGACGACAAGCCGGTCACCACCTACGACCTCGACGTCCGGCCGGGCACCCAGTCGGGGAGCGAGCAGGTGATCCGCGGCTTCGGCGTGCCGAGCCTGCGCGGTGGTCGCGGCGACCTGGTCGTCAGCATCAAGGTCGACACCCCCACGCGGCTCGACCCCCGTCAGGAGGAGCTGCTGCGCGAGCTGGCAGCCATCCGCGGCGAGGAGTCGCCGGACGGCCAGAACGAGGCACCGACCCGGGGCATGTTCGGCCGGCTCCGCGACGCCTTCCAGGGCTGATGTCCCTCCCGGTCCACCTCGTCGGGTCGCTGGCCGGCGTGGCGCCGGGCTCGCTGGTCGAGGTGACCGGCGACGAGGCGCACCACGCGGTCGCCGTACGCCGGCTGCGCGAGGGCGAGCAGGTCGTGCTGACCGACGGCCACGGCACCTCGGTCACCGGGTCTGTCGCCTCGACGGGCAAGCGCGTCTTCGCAGTCGCCGTCGAGTCGGTCTCGCACGACGACCGCCCCGAGCCCGCGATCACCGTCGTCCAGGCGCTGCCCAAGGGCGAGCGCGGTGAGCTGGCGGTCGAGGTGCTGACCGAGGTCGGTGTCGACCGCATCGTCCCGTGGGCGGCCTCGCGCTCGGTGGCGGTCTGGAAGGGCGAGCGAGCCGCGAAGTCGCACGCGAAGTGGCAGGCCACGGCCCGTGAGGCCGCGAAGCAGTCCCGCCGGTCGTGGCTGCCGACCGTCACGCCCCTGGCCTCCACGGCCGATCTCGCTGCAGCTCATTGCCGAGGCCGACCTCGCCGTCGTCCTCCACGAGGACGCGACCGGTGCGCTCAGCGCGGTCGACGTACCCACCTCCGGGCGGATCGTCGTCGTCGTCGGCCCCGAGGGCGGGATCGCGCCGGAGGAGCTCGACGCCCTCGCGGCTGCGGGAGCCAGGAGCGTACGGCTCGGCGCCGAGGTGCTGCGGACGTCGACCGCAGGCGTCGTCGCGGTCGCCGCGCTCCTGTCGCGCACCGACCGCTGGCAGTGAGGCCGGCTCAGTCGGTGATGCTGATGACCCGGGTGTCGACGTCGCCGTGGCCGCTCGGGTCGTCGGTCCGGGCGACCACCTCGTAGTCCCCGGGCGGCACGTCGCCCAGGTCGAAGGTGACGTCGAAGGGGAACAGCCGGTCCGCCTGCCATCCCGCGACGGTCGCCTCCTCGTCCACGATGAAGGTGCCCTCCCAGCGCTGGATCCTGACCACGACGGTGCCCTCGTAGGAGTTGCCGAGGCCCCTGACGACGAACGGGTCGTCGTTGTCGACGAGCAGGCCCTGGGTCGGGTCGGTCAGCGAGACGCGCGACAGGACGGACAGGTCGGACCCGGCGTCGAGCGGCTCGGACGCAGGGACACCGAGGACCTGGTCGGTGACCTGGCCGAAGAGGCGGAACCGCACCGGAAGGTCCTCCCCGGCGGCCTCCTGGGCGGTGCGGACGACCGCCTCGACGGCGAGCTGGGCCGCGGCTGACGACATCCCGCCACGGTCGTGCAGGTCGCGCTCGGGATCGCCGGAGAGGTCGACGTCGATGACGTCCCCCTCGGGGCTGACCTCCGCCGTGGAGCGCACGAACGAGGGCCACGCCACGCGGTAGTCCGGATCCAGCGGGTAGAGGGGCCGACCGTCGCCGTCGCGCCCCACCGCCGCCGACACCGCACCCGCGAGCGGCTCGCCCGAGACCGGACGGAGCTCGCGGTAGAGCCTCGGGCCGGCAGGCGTGTCCCCCACGTAGTAGACGGCGACGACCACCGGGACCGTGCTGCTCGGCTCAGGGAGGGACGTCGGTGTGGTGGGGGACGTGCTGGGCGAGGTGGGGAGAGGGGTCGACGTACCGGCCGGATCGGGGAGACCCGGGCCCGGGATGCCGGTCACCAGCACCAGCGTCGTCACGACGGAGGCGGCCACCAGCACGGCGCTGCCCGCGACCCAGCGCTGACGTCGCCGACGCGCCTCGCCGACCACCTGCAGGATCGCCTCCAGCCGGTCGCCCGGCTCGACGTCGTCGGCCGCCTCGCGGAGCAGCTCCTCGATCCTGTCCCCGCTCATGACGCGTCCTCCCACCAGGCGCCGAGCAGCTCGCGCAGGGCGGCGGCGGCGCGGTGTGCGTGGGTCTTGACCGAGCCGGGCGAGATGCCCAGGGCGTCCGCGATCTGCGCCTCCGACCAGTCGAGGTAGTGCCGCAGCACGAGGACCTCGCGCTGTCGCTCGGTCAGGCTGAAGAGGGCTGCGCGGACGGCGTCGCGCCGCGCGCCCGCGTCCGCGGGCGCGTCGAGGGCCGGGTCGCTCGTCCGGCTGCCCCGGGCGTGCCGCTCCACGACGACGCGGTGGCGCAGGGCGGACCGCGACCGGTTGACCACGGCCTGGCGCAGGTAGGCCAGCGCCTTGTCGGGGTCGCGCAGCCGCGACCACCTGCCGTGCATCGCGACGAACGCGTCCTGCACGACGTCCTCGGCCGTCGCCCGGTCGTGCACCAGCAGCACGGAGAGCCGCACGAGCTGGCGCCAGTGGGCGGCGTACAGCTGCTCGACCGCCACGTCGGCGTCTGCCGCGACGCGGAACGGCGTCGGGGACGGGTGCTCGGCCACGGGCACCCTCCCTCGTCGAGGTCCGGTCTGGACGGTCATGCCCATAGGACGCGCGAGCGCCGGAACCGGTTGACCCGCCACCCCTGAATACTGCTCGGTCGGCGGGTTGGGTAGGTCCAGGGCCGGGAATGTGACCCCCAGGTCGCAGCTCACGGTTGGCGCGCCAACCGGTGAGCTGCAGACGACCGGACGCCTACTCGACGACGATCGTCCTCGTGTCGATCGCCGGCCCGTTGCCCTCGGCGCCGCCGGACGGGTCGTCGGTCTCGCACTGGACGACGACCTCGCCGCTGATGCCCTCGAGCGGGAAGTCGACCTCGAACGGGAAGAGCCGGTCCTCCATCCAGCCCTCTGCCTGGTAGGGCTGGAGCACCATCTCGACACCGTCCTTCAGCAGGCGGCAGGGGCCGGAGGCCTCGAAGGAGTTCGCCACCCCGGACACCGTCAGGGTGCCGCCGGTGACGGTGGCGCCCTCCTCGGGCGAGGTGATGTTGACGAGGTTGAGGGTCTCGAGCGGGCTGGCCTGCTCGTACGGCGTCGTCGTGGGGAGGCCGAAGAGCCGCGGCTCGGTGTCGGGGCGGCCGATCGCCACCGGGATGCGCTCCTGCTGCACGCCCTGCAGCGTGTAGACGAGCTGCTGGACCGCCAGCTTCGCGTCGCGTGCCGACATGCCGTCGGGACGATCGGTGAAGGCGTCGGTGGGGACCTCGACGTAGAGCACGCCGTCGGTCGCCTCCACCGAGGAGAGGTCGATCTCCGGCCAGAGCGTGCGGTAGTCGGGGTCGTCGGGCTGGCCGCCACCCATCACGAGGCGCGCCGCCTCGACCAGGGGGTCGCCCTGCACCCGGTGGAACTCGCGGAACAGTCGCGGCTCCCCGCCCGGGCCGTCACCGACCCAGTAGACCGGGACCGTGGTGCCGTCGTCCGTGGTGGGCGACGTCGTGGGCGTCTGGCTCGGCTCGGCCGACGGCTTCGGCTTCTTCGTGCCCGTGCCGGCGGGGTCCTTGACCTCGCCCGAGGTCGGCGCCGGGTCGTCGGTGCTGCAGGCGGCGAGGGCCAGCACGGCGAGGAGGGCGACGACGGACACGTGCGCCCGTCGTCGTACGGACGCGCGGCGGGCGGGGAAGGTCATGGTCGTCACGGTAGTTGGACGGCTCGGCGTTGCTTCCGGCCCCACGCCGCAGCGGGAGACCCTAGGCTGGCCCGATGATCACCGCCGACGACTGCGTCTTCTGCAAGATCGTCGCCGACGAGATCCCTGCCGAGGTGCTCGGTCGCACCGAGCACGCGCTGGCCTTCCGCGACCTCGCCCCGCAGGCGCCGTTCCACGTGCTCGTCGTCCCGTTCGACCACCACGACAACGCCGCCGCCACCGCGGCTGCCGACCCGGCGAGCCTCGGCCACGTCGTCGCGCTCGCGGACGAGGTGGCGAAGGCGGCGGGCAACGCCGACTACCGGATGGTCGTCAACACCGGCGCCGGTGCCGGCCAGACCGTGTTCCACACCCACGTCCACGTGCTCGCCGGGTCCACCGGCATGACGGAAGCCCTGGTGTGACGGCCGTGTCCCGCCGCCGACGCGCCCTCGCCGCCCTCGTCGCCACCGGCCTGCTGACCCTGTCGGCGTGCGGCAGCAGCGGCGGTGGCTCCGACGACCGCAGCGCCACCCAGCCGCCCGACGCGTCGCCGGACTCGTCCGCCGAGGTGGCGTCCGACGACGGTGCCGCCGCCACGACGGGACACGACGGCCACCAGGCGGAGCCGGCCAAGGCGCGCCCGCTGCGTGCGGGAGAGACACGTACGACGATCGCGATGCCCGGCAGCTACACGCCGTCCGCGCCCTACGGCGCCGGCACCGACGACTACCGGTGCTTCCTGCTCGACCCGGAGCTCGAGCGGCCCGCGTGGCTCACCGGGACCCAGATCCTGCCCGGCAACCCCGACGTGGTGCACCACGTCATCCTCTTCCAGGTCCCGCCCGAGCAGGTCGCAGCGGCGGAGGCCAAGGACGAGGCGGAGGACGGCGAGGGCTGGACCTGCTTCGGCGGCTCGGGCCTCGAGCAGTTCCAGGATGTCGACCGGTCCTCGTGGATCGGTGCGTGGGCGCCGGGCGGCAAGGAGTCGGTGACCAAGCCCGGCTTCGGCATCCGGCTCGCGCCGGGCAGCCGGATCGTCATGCAGGTGCACTACAACCTGCTCGCCGGACAGGAGCCCGACACCTCCGCCGCGCAGCTGCGGCTCGCGCCCGGCAAGCGGGACTACCAGGCCCTGAGCACCATGCTCCTGCCCGCGCCCGTCGAGCTGCCGTGCCGACCGCAGCACGACGACGGCGAGCTCTGCGACCGCGACGCGGCCCTCGCCGACGTCAAGGAGCGCTTCGGGGCCGAGGGCAACACCGCCGACCTCCTCCACCTCCTGTGCGGCGGCAAGCCGGAGCCCGGCCAGACCCAGTCCTGCCTGCGCACGCTCTCGGAGCCGATCACCATCCACGGCGTCGCCGGCCACATGCACCTGCTCGGTCGCTCGATCAAGATCGAGGTGCGCCCCGGTACGCCGCAGGCGCAGACCATCCTCGACATCCCGGTCTGGGACTTCGACGACCAGGGCAGCCGGCCGATCGAGCCGATCACCCTGCAGCCGTTCGAGCAGGTCAAGGTCACCTGCACGCACGTGCAGTGGCTGCGCGACAAGCTGCCGTCCTTCGAGGGCCAGCCCGACCGCTACGTCGTCTGGGGCGAGGGCACCACCGACGAGATGTGCCTCGGGATGCTGCAGGTCACCCGGCCGTAGGTGGAGCACAGCGGACCACCCTTACTCAGGTGTGCCCGCCCCCGCCCGCTCGGTAGCATGGAGGGGCTCTGCCACCGACCCGGAAGGCCGCCCGTCACGGGCATCCATGACTGACAGCACCCGCAGCACGCGCTCCGCCAGCGAGCAGGACACGCCGACGCACACCGTGGTGGTCCCCAACAGCATCGACATGGTCTCCGTCCTGGGTCCCGGCGACGAGCACCTCCGGCTGATCGAGCGGGCCTTCGAGGCGAAGGTCCACGTCCGTGGCAACCGGATCACGCTGGCCGGCGACTCCGCCGAGGTCGCGACGGCGGAGCGGCTGCTCGACGAGATCGTCACGCTCGTCCGCACCGGGCAGGGCGTCACCGGCGAGACGGTCGAGCGGATCATCCAGATGCTGCGCACCGAGACGCAGGAGCGCCCGGCCGACGTGCTGAGCCTCAACATCCTGTCCAACCGCGGCCGCACGATCCGACCCAAGACGCTCAACCAGAAGCGCTACGTCGAGTCGATCGACACCAGCACCATCACCTTCGGCATCGGCCCCGCCGGCACCGGCAAGACCTACCTCGCCATGGCGAAGGCGGTGCAGGCGCTGCAGAACAAGGAGGTCAACCGGATCATCCTCAGCCGGCCGGCCGTCGAGGCGGGGGAGCGGCTCGGCTTCCTGCCCGGCACGCTCAGCGAGAAGATCGACCCCTACCTGCGCCCGCTCTACGACGCGCTGCACGACATGGTCGACCCCGAGACGATCCCCAAGCTGCTCGCCGCCGGCACCATCGAGGTCGCCCCGCTGGCGTTCCTGCGCGGCCGCTCGCTCAACGACTCCTTCATCATCCTCGACGAGGCGCAGAACACGACGCCCGAGCAGATGAAGATGTTCCTCACCCGCCTCGGCTTCGGCTCGCGCATCGTCGTCACCGGCGACACCAGCCAGGTCGACCTCCCCTCGGGCACCAAGTCCGGGCTGAAGGTCGTCGAGGGCATCCTCGAGGGCGTGGAGGACATCACCTTCTGCCGGCTCACCGGCACCGACGTCGTACGCCACCGCCTCGTCGGTCGCATCGTCGAGGCCTACGACGTCTTCGACGCCGACGCCGAGCGCACCGGTCCGCAGAAGGCGGCCGAGCGCGGGCCCAGGAGCCAGGGATGAGCATCGAGGTCCTCAACGAGTCGGGGCTCGAGCTCGACGTACGCCGGCTGTCCCGGCTCGCGCGCTTCGTCATGGACGAGATGCGGGTGCACCCCCAGGCCGAGCTCTGCATCAAGGCCGTCGACGAGGACACCATCGCCGGGCTCAACGAGCAGTGGATGGACAAGGAGGGCCCGACCGACGTGCTCGCCTTCCCGATGGACGAGCTGCGTCCCGGCCTCGTCAACGAGGACCCCGAGGAGGGCGTGCTCGGCGACCTCGTGCTCGCGCCGTCGGTCGCCGAACGACAGGGCGAGGAGGCCGGGCACGGCCGCGAGGCCGAGATCGAGCTGCTGACCGTCCACGGCATCCTGCACCTGCTCGGCTACGACCACGCCGAGCCGGAGGAGCACGCGGAGATGTTCGGCCTGCAGGCCGAGCTGCTCGACGCGTGGCGCGCCGCTCCCGCCACCGACTGAGGTGGGCGACGTGACCGCCGACCTCTGGCAGCTCGGCTCCGCGGCGCTGCTGGTCGTCCTCGCCGGGCTCTTCTCCGCCGCCGATGCCGCGCTCAACGGGTTCTCCCGCGCCCGCGCCGAGGAGCTGCGGGCCGAGGGCCGCGCCGGTGCCAAGCGGCTCGTGCAGATCCTCGACGACCCGCCGCGCTACCTCAACACCGCGCTCCTGCTGCGCCTGCTCTGCGAGATCAGCGCGATCGTGCTCGTCAGCACGTGGGCACGCGACGCCTACAGCGACGTCCTGGTGCCCAGCGTCCTCACCACGATCGGCGTCATGCTGGTCGTCTCCTTCGTCGTGATCGGTGTCGCGCCGCGCACGGTCGGGCGCCAGCACGACGTACGGGTCGCGCTGACCTCGGCCGGTCCGCTGTCGCTGGTGACCACGATCCTGGGCCCGATCCCCGCGCTGCTGATCCTGCTCGGCAACGCGATCACCCCGGGCCGCGGCTTCAGCGAGGGCCCGTTCTCGACCGAGACCGAGCTGCGCGAGCTGGTCGACCTCGCCGAGGCGTCCGCGGTGATCGAGTCGGGCGAGCGCCGGATGATCCACTCGGTCTTCGAGCTCGGCGACACCACGACGCGCGAGGTGATGGTGCCGCGGCCCGACGTCGTCTACGTCGAGCGGCACAAGAACATCCGCCAGACGCTCTCGCTCTTCCTGCGCAGCGGCTACTCCCGCATCCCCGTCATCGACGAGAACCTCGACGACATCGTCGGCATGGCCTACCTCAAGGACCTCGTCCGCCGCGACTTCGAGGCGCCCGACGTGGAGTTCACCCAGCGGGTCGACGAGGTGATGCGCCCGGTCCACTACGTGCCGGAGTCCAAGCCCGTCGACGCGCTGCTCACCGAGCTCCAGGCGCGCCGGCAGCACATCGCCGTCGTCGTCGACGAGTACGGCGGCACGGCCGGGCTGATCACGATCGAGGACGTGCTGGAGGAGATCGTCGGCGAGATCACCGACGAGTACGACGTCGACGAGGTGGAGGTCGAGCACGTCGAGGGCGGCGCGATCCGGGTCTCCTCGCGCTACCCGGTCGACGACCTGGACGAGATCGTCGGCTTCGACGTCGAGGACGAGGACGTCGACAGCGTCGGCGGCCTGATGGCCAAGCACCTCGGCAAGGTCCCGATCCCCGGCTCCGTCGTCGAGTGCCACGGCCTGCGGCTCGAGGCGGAGCGGGCGACCGGACGTCGCAACAAGATCGAGACCGTGCTGGTCACCGTGCTGGGTCCGGACGGCGCGGACGTCGACGACGACGCCGGGCACGTCACCTCCGGCGGCCGCTGACCACGACGTACTCCCACTGCATCCGCCCCGACCCCTGGTCGGCGCTCGCAGCGAGCGCGTCCAGCGCGGCGTCGAGCTCGGCGGTCCGCTCCGGCCGGTCGGCCAGCCCGCGGTAGGCCATCAGGGTCGGGCCGTAGTTGTCGCGGAAGTAGGTCCGGAAGTCCGACGGGCCGCGGAACAGGTCGACGTCGACGTGGTCGCGCTCGAAGGCCAGGTCCTCGACCCGGTCGCCGAGGAGCTCGCGCACGTGCGCCTCGTCGCCCCACAGCGGGGGCGGCTGCACGCCCGCAGGGGGCGGCGGCACGAAGTCGCGCATCGTCGCGAACAGCCGCCCGATGAACCCCTCCGGCGTCCAGCTCAGCAACCCGAGCCGACCGCCCGGGCGCAGGACCCGGACGACCTCGTCGGCCGCGGCCCTGTGGTGCGGCGCGAACATCACGCCGACCGTGCTCATCACGACGTCGTACGACGCATCGGGCCAGGGGAGTGCCTCGGCGTCGGCGACCTGCCAGTCGATGTCGACGTCCGGGTGCTCGGCCCGGCCGATGTCGAGCAGCTCGGGCGTGAGGTCGGAGGCGACGACGGAGGCCCCGGCCCGCGCAGCGGGGACGGCGGCGTTGCCGGTGCCGGCGGCGATGTCGAGCACCCGCTCGCCGGCGGTGATCGCGAGCGAGGCGACGAGGCGCTCGCCGAGGACCGGGATGATCTCCCGGGCGACCCGGTCGTAGTGCCCGGACGCCCACATCGTGCGGTGCCGCTGCTTGAGCGAGGCGTCCGCGGTGGCGTCGGCGCCCGTGTCGGTGGTCTGCGTGGTCATGGTGTGGTCCTCCCCGAACCTCGTGTGTGTCGATCACGCTAGGAGCGGCGGACCAGACCGACGAGTGAACGATCTGTACCACCCCCGGGGGCGGGCGTAGCCTGCCTGGGATGGGTGCCAGCTATCAGCAGTTCTGTCCCGTCAGCAAGGCGATGGAGCTGCTCGACGAGCGCTGGACGCTGCTGGTGGTCCGGGAGCTGATGCTCGGCAGCGAGCACTTCAACCAGCTGCGCCGCGGGCTGCCGCGGATGTCGCCGACGCTGCTCTCGCGCCGGCTGCAGCAGCTGGCGCGGGCGGGCATCGTCGAGCGTGAGGAGGCGGGCGGCGAGGTGCGCTACCGGCTCACGGCTGCGGGCGAGGAGCTGCGCCCGGTCGTCCAGGCGCTCGGCGTGTGGGGCACCCGCTGGATCCCCGACCTGGCGGACCCCGACCTGGATCCCAAGCTGCTGCTGTGGGACATGCACCGCAACGTCGACCGCGAGGCGGTGCCGGCGTGCCGGACCGTGGTGGCGTTCGAGTTCGTCGACGTCGCACCCGGGGTCGCTCGCTGGTGGCTGGTGATGACGGCCGACGAGGTCGACGTGTGCGACGACGACCCGGGCGACGATCCGGCGGCGGTGGTGCAGACCTCGTTGCGGACGCTCACGGAGATCTGGCGTGGCGACCGCAGCTGGTCCGGTGCGGTCACCGACGAGTCGTTGCGGGTGTTCGCGACCGGGGACGTCGCGCACGCCCTGCCCGGCTGGTTCCTGCTGTCGCCCTTCGCCGCGGTGCCCCGACCGGCCACCGCGGATCACGAGGCCGCTCACTAGGCTTCTCGCGCATGAGCGACCAGCCTGCCGCCCCCGACGACCTCGGTGCCGAGGACGCCAAGCTGGTGACCCTGGCCCGCGCCACCCGGGCGCGTGCCCGTGCCGTCGAGGGCGCCGCCGTGCGCGACCTGGACGGGCGGACGTACGCCGCCGCGAGCGTCCGCCTCGAGCACCTCAGCCTGTCCGCGCTGGAGGTCTGCGTGGCGATGGCCCTGTCCTCGGGCTCGACCGGGCTGGAGGCGGGGGTCGTGCTGACCGACGGCGACGTCCCCGACCTCGCCGCCGTGACCGACTTCGCGGGACCCGGCGTGCCGGTGCTCGTGGGTGACCCGCGCGGGGCCGTCCACACCCGGGTGGCGACGCCCGGAGTATGACGCACATGGTTGTGCACCACAACCATCTGTGATCTACGAGATAGTCGCTCGCGGCTGTCCGACCTGATCGCTAGCGTGCTCCTGTGCGTACGGCGATCGGCTGGGACGAGCACGCTGCGGGAGTGGCGCGGCTCGAGGCGTCCTATGCCGCGCTGCCGCCGACAGCGCCGGTCCGGCTCGCGAAGCGCACCAGCAACCTGTTCCGCGGCCGCGCGCAGCTGGCCGCCGGCCTCGACGTCTCCGGGCTCGACGGCGTCATCGAGGTCGACGGCGACGTCGCCGAGGTGCAGGGGATGTGCACCTACGAGCACCTCGTCGAGGTCACCCTGGCCCACGGCCGGATCCCGCTCGTGGTGCCGCAGCTGCGCACGATCACGCTCGGCGGTGCGGTGACCGGGCTCGGCATCGAGTCGACCAGCTTCCGCAGCGGCCTGCCGCACGAGTCCGTGCTCGAGATGGACGTGCTCACCGGCAGCGGCGACCTCGTGACGTGCAAGCCGGGCGACGAGCTCTTCGACGCCTTCCCCAACTCCTACGGCTCGCTCGGCTACGCCACCCGGCTGCGCATCGAGCTCGAGCCGGTGCCCTCCTGTGTCGCGCTCCGCCACGTCCGCTTCGCCGACGCGGCCGCCCTGGTCGACGCCGTGACCACGATCGTCGAGACCCGGGAGTGGGAGGGCGAGCGGGTCGACGGGCTGGACGGGGTGGCGTTCGCGCCCGACGAGCCCTACCTGGTGCTCGCCCGCTGGACCGACGAGCCCGGACCGACCAGCGACTACGCCGGCCAGCAGGTGTTCTACCGCTCGATCCAGCAGCGCCCGACCGACCGGCTGACGATGCTCGACTACCTCTGGCGCTGGGACACCGACTGGTTCTGGTGCTCGCGCGCGTTCGGCGCCCAGCACCCGCTCGTACGCCGTGTGTGGCCGCGACGGCTGCGTCGCTCCGACGTCTACTGGAAGCTCGTCGCGCTCGACCGTCGCTTCGGGATCGGTGACCGGCTCGACCGGCGGGCCGGCCGGCCGCAGGGCGAGCGCGTCGTCCAGGACGTCGAGGTCCCGGTGGAGCGGCTCGCTGAGTTCCTGGACTGGTTCGACCGCGAGGTCGGGATGCGACCGGTGTGGCTGTGCCCGCTGCAGCTGCGCGACCGTGAGTGGCCCGGCTACCCGCTCACCCTCGGGACGACCTACGTCAACGTCGGGTTCTGGGGCGTGGTCAACGTCGGGCCCGACGCGCCGCAGTCCCCGCTCAACCGCGCGATCGAGGACATGGTCTCCGGGCTCGGTGGGCACAAGAGCCTCTACTCCGAGGCGTTCTACGACCGCGACGACTTCGACCGCCTCTACGGCGGCGCCGAGCTGGCCCGGGTCAAGGCGGTCCACGACCCCGACGACCGGCTCACCTCCCTCTACGACAAGGTGGTGCGCGAACGATGAGCTTCAAGATCGACTCCGGCTCCGGGCCGGTGGCCTCCGGACGGTTGTCCATCGGCGAGGCCATCGGGGGCCTCTTCCAGGGAGGGCTGCCGCTGCGCTTCACCGCCTACGACGGAAGTACGGCCGGCCCGTCCGACGCCGAGCTGGGCATGCACCTGCGCACCGAGCGCGGCCTGTCCTACCTGATGACCGCGCCCGGCGACCTCGGCCTCGCGCGGGCCTACACCGCCGGCGACCTCGACCTCGTCGGCGTGCACCCGGGTGACCCCTACGACGCCCTGGTCCTGCTCAAGGAGCACACCCACTTCCGGGTGCCGAGCCCGGCCGAGGCCGTCGCCATCGTGCGCAGCCTCGGTGTCTCCCACCTCCGCCCGCCGGCCCCGCCGCCGCAGGAGCACCTGCCCCGCTGGCGGCGCGCCGTGGAGGGGGTGCGCCACTCGCTCACCCGCGACGCCGAGGTCATCTCCCACCACTACGACGTCTCGAACCGCTTCTACGAGCTGGTCCTGGGACCCTCGATGGCCTACACCTGTGCGCTCTACGACCCGTCGACCGCGACCCTCGAGGAGGCGCAGGCCGCGAAGTTCGACCTCGTCGCCCGCAAGCTCGCCCTGCAGCCCGGCCAGCGGCTGCTCGACGTCGGCTGCGGCTGGGGGACCATGGTGCGCCACGCCGCCCGCGAGTACGGCGTACGCGCGCTCGGCGTCACGCTCTCGGCCGAGCAGGCCCAGTGGGCCCAGGCCGCCATCGAGCGCGAGGGCCTCGCCCACCTCGCCGAGGTGCGCCACCTCGACTACCGCGCGGTGACCGAGACCGGGTTCGACGCGATCAGCTCGATCGGGCTCATGGAGCACATCGGGGTGCGCAACTACCCCGCCTACTTCGCCCACCTGCGCGACCGGCTCACGCCCGGCGGCCGCCTGCTCAACCACTGCATCACCCGCCCGCACAACGGGAAGCAGCAGACCGGCGCCTTCATCGACCGCTACGTCTTCCCCGACGGCGAGCTGATCGGCTCCGGCACGATCATCGCCGCGGCGCAGGACCAGGGGCTCGAGGTGCAGCACTCGGAGAACCTCCGCCTCCACTACGCCTCCACGCTGCGCGACTGGAACCGCAACCTCGTCGAGCACTGGGACGAGTGCGTCGCCGAGGTGGGGGAGGGCACGGCCCGGGTCTGGGGGCTCTACCTCGCCGGGTCGCGGGTCGGCTTCGAGCGCGACGAGGTCGAGCTGCACCAGGTGCTCGCGACCCGCAACGACGAGGACGGCCGCTCGGGCTTCCCGATGCGCCCCGACTGGTGAGCCACCGATAACCTCGACGGGTGAGCACGCGGGCAGCACAGTTCAGCGCGCGGGTCGTCAGCCGTGAGCCGCTGACCGACCACCTCGTGCGGCTGGTGCTCGACGGGCTCGACGGCTTCGCCAGCACCGGCGTCCCCGACGAGTGGGTCGGCCTCGTCGTGCCCGGGCAGTTCCAGAGCCGCTACTACACGGTGCGCTCGTGGGACGGCCGCGAGCTGGTGCTCGACATCGTGGTCCACGACGTCGGCCTGGTCACCGAGTGGGCGATGCGCGACTGCGTCGGCGACACGGTCACGATCACCGAGCCGAAGGCGTCCTTCGCGCCGCCTGCCGATGCCGCCTGGTTGCTGCTCGTCGGCGACCTGACGGCGATGCCGGCGATGGCCCGCATCGTGGAGACCACGAAGCACCTGGACCTGCCGACGTACGTCATGGCCGAGGTGCCGGACGACCTGGGTGGTTACCTCCCCGACCACGCCGAGGTGACCTGGCTCGAGCCGCCCGCGCCGGGCCAGAGCGCGCTCGCGCAGGTCGTCGAGGGCATCGAGTGGCCCGAGGGCGACGGCTACTTCTGGATGGCGGGGGAGTCCGCGCAGATGCGCGCGATCCGCAAGCACCTGATGCGCGAGGTCGGCCTGCCGACCAGCCACTACGACGTGATGGGCTACTGGCGCGCGACCATCGGACGCCAGCCCCGCGCGGTCGACCCCGGCCCCATCTGGCGCGCGGGCAAG
The DNA here is from genome assembly GCA_963795275.1 of uncultured Actinomycetota bacterium. GTDB lineage: Bacteria > Actinomycetota > Actinomycetes > Propionibacteriales > Nocardioidaceae > Nocardioides. Next base: position 677,037 of record CAWCHD010000006.1, read on the forward strand.
GCGGCAGGGAAGAGTGACGGTCAGATCTGGGCGGAGTACGACGCGGCGCGAGAGGCGAGCGATGACTGACGAGCAGGACGACATCACCGACGAGGTCGACGACCTCGACGAGGACGAGCTCGAGGACGACGACGAGGACGACGACGACTTCGACCTCTCCGGTGTGGCGCCGGCGGGTGCGTTCTACCAGGCGCCGGAGGGCTACCGGAGCGGCTTCGCGTCGTTCGTCGGCCGCCCCAACGCGGGCAAGTCGACGCTGACCAACGCGTTGGTCGGGCAGAAGATCGTCATCACCTCCTCCAAGCCGCAGACCACCCGCAACGTCGTGCGCGGCATCGTCCACCGCGACGACGCCCAGCTGATCCTCGTGGACACGCCCGGCCTCCACCGCCCGCGCACCCTGCTCGGCGAGCGGCTCAACGACCTGGTCCGTACGACGTGGGCCGAGGTCGACGTCGTGGCCGTCTGCTTCCCGGCCAACGAGAAGATCGGCCCCGGCGACCGCTACCTCGTCGGCGAGCTCGCCAAGGTGCGGCGTACGACCCGCATCGCGGTGGCCACCAAGACCGACCTCGTGACGCCCGAGCAGCTCGGCCAGCACCTGCTCGACATCGCCGCGCTGGGCGCCGAGACCTCGACCGAGTGGGCCGAGATCGTGCCCGTCTCCGCCGTGAAGGGCGACCAGGTCGACCTGCTCGCCGACCTGCTCGTCGGGCTGCTGCCCGAGGGACCGCCGCTCTACCCCGACGGCGACCTCACCGACGCGCCCGAGGAGGCGCTCGCCGCCGACCTGATCCGCGAGGCCGCGCTCGAGGGCGTGCGCGACGAGCTGCCGCACTCGATCGCCGTCGTCGTGGAGGAGATGGGCCTGCGCGAGGACCGCCCGGACGACAAGCCGCTGCTGGTGATCGTGGCGAACCTCTACGTCGAGCGCGACTCCCAGAAGGGCATCATGATCGGCCACAAGGGCGCCCGCCTGCGCTCGGTCGGCACCGCCGCGCGCAAGCAGATCGAGGCCCTCCTCGGCACCCCGGTCTACCTCGACCTCCAGGTCAAGATCGCCAAGGACTGGCAGCGCGACCCGCGCCAGCTGCGCAAGCTGGGGTTCTAGGGGTCATCCGCCGCCACGTCTGGGGTGGCGGCAGATGACATGGCCGCTGCGGTGGGGTGGCGGCAGATGACATGGCCGCTGCGGTGGGGTGGCGGCAGATGACACCGAATCGCGGCGAAACGGTGTCATGTGCCGCCACCCACCGGCGGGCGGATGTCATGTGCCGCCACCCACCGGCGGGCGGATGTCATGTGCCGCCACCACGCTGGGGAGGGCCGGCTCAGGCCGTCCATCCGGGCCGGCACGGTGGCCAGCGCGACCACGGCGACGAGCGCGGCGACGACGAACGCGTAGAAGCCCCACGGGTAGGCGATGCCGGCGGTGACCAGCGCGCCACCCAGCGAGGGGCCGACGATCGCGCCCACGCGGCCGACGCCGGCGGCCAGCCCGAGGGCGGTGCCGCGGACCTCCGGCGGGTAGAGGTGGCCGACGAAGGCGTAGACCAGCACCTGGGCGCTGAAGACGAAGATCCCGGCGAGCAGCACGGCGGCGTACACGAGTGCGGTGCTGTCCAGCTTGATCGACAGCAGGGCCAGGAAGACCGCCGCGAGGCCGAACCACAGCAGCGCCGTCGGCTTGTTGCCCCGTGCGTCGGACACGCTGCCGGCCACGACCAGGCCGATGACCGCGCCGACGTTGAGCACGAGCAGCAGGCCGATGCCGCCCTCGATGGAGTAGCCGGCCTCGCCCATGATCGTCGGCAGCCACGTGTTGAGGCCGTAGACCAGCAGCAGCCCGCAGAACGACGCGACCCACAGGCCGATGCTGACGCGGAGGTAGCGGCCGCGGACGACCTCGGCGCTGCGTGAGGCAGCCGGTCGGCCGGTGTCGCCGGACTCCACGGCCTGCAGGTAGGCCGCCGACTCGGGCAGCTTGGCCCACAGCAGCGGCACGGTGAGCAGGCCGACGACGCCGCCGACGAGGAACATCACTCGCCACCCGTGGTCGTCCACGAGCCACAGCGCCAGCAGGGCGGTCAGGACGGCGCCGACGTGGTAGCCGGTCATGGTGCGCGTCACGGCTGACGAACGGCGCTCGGCGGTGGCGTGCTCGCTCATGAAGGCGAGCGCGGTGGGCAGGCACGCACCCAGGCCGAGACCGGCGAGGAAGCGCAGGACGGTGAACTGGGTGACGTCCTGGGCGAGCGGGACGGCGAGCGTCAGCAGCGAGAACCACGTGACGCAGGCGATGAGGCTGCGACGCCGGCCGAAGCGGTCGGTGAGCGGGCCGATCGCGACCGCGCCGATGCCGACGCCGACCAGGCCGAGGGTGGCCGCGGTGGTCGCCGACGACGGCGTGAAGCCCAGGTCGCCGGTCGCGATCAGCGTCGGGATGACGGCGCCGAGGACGACGAGGTCGAAGCCGTCGAGGGCGACCGCGATCCAGCACAGCGCGACGGGCCAGCGCGAGGACGAGGGGGCGGGGGTTCCGGCCGCGGTGGCGGCGGGAGCGGGGGTGGGCGTGGACATGCGGGGACCTTTCCGAGATGCCGGGCGCGCCGAGGAGGGCTCGCCGAGGACCCCGCCACAGTGACAGCGGTCACGCGCGACGCCGAACCCTGCCTTCCGCCCAGTGGAAGACCTCGCTCAGCGCGGCGGGGTGACGCGGGCGAGCACGTGGGGCGGCACCGGGCGGCCCGGGCCCAGGTCCGGGGCGTCGACCGGGTCGTCGTACGCCACCCGCATCGGCACGACGCCTGCCCAGACCGGCTCGTCGAGGTCCTCGTCCGGGTCCTCGGGGAAGCCGTCGCCGACCTTGACCGACCACTCGTCGAGCGGGACCCGCAGCACCGAGGTGGCGGCGAGCTCCTTGGCCCGCGGCGCCCGCAGCTCGGCCCAGCGGCCGGGCAGCAGGTGCTCGGTCAGCACCTCGAGGGCGTGCAGCACCTCCTCGTCGCCGACGACAGCGGCCGCGCCGAGGACGGTCGCGCTGCGGTAGCGCATGCTCGACTCGAAGGCGGAGCGCGCGTAGACGAGGCCGTCGAGGTGGGTGACGCTCACGCAGAGCGGGGCGCCCGACGCGAGCGCCCGCATCAGCCGGCTGCCGGTCGAGCCGTGCAGGAGCAGGCTCTCGCCGTCGCGGGCGCACGCCATCGGGATCACGTAGGGCTGGCCGTCGACCTGGAAGCCGACCGCCGCCTGCAGCGCCTCGTCGAGGATCGCGTGCAGGACGGCGACGTCGCGCACCTGCTTCTCGGGGAGGCGGCGTACGTCGGTGCGCTCGCGAGGGGTCATGGGCAGATCATGCCGGGACCCAGCAGATCCCGTAGCGCTGGCCGGCGTCCCACTGCTCCTGCGTCGGGCTCTCCTGCGACCAGGTGAAGTCGAGCGGGTCGGCGGCGCTGGCCCGGGCGGCGTCGCCGCACGGGCCCTCCATCCGGTCGGCCACCGCTGCCTTGGACGGGAGCCTCCTGCCCGGGATGTCGACGGTCGAGACGGCCCTCCACGCGTGCTTCGCGGCGCACCCGACCCGCTTGAACGCCTTCGTGCCGGGAGCCGCGGTGGCGCACATGGCGACGGCCGGTGCCTGGCCGAAGCCCTTGGTCCGGCGCGGGAGGACCAGCAGGTTGCGCGGACCGGCGACGACGACCACGTCGCAGCGGAACCAGTCCGCACCCGCCTCCGCGCGCTGGGGCGGCGGCGTGAACCAGACCGACTGGGCCATCGTCAGCCGCAGCTCCTGCGGCGTACGCCCCAGGTGCTTCGGCAGGCGGGCGGCGCACGTCGAGCGCGCCTGCTTCTGCGCGGCCTGCGAGTCGACCCGGCGTACGTGCCCGGCCTTGGTCGCCAGCTTCAGCCGTCCGACGAAGTAGGTCTCCGCGGTGTGCTTCTTCCGGCACTTCACCGGCTCGGTGCGGCCCACGACGGTGACCGCCTGGCGGAAGGACAGCAGGTGGCACTCGCCGACCCGCGGCGTGGGGCCGGGGTCGGGCGGCGGCGTGCTCTCGGTGGCCGACGGCGAGGCCGAGGGTGCAGCCGACCGGTCGGCGACCGGCTCGGTCGGCGACGAGGTGCAGGCACCCAGCGCCAGCGCGAGGGCCGTCGCGGCCACCGCAGCGAGCCGCCTCATCCCATCACCAGGGCGGCGAGCGTCCCGCCCAGCTCGTACGCCGACTCCCGGTCCGGCTCGCCGACGTCACCCAGCACCTCCAGGACCGGGGCCGCCTGGCGCCAGCCGAGCGCACCGACGATCGACTGCACCGATCGCACGGCGCCCGTCGTGTCGTAGCGGCCGTGGACGTAGAGGCCGTAGGGCTTGCGGCCTCCCTCGACCGACCCGGCCGAGCCGTCGTCGGCGAGCGCGCCGCCCGCCTGGAGGAAGATCGAGTCGAAGAAGTGCTTGAGGGCGCCGCTCATGTAGCCGAAGTTCGCAGGCGTGCCGAGGACGTAGCCGTCGGCCGCCAGCACGTCGTCGGCGTCGGCCTCCAGGGCCGCGCGGACCACGACCTCGACGCCCTCGATCGCGTCGTCGGACGCACCCGCGACGACGGCGTCGGTCAGCGCGCTGACCGACGGGGTCGGGGAGTGCTGGACCACCAGGAGTCGGGGCATGACGTGAGCCTACGAGGCGAGTAGCGTCGGGGGTCGTGAGCTTCGAAGTCGCAGGTGAGGCGTACGACCGCTACATGGGCCGCTACTCGCAGCCGCTCGCTGCCCGGTTCGCCGACTGGCTCGGGATCGAGGCCGGCCAGCGCGCGCTCGACGTGGGCTGCGGGCCCGGAGCGCTGACGGAGCAGCTGGTGGCGCGGGTGGGCGCCGACCACGTCGCCGCGATCGATCCGTCGCCGCCCTTCGTCGAGGCGTGCCGCGACCGCTTCCCCGGCGTGGACGTCCGCCTCGGGGGCGCGGAGTCCCTGCCCTTCGAGGACGGGACCTTCGACCTGTCGGCAGCCTGCCTGGTCGTGCACTTCATGACCGACCCGGTGGGCGGCGTCGCCGAGATGCGCCGGGTGACCCGGGACGGTGGCCGGGTCGGCGCCATCGTGTGGGACCTCGCCGGCAACCGCGCCCCGATGGCGCCGCTCTGGGCGGCGGTCGCCGAGGTCGCTCCCGAGCACCCGGACGAGCGCGGCTTCCAGGGCGGGTCGCGCGCCAGCCTGCTGCAGGTCGTGGAGGACGCCGGGCTGCGGGACGTCGAGGTCGACGAGCTCGCGGTGACGGTCACCCACCCGTCGTTCGACGAGTGGTGGGGCCCCTACCTCGAGGGCGTCGGTCCGGCGGGCGAGTCCGTCGCCGCCATGGGCCCGGACGTGCGCACCCGTCTCGAGGAGGTCCTGCGCCGCAACCTCGGCGAGGGACCGTTCGACGTCACTGCCCACGCGTACGCCGCCCGCGGGCGCGCCTGACCTGTCCACGTGCTGGCCGACCCCGCGCCGGACCGGCGCGGGTCGGGCTATCGTGGTCGCATCATGATGCGCAGCCTCCTCCTTCGCTGCCGCAACGAGGCCTGACCCGGCCCCCTCGTTGCGGAGTGTGGTGCGCGCCGGTCGCCCGTCCCAGCCACACTGAGCAGACCGAGGAAGTCATGACCAACCTGAGCAACGCCAGCAACCAGCAGGGCACCAGCCCGATGCCGTTCGGCCGCTACACGCCGTTCGTGCCCGTCGACGTACCCGACCGCACGTGGCCGACGAAGAAGGTCGAGAAGGCGCCGCGGTGGCTCTCGACCGACCTGCGCGACGGCAACCAGGCACTGATCGACCCGATGACGCCGGCCCGCAAGCTCACCATGTTCGAGCTGCTGGTGAAGATGGGCTACAAGGAGATCGAGGTCGGCTTCCCGAGCGCCAGCCAGACCGACTTCGACTTCGTGCGCAAGCTCGTCGAGGAGGACCGGATCCCCGACGACGTCCAGATCTCGGTGCTGACGCAGGCCCGCGAGGACCTCATCGAGCGCACCGTCGACTCGCTCGTCGGCGCACCGCGGGCGACGATCCACCTCTACAACGCGACCGCGCCGCTCTTCCAGCGCGTCGTCTTCAACGTCAGCCCCGACGAGTGCCGCAACATCGCGGTCCGCGGCACCGAGATGGTGATGAAGTACGCCGAGGAGCGCCTCGGCGGCATCGTCGGCAGCCGAGGACTTCGGCTACCAGTACAGCCCGGAGATCTTCACCCAGTCCGACACCGACTTCGCGCTGAGCGTGTGCGAGGCCGTCTCCGACGTCTGGCAGCCCGAGGCCGGTCGCGAGATCATCCTCAACCTGCCGGCGACCGTCGAGATGTCGACGCCCAACACCTACGCCGACCAGATCGAGTACTTCGGCCGCGGCCTGACCCGCCGCGAGCACTCGGCGATCAGCCTGCACCCGCACAACGACCGCGGCACCGCCGTCGCCGCCACCGAGCTGGCGCTGATGGCCGGCGCCGACCGGGTCGAGGGCTGCCTGTTCGGCCACGGCGAGCGCACCGGCAACGTCGACCTGGTCACCCTGGCGATGAACCTCTTCAGCCAGGGCATCGACCCGCAGGTCGACCTCGGCGACATCGACGAGGTCCGCCGCACGGTCGAGTACTGCACCAACCTGCCGGTCCACCCGCGCCACCCCTACGCCGGCGACCTCGTCTACACGGCGTTCTCCGGCTCCCACCAGGACGCCATCAAGAAGGGCCTCGAGGACCTCGACAAGCGCGCCGCGGAGCAGGGCGTCGACGTCCGCGACATCGCCGTGGGAGGCGCCGTACCTCCCCATCGACCCCAAGGACGTCGGCCGCACCTACGAGGCCGTGATCCGGGTCAACAGCCAGTCCGGCAAGGGCGGCGTGGCCTACGTCCTCAAGTCCGAGCACAAGCTCGACCTGCCGCGCCGCGCGCAGATCGAGTTCAGCCGGGTCGTCCAGCAGCACACCGACACCGAGGGCGGCGAGATCACCCCCGAGGAGATCTGGTCGGTCTTCCGCGCGCGAGTACCTCGACCGCGAGACCCCGCTCAAGCTCAACTCCGTCCACACCTCCAGCGCCGCGGGGGAGAAGGACCAGCTCACCGTCGGGGTGTACGTCGACGGCGAGCGGCAGGAGCTGACCGGCGAGGGCAACGGCCCGATCGCCGCCTTCGTCGACGCCATCAGCGCGGCTCGGCCACGACGTCCGCGTCCTCGACTACGCCGAGCACGCGCTGTCGTCGGGCGGCGACGCGATCGCGGCGGCGTACGTCGAGTGCGCGGTGTCGGGCGAGCGAAGGTGCTGTGGGGCGTCGGGCTCGACGCCAACATCGTCACCGCCTCGCTCAAGGCCGTGATCAGCGCCGTCAACCGCGCCTGACCGAGTAGGTTCCACCCATGTTGGTGAGCGAGCGGATCGGACAGTTCTTCGTCGAGTCCGACGGCGGGCGCGACCGGCTGGAGTACACCGAGTACGGCTCGGGTGACCAGTGGGTCGTGCTGCTGCACGGCCTGCTGATGCCGCGTCGGATGCAGCAGCCGCTCGCCCGGGCGATGGCGGCCCAGGGCCTGCACGTCGTCACCCTCGACCTGCTCGGCCACGGCCGCTCCGACCAGCCGGCCGACCCGCTCGTCTACTCGATGACGGCGTTCGGCGAGCAGGTCGTCGCGCTGCTCGACCACCTCGGCGCCGAGCAGGCCGTCATCGGCGGCACGTCGCTCGGCGCCAACGTCTCGCTCGAGGTCGCGGTGATCGCGCCCGAGCGGGTCAAGGGGCTGGTCGTCGAGATGCCGGTGCTCAACAACGCGCTGGTCGCCGGGATCCTGGCCTTCGTGCCGATCATGCTGGCCGCGCGCTACCTGCCCTTCACCGCCAACACCCTGCAGCGCGTCTCGCGGTCGGTCCCGCGCGGGCTGGTGCCGTTCTGGGCCGGCATCGGGCTCGACACCGTCGACCACCGGGCCGACTCGATCGCCTCGGTGCTGCACGGCGTGATCTTCGGCCGGCTCGCGCCGTCGTCGAGCCAGCGACGACAGATCCAGGCGCCCGATCCTCGTCGTCGGCCACCCGATCGACCCGATCCACCCGTTCGTCGACGCCGACATGCTCGCCGCCGAGCTGCCGCACGTCCGCATGGAGCGGGCCACCTCGATCCTCGAGTGGCGCTTCCGCCCGGAGCGGCTCACCGCCGCCGCCACCGACTTCGCCCTCGACTGCTGGGCGACGCCCGCGGCGCCGCCACCGGCACGGCGCGCGCCCGGAAACGCTGACGACCTAGCCCGTCCGGGCACCACCGGTGGGGGACAATGGCCGGGTGCCCCTCTACCGCGACGAGGCGGTCGTGCTGCGCACCCACAAGCTGGGTGAGGCCGACCGCATCATCACCCTGCTGACGCGTCAGCACGGGCGGGTGCGCGCGGTCGCCAAGGGGGTGCGGCGTACGACGTCGCGCTGGGGCTCGCGCCTCGAGCCGTTCACCCACGTCGACCTCCAGCTCGCCGAGGGCCGCAGCCTCGACGTGATCACCCAGGCCGAGACGATCGACCCGTTCAACGCCCGCCTCGGGCTCGACTACGACCGCTACACCGCCGGCACCGTGATGCTCGAGACCGCCGAGCGGCTCGTCACCGAGGAGAAGGAGCCGGCCGTCCAGCAGTTCCTGCTCCTGGTCGGCGGACTGCGGGCGATGTCCGGCGGCGAGCACCCGGCCAAGCAGGTCCTCGACTCCTACCTCCTCCGCTCGCTGTCGGTCGCCGGCTACGCGCCGTCGTTCGACCACTGCGTGCAGTGCGGGGTCGAGGGTCCGCACCGCTTCTTCAACCCGTCGGCCGGCGGCGTCCTCTGCGCCTCCGACCGGCTGCCCGGCTCCGCGACCCCGGCCTCCGAGACCGTCGTCGTGCTCGGCGCGCTGCTCGTCGGCGACTGGCCGCTCGTGCACGCCGCCGACCCGCGCCACCTCCGCGAGGCCAGCAACCTCGTCTCGGCCTACCTCGCCTGGCACCTCGAGCGCGGCCTGCGCTCGATGGCGTACGTCGAGCGCTGAGCGGCCTCGGCGCGAGACGCGGACGGTGTCGCCGGGTATCGGGTGGACAGCGCCCGACGCGCGGGCGGATCCTGAGTGACGACGGCACCCACCCGTCGTCGATCGGAGGTGCGCCGTGAGTGCACTCCAGCGCCCCGACCTGCCACCGGGACCACATCGCGACCTCGTCGACGCGCTCCACGACCTCCACCACCGTGCCGGCTGGCCCAGCCTCCGTCGGCTCGCAGCCGGCGCCGGCTGCTCGCACACCACCGTCTCCAAGACGTTCTCGTCGTCGGCGGTTCCGGCCTGGGGCACGCTCGAGCTGCTGGTCGAGGCGATGGACGGCGACACCGCGGCCTTCCACGATCTCTGGCTCGGCGCCACCAGCCCCAGCGCCGGCGAGCCGGCGAGAGTCGCGCGCATAGCGGGCCGCAGGAGCGAGCTCGTCGCGGTGCGCAGCCACCTCGAGAGCGGCCGCGGCCTGCTGCTCGTCACGGGCGAGGCGGGGATGGGGAAGACGACGGTCGTCGCGGCAGCTGCCGGAGGCGTCGACACCTTCGTCGCCACGGGGCACTGCCTGCCGCTCTCGGCGCAGGTGCCTCTCCTCCCCATCGCTGACGTCCTGCGCGCGGTGTACGCCGTGGACGACGGCGCGTGGCTCGCGGACGCGCTGACGGGCACCCCGCCCTACGTCGTGGGCTCGCTCGCGCTCCTGCTCCCGGAGCTCGACCGCTCGGGCGGTGGCACGTCGTCGAGCGACGGTGCCCAGTCTCGGCAGTGGCTGCTCAGCGCCGTCGACATCGCGTTGACCAGACTGGCGTCCGTGCGCCCGTTGGCCGTGCTCCTGGAAGACCTGCACTGGGCCGACGACGCCACCCTCGACCTCGTGGAGCACCTGGTCACCCAGGGCGGGCGACTCGCCCTGGCAGGCACCTGGCGCGTCGATGACCCGGCGACACCGGCACACAAGGTGGAGTGGTGGTCACGCGTGCGCCGGCTCGCCACCACCGCCACACTGGACCTCGACCCGTTGAGCCGCCGGGACACGCGCGAGCAGCTCGAGCTGCTCACCGCCGAGCCCGTGAGCACGGACCTCGTCGAGCGGATCCACCGGCGCAGCCAGGGGCAACCTCTGTTCACCGAGCAGCTCGCCGCGCAGGGCGATGAGGACGAACCCTTCCCCCGCCTGCTGCGCGACCTCCTGGACCAGCGCCTCGACGGCTTGGAGGGGAATGCGCGAATCGTCGCGATCTCCTTGGCTGTCGCCGACCGCGCGCTGACGGACTCCCAGCTCCGCGACGTGACCGGTCTCGCCCCGGGAGAGCTGGCAGAGGGACTTCGTCACCTGGCCGGACGGCGCCTGCTCGCCGGCTCCGACCACTCGGTGGCGCTCCGCCACCCCCTCCTGGCGGAGGCAGTGCGCCGCAACACGGTCCTGGCCGAGTCGGTCGAGGCGCACCGGGCCATCGCCTCGGCGATGTCCGGTTGGGCGGAGGCGCCCGCGGCCGAGGTGGCGGCCCACTGGCGGTCAGCCGGCGAGCCCGATCGGGAGATCGAGTTCCGGGTCCTGGCCGCTCGCCAGGCTCGCGCACGCTTCGCGTGGGCGCAGGAGGCCGAGCAGTGGGGACGGGTCATCGAGCTGTGGGGCGACGACGTCACTGGTTCGAGACATGGCGTGAGCCTCGCCGAGGCGTACTGCTCGGCCGCAGAGGCGCACGACTACGCCGGTCGCTACGACGACGCGATGCTCCTGATCGAGGAGGCTGCCGTGCGGCTGCGCGACTGTCGGGGACTCGAGAGGGCACGCCTGCTTGCGTTCTTGGGCACCAGGCGCGGGTACGCCGACCCGGCGGTGGGCCTCCCGTTGATGAAGGAGGCGCTGATGGCCTATCGCGACCTGCCGCCCACCCTCGGCCACGTCGACCTGCTGCTCGAGGTGGTGGCCAACAGGCACACGCAGGGCCTTCGTAGCCACCCGCCGCCCGAGCTCGGCGAAGCGGTCGAGGTGGCGGCGCGCGGCGGCTTCGTGGACAGTCACCGCACGGCGCTGACCTGGCAGGCGTGGGACCAGGTGGTCTATGACGGCGACCAGGGCGGCTGGGAGCACCTCGAGGAGGCGCTTCGACTGGTGCCGACCGTCCCGGACCCGATCCTCGTGATCGAGTGGTCGATGATGCACGCGGACCTGCTTCTCAAGACGTGCGCGCCTGCCGAGGCGGTGCGGGCGGCCGCTGACCCTGGCGTCAGCGCGGCTGATGAGAGAGCGCTCAGCTCGTGGATGGCCGAGCGTGTGAGGTGCTGCGTGGTCGAGGCGCACCTGAATGAGGGCCGGGTGCCGCCCGAGGCCGAGCCCATCCGCCGCGGCGATGTCCCGGCGGTCCCGGACAGCCACTGGTCCGCCCAGGTGCGCCTGCGGCTCGAGACCCTGTCCGGCGACCTCGCTGCCGCGAACGCGGCGTTCGAGGAGATGGGTGACCTGACCTCCCTGTGGCACCTGCACAGGGGTGACGTCGTCTATCACGCTTCCGAGTGCCTGCTGTGGCGGCGCGAGCCTGAGCGGGCGCTCGGCCACCTCACCGCGATGCTCGAGGTGACCCTGCCCACCCAGCTCGGACTCTTCCACGGCGGCCTGCTGTCACGTGCGGCCCGGGCCGTAGGTGACCTCGGCCCATCGTCCGCGGACATCCGCCGCCTGCTCGACCTGCGGGCCGCAGCGCGCGTCGACCCGTTCGACCAGCATCGCGGGCCGGCGACGCCTACGCTCACGGCCTGACCTGGGACGCCGAGGTCGCCCGCTTCGACGAGACGGAGACGGTCGACCGCTGGGCACTGGCAGCAGCCGAGTGGGACCGGATCACCCGCCCTCACGACGCGGCGTACTGCCGCTGGCGAGCGGCCCACGTCGCGCTGCGGACCGGGCAGGGCACCGCCGCCGCCCGTCTTCTCAGGCGCGCAGGGACCGACGCACGTGCGCACGTTCCCCTGAGCCGGGCGATCGCGGCCACCGCCGCCGGTGCCCGCCGACCGCCCGGCCAGGGCAAGGGACCCCTCAAGGCATGAAGTCCATGGTCCGACCACGCGGAGCGGGGTCCGTGCCGCCGGCGTCCCGGGCACCGTCCTTCGTGAAGCGTCCGTTCGGGCAGGTCGGTTGCGGACCCTCCGCGTTGTTCCACGGGTGACGGACCATGAAGCACGGCCGGTCTGTTGTGCCCTGCTCCACCTTCGCGGTGGCCGGGGTCGTGGCGGTGATGGTCGTGACGACGGCTGCGGTGCAGGCCATCGCTGCGATGCCTCGGATTGCTGCAGTGTTGTTCATCGGTGCTCCTCCGGATGGTCCGCGGCTGGTGCCGGCGGGTGGTAGCTCCAGAGTTGGCCGCCGCGACCCCCGGTTGACGAAGGCTTCCGAAAGTTGACGCCCCTAGGCTGTCTCTCGTGAAGCGACAGGTGAGGCGGCCGACCCCGCACCCGAGCGGCGCCACCCCGCCGCGGGTGCCGAAGGACCTGGTGCCGGCGCACGTCGCGATCGTGATGGACGGCAACGGCCGCTGGGCCAAGCAGCGCGGCCTGCCGCGCACGAAGGGCCACGAGGAGGGCGAGAGCACGCTCTTCGACGTCGTCGAGGGCGGCATCGAGATCGGCGTGAAGGCGATCAGCGCCTACGCCTTCTCCACCGAGAACTGGTCGCGCTCGCCCGACGAGGTGCGCTTCCTGATGGGCTTCAACCGCGACGTCATCCGGCGGCGCCGCGACGAGATGCACGAGCTCGGCGTCCGCGTGCGCTGGGCCGGGCGCGCGCCGAGGCTGTGGAAGTCGGTGATCCGGGAGCTCCAGGTCGCCGAGGAGATGACCAAGGACAACGACGTCCTCACCCTGACGATGTGCGTCAACTACGGCGGCCGCGCCGAGCTCGCCGACGCCGCCCGGTCGATCGGCCGCGAGGTCGCCGCCGGCCGGCTCGACCCGGACAAGATCGACGAGAAGGTCTTCGCCCGGCACCTCTACGTCCCCGAGCTCCCCGACGCCGACATGGTCTGGCGCACCTCGGGGGAGCAGCGGCTGTCCAACTTCGTGCTCTGGCAGGCGGCCTACAGCGAGATGGTCTTCACCGACGTGCTCTGGCCCGACGTCGACCGGCGCGACCTGTGGCGGGCGATCGAGACGTACGCCAGCCGGGACCGCCGCTACGGCGGCGCCGTCCCCAACGACACCTGATCAGCGGCAGGCCGGGCAGGTGCCGAAGATCTCCAGCGTGTGGCTGATGTCGGCGTAGCCGTGCTCGGCCGCGATCGACCCGGTCCACTTCTCGACCGCGGGACCCTCGACCTCGACGGTCGCGCCGCAGGTGCGGCACACGAGGTGGTGGTGGTGCGTGTCGGAGCAGCTGCGCCAGATGGCCTCGCCGTCCTCGTTGCGCAGCATGTCGACCTCGCCGGCGTCCGCGAGCGCCGAGAGGGTGCGGTAGACCGTCGCCAGGCCGACCGAGTCGCCCTGGCGCGAGATCAGGTCGTGGATCTCCTGCGCGCTCCGGAAGTCGTCGAAGCCGGCCAGCGCGGACGCGACCGCCCGTCGCTGCCGGGTCGGCCGGACCGCCGGGCGCCGGGGGTCAGTGCTCGTCATAGTGCTCTCCGTGCGGGGCGTGCCGGTGGCCGTCGTGGACGTAGTCGACGTGGTCGCCGTGCGGGACGGCCGGGTGGCCGCAGGCCTCGCCGTGGGCGTGCGGGTGCTGGTCGGTGGAGCGGTGCGGGACCACGGTGACCTCGGGGAACGGGGCCATCAGCCGGCTGCGACGTCGCAGCCAGACACCCACCGGCCAGGTCGCGGCGAACATCGCCAGCGCGAGCAGCACGATCGTCGGCCCCGGCGCGACCGGCACGCTGAACGACAGCGCGGCGCTCAGCAGCAGGCCGCCGACCGACGCGACGCAGCCGACGAGCATCGCGCCGAGCAGGGTCGTGCGGAACGACCGGGCCAGCTGCTGCGAGGTCGCGACCGGCACGACCATCAGCGCCGAGACGAGCAGGAGCCCGACGGTGCGCATCGCGACGGTGATGCTCACCGCGGCGAGCACGGCGATGAGCAGGTTGTACGTCCGCACGCTGAGGCCGGCGACGCGCGCGAAGTCCTGGTCGCTGGCCACCGCGAAGAGCTGCGGCGACAGGCCGACCGCGACGACGAGCACGACCGCGGCGAGGATCACCGTGGACCACACGTCCTCCGGCGAGATCGCGTTGAGCGACCCGAAGAGGTAGGTCTGGAGCGTCGAGGCGCCCTCGCGGGCGATCCCGGTGATCAGGACGCCACCGGCGAGGCCGCCGTAGAAGAGCAGCGCGAGCGCGACGTCGCCGTTGGTGTGGCCCCGCTCGCGGATCAGCTCCATCAGGACCGCGCCCAGCACCGCGACGACCACGGCCGTCCAGGTCGGCGACGTCCCGGTCAGGAGGCCGAGGGCCACGCCGGTGACCGCGACGTGGCCGATGCCGTCGCCGAGCAGGGCGAGGCGGCGCTGCACCAGGAACGTCCCGATCGCCGGAGCAGCCAGCCCGGTGAGCAGCGCGGCGATCAGCGCGCGCTGCATGAAGTCGTAGGAGAAGAGGTCGAGGAACGTGGTCATGGGGTGCTCACCTCTTCCTCCGCTCGAAGTCGAGGGGGGAGGACACGTGCGGCGCGTGGTCGTGGCTGCCCGGGTGGTCGTGGTGGTGGTCGTGGTCGTGGTGGGTGTGCGAGGCGACCTCCTGGGTCAGCGGCGGCCCGTCGTAGGCCACCTGCCCGTCGCGCATCACCACTGTCCGGTCGATCAGCGGCATCATCGGCCCGATCTCGTGGGCCACCAGCAGGATCGTGGCGCCGCGGGCCTTGAGGCTCGCGAGGGCGTCGGCGAGCGCCTGCTGGTTGGGCAGGTCGACGCCGGCGGTCGGCTCGTCGAGCACGAGCAGGTCGGGCTCACCCGCGAGGGCCCGCGCGATGAGCACGCGCTGCTGCTGGCCGCCCGAGAGCTGCGAGACGCCGTACGACGACCGCTCGGCGAGGCCGACCACCTCGAGCGCGGACTCCACCGCTCGCCGGTCCGCGCTGCTGGTCGGCCGGAACAGGCGTCGTCGCCCGACCCGGCCCGACGCGACGACCTCGCGCACCGTCGACGGCACGCCGCTGGTCGCCGTGGAGCGCTGGGGCACGAAGCCGAGGCGCTGCCAGTCGGTGAACTCCCCGATGGGCGTGCCGAAGAGCCGCACGGTGCCGCGGGTGTGGGGCAGCAGGCCGGTGACGGCGCGCACGAGGGTCGACTTCCCGGAGCCGTTGGGGCCGAGCAGCGTCACCATGTCGCCCGCGCCCACGACCAGGTCGACGTCGCGCAGGATCGGCCGCCCGCCGATCGAGACGGAGACCTGGTCGAGCGTGACGGGGGAGTCGGCGGAGTCGGGGGAGGTCACGAGCAGCCGTTCGCCAGCTGGAGGGCGGACGAGGTTCTCGCGCATGAGGGAAAGGTAGTCCTCGTCCGACGTCGCGTCGGACAGCCCCTCGATCGGGTCGAGCACCGCGCTGGAGACCCCGAGGTCGTCGGCGAGCGTGTCGGCCATCTTGGAGCTGACCAGGCGCTCGGAGAAGACGGTCGTCACGCCGTCGCTCTCGATGAGCGACTCGAGCCGGGCGAGGTCGGCCGCGGTCGGCTCGGCGTCCGGGGACAGGCCGGCGATCGGCTCGAAGTCCAGCCCGTAGCGCGTGAGGTAGCCGAAGGCGTCGTGGCTGACCACGGTCGTCGTCCGCTCGCAGGTCGCCAGGCCGTCGCTGTAGTCCCGGTCGAGGGTCTCGAGCTCGGTGCGCAGCGCCGCTGCGTTGTCGGCGTACGTCGTCGCGCCGTCGGGGTCGACCTCGGCGAGCTCGTCGGCCACCGCGTCGGCGAGGTCGGCCACCAGCAGCGGGTCGAGCCAGAAGTGCGGGTCGAGGTCGCCGTGGTCGTGGCCCTCTCGCGTGCTCCTCGTCGCGTCTCGCCCTCGTGCTCCTCGACGGGCTGCAGGTCGATGACGGCGGACGCGTCGACGACCGGGGCGTCGGAGCCCTCCGCAGCAGCTGTCCACGGCCGGCTGGAACCCCTCCTCGAGCACGATCAGGCCGGCGTCCTCGAGGGCCGCGGTCTGGGCGATGGTGAGGGACGAGGTCGTGCGGCTCCTGCCCCGGCTGGGTGAGGTTGTCGACCGTCCAGCCGTCGCCCGCCACCTGCTCGGTCACCCACGCCAGCGGGTAGAACGACGCAACGGCCCGGCGACCGTCCGAGGCCTGGTCGCCACCCATCGCGCCGCACCCGGCAAGGAGGACGGTGGCGGCGAGGGCGCTGGCGAGGGGGACGAGGCGGGTGGCGGACGACATGAGAACGATTCTCACGCTGATTGAGAACCATTGTCAACTCAGGTCGGGTAGTCCAGTGGGTAGTTGCTGCCGACGGAGCCTCATCACGACCGTTCGTCACTGGACTACCCCGGCCGTAGGGTGGCCCACGTGCTCGTCGTCACCCGCCTCCGCGCCGCCCAGCCCCGACCTCGCCGCGGGGGACGAGCTGCGCCGCGGGCTGCTGCACGCGCTCGAGATCCTGGCGAGCAAGCCCGGCCACGTCGGGGGAGAGGTCGGCCGCAACGTCGACGACCCGACCCTGTGGGTGCTGACCACCCGCTGGGAGAACGTCGGGTCCTACCGGCGCGCGCTGGGGTCCTACGAGGGCAAGATGCACATCCAGCCGCTGATGGTGCACGCCGTCGACGAGCCGAGCGCGTACGAGGTGGTCGAGGAGGGGACCGACCTCAACGAGTCCCAGCCCAGGTCGTTAGGCTGACCGCTCGCACGAGCCGGCAGCCAGCCGGCCCGGACATGCAGAAGGATCTCCCGTGGCCAAGCCCGCCCCGACCGCCCTGGACAACGTCGTCTCCCTCGCCAAGCGCCGAGGCTTCGTCTACCCCTGCGGTGAGATCTACGGCGGCACCAAGTCCGCCTGGGACTACGGCCCGCTCGGCGTGGAGCTCAAGGAGAACATCAAGCGCCAGTGGTGGCGCTTCATGGTCACCCGCCGCGACGACGTGGTCGGCCTCGACTCGAGCGTCATCCTGCCGACCCGCACCTGGGAGGCCAGTGGCCACCTGAGCACCTTCAGCGACCCGCTCGTCGAGTGCCAGTCGTGCCACAAGCGCTTCCGCGAGGACCACCTGCAGGAGGACTACGCGGCCAAGAAGGGGATCGACGACCCCGACACCGTCGACATCAACGAGTCGATCGCGTGCCCCAACTGCGGCACCCGCAACGCGTGGACCCCGCCGCGCAACTTCAACATGATGCTCAAGACCTACCTCGGCGTGATCGAGGACGAGTCCGGCCTGCACTACCTGCGCCCCGAGACCGCGCAGGGCATCTTCCTCAACTTCGCCAACGTCGTCACGAGCAGCCGGCAGAAGCCGCCGTTCGGCATCGCCCAGATGGGCAAGAGCTTCCGCAACGAGATCACGCCCGGCAACTTCATCTTCCGCACGCGCGAGTTCGAGCAGATGGAGATGGAGTTCTTCGTCAAGCCCGGCGAGGACGACGAGTGGTTCCGCTACTGGATCGAGGAGCGCACCCGCTGGTACGTCGACCTCGGCATCAACCCCGACAACCTGCGCCACTACGAGCACCCGGCCGAGAAGCTGTCGCACTACTCCAAGGGCACGACCGACATCGAGTACCGCTTCGGGTTCTCGGGTCGTGACTTCGAGGAGCTCGAGGGCATCGCCAACCGCACCGACTTCGACCTCAAGCAGCACAGCGAGTTCTCGGGCAAGGACCTGTCCTACTACGACCAGGCCGCCGACGAGCGCTACCTGCCCTACGTCATCGAGCCCGCGGCCGGCCTGACCCGCTCGCTGATGGCGTTCCTCATCGACGCCTACACCGAGGACGAGGCGCCCAACACCAAGGGTGGCGTCGACAAGCGCGTCGTGCTCAAGCTCGACCCGCGCCTGGCGCCGGTCAAGGTCGCGGTGCTCCCGCTGAGCCGCAACGCCGACCTCTCGCCCAAGGCCAAGGCCCTCGCCGCCGAGCTGCGCCAGAACTGGAACGTCGAGTTCGACGACTCCGGCGCGATCGGTCGCCGCTACCGCCGCCAGGACGAGATCGGTACGCCGTTCTGCGTGACCGTGGACTTCGAGACGCTCGACGACGACGCCGTGACCGTCCGCGAGCGCGACTCGATGACCCAGGAGCGCGTCTGCCTCGACGGCATCACCCGCTGGTTCGCCGAGAGGCTCGTCGGCTGCTGACCCCCTGTCCCTCCGGCGTGAGGAGTGGCACTGTGGCCACGGACGCCCACTCACACATCGGGGGATGACATGGGATCTCGTGCACGACTCGTCGCTCTGGCGCTGGTCTGCTGCCTCACGCCGGCGGCGTCGGCCGCCGCCTCGCCGTCACGCGACGTCGTACGGGCCGAGCCGTCGACGCGCACGATCGTCCCGGCGAAGCTGCCGCGCGGGCCCGACGCGGCGGTGCCCTACATGCAGGACGGCGTGATCCACGCCGACGGCACGACGCTGCCGATCCGCACCCCCGCCAACGGCGAGCAGCGCCAGCTGCTCGGGGAGAGCCGCAAGGGCTGGCTGGTCGCGGTCCGCAAGGGCTACCTCAGCCGGGTGGTCGCGGTCCGCGCCGGCCGTGCGCCCGCCGAGATACGGCACACCCGCATCACCTCCTACGGCCAGGGCGACACCTCGGTGGGCTGGCTGGCCTCCCGCGACGGGGAGATGCTGATCTCGACGACCTTCGACCGCGGCGGCAGCACGCGTTCGGTGCAGGACCTGGCGGGCAAGGGACTCGGCAGCAGCTACACCGGGGGCTACTTCACCCCGTTCGACGCCGACGCCGGCCACATCGCCACCTATGCCGAGAACAAGTTCTACCGGCTGCGGGTCGTCGACTGGGTGCCGCGCACGTCCAAGACCCAGGTCGCCGTGAGCGCCACCTACGTCTCGCTGCGCGAGGACCTGATGTTCGTGCGGACCAGGGGCCGCTTCTACGGCCCGTCGACCATCTCCGCACCGTCGACGCCCGTGTGGTCGCAGCCGTTCTCGCCGCTCGCCGTCTCGCCCGACAGGACGACGGCGGTCGGGCTGCGGATCTCCCGGTCGGGCTTCAACAGCCCGGCGATCCTCGACGTACGCCGGATGAGCGACGGCGCGCTGCTCGACTCGATCGCGTTCGGCAAGCGGATCACCATGGACAACTGGTCGATCACGTCCGCCCACGAGCAGACGGCGGCCTGGGAGGACGACGACACCTACGTCTTCCAGCTGGGCTCTCCTGCCGGGGCCGTGCTGGTCAGGTGCACGCTCGGCGCGGCCTGCGAGCGCGCCTCCGGCTACGGCGGCAACATCACGGTTCCCCACGAGAGCTTCATGTGGTGGTGAGCCGCTCCGGGCGCCGCACCGTGTGACGATGGCGCCATGCGGCGCGCGATGCTCACCACGATCCCCCTGGCGGTGGCACTCGTGCTGACCTCGTCCGCCTGCGCGCCGGACGACCCGGAGTCGACGCCCGCCCCGGCGCCCACCACGGCGGTCGATCCCGCTGTCGGGACGGATCCCGGCACGAAGCTCGGGCTCGGCGAGCAGGCCACGCTCGCGTGGCAGCCCGAGTCCGACGTGGCGGGCGTGCTCGACCTCAGCGTCGACGCAGTGGCCGAGCAGGAGCGGTCGGTGTTCGACGGGTGGGTGGACGACGTGGTGCCCGACGCGCGCCCCTACTTCGTCACCGTCACCGTCACCAACGCGGGTGAGTCCGACCTCGGCGGGCAGGAGGTGCCGCTCTACCTGCGCGACGACACCGGCGCGCTGGGTGCACCGTGGACCGTGGGCGGCGACTTCGCCGAGTGCCAGAGCGGGCCCTGCCCACGCCGTTCGCTGCCGGCGACCGAGACGGGGATGTGCCTGGTCTACCTCGTCCCCGACGGTGGACGCATCCGCGACCTGGTCTTCGAGCCGACCGAGGGCTACGACCCGATCACCTGGTCGGGCGACGGTCGCCAAGCCCGCCACGAAGAAGCGCGAGAGGAAGAAGGACCGATGATCCGCACGATTTCGACCGTCCTCGGTGCGCGGTCGACAATGGGGCCATGGCAGTCCTCCCCACCTCGCTGACGCTGGGCTCGGTCCGCGTCGACACCCCCGTGGTGCTGGCGCCGATGGCGGGCATCACCAACGCGGCCTACCGCCGGCTCTGCGCCGAGCAGGGAGCCGGCCTCTACGTCTGCGAGATGATCACCAGCCGCGGGCTCGTCGAGGGCGACGAGACCACCCGCAAGATGCTGGTCTTCGACGAGCTCGAGTCGATCCGCTCGGTGCAGCTCTACGGCACCGACCCGGTCTACATCGGCAAGGCGGTCGAGATCCTCTGCGCCGACTTCGGCGTGGCCCACGTCGACCTCAACTTCGGCTGCCCGGTCCCCAAGGTGACCCGCAAGGGCGGCGGGGGAGCGCTGCCGTGGAAGCGCGGCCTCCTCGGCGAGATCCTCACGACCGCGGTCGCCGCCGCGGCGCCGTACGACGTCCCGGTGACGATCAAGACCCGCAAGGGTCTCGACGACGACCACCTGACCTACCTCGACGCAGGCCGGATCGCGCAGGAGACGGGGGTCGCGGCGATCGCCCTCCACGGCCGGACGGTGCAGCAGGCCTACTCCGGCGAGGCCGACTGGGACGCGATCGCCGCGCTCGTCGACCACGTCGACATCCCGGTGCTGGGCAACGGCGACATCTGGGAGGCCGCCGACGCCGTGCGCATGGTCGAGCAGACCGGCGTCGCGGGCGTCGTCGTGGGCCGGGGCTGCCTGGGCCGGCCGTGGCTGTTCCGCGACCTGGCCGCGGCCTTCCACGGCGACGACGTCGCCACCCTGCCCACCCTCGGCGAGGTGAAGGTGATGATGCGCCGGCACGCCGAGCTGCTCTCCGAGCACATGGGGGAGGAGCGGGGCTGCAAGGAGTTCCGCAAGCACATCACCTGGTACCTCAAGGGCTTCCCGGCCGGCGGCGAGCTGCGCCACCAGCTCGCGCTCGTCGACTCGCTCGCCGCGCTCGACGTGCTGCTCGACGGGCTCGACGAGGACGCCCCGTTCCCGGAGCGCGAGCTCGGCACGCCGCGCGGTCGGCAGGGCGCGCCCCGCAAGAAGGTCGTGCTGCCCGAGGGATGGCTCGACGACACCGACGGGCGCGGCTCGCACCTGCGCGAGGACACCCACGAGACCACGGGCGGGTGACCCGGAACACGCGCGATTTTGCTGTGGAGATTTGGGACAGGCCCGGAATCGTGTGCTCTACTCGATGATCGCGTCGGCGTGGGCACGAGTTCCCCCTCGTGGATCGGCGCATCCGTCCCCCGTCAGCAACCGCAAAGGATCAGCGCTGTGGCTCAGCATCGCCACAAGCGGGAAACCCCTGCTGCCCCCCGTCCGTCCCGGGTCCCCCGTTCCGTCCTGGTGTCCGCGCCGCTCGCCGTCGTGGCGACGCTGTCCGCGGTGACCATGGGCGTCCTCGCCGCCGAGCCCGCCACCTCCGAGGACCCGCTGCTGACCGCCTCGGGGACGCAGTCGATCTCCGGCGCCTCCGGCGCCTCCGCCGCGTCGGCCGCCTCCTCCGCGCTGGCCCGCCGCGGCGACCTCGTGTCGCGCTCCACGATCCGCACGGGCAGCGAAGGCCGAGTCCGCCGCGCGCCAGGACATCGAGGTCGACCAGCAGGCACGGCGCCTGGCGAAGAAGCTCGACGACACGATGTGGACCACCGACGTCCTCAACCTCTGGGAGGGCCCGTCGGAGAAGGCCGCCAAGCTCGGCGAGGTCGGCGCGATCAGGCAGGTGACCCTCACCGGTCGCGAGCAGCTCGGTCGCACGCAGGTCGTCATCGACGGGCAGTCGCGCTGGGTCAGCAGCGACTACCTCACCGCCGACAAGCCGGAGCCCGAGCCCGAGGGCCCGAGCCTGGGCGGTGTCTGCTCCAACGGCTCGTCGATCTCCGCCGGTCGCGCCTCGCTCTACGAGATCCACGACGTGGTCTGCGCCAACTGGCCCGAGATCACCAGCTACGGCACCTGGCGCGGCGACGGTGAGCACGGCCAGGGTCGCGCCATCGACATCATGGTCAGCGGCGCCACCGGCTGGGCGGTCGCGGAGTTCCTGCGCGCCAACTACGCCGCGCTGGGCATCGAGTACATCATCCACCAGCAGAAGATCTGGTCGGTCGAGCGGTCCGGCGAGGGCTGGCGCGGCATGTCGGACCGTGGGTCGATCACGGCCAACCACTACGACCACGTGCACGTCACCGTCTACTGACGCGTGCCCCGGACCCGGCGTCCCCGGCGCTCGCTAGGCTGACCGGCCGATGAGCATCGAGGACCTGTACGACGACGCGGCGCGCGAGCGCGTCGTGGCCGAGCCGCCCAAGCGCGTCGACGCGCCGGTGCGGCTCGCGTTCGAGCGCGACCGGGCGCGCGTCGTCCACGCAGCCGCGTCACGCCGGCTCGCCGCCAAGACGCAGGTCGTCGGTCCGCAGACCGACGACTTCGTCCGCAACCGCCTGACCCACAGCCTCGAGGTCGCCCAGGTCTCCCGCGACCTCGCGCGCGCGCTCGGCACCCACCCCGACATCGCCGAGACCGCCGCGCTCGCCCACGACCTCGGCCACCCGCCCTTCGGCCACAACGGCGAGCGGGCGCTGGCCGAGCTCAGCGTCGGCTGCGGCGGCTTCGAGGGCAACGCGCAGACGCTGCGCCTGCTGACCCGGCTGGAGTCGAAGACCTTCGACGCCGACGGCAGGTCGGTGGGGCTCAACCTCACCCGCGCCACCCTCGACGCCTGCACCAAGTACCCCTGGCCGCGGTCGGCGGCCGACGGTCCCCACGGCGTGCACGCCGACGGCACCCCGCGGGTGGTCGTGAAGTTCGGCGTCTACGACGACGACCGCCCGGTCTTCGACTGGCTGCGGCAGGGTGTGGAGGGTCGCGGACGCTGCCTCGAGGCGCAGGTGATGGACCTCGCCGACGACGTGGCCTACTCGGTGCACGACGTGGAGGACGGGATCGTGGCGGGCCGCCTCGACCTCACCCGCCTGGACCGCGACGCCCTCTGGGAGACGGTGCGGTCCTGGTACCTGCCGGGCATCGACGACGCCGCGCTCGACCAGGCCCTGGCCGACCTGCGGGCGGTCGGCTCCTGGCCGCGGACGTCGTACGACGGCAGCAGGCGGAGCCTGGCCGCGATCAAGAACCTCACCAGCGACCTGATCGGCCGGTTCTGCGGCAGCGTGCAGGAGTCCACCTTCGCCGCGGCGGGCGGGGAGCCGCTCGTGCGCCACCGGGCCGACCTCGTCGTCCCGACCCGCACCGAGGTGGAGATCGGCGTGCTCAAGGGGATCGCCGCCCACTACGTCATGCAGGCCGACGACCGGGTCTCGCTCATGGAGCGCCAGCGCTCGCTCGTCGCCGAGCTCGTCGAGGCGCTGTGGGACCGCGGCCGCGACGGCCTCGACCCGGTCTTCGTGCAGGACTGGGACGACGCGGCGGACGACGCAGGACGGCGCCGGGTGGTCATCGACCAGGTGGCCTCGTTGACCGACGCCAGCGCCGTCACGCGTCACGCCCTCCTGAGCAGCTGACTCAGGGCAGGTCGCCCTGCGGGTAGGGGTTGTCCTGCAGCGCGGTGCTCTCGGGGTTGAGCTGGTCCTCGAGGTCGGAGCGGTGGTCACCGCTCGAGCCGGAGCTGCCGGACGGGGTGACCTTGTCGGCGGCGGTGCTGGCCGCGGCGGCGACCTTGTCCTTGACGACGGGCGCCTTCTCCTTGGCCAGGTCGGCGGCCTGCGCGGCCTTCTCCTGCACCCGCGGGTCGTCCTTGACGCGGGTCGCGGCCTTCTTGATCTGTTCGTAGCGCTCGCGGCCGGCGCGGGTGCCGAGCACGTAGCCGATGCCTCCGGCGATGAGCAGGGTGAGCTTCTTCATGGTTCCCTCCCGGGAGTCGTGGTGGAGTCGTGGTGGTCGTACGGGTCGGTGGTCGCCTCAGGAGCTGCGGCGGCGACGCCAGAGCAGCAGCACCAGTGCCATCGCCACCAGGGAGCCGGCGGCGGCGAGCACCTCGGTGCGGGGCTGGCCGGAGTCGGTCGTGGCGGAGTCCTTGATCGAGGCGACCTTGTCCTTGGCCTGGGACTTCACGTCCAGCTTGGCGGCGAGCTGGTCGACGGTGCCGGCGAGCTGGGCGCGCTGCGCCTCGATCTCGGCCTCGATCTGCTCGGGCGTCCGAGCAGCGGGCTGGTCGGTGGGCTGGGTCGGGTCAGTCATGGTGGGCACCCTTCACGGTGGCGATGTCGTCCTTGATCCCCTGGATCGCGCGCTCGGGCGCGGCAGGCGTGGCCTCGGCGACCTTGTTCTTGCCGGCCAGGCCCGACGACGGCGGCGCCGGCGAGCAGCACCAGTCCCACGACCAGGGCGGCCAGCCAGGCGTCGACGACGTGGGCCAGGCCGAGGATGGCGGTGGTGACGAAGGCCGCGACGGCGAAGAACGCGAGCAGGCCGGCGACGCTGAACATGCCGATCCCGACACCGGCGCGCTTGCCCTTCTCGGCGACCTCGGCCTGGGCGAGCCGCATCTCCGAGCGGATGAGCTCGGGGATCTGCTGGGAGAGCTGGTGGACCAGTGCGCCGAGGGTCTGACCCTCTGGCGCTCCGTGCTGAGCAGTCATGTCACTCGACCTTGCCCAAACCCGCGTCCGTCCGCACCAGCCGCGCTAACCCATAGGGGTGCGCTGCCGTGGGGGAGGGGGATGTGGAGACCCCGCCGCGAGGGTGGGCGCGCGCCCGTAGACTCCCGGACGTGGCAGGCCGGATCCGTGACGACGACATCGCCGAGGTGCGTGAGAAGGCGCGGATCGACGACGTCGTGTCGCAGTACGTCACCCTCAAGCGAGCCGGTGGCGGGTCGCTGAAGGGCCTCTGCCCGTTCCACGACGAGCGGACGCCGTCGTTCAACGTCAACCCCAGCCGCGCCGTTCTTCCACTGCTTCGGCTGCGGGGAGGGTGGCGACGTCATCGCCTTCGTGATGAAGGTCGACGGACTCACCTTCACCGAGACGGTCGAGCGGCTGGCCGAGAAGTTCGGCGTCCAGCTGCGCCGCGAGGAGGGTGACGACGAGCCCGTCCGCCCGCGTGGCCCGGCCCGCGGCCGGCTCATCGAGGCCCACAAGGTCGCCCAGGAGTTCTACGCCGAGCAGCTCGGGACCTCCGACGCCGTCGTCGCCCGCCAGTTCCTCGACCAGCGCGGCTTCGACCAGGCCGCGGCCGCGACGTTCGGCGTCGGCTTCGCGCCCAGGGACGGCGAGGCGCTGACCCGCCACCTGCGCGGTCGTCGGTTCACCGACGAGGAGAGCGTCGCTGCCGGTCTCGTCGCCCACGGCCGCTCCCACTACGACCGCTTCCGCGGTCGCCTGGTCTGGCCGATCCGCGAGGCCAACGGCGACACGATCGGCTTCGGGGCACGCCGGATCTTCGACGACGACCGGATCGAGGCCAAGTACCTCAACACCTCCGAGACGGCGATCTACAAGAAGAGCCAGGTCCTCTACGGCATCGACCTGGCGCGCACCGCGATGAAGGACGCGCAGCAGGCCGTCGTCGTCGAGGGCTACACCGACGTCATGGCCTGCCACCTCGCCGGCGTACGCACCGCGGTGGCGTCGTGCGGCACGGCCTTCGGCACCGACCACGCACGGGTGCTGCGGCGGTTCCTCGGCGACCACGACAGCACCAGCGGCGAGGTCATCTTCACCTTCGACGGCGACTCGGCCGGGCAGAAGGCCGCGATGAAGGTGCTGGAGACCGACCAGGTCTTCGCCTCGCAGACCTACGTCGCGGTCGCGCCCGAGGGCATGGACCCGTGCGACCTGCGGCTCAAGGAGGGCGACGAGGCGGTGCGTGAGCTGGTCGCGAAGCGGCAGCCGCTCTACCGCTTCGCCCTCGACAACATCCTCCTGCGCCACGACCTCGACCGGGCCGACGGGCGCATCGACGCGCTCCGCGACGCTGCGGGGCTGGTCGCCGGCATCCGGGACAGGACGAAGATGGACTCGTTCTCCCGCGAGCTCGCCCACATGGTCGGCGTCGACGTCGACGAGGTCCGGGCCGAGGTGCGGCGGGCCGCCAACCGCCCGGCGAAGCAGACCGACGAGCGGCGTACGCCCCGGGCGAGCGAGGCGCCGGAGCAGCAGCCGGAGCCGACGCGGCCGGCGCTGCCCAGCCTGTCCGACCCCCGCTTCCTCATCGAGCGGGAGATGCTCAAGCTCGTCATCCAGCACCCGGCCGGCGTCGGGCGCACCACCGCGCACGTCACCGCCGGCGACTTCACCCACCCCACGTTCCAGGGCGTGTGGGAGGCGATCGTCGCCGCGGGCGGTCCGACCAGCGGGGCGGAGGACCCCGGCTGGGCCACCAAGGTGCGCGGCGTCGCGACGGACCCCGCCGTGGTGGCCGCGATCACCGAGCTCGGCGTGGAGCCGGTGCGCGGCACCTCCGACCCCACCCCGACCTTCGCGGTCGCCTACGTCTACCGCCTCCAGGAGCTCACCACGTCGCGCCGGATCGCCGACGTCAAGGCCCGCCTCCAGCGCACCAACCCGGTCGAGCACGCCCTCGAGTACAACCGCATGTTCGGCGAGCTGGTGATGCTCGAGCAGCACCGCCGCAAGCTGCGCGAGGGCGCCGTCGGCCAGCCGGGAGCCAGTGCCATGACGCCTCCGTCCACTCTGGTCGCGTACGCCGTCCCCGTCCGTCGCGGTCGAGCGCGGCGAGCGGGTGCTCGCGTGGGCGGTCGCCGAGGACGGCTCCGTCCTCGCCGGCACGCGCGACGCCTTCTACGTCGCCTCCGGCGACGGCACCCGGCGCGTCCCGTGGGAGCAGGTCGAGGCAGCCGACTGGGACCGCGACACCGACACCTTCCGGCTCTCGGAGGTCGGCTCGTGGGGCGAGGAGCGACCCGTGCACGCGGCGGTCCTGACCGAGCCCGGCCGGCTGCTCGAGCTGGTCCGCGAGCGGGTCACCGCGAGCATCGTCCTGCAGCGGCACGCCCCGGTGGCCGGTCGGCGCGGGCTGCGGGTGGTCGCCCGCCGGGCACCGTCCGGGTCGGGTGGCGTCCAGTGGGTCTACGAGTACGACGAGGGCCTCGACCCCGACGACCCCGTGGTGCGCGAGGTGGCGCGCACGACGCTCGAGGCGATGCGCAGCGAGGTCGGCCTGCCCTGATTTCACCCGGGGTCACGGTGCTTGCTAGTGTTCTGCCCCGCTGCACAAGCGATCCCCTATAGCTCAATTGGCAGAGCATTCGACTGTTAATCGGAGGGTTCCTGGTTCGAGTCCAGGTGGGGGAGCACCGAAGGGCCCGAGGCGTCATGCCTCGGGCCCTTCAGTCGTCCCGGGGGCGTTTCCGGCGGGTAACGCTTCGGAGCGGCGTGTGAACTGTGCGTAACACGCGCGGCCGCGACCGGCCGGCGCCCTCAGGGTGGGACCCATGACCGCCGACCACGCATCCGGCACGCCCGAGACGCCCCAGTTCCTCGTCCGCCCCGACGGCTCGGTGGTGGGCGACGACGGTGCGTCGGGCTCGCTGGCCGCTGCGCTGCCCTACACCGGACGGCTCGCCCGGCGCATGGGCGAGCTGGTCGGCGTGGGGGACGTACGACTCCTCGAGGCGTTCGGCGTCGACCACCTCATCGTCGGCGTCACCTGGACACCGGCGGGGGAGGGCACGTTCCGGGCCGTCGTCGCCCCTCGCGA
Source organism: uncultured Actinomycetota bacterium (assembly GCA_963795275.1). Lineage (GTDB taxonomy): Bacteria > Actinomycetota > Actinomycetes > Propionibacteriales > Nocardioidaceae > Nocardioides. Next base: position 704,865 of record CAWCHD010000006.1, read on the forward strand.
GCCGCGCACGGTGCCGACCTTCACCGTCGTCGGTGCGGTGGACCCTGCGGCGGCGGTCGCCCACAGCCTCGGCCGGCTCGCGGGCGTGCGAGGGCGTGACGTGGAGCTCGGTGGTCACGGCGGATGCGCGCGTGATCGGCCTCGCCGGTGAGGCCCAGGACCTCGACCGGCTCGCCGAGGCCGGCAACCGGATGCTGGCGATCCTGCGCTCGCTGGAGGACCAGCACGCCACCGGCTTCGTCCGGCTGCGGTTCGAGGACGGAGCGCTGCTCGGGGTGTCGCTCGGTCGGCACGCCCTGGTGGCGGCCGTCGACGCGGCCGACGACGACGCCCTCGTCGCGATGATCGACGAGGTCCGCGCGGTCCTCGCCGACCAGGACCTCTCGGCCGTGCCGTCGTACGCCGAGCCCGTCGCGGAGCCCGTGGCCGCGGCGCCGGCCGAGCCGATCCCGGCGGCACCCGCGCCGCTGGTCGGCGCGCGGTTCGGAGGCGCGGCGCCCAGCAAGGAGCCGCGCAGGACGCGGCGCTCGCGCCGCTTCGGCCGGTAGGGCGTTCCCCTACAAAGGTCGTGTTCTTCCGCGGCCAGGACCACCTCGACGACGACCAGCCATCGCGTTCGCCGAGCGCCTCGGTCCGCTCACCACCGCCCACCGACGTCAACACCGGCAGCGCGCGGGTGCTGCGGGTGACGGCGACAAGGAGGCGCCAACGCCTGGCACACGACGTCACGTTCGTCGACCGGGTGCCGGCGATCAGCGTGCTGCGCGGCGTCGTGATCCGCCTACGGCGGCAACACGGTGTGGGCCAACACCGCGCGCGTACGACTCGCTGCCGGGCGCGAAGGCGCTGGTCGACGAGCTGTGGGCGGTCCACACCAACAGCTACGACTACGCGCAGCGCGACGAGAGCAGAGCAGCGAACGCCAACTACACGCGCGACGACTTCGCCTCGCAGCTCTTCGAGACCGGCACCGGGTCCGGGTGCACCGGAGACGGGGGAGCGGTCGCTGGTGCTCGGCACTTCGTAAGTCCTTACGGCCCCAGCCGAGCGGGAAGACCTCGAAGGTCGCCGCGTGGGTGACGCCGAGCCCCTGGCCACCGCCGCGCAGGATGCCGTCGAGGAACTCCTCGGGGTCCCAGCCCTCCCAGCCGAGGCCGTCGATGTAGGCCTTGTGCTCCTTCAGCGAGGCGACGCCGGCCTGGAAGGTGTCGGTCACGTCGACCGCGTGGGTCGACTGCGGCGAGCTGCCCGACCACACGGCACGCACGCCGCCCCACGGCTCGACGCCGTCGGTGAGCTGCTCGGGGAAGATCCACCGGTTGCCGGCGTCGCGGACGGCGTCGAGCAGCGCCCGGCCCACGGCGATGTGGTCGGCCTGGTTGAGGTTGGTGCCGCCGAAGGTCTCGCGGAAGTTGATCGTCATCGCGATGTCCGGACGGTGCTTGCGCACGACCGCGGCGATCGCGCGCCGCAGCTCCACGCCGTACTCCAGGACGCCGTCGGGGAGCCGCAGGAACTCGACCTCGTCGACCCCCACGGCCCGGGCGGACGCGATCTCCTCGCCCTCGCGCAGCGGACCGCTCTCGTCGGGATGGATGCCGTCGATGCCGGCCTCCCCGCTGGTCACCATGCAGTAGACGATGCGCTTGCCCTGACCGGTCCAGCGCGCCACGGCCGCGGCGCCGCCGTACTCGATGTCGTCGGGGTGGGCCACCACGAAGAGCGCGGTCTCCCAGTCCTCCGGCAGGGGTTCGAAGGTGGGGGGAGTGGGTCGGTCGTCCGTCATGTCCCGAGCATGGCAGCGCGAGTGTTGTGTAGTGAAATGAGTGAGTTACTCGTATAAGGTCCGGCGCATGACGTCGTACGCACCCACCCGTCGTGGCTTCCTCGCCTCCGCAGCCGTCGCCGGAGGCGCGGCACTCCTCCCCGCCTCGGTGTGGCGCGCGGCGCCCGCGGCGAGCGCCTACCCGGCCATCCTCAAGCCGACCCCGACGACCCTGTTCAAGGACTTCGGCACCAACGCCGAGATGCTGTGGGGCTCGGTCGACCCGCGCGCCTACCTGACGCCGCAGTCGCGGCTCTTCGTGCGCAACCACACGCGCACCCCCACGATCGACCGCTCGACCTACGCGCTGCGGGTGTACGGCGACGGGCTGGCGACGTCGCGCACCGAGGCCGACGCGCTGAGCCTGTCCTTCGCCGACCTGCAGGCGCTGCCCCACCACGACCTGACGGCCGTGATCGAGTGCACCGGCAACGGGCGCAGCAACTTCTCCACCCAGCAGGCCCAGACGGTGTCCGGCACCGCGTGGACGCTGGGCGCGGTCGGGACCGTGCGCTGGAGCGGCGTACGCCTGCGCGACGTGCTCGCGGCCGTCGGGATCTCCTCCGACGCGGTGTCGATCCAGGCGACCGGGCTCGACGACCCGTTCCAGACCTACGGCCGCGTGCGCCGCCCGTTCCCGGTCGCGAAGGCGCTCGACGACGCCCTGCTCGCGTGGGGGATGAACGGCGAGGACCTGCTGCCCGACCACGGCTACCCGCTGCGGCTGGTCCTGCCCGGGTGGGTCGGCATCGCGAGCATCAAGTGGCTCGGCTCGCTCGAGGTCTCGACGACCGAGCTGACCTCGCCGTGGAACACCACCTTCTACAAGCTGACCCCGGACTCCCCGCCGCTCACCGTGAACCCGGTGCGGTCGGCCTGGGAGCTCGACCGGGACGAGGTCCTGCCGTCGCGACCGGTCACCCTCACCGGCCGCTCGTGGAGCGGGGCCGGCCGGATCGCCAAGGTCTCGGTCAGCCTCGACGGTGGCGGGTCGTGGCGCCCGGCCGTGCTCGACCGGCGTGGCCGCGAGGAGCAGGGCTGGACGCAGTGGTCCGTGCGGTGGGGCAACCCGCGCCCGGGGCGGCACGAGCTGCTGGCGCGCGCGACCGACGACCAGGGACGTACGCAGCCCCTGGTGGCGGCGTACAACACGCAGGGCTACTTCTTCGACGCCGTCGTGCGCCACCCGGTCCAGGTGGCCTGACGGCTCAGGCCATGACCCCGACGGGCGTCGGCGCGAACCCGGGGAACACCTGGGCCGTCGAGACGCCGAAGCGGCGGGTGACGACCTCGCTGAGCACGCTGCGGTAGTCGGTGGTGACGAGCACGTCGGCGTCGGCGGAGTCCGTGAGGCCCGGCCACGAGCCGTAGTAGCGACCGCCCCGGACCCCGGCGCCGGCGACGAACATGACGTTGCCGAAGCCGTGGTCGGTGCCGTAGTTGTCGTTCTCCTTGACCCGTCGGCCGAACTCGCTGAGCGTCACCAGCGTGACGCGGTCGGCGAACGGTCCGAGGTCGGCGAAGAAGGCGGCGATCGAGCCGGCGAGGTCGGCGGCGTTGCGGCGCAGGTCGCCCCACTCGACGGTGCCGAGGTCGGTGTGCATGTCCCAGTCGCCCTGGTCGACCGTCACCACCTCGGCGCCGACGCCGGCGCGCACGATCCGCGAGACGTCCGAGAGCGCGCCGCCGAGCCCGGTGTCCGGGTAGGGCGTGGCTGCGGACTCGCTCCCGGGCAGGTCGCGGGCGGCGCCGAAGGTCTGCGAGCCCGAGATCGCGTCGCGGACGGCCTGGCCCATCCGGCCGCCGCCCTTCCACGCGTTCTGGAGGGACAGCAGCCTGCGACCGTCGTCGTCGGCCCCGGCGACCTCGGCGCGGTCGACGTCGCCGACCACGAAGGCCGGGTTCACGCCGAAGAGCGAGGTCGGGACCTGGTTGCCCATGGCGGTGCCCTGCAGGGGCGAGGTTCCGGGCAGGTCACCGAGCAGGCGGTTGAGCCAGCCGTTGCGCTCGGTCGAGCCGGGCGCGGCGTCCTCGATGGCCTCCATCGCGGCGAAGTGCGACCGGTTGGGCGTGGCCATCCCGGTGGCGTGCACGGCGGCGAGCGTCCCGGCGTCCCACATCGGCAGCAGCGGCGCGAGCGCCGGGTGCAGCCCGAACATCGCGTCGGGTGCCAGCAGGGAGGTGGGGGGAATGCCGATGCGCGGGCGCGCGGCGTAGTAGGCGGGGTCGCCGTGCGGCACGACGAGCGAGAGCCCGTCGGCGGCACCGCGCAGGGACAGCAGCACCAGCACGGAGCCGAGCGGCGAGGAGAGCCGGTTGGTGGTGCGGCCGGTGACGGCGTACGCCTGGGGCCCCGAGCGGGTCAGGCCCGGGCCGAGGGCGAGGGCGCCGCCGGCGAGCGCGGTGCCGAGGAGCGCGCGGCGGCTCAGGGCGAGGCGTGCCTCGTCGTAGTCGTTGCAGCCGCAGGAGCGAGTCGTGTCAGTCATGTCAGCACGCCAGGTGGTCGGGGGAGTCGAGGACTGCGGCGAGCAGCCGCGGGAAGCCCCACTGGTAGAGGCCGTGCTCACGGTCGATCTTCTCCCTGGCCTTGCACCCGGTGGCCAGGCGCGCGGTCTCGAGGAGGTTCTTCGACGCCGGACGGTGGAGCAGGTCGCGGCTGACGGCGTCGACGAGGTCGTTGAAGCGGATCGGCTTCTTCGCCGGGACCCACTCGGCGGGCGTGCGGTAGCGCAGGTTGACCGTCGGCCACCAGCCGCCGGCCATGCCCCAGTGCATGCTCATCGAGCCGAGGGCGCGTGCCGGTGAGGCCCAGATGTCGTCACGCACCGGCGTGCCGTCCGGACGCGGCCAGGCGTGCGGGGACAGGCCCAGGCCGGACGCCTGCCACAGCATCGCGTTCGCGCCCGAGTCGTCGTGGGTGGGCTTGCCGACCTTGACGCCGAGCGCGCGGTAGGTCGCCACCACGTCCTCGCTGGGGTCGCGCAGCTTTGCGCCGGCAGCCCGACGGAACTCCTTGCTCGCCACCAGCGCCCGCAGCACGGGCACGATCTCGGTGTCGTTCTTCAGGTAGACCTTCGCCAGCCGGTCGACCAGCGAGGCCGGCGGGTCGTCGCGGACGAACTTGGTGGCCAGCCGCTCCGCGACGTGGTGGGCGGTCAGCGGGTGGTGGGCGAGGTAGCGCAGGTAGTCCTCGGTCACCTGACGGCCGTCGGCCTTGCGGTTCTTGTCCTTGAAGGACTTCACCTGCACGGTGCCGGTCGAGTGGTCCTCCTTGACGTAGGACGCCGCCCACGTCTCCCAGAGGTCCACGTGCCACCCGGTGAGGATCCGGGCGGAGGCCTTGACGTCGTCCTCGTCGTAGCCGCCGGCGCCGAGCGTGTGCAGCTCGAGCAGCTCGCGGCCGAGGTTCTCGTTGGGGGCGCGCTTGGTGGACGTCGCGGCGGACAGGAAGATCAGCATCGCGGGGTGCGTGGTGGTCTCGGCCAGCATCTGGTCGAACCGGCCGAGCGCGTGGCGGCGGACCGTGGCGCCGTAGTCGGCACGCCAGGTGAACTGGGCGTCGCCGCTGACGGGCACGTGCAGCATGCCCTCCCAGAACTCGGTCATCTTCTCGAGCACCGGGCGCCGCGTGCGGATCCGGCGCACGAGCAGCCAGCGGCCGTAGTCCTCCATGACCTCCCAGCCGCCACGCACCTCGTCGACCTGGCGCTGCCACAGGTCGGCCGGCTTGCGGTCGAGGTCGGGCCACCACCGGCGCACCTCGTCGGCAGCGCCGTCCGGGAACGACCCGGGCTGGGTGAGCTGCTTCTCGAACCACGCCTGGGCACCACCCGCACGGCGTACGTCGTTGGCCAGCGTGGCGTCGACGCCGTAGCTGAAGCGCGTGACGAGGTGCCGCTGCGACGGTGTCAGCAACGGTTGCTTCTCGCGATCTCTGCCCACGACGGCCCTCCCAGTCCGAGGCGGACCACTGTGGCACGTCTCGACGGCGTGCGGGGATTTATCGGGTTGCTCGTGGGACGGCGCCCGTGTCGGATGGGGCGCATGGAGATCCGTGAGCTCGACGCCCGGGACCCGTCGGCCCGGCGCGCGTGGTTCGACGTCCGCGAGCGCGCGGCGCGGGCCGACCGCCCGCACGCGCTGCTCGAGGCGTTCGACGCGTTCGAGGTCCAGGTGACCGAGCCCGGCGAGCACGCGAGCCGGTCGTGGCTCGAGGCGCGCGACGGGGGCGTCCTCGTCGGGGTGGCCGAGCTCGAGCTCCCGCTCACCGAGAACCTCGACGTGGCGTGGGCCGAGGTCAGCGTGCTGCCGGAGCACCGCCGGCGGGGGACCGGCCGGCTGCTGTGGGAGGCGGTGGTCGACCGGGCTCGGGCGGCCGGACGCACGCGGATCGGCGGAGAGGTGTCGGTGGCCCCGGTCGACGGCGGACCCGGGCTGGAGTTCGCGGCGGCGATCGGGGCGGTGGAGAAGCACCGCGAGGACCACCTGCTGCTCGACCTCCCGGTCACGGCGGCCCCCGTCGACCCGGCGTACGACGTCGTCACCTGGCGCGGTCGCTGCCCCGACGAGCACCGCGCCGCCTACCTGGCGATGCGCAACCAGATGAACGCCGACGTGCCGGTCGGCGAGCTCGACCTCGAGGCAGCCGTGCTCGACGACGCCCGGCTGGCGTCGTCGGAGGAGCGGCTGATGAGGTCGTACGACGTCCGCGTGGCCGCCGCCCGGCGCCGGTCCGACGGCGTGCTCGGTGGCTACTCGCTGCTGTTCGTGCCGCACGGGCAGACGTACTCCTGGCAGGACGACACCCTCGTGATGCCCGACCACCGCGGCCACCGCCTCGGCGCGGCCCTCAAGACGGCGAACTACGCCGACCTGCCCGACGAGGTCGGCGTCGTGCACACGTGGACCGCGCCGTCCAACGGTGCGATGCACCGCACCAACACCGCCCTCGGCTTCCGCATGGTGGAGCGGATGCACGAGATGGAGGCCGACCTGCCGGGCTCGGGCTGTAGCCGTCGGGTGATGGGTGACAGATCTAGTTCGGTCGACGGTGACACTCGTTGTCACTGTAGATCGCCGTCAGGAGCGTAGATCGCTGACTCATAACTCCTCGGGCTCTCGCGTTTCTGGGTTCGAGCCGCAGCCGGTCGCCGTCGTAGAACTGCAGGACCTTGTCGGTGACCCACACGTCGATGGCTGCCTGCGGCCGTGACGCCGGTGACCGTTGCGAGCTGACACATACCACGCCGGTCTGCTGCTGGCACGACGCGCGACCCAGGTGCCGTCGGCGGCGGTCCTCGGCAGGTCGTACCGACCGTGGTGATGGGTCTGATCGGGTCGACGGGTGCCGGTCGGGCTGGAACCGGACCGGGGTGGCATGTCGAGTGCTGGTGGGGCGATCGTGGTCGTAGCCGTGGACCGACTGGTCGAGCTCGGCCTGCGCGGTGGCGAGGTCTGACGAAGACTCGATCAGTACGGAACTCGGTCGCCGCCCGGTGGACCTCGCCACTCGGTGCCCGTCGTGGACGGCGAGCGGGGCTGGGTACGAGAGGCGCTCGGTGCCGCTGCGACCGATCCAGTCGAAGACACCTCCAGCTGGCGGCTGCGTCTGTGTCTGGCCGTTGGCGAAGTTCGTCACGGAAGTCGGTGAGGATCTGGCCGGGCACCCCATGGCACGCATGGCCGCGGACGGGGCCGTGACCACGACGCTGACGGTGAGGTTGGTCGTTGTGAACGTCGTGGGGTTCGCCAGGTCGGTCGCGAAGCGGAGCACCGCGCCGGACACCTGGATCGCTGCGGCGGACAGGGTGACCCGAGCTCCGGCGGTGACGCTGGCGGCCAGGGCGGGCGCGGCGGTGGCGACGGCGATGGCCGGGGCCGTCCATGCAGCGGTCCTAACGACGGAACGACGAGTGGGCTGAAGAGGCTGGGTCACGGCGTGGACGCTAGGTGAGCGCTTCGGACGATTCCGTCGCATTCAGCCGAAGTGAGCCAAACCTTGACGGGATCCTGACGCTGGGCGGCGACGGGCTCTATCGGGGCTCGAGCGCGGGTCAGCCCTCGCCGGCGATGAGGTAGCCGTCGCCGTCCCGCTGGAGCTGCAGCTGCCCCTGCTGCGTGGTCGCGCGGCCCGAGGTCGTCACGTAGTCGATCGTGTACGTCGTCGTCAGCGTCTCCGGGTCGACGGTGATGTCGTACGGACGCGCGGAGCTGATCGTGCCCCAGAACCCGGAGTAGCGCCCGTAGCCACCGCTCGCCTGCCTGGAACTCGGGGGTGAGCATGTCGAACGACGCCTCGGGGTCCGAGGTCACGAGGGTGAAGTAGTCCTGCAGGAAGGCTCGCACCTCGGCGGTCGTGTCGCCGGGCGGTGGGCTCGGGTCGGTGGTCGGCTCGTCGGTGGTGCTGGTCGACGGCTCCTCGGACGACGGCTCCTCGGACGACGGCTCCTCGGACGGCTGGGGGTCGCGCGTCTGCTGCGGGGTGGCCCGGTCGGACGCCTCGGGTCGCGCCCCGTCCCCGGGCCACAGGACCCACGCGCGCGAGCCCGGCGAGCAGTGCGAGGACGGCCAGCGCGGCGATCCAGCCCCACGGGCCGCGCCGACGTGCCGCGACCGGTTCGCGCTCCGGGCTGGTGGGCGCGGGAGGAGGTGGGGTGACCTCGACCGGTGCCGCCGCCGCGGGCACGGTCTCCATCCGCGCGGTGCCGTCCGGGTCCGGTGCGCCCTTCGCGATCCGCCGCAGCTCGTCGCGCACGCGCTCGGCCGACCAGCGCTCGGCAGGCGTCCTTGACCATCGTGCGCGCCAGCACGCTCGGCGAGGGGGTGGTCCGCCGGCAGGCGCGGCGGGTCGTCGTGGACGATCCGGTAGAGGCCGCCCATGACGTTGCCGCCCACGTCGTACGGCGCCCGCCCCACGACCGCGTGGTGGAGCGTGGCACCGAGCGACCACACGTCGCTCGCGGGAGTCGCGGGCGAGCCCGACGCGACCTCGGGGGCGAGGTAGGCGGGCGAGCCGGTGACCTCGCCGGTCACCGTCAGCGCCGGGTCGCTGGCGCCGCGGGCGATGCCGAAGTCGCCGAGCTTCGCGTGGTCGTCGTCGCTGACCATGATGTTGCTGGGCTTGACGTCGCGGTGCACGATCCCGGCCGCGTGGGCCTGGACGAGGGCGTCGGCGGCCTGGGCGAGGATCCCGGCCGCCCGCGCGGCGCCGAGGGCGCCGTCGGCGCGGACGACCTCGGCGAGGGTGCGGCCCCGCGACGTGCTCCATCACCAGCCAGTAGCAGTCGACGTCCTTGACGAGGTCGAGGATCGACACGACGTGCGGGTGGGTGATGCCGGCGGCGATCCGCGCCTCCCGCTCGGCGCGCTCGATGTCGTGGTCGGTGGTGCCGGGGAGGAGGCCGATGCGCTTGACGGCGACCGTCCGTCCGAGCACCTCGTCGTGTGCGAGGTGGACGATGCCGGCGCCCCCACGCCCGATCTCCCGGCCGAGGGTGTACCTGCCTGCGATCACGCGCGCCCCTTTCCGTGGACAGCGCTCCACGCTAGCCGCGGCCGCGGGGGTTGCTCACACCCGTTCGGACGGACCCGGGGGTACTAGCACCATCGGACATCTCGCGGCGCCGGTCGTCCCCGGCGAGGCTGGGACCACCTACTCAGGAGGATCCATGGACACCATCAAGAACGCCACCACCGGCCTCGGCCGCGCCATCGCCGTCGGCGCCGCGCTCGCCACCCTCTCCGTCGGCGCCCTCGCCGCCAGCGTCCCTGCGGCCTCGGCCCAGGTCGGCTCGCTGTCGCTGCGCAGCCACGGCGACGACGACCCCGCCGGGGACGACCACGGCGGCACCCGCTCCGGCGACGACGACGGCACCCGCTCCGGTGACGACGACGGCACCCGGACCGGCGACGACAACGGCGGCACCCGCTCCGGCGGTGACGACGACGACCGCGTGATCCGCACCGGCAGCTGCAGCGCCGGCGCCGGCTGGAAGCTCAAGGTCAAGACCGACGACGGCCGGCTCGAGGTCGAGGGCGAGGTCGACAGCAACGTGGCCGGCCAGCAGTGGCGCTGGACCATCCGCCACAACGGCTCGGTCAGCGACCGCGGTACGGCGACGACGACCGCGCGCAGCGGCTCGTTCGAGGTCGAGCGCAAGGTCGTCGACCTCGCCGGCACGGACGCGATCACCTTCCGGGCCGTGCGCGACGGCCAGGTGTGCCGCGGTGTGGTCAACTACTGATCCCGTCTGACCCGGAGGTCACACACCCCATGCGTTGGCTGACGAATCCCGTGGCGCAGTTCCTGGCCGCGGGATTCGTCACGCTCGTGGTCGTCGTCGTGGTCACCGGCGCCCTCAGCCGCGACGCGGCCGACGAGGAGGCCGTCGCGGACGCCCGCGCGATCACCCAGGTGCTCGGTCGCTCGGTGGCGCAGCCGGCGATCCCCGAGGGCCTCGTCTCCGGCGACGCGGCGGCGATCGACCAGCTCGACCGCACCGTGCTCGACCGCCTGCTGGTCGGGGACGTGCGCCGCGTCAAGATCTGGGACGCCGACGGCACCATCCTCTACAGCGACCGCACCGAGCTGATCGGGACGGTCTACCCGCTCGGGGCCGACGAGCTCGAGGTGATCGAGGACGGCGGCACCGACGCCGAGCTCTCCGACCTCACCCGTCCCGAGAACCGCTACGACCGCGCGCTCGGCGGTGACCTGCTCGAGGTCTACACCCGCGTCTGGTCGCCCGAGGAGGAGCCGCTGCTCTTCGAGGCCTACTTCACCGCCGACGAGCTCGGCGAGCAGCGCGCGGCCGTCCTGGACCGCTTCCTCCCGATCACGATCGGCGCCCTCGCCGCCCTGGTGCTGCTCGACCACTCCGCTGATGCTGCTGCTCTCGCGCCGGCTGTCCGCGGCCGCCCGCGAGCGCGAGCGCCTGCTCGAGGCCGCGGTGCGGGCCTCCGACGCCGAGCGCCTGCGCATCGCCCGCGACCTGCACGACGGCGTCGTCCAGGACCTGGCGGGATCCTCGATGGCGCTGTCGACGCTCGCCGCGAGGACCGACGACCCGCTGTCGACCGACCTCGAGCAGGTCGGGCGTTCGCTGCGCGTGAGCATGCGCGCGCTCCGGTCCCTCCTCGTCGAGATCTATCCCCCCGACCTCCACACCGCCGGGCTCGACGCCGCCGTGCAGGACCTCGTCGCACCGCTCGTCGGCGCGGGGATGCACGTCGACGTCGACGTCAGCGGCGACGAGGACGCCTCGCAGTCCGCGGTGGCGCTGGTGTGGCGGCTCGCGCAGGAGTCCGTCCGCAACGTGGCCCGTCACGCCCGCGCGACGCGGATGTCGCTGACCGTGCGGCGCGAGGACGACCGACTGGTGCTCGAGGTCGTCGACGACGGAGTGGGCTTCGACCCCGGCGCCGCGCCCGGTGACGCGCACTTCGGGCTGCGCGCGGCGGAGAGCCTCGTCCGCGAGCACGGCGGGACCATGGACGTCGAGTCCGCTCCCGGGTCGGGCACGATCGTCCGGGTGGAGGTGCCGCTCGCATGACCCGCAGGATCCGTGTCGTCCTGGCCGACGACCACGCCGTCGTACGCCGTGGGCTCGCCGGCCTGCTCGAGTCCACCGACGACCTCGAGGTCGTCGGCCTCGCCAAGGACGGCAGCGAGGCGGTGGAGCTGGTGCGCGAGCATCGCGCCGGACGTGGCGGTGATGGACCTGCAGATGCCGGTCCTCGACGGCGTCGAGGCGACCCGCGCGATCGTCGACGCGCAGACCGGCACCGAGGTGCTGGTGCTGACGTCCTTCTCCGACCACGCCCGGATCGACGCCGCCATCGAGGCGGGTGCGGTGGGCTACCTGCTCAAGGACGCCGAGCCCGACGCCCTGCTCGACGGCATCCGTGCGGTGGCCCGGGGTGAGTCGCCGCTCGACCCGCGTGCCGCCCGACGACTGCTCGTCCGCGCCTCGCGGTCGGGGGAGCAGGCACCGGCGGTCGAGGCCTCGGCCCTCTCGCCGCGTGAGGCCGAGGTGCTCCGCCTCGTGGTCGAGGGCCTGCTCAACAAGCAGATCGCCGCCCGGCTCGGGATCACCGAGCGCACCGTGAAGGCGCACCTCACCTCCGCCTACCAGCGCATCGGCGTCGCCGACCGCACCCAGGCCGCGCTCTGGGTGCAGCGCCAGGACCTCGACGCGTAGGGGGTCTCAGACCTCGTTGGCGATCAGGTAGCGGTCGCCGTCGCGCTGCAGCTGGAGGCGCACCCGTTGCGTGCTCTGCCCGCCCGCCTTCATCTGGTAGGTCACCGTGTAGGCGACCGTCTGGTCGCCGGGGTTGCTGTCGATGCTCTGCAGCTGCGCCGACCTCACCTTGCTCCACCACGCCGATGTAGCCCTCGTAGCCGCCGCTCGCCGCCTGGAACTCCGGCGTCAGCTGCTCGAAGGCCGCCTTGGGGTCCGTGGTCACGGTCGAGAGGTAGGAGGTGATGAAGTCGTCCATCTGCTGGCGGACCTCCTCCGGCGTGGGCTCGGTCGAGCCCGCGTCCGTAGCGGGGTCGTCGCTCCCGGTCTCGGTCCCGGCCGTCTGGGACGGCTGGTCCGAGCCGTCGGGCGCGGCCTCGGGCGTGCCGCGCCCGGCCAGGACGTACGCCGCGACGACCGCCGCGATCGCCGTGGCGGCTGCGGCCACGATCCAGCCCCAGTGCCGGCGGCGCGGTCGCGCCGCGCGGGGGAGAGGTGCCGGACGGACGGGCGGCAGGACGCCGGTCTGCTCCCGTACGGGCGCAGGTGCCGGCGCAGGCGCGGCAGGGGCGGCCGCGGAGCTCCCGCCGCGGGCGATCCGACCCAGGTCGTCGCGCACCTGCTGCATCGACCACCGCTGGTCCGGGTCGCGGGTCATCATCACCGCGAGCAGGCCGGCCATCGGGTGGCCGTCCGCCAGGCGCGGCGGGTCCTCGTGGACGATCTTGTAGAGCGCGCCGATGAGGTTGTCGCCGACGTCGTAGGGCGGCTTGCCGGTCACCGCGTGGTAGAGCGTGGCGCCGAGGGACCACACGTCGCTCGCGGGGGTCGCCGAGGATCCGCTGGCGACCTCGGGGGCGAGGTAGGCGGGGGACCCGGTCACCAGGCCGGTCTGGGTGAGCGAGGCGTCGTCCTCCGAACGGGCGATCCCGAAGTCGTTGAGCTTGGCGCCCGCGGCCGAGACCAGGATGTTGCTGGGCTTGACGTCGCGGTGCACGATCCCGTGGGAGTGCGCCTCGACGAGCGCATCGGCCGTCTGTCCCAGCACCGACGCCGCGTCCTCGGCCCGCATCGGGCCGGCGCGGCGCACCTGCTCGCTCAGCGTCTCGCCGTCGACGTACTCCATGACCAGCCAGCGCACGTCGGCCTCGTCGACGAGGTCGAAGACCGACACGACGTGCGGGTGGTTGAGGGCGGCGGCGAGCCGCGCCTCGCGCTCGGCCCGCTCGCGCTCGACGTCGTCGGAGCCGGGGATCATCCCGATGCGCTTGATCGCCACCTGGCGGCCGAGGACCTCGTCGACGGCGAGGTGCACGGTGCCGGAGCCGCCGCGACCGATCTCCCGGCTCGAGCCTGTACCTGCCTGCGATCACGTGCCGTCCCTCCTCCGCGCTCGCCCTAGGCTAGTGGCCGACCACCAACCCGACTCACCCGAAGGAATCACCGTGACGACCCCGAATGTCCTCGACGAGCTGGAGTGGCGCGGCCTCATCGCCCACTCCACCGACCGCGACGCGCTCCGCGCGGCGCTGGGCGAGGGGAGCGTCAGGTTCTACGTGGGCTTCGACCCGACGGCGCCGAGCCTCCACATGGGCAACCTGGTGCAGCTGGTGACCGCCCGGCGCCTGCAGGACGCCGGCCACACGCCCTACATCCTCGTCGGCGGCGCCACCGGGATGATCGGTGACCCGCGCGACTCCGGCGAGCGCACGCTCAACTCGCTCGACACGGTCAAGGAGTGGACCGAGCGTGTGCGCCAGCAGGTCTCGCGGTTCGTGTCGTTCGACGGCGACAACGCCGCGACGACGGTCAACAACTACGACTGGACCGCGTCGCTGTCGACGATCGACTTCCTGCGCGACATCGGCAAGCACTTCCCGGTCAACCGGATGCTCGCTCGCGACACCGTGAAGAGGCGACTCGAGTCGGGGATCAGCTACACCGAGTTCTCCTACGTCCTGCTCCAGTCGATGGACTACCTCAACCTCTACCGCCAGCACGGGGTCGCGCTGCAGTTCGGTGGCTCCGACCAGTGGGGCAACATCACCGGCGGCGCCGACCTCGTACGCCGCGTGACGGGGGACAGCGTCTACGCGTTCGCCACGCCGCTGATCACCAAGTCGGACGGCACCAAGTACGGCAAGACCGAGGGCGGCGCGCTCTGGCTCGACGCCGACGATGATGTCGCCCTACGCCTTCCACCAGTTCTGGCTCAACGCCGAGGACGACAAGGTCGGCGAGCTGCTGCGGATCTTCACCTTCCTCACGCGCGAGGAGATCGAGGACCTCGAGCAGCAGACGGCGGAGAAGCCGTTCCTGCGCGCCGGGCAGAAGCGCCTCGCCGACGAGGTGACGGCGCTCGTCCACGGCGAGCACGAGGTCGAGCAGGCCAAGGCGGCCGCCGCGGCGCTCTTCGGCGGGGGAGACCTCTCCGCGATCAAGCCCGACACCCTCGCGTCCGCGCTCCGCGAGGCCGGGGGTACGACGCTCCCCGCCGGAGAGCTGCCCGGGATCGTCGACCTCCTGGTCGCCGCCGGCCTGGTGAAGAGCAAGGGCGACGCGCGCCGCACGGTGGCCGAGGGCGGGGCGTACCTCAACAACGTCCGCGTCGAGGACCCGGAGCTCCGCCCGACCGAGGCGGACCTGGTGGCGGGTTCGTGGCTGGTGCTGCGCCGCGGGAAGAAGAACTTCGCCGGCGTCGAGGTGGGCTGAACCGACCGTCCGGAGGGCGGGTGAGGGGGCCGGCGACACGCCCCACCACCCGCCCCACCCGTCACAACAGGCCGCTGACCTGCACAAACGCCGATGTGCGCGCGGTCACACCCTCTCGATTTGCGCGATCCCGGCGAGCCGCATAATGTTCTCTCTGTCGCCAGGGAGCGGCGGGGAACAAGACCGGTCAGGTCGGGTTCCCGGCCCCGGGCAGGACAGCTCGAAGCGGTCATCGGTCACGATGACACCACCGGGTCAGAGCGGCACAGTCGAGGATTTGCCACGACAGAAAGCCACTCGCTAGGTTTCACCAGTTGCCTCACGCAACCGAGGTCCTCACCGGATCGCGATGTGGGTGCGTCTGATTTTTGAGAACTCAACAGTGTGTTTGATTAGTCGACGAATTAGTTTGTTTTGCCCCGTTGACATTCTGTCGGTCTGTGCCTTTGGGTGTGGGTTGGTGGGTGTTGATGGTTTCTTTGACAATGATTCTGACAACATGTCAGTTTCGTCGGTCAGGGGATGTGGCTCTTATTGATTGTCGCTCGTGCTGTCTTTGGATGGTGTGGGTGGGTTAATTTTCGATGGAGAGTTTGATCCTGGCTCAGGACGAACGCTGGCGGCGTGCTTAACACATGCAAGTCGAGCGGAAAGGCCACTTCGGTGGTACTCGAGCGGCGAACGGGTGAGTAACACGTGAGTAATCTGCCCTTGGCTTTGGGATAGCCACCGGAAACGGTGATTAATACCGAATATGCACTACTTCTCGCATGGGAAGTGGTGGAAAGTTTTTCGGCCAGGGATGTGCTCGCGGCCTATCAGCTTGATGGTGAGGTAATGGCTCACCATGGCTTCGACGGGTAACCGGCCTGAGAGGGTGACCGGTCACACTGGGACTGAGACACGGCCCAGACTCCTACGGGAGGCAGCAGTGGGGAATATTGGACAATGGGCGGAAGCCTGATCCAGCAACGCCGCGTGAGGGATGACGGCCTTCGGGTTGTAAACCTCTTTCGGTAGGGACGAAGCGCAAGTGACGGTACCTACTAAAGAAGCACCGGCCAACTACGTGCCAGCAGCCGCGGTAATACGTAGGGTGCGAGCGTTGTCCGGAATTATTGGGCGTAAAGGGCTCGTAGGCGGTTTGTCGCGTCGGGAGTGAAAACCAGGTGCTTAACACCTGGCTTGCTTTCGATACGGGCAGACTAGAGGTATGCAGGGGAGAACGGAATTCCTGGTGTAGCGGTGAAATGCGCAGATATCAGGAGGAACACCGGTGGCGAAGGCGGTTCTCTGGGCATTACCTGACGCTGAGGAGCGAAAGTGTGGGGAGCGAACAGGATTAGATACCCTGGTAGTCCACACCGTAAACGTTGGGCGCTAGGTGTGGGGTCCATTCCACGGATTCCGTGCCGCAGCTAACGCATTAAGCGCCCCGCCTGGGGAGTACGGCCGCAAGGCTAAAACTCAAAGGAATTGACGGGGGCCCGCACAAGCGGCGGAGCATGCGGATTAATTCGATGCAACGCGAAGAACCTTACCTGGGTTTGACATACACCCTGCCGCTCCAGAGATGGGGCTTCTTTTGGGGGTGTACAGGTGGTGCATGGCTGTCGTCAGCTCGTGTCGTGAGATGTTGGGTTAAGTCCCGCAACGAGCGCAACCCTCGTTCTATGTTGCCAGCATGCCCTTCGGGGTGATGGGGACTCATAGGAGACTGCCGGGGTCAACTCGGAGGAAGGTGGGGATGACGTCAAGTCATCATGCCCCTTATGTCCAGGGCTTCACGCATGCTACAATGGCCGGTACAAAGGGCTGCGATCCCGTGAGGGGGAGCGAATCCCAAAAAGCCGGTCTCAGTTCGGATTGGGGTCTGCAACTCGACCCCATGAAGTCGGAGTCGCTAGTAATCGCAGATCAGCAACGCTGCGGTGAATACGTTCCCGGGCCTTGTACACACCGCCCGTCACGTCACGAAAGTCGGCAACACCCGAAGCCGGTGGCCCAACCCTTGTGGAGGGAGCCGTCGAAGGTGGGGCTGGCGATTGGGACGAAGTCGTAACAAGGTAGCCGTACCGGAAGGTGCGGCTGGATCACCTCCTTTCTAAGGAGCACACACCCCGACCAGTGGCGAATGTTCACTGGCGCATGGTGGTGTCTCACTAGTGGAACGTCGACTATCCGTCCGGCACGAGCCTCTAGGGCTCGGGTCTGGTCACGGGTCGCGCAGCCTGGCATTGGCCGGGGGCGTGGTTGAGCACACTGTTGGGTCCTGAAGAATCAGGCACCGAACGCCTGGGATGTGAGTCCTGGGTGGTTGGGTTCTTGGTTGTTCTTGGTTCCTCCCTTTGCCTGTCGTTCCACGTTGTGGGGTGGTGGGGGTTGGTGGGGTTGTTGTTTGAGATCTGCATAGTGGACGCGAGCATCTGGCGACACCAGACCCTGAATGTGTTGGGGTTCGATGGTGTTGTCTAGAGCAATTCGTTTAATGAGTTTGTTGACATGGTCGGCTATTCCTTGGCTGGTCGTGTCGTTGTGTGAAGCTGCCACGCTTCCTTTGATTGTGGGTGTGTGGTGGTTGTTGTCTTTTGTGTTTGTGTTGACGGCGTGTGTTGTTTTGACGTTGTTGAGACAAGCTATGAAGGGCACATGGTGGATGCCTTGGCATCGAGAGCCGATGAAGGACGTTGGAGCCTGCGATAAGCCCTGGGGAGTTGGCAACCAAGCTGTGATCCGGGGGTGTCCGAATGGGGAAACCCAGCACGAGTCATGTCGTGTTACCCACATCTGAACACATAGGGTGTGTGGAGGGAACGTCGGGAAGTGAAACATCTCAGTACCGACAGGAAGAGAAAACAAAAGTGATTCCGAGAGTAGTGGCGAGCGAAATCGGATGAGGCCAAACCATGTCTGTGTGATACCCGGCAGGGGTTGCAGGCATGGGGTTGTGGGACCGCTCAATTGGATCTGCCGGTTCAGTACAGAGTAAGAAACCAGTGTGGAAGTCGAAGTCGGTTGGAAAGCCGTACCGTAGAGGGTGATAGGCCCGTAGACATAAGGCACTGGCTCTGGAGCGTGTTCCCAAGTAACACGGAACCCCTGAAATTCCGTGTGAATCTGGCGGGACCACCCGTTAAGCCTAAATACTCCTTGATGACCGATAGCGGACAAGTACCGTGAGGGAAAGGTGAAAAGTACCCCTGGCGGGGAGTGAAATAGTACCTGAAACCGTGTGCCTACAATCCGTCGGAGCCTTATGTCGAGCTTGCTCGGTGGGGGTGACGGCGTGCCTTTTGAAGAATGAGCCTGCGAGTTTGCGGTGTGTTGCGAGGTTAACCCGTGTGGGGAAGCCGTAGCGAAAGCGAGTCCGAATAGGGCGATTCAGTAGCGCGCTCAAGACCCGAAGCGAAGTGATCTATCCATGGGCAGGTTGAAGCGTCGGTAAGACGACGTGGAGGACCGAACCCACTTAGGTTGAAAACTGAGGGGATGACCTGTGGATAGGGGTGAAAGGCCAATCAAACTTCGTGATAGCTGGTTCTCCCCGAAATGCATTTAGGTGCAGCGTTGCGTGTTTCTTGCCGGAGGTAGAGCACTGGATAGCTAATGGGCCCTACAAGGTTACTGACGTTAGCCAAACTCCGAATGCCGGTAAGTGAGAGCGCAGCAGTGAGACTGCGGGGGATAAGCTCCGTAGTCGAGAGGGAAACAGCCCAGACCATCAGCTAAGGCCCCTAAGCGGTGACTAAGTGGAAAAGGATGTGGAGTCGCATTGACAACCAGGAGGTTGGCTTGGAAGCAGCCACCCTTGAAAGAGTGCGTAATAGCTCACTGGTCAAGTGATTCCGCGCCGACAATGTAGCGGGGCTCAAGTCATCCGCCGAAGCTATGGCATTCAGCGTATACATCAGCATCGACTTGATCGGTGTTCAGTGTGCTGGATGGGTAGGGGAGCGTCGTGTGGGCAGTGAAGCGCCGGAGTGATCCAGGTGTGGAGCCCACACGAGTGAGAATGCAGGCATGAGTAGCGAATCACGGGTGAGAAACCCGTGCGCCGAATGATCAAGGGTTCCAGGGTCAAGCTAATCTGCCCTGGGTAAGTCGGGACCTAAGGCGAGGCCGACAGGCGTAGTCGATGGACAACGGGTTGATATTCCCGTACCGGCGAAGTTGCGCCCATGACGAACCTGGTGATGCTAACCACCCGAAGCTCATCGGACCGGACCCTTCGGGGCGAGGCTGGTGTGTGGAGCGTGGGACCCGAGCTGGTAGTAGTCAAGCGATGGGGTGACACAGGAAGGTAGCCCAGCCACAGCGATGGTTGTCTGTGGGCAAGCGCGTAGGACGTGGTGTAGGCAAATCCGCACCATCCACTTCAGTGTGGAGTCTGAGACGTGACGCGGAGCCGTATGGCGAAGTGGGTGATCCTATGCTGTCGAGAAAAACCTCTAGCGAGCAACGAGCCGCCCGTACCCCAAACCGACTCAGGTGATCAGGTAGAGAATACTAAGGCGATCGAGACAACCATGGTTAAGGAACTCGGCAAAATGCCCCCGTAACTTCGGGAGAAGGGGGGCCGGATCCGTCAATGCCCTAGCGGCAGGCAGCGGTGATGGCCGCAGAGACCAGGGGGAAGCGACTGTTTACTAAAAACACAGGTCCGTGCGAAGTTGTAAGACGATGTATACGGACTGACTCCTGCCCGGTGCTGGAAGGTTAAGAGGACCGGTTAGACCTTTGGGTCGAAGCTGAGAATTTAAGCCCCAGTAAACGGCGGTGGTAACTATAACCATCCTAAGGTAGCGAAATTCCTTGTCGGGTAAGTTCCGACCTGCACGAATGGAGTAACGACTTCCCTACTGTCTCAACCATGGACTCGGCGAAATTGCACTACGAGTAAAGATGCTCGTTACGCGCGGCAGGACGGAAAGACCCCGGGACCTTTACTATAGTTTGGTATTGGTGTTTGGTACGGCTTGTGTAGGATAGGTGGGAGACTGTGAAGCCCTCACGCCAGTGTGGGTGGAGTCAACGTTGAAATACCACTCTGGTCGTACTAGATGTCTAACCTAGGTCCATTATCTGGATCAGGGACAGTGCCTGATGGGTAGTTTAACTGGGGCGGTTGCCTCCTAAAATGTAACGGAGGCGCTCAAAGGTTCCCTCAGCCTGGTTGGCAATCAGGTGGCGAGTGTAAGTGCACAAGGGAGCTTGACTGTGAGACAGACATGTCGAGCAGGGACGAAAGTCGGAACTAGTGATCTGGCCACGGCATGTGGAAGCGTGGTCACTCAACGGATAAAAGGTACCCCGGGGATAACAGGCTGATCTTCCCCAAGAGTCCATATCGACGGGATGGTTTGGCACCTCGATGTCGGCTCGTCGCATCCTGGGGCTGGAGTAGGTCCCAAGGGTTGGGCTGTTCGCCCATTAAAGCGGCACGCGAGCTGGGTTTAGAACGTCGTGAGACAGTTCGGTCCCTATCCGCCGCGCGCGCAGGAAACTTGAGAAAGGCTGTCCCTAGTACGAGAGGACCGGGATGGACGAACCTCTGGTGTGCCAGTTGTTCCGCCAGGAGCACGGCTGGTTGGCTACGTTCGGAAGTGATAACCGCTGAATGCATCTAAGCGGGAAGCACGTTTCAAGATGAGGTTTCCCACCACGTAAGTGGGTAAGGCCCCCCACAGAACATGGGGTTGATAGGCCGGAGGTGTACAGCAGCAATGCCCAGCCGACCGGTACTAATAGGCCGAGGGCTTGTCCCAACACCGTACAAAACCACACAGGTGAGTACGCACACGCGCAAAGACGAACACACAACTCGAGCTCACAGCAGCGAGTAGCAAGTTCGCGTCCACTAAGCAGATCCCAACCAACAAACCACCCCAGTCCATCGACTGGAGAAGCGTTTGTGGAGGTTGAAAGAGTTACGGCGGCCATAGCGAAACGGGAAACACCCGGTCCCATACCGAACCCGGAAGTTAAGCCTTTCAGCGCCGATGGTACTGCAACCGAGAGGTTGTGGGAGAGTAGGACGCCGCCGGACAACCATTGGGCAGAGGCCACCAGACATCTGGTGGCCTCTGCGTCATTTCACGCCCAGGTATCGGTACGGTTGGCCCGAGGGCGGGGGCCGAAGACATCTTCAGAAGGAGCGTGCGGCCGTGGCCGAGGACCGTCGAGGACAGCGACCAGCCCGAGGTGGCGCCGGTGCCGGGCGCAGCAGCGCCGGCCGGGGCTCCACCGGAGGCCGTGACGGCTCGTCGCCGCGCTCGAGCGACTCCCGCGGCCGAGGCGGCAGCAGCAGCTCGTCGCGTGGGGACGCACCGCGCGGTGGCGCCAAGGGTGGCGCCGGCGGCAAGGGCGGCTACCAGGGCAAGCGTGAAGGGTCCTCGGACCGTGCCTTCCGCGGCCGCGCCGAGCCGAAGGTGCGCACCGCCGACCAGGCGGAGTACGACGGGCCGCCGCTGCCGGAGGACGTCACCGGCGCCGAGCTCGACCGCGGCGTACGGGCGCAGCTGAAGGGCCTGCCCGAGAAGCTGGCCGCACGCGTCGCGCGCCACCTGGCCGCGGCCGGCGTGCTGATCGACGAGGACCCCGAGCTGGCCTACCGCCACACCCTGGCCGCGCGCGCCCGCGCGTCGCGCCTGGCCGTGGTGCGCGAGGCGACGGGGGAGGCCGCCTACGCGGCCGGGCACTACGACGTCGCGCTGGCCGAGCTGCGTGCCGCGAAGCGGATGAACGGGGCGACCGACTACCTGCCGATCATGGCGGACTGCCACCGGGCCCTCGGCAACCCCGAGCAGGCGATCAAGCTCGCCAAGACCCCGTCCGTGAGCAACTTCAGCACCGAGGCGAAGGCCGAGATGACGCTGGTCGAGGCCGGGGCCCGACGTGACATGGGGCAGCTCGACGCAGCCCTGCGCACCCTCGAGCTCGCCCCGCTGGCCTCCAAGAGCCGCTCGGCCTGGGTGGTGCGCCTGCGCTACGCGTACGCCGACACCCTCGAGGCCGCCGGTCGCGAGGACGACGCGCTCGCGTGGTTCCACCGCACGCACGCGATCGACTCCGACGAGATCACCGACGCCGCTGCGCGCGCGGACCTCCTGGAGCGCCGCCAGTCCTGACCCGTGCCACGCTGGCGTTCGGGCGCCCCATGGGTCACAATGGAGCCACTAATCACATAGGTGTCACTCGACCACCATCGAGCAACGACGACAGACCGCTGGGGAAGGCGCATCTGGAGCGTCGGAACTCAAGGAGGTCGTGGTGACCACACGCATTGCTTCCCGCCCGGACGGTCCGGGGACGCGGGGCATTCTCTACGTGCACTCTGCTCCCTCCGCTCTCTGCCCGCACATCGAGTGGGCCGTGGGCGGAGTGCTCGGCGCTGCCGTGTCGCTCGACTGGACGCCGCAGCCTGCCCAGCCGGGCTCGTACCGTGCCGAGCTGTCGTGGACCGGGACGGCGGGCACCGCCGCCGCCGTGGCCTCGGCGCTGCGCGGGTGGAACCACCTCCGCTTCGAGATCACCGAGGAGCCGACCAGCTCCACGGAGGGCACGCGGTTCTCCTGCACGCCCGACCTCGGGATCTTCCACGCCATCACCGGGCCCGCACGGCGACATCCTCATCCCCGAGGACCGGCTCAAGGCCGCCGTCGTGAAGTCGGCGCTGGGCGACACCACGCTCCTCAACGAGATCGACGCGCTCCTCGGCAAGCCGTGGGACGACGAGCTCGAGACCTTCCGGCACGCGGGTGAGGGCGCACCGGTGCGCTGGTTGCACCAGGTCGTCTGAGCGGTCCGCCCAGGGGTTGCGGCACCGCAGCCGGAAGGTCTCGGTGATGACGCTCGGTCAGAGCGGGATGTTGCCGTGGCGACCGCGGCGTACGCCGACGGTGTCGATCTCGTGGCGCATGGCGGCCGCGATGGCGCTGCGGGTGCGAGCGGGCTCGACGACCTCGTCGACGACCCCGATCTCGACGGCCTTGTCGACCCCGCCGGCGATGCGCTCGTGCTCGGCAGCAAGCTCGGCCTCGACCTGCGGACGGATCTCGGGGGAGACCTCCGCCAGCCTGCGCCGGTGCAGCACGCGGATCGCGGCCACGGCGCCCATCACGGCGACCTCCGCGCCCGGCCAGGCGAACACCTTGGTGGCGCCGAGCGAGCGGGCGTTCATCGCGATGTAGGCGCCGCCGTAGGTCTTGCGGGTCACCAGCGTGATCCGCGGCACCACGCACTCGCCGAAGGCGTGCAGGAGCTTGGCGCCACGTCGTACGACGCCGTCCCACTCCTGGCCGACGCCCGGCAGGTAGCCCGGCACGTCGACGATCACGATGAGGGGCACGCCGAACGCGTCGCACATGCGCACGAAGCGGGAGGCCTTCTCGGCCGAGAGCGAGTCGAGGCAGCCGCCGAGACGCAGCGGGTTGTTGGCGACGACGCCGACCGTACGACCGCCGAAGCGACCGAGGGCGACGACGATGTTGGGCGCCCAGCGGGCGTGGATCTCCTGCATGGTGCCCTCGTCGAGCACGCCCTCGACGAGCGGGTGCACGTCGTAGGCGCGCTTCTTCGACTCCGGCAGGAGCGACTCGAGGTCGCGGTCCTCGACGTCCTCGGCGACCAGGCTGCCCTGCGCGCCGAGGAGGGAGGCGACCGTGCGGGCCTTGTCGAGCGCCTCGCGCTCGGACTCGGTGAGGATGTGCACGACGCCGGAGCGCCGGCCGTGCGGCTCGGGGCCACCGAGGCGCAGCATGTCGACGTCCTCGCCGGTGACCGAGCGCACGACGTCGGGACCGGTGACGAAGATGCGTCCCTCCGGCCCGAGGATGACGACGTCGGTCAGCGCCGGGCCGTAGGCCGCGCCACCGGCCGCGGGGCCGAGGACGACGGAGATCTGCGGGATGACGCCGGACGCCTGCGTCATGACCTGGAAGATCCGGCCGACCGCGTGCAGGGACAGGACGCCCTCGGCGAGCCGGGCGCCGCCCGAGTGCCACAGCCCGATGATCGGCACGTTGTCGGTGATCGCGCGGTGGTAGGCGTCGACGACGACGCGGCACCCCACGTCGCCCATCGCGCCGCCCATGACGGTCGCGTCGGAGCAGAAGGCGACGACCTGGGTGCCGTCGACGCGGCCGACGGCGGCGAGCATGCCCGAGTCGTCGTCAGCGGTGATCAGCTCGAGGGTGCCCTCGTCGAGGAGCGCGGTGAGGCGGTGGACCGGGTTGCGCGGGTCCTCCTCGCGGGGCAGCTTGGCGGGCGCGGCCTTCGGTGCGGCGGTGGTCGTCATCAATGTCCTTCCGGGGTCCCCGCGGAGTTGTCCGCGGAGGAGCGAAGCGGGGGAGCGGAGAACTTCGTGGGGTGGATCGGGGTCCGCGGAGTGTCGCGGAGGAGAGCGGGGGCGAGACCCGAACGCCACGGCGACGTTGGCGCCGCCGAAGCCGAAGGAGTTGTTGAGGGCGACGATGTCGCCCTCGGGCAGGTCACGCCTCGACGTCGGGATGTCGAGGTCGACCTCGGGGTCCTTGTCGTCGAGGTTGATCGTCGGGGGACTGACGCGGTCGCGCAGCGCCATGACCGTGGCGACGGCCTCGAGGGCACCGGCGCCGCCGAGCAGGTGGCCGGTCATCGACTTGGTGCTGGTGACCACGCAGCGGTCGACGTGCTCGCCGAGGACGGCGTGGAGCATCAGGCCCTCCGCGATGTCGCCCTTGGGCGTCGAGGTGGCGTGCGCGTTGACGTGGACGACCGTGGCCGGGTCGACGTCGCCCTCGCGCAGCGCCATCGTGATGGCGCGGGTGCCACCGCGACCCTCGGGGTCGGGCTGCGCGATGTCGTGGGCGTCGTTGCTGATCCCGGCGCCGAGGACCTCGGCGTAGATCGTCGCGCCGCGGGCGCGGGCGTGCTCCTCGGACTCCAGGACGAGCACGGCACCGCCCTCGCCGAGGACGAAGCCGTCGCGGGCGACGTCCCAGGGGCGCGAGACCGACGCGGGGTCGCGCCCGTCGTCGCCGCTGGCGGTCTTGGACAGCGCCATCATGTTGGCGAAGGCGGCCATCGGGAGCGGGTGGATCGCGGCCTCGGTGCCGCCGGCGAGGACGACGTCGGCGCGGCCGAGCCGGATCAGGTCGATGGCCATCGCGATGGCCTCGTTGCCCGAGGCGCAGGCCGAGGTGGGCGCGTGGACCGCCGCGCGGGCGCCGTACCGGAGGCTGACGTTGGCCGCCGGGGCGTTGGGCATGAGCATCGGCACGGCGAGCGGGGACACGCGACGCGCGCCCTTCTCGAGCAGCGTGTCGTAGTTGGCGAGCAGCGTGGTGACGCCGCCGATGCCGGAGGCGACCGCGACGCCGAGGCGCTCGGGCTCGAGGCCGGAGTCCTCGAGGCGGGCGTCGGCCCAGGCCTGCTCGGCGGCGACCATGGCGAACTGGGTGGACCGGTCCCACCGTCGGGCCTTGACCCGCTCGAGCACCTCGGAGGGCTCCACGGCCACGCGGCCGCCGATCCGCACGGGCAGGGTGTCGACCCACTCGTCGTCGAGGTAGCCGACGCCGGAGGTGCCGGCCAGCATGGCCTGCCACGTCGAGGCGACGTCCCCACCGACAGGTGAGGTGGCGCCGAGGCCGGTGACGACTACGCGGGTCGAAGGCATCAGATGGGTTCCGTTCCGTACGAGGTGGGGGAGCGATGAAGGGCTGGGTCACGGGGGCCGGGCTGGATGCCGGCCGCCCGTGACCTCAGGGGAGCGTCAGCCCTGCGAGCGCTCGATGAAGGCGACGGCGTCGCCGACGGTCTTGAGGTTCTTGACCTCGTCGTCGGGGATGGTCACGCCGAACTTCTCCTCGGCGGCCACGACGACCTCGACCATGGAGAGCGAGTCGACGTCGAGGTCGTCCACGAAGGACTTGTCCAGCTGGACGTCGTCGGCGTCGACGCCGGCGACCTCGTTGACGATGTCGGCGAGGTCAGCGCGGATTTCTTCGGTGGTGGCCATGGGGCCTTCCCTTCTTTCGGTGGTGGTGCTTTGGCTGGTGGAAACCTGTGGTGGTGCGTCGGGGTGGTGCGTCAGGGGACGGTGACGACCTGGGCGGCGTACGCCAGTCCGGCGCCGAAGGCGATGAGCAGGGCCGTGTCGCCGCTGCGGGCCTCGCCCTCGAGCATCATCCGGTCGAGCGCGAGCGGCACGGAGGCCGCCGAGGTGTTGCCCTGGTCGGCGACGTCGCGCGCGATGGCCACCGTGGCGGGCAGCTTCATCGAGCGGGCCATCGCGTCGATGATGCGCATGTTGGCCTGGTGGGGCACGAAGACGTCGAGCTCGTCGATGGACACACCCGCCACGTCGAGCGCCTGCTGGCCGATCTTGGCCATCGCGAACGACGCCCAGCGGAAGACCGGGTTGCCCTGCATCGTCAGGTGCGGCATCACGCCCGAGCCGGGCTGGGTGTCGGTGCCGACCACGTCGCGCCAGTCCTCGCGCTGACGGATCAGGTCGAACTGCTCGCCGTCGGAGCCCCAGACGACCGGGCCGATGCCCGGGGTGTCGCTGGGGCCGACGACGGCCGCGCCGGCACCGTCGGCGAAGATGAACGCGGTCCCGCGGTCGGTGAGGTCGAGGATGTCGGTCAGCCGCTCGACGCCGATGACCAGCACGTGCGTGGCACTGCCCGCGCGGACCATGTCGGAGGCCATCGCGATGCCGTGGCAGAAGCCGGCGCAGGCCGCGGAGATGTCGAAGGCGGCGGCAGCGTCGGTGCCGAGCTCGTGGGCGATCGCCGTGGCGACGGCGGGGGTCTGGAGCAGGTGGCTGACGGTGGCGACGACGACGCAGTCGATGTCGCCGACCTCGAGGCCCGAGCGCTCGATGGCGATGCGCGACGCCTCGACCGACATCATCTGCACCGACTCCTCCGGGCCCGCCCAGCGGCGGGTCTTGATGCCGGAGCGCTGCTGGATCCACTCGTCGCTGGACGCGATCGCGTCGACGACCTCGGAGTTGGGGACCAGGCGGGTGGGGCGGTAGGACCCCATCCCCATGATCCGCGTGTGGGCCGGGCCGGTCCTCGCGGCGATGGGCGCCATCAGTGCGAGCCCTCCGGGTGGAGGCGCAGGAGCGGCTGGCCGGGGGAGACCAGGTCGCCGTCCTCGACGAGCCACTCGACGATCGAGCCGCCGTGGGCGGCGGTGATGTCCGTACGGTCGCGCAGGCTGGCGACGGCGCCGATGACGGCACCGGACGTGAGCATCTCGGAGGCGGCCGCCGCGGCGTCGAGGTGGAACGTGCCCTTGGCGGGGGAGACGACCATCCGCCAGGTCGGCGTGGTCTCGATCTGCGAGGCCTCCCCGTGCTTGTCGGCGAAGTCGCGGGCCGCGTCGAGCTGGTCGGGGGTCTTGAGCGCGAAGGTCTCGACGCCCTTGAGCGCCCGCTTGGCGATGCCGGTCAGTGTGCCGGCCGGCGGCATCTCGAGGATGCCGGTGACGCCGAGGTCGCTCATCGTCTCCATGCAGAGGTCCCAGCGCACGGGGTTGGCGATCTGCCCGACCATGCGGCGCAGCACGTCGCGACCGTCGTGCACGACCTGTCCGTCGCGGTTGGAGATGACCGGGGTGCGGGGGTCGTGGGTGGACACCGAGCGGGCCAGCGACGCGAGGCGCTCGACGGCGGGAGCCATGTGGGTGGTGTGGAAGGCCCCGGCGACGCTCAGCGGCATCAGCCGGGCCTTGGCCGGGCCGTCCTCGGCGAAGGCGGCCAGCTGCTCCATCGTGCCTGCGGCGACCACCTGGCCGGCGCCGTTGTCGTTGGCGGGGGTGAGGCCGTGGCGCTCGATCACGGCGAGCACCTCCTCACGCTCGCCGCCGAGGACGGCGGTCATGCCGGTGGCGGTCGTCGCGGCGGCGTCGGCCATCGCGTTGCCGCGCTCACGCACCAGCACCATCGCCTGCTCGGCGGTGATGACGCGGGCACCGGACGCGGCGGTCAGCTCGCCGACGCTGTGGCCGGCGACCGCACCGATGCGGGCGAACGCGTCGGCCGGGTGCGGGAACAGGTCGAGTGCGGCGACGAGGCCGGTCGCGACCAGCAGCGGCTGGGCGATCTTGGTGTCGCGGATCGTCTCCGCGTCGGCCTCGGTGCCGTAGTGCGCCAGGTCGATGCCCGCGACGGTCGCCAGCCAGTCGAACCGGGCGGCGAAGACGGGGTCCTCCAGCCACGGTGTGAGGAAGCCGGGGGTCTGGGCCCCCTGGCCGGGAGCGACGATGACGAGCACGGGATCCACTGTGCCGGGTCGACGAGCCCGGGCGCGGGTCCGACGCCGACGAAACTCACCCGGTGATCCTTGTAGGGTTCCTACAACTCGGTGCGGCCCGACTGACGCCCCAGGATCAGCGCCAGCTGGAGGGCGAAGGCCTCGCGCGGTCGCGACGGCGACCAGCCGGTCACGTCCGCGACCTGCCGGAGCCGGTAGCGCACGGTGTTGGGGTGCACGAAGAGCGCGCGCGCCGTTCCCTCGATCGACGCGCCGTGCTCGAACCATGCTCCCAGTGTCTCCAGCAGGGCGCCCCGGTTGGCGACGAGCGGCAGGTAGACGTCCTCGACGAGGTGCCTGCGCGCGTGGCCGTCACCGGCCAGCGCGCGCTCGGGGAGGAGGTCGCGGCTCTCGACCGGTCGCGGCGCGTCGGGCCACCCGCTGGCAGCCCGGTGCGCGGACAGCGCGGCCCGCGCCGACGCGCTCGCGTGGGCGAGGTCGGCCGTCACCGGACCCACCACCACGGGCCCGTCGCCGAAGTGGTCGAGCAGCCGGGTCGCGGCCTTGAGCGGGTCGGTGACGCCTCCCAGCAGGACGACCAGGCGGTCGCCCTGCGTGGCGCACAGGGCGTCCATGTCGCCGGCCCGCGCCGAGCGGCGTACGGACTCGAAGACGTCGAGCTCCGCACGGTGCGGAGGCGTGGCGCCCAGCACGACGGCCACGTCCCCGTGGGCTCCCCAGCCGAGGGCGCTCGCCCGCGACAGGACGGTCTCGTCGGCCTCGGAGCGGACCACGGCGTCGACGACGAGCGCCTCGAGGCGGGCGTCCCAGGCGCCGCGGGACTCCGCGGCCCGGGCGTAGACGGCGGCCGTGGCGAAGGCGACCTCACGGGCGTAGAGGAGGACGGCGTCGTGGACCTCGCGCACGTCCTCGGGGTCGAGGATGCTGTCGATGTTGGTCTCCACGACCCGGATGCTGAGCCGCACCAGCTCGACGGTCTGCTGGAGCGAGATGACGCCGGTCAGCTCACGGGGCGCGGCGCCGAAGACCACGACGTCCAGCGGGTGGTGGACCGCGGCGCCGCCCACACCGTCGCCCTGGGCGCCGACCTCGACGTCGTACCAGTCCACGAAGCCACGGATGCCCGCCTGGACGATCAGCCCGACCCACGACCGGTCCTCGGCGCTGAGGTCGTCGAACCACGGGAGGTCGGTGGCCATCCGCGCCGTCGCGGCCGTGCTGAGCTGCCCCGACGAGCTGCGGAGGGCCTCGGCGGAGCGTCGGCGGGAGGCGGGCATGCCCCGACTGTAGTGGCGCGCCGCGCGTAGTGGGGTTCCCACGAACCGGCCGATCGGCGCCGCGATGTCACGACTTGGCATCGTCGCGGGCCGGCACCACGGTCCGCGCCGGCCCTCTGGTTGAATCCGGGACCTGTCCGCACATGGAGGTCGCGTGCCCCGCAGCACCCCGCAGGTCCAGCACGTCACCGTCCACGGTCACCGCCGCGCGTACGTCCGGATGGGCTCGGGTCCCGCCCTCCTGCTGCTCCACGGCCTCGGGTGCGACCACACGACGTGGGCACCGGTGATGGAGTCGCTCGCACGCACCCACACCGTGATCGCCCCCGACCTGCTGGGGCACGGTGGGTCGGACAAGCCGCGGGCGGACTACAGCCTGGGCGGCTACGCCAACGGGATGCGCGACCTGCTCACCGTGCTCGGCATCGACCGGGTCACGGTGGTCGGCCACAGCTTCGGTGGAGGGGTGGCGATGCAGTTCGCCTACCAGTTCCCCGAGCGCGCCGAACGGCTCGTGCTGGTGGCGTCCGGCGGTCTCGGTCCCGAGGTCAGCCCCGCGATCCGCGCCATCACGACGCCCGGCTTCCACCAGGGGATGGCGCTCCTGGCGGCGCCCGGCGTACGCCACCTGACGACCGCGGCGATGCGGCTGCTGGCGTCGACCGGGGTGAGCCACCTGCGCGACCTGGACGAGGTCGCCGACATCTACGACTCCTTCAAGGACCCGCGCACCCGCGCGGCCATCGCGCACGTCGTGCGGGCGGTCGTGGACTGGCGCGGCCAGATCGTCACGATGGCCGACCGCGCCTACCTGACCGAGGCGATGCCGATGTGCGTCGTGTGGGGCTCCGACGACCAGGTCATCCCGGTGTCGCACGCGAGCAACGCGAGCGCGCTCGCGCCGACCGCGCGCATCGAGATCCTGCCCAACGCCGGTCACTTCCCGCACAAGGACCACCCGGAGCGCTTCGCCCGGATCGTGCGCGACTTCATCCGCTCGACCGAGCCGAGCCACTACGACCGCGAGCGCTGGCGCGAGCTCCTCGAGGAGGGCGCGTCCGTGGCGCCGATCCAGGCCGAGGCGGGTTCTGCGCCGCTGACGCCCGTGCACGCCGTACGACTCGTACGACGCGCAGCGGGCGCCTGAGCGCCGACGACCACGCGGGGGATCAGCCCCAGTTGGCCGCGTCCGTCAGGCAGAACGGGTGCCCGGCCGGGTCGATGAGCACCGTCCAGGTCTCACCGGGCTGCGGGTCGGCGAGCGTCGCGCCCAGCTCGACCGCACGGGCAGCCATCGCGTCGATGTCGTCGACCGCGAGGTCGAGGTGGAACTGCTTGCGGCCGGTGTCGGGCCAGGTCGGCGCCTGGTGGTCGTCGACGCGCCCGAGGCCGAGGGCCGGGCTGCCGTCGGGGCCGGTCAGCATCGCGTAGTCCTCGGAGCTCGCCGCGACCTCCCAGCCGAGCAGGGCCGACCAGAAGTCGGCGGAGGGCTTCACCTCTGCGCAGTCCAGCGTCACCATCGCGATCCGTGCGGTCTGCTCGTCGCTCACGTCGTCTCCTTCTGTCCTCGTGCGTGGTCCACTCCAGTCTCGTGCGCCGGCGCAGGGACGGCTTGGACAAAGGCGACAGCACTGTCGGGCCTGCGGCCTAGGGTGGCGCCGTGCCCTCCCGATCCGGTCGCGTCCAGGCGGCGGTGATGCGCCCGAGCACCGCCGAGCAGCGCATCGACGTCGGCCGGATCGAGCCCGATCCCGACCTCGCGCACCTCGTCGACTACTTCTGGTGGGTCCGCTGGGACACGCCCGAGCCCCACGACCAGGAGGTCGTCCCGCGGCCGGTCGTGCACGTCACCGCCGAGGTCGTCGGGGGAGAGCCGCGCCTGCTCGTCCACGGCGTGCACCCGCGGATGTTCCACCGTCGCCTCGAGGGTGCCGGGCTGACGGTCGCAGCGGGTTTCCGGCCCGCCGCGTTCCGGCCGTTCCTCGGGACCGACGTCGGTGCGCTCGAGGGACGTGAGGTGCTCGTGGCCGACCTGCTCGGCACCGACGACCGGTCCGTGGCGGCCGAGGTGCTCGCCTGCCCGCGACCCGAGGACGGCGCGGCCGTGCTCGCCCGCTGGCTGCGCGGGCTGGAGCCGCCCCACGACCCGCTGGTGGAGGAGCTCGCGACCCTGGTCGAGCGCGCCGAGGAGGACACCGACCTCGTGCGGGCCGAGCAGCTCGCCGAGATCGCGGGCGTCAGCCTGCGCACGCTCCAGCGTCGCTTCCACGCCTACGTCGGCATCGGTCCCAAGTGGGTGGTGCAGCGGTTCCGGCTGCTCGACGTGACCGCAGCGGCGCACGGCGACGCCGACGTCGACTGGGCGGGGCTCGCGGTGCGGCTCGGCTACACCGACCAGTCGCACCTGATCCGGTCCTTCACGCAGCTGGTGGGCCACCCTCCCGCGACGTACGCGCGGGAGGCGTGAGCCCACCAGTGGGTGGAGCAGGGGACTACGCGTCCCCGCCCTCCTGCTTGATGTCCTGCGTCGCGGTCGGGTCGTCGATCTTGTAGCGCTCGGACGCCTCGACCACCTTCGCCACGTCGATCTCGCCGGCGTCGGCCAGGGCCTGCAGGGCCTGGACGACGACGCTGACGGCGTCGATGTGGAAGAAGCGGCGGGCGGCCGGGCGGGTGTCGGCGAAGCCGAACCCGTCGGCACCGAGGACGCGGTAGTCCTGCGGCACCCAGCGCGCGATCTGCAGCGGGACGGCCCGCATGTAGTCGGACACCGCGACGACGGGACCGGGCGCGCCGGCCAGCTTGTCGCTGACGTAGGCGGTGCGCTTCTCGTCGCCGGGGTTGAGCAGGTTCCACTGCTCGGCAGCGGCGGCGTCGCGGGCCAGCTCGTTCCAGGACGTCACCGACCAGAGGTCGGACTTCACGCCCCAGTCCTCGGCGAGGATCCGGGCCGCCTCGTCGATCCACGGGTAGCCGACGCCGGAGGCCATCAGCTGGACCCGCGGGCCGTCGCCCTCGGCGGTCGAGACGCGGTGGATGCCCTTGAGGATCCCCTCGCGGTCGACGTCGGACGGCTCGGCCGGCATCGAGACCGGCTCGTTGTAGACGGTGAGGTAGTAGATGACGTCCTCACCCTGGCCGTCGGGCCCGCCCGAGCCGTACATCCGCTCGAGGCCGTCCTGCATGATGTGCGCGATCTCGTAGGAGAACGCCGGGTCGTAGTGCACGACCGCCGGGTTGGTGGCCGCGAGCAGCGGCGAGTGGCCGTCGGCGTGCTGCAGGCCCTCGCCCGTCAGCGTCGTACGACCGGCGGTGGCACCGATGAGGAAGCCGCGCGCGAGCTGGTCGGCCATCGCCCAGATCGAGTCGCCCGTGCGCTGGAAGCCGAACATCGAGTAGAAGATGTAGAACGGGATCATGTGCTCGCCGTGCGTGGAGTACGCCGACCCGGCGGCCGTGGCCGAGGCCATCGCGCCCGCCTCGGAGATGCCCTCGTGGAGCATCTGGCCCTGCGCGGACTCCTTGTAGGAGAGCAGCATCTTGCGGTCGACCGACTCGTACTGCTGGCCGCCCGGGTTGTAGACCTTGGCGCTCGGGAACATCGAGTCCATGCCGAAGGTGCGGTACTCGTCGGGCGCGATCGGGACCAGCCGCTCGCCGATCTCCGGGTCCTTCATCCAGTCCCGGAGCAGGCGGACGACGGCCATCGTCGTGGCGAACTTGTTCTTGCCCGAGCCCTGCTTGAGCTCGGAGTAGAGCTCGCCGCCCGGCAGCTTGAGCGCGGTCGCCCGGTTGACGCGACGGGGGATCGAGCCGCCGAGGGCCTTGCGGCGCTCGAGCATGTACTCGATCTCCGGCGAGTCGGCGCCCGGGTGGTAGAACGGCGCGCCGCCGGTCTTCTCGTAGGACTCCTCGAGGTCGCGGTCGCTGAGCGGCAGGTAGAGCCGGTCGCGGAACTTCTTGAGGTCCGGGAGGGTCAGCTTCTTCATCTGGTGGGTGGCGTTCTTGCCCTCCAGCGCGTCGATCGTCCAGCCCTTGATGGTGTGGGCCAGGATCACGGTCGGCTGACCGGTGTGCTTGGTCGCGGCGTCGAAGGCGGCGTAGACCTTGCGGTAGTCGTGGCCACCGCGCGGCAGCTTCTCGATCTGCTGGTCCGACATGTGCTCGACCATCTTGCGCAGGCGCGGGTCGCCGCCGAAGAAGTGCTCGCGCACGTAGGCGCCGTCCTCGGTGGAGTAGGTCTGGAACTGGCCGTCGGGGGTGGAGTTCATCCGGTTGACCAGGACGCCGTCGACGTCGCGCGCGAGCAGCGCGTCCCACTCGCGGCCCCAGACGACCTTGATGACGTTCCAGCCGGCCCCGCGGAAGTTGGCCTCGAGCTCCTGGATGATCTTGCCGTTGCCCGTGACCGGCCCGTCGAGCTGCTGCAGGTTGCAGTTGATGACCCAGGTGAGGTTGTCGAGCTCCTCGCGCGCGGCGACGCGGATGGCGCCCAGCGACTCGGGCTCGGCCATCTCGCCGTCGCCCATGAAGGCCCACACGTGCTGCTGCGAGGTGTCCTTGATGCCGCGGTTGTCCATGTAGCGGTTGAACCGGGCCTGGTAGATCGAGTTGATGGCCGTGAGGCCCATCGACACGGTCGGGAACTCCCAGAAGTCGGGCATCAGCCGCGGGTGGGGGTACGACGGGAGGCCGGCGCCCTTGCCGTGCTGGACCTCCTGGCGGAAGCGGTAGAGCTGCTCCTCGCCGAGGCGGCCCTCGAGGAACGCGCGGGCGTAGACGCCCGGCGAGCCGTGGCCCTGGATGTAGATCTGGTCGCCGCCGCCCTCGTGGTCCTTGCCACGGAAGAAGTGGTTGAAGCCGACCTCGTAGAGGCTCGCGGAGGACTGGTAGGTGGCGATGTGGCCGCCGACCTCGAGGCCCTTGCGGTTGGCCGAGGACACCATGACCGCGGCGTTCCAGCGGATGAACGCGCGGATGCGGCGCTCGGTCTCCTCGTCGCCGGGGAACCACGGCTCGCGCTCCGGCGGGATGGTGTTGATGTAGTCGGTGGAGCGCAGCGCCGGGACGCCGACCTGCTTCTCGCGGGCGCGCTCCAGCAGGCGCAGCATCACGTAGCGGGCGCGGTCGCGACCGCGGTCGTCGAGCATCGCGTCGAAGGACGCGAGCCACTCCTGGGTCTCGTCGGGGTCGATGTCGGGGAGCTGGGTCGGAAGACCCTCGTGGATCACCGACGCGATGGCCGGGCTCTTGCTCTTGTCGTCGGACTTCTCGGCGTCACTCACGGGCTCATCGTGTCACGCACGTCGGCGCCACGAAATCTACCCGCGGGTAGTCCCGCCGAGCGCGCGCGGGACACGCTCCGGCGCCCACCTGACGGGCCGGGGTTGCGGCGCATCCGCTGTTCGGGTGGACTATGGGTCACCTCGGCGGGCACACCGCTGGGACGGACATGGGAGGCACTGCGTGAGCTCGACGGTGGGCGACTCCGCCCAGGCGACCGGCATGGGAGACCGACTCGGCCTCAAACCCGGCATGGTCGTGCAAGAGCTCGGCTGGGACGAGGACACCGACGACGCGCTGCGCGTCGCCGTGGAGGACGTCATCGACGCCGACATGGTCGACGGCGACTACGGCAACGTGGTCGACGCGGTGCTGCTGTGGTGGCGCGCCGACGACGGCGACCTGGTCGACGGCCTGGTCGACGCGTTGACGGACCTCGTGGGCGGCGGCTCGATCTGGCTGCTCACCCCCAAGGTCGGCCGGCCCGGCACCGTCGACGCCGCCGACGTCAGCGAGGCAGCGCCGATCGCCGGCCTCTCGCAGACCACGACCGCTGCGGTCAGCAAGGACTGGCAGGCGACGCGGCTGGTCGCACCGAAGACGCCCGCGTGAGCGGACGCGACCTCGTCGGCACGCTGTCCGGCACCCTGTCCGGCGTGGGCACGACCGTCCGCGTGCTCGGCAGGGCCGGGGTCATCCGCCCCTACGGTCCGCGGACCCTGGCCAGCATCGGCCTCGTGGTCGCCCGCTGGGGGACCGGCCCCGCCGGCGGGTTCGCGACGCTCGCGGCGCGCTCGCCCCACCAGGTGGGGATCGTCGACGAGCTCGGCGAGCTCACCTGGGGTGAGCTCCACCGCCGCTCGAACTCGCTGGCCCGCGCCCTCGCCGAGCGAGGCGTGAAGGAGGGCGACTCGGTCGCCGTGATGTGCCGCAACCACCGCGGTTTCGTCGACGCCTCGATCGCGGTCGCCAAGCTCGGCGCCGACATCCTCTACCTCAACACCGCCTTCGCCGGCCCCCAGCTCGTCGACGTGCTGGAGCGCGAGGCCCCGAGCCTCGTCGTGCACGACGAGGAGTTCACCGGCCTGCTCGCCGGCGCCCACGTCGAGAAGCGCCTGCTCGCCTGGACCGACGGTGACGGCGGGTCGGACGCCGGGTCCGGCGACGCGCTCGAGACGCTCGAGCAGCTGGTGACGGCGTACGACGAGGGCGACCTGCACCCGCCCGAGCGGCACTCCCGCATCGTCATCCTCACCAGCGGCACGACCGGCACGCCGAAGGGCGCGCCGCGCAAGGAGGCCGGGATCGACGCGGCCGTCTCCCTGCTCTCGCGGATGCCGCTGCGTGCCGGGTGGCGCACCCACATCGCCGCGCCGCTCTTCCACACGTGGGGCTTCGCCCACCTCGCGCTCGCGATGCTGCTCGGCTCGACCGTCGTGCTGCGCCGCTCCTTCGACCCGGCCACCGCGCTGCGCACCGCGCAGGAGGAGCGCTGCCAGTCGATGGTGGTGATCCCGGTGATGCTGCAGCGGATGCTGGCGCTCGAGCCCGAGGTGCTCGACCGCATCGACCTCAGCCGGGTCAAGGTGGTCGCGTCGTCCGGCTCGGCCCTCCCGGCGACGCTGGCCGAGGCGTGGATGGACCGCTTCGGCGACAACCTCTACAACATCTACGGCTCGACCGAGGTGGCCTACGCCTCGATCGCCACGCCCGAGGACCTCCGCGCCGACCCGAGCTCGGCCGGCAGGCCGCCCTACGGCACGGTCGTGAAGATCCTCGGCGAGGACGGCAGCGAGCTGCCGCAGGGGGAGACCGGCCGGATCTTCGTCGGCAACGGCCTGCTCTTCGAGGGCTACACGAGCGGGGACTCCAAGGAGAGCATCGACGGCCTGATGTCGTCGGGCGACGTCGGCTACTACGACGAGGCCGGCCGTCTCCACGTCGCCGGTCGCGACGACGACATGATCGTCTCCGGCGGTGAGAACGTCTTCCCGCAGGAGGTCGAGGACTGCCTCGTCGCCCACGAGCACGTCCGCGAGGTCGCGGCCATCGGCGTCGAGGACGAGGCCTACGGCCAGCGGCTGCGCGCCTTCGTGGTGCGCTCGGGCGACGTGGGCGAGGACGACCTCCGCGAGCACGTCAAGGCCCACCTGGCCCGCTTCAAGGTGCCGCGCGACATCGTGTTCCTCGACGAGCTGCCGCGCAACGCGACCGGCAAGGTCCTCAAGCGTGAGCTCGCCGCCGCCCCCCAGGGCTCGGCCGGGGAGCAGGGGTGACGCGCGAGGGGCTGTGCATCGGTGACGAGGCCCCCGACTTCCAGCTGCGCGACCAGTTCGGGCAGGACGTGCGGCTCAGCGAGTTCCGGGGCCGCAAGGCCGTCGCGCTGATGTTCTTCCCGTTCGCCTTCAGCGGGGTGTGCACCGGCGAGCTGTCGGGCGTGCGCGACCGGCTCGACGAGTTCCTCTCCTTCGACACCGAGGTGCTGGCGCTCTCGTGCGACCCGGTCTACGCGCTGCGGTCCTTCGCGGAGGCGGAGGGGCTCAACTTCCCGCTGCTCTCCGACTTCTGGCCCCACGGCTCGGTGGCCTCGGCCTACGAGGTGTTCGACGCGGTGAAGGGCGCCCCGCGGCGCTCGTCGTACGTCGTGGACCGCGACGGTCGGCTGCGCTGGTCGGTGCACAACGCGAACCCCGACGGACGTGACCTCGACGAGCACCTGCGCGAGCTCCACGCGGCGCTGGTCTAGACAGGTCGTCGGGATTTCACGATTCGGCTGCCCGGCTTGGGGGCTCGTGTAATCTTCTGGTTGTTGAGCCGCTGGTGACCCGAGACGCCAGCGGCTCAACTCATTTCCCAGCACGTGACAGGTGAGGGTGCGTGCGGTTTCCGCGCCCCGCGTCGGCTCCCGTAGTCTGTGCCGTCCCGCGTCGGTAGCTCAGCGGTAGAGCACTCGGTTTACACCCGAGCGGTCGGCGGTTCGAAACCGTCCCGACGCACCACGTCCCAGGCCAGCCCCTGACCAACCAGCGCGTGGCATCGTGTCCGCATGATCGTCCCCTTCAGCGTCTCCGACTTCATCGAGCGCGCCGCCGCGGTCTACGGGGAGCGCACCGGCGTCACCGACGAGCCCGACCAGCCCGCCACCCCTCTGGGGTCCGAGGGCCGGCTCACCTACGCCGAGATGCACGACCTCGCGCAGCGCCAGGCGGCCAGGCTCGACGAGCTGGGCATCGAGGTCGGCGACCGGGTCGCCGTGCTCAGCCACAACTCCGCGCGCCTGCTGACGTCGTTCTTCGGCGTCTGCGGCTCCGGTCGCGTGCTGGTGCCGATCAACTTCCGGCTCCGCCCCGACGAGATCTCCTACATCGTCGCGCACTCGGGCGCGCGGGTGCTCTACGTCGACCCGGAGCTGGTGGAGTCGGTGAAGGGCATCGACGTCGAGCAGACCTTCGTCCTCGGGGAGGACGACACGATGTTCGCCGCCCCCGGGACCGAGCCGCGCGCGTGGGAGCCCGGTCCTGAGGGGGAGAACGCGACGGCCACGATCAACTACACCTCCGGCACGACCGCCCGGCCCAAGGGCGTGCAGCTGACCCACCGCAACCTCTGGACCAACGCGGTCACCTTCGCCCTGCACGCCGGGGTCACCGACCGCGACGTCTACCTCCACACGCTGCCGATGTTCCACGCCAACGGCTGGGGGATGCCCTTCGCGATGACCGGTCTGGGCGTTCCGCAGATCGTGCTGCGCAAGGTCGACGGTGCCGAGATCCTGCGCCGCGTGGAGGAGCACGGCGTCACGGTCATGTGCGCCGCACCCGCGGTGGCGGCGGCGGTGCTGGAGGCCGCACAGACCTGGGAGGGCGAGATCCCCGGCCGCGACCGGGTGCGGATCATCATGGCCGGCGCGCCGCCGCCGACGAAGACCGTCGTGCGGGTGGAGGAGGAGCTCGGCTGGGAGTTCGTGCAGATCTACGGCCTCACCGAGACCTCGCCGCTCCTCACCGTCAACCGCTCGCGCTCGGAGTGGGACGACGACACGGCGGAGGAGAGGGCCCGCAAGCTCACGCGGGCCGGCGCGCCTGCGATCGGCGTACGGCTCGCAGGTGGACGAGCACGGCGAGGTGCTGGCGCAGTCCAACGTGATCCTCGAGGGCTACTGGGAGCGGCCCGACGAGACGAGCGCCGCGCTGCGCGACGGCTGGTTCCACACCGGCGACGGCGGCGTGATCGGCGACGACGGCTACCTCACGATCAGCGACCGCAAGAAGGACGTGATCATCACCGGCGGCGAGAACGTCTCCTCGATCGAGGTCGAGGACGTGCTCTTCTCGCACCCGGCGGTGGCCGAGGTGGCGGTCATCGGCGTGCCCAGCGAGAGGTGGGGCGAGACCATCAAGGCCCTCGTCGTGCTCGCCGACGGGCAGAGCGCCGACGAGGCCGAGCTCATCGCGTGGTGCAAGGACAAGGCT
Source organism: uncultured Actinomycetota bacterium (assembly GCA_963795275.1). Taxonomy (GTDB): domain Bacteria; phylum Actinomycetota; class Actinomycetes; order Propionibacteriales; family Nocardioidaceae; genus Nocardioides. The sequence continues at coordinate 743,940 of CAWCHD010000006.1, forward strand.
GCCGGCTACAAGGCGCCGACGTCGATCGAGTTCCGCGACGAGCTGGCCCGGACGGCGACCGGCAAGCTGCAGAAGTTCAAGCTGCGCCAGCCCTACTGGGAGGGACAGGAGCGGCAGGTCAACTAGGCCGTCCTCGATACTGGCCCCATGCTGACGCTGGGTGAGGTCGTCGACCTCCTGCACGAGTGGTACCCGCCGGCGACGGCGATGGACTTCGACGCCGTGGGGCTGGTGGCGGGTGGGCCGACGTCGTCGGTCGCTCGCGTCATGTTCGCGGTCGACCCGACGATCGAGGTCGCCCGCGAGGCCGTCGAGTGGGGCGCCGACCTGCTCGTCGTCCACCACCCGCTCTTCCTCACCCCGGTGAGCTCGGTCGCCGCGACGACGCCGAAGGGGCGCACGCTGCACACCCTGACCGAGGGCGGCTGCGCGCTCCTCACCGCGCACACCAACGCCGACCAGGCCGCGTCCGGCGTCTCGGAGTCGATGGCGTACGCCCTGGGCCTGCGCGACCTCGCACCGATCCATCCGACGGCGCCGGGGTCGGCGACGGGCCAGGGGCGGGTCGGCACGGTCGACGCGACGACGCTCGGCGCCTTCGCGGCACGCGTCGCGGACGCGCTGCCCGCCACCGCGCACGGCGTACGCGTCGCCGGTGACCCCGACCGCCCGGTGCGGCGGGTCGCGGTCTGCGGCGGGGCCGGCGACTTCCTGCTCGACGAGCTGGTCGGCGAGGACGTCGACGTCTTCGTCACCAGCGACCTGCGGCACCACCGGGCGGGGGAGTTCCTCGAGCACGGGGGAGCGGCGCTGGTCGACGTGGCGCACTGGGCGGCGGAGTGGACCTGGCTGCCGGTGGTGGAGGGTCGGCTGCGCGAGACGCTGGGCGATAGGGTCGAGACCCGGGTCAGCACGCAGTGCACGGACCCGTGGACGTTCCGCCCCTGAACCACCGAAGTCACGCACAGGAGAGCCGTTGAAGGCCGATCCCACCGTCCAGGTCAAGCTCCTCGACGTCGCCGAGCTCGACTCGCGCGCCGCGCAGCTGCGCCACCAGCGCGCGCACCTGCCCGAGCTGGCCGAGATCGCGACGCTGACCGCCGAGCGCACCGAGCTCACCGACCAGGTGCGCGACGCCCGGATCGTCGTCGACGACCTCACCGTCGAGCAGGCCAAGGCCGACCGCGAGGTCGAGCAGGTCAGGACCCGGCGCGAGCGCGACCGCAACCGGATGGACACCGGCCAGGTCACCAACCCCAAGGACCTCGAGCGGATGCAGCACGAGCTGGTGTCGCTGGAGCGCCGGATCACCTCGCTCGAGGACGCCGAGCTCGAGGTGATGGAGGCGCTCGAGGAGGCCCAGCAGCTGCTCGACGGACTCGGCATCCGGGCCGAGGACATCGACGCGCGGCTCGGCGAGCTGGTCACCCGGCGCGACGAGAAGCAGGCCGCCATCGACGCCTCGCTGACCGAGGTCACCTCCGCCCGCGGTCCGGCGACCGAGGGCATGCCCGAGGACCTGATGGCGCTCTACGAGCGGCTGCGCGAGCAGAAGGGCGTCGGCGCCGCGCTGTTGCGAGGCCGTCAGTGCGGCGGCTGCAACATGACGCTCGACCCCTCGGAGATGTCGCGCATCCGGGCCGCCGACCCCGACGAGGTCGTGCGGTGCGAGGACTGCCAGCGCATCCTCGTGCGCACCGACGAGTCGGGACTCTAGGAGCAGCAGCCGTGCTGCCGCGCCGAGGACTTCGCCGCCCGCGGACGGATGTCGATGCGTGCCCGGGTGGCCCGGCTGCGCAGCAAGGGCTGGGCGATCGGACAGTGCGCGGTCGCCGCGGGCGTCGCGTGGTGGTTGGCCGCCGACGTGCTCGGGCACCGGCTGCCCTTCTTCGCGCCCATCGCGGCCGTCATCGCGCTGGGCACGTCCTACGGCCAACGTCACCGACGGGTCGTCGAGATCGCCATCGGTGTCGCCGTCGGGGTGTTCCTCGGGGACCTCGTCACCCACCTGCTGGGCTCTGGCGCGTGGCAGATCGCGCTGATCGTGGCGGTCGGGATGTCCCTCATCATGCTGTTGTTCGACGCCGGCCCGCTGCTGGTCAACCAGGCTGCGGTCCAGGGCATCGTGGTGTCGGCACTGGCGCCGCCGCCGGGCGGCGCGTTCCTCCGGTGGAGCGACGCGCTCATCGGCGGGGGCGTGGCGCTGGTCGCGGCGACCGTCGTGCCGCGTGCGCCGCTGCGCAGGCCGCGCGACCAGGCCGGCGTGGTCGTGCGGAAGATCGCCGCGCTGCTGCGCTCTGCCGCAGACCGGCTGGAGCGACGGCGACGCCGACCGTGCCCTCGACGACGCTGCGCGAAGCCCGGTCCACCGACGTGCTCATCGCCGAGCTGCGCGCCGCCTCGCAGGAGGGCCTGTCGGTGGTCGAGCGCCTCACCCTTCCGCCGCGGGCACGGCGAGCACCAGCGCCAGCTCGCCGAGCTGGTCGAGCCGCTCGACGTGGCACTGCGCAACACGCGCGTGGTCGTGCGCCGGGTGGCCGTGGCCTGTCATCGCCGCGAGCCCGTGCCGGCGTCGTACGCCGCACTGATGCGCGACCTGGCCGGCCTCGCCGAGCGGGTCGCCGACGAGCTGGTGGCCGACCGGATGGCCTTCGCGATCATCGACGACCTGGTCGCGCTCGGTCGCGCGACGGCCACGGTCGAGAGCAGCGACGACCTCTCGGCCGAGGTGATCCTCGCCCAGGTGCGCTCGATCATCGCCGACCTGCTGGCGCTGTGCGGGATGGACCCGCTCGAGGCGACGGACGTCGATCCCGCTCCGCTGACCTCCGACACGCCCGTCGGCGGTGGTGGAGCGACATTCCGGGGCGGTCGAGCGTGGGTGGACCACCGCCCGCCGGCGCGTCGTGGGCCGACACGCCCGTCGGCGGTGGTGGAGCCACATCCCGGAACGATCGAATGTGGGTGGACCACCTCTCACGGTGGACAGAGCGCGGTCAGACCTCCGACACGACGACGTCGAGCTGGGTGCCCCTGTCCGTGCGCTCGCCGATCTCGACGGTCCAGCCGAGGCGCTCCAGGGTCGCGGCGAGCGCCTTCGGGGTGCCGGGGTTGGCGCCGTCCTCGAGCAGCGCGCGGACGATCCGGCCCTTGGTCGCCTTGTTGAAGTGGCTCACCACCGGTGCGCCTGCCGCCGGACTCGTGGAGGACGCGGACGGTCGCCACGCGCCGCGCGAGGTCGGGCTCCGGCCGCCAGAAGGCGGCGTACGTCCCGGAGCGGAGGTCGACGAGCAGCCCGCTCCCGACGGCCTCGCGGACGGCGACGCCCAGGACCTCGCGCCAGGCGCCGGCGACCGAGCCGGTGCCGGGAAGCGTGGCGTCGCCGGAGAGCCGGTAGGCCGGGATCCGGTCGCCGGGGCGGACGATGCCGAAGAGCGAGCTGGTGACCGCGACGCGGGCCGTGGCGCGCCGGCGTGCTGCTGCGGAGAGGGTGTCGAAGCCGAGGGCGTCGTAGAGCACGCCGGTGTAGATCGCGTCGGCGCGAGCCGTCGGGGCGGACGCCAGGGCGGCGTTGCGCTGCACGAGGTCGCGCTGGCCGGCGCCGAGGCCGAGCACCTCGGCGGCGCGGTCGGGGTCGTCGCGGCAGAGGTCGACGAGCTCGCGCAGCAACGTCGTACGCGTCCCGGTGAGGACCGGCGACGACAGCGACGCGAGGTCGAGGGCCTTGCCGCGGCGCGGAGCGGTCTTGCCCTCGCTGGGCGGCAGCAGGATCAGCACGCGGGCAAGCGTAGGGATCGGGCGGGTGGCTAGGGTCGGGGGCATGCCCAGCAACCGTGTGGTGAAGGTCCGAGCAAGCGGCGACAGCGTGAGCGCGCAGGAGATGCGCGCCGGCATCGCCGCGATCCAGGAGCAGCAGAAGCTGTCGGCGACGTTCCCCGACGCGGTGCAGAAGGCCGCCGCCGAGGCTGCGGCGAACCCCCGGCTCCCCGAGCTCGACCGCACCGACATCGAGCTGGTCACCATCGACCCCGAGGGCGCCAAGGACCTCGACCAGGCGATGCACATCGAGCGCGACCCCGAGAGGAAGGGCGGGTACGTCGTCCACTACGCGATCGCGGACGTGGCGGCCTTCGTGTCGCCCGGCGACCCGGTCGACGTCGAGGCCAACCGGCGCGGCGAGACGCTCTACGGTGCCGACTCGAAGATCCCGCTGCACCCGCCGGTGCTGAGCGAGGACGCGGCGTCGCTGCTGCCCGACCAGGTACGACCGGCGCTGCTGTGGACGATCAAGGTCGACGAGACCGGCGAGGGTCTCGACGTGCAGCTCGAGCGTGCGCTGGTGCGCTCGCGCGCCCAGCTGACCTACGAGGGCGTCCAGGCCGACATCGACGCGGGCCGGCCCAGCGAGCTGATGACGCTCCTGCAGGAGGTCGGCCAGCTGCGGTTGGCGCGCGAGGCCGCCCGCGGTGGCGTGTCGCTGCCGCTCCCCGAGCAGGAGCTCGTCGAGGAGGACGGCCACTGGAGGCTGGAGTTCCGCCGGCTCTCCGACGTCGAGAACTGGAACGCGCAGATCTCCCTCCTGACCGGCATGGCCGCGGCGTCGCTGATGGTCTACGCGCGCATCGGCATCCTCCGCACGCTGCCGCCGGCCGACCCGCGCGACGTCCAGCGCCTGCACCGCACGGCCCGCGCCCTCGGCATCGACTGGCCGGCCGAGCAGCTCTACCCCGACTTCATCCGCACCCTCGACCCGTCGAAGCCGACCCACGCCGCGATGATCGTGGCCTGCACCCGGCTGCTGCGCGGCGGCGGGCTACGTGACCTTCAACGGCGAGCTGCCCGAGCAGCCGCAGCACGCGGCGCTCGCCTCGGAGTACGCCCACGTCACCGCACCGCTGCGTCGGTTGGTCGACCGCTACGCCGGCGAGATCTGTGTCGCCCTGTGTGCCGGCACCGACGTGCCCGAGTGGGTCATCGCCGCCATGCCCGAGCTCCCCGACACGATGGTCGAGTCCGGCCGCCGAGCACACGCCTACGAGAACGCCGTGGTCGACCTCTGCGAGGCCGAGCTGCTCAAGGAGCGCGTCGGCGAGACGTTCGCCGCCGTCGTCGTCGAGGTCGAGGAGAAGGACCCGAGCAAGGGCGACGTCACGATCCAGGACCCCGCCATCGAGGCGCGGGTCTCCGGTCCCTCCGACCTCCCGCTCGGCGACGAGGTCCGGGTGAGGCTGACGCAGGCCGACCCGACCTCGCGGTCGGTGGCCTTCGAGCTGGTCTGACCTTTTTCAGGCTTCCCAGCCCCAAGGGTGTTGGGCATGCGGGCGATCCGTCGTTGGGTGAACACCTGTTCTGTTCACTCACGTCACCAAGGAGATCCGCACATGAGCAACGAAGGCCTTTCTGCTGAGGACATGGCGGCCGAGAGCGCGACAGCCCTCCCGGACAAGGAGGTCGTCTCGATCCTCGACCTCAACGCCGACCTCGACCTCGCCATCGACGCTGCTGCTCCGATCGACCTGGCCGTGGCGGCGAACGCCAACGTGGCTGCCCCCATCGACGCCGCCGTCGGCGCCAACGTCCTGTCCGAGGGCTCGAGCGCCCAGGCGCTGGCCGACCAGGGTGCGCTCATCAACCAGGACGTCACCGGCGACGCCACGGCCGAGTCGGTGCAGGACAGCGGGATCGAGCAGGGCGACGCCGCGGCCACTCCGGCAGACGCAGGCGACGTCCGCGGCACGGACGGGGGTCTCGCTCCGATCGTGCAGACGACGGGTGCGGACGGCGCCGACCGGCGGCGTCTCCGACGCCGTCGGCGGCGTGGCGGATGGCGCAGCCGGCGCGACCGGCGGCGTGACGGACACCGTGGGCGGCGTGGCCGATGGCGCAGCGGGCGCGACCGGCGGCGTGGCGGACACGGTGGGCGGCGTGACGGCGGCGCGGGCGGCGTCACGGACGGCGTGGCCGACGGAGTGGGTGGCGTGACCGACGGGGTCGGCTCGATCGCCGACGGCAACCTGCTCAACGTCAACGTCGACCTCGCTGCCGACGCCGACATCGCCGCGCCGATCAACGGTGCCGTCGCTGCCAACGCCAACGTCGCTGCGCCGATCGACGCCGCCGTGGCCGCGAACATCGGATCCATCGACAGCGACGCCGTCGCGGTCGCGCAGCAGGACGCGATCATCAACCAGGGCATCACCGGGGACGCCTCCGCGAGCGCCGACCAGGCCTCGGAGATCTCGCAGCCCGACCAGCCGCAGCCGTGACCGACGCGGTCTCGCCCCCGGTCACCGGCTCGCCCGGGACCGGGGGCTCCGCTGCGCCCCACCGCGCGGACGGTGTCGTGCTGGTGGGTGAGATGCAGGGCTCCGGGTATCGCACTCCGCCCGCCCTGGCGCGTCGTGCCGACGGCCAGACCGTCCAGCTCACGCCACTGCTCTACGCGACGCTGTCGGCGTTGGACGGGCGCCGGTCGTACGCCGAGGTCGCTGATGCGGTCGCTGCTGCCACCGGCAAGCCGGTGTCCGAGGCGAACGCGCGCGAGCTCGTCGAGAAGCTGCACCCGACGGGTCTGGTCGCGGCTGCCGACGGCACGTCTCCCCAGGCGCCACGCAGCAACCCGTTGCTCGCGCTCCGCTTCAAGGTGGCGGTGACGGACGAGGAGAAGACGCGCCGGCTGACCGAGCCGTTCACCGCGCTGTTCCACCCCGTCGTGTTCGTCCCGCTGCTTGCGGTCTTCGCCTGGATCACGTGGTGGGTGCTCCTCGACAAGGGTCTGGCGTCGGCCACGCACGAGGCGTTCGCGCGCCCCGGTCTGCTCCTGGCCGTGCTGGCGATCACGGTCCTGTCCGCCGGTTTCCACGAGTTCGGCCACGCCGCTGCCGCCCGGCGCGGGGGAGCGACGCCCGGGGTGATGGGTGCTGGGCTCTACCTGGTGTGGCCGGCCTTCTACACCGACGTCACCGACTCCTACCGCCTCGGTCGCGCCGGGCGGCTGCGGACGGACCTGGGCGGCCTCTACTTCAACGCGATCGTCGCCGTGCTCACCGCCGGCGTCTGGTGGGTCACGCGCTACGACGCCATCCTGCTGCTCGTCGCCGCGCAGATCCTCCAGATGCTGCGCCAGCTCCTGCCGTTCGTCCGGTTCGACGGTTACCACGTGCTGGCCGACCTCACCGGCGTCCCCGACCTGTTCCAGCGCATCGGCCCGATCCTGCGCAGCCTCGTCCCGGGGCGATCCGCGCACCCCGAGGCCCGGGCGCTGAAGCCGTGGGCGCGCGTCGTGGTCACCGCGTGGGTGCTCACCGTGGTGCCCGTGCTGCTCGGGGTGACCGTGATGATGGTCCTGACGCTGCCGCGCGTGGTCGGTACGGCCTGGGCAGCGGCCGGTGCCCAGCAGGACCAGATGGCGCGGGCCTGGGGTGACGGCGACCTGATCAGCGTCGCGGCCCGCGCGCTCGCCATGGTGGTCGTCGTCCTCCCGATCGCCGCGTCCGCCTACATTCTCGTCCGCTTGGTCCGGCAGGTCGGCGGCGCCGTGCTGCGACGTACGGCAGGCAAGCCCCTCCAGCGCGGAGTGGCCGGCCTGACTGCTCTCGCGGTCGTGTCCGGCCTGGTGCTGGCGTGGTGGCCGTCCGAGGAGCGCTACCGGCCGATCCAGGCCTACGAACGCGGGACGCTCGGCAGCGTGCTGCCGGCGTCCGCGTCGCAGGCCCTCGGCGTCGGCGACGAGGGTGCCGGCACGGTGATGTGGCCGGACGACGTCGCCCTGCCGACTCGTGGCAATCCGCAGCTGGCCACCGTCCTGGTGCCTGACGGCGGCACTGTCGTCCAGCCCACCACGCAGCCCACCCTGCGGCCGACGCCGACTCCGACTCGCGCCGACGGAGGACCCGACCGGCTCGGCCAGCCCGACCCCGACGCCCACGGAGACCCCGACCGCCGACACGGGGAACACTCCTCAGGACGGATCAGGCAGCGGCGACCCGTGGATCTTCCCCTTCGACGAACCGCTGGCGCCCGGGGAGGGTGACAACCAGGCGGTCGCGGTCAACACGACGGACGACACGGCGTCGTACTCGGTGGCGTTCGCGCTGGTGTGGGCCGACGGCTCGGAGCCGGCGGGGAACACCAACGAGGCCTTTGCGGCAGCCAGCTGCACCAACTGCGCAGCCGTCGCCGTCGCGTTCCAGATCGTGCTCGTGGTCGGCGACGTGGACGTCGCGGTGCCGCAGAACTTGGCGGTCGCGGCGAACTACGACTGCACCAGCTGCCTCACCTACTCCCTCGCCGTCCAGCTCTTCCTGACCGTGCCCGCCACGTTGAGCGAGGAGGCGATCGCCTCGATCAACGAGCTGTGGGAGCAGATCGCGGCGTACGGTGCGACGATCGCCCAGGTACCCCTGGACGAGATCCAGGACCAGCTGACGGCGTACGAGCAACAGGTGGTCGACATCATCGAGGCCGACGTCGGCCCGCTGGACCAGACCGGGACGCCGAGCCCCACGGACGACCCGACCACGTCCGGGTCGGAGACGCCGACGGAGAGCAGCACTCCGAGTCCGTCCGAGACGACGACCGAGACGACGTCCGAGACGCCGACGCCCACACCGTCGGAGAGCACGACCACGACGCCGAGCCCGACCCCGAGCGAGTCGACGAGCACGACTCCCAGTCCGACTCCCAGTCCGACTCCGAGCCCGACGCCGAGCGAGTCACCGACCTCGAGTCCCACGAGCCCGACACCGACGAGCACCAGCCCGACCCCGTCGGCAAGCCCGTCGGCGAGTCCCGACGTCGAGCGCGCCGTGAGGGTGCCCCGCAGGGGTGAGGGCGATGTATCAGGACCAGCGCGACGCATTCCTTCGGGGTGCGACCAAGGGTGTGGGGGACTCGTGGTCGTAGACCCCGTCGAGCCCCACCGCTCGGCGGGGTCGACTGCGTGGGCTCAGCCTCAGGGGTGAGGCCCACGTATCAACGGCCCGCCAGGTGTCACCTACAGGACACGGCCATGACATGGGGGCAAAACATGCGTGGTCGAGGCCCTGCCGAGCCTGGTGCTCGGCAGGGCCGCTCCATGCCATCCACCTCGGCGGTCTCCGTCTCGAGGAAGCCGCAGACCTGGTCCGCACTGAGCTCGGCGCCAGGAGCAGGACGGTGGCAGCGGTTGGGCGTCGTGGACTCATCAGATCTCCGTGTTGGCAGTGGTGGTGGCTGCTCGGACAGCTCGACGCTTGGCCCGTGCGCAGCGCACGAGGTAGAGGGGAGTGGGTGGAACCCACCCGAGCTGGAATCCCTGTCCGAGGTCGTCACGGGTGGCCCAGTGCTCGGTGACGCAGGCCGTCCTCCACGCGCAGCCAGTGGCTCTGGCCGCACGGCGAACGTCTTGTGGGTGGGTGCCCACACGGTGTCGACCCGGCCCTCGGCGTCGTACGTGACGAACGGACCGACGTGTCGACCGGTCATCACGGTGTCCACCACGACGAGGTCGTCCTCGACGACCACGTGCTCGACCCGGTGCGCGAGGTCGGCGAAAGCTGCGCGCAGCCACAGCGCGGTGGCGTGGAAACCCGCGGGACCTCCCACGCGGCTGTCAGGCGGCTCGTTCGCGTCCTCGCGGTTGACGGCATCCTCCGCCACCACGTCGCGGAAGTCGTCCAGGTCGCCGTCGGCCATGATGGCGATGCTGCGCAGCGCGGCGGTGCGGGTGGTCTCGGTGGCAGCGATTCATGGGCTTCGACTTTTCGTTATAGTGACACTTGAATGAATTGAGGATCGCGGTGGATGACGTGGACGTCAAGGGGGCAGGGGCCTCGAAGGCATCCGCGGCGCCGGACGTACGACTCCAGCTCACGCCGGGAACGGGCGCGGGCCAGCGCGCCGGAGTGTCGTCGCGGCGGCCAGGGAGCTCCTCGAGGAACGGGGCTACGCAGCGACCACCATTGCCGCGGTGGCGGCCCGGGCAGGGGTGTCCGCGGACAGCATCTACAAGGGCTTCGGCACCAAGGCCGATCTCGCCAAGGCGGTCTTCGACACGGCCATCGCCGGCGACGACGAGGCCGTGCCGGTGGCCGAGCGTCCCGAGATCCAGCAGGTCATCGCCGCCACCTCGGTCGCGGAGAAGCTGCGGCTGTACGCCGAGTCGGCGGCGCTCCGATCCGAACGATCGGCCCTGGTGCAGCTCGCGCTGCGCGACGGAGCCTCCACGGACGAACCGATCGGAGCGTTGTGGCAGGTGGTGCAGGAGGAACGGCTCAACGGCGCCACGATGTTCGCGCGGCACCTGGTCGGCACCGGTGCCAGCTGCGCACCGGCATCGGCGTCGACGAGGTGCGCGACGTCGTGTGGACCTGCATCTCGGTCGAGGTCTACGACCTGCTCGTGCTGCAGCGCGGGTGGTCGCTCGACGACTACGCCCGGTGGCTGGCGCGCATCCTGGCCGCCTCGGTGTGCCCCTGACCCGATCCTGCGGTGACCGGTACGCCGGGCGCCTCCCAGGGGTGAAGGCGATGTATCAGGAGTCCCGCGACCGGCTCCTTCGGGGTACGACCAAGGGAGTGGGGGACTCGTGGTCGTAGACCCCGCCGAGCCCACCGCTCGGCGGGGTCGACTGCGTGGGCTCAGCCGGCGTTGCGCTGGGTCGGATCCCGGAATGACGTCCGCGCGTCTGGGACCACCCGTACGCCCCGCCCCAGGGGTGAAGCCCGCGTATCAACGGCCCGTCAAGTGTCACCTACAGGGCACGACCATGACATGGGGGCAAAACATGCGCGGTCGGCGCAGGCCCTGCCGAGCCTGGTGCTCGGCAGGGCCGCTCCATGACGACGGAGGGGAGTGGGTCGGCCTGTAGGCCGGGTTCTGTCCCGCTTGCGCGGGGGCGACCATCCATCTGCGACGACCGTTGCCGGCCGCCTGGTGCGATCTACCCGGATGCTCGGGCGGGCAGCCCTCGGACGCATCCTGTCTGATCTTGCTCCGGGTGGGGTTTGCCTAGCTGCGCCGGTCGCCCGGCGCACTGGTGGTCTCTTGCACCACCGTTTCACCCTTACCGCCCTCCGGAGAGGGAGGCGGTCTGTTCTCTGTGGCACTGATCCCGCGGGTTGCCCCGGGTGGCTGTTGGCCACCACCCTGCCCTGTGGAGCCCGGACCTTCCTCGACGCCACTTGCGTGGAGCCGCGGCCGCCCGGCCGACCCACTCGGGGAGAACTCTAGGGGTCGGGGCGTGGATCAGGCGATCCGCGTGACGTCCACCCGCACGAACATCGAGGACGTGCCGGCTCCGGAGAAGATGCCGTGGAGCGGACGTACGTCGAGGTAGTCGCGACCGGTGGCCACCACGACCCAGCGGTCGCCGGGCTCGAGGTCGTTGGTCGGGTCGAAGCCGTGCCAGCCGTCGTCCCACCACTCGACCCACGCGTGGGACTCGCCCGGCACCGTCACGCCGATCTCCGCCTCGGCCTGCGGGTGGAGGTAGCCGGAGACGTAGCGGGCGGGGATGCCGATGGTGCGCAGGCAGCCGAGGACCACGTGGGCCATGTCCTGGCACACGCCGCTGCGCTGCGTCCACGCGTCGACCGCCGGGGTGGCGGCGTCGGTGGTGCCGGGGCGGTAGTCCATCTCGGCGTGGACCAGCGCGCACACCTCGCGGGCGGCCTCGCCGGGGGAGGCGGCCGCCCGGGCGATCTCGCGCACGCGGGTGACGAGGTCGGCGGGCGGCGCGACCAGGGGCGGCAGGGCGAGGTACTCGGTCCACCGGTCGAAGACACCGGGGGCGGCGAGGTCGTCCCAGCCGAGCGACGGCGGGGGCGCAGGCGTTCGGTCGGTGTGGACGGTCGAGACGGCGGTGACCGTCATCGAGTCGTGCGGGTCGAGCACCTCGAACGACGTCACGTCGTTGCCGAAGTAGTCCCGGTAGTCGTAGGTCCACGGCGTCGGCGAGACGCCCAGACGCGTGTGCACGACGATCTGCCCGGGACCGGTGTGGGGCGTCATCCGCGCCTGGTTGTACGACGCCAGCGCGAGGCCGTCGTAGGTGTAGCCCGTCGTGTGGACGATGCGCAGCTCCATCAGATCCGACCTCCCATCCAGTGCGTTCCCTCGGAGCCGGCGAAGTAGCGGTGGGTGACCGCCTCCGTCGCCCGGGCGCAGGTGAGCTGCAGCCGCTCCATCTCGGCCGGGAGGTCGACGATCACGTCGGCCAGCGGCCGGTACTCCAGCTCGGCGCGGGTCCGGCCGATGAGCCGGTGGGCCTCGTTCTGGAAGCCGGCCCGCTGGCCGGACTCGAGGTTCTCCAGGCACTGCTCGGCCCGCGAGAGGGCGAAGACCACCGAGCGCGGGAACAGCCGGTCCAGGAGCAGGAACTCGGCGGCACCCCGCTCGGTCTCCAGTCCCTTGTAGGTCCGCAGGAACGCCTCGTGGCCACCGCAGGCGCGCAGGGTGCTGGACCACGGGGACCCGACCCCGTCCGCCAGCGCGGCGGTGGCGACCAGGCGCGAGGTCATGTCGGCACGCTCGATGGTGCGGCCGAGGATGAGGAACTGCCAGCCCTCGTCGCGGGTCATCGACGCGTCGGCCGCGCCGTTGATCATCGCCGCGCGGTCGCGGACCCAGCGGAAGCTCGCGCCCGGACCCATCCGGCTGAACTGACCGGTCGCGACGTGGCGGTGCGTGGTGTTGAGCGCCTCCCACATCGTCACCGACAGGGTCTCGCGTGCGCGCCGGGCGCTCTCGCGGGCCGCGGCCAGGGTGGCGGCGATCGAGGCCGGTGCCGCCGGGTCGTAGGCGAGCGTGCGGAGCACCGAGGCCAGGTCGACCGACTCCACGTCGCCCAGCTCGACCCCCATCACCGAGAGGAGGTTGCGACAGATCGTCTCCTCGTCCCCGGTGGAGTCCTCGAGGAGCAGCTGGGTCTGCACGTCGAGGATCCGCGCGGTGTCCTCCGCGCGCTCGACGTACCGGCCGATCCAGAACATCGACTCCGCGATCCGGCTCAGCACGGCGTACCTCCCAGCCTGAGGCTCCCTGGTGCTGCTGCTGTTGCTTGCTGCTGCTGGTCCTCGACGTGGCCGCTCAGCTCGTCCATCGCCGGGCCGATGCTGGGCGGGAGGCCGAGGGGGACCAGCGGCGCCTTCTCCTCACGGGCGACCGGCTGGGCGTTGGTCCCCGCCAGCACCCACGTGTCCTTCGACCCACCGCCGCGCGAGGAGTTCACGATCAGCTGGCCCTCCTCGAGCGCGACGCGGGTGAGCCCGCCCGGGAGCACCCACACCCGCTGGCCGTCGTTGACGGCGAACGGCCGCAGGTCGACGTGGCGGGCCGCCATCGTGCCGTCGACGTACGTCGGCACGGTGGACAGCTGCACGACGGGTTGCGCGATCCAGGCGCGGGGGTCCTCCAGGACCCGCGCGCGCAGGGCGTCGAGCTCGGCGCGGTCGGCCTGCGGACCGATCACGATGCCCTTGCCGCCCGACCCGTCGACCGGCTTGACCACGAGCTCGTCGAGGCGGTCCATGACCTCCTCGCGCGCGTCCTCGTCGCCGAGCCGCCAGGTGTCGACGTTGCTCAGCACCGGCTCCTCGGACAGGTAGTAGCGGATCAGGTCGGGGACGTAGGTGTAGACGAGCTTGTCGTCCGCGACGCCGTTGCCGACGGCGTTGGCGAGCGTCACCTGGCCGCTGCGTGCGGCGTCGATCAGCCCCGGGCAGCCGAGCAGCGAGTCGCCGCGGAAGTGGACCGGGTCGAGGAACTCGTCGTCGACGCGGCGGTAGATCACGTGCACGGGCTCGAGGCCGTGGGTGGTGCGCATCATCACGCGGCCACGTCGGCACTGCAGGTCGCGGCCCTCGACGAGCTCGACGCCCATCGTGCGGGCCAGCAGGGCGTGCTCGAAGTAGGCCCCGTTGTAGACGCCGGGCGTCAGCACGACGACGGTCGGGTCGGTGACGCCGGCGGGAGCCGCCGCGCGCAGGGCGGACAGGAGTCGCTGCGGGATAGCCGGCGACCGGGCGGATCCGGTGGGCCGCGAACGCCTCGGGCAGCGCCGCCGCGATCGAGCGGCGGTTGGTCATCACGTAGGACACGCCCGACGGCACCCGCACGTTGTCCTCGAGGACGCGGAAGTCCCCGTCGACGTCGCGGATCAGGTCGATGCCCGAGACGTGGACGCGTACGCCGTTGGGCGGGCGCACCCCGCCGGCCTCGCGGTGGAAGTGCGACGAGGTCGTCACCACGCGGCGCGGGATCACGCCGTCCTGGAACACCTGCCCGGCGTCGTAGACGTCGGCGAGGAAGGCCTCCAGCGCCCGGACCCGCTGCTGGACGCCGGCGTCGACCTTGAGCCAGGTCTCCATCTCGATGACCCGCGGCACGATGTCGAGCGGGAAGGCCCGCTCCTCGCCGCCGATGTCGAAGGTGACGCCCTGGTCGAGGTAGGAGGTCTGCATCGCCTCGACCCGCGCGCGTACGTCGTCGGGGTCGAGGTCGGCGAACGACCGGCTGAGGGTCAGGTAGGGCTCGCGGGCGGAGTCCGCGTCGTACATCTCGTCATAGGCCGTACCGGTCGTGTAGTCGTCGAACAGGCGCGGCATGGCCGGACTCTAGACGCATCGGTGTCGACGTGTTGCGTCGACCACCTGGTGTTGCAGCGGCGCGGCTCAGGGGAGCGTGAGGACCTCGGCGCCGTCCTCGGTGACGAGGAGGGTGTGCTCGAACTGCGCGGAGCGGCGACGGTCCTTGGTCACGACGGTCCAGCCGTCGTCCCACATGTCGTAGTCGGGCGTGCCGAGGTTGAGCATCGGCTCGATGGTGAAGGTCATCCCGACACGGATCTCGTCGTCGAAGCGCGGGTCGTCGTAGTGGGGGATGACCAGCCCGGAGTGGAACGCCGTGCCGATCCCGTGGCCGGTGAAGTCGCGGACGACGCCGTAGCCGAAGCGCTTGGCGTAGGCCTCGATCACGCGGCCGATGATGTTGACCCGACGCCCCGGCCTGACCGCCTTGATCGCCCGGTCGAGCGACTCCTTGGTCCGCTCGACGAGCAGGCGGGTCTCCTCGTCGACGTCGCCGGCGAGGAAGGTGGCGTTGGTGTCGCCGTGCACGCCGCCGATGAAGGCGGTGATGTCGATGTTGACGATGTCGCCGTCCTCGACCACGCGGGAGTCGGGGATGCCGTGGCAGATGACCTCGTTGACGCTGGAGCACAGCGACTTCGGGAAGCCGCGGTAGCCCAGCGTCGAGGGGTAGGCGCCGTGGTCGCAGAGGAACTCGTGGCCGATCCGGTCGAGCTCGTCGGTGGTCACGCCGGGCACGACGTGGGAGCCGACGAGCTCACGCGCCTGGGCGGCCAGCCGGCCGGCGACGCGCATCCGCTCGATCGTCTCGGCGTCCTTGACCTCGTCGCCGGTGAAGCGCTGCGGCGTCGGCTGGTCGACGTACTCGGGACGGGGGATGTGGGCGGGCACCGGGCGGCGCGCCGACACCTCTGCGGGGGATACGACTGTCACCTGCCGAGTGTAGTTTCGGCGCATGAGCGAGAACGAATACTGGTTCTGCCTGAAGCACCACACGGTCGAGGGTCGCGACGGCTGCAAGAACGCCGACCGCCTCGGCCCCTACGCCACCTCCGAGGAGGCCTCGCACGCCCTGGAGAAGGTGCAGGAGCGCAACGAGGACTGGGACAACGACCCGGACTGGAACGACAACGGCCCCGGCGTCCGGCAACGGCCTCACCGACGGCACGCCGGACAGCTGATCACTTCTTCCTGTTCTTCTTGCCCTTGACCGGTGAGGCGGCCTGAGCGAGGTCGGCTGCCGCGCGCACGCTCTTCAGCGCGCGCTTGGTGTTCTTGTCGATCGTCCTGGTGAGCTCGGCGATCGCCGACTCGTACTGCTGGCTGACCCGCGCGGCGGTCTCGGCCGCGACGCGCTCGGCCGTCTCCTGCGCCACCTTCTGGACCAGGACCGCCGTGCTCGCCGCCTGGGCGCCGGCGTCCAGCGCGCGGCCGGCGACCGTACGCCGTGCGGCGGGCGCCGTCGGGCTGGGCCGTGGTGGGCGCTCGCGGTGGCGGTGCTCGAGGTCTTCTTGGCGGTCGCCTTCTTGGCGCGTGGGTGCCTTCTTCGCGGGCGTCTTCTTCGCCGGTGCCTTCTTCGCCGTGGAGGACTTCTTCGCCGGGGTCTTCTTGGCGGCGGACGTCGTGGTTGTCGTCTTCTTGGCCGTCGTCTTCGTGGCAGTCGTCTTCCTGGCAGGTGCCTTCTTCGCGGGCGTCTTCTTGGCGGTGGACTTCTTCGCCGTCGACGGCCGGTGGTCGTCTTCTTGGCTGCCGTCGTCGTGGTGGCCGGGGTCTCGCTCACAGGGGCTCCTCGGAGTGGTCGGACCCTGATCGTGCCCTGCGCAGGTGCGGTTGTCACCGGCTCGGCAGCCGCGGTCCACCCGTTAGCGTGTCGGCGTGCCGAAGCCGCCCGTCCGCGAGCCCCTGTCGCCCTGGCCGTTCGCCGGGATGATCGGGCTGGCGTGCATGGCCTTCCTGATCTGCGCGACGCCCGTCGTCGTCGGCACACCGTGGTGGGTCGTCGTGGTGCTGGGCGTCGTGTGGGTCGCGGCGTTCCTGGTCGCGCTCGAGTGGTTCACGGCCCGACCGCGCACGGTCGTCGTGCTCCCGGTCGCCGTCGCCCTCGTGTGGCTGGCGACGGTCCTCGGCGGCGCGGTGTGGCTGGGCTGGGGAGTCGCGGGAGCCTAGAACGTGTGGTCGGGGCCGGGAAGGTCCCGCCGCGCACGTCGTCGGCGTACGCCTTCGCCGCCTCGAGCAGCACCGCCGTGCACGTCGGCGTACTGCTTGACGAAGCGCGCCATCTTCCCGGTGCGCAGGCCGAAGGCGTCCTGCCACACCAGCACCTGGCCGTCGCAGCCCGCGCCGGCGCCGATGCCGATGGTCGGGATGGTCAGCTCCTTGCTGATCTGCTCGGCGACGTCGCCGGGCACCATCTCCATCACGACCGCGAACGCGCCGGCCTCCTGCACGGCCCGCGCGTCGGCGATGACGCGGTCGCTGGCGTCGCCGCGGCCCTGGACGCGGTAGCCGCCGAGGGTGTGCTCGCTCTGCGGGGTGAAGCCGATGTGCGCCATCACCGGGATGCCGCCCCTCGTGCACTTCTCGATGACCGGGGCCATCTCGGCGCCGCCCTCGAGCTTGACGCAGTGGGCGCCGGCCTCCTTCATGAAGCGGACGGCGGTGAGGTAGCCCTGCTCGGGCGAGGCCTGGTAGCTGCCGAACGGCAGGTCGCCGACGACCATCGCGCGCCTCACCGAGCGCGACACGGCGCGGGTGAGGGGGAGCAGCTCGTCGACGGTGACGGGCAGCGAGGTCTCGTTGCCGTAGACGTTGTTGGAGGCCGAGTCGCCGACCAGCAGCAGGTCGATGCCGGCCTCGTCGAAGGTCGCCGCGGTGTACATGTCGTACGCCGTCAGCATGGTGATCTTCTCCCCGCGCTCCTTCATCTCGCGCAGGTGGTGGGTGCGCACGCGCTTGGCGGGGGCGGCCGACGCGGTCGGGCCGGAACCGTAGGGGGCAGTCTCTTCAGCCATGCCCCGAGGCTAGACCCGAACCCGCCGGTACGACGCTGTGGCGGCGGTCACACGGGTCAGGGCAGGAGCGTGCGCTGCGCCCTCGAGGTTCTGCGTCCTTCACGTAGTCCTCGTCGTCACCGGAGTAGCGCTTGCACGGTCCCGTCGAAGCTGACCTTCCACGGCCCGGGGTCTTCGCTGCCGCTGCTGGCGCGACGTCGACGTCCACCTCGTCGCGGCGCGACGGTGACGTGGTCCTCGACCTGGGTCCCGTCCTCGAACCCGCGTCGACGAGGGCCGCCCGGACGGCGTCGAGCTGGGCGCGCCGTCACCCTCGCGGCGCGGTGATGGTGCCGCCGCCGGAGAAGCCGGTGACCGACCCCGCCGGGGCACGACCCCCACGACCCGTCGACGAGCGACCTTGGTCGCCACCGAGCGCGTCCTGCACGACCGGGACGGCCTCGGTGACGACGTCGACGACCTCCTGCTCGCGCTCCTTGGCCGGGACGTCGTCGCTGCCCAGGGACGAGGACGAGCACGCCGAGGTCGCACCGAGCAGGGCACCGAGGGCGAGGATCGTGAGGGCGGTCCGCATGCGGCCCACGGTAGTGGTCACGGCCACCGCGGCGGCCAGACGCTGTCCCAGGCGTCGTCGAACGCGTCCCCGGCCCGGTCGACGGCGTCGTTCACACCGTCGCGGACGTCGTCGTAGGTGTCGACGACCCCGTCGCGTACGCCCTCGTAGGTCTCCACGACCCCGTCGCGGACGTCGTGGTAGGTGTCGACGACCGGCTGCACGACGTGGTGCTGGACCTCGCCGCCGGCCCAGTCGTAGAGGTAGTCGTGCGCCTCCTGGGTGCGCCCGCCGGTGTCCACGACCGCGGCGGAGTTGCCCGACACGACGTCGGCCATGCTGCCCAGCGCCGGGTTGCCGTCGTCGAAGTAGTTGGTGTGGTTCTGCATGAAGCCGGTCGTGACCAGGCCGGAGCCGTGGAACTCCTGGCCGTTGTCGACCGCGAAGACCGTCGCGCCGAAGTCGTGCTGCGCGGGGTCGGCGCCGAGCCCGAGGCTGTCGTCCCAGGTGCCGGGGAGGAGGCCGTCCTCGCCGCCGAGCCACGACACCGGGTCGCGGTCGGCCGCACCGACGAAGACCTGGCCCTCGGGCATGTTGAGGTCGCTCGCGTGGTGCACGCCCTCGCTGGCGCCCGGGCTGCCGATCAGCACGAGGCTGTCGGCGTCCATCCCGCCGGCAGCGGCGTACGCCGACGTGGTGGAGCCGTAGCTGTGGCCGATCACCGTCAGGTGGGGCTGGTCGCCGCCGGTGTGGGTGGTGTTGAGGCCGTCGACGAACTGCGACAGCGCGACACCGCCGGCCTCCGCGTTGGCCTCGGTGACGGTGTGCGCCACGTCGCCACCGGAGTCGATCAGGTCCCACGGCATCTTCGACTCGGGGTTGAAGTTGGGGGAGTCGTAGCCGATCCACGCGATCGTCGACACCGAGCCGGTGCGCGGCGGGTCCTCGCCCGCCATGCTGTTGACCGTCTCCTCGTAGAGGTTGAGGGCCTGCATGCCGTTCTCGTCGATCTGGGTGCCGTCCTGCATGATCCCGGGCACGTAGACCGCGGTGTGGTCGGCCGTGTCGGGATCGCCGTAGGCGACCGCGGCGATGCCGTCGCCACCGAAGGCGTGCGGCTGGTAGGCCATCACGAAGGCGTCGACGCCGAGGTCGGCGTACTGGGCGGACTGCGCGTTGGCGACGGCGGTCTCGATCGACTGGGCGTTCTCCAGCCACCGCTTCTCCGACGCGCTGAGCTCGTCGCCGGCCGCCTGCTTGCCGAGGAGGTACTCGATGTCACGCTGCACGGCCGAGGTGTTGGCCTCGCTGCGGTCGCCGGTCGGGATGCCGTTGGTGTTGCCGACGAGGTCGGGGTCGCTGATCATCAGCGCGTTGCGCTCGGCCTGCGACAGGCCGTTCCACCAGGCGAAGACCGCGTCGGTGTCGGTGCCGAGGCGGGTGAGCTCGGACTTGAGGGCGGCGGTGTCGGCGCGGCCGGGATCGGCGGCCGCGGTGACGCCCTCCGCGAGCTGGTCGACGGCCTGCAGTGCTCGCACGCACGCCTGCTCGTCGGAGTCGACGCGCTCGCGCCAGGTCTCGAGGTCGCGCTGGTAGGCGGCGAACCGGCTGCGCAGCTGGGCGGCGTCGGCCTGGAGCCCGGGCACCTGCTCCTCGGTGGCGCTCTCGATCCGGCGCAGGAGGTCCTCGCGCTCGCCGTTGAGCGTCTGGCGGCGCTCCATCAGCTCGCCGTGCTCGGAGCGGCGCAGCCGCATCGCGGTGAGGAACTCGTCGATCGCGAGGGCGCCCCGCTCGAGCGCGGCGCCCACGGCATCGGTGTCGGTGGCGAAGACGGTGACGGCGTGGTCGGCGGCGTCAGCGGCGTTGCCGCTGAAGTCGGCAGGGGCGCCGTTGGCGCGCGCCCACTCGGCGACGTCGCTGACGGCCGTCGCCGCGGCGCGTACGTCGGTCAGGATGGCGCTGGACGCCTCGGTGACCTTCAGCTCGGGCTCGGCGGGCAGCCAGGCGGGGACGGCGATCGTGGTCACGGGCCGACCACCCCGATGGGCTCGACGGGCAGGGTGTCGCGGTCCTCCCAGAGCAGCAGCTGCTGCGTCGCCTCCACGCTCTCGGCGTCGGTGACGAGGAAGTCGTACATCGTCTGGGCGAGCGCGTCCGCGTGACCGGACGCCTGGTCGCGCAGGACGAGCGTGCGCTGCTCCCAGGTCGTGAGGAAGGCATCGGCGGCGCCCTGGACCGCGTCGCCGAGGAGGGCGGGGTCGGCCTGGGCGAGGTTCTTGCGGGGGCCGTTGAGGCCCTCGGACTGCTCCTCCCACGCGTCACGTGCCTTGGCCAGCGTGGCGGTCCACATCTGGATGGTCATCCGGCGACCTCCTCGTCAGTGGCGGCGCGGACCTTGGCCGTGCGGACGGTCACGACCAGCGACGTGGGACGCACGTAGGCGGCGGCCTCGAAGCCGCCGCGACGGCGGGCGACCAGCCGGGGGCGGTCGCCGGGGACGGGGCGGGCCTGCCAGCCGAGGCCGACCAGCGCGTTGCCGGTGGAGCGGAGGAGGGCGACGTTGTCGCCACGGTCGAGGTCACCGACGACGGCGACCGCTTCGTACCAGCTCTGGTCCCACTCGTCGGTGTGCCAGCGGCCCTCACGCGTCACCGCGCGATCGCCCAGCGCGAGCCGGGTGAGGAGGTCGTCGACGAGCCCCTCGACGCCGACCGCGAGCACGTCCCGCTCGTCGGCTGCGAGCACGGGCGCCACCGGGGCCGGAGCCTCTTGCGGGAGCACCACGATGTCGACCTCCGGGTGCCGCTCGCGCAGCACGCGCAGCATCGGGTCGTCGAGCGTGGGGTCCGGCGGCACTGGCTGGCCCGGTCCGGTCGCAGGAGGCGTCATGCACCTCTTCTTCCCGCGATCCGCGGCGCCTCAAACCCGCGCCCCCGGATCTGTGGAGTCAGCGGGGCGATATCCGCAGCACCCGGTCGCCGTCGCCGTTGTCGGTCGTGACGAGGAGGTCGCCGTTGGTCGCGGAGGTCACCGAGCGGAGCCGGCCGAACTTCGCGAGGGACGGCGGGCGGGTCTCGGAGACGAGCGTCGCCGTCGGCGTCGAAGCGCAGGAAGACCATCTCGGCGTCCTTGAGCACCGCGACGGCGAGCGTGCCCTCGAGCGAGCCCCACGCGGAGCCGCGGACCCAGGAGGCGCCCGAGGTGGCGATGGTCGGGGTGCCGGACGACCAGGCGGCGTCCTGCTGGGCGCCGGGGAGCGACTGGTCGGTCATCGGCACGTCCTCGTTGTAGCCGGGGACCGGGTTCCAGCCGTAGTCGCCGCCCCTGACGAGCAGGTTGACCTCGTCGTCGCGGTAGCTGCCGTGCTCCACCGACCACAGCGATCCGTCGGCGCGCTGGGCCAGGCCCTGGACGTTGCGGTGGCCGTAGGTCCACACGAAGCGCCGGGCGGTCGTGGCCGAGGCATAGGGGTTGTCGGCCATCGGTGCGCCCGTGAGCCGGTGCACGCGCAGCACCTTGCCGCCGAGCGAGTCGAGGTCGCGCGGGTTGGTCCCGACCGCCGCGTCACCCGTGCCGACGACGAGGGCGTCGCTGTCGCGGTCGAGCAGCAGCCGGCAGCCGCCGTGGCGGCCGGACGTCGACGGCAGCCCGGTGAGGACCGTGCGGCGCTTGCTGAGGGAGCGCCAGGTCCTGTCGACCCGCCAGCGGGTGACCTGCACGTGGTTGCCGCCCTCGGACGACCCGTGGCACGCCCAGAGCGTGCGCGATCCCGCGTCGACGGCGAGCGAGAGCAGGCCGGTCTCCCCGGAGACCCAGACCTGCTTCGACAGGTCGGCGAGGGTGCGCCGCTTCCCGTTGCGTACGACGCTGAGGCGGGCGCGGTCGCGCTCGGAGACGACCAGCCGGCCGCCCGGCGCCACCTGCACGTCCCACGGGTGCTGCAGCCCGCGGGCGACCGTACGGACCCGCAGCCGGGGCGCCTGCCGCTCGGTGGTCTGTCCGGCGCCCGGCGAGTGCGCCGGCTCGGCGACGGAGGGCGGGAGGCCCACCAGCAGCCCGCCCGCGAGGGCGGCGGCGGACACGGTCAGTGCGAGGCGGCGGTGCATCTCCACGACGCTAGCCGCGGGGTCGGACAACGGTAAAGAGGCCGTCCGCTCGTCAGTCGGCCACGCGACGCGCGAGCTGGATCCCGGTGCGGGTGGTGGCGTACCCCAGTCGGCTGTTGAGCGCCCGCATCGCGGCGTTGCCGTCCTGCGTCCACGTGTAGACCTCCTCGATGCCGTGGTCGGCGGCCCACGCCAGCGTCCGCTGCTTGAGGTGCACCGCGAGCCCGCGCCCGCGCCAGTCGCCGCGCACGGCGGTGAGCCCGTTCTCGGCGCGGGTCGGGGAGTCGCTGTCCCGGTCGAGACCGGCGCACCCGACGACCTCGCCGTCGTGCAGGGCGAGGAACTGCGGGTCGGCCAGCCAGTCGCGTGCCCACCGCTCGGGGCTGACGTCGAGGGGCGTGTCCACCGCGAACCCGGCCAGGGCCTCGAGCCCGAACCGCTCGTAGGCCGCGGCCCACAGCCCGGGTCGTTCCTGCTCGGTCACCACCTCGACGCCCTCCGGCGCCGGCGACACCGTGACGGGTCCGGTGATGCGGTAGGTCTGCTCGACCTCGCGGTTGACCTCCTCGAACCCGTGGCGGTGCGCGAAGGCGAGCGCACCGTCGTCGTCGGCGCCGGCGCGCAGCACCGGGAGTCCCAGCTGGACGACGTGGTCGGTGAGCCGCTCCAGCAGCGCGGTGCCGATGCCCTGGCGGCGGTGCTCCTCCAGCACCCGCGGGATCACCGACCCGCCGCCGGACGTGTCGGAGGGCTGCGCCAGGCCGTGGCCGACCACGACGCCGTCCGTGCGCGCGAGCAGCATGAGGCGCTCGGGCTTGTCGCCCCGCCGCAGCTCGGCGAGCGACTGGGTGCGCTCGTAGGGGATCACTGCGATCCGCACCCGGCGCCACTCGTCGTAGTCGGCGTCGGTCTCGCAGCGGGTGATCTCGAGGGGCATGTCCGCACTGTCGACCCCGCCGGCCGGGGTAGTCCAGTGACTTTCGGTCGTCGTCCGGGGCCTGGGACGACCATTCGTCACTGGACCACACCGCAGCGACAGCCGTTCGTCACTGGACTACACCGGCGGGGGAGGGGACTTCCCTAGAGTGAGCACGTGGACTTCTACTCCGCCTACGCACAGGGCTTCGCACGGATCGCCGCCGTCACGCTGCCGGTGCACCTGGCCGATCCCGCCGCCAACGCCGCCGAGGTCCTCGCGCAGGCGGCGGCCTGCCACGACGACGGCGTCGCGGTGGCGGTGTTCCCCGAGCTCTGCCTCACCGGCTACTCCGTCGACGACCTGTTCCTGCAGGACACGCTGCTGGTCGGGGTGCAGGACGCGATCGCCGAGATCGTCGCGGCGAGCGCCGACCTGATGACCGCGCTGGTGATCGGTGCGCCGATCGTGCAGGGCAACCGGGTCTACAACTGCGCCGTCGTGATCCACCGCGGCTCGGTCCTCGGCGTCGCCCCGAAGTCCTACCTCCCCAACTACCGCGAGTTCTACGAGCGTCGCTGGTTCGCACCGGGCGACGACCGCGAGCTCGAGTGGATCACCGTCGCCGGGCAGGACGTGCGCTTCGGCCCCGACCTGATCTTCCGCTGCCTCGACGTGCCCGGCCTCGACCTGCACGTCGAGGTCTGCGAGGACATGTGGGTGCCGGTCCCGCCGAGCGCCGAGGCCGCGCTGGCCGGCGCGACCGTGCTCGCCAACCTCAGCGGCTCACCGATCACCATCGCCCGCGCCGAGGACCGTCGGCTGCTGGTCCGCAGCGCGAGCTCGCGCTGCGCGGCGGCGTACGTCTATGCGGCCGCGGGGCAGGGGGAGTCGACGACGGACCTCAGCTGGGACGGCCAGACGATGGTCTACGAGTGCGGCTCGCTGCTCGGCGAGAGCGAGCGCTTCCCCGACGGCCCGCGCCGCACGGTGGTCGACGTCGACCTCGACCTGGTGCGGCAGGAGCGGCTGCGGCAGGGGACGTTCGACGACAACCGCCGCACCCACTCCGAGCGCACCCAGCGCTTCCGCACCGTCGAGTGGGAGCTCACGCCGCCGACCGGCGACATCGGCCTGATGCGCAAGGTCGACCGCTTCCCGTTCGTGCCCGACGACGCCGAGCGGCTCGCGCTCGACTGCTACGAGGCCTACAACATCCAGGTCTCCGGTCTCGAGCAGCGGCTCCGGGCGATCGCCCCTCCTGATCGACCTGGCCCCAAGGCCGTGATCGGCGTCAGCGGCGGCCTCGACTCGACGCACGCGCTGATCGTCGCGTGCAAGGCGATGGACCGGCTCGGCCGGCCCCGCAGCGACGTGCTCGCCTTCACGATGCCCGGCTTCGCGACCGGCGAGACCACCAAGTCGTACGCCACCCGGCTCTCGCAGGCGCTCGGCGTCACCTTCGAGGAGCTCGACATCCGGCCCGCCGCCGAGCAGATGCTCACCGACATGGGCCACCCGTTCGGCCGCGGCGAGAAGGTCTACGACGTCACCTTCGAGAACGTGCAGGCCGGGCTGCGCTACGACTACCTCTTCCGGCTGGCCAACCAGCGCGGCGGGATCGTCGTCGGCACCGGTGACCTCTCCGAGCTGGCGCTCGGCTGGTGCACGTACGGCGTCGGTGACCAGATGTCGCACTACACGGTCAACGCCGGTGTGCCGAAGACCCTCGTGCAGCACCTGATCCGCTGGGTGGTCAGCCACGGTGAGTTCTCGGACGAGGTCGGGCAGCTGCTCGGCGAGATCCTCACCCAGGAGATCACTCCCGAGCTGATCCCGGTCGAGGAGGGCAAGAAGCCGCAGGCGACGCAGGACACCGTCGGTCCCTACAACCTGCAGGACTTCACCCTCGCGCTCGTCGTGCGGCACGGCTTCCGGCCGCGCAAGATCGCCTTCCTGGCCTGGCACGCGTGGAAGGACCTCGAGTCGGGGGAGTGGCCGCCGGGCTTCCCCGCCGACGCGCGGGTGGCGTACACGCTGGAGGAGATCCGCACCTGGCTGGTGGTCTTCGTCAAGCGGTTCTTCGCCAACCAGTTCAAGCGCTCCGCGCTGCCCAACGGCCCCAAGGTCAGCCCCAGCGGCACGATGAGCCCGCGCGGCGACTGGCGGATGCCGTCCGACGCCCGTGGGACCGCGTGGCTGGCGGAGATCGAGCGGGACGTGCCGACCGCCTAGGTCCTTAACGCTTCCTTAGCCCCGGGCTGGAGCGCAGTTAGCCGCGCTCGCACGAACCTTCTGGTCATGACGCCGATCGGTGTCACCCGGACCCAGGAGGAACCGTGCAGAAGAAGAAGGCAGTCATCGGGGGCGTCGCGGCAGCGGCGGTCGTCGTCGGGCTCGGCTCGTGGTGGGCGGTCGACGCCGCCGTCGACACCCAGACCAGCGAGCGCGGCACCTGCGGCGGCGCGACCTGGGAGCTGAGCGCCGAGGGCGAGGACGGCGGCACCGAGGTCGGTGCCGAGCTGCAGTCCGCCGGTCCGGGCGAGACCTGGGGCGTCGAGATCGTCCGCGCCGGGACCTCGCTGCTGAGCGGCGAGCGCACCACCGACGAGGACGGCGAGATCGACGTCGACGTCCACGCCTCCGGCAACCCCGGCGACGCGACCTACGAGGTCACGTTCACCCCGGCTGACGGCGAGCCCTGCACGGGCTCGCTCGGCGGCTGACACCCACCCCAGCACACCCCGACACACCCACACACCACTCGAGGAGAACCCCCATGAAGAAGACCATCGCCGCCACCGCCCTGCTCGCGACCGCCGCGGCCGGCGCGACCGTCCTGGTCGCCACCCCCGCCCACGCCGACGTCGAGCGCCGCGGCACCTGCGCCGGCGCGACGTACGAGCTCAACGTCGACCGCGAGCGCGGCGGCTGGGACGTCGACGCCGACATCGAGGGCGCGAAGGCGTACAGCTCCTGGAAGGTCGCGATCCGCCACAACGGCGCCCTCGCGGTCACCCGCACCATCAAGGCCGACGACGAGGGCGAGCTCGACCTCGACACCTTCCGCAAGAACACCGCCGGCAAGGACACCTTCAAGCTCACCGTGACCCCCGCCGGTGGCAGCTCGTGCTCGCTGAAGGTCACCGCGGCCTGACGCTGCAGCACCTGCACGGGGAGAGCCCGGGTCAGGCCGTCCGCAACGTGACGGCGACCCGGGCTCCTCCCATGTCCGAGGCACCCGTGGTCACCTCGCCGCCCGTGTCCTCGGCCGTGCGGGCCGCGATCGAGAGGCCGAGGCCCGTCGAGCCGGCACCGCTGGCACCGCGTCCGGTGACGTCGAGGCCGTCGGGCAGCCCCGGTCCGGCGTCGTCGACGACGAGGTCGACGCGGTCGTGGGAGGCCGTCAGCGTGATGCGTACGCCGACGTCGTCGGGGGTGTGCGAGAAGACGTTGTCCAGCAGCACGTCGACGAGGGCCTCGAGGTCCGCGCGGCTGGCCCGGACCAGCGGCCCGGAGGCCGCCAGGCGCATGTCGTAGGTGCGGCCCTGGTCCTCCGCGAGCGGCTCCCAGTGGCGTACGCGCTCGGCGAGCACCGCGACCGCGTCGGTCTGCGGGTCGAGGCCCTCGCGCTCGGAGCGCCGGGCCTCGCGCACGATCTCGTCGACGGTCGCCTGGAGCTGGTCGAGGTCCCCGCCGAGGCGCTCGCGGAGGTCGTCGTCGGCGACGCCCTCGACGCGCAGGCGCAGGGCGGTGACGGGGGTGCGGAGCCGGTGGGAGAGGTCGGCGACGTTCTCCCGCTCGCGGGTGAGCAGCAGCTGGATCCGGCCGACCAGCCGGTCCACGGCGCCCGCCAGCTCCTGCACCTCGGGCGGGCCGTGGACCTCGGGGAGCGTCGCGACCGCGCCGGGGCGACCGAGGGTCTGGGTGTGCTCGGCGAGCTGGCGGATCGGCTGGACGAACGAGCGACCGAGCCGGTCGACGACCACCAGGGAGCCGGCGAGCAGCGCCAGCGCGAGGACCCCCAGCAGGCCCCACGCGACACCGACGACGGAGTCGATGCCGGGCTCGTCGACGATCACCCGGATCACCGGTGTGGCCGACGGGAGCGCGGAGTTCCCGCCGCGGGAGACCGGCACGAGGATCTGGGAGCCGCCGTCGACGTCGTCGACCCGTGCGCGGCCGGTGTTGCGGGCGTCGAGGACCTTGGCGTCCTCGCCCGGGTCGGGCCCGATGCCCGGCCCGCCGGGGTAGAGCACGGTCACCTGCGAGGTGCTGTCCGCGTTGAGCCGGTCGACGTACTGCGCGACGATGCCCTCGTCCTGGCCCGACACCACGGTCTCGACGGCCTGCACCTCCAGCGCCGCGCGCGCGAGGCGGTCCTCCAGGGCATAGCTGCGCACCAGGATCGCCATCGGCACGAGCAGCGCCAGCAGCACCATCGAGATCGCCGCGGCCGCGGTGACGAGGAGGCTGCGGCGCACCTCAGCCGTCCCGGCCGGTCGGGTCGGAGAGTCGTACGCCGACGCCGCGCACGGTCGTCAGGTAGCGCGGCTCGGCCGCCGTCTCGCCGAGCTTGCGGCGCAGCCACGACAGGTGCACGTCGACGGTCTTGTCCGAGCCGCCCCACGGCTGGCGCCAGACCTCGGTGAGCAGGTCGCGCTTGGTGACCACCTCGCCCGGTCGTTCGGCGAGGTGCGCGAGCAGGTCGAACTCGCGGGGCGTCAGCTCGACCTCGGCCCCGTCGAGGTGCACCCGCCGCCCGGTGAGGTCGACCGACAGCCCGCCGACGGTGAGGGTCGAGGGTCGCTCGCGCCCGGCAGCCGTACGCCGCAGCACCGCACGCACGCGCGCGTCGAGCTGGGCGCTGGTGAAGGGCTTGACGACGTAGTCGTCGGCGCCGGCGTCGAGGGCGCCGACCAGCGACGGGTCGTCGGCGCGCGCGCTCGCGATGATCACCGGCACCGCGCTGACCGCGCGCAGCATCGACAGGACCTGGGTGCCGTCGACGTCCGGGAGGCCGAGGTCGAGCACGACGAGGTCGGGGGAGGAGTCGACGGCGAGCTGGAGACCGCCCATCCCGGTGGGCGCGGAGGTCACCGTGTGGCCGCAGTCGCGCAGGCCGCGCACCAGCAACGGCCGGATCCGGTCGTCGTCCTCGATGATCAGCACCTCGGCCACGCCGCGACCGTACCGTCCGCGCGCTGCGAGGCGGCTCGCCTTATCCATCCCTTAACCACCTCCTGACCTCGCGCTGAAGGAGGACGCGGCACGATGGGCCGGTGAGGCGTCGGATGATCTACCTCGGCCTGTGGGCCGCCACCACGGCCGTGGCCGTGCTGGTCGGCGTGCTCGCGGTGTCGACGGTCGGCGCGACGATCCGCGACCGCGGACCGGTGGGCGCCGAGGTCATCCGCGACACCGACGCCGACCCCGGCAGCGTCCCGTCGCCGCAGGGCCCGCGCGTGCGCGACGAGATCGCCGGCGAGTGGGGTGCCTTCGACGTGGAGTGCCGCGACACGTGGGCCTACGGCGTCGGCGTACGCCCCGACAAGGCCGACGGCTGGCGGATCGTGAGCTGGGAGAAGGGGCCGGACGACGACGTCGACGCGGTCTTCAGCGACGGGCAGAACTCGGTCGACCTCGAGGTCTTCTGCAACCGCGGGCGTCCCACGCTGGCCGAGCTCGAGCGGAACACCCTCGGCGACGACTGACGAGCAGGGCGCAACGTCGGGCGCGCGGGCCGTCGAGCGGAAAACTCGTTGCAACCTCGGTGGGGCAGGTCGCGTCCTGACACTGACAACCCACCTCACAGACAAGTAGACCCGCATGTTCACCAGCACCACGACCCGCGCCTTCACGCGTACCGCCTCCGTCCTCGCCGGCGCCACCGTCCTCGCGAGCCTCGTCGCCCCGACCGCGACGGCAGTCACGGCTGACCGCGCACCGGCCCGGACCGCCGAGCCGCGCACCGCGCTCACCTTCACCGTCGACGACTGCGAGGGCTGCGAGGTCCAGCTGACCAGCGCGCTCGGCACCTACGCCCAGGCCGACGCGGGCAAGGTCGACATCTGGAATTCCAAGGTGCGCACCGTCCGCAACGGCTCGGTCACCTTCGACATCCCGACCCGTCGCACCTGGGGCATGTCGGTCGCGGTCGAGGCGCCGTGGGAGGGCTTCACCGGCTACCGCACCACCGTCGCGTGGCGCTACAACGGCGAGCTGCAGGGCGACACCGTCACCCTGGCGGACGCCGTGACGAAGACGAAGGCGTCGGCCTGCTGGGAGGGCACCCGCCAGCGCGAGGTCACCATGCCGATCGTCGTGGAGAAGGTCCGCGTCCGCGGTCAGAAGAAGGTGGTCGACGGCAGCATCGCCTTCGTGCCCACCACGCAGAGCTGGCTCCACCCGATGCGCGAGGTCCAGGACGGCGTCCTGGGCTCGCAGGACGTGAACATCTGCCACTGAGCACCACGACGGCCCGGGGTCGCGTCACTCGATGCGGACGCCGACCCCGGGACCGACGTCGAGGCCGGTGAAGTAGAACACCGACAGCACGACGACCCACGAGATCCAGAACGGCACCACGAACGGCAGCATCCGCGAGATGACCGTCCCGAGTCCGGCCTCCGGCTCGTAGCGCTTGAGCATCACCAGGAAGATCCAGATGTAGGGGTTCATCGGGGTGATGACCTGCGTGGCCGAGTCGCCGACGCGGAAGGCCGCCTGCACGAACCCGGGCTCGTAGCCCAGCAGGGCGAACAGCGGCACGAAGACGGCGCCCATCAGCGTCCACATCGACGACCCGCTGACGATGAAGAGGTTGAGCACCGAGGCGAGCAGGATGAAGCCGATGATCGCCGGGTAGCCCGTCAGCCCGATCGACTCGAGCCCGTCGGCACCCGCCACGGCCAACGCCGACCCGACGTTGCTCCAGTTGAAGAGCGCGATGAACTGGCCGAGCATGAACGCCAGGACGATGAAGGCCGCCATGTCCTTGATGCCGAGGCCCATCACCTTCGGTACGTCGGAGGCGTGGCGCAACGACCCGCTGACGAAGCCGTACGCCAGCGCGGGTCCGAGGAACAGCACGAACACGATGAACACCGTCGAGTCGAGCAGCGGCGACTCCGGCAGGAAGGCGCCGTCCTCGTTGCGCCACGGGGAGCCGCCGGGCAGCACCGCCGCCACGACCACCGCGGCGAGGACGAGGAAGACCACGCCCGCGACCCGCAGGCCGCGTCGCTCCGCCGGCTCGAGGTCGGGCGACAGGTCGGTCGGGGTGGGCCGCAGGGCGGGGGCGACGTCCTCGTCGGTGTCCGCGCTGCCCTCGAGCGTCGCGTCGGAGTCGTCGCTGTCCACCATGTCGACCGGCGCCTGCTCCCGCACCAGCCGCGGCTCGACGAGCTTGTCGATGACCAGGCCGGCGACCAGGGCCAGGACGACCGAGGCGGCGATGTTGAACCACCAGTTCGACACGGGCGTCACCGCGGATCCCGGGTCGGGCAGGGCGGTCGTCACCGCGCTGGTGATGCCCGCGAAGAGGGCGTCGAGGCTGGTGACGAACACCGAGGTCGAGTAGCCGGCACCGACGGCCGCGAAGCCGCCGACGAGACCGGCGATCGGGTGCCGGCCGGCAGCCTTGAAGACCATCGCGGCCAGCGGCGGCACGACGATGAAGGCCGCGTCGGCCATGATCGAGGCGTTCACGCCGACGAACCCGACGGCGTACGGCAGCAGCCAGCGCGGCGCCGACCCGAGGCTCGCCCGGATGGACGCGGACAGCAGTCCGGTGCGCTCGGCGACGGTCACCGCGAGCAGGATCGTCACCACGGTGACCAGCGGCGGGAAGCCGATGAAGTTGGCACCGAGGTTGACCGTCAGCCACGTCAGGCCCTCGCCGGTGAAGAGCCCGCGCACGGCGGTCTCCTCGTCCGCGCCGGGGATCGTCACCGAGGTGCCGAGCAGCTGCAGCAGCGTCGAGAGCACGCCGACGATCAGGAAGAGCCCGAGGAACAGCAGGAACGGGTCGGGCAGCCTGTTGCCGACGCGCTCGACGGAGGCGAGGGCCCGGTCGGTGCGGGTCAGGGTGCGGTCGTTGGCGGCCACGGCTCAGGCCTTCCCGAAGTAGGAGGGGACGTCGACGGCGCCGCCCGCCGCCTCGAAGTCGGCGACCGCCGCCTCGCGCAGCGCGGGGTCGGACAGCCAGTCGGCGGCGACGGCGGCCAGGGTCCACGCGGAGTCGACGACCACGCGGTCGGCCTCCTCGCTCACCGCGGCGTGCGCGAACTCGCGGGTGTGGAGCGAGATGTCGGCGTCGGTGATGCGCACCATCGCGTGCACCCCCGGCACCCGGTAGGACACGTTGCCGAAGTCGGTGGACCCGGCGAACATCCGCGGCACCACCTCGGGCGGCAGGACCGTCCGGCCACGCTCGCCGTAGCGGGTGGTCCAGGCGGCGGCGAGGGGTCCGCTGCTGCGGACCGGGAGGTAGGCCGGTGACTCGTCCCAGGCGAGCTCGACACCGCACCCGGTCATGAGCGCTGCGCCGCGGGCGATGTCGGCCATCCGGTCGCTGAGCACCGCGAGGCCCTCCGGGTGCTCGCTGCGCAGGTAGAACAGCAGCTCGGCGTGCTCGGGGATGACGTTGGGCCGCTCGCCGCCGGCGGTGACGACGCCGTGCACCCGGTCGGTGGGCGGCATCTGCTGGCGGTGCAGGCCGACGCCGGTGTACATCAGGTTCACCGCGTCGAGCGCGTTGCGGCCCATGAACGGCTGGGCCGAGGCGTGCGAGGTGATCCCGGTGAACGTCGCACGGAGCTGGCGCCGGCCGAGGAAGAGCGGCTCGGCGATGTCGTAGGTGAACGGGTGGACCATCAGTGCGGCGTCCACGCCGTCGAGTGCGCCGTGTGCGGCCATGATCTCCTTGCCGCCACCGCCCTCCTCCGCCGGCGTGCCGAGCCACACGACGCGACCGGGCAGCCGGTCGCCGAGGCTCGCCAGCGCGAGGAACGCGCCGAGCCCGGCGGTCGCGATGATGTTGTGGCCGCAGCCGTGGCCGATGCCCGGCAGCGCGTCGTACTCCGAGAGCACGGCGATCGTCGGTCCGTCCGGGTCGCCCACCTCGGCGCGCAGCCCGGTCGCCAGGCCGTGGGCCTCCCGGACCACCTCGATGCCGCGCGCCTCCACGAGGTCGGCGAGCGCGGCGGCCGAGCGGTGCTCCTCGAAGGAGACCTCCGGGTGCGCGGAGAGGTCGTGGCTGGCCTCGAGCAGGGTGGGTGCGAGCTCGTCGACGGCCAGGCGGAGTGCGTCGAGGACGTCGGCACCGGCGCCGGCGGCGGTGGACTCGGTCGCGCGGGCCGACTCCGCCCGGCGTCGGGTCTCCTCGGAGAGGTGACCGAGGAGGAACCCGTCCGGCTGGGTGGGCATCGAGACGTCGCGCGGGGTGTCGCGGGGTGTGTCCTGGGGGTGGGTCATCGTGCAGCTTCCCTTTCCCGTGGTGAGCGGGCCCGAGTGGGGGCTGGACTCGCGACGCTAACACCAGCACCGCCCCCTAGGCTGGGCCCATGGGCAAGCAAGAGGACTTCGTACTCCGCGCGCTCGAGGAGCGTGACGTCCGGTTCGTCCGGCTGTGGTTCACCGACGTCCTGGGCTTCCTCAAGAGCGTGAGCGTGGCCCCGGCCGAGCTCGAGAACGCCTTCGACGAGGGCATCGGCTTCGACGGCTCGGCCATCGAGGGCTTCGCCCGCGTCTACGAGTCCGACATGCTCGCGCACCCCGACGCCTCGACGTTCCAGATCCTGCCGTGGCGCACGGGCGACGACGGCTGGCCGGCCACCGCGCGGATGTTCTGCGACATCCGGATGCCCGACGGGAGCCCGTCGTACGCCGACCCGCGGCACGTCCTGAAGCGGACGCTGAGCGCCGCTGCCGACAAGGGCTTCACCTTCTACACCCACCCCGAGATCGAGTTCTACCTGTTCAAGAACGCGCCGGAGCAGGGCGAGGAGCCGCAGCCGGTGGACCGCAGCGGCTTCTTCGACCACACCGCGCAGTCCCGGGGCGCCGACTTCCGCCGCGAGGCGATCACGATGCTCGAGGCGATGGGCATCTCGGTGGAGTTCAGCCACCACGAGGGCGGTCCGGGCCAGCAGGAGATCGACCTCCGCTACGCCGACGCGCTCACCACCGCCGACAACATCATGTCCTTCCGCACGGTGATCCGTGAGGTGGCGCTGGGCCACGGGATCTGGGCCTCCTTCATGCCGAAGCCCTACACGACCCACCCCGGGTCGGGCATGCACACGCACGTGTCGCTCTTCGAGGGCGACCGCAACGCGTTCTTCGAGGCGGGTGCTGAGTACCAGCTGTCGAAGACCGGCCGGCAGTTCATCGCCGGCATCCTGCGCCACGCCAGCGAGATCAGCGTCGTCACCAACCAGTGGGTCAACTCCTACAAGCGGCTGCTCGGCGGCGGCGAGGCCCCCTCGTCGATCTGCTGGGGCCACAACAACCGCTCGGCGATGGTGCGCGTGCCGATGTACAAGCCCAACAAGGGCCAGTCGACGCGCATCGAGCTGCGCACGATCGACGCCGCCTGCAACCCCTACCTGGCCTTCGCGGTGACGCTCGCGGCCGGCATGAAGGGGATCGAGGAGGGCTACGAGCTCCCGCGCGAGGCGGAGGACGACGTCTGGTCGCTCACCGAGCGCGAGCGCACGTCGCTCGGCATCTCGCCGCTGCCCAAGAGCCTGCACGACGCGATCGGCGTCGCCGAGGAGTCCGAGCTGCTCGCCGAGACCCTCGGCGAGCACGTCTTCGACTTCTTCCTGCGCAACAAGCGCGCCGAGTGGGAGGAGTACCGCACGCAGGTCTCCGCCTACGAGCGCGACCGGATGCTCCCGGTCCTCTGACCGCGACCGCCCCGATGAGTCCGCAGGTCCTCGTCGTCGAGCACCAGGCGTCCTGCCCGCCCCACCTCGTGGGCCGCTGGCTCGAGGACGCCGGCTGCACGCTGTCGGTGTGCCGGCCCTACGTCGGCGACGCGCTGCCGTCTCCGGCGGCGTACGACGCCGTGCTGGTGATGGGCGGCGACATGGGGGCGTACGACGACGACCGGGCGCCGTGGCTGCCCGCGCTCAAGGCCCTCCTCCGTGACGCGGTCGCCGCGGACGTGCCGGTGCTGGGGATCTGCCTGGGCCACCAGGTGCTGGCCGTCGCCCTCGGTGGCGAGGTCGTCACGAACCCGCGCGGCCAGACCGTCGGGCTGCAGCCGGTGGGCTGGAGCGCCGACGCCGCCACCGACCCGCTCGTCGGCGCACGCACCGGCGAGGAGCAGGCGATCCACTGGAACAACGACGTCGTCGTGTCCCTCCCCGAGGACGGCGTCGTCCTGGCGCGCACGCCGGGCGGCGAGGTGCAGGTCGCCCGCTTCGCGCCGCTGGCGTGGGGGATCCAGTCGCACCCCGAGGTCGACACCGACGTCGTCACCGGCTGGGCGGCCGAGGACCGCGACGACCTGGTCGCGCTGGGGCTCGACGAGCACGTCGTGCTGGCCGCGATCAAGGACGCCGAGCAGTCGCTGGAGGCCCAGTGGCGGCCGCTGGTGCAGCGGTTCGCCGAGATCGCGGGGGAGCGGCGATGACGTCGAGCGGGCAGTTCGTGCGGATCGGTTTCGTCGACGGCAGCGCTGCGGCCGCGGGCATCGAGCGCCTCGGCGACGCCGCCAGGCCGTTGACCGCCAAGCTCGCCGCGACCGCCGACCCCGATGCCGCGCTGGAGGGCCTGCTGCGGCTCGTCGAGGCGCTCGACTCGCGGGCCGACGGCGACGGGGCGGCGATGCTCGCCGAGATCGCGGACGACGAGGGCACTGCGATGCGGCTCTGCACGGTGCTCGGGGCGAGCGCCGCGCTGACCCAGCACCTCGTGCGCCACCCCGAGCACTGGCGCGAGCTCACCGACCCGACGCTCGGCAGCACCCGCCCCGCGGCGTACGCCGTCCGCGAGGCGATGCTGGCCGCGGTCGGCGCCGACCCGCACGCCGCCGTGCCCGTGTCCGGGATGGCCGACGCGGAGGCGGTGGACGCGCTGCGGGTGGAGTACCGCCGGATCCTGCTGCGCCTCGCCGCCCGCGACCTCGCCCACCACGTCGGGGTCGACGACGCCGCGGCCGAGATCTCCGACCTCGCCGCCGCGACCCTGGAGGGCGCGCTCGCGATCGCGCGCGCCCGCGTGGAGTCGTACGACGCCACCCGGCTCGCGGTGATCGCGATGGGCAAGTGCGGGGGCCACGAGCTCAACTACGTCTCCGACGTCGACGTGATCTTCGTGCACGAGGCGGTCGAGGGGGCGCAGGACGGCACCGCGCTGCGGGCGGCGACGCAGCTCGCGTCGCAGCTGATCCGGATCTGCTCCGACCACACGCGTGAGGGCACGATCTGGCCGGTCGACGCCAACCTGCGGCCCGAGGGCAGCCAGGGTCCGCTGACCCGGACGCTCGCCAGCCACCGGGGCTACTACGAGAAGTGGGCCAAGACCTGGGAGTTCCAGGCGCTGCTCAAGGCCCGTCCGGTCGCGGGCGACCTCGCGCTCGGCCGGGCCTACGTCGAGATGATCGAGCCGATGGTGTGGAGCGCCGCGGAGCGCGACGGCTTCGTCGGCGACGTCCAGGCGATGCGCCGCCGGGTCGTCGACACCATCCCCGCCGCCGAGGCCGACCGCCAGATCAAGCTCGGCTCGGGCGGGCTGCGCGACGTCGAGTTCGCCGTCCAGCTGCTGCAGCTCGTGCACGGCCGCGCGGACAGCTCGATCCGCGCCGGTGCGACGCTCAGCGCGCTGGCCGAGCTGATCGACGGTGGCTACGTCGGCCGCGAGGACGGCGAGAAGCTGCACGAGGCCTACTCCTTCCTCCGCACGCTCGAGCACCGGATCCAGCTGCACCAGCTCCGGCGTACGCACGTGCTCCCCGCCGACGACGCGTCGCTCCGCCGGCTCGGGCGCTCGCTCGGGCTGTTCTCGGAGCCGGCCGTCCAGCTCGACAAGCTGTGGAAGTACCACCGCCGCGAGGTCCGCCGGCTCCACGAGAAGCTGTTCTACCGCCCGCTGCTCGGCGCCGTCGCCAAGCTGCCCGGGCACCGAGGCGCGGCTGTCGCTGGAGGCCGCGGAGGCGCGGCTGTCCGCGCTGGGCTACCTCGACCCGAAGGCCGCGCTGCGCCACCTCGAGGTGCTGACGAGCGGCGTCTCGCGCACCTCCGACATCCAGCGGACGCTGCTGCCGGTGCTGCTGGAGTGGTTCGCCGACTCGCCCGACCCCGACGCCGGGCTCTTCGGCTTCCGCCGGATCAGCGAGAGCCTGGGCCGTACGCCGTGGTACCTCACGATGCTGCGCGACGAGGGCGAGGTGGCCCAGCGGCTGGCGCACGTCCTCGGCACCTCGCGCTACGCCACCGACCTGCTCGAGCGCGAGCCGCAGGGCGTGAAGATGCTGGGGGAGCCGCTCGTCCCGCTGAGCGCCGAGGCCGCGCTCGCGGAGATGAAGGCGCTGACCGAGCGCGCCGAGACCGCGGAGGCCGCGGTCGTGGCGGTGCGGGGCGTACGCCGTCGCGAGCTGCTGCGGATCGCGTGCGGCGAGCTGGTGGCGGGCACCGACGTCGCGCTCGTCGGGCAGGGGCTGAGCCGGCTGACGGACGCGACGCTGCAGGCGACGCTCGACATCGCGTCCTACGCCGTGCGCACCG
This sequence comes from uncultured Actinomycetota bacterium, assembly GCA_963795275.1. GTDB lineage: Bacteria > Actinomycetota > Actinomycetes > Propionibacteriales > Nocardioidaceae > Nocardioides. The sequence continues at coordinate 780,829 of CAWCHD010000006.1, forward strand.
CGCGTGGGCTGGAGTCGGACCCCGCGCGCCTCGCGGTGATCGCGATGGGACGCTACGGCGGGTTCGAGCTGTCCTACGGCTCCGACGCCGACGTGATGTTCGTGCAGGAGCCGGTCGAGGGCGTGGAGGCGCAGGTCGCGTCGTCGTTCGCGACCGCGGTCGTGGCGGAGGTGCGACGGCTGCTGTCCCTGCCGGCCAGCGACCCGCCGCTCGAGGTCGACCCCGACCTGCGGCCCGAGGGCAAGAACGGCCCGATGGTGCGCACGGTCGAGTCCTACGCGGCGTACTACGAGAAGTGGTCGCACGTGTGGGAGTTCCAGGCGCTGCTGCGCGCCGACGCGGTCGCCGGCGACGCCGGCCTGCGGGCGCGGTTCACCGAGCTGATCGACCCGCTGCGCTTCCCGGCCGCGGGGCTCTCGCAGGACGACGTGATCGAGGTACGCCGGATCAAGGCGCGCGTCGACAACGAGCGGTTGCCGCGCGGTGCCGACCGGCAGACGCACCTCAAGCTCGGACGCGGGGGACTGGCCGACGTCGAGTGGACCGTGCAGCTGCTGCAGATGCAGCACGCGGGCGCCGTCCCGGAGCTGCGGACGCCGCAGACCCTGCCCGCCCTGGCCGCGGCGGCCGAGGCGTCGCTGATCTCGGCGTCCGACGCCGACACCCTCGCCGAGGCGTGGCGGCTGGTCTCGCGGGTGCGCAACGCCGTCACGCTGGTGCGCGGCAAGCCGGCCGACCAGCTGCCGCGCGACGCGAAGGAGCGGGCGGCGGTGGCGCGGGTGCTGGGCTACCCGCCGGGTTCGTCGGACGAGATGGTCAACGACTACCTCCGCACCACGCGGCGGGCGCACGCGGTGGTCGAGCGGGTGTTCTGGGAATGAACCGCTCTGCTTCATCCAGTCTGAGATAAGTTATGCTCTTCATATGGATGAAGTGAAGACCGATGCTTCAGTCACGGTGATCGGCGACCTGGTGGGCTCACGCCGCAGCGTCGACCGCCCGGCCATCCATGCGCGCTTCCAGGAGGCGGTGGCGGCCGTCAACGCTGCGTACGACCCTCCCGTCCCGCTGCGGATCGGCACGGGCGACGAGTTCCAGGGCATCTTCGCCACCCTCGGCGACGCGATCGCCGCGACGCTGCGGATCCGGCTGGCCCTGCTGCCGGAGGTCGACGTCCGACAGGGCATCGGCTGGGGCCGCGTGGTGGTGCTGGCGGAGGAGCCGCGCGTCGAGGACGGCCCCGGCTGGTGGGCCGCCCGGTCGGCGATCGAGGCCCTGAAGGGCTACGAACGCAAGGCGCCGCTGCGCGCCGTGCGGACGGCGTACGCCGCGGCCGAGGGGGAGCCGGGTCCGTCGCCGGACCTGGTCAACGCTGCACTCATGACCCGCGACCAGATCGTCTCCGGCCTGTCGGAGCGGGGGATGTCGGTGCTGCGTGGTCTGCTGATCGGGAGGCAGCAGCAGGAGATCGCCGAGGACCTGGGCATCAGCCCGTCGGCGGTGTCCCAGCGGATCCGCGCGGACGGGATCGGCGTGCTGCTCGCCGGCGACGAACTGGTGCAGGGACTGTGAGAGGGAGGACGCGATGAGCTGGCTCGGCCTTCTGCTGATCGGCTTCGCGATCACCGACCTCGTGCACTCCGCGCGCAAGGTCAAGCTGCTGCCGCAGGTGGTCGGCGCGCTCGTCGTCCTGGTGCTCGGCCTGCTCGCCGACCTGACGTCCGGGCGCGACCTCGTCGCGCTGTCGGTGATCGTGGTGGTCGTGCTCGCGTGGGGCTTCGCGGTGACGTGGGGCTTCGGTCATCCCGCACAGGCCGCCGCGTGGCTCCCGCTCGCGCTCTTCGGCGTCGCGTTGGTCGCGGCCATCGCCTGCTCAGGTCTCGCGACCACGGCCGACGGGCCGCTCGACCGCTGGCTCGGCTCGATCTCGTTGCCGGCCGTGGACGGTCTCGGCGCCGACCGCTTCCTCCTGCTGCTGGGCGCCTTCGGGCTCCAGCTCTCGACCGGCAACGTGCTCGTCCGGCTGGTGCTGAAGTCCACCGGCACGATCAACCCCGGCAAGGACGGCACCATGCCGCCCACCCAGCTCAAGGGCGGCCGGCTCCTCGGGCCGCTCGAGCGGATCTTCATCCTCGCGCTGGCGATGGGCGGCCAGGTGACCGCGGCCTCGATCGTGGTCGCGGCCAAGGGGCTGCTGCGCTTCCCGGAGCTGTCGTCGCGCCAGGAGCAGGCGACCGTCCACGAGATGACGGAGTACTTCCTGCTGGGGTCGTTCGTGTCGTGGCTGGTGGCGCTGGGGTCGTACGTGCTGCTGGTGTAGGGCAGTCCGCTCGCGTGCGCGTCCGCGCGGCTCGACGTTTCTGTCCGGTCCGGGCCTCGAGTCGTCCTAGGGTGCGGCCATGGCCAAGACCCCTCAGGACTTCCGCAAGAACCCGTACGCCGGCTACGTCGACGTCCTGCCCGCGAAGCGCCTGGCCAACGCCATCGCGACCATCAAGGCGGTGCTCATCTGTCTGGCCGTGCTGGGCAGCGTGCTCGTGGGACTGAGCTTCGGCTCCGACGCGGCACTCATCGTCGTCATCTACGGCGTCGTCAGCGTCGTCCTGGTCTACGTCACCTTCGGGTGGCTCGAGCAGACGTTGCGGCTGCTCATCGGGATCGCCTACAACACCGCGGAGTCCGCGGACCTGATGGAGCTGGACCACTCCGTCGAGGACGGCGTCGAGTAGTCCGCTGATGTGTGGGTCGGGACGTCGCCTGTCAGGTGCGACCGTGTCTGCCGATGGGCGGACGTAGTCTCGGACGGACGCATCGCCGTCAGCCCATCAATCCCAGCAGAGGAGACGCGTGAGCGACGAGAAGCCGCCATCGCCCGGTTACCTGTGGCGACCCGGCTCATCACCGCAGGACAACCCGCTTCACATCACTGTTGCGGTGATCATCGGGCTCGTTGTGCTCGGCGCTGTCGTCCTGGCGATCCTGACCTGAGTCGTAGAGCCATCCGACCCTGCCCTGGTGAGCGCGCGGCGGACATGCCGCAATGCAGTCGACCGCATCTGCCGAGATGAGTGCGGGAAAGTCGATGCCGCAACGAGCGGCGACAGGCTACGGCTCGTCGTGTCACCGATCAAGGAGTTTTGTGCGCACCTCGTGACGTTCGGCCTGCCGGAGCCGTAAGCCGTTCCTGCTCCGTGTCGGCGCGGGGGGCGACGTCGACGTACTGCCGCGTCACGCGGCTTGTTCGCGCGCCCACGACTGGGTGCGCCTCAGACGACTTGCGAGAAGTGCCTTGCAAAGCAAAACCCAGATCCGACCCGCCGAAGCCAACGACGAACGCGCGGTTGCCGACTTGGCCGTGGCCAACAACATGTTCGCCGAAGACGAGTTGGACGAGTTCAAGAACATGTACGGCGGGGCGGTGAGCTGGACATCTCGAAGGTCACCGTTGGTTCGTTGCGACCGAACAGCAGGGCGGGGTTGTGGGGGCGGCCTACTTGGCGCCGGAGCCCTTCGCTGATCGGTTGTGGAACCTCTACTTCCTCGCAGTGCAGCCCGATCAGCACGGCCGAGGGACGGTAGTGCGCTCATCGCGCACATTGAGGTCTGTTGCGCGACGCTGGGGAAACCACGGCGAGGGTCTTGATCGTCGAGACATCTAGCACCGACCAGTACACGGCAACCCGTGCGTTCTACCTGGCTCGCGGGTTCGATCAGGAGGCTCAGATCCGGGACTTCTACGGTCCAGGCGACGACAAGGTCGTCTGTCGGGAACGCCGGAGGCATGCAGGCCAGAGAGCGAAGCGGCTCGCCGTCCGTCGCGCACGCGACGGCACGGCGAGCGGACCGCTTGTGACGAGCGATCGCCGAGGTCGTCGCAGAAGCAACCGGATCTGCCGCGATGGGTGCGCGCCTCACACCGGCGCTTGCCCCGAGGAACAGCGATCAGGCTGGGGCTCTGATCCCCATTCCGGACTCCTGTTTTCGACCATGTGAGCGAGGGCTGTCCCCGACCCCCTGTACGTTCACGAACAAGCAGTCCAACCGGAGGGAGCGACCCGTGATCGACCTGACCGAGGGCCAGGAGCTGACCCTCACCACCGGTGACGGGCAGCCCCTGACCAAGGTGCAGATGGCCGTGGGGTGGGACCACGCGCCGACCGCCGGGTTCATCGGGAGCGGAGCGGCGCCCATCGACCTCGACGCCTCGGCCGTGCAGTTCGCCGGTGGCCAGCTCTTCGACCTCGCCTTCTTCAACAACCTCGCGACCCGGGACGGCTCGGTGGTCCACCTGGGCGACAACACCACCGGCAAGGGCGAGGGCGACGACGAGGTGATCACCGTGGACCTGAGCAAGGTCTACGCCAAGGTCGACTCGATCCTGTTCCTGATCAGCAGCTACCAGGGGCACTCCCTGGAATACATCCGCAACGCCTACTGCCGGGTCGTCGACGAGCACGACACCGAGCTGGCGCGCTTCACCATCACCCTCGGGGTCCAGAACACCGGACTCGTCATGGCCAGGCTCTCCCGCATCGGCACCGACTGGAAGCTCACCGCCATCGGCACCGGCATCGCCATGAAGACGCCGACCGACTCGATCGAGGCACTGCTGCCCTTCGTGTGAGGGCTCAGAACACCGTCCAGTCCGAGTACGTCGTGAACGCATCGAGCGCGGCCAGCCCGGCAGCCGACGACCCGGACGGCCCGAGCGCCGGACTCCACACGCACGCGACACCCCGGTCGGGGATGACGGCGAGGATGCCGCCGCCGACGCCGGACTTGGCCGGCACGCCGACGCGGTAGGCGAACTCGCCCGCGGAGTCGTACGTCCCGCAGGTGAGCATCACCGCGTTGACCCGCTTGGTCTCGCGCGGGCTGAGCAGCTGGGTGCCGTCGGAGAGCACGCCGTCGCGGGCGAGGAACAGGCCGGCCAGCGCGAGCTCGCGGCACGTCATCGACAGCGCGCACTGGGCGACGTACTGGTCGATCACCTCCTCGACGCTCGACTCGAGGTTGCCGTAGCTCGCGAGCAGGTGCGCGACCGCGAACGTCCGGTGCCCGGCGTCGAGCTCCGAGCGGGCCACCTCGGGATCGCTGTCGACCGATGCGCGGCCGCTCTCGCGTCGCATCAGGTCGCGGAGCATCCCGCTGGCGTCACCGCTCAGCGACTGGAGCCGGTCGGTCACGACGAGGGCACCGGCGTTGATGAACGGGTTGCGCGGGCGCCCGGCCTCCTGGTCGAGCTGGAGGAGGGAGTTGAACGGGTTGCCCGACGGTTCGCGGCCCACCCGCTGCCAGATCTCCTCGCCCTCGGCGGCGATCACCAGCGCGAGGGTGAAGACCTTGCTGATGCTCTGCACCGAGAAGGGCACGTCCGCGTCCCCGATCACGTGCACGTCGCCGTCGACCGACGCGATCGCCATCCCGAACTGGTGCGGGTCGACATCGGCCAGGCTCGGGATGTACGCCGCCAGCTGGCCGCGGCCGACCTCGGGCGCGGCTGCCTCCTGCGCGCGCCGCAGCGCGTCCTCGATCCTCACGCCGGCCATCCTCGCGCAGCCGCGAGGGTCGCCGACGTCACCCCCACGACGTACCCGATCAGCCGCTCAGCAGCCTGCGCGCCCACTACGCTCCGGGCCATGGCACGACGCTGGCGGACCCGGGCGCCGTACGGCTCCTGGCTGCTGGGGCGGGCCGGCCAGTCGCCCCGCGCCGTACGGATCCGGGTGCAGCTGCTCCTGACCGCACTCCTCCTGGCCACGAACCTCGTCGGCGCCGCGGTCGTGGTCGTCATCGCCACGGTCGTGCTGCCGCTCCCGCCCGCCAGCAACAGGATGGTCGTCGCCACGGCGGTCGCCGTCCCCATCTACGTCGGCGTCGCGATCGTCCTCGGCACGTGGATCGGCACGGCGTCGTCGCTGCGGGCGCTGCGCTGGCAGTACGACGACGAGCCGCCGGACGCGCGCGCCGTACGTCGTACCCTGCGGGTCCCGGTGCGGCTGACGGCCCTGCAGTTCGCGCTGTGGGCCACCGCCACCGTCCTCTTCACGGTGCTGGCCTCCGTCCTGCAACCGGAGCGCGCCCTCGGCGTCGGCCTGACGGTCGGCACGGCGTCGATCGTCGTGTCCGGCATCGCCTTCCTGCTCTCCGACTTCGCGATGCGACCGCTCGCCGCACGCGCGCTCGACGGAGCCGACCTCAGCCGGCGACCCAGCCTCGTCGGGGTCAAGGCGCGATCGGTGATCTTCTGGGTCGTCGGCACGGCCGCGCCCGTCGTGGCGCTGATGGTCGCCGGGCTGGTCGCGCTGGTCGACGACACGGTGACCGTCACCCGGCTGGGCGTCACGACGATCGTCGTGGGCGGCGTGGTGCTCGTCTTCGGCCTGCTCGTCACGGTGCTCTCCGCGAGCGCGGTGGTCGACCCGGTCCTCACGGTGCGCGACGCGCTGCTCGACGTGGAGCGCGGCAACCTCGACCGGGAGGTCGTGGTCTTCGACGGCACCGAGGTGGGCCTGCTGCAGGTGGGGTTCAACCGGATGGCGACGGGGCTGCGCGAGCGCGAGCAGCTGCGCGACCTCTTCGGGCGGCACGTCGGGCGCGAGGTGGCGCGGCGGGCGGCGGAGACCGCCGGCGAGGTCGAGCTCGGCGGTGAGGCGAGGACGGCGAGCGTGCTCTTCGTCGATCTCGAGGGCTCCACGACGTACGCCACCGAGCACGAGCCGGCCGAGGTCGTCGCGGTGCTCAACCGGTTCTTCGCCGTGATCGTCGAGGAGGTCGACCGGCGCGGCGGGCTGGTCAACAAGTTCATGGGCGACGCCGTGCTGGCGGTCTTCGGCGCCCCCGTCACGGTCGACGACCACGCCGGTCACGCGCTCGCCGCCGCTCGGGCGATCGCGACCCGACTGGCCGCGGACGTGCCGGAGCTCTCGGCAGGAGTGGGCGTCGCCACGGGTGAGGTGGTCGCGGGCAACGTGGGCCACGAGGAGCGCTTCGAGTACACCGTCATCGGCGACGCCGTGAACTCGGCCGCCCGGCTCACCGACCTCGCCAAGAAGGAGGAGGGCCGGGTCCTCGTCTCCCGGGCGAGCGTCGACGCGGCCGGGCCGGAGGAGGCCGAGCGATGGGTCGACCACGGGTCGGTCACCCTCCGCGGCCGTAGTGGGAGACCGCGCTCGCGGTCCCTCGCGGGTAGCGTGCGGCGCGTGACGGGGGTCCGGATGCGCGCGATGAGCCTGATGGCTGTGGCGGCGGTGCTGCTCGCCACCGGCTGCACCAGCGCGGCGCCGTACGAGCACCAGCTCAGGACCCTGGGCGGGTGCGGTCCGGTCGCGTACGCCGACGTGCGCGGGCAGCGGCCGACCTACGGCCCCGACCGGCTGACGTACTTCGTCAACGCACAGGACATGTGCGCCGGTCGCTGGGTGCCGGGCGCGGACGACTGGCTGGTGCCGCAGGGGATGACCATCGCGGACGGGACGGCGTACGTCGCGAGCTTCGACGGGACCAAGCTCGGCGGGCAGCGGCTCTGCACCCTGCAGTCGATGGACCTCAGGACCGGCGAGCCCATCCGGTCGCGCTACCCCGTGGTCGGCAGGGTCGGACCGCGGCAGCCGACCGAGTGCCGGCACGGCGGCGGCGTGGTGGTCGACGAGCACGGCCTGTGGCTCGCCGAGACGCAGCGGCTGTGGCTGGTCGATCCCTCCACGCTGAAGCCCATCCGCGGCTGGGCGCTGACCGAGCCGGTGCGCGGCTCGTTCGCCGTCATCGACGACGGCGGTCGGCTCGGGCTGGGTCGCTTCCGGGCGGACAACCCCGCCCGGCTGTGGTGGTTCGACATCGACGAGCTCCTCGGCTCGTCGGCGTACGTGCTGGACGAGGGCGATGCCGTCGACGCGGTCCGGATCCCGCCGGACACCCAGGGCGCGCTGTGGGCGGAGCTCGGCGGTATCGGTCCGGGGCTGTGGCTGGCGCGGTCGAACACCTCGTGCGGCGTGCTCGTCGGCCCCGACGGCAGGAGCCGGTCGTTCGTGCCGGGCGCGGAGGGGATGGCGCTGACCGGGCCCGACCAGCTGTGGGTGGTGAGCGAGTCGGGGTCGCGGCTCTACCAGGAGAAGGGACGTCCGATGACACCGCACCTGGTGCGGCTCGACACCGCCAAGCTGGCGGAGTGGAAGGAGCCGACGTGCAGTCCGTGACCTCCGTGGCGCTGGCGGCGTTCGCCGCCGCGATGTGGTTCGCGTGGTTCGGCTGGGACGACGTGCCCTACGCGCCGTGGCAGGTCGTCGGCTGCGGCGTCGCCGTCGTGGTCGCGTCCGTCGCCGCCCTCGTCCGGGCGCGCAGGGGAGTGGTCCTGCTCGCCGCTGCGGCCACGGTCGGCTTCGCGGTGCCGTGGGCCGTGTACGCCGCCTCGACGGACGACTCCGGCCTGTGGGCCGTCGGGCTGGTGATGCTGCTGGCCGGGTCGTTCATCGGGTTGGTGGTCGTGCTGACCGTCGCGGAGCGGGTGCTGCGGCGCTCGAGCCGCTAGGCGGTTGCACGTCATGAGGTCGTTGACACCGGACGTCCGGATCTGCCGAGACGTGGGCGGAGACACGCGGTCAGCCGTGCAGCGACGCGCTCGCCGGTCGAGAGCGGCGTCGAGCGAGCCAGGGTGACGTCCTAGGGGCACTCGCCCTGTGTGCTCGCGGCTGCTGTTCGAGTCGGCTGATCAGTCGTTCGCAGGGAGCGCCGTCGTCTCGGCGCGAGCAGGTGTCGACGGCCGGTGCTGCCCTTCGCGATGTCGGGTTGCCCATGCCGCCGTGGAGCTGGGTGCGCGGCCTGCGCGGCCCCGCATGCTTGTCGTCTGCCGCGTCCGCCGAGGAGTCGGTCCCGGCCACCTCCTCCGACGAGGGTGTCGGCGCCTTGGTCACCAGCGTAGGTAGGCGCGCGACGGGGTACTCCGCGTCGGCGTAGACGGAGTCGTTGCCCTGCAGTACCACGCACGGTCGTGGTGGGTGCGTAGACGCGGATGGTCGTCGGGGCCGGGAGTGCCGATGATGGTGGCGGACCGGATCGCATCGAAGGAGCTGTACGGTCTTCGAACCCTGCGTAGGGCGACTCGGTGGACGATGGCGGTTCGCCGGGAAGGTTGACGCGTGCAGGTGTAGGACGCGTCGAGGGTGGCGGTGACGTCGAGGCATCCGTCGCCGTTCTCGGGGGCGACACGTGTACGGTGCCGGTGCCGCCGTCGACGCGTCCGGCGGTGACGCCGTTGTAGAACCAGAAGTTGTCGTCACCGCCGTTGAGGGACACATCGATGGGGATGCTGGTGCGGGGGGAGCGGGGAAGGGACGGGGGCTGAGGCCAGGTGCAGCACTTCTGGCTGGTCAGAGCCGACGAAGCGAAGGGGTTTGTTGGTGTAGACCGTGAAGGCGCGGAAGTTCGTCCAGTGCAGGAGTGCGCTGGCGTCGCTGGTCGCGGTCGTTGGTGACGTCGTCCACGGTGACGAGGTGCTGGTCCCAGCCGGTGCCGTCCAACGTGAGGGTGTCGCCGATGCTGTCGGGGCCGTTGGCGATCGTGGTGCCGGTTCCGGCGTGGGTGATCTCGTCTTGTCCGGGGCCGGTCGAAGATGACGTCGGTGTTGGTGGTGCCGGGGGAACCGGTGTTGATGCGGTCCAGACCGCCTGCGGTGGTCGATGGCGTCGTGGGCGTCGTCGGTCTGGCTCCACGCAGGCAAGCGCGACGTGTCGGGTTCACCAGCCCACACCTGCTCGTTGCGGTCGTTGCCGGTGAAGGTGTCCTCGCCGAGGCCGAGGAAGACCACGAGGTCGCTCGTGTTGCGGGGTTCTTGGTTGAACACCTTGCCGTGCATCGGGACCCTGGTCCCCGGGATGGTGAGCACCAACGTTGGACGAGCCCAGTACGGGATCAGGTCCCCGGCGTGGCGCTGCCGAGGTATGAGGGCGCACGCGTCGGCGGCCGCGGACACGGTGATCTGGCGAACCGACGTCATGCTGCCCTCGGACGACGGGCCGACGAGCAGCGACTTCACAGGAGATGGCTCGGCTGACCCTGGCGCTCGAGGGCCAGCGCCGATGCTCGAAGGACGCGCGGGTAGCCGGGCACCACCACATGCCGCAGCCGAGGCGTGGCATTGCCGCAGAGCACGCCGATGAGCGGACGTCAACGTCCGTCAGCAGGTCGTCACAACCTTCTGGTCCGATGCGTAGTCATACTGGTTCGTCGCCGATCAAGGGGAATCATGAGGACCATCAGTCTGGCCGCCGTCGCGCTTCTAGGCGCGGCTCTGCTCGCGCCAGTGGGCACGGCCGCCGCAGCGGGCGAGACATGTCAGGGGCAGGCGGCGACCATCGTCGGGACGCCCGGGGGTCAGATCACCGGAACGGAGGGCGCGGACGTCATCGTCACGAACGACGCGGACCGTGTCGACGCGCTCGGCGGCGATGACCTCGTGTGCGCGACCGGCGGTTCGCGGCGGACTACGTACTCCGTCATCGCCATCCTCGGCGCGGGGGCCGACACGTTCATCCCCTCCGAGCGCGGCGGATCCACGATCTACGCGGGCACGGTCGACGGCACCGACACCGAGGCCGACGTCATCCGCTCCAGCGGTACCGGCGGCCTCGTCATCTCCGGCATGGCAGGCCAGCCCAACGCCGACATCATCGACCTCGGGAACGGCATCGGCGAAGTCAGGTGGAGCGGCATCCAAACCGCCCCGGGCGCGGTGTCCGTGGGCCCGGGCGGCTTCGGCATCTTGAGCGTCCGATCCGCCAACGGCGACGTCGACGATGGACGCCAGCGGCACGGTGACGGGGGTCGACACGGCGCTCACCTGGACGGGCCAGTTCGACCGGCTCGGTTTTCACCACGTCGGCCGAGTACGGACGGTTCACGTTCCGCGGAACCGACGGCACCGAGCGCGTCAAGGTCGACGCGCCGACGACGTATGACCGCGACATCGCGCTCGGCGGCGGCAACGACCTCTACGAGTCGAACGGCCTGGGCGGTGAGGCGACGCGGATCAAGGGCGACGGTGGGTCCAACGCACTGCTGCTCGACCTCAATAGCCACGACCGGGTGCGCGCCGACCTGAGCGGTTCCCGGGTGACGGCCACCAAGGCGGGCGTGGAGGAATCGGTCCGCGTCCGCGGCTTCAATGGCCTCACCGTGGCCGCGAAGCGCGCCGTCGTCATCGGCACCGACCGCGCGGACTACATCACCGTCGCCGCGTGCCGGACGACAATCAAGGGAAAGAAGGGCCGGGACATCGCTCTACGCTGAGGTCAAGTACAAAGGCACTCGCGCAGACCCTTGGATTAGGCCTGAGTGCTCCAACTACGAGGCCACGATGGACGGCGGCTCTGGCAACGACCTCATCGAAGGGAGCCCCGGCGATGACCGCCTTGTCGGCGGCCCTGGCAACGACGGCATCACCGGGATGCACGGCGATGACCGCCTCATCGGCGGCCCGGGCAGTGACAACGTGGCGGTAGAAGGGGCGCGACGTCTGTCAGGGCGAGCGGTTGCGGGACTGCGAGAAGCGCATCTGACCCAGCGATAGGCGCGTCTCGCGTGCCCGCAGTGGATGAGGTAGCAGTCGGGCCGTCCCCTCGACGCGGGACGGCCCGGCGTCCCGTCTCGCCGCGTTGACCGCGCAGAGCACGAAGGCGACCTCGATAGAAGACGGAGGACGAGCTTCTCCAAAGCGGTCGCGACGGGTGCGCATCGCGTACGACTCGACGCTGAGGTGCCAGCGGACCGCCCGGCTCGGCAAGGCCACAGGAGCGGCACGATGGACGTGGCTGCCGGCTCTGCGCCGCACGGTGACCTGCGGGCCGACCAGGCTCAGGCGATCGTCGACGGCCGTGGAGCGCGCTGCATCGGCGGACGTCCGCGTCCTCGGTGTCCGCAGACGCGACGCAGTTCGCGTGCTGGATGCGTGACGGCGGTAGAGCTACGACGCCAAGGCGCTGCGAGCCCTGGGACGACGGGTGCTGCGAGGTCGTCGACCCGGCGGCCGCGGACGTGGAGGAGGCGCGCCGACGCGGAGGCGGAGGAGCGACGATAGCCCGCAGGCGGGCGTGCGTTCACGAGGCACCACCGGCTGGTCCACGACGCCGCGTTCCAGCACTCGCTCGACAAGCACGGCCAGGTGCTGTTCTCCAGGCAGGACGGTGCGGCTGCGAAGGACGGGCCCGCGTGGCGTCAGCTCGCTCGGCCGCGGCGACGCACTCCGTGCCACGGCGAGGTGCTGGGACATGGCTGGCCCCGAGCGAGACCGTGTCGACGGCGACGGTCACGATGGTCGCGCCCTCGGCGGCGTACGCCCGGGCGTCCTCACCGCTGTAGGCGTGCACACCGACCGGGACGCCGGCGGCGACGGCCCGGGCGATGATCGACGACAGGACTCGCTCGCAGCTCATCCGCGTGGGACGTCGCCGGTGAGACCGAGCGAGAGCGAGAGGTCGCCCGGACCGACGTAGATGCCGTCCAGTCCGTCGACTGCGAGCAGGTCGTCCAGGTCGTCCAGTGCCGTCGCGGTCTCCACCATGAGGACCACCAGCGGTTGGTCGGAGCCTCCGGACAGGCGGCCGATCGAGCGGCCGCCGTCGGGTGCGTAGCGGGCGGACGCAACGACTTCCCGAGCGTGCTCGGCGTCGCGGATGTTGGGCACGATGACGCCGTGGGCGCCGAGGTCGAGCGGGCGACCGATGTCGGGGAACGACGCGCTGCGGGTGCGGACCAACGGCACCGACCCGGCCGCCCGCACCGCTGCCGCGATGCCGGGGAGGTCGGCCTCGGAGACCGCCCCGTGCTGGAGGTCGATCACCACGTAGTCGGCTCCGCTGCGGGCGAGCACCTCCGCGGTCACTGCTCCCGGGAGCAGGCTCCAGAGGCCGTGGGTGGCATCACCGGCGGCCCAGCGCTGGCGGAGGTCGTTCATCGATCCGGGTCCTTTCAGAGGCGCAGGACGCGACCGGCGACGACGAGGTGGACCTCGTCGCAGGCAGCTCCCACGCGCTGGTTGACGACCCCCAGGAGGTCGCGGAAGAGACGGCCCGAGCGGTGCTCCGGGACGATCCCGAGGCCGACCTCGTTGGTGACGACCACGACGTCGTGCTCGCAGGAGCGGAGCGCGTCGACCACCTCGTCGGTGCGCGAGAGCACCATCTCGTGGACGGTGTCGCTGTCCTGCTCCCACGCGTCGGCGTCGTCGACGAGCGCCGTCAGCCAGGTGCCGAGGCAGTCGACCAGGACCGGGCGGTGCGCGTCGCGGACCGCGCCGGCGACGTCGCGGGACTCGAGCGTCGACCATGAGCCCGGCCGGCGAGCGAGGTGCGCGTCGATCCGGGCAGCCCAGTCCGGGTCGGCCTCGGCGTCCGGCGTCGGCCCCGGTGCGACGTAGGTGGCGGGCTCGTCGCCGAGGAGCGCCTCGGCGTGGGTGGACTTGCCGGACCGTACGCCGCCGGTGACCAGGATCCGCATGGGGCGGAGTCTGGCAGAGGGACCGGGCACACTGGGCACGTGACGGGCCGGATCCACGACGACGAGCCGGACACCGGCCCTGACGTCGTACGACGGCTGCTGGCGGACGAGCTGCCGGAGCTCTCACACCTGCCGCTGACGGCACTCGCGAGCTCGGGGTCGGACAACGCGCTCCACCGCCTCGGCCGTGACCTGGTGGTCCGGTTGCCGCGGTCGGAGGCCGCGTCGGTCTCGCTCGGGCGGGAGGTGGAGTGGCTGCCGCGACTCGCCGACCTGGCCGTGGCGGTCCCGGAGGTCGTCCACGCGGGCAAGGCCGGGCCGGCTATCCCTACCGGTGGGCGGTGCTGCGGTGGATCGACGGCCACGACGCGTGGGAGACCCGGGACAGCGAGTCGTTCGGCGTCCCGCTCGGCCTCGACCTCGCGGACCTCGTCCGTGACCTCCGATCGAAGCCGGTCACTGGTGCCCGGCTGCGGGAGCCCGGCGATCGCGGTGGGCCGCTGCTCGCCCTCGAGGACTCGGTCCGGGAGTGGCTGGAGCGGGCGGACGGGCTCGTCGACCGGCCTGCCGTCCAGCGTCTGTGGGACCGCTGCCGCGAGGGAGCCGCTGACGTCGACCCGGTGCTGCTGCACGGCGACCTGATCCCCGGCAACGTCCTGGTCGCGGAGGGCCGGCTCCGCGCCGTCATCGACTGGGGCGGCATCGGCGCGGGCGACCCGGCCCAGGACCTCGATCCGGCCTGGTCCGTGCTCGACCGGGCCGGTGCAGAGGCGTTCGCGGACGCCGTGGCCGACGACGGTGCGACGTGGCTGCGCGCAGCAGGATTCGCGCTGGAGCAGGCGATCGGCGGGATCGTCTACTACACGCCACGCGGGCATCCGCTCGCCGACGTGATGCGGCGGACCCTGGACCGGCTGCTGGCCGAGCACGTCCCGCTGCCGCGTTGAGAGCGGTCGGGGTGGGTACCGGAAAACCATGACCCACCACACGACTCCCACCTCCGACACCACCGAGACCGGCGGCGCCAGCTGGCCGTCGTGACCGGCGCGTCCAGCGGCATCGGGCTCGAGCTGGCGCGGCAGTTCGTCGACCACCACTTCGACGTGATCGTCGCGGCGGAGGACGCCGAGATCGCCGTCGCCGCGGCAGTCCTGCGCGCCGAGAGCGCCGGGACGGTGACGCCCGTGCAGGTCGACCTGCGCAGCGAGGACGGCGTACGCGAGCTGTACGCCGCGATCACCGACGACGGGCGACCCCTCGCGGCGATCGCGCTCAACGCGGGCCACGGGCAGGGCGGGGCGTTCGTCGACAACGACCTCGAGGACGAGCTGTCGATCATCGACCTCAACATCACCTCGACCGTGCGACTGGCCAAGCTCGTGCTGCGCGACATGGTGGCCCGCGACGAGGGTCGGGTCCTGGTCACCTCCTCGATCGCCTCGACCATGCCCGGCTCGTTCCAGGCGGTCTACAACGCGTCGAAGTCGTTCCTCCAGTCGTTCACCGAGGCCCTCCAGAACGAGCTCAAGGACACCGGTGTCACGCTCACCTCGCTCATGCCCGGTCCCACCGACACCGACTTCTTCGAGCGCGCCGAGATGGCAGATGACACCAAGGTCGGCACGTCGAAGAAGGACGACCCCGCGCAGGTCGCGCGGCAGGGGTTCGACGCGCTGATGGCCGGCAAGTCCCGGGTGGTCGGCGGTGGCATCAAGACCAAGGTCCAGGAGGCAGCGGGCAAGGCGATGCCCGACAAGCTCAAGGCCGCGATGCACCGGCAGATGGCGGAGCCCGGGTCGGACGACTGACGCTGGGTGCGGTCGGCTGACGATCGGCGCACACTGGGTCGATGGACGACGACCTCGACGACATGACGCGCGACCAGCTGGTCGCGGAGGTCGTGAGGCTCCGCACCGCCGTGCGGGCGCATCGCGACACCTCCGGGCACGACCTCTGCTGGCACCACCCCGACCTCTGGGACACGCTGCCCGAGCGGACCGAGCCCGACATCGCCGTCCCGCCGTGGCCGCGCTTCATGCGCGGGTGCGTGGCCTATCGCCAGTCGCTGGACGAGCAGGCGGCAGGTGCGCCGGTGCACGACCGCGAGTACGACGCGTAGGCGGGACTGGTCTACCGGGTGGCGGCGGCCAGCAGCAGCACCGCCAGCGAGACCTCGACGGCGGCGCCGAGGACGTCGCCGGTGATGCCGCCGAGGCGGCGTGTGCAGCGGAGGACCAGCGCGACCACCGCCGCGAGCATCAGGAGCAGGCCGACGAGGACGGGCCACACGGAGCCCAGGGCGAGGCCGGCCAGGGCGACGAGGACGACCGCCACGACGAGCGAGGCGATCGCACCCACGACCGGGACCGAGCCGATGTGGGTGGCACCGAGACCCTCGGTGCGGGCGGCGGGAACGCCGCGGACGCAGGCGATGGCCAGGCACGACCGCGATGCGCAGACGAGCAGGCCGAGGGCCAGCCACCCGTGGTCGTGCCGGACCACGGATGCGAGGGCGGCGGCCTGCAGCCCGGCGACGAGGACGACGGCGACGACGCCGGCGGGTCCGACCGGCCCGGTGCGCATCACCTCGAGCGAGCGCTCGGGGGAGTAGGACGCCGTCAGGCCGTCGGCGGTGTCCGCGAGGCCGTCCCAGTGGAAGGCGCGGGTGCCGAGCGCGAGGGCCAGCAGGACGACGTACGCCGTCGCGAGCGGCGGGACGTCGAGCCGGTCGCCGAGGAGGGCGAGCACCGCGGCGGTGACGCCCAGCGGGAGGACCGCAACCGGCGCGAGGACCATCGCCAGCCCCGCCACGGGGCGGTCCACCCGCGACGGCGGCGGGACGCGGACGGCGGTCAGGGTGCCGGTCGCGAGGAGCCAGGCGTCGCGCAGGATCACGGGGCGGTCACTGGGGGAGGACCTCGGACAGCAGCGCGACGTCGCGCAGCACGGCGATCCCCGAGCGGAGAAGGGGAAGCGCGGCGACCGCGCCGGACCCCTCGCCGAGGCGCATGCC
Organism: uncultured Actinomycetota bacterium; assembly: GCA_963795275.1. Taxonomy (GTDB): domain Bacteria; phylum Actinomycetota; class Actinomycetes; order Propionibacteriales; family Nocardioidaceae; genus Nocardioides. The sequence continues at coordinate 797,330 of CAWCHD010000006.1, forward strand.
CAGGTCGAGGAGCGGATCCAGGCCGAGGGACTTCAGCGCGTGCGCCTGGGCGGGCTCGGTCGAGCGGTGGCCGGCCACCCACCAGGCGGACGCCCCCGCTGCGAGCGACTCGGCGACCACCGCGCAGGCGACGGACATCAACCCGTCGAGCACGACCGGCACGCCGAGCCGGGACGACTGGACGAGGAACCCGACGGTCGCGGCGAGGTCGGCGCTGCCGAGCGCCGTGAGCAGGTCGACCGGGTCGGCGGCGCGCCCGGAGGCTCTGACCAGGGCGGCCTCGACCACGTCGCGCTTGCGGGCCCAGCCGTCGTCGTCGACCCCGGTGCCGCGGCCGGTGACCTCGTCCGCCGGGAGCCCGAGCGACGCCGCGACGAGCGCGGCGGCCGGGGTGGTGTTGCCGATCCCGAGGTCACCGGTCATCAGCAGCCGGGCGCCGTCGGCCACCATCTCGGCGGCCACCGACGCTCCGAGGTCGAGGGCCTGCTCGGTCTCGGCAGCGGAGAGCGCGTCGGTGAGGTGGATCGCGCCGGACCCGCGCCGGACCTTGCGCGCGGTGACATCGGCGGGCAGGTCGGCGAGGTCGGCATCGACCGCGACGTCGAGCACCGTCACCGCCACGCCGTGCTCGCGAGCCAGCGCGGAGACGCCGGCGCGGCCGGCCACGATCGTGCGGACCATCGCCTCGGTGACGGCGGGCGGGTAGGCCGAGACCCCGTGCGCGGCCACGCCGTGGTCGCCGGCGAACACCACGAGGCGTACGTCGGTGAGCGGCGCGGGCGGCACCGCGCCCTGCGTCGCGGCGAGCCAGGCGCCCAGCTCGCCGACCCGGCCCAGCGCGCCGGGCGGCGTGGCGAGGCCCGCGAGCCGCTCGCGCGCACGGGCGAGGACGGCGGGGGAGGGCGGGTCGATCGGGGTGCGGTCCATGGCCGCGCCAGCCTAGTGAGTAGGGCAGGCTGCTCCCGTGCCCGGCCACTCCGTCCTGCAGCTGCCGGTGCCGGCGCTGGAGGAGTGGGTGCGGGCGAGGACGGCCCACTACGACGAGGGGTTCGTGTCCGCCGACCCGCGCTTCGGGCACGCGCACGTCACCGCGCTCGGACCGTTCGACCCCGATCCCTCGGTCGCGACCCTCCGGGCTGTCGGAGAGGTCGCGCGGACCACGCCGACGATCCGCGTCCGGCTCGCGGACCTCGGCCAGTTCCCCAACGGGATCATCCACCTCGTCCCGGACCCCGCCGACGAGCTGCGCGCCCTCACGCAGCGGCTGGTCACGGCGTTCCCCGACTTCCCGCCGTACGGCGGCGAGTTCGGCGAGGACATCCGGCCGCACCTCACCGTCGACGCGGCCTCCGACACCGTCAGCCTCGCGTCGACCGCAGTCCTGCTGCGCGACGTCGTACCGGTCGACGTGGTGCTCGACCGGCTCCAGCTCGCGTGGTGGGAGTCGGGGAGGTGCCACGTGGTGGAGGAGTGGGCGCTGGGCCGGGCCCACGAAGTGAGCTGAACCGGCGGCGACCGGACGTCTGAGGCGCGAGGATGACGGCATGCGTCGCCTTGCCCTGCTGGTCCTCGTGGTCGCCGTCCTTGCCGCGCTCCCCAAGGTGCTCGGCATCACCGATGTGAAGTCGGAGGTGCTGGGTGCGCTCGGCCTCGGTGGGGTCGAGCGCGCGAAGGCCACGGTGCTCAAGGTGCGCGACGGCGACACGATCCGCGTGAAGATCACCAGGACCGGAGTGGAGGAGGAGGTCCGCATCCTCGGAATCGACACACCCGAGGTGCGCGACGGGGCGGAGTGTGGCGGCGACGTCGCGACGACGTTCATGCAGACGCTGGCGCCTGTGGGCTCGACCGTCACCCTCGTCTCCGACCCCAGCCAGGGCGACCGCGACAGGTACGACCGGTTGTTGCGCTACGTCGCCCAGTCAGGCGACGACGTCGGGCGCGAGCAGCTGCAGGGCGGTTACGCCCAGGTCTTCGTGTTCCAGGGCAATCCCTTCGAGCGCGTCGATGCGTACAGGAAGGCTCAGCGAGGTGCTCGCAAGCAGGACCTCGGCCTGTGGGCTGCGTGCTGGCGCTAGCGGTCCATGGCAGGATCGGCCGCATGGCTGCTTGGGCACACCTCGAGATCACCGTCGACGACCAGGGCAACGTGGAGGTCGGTGGCTACAACGCCGACCCCGAGGCGCTCGTCGCCGACACCGAGTCGTGGGAGGACCTGCTGACCTCCCTCGGCCTCAACGGCTGGGAGCTGGTGCAGGTCATCCCCGGCGTCGAGACGACGTACTGGTTCAAGCGCCAGTCGTGACCTCGCGTCGGCCTGCGATCCGATGACGGAGATCCACGACCGCTTCCGCGCCGCGACGGCGGCCGCCGAGACGATCTTCTGGCGACCGCAGTCGTCGCCGGCGGAGATGTTCCGCGAGCTCGCGGCGTACGCCGAGGAGCACGGGACACAGTGGGACAGGTACGGCGAGCGCGGGCCGGTCGCCGAGCTCGAGGGCCGGGTCGCCGAGCTGCTCGGCAAGCCGGCCGCGGTGATGTTCCCGAGCGGTGTGATGGCCCAGCAGGCGACCCTGCGGGCGTGGTGCGACCGCTCCGGCTCCCGCCGCGTGGCGCTGCCCGACCTCTCGCACCTGCTCCACCACGAGCAGGACGGCCCGCGCCGGGTGCTGGGTCTCGAGCTCGAGCACCTCACCACCGGCCGGGAGACCCCCACAGCGGCTGCACTGGCCAAGATCGGCGGCCGGCTCGGCGCCGCGATGGTCGAGCTGCCGCTGCGTGACGCCGGCTGCCTCCTGCCGACCTGGGACGAGCTGGTCGAGCTGTCCACGGCGGCCCGCGAGCGCGGCGTACCCCTGCACGCCGACGGCGCCCGGATCTGGGAGTCCGTCCCGCACTGGGGCAAGGAGCTGGCCGAGGCAGCCGACCTCTTCGACTCGATGTACGTCTCGCTCTACAAGGGCCTCGGCGCGTCGAGCGGTGCGCTCGTCGCGTGCCCCGAGGACCTGGCCGGTGAGCTGCGGTCGTGGCGCCAGCGGATGGGCGGCACGCTCTACTCGATGACGACCGCCGCCGTCGGCGGCCTGGCGGGGTTGGACGAGCACCTCGGTCGGTTCGGTGAGTACCGCCAGTGGGCGATCGACCTCGCAGCCGCCCTCAACCAGCGAGGCATCCGGACCTTCCCCGAGGTGCCGCACATCGCGACCTTCCTCGCGTACGCCGAAGGCACCGCCGACGAGGTCAACGAGAGGGTCGTGTCGTTCACCGAGGAGCGCAGGGTCGCGCCCTCCGGGCTGTGGCAGGACGCCGAGGTGCCGGGCTGGGTCGTGACCGAGCTGACCTGCTACGACACGGCGGTCCCGCACGATCCGGTCGAGGTGGCTGGTTTGATGGCCGCGGCCGTCGGGGAGAACACCCCCGGCACCTAGCGTCGACCCCGGGAGGATCGCGATGAGCGCAGCACGTGCCGCGCGACGGCGCCGCGCTGGCAGTCGTCGCCTGGCGGTGCCTCGGCGTGTCCGCTCCGGCGCACGCCGCGGGCGAGCTGTGCGCGCCCGGGGTCGTCTTCGACGACGCCGACGTGCTCGACGACCGCACGATCGCCCGGTTCGCGAGGTCCGCCTTCGAAGCGACAAGGTGACCGTCAAGGTCATCGCGTGGCAGGACACCCCCGGCAGCGGCACGCTCTACAACGCCCTCGTCGACGCCCGCGCCCAGTGCGGCGGATGGGGCTTCGTCGGTGACGGCGAGCAGTCGCTGCTCGTCCTCGGCGTCTCGGTGGGCGGCCGCGAGCTCGGCAGCCACTACGACGGTGCGGCCTTCGACCGCTTCGACGCCGCCCGCGACGACGTCGAGCCGGGGGCATGGGCCCCGCCTTCGGCAACGGCCAGTGGACCGATGGCATGCTCGCCGGGCTCGAGGGCTACGCCGCGGCGTACGACGGACCAGCCCCGACGTCCGACCCCACCCGGTCCCGATCGACGGCGGCGACCGGCACCGGCGGCGGCAACTCCGACACGCTGCCCTGGGTGCTCGGCGTCCCGACGGGCCTGGCCGCGGTCGGCGGTGCCGGCTACGGCGGCCACCCGCTCCGACGTCGCCTCAAGGCACGGGCCTCCGCCCGGGCCGCGCTGGCACCTCGGTCGGCCAGATGGCGCAGGCGTGGTTCGAGCTCGACGAGAGCAACGAGCTGATCGACGCCCGGGTGAAAGCGCTGCCGCCGTCAGCGACTCGGTCGGCGACGAGATCCGCGCCGCGCACGCCGAGGCGATCACGACGCGTACCGCGGCGACCGACACCTACCTGCGCTGTCCGAGGCCCACACCGAGACCACGATCCCGGACTGGACACCGACGAGGCGCTCCAGGCGGCCGAGGAGGTGGAGGCGGCGACCCGGGGCCTGCGCGAGGCGCAGCCGGCGATGGCCGCGGTCGAGGAACGGCTGTCGGCCTACGACACCCTCCGACGAGGAGCTGCCGGCCGGATCGCCGGCCTGCGCGCGGCGGCGGTCGAGGTCTCCGGGCTGCTCGCGGCTCGGCAGGCCGAGGGCTACCGGACCAGCGACAACGACCCCGCTCCGCAGGCCGCCGAGCAGGCCGCGAGGCGGTGGAGGGTCTGTCGCCGAGCAGCGGTTCGGTGACGCAGCCGCGGCCCTCGTGCGGGCCGAGGCCGACCTGGCGGGGCACCGCGCGTGGCTCACCGAGCTCGCCGCCTTCCGGGCGGCGCTGATCGCGGACACCACCCGGCTCCGGGCGCGCGCCACCGAGCTCGACACTGCGATCGCCGACGCCTACGTCACCACCGAGGGCCTCGAGCGCGACCAGGACCCCAGCTGCGTCGAGGGGGTCAGGAGCACCGTCGACCGCGCCGCCGCGGCGCGCAAGTCGCTCGACGGAGCACTGCGCACGATCGAGACCCACACCTCGATGGCCGACCAGCAGTTCGCCCGGGCCCGGGAGGAGCTGACCGCGGCCCAGCAGTCCGCCGAGGCGATCGCCACCGACGCCGCCGTCCCGGCGCTGCGGGTCGAGCAGCTGCGGGCGCTGTCCGTCGACCTGCCGATGCGAGCCGAGCGGGCGGTCGTCGAGGCGGAGGCCGTCCAGGGGCAGGTCACCACCCACCCGGCCGCGATGACGTTCCTCGCCGAGGTCCCCGACGTCTCGGTGCTCCGCGCGGGGGCCGAGAGGTGTCGGCGCCGACGTCGCACTGCCGAAGCCGCCCTACCTCCGGCTCGACGAGCAGCTCGCCGAGGTCGAGGCCGGTCTCACCCGCGCGCGTGCCGTGGTCGACGGGGGCATCGCCGACCACGAGGCGTCGCAGCGCGCCCTGGAGAACGCCGCCTCTGCCGTCGCCGCCGCGCGCGGCGAGGTCTCCCAGTCCGACGTGTCGGGCGCGGCCCGCCAGATGCTGGAGGAGGCGCAGTCCCTGCTCGCGCAGGCCGAGGCGGAGACCGGGTCCCTGGCCGCCATCACCTCGGGCGCCGACGCCGCCAAGGACCGGGCCAATGCCGCGTCCGCCCGCGCCCGGCAGGACCGCCGCGACGCCGAGCAGCGTCGCGAGGCAGCACGCCGGGCTGCGGCCTCGGCCGCCGCCAGCCGACGCCGGTCGCAGCGGCGGCGGGAGCGGCTTCAGCAGCCGCGGCGGCAGCTCCCGCAGCGGCGGAGGCGGATCCCGCAGCTTCGGCGGCGGAGGCGGCTCGCGTCGATCCGGCGGGGGCGGCTCCCGGGGCTTCTGACCGGCCACCGATGGCCCGGCGGATGGCGCTACATTCCTCCCGTGAGTGCCCAGGCCCCTTCCGCAGTCATCCTCGTCCGCGCGACCAGCTTCGTCCCGAATCCGGCGACCGCCGCCGACAACGCGTTCCAGGCCGACGCCCCCGACGGCCAGTCGGACGACGCGACCGTCGGCCAAGGCGCTGGCCGAGATGGACGCCCTCGCCGCGGCCCTGCGCGACGGCCGGCGTACGGGTCCACGTCTTCGACGACGACGACCACACCCGCCCCGACAGCGTGTTCCCCAACAACTGGCTCTCCACCCACGCCGGCGGCACCGTCGCGGTCTACCCGATGTACGCCTCCAACCGCCGCCACGAGCGGCGCACCGACGTGCTGGAGATGCTCAAGTCGGAATACCGCGTCCAGGCGATCGTCGACTACTCCGGCCTCGAGCCGGACGGCATCTTCCTCGAGGGCACCGGCGCGATGGTGCTCGACCACGTCTCGCGGGTGGCCTACACCGCGCGCAGCCACCGCGCCGACATCGCGGTGCTGGAGCGCTTCTGCACCGACTTCAACTACGAGCCGATGGCCTTCGACGCCGTCGACTCCGACGGCGTGCCGGTCTACCACACCAACGTCATCGCCTGCGTCGGCACCGACGTCGCGATGATCGCGCTCGAGATGATCCCCGACGAGGCCGCGTCGCGAGCAGGTGCGCGAGCGCCTCTCGGTCACCGGCCGCACGATCGTCGAGCTGACCGAGGAGCAGATCCGCGAGTTCGCCGGCAACGCGGTCGAGCTGTGCGGGCGTACGCCGACGGCAAGCGCCGCTACATCATGGCCATGTCGGCGCCGCGCCAAGCGCGTCGCTGCGGCCCGACCAGGTCGCCGCGATCGAGGAGTCGTGCGAGATCGTCGCCGTCGACATCCCGACCATCGAGCTGGCCGGCGGTTCGGTGCGCTGCATGATCGCCGGCGTCCACCTCGACCACCGGCCCGAGGAGCTGCCCGAGCCCGGGCGAGAACGTCGTGGCGATCAACGAGGACAACCCGGTCACGCCCGACGGTCGCTTCGTGGCCAAGGACTACGTCTGACCCCGTCAGCTCGCTGAGCGCTCCGAGGCGTACATCCGGAACAGCCAGTACGCCGACACGGCGCACAGCAGGTGCCACACCGCGTGGCCCTGCAGCAGGGAGTGCGGGTCGCACCAGCCCGCGTTGCTGAGCAGCCAGATCGTGAAGGCGACCAGCATCGCGGCGAGGGCGACGACGCCGTGGCGGAAGACGATCGCGGTCTCGCCGCGGCGCCAGACCAGCGTCTCGAGGACGACGGCCGCGACGAGCAGCAGACCGAAGGCGAGGTTGCCGGCGTAGTGCACGACGGGGACCGGGTCGCTCCAGAGTCCGGCGAGCTCGCAGGCCGCGACGCAGGCGACGTACGCCCCGACGAAGGCGCCGGTGCCGCGCCGGGCCCAGCGCGCCCAGGCCCACGCTGCCGCGAAGCCGGCGACGAGGTACATGCTCAGCATGTCGAGGTGGCCGCCCCACTCGCTCTGCGTCGCGTGCATGGCGGCCGAGCCCGGGCCGAGCAGGACGACGACGCAGGCGAAGAACGTCGCGACGGTCTGCGACATCACCGCATCGACGGGGAGCCGTCCGGCGCGGCGCGCGACGAGCAGGCCGGCCACGACGAATCCGGCGTTGGAGAAGGTGTTGGCCGGCTGGCGCACCAGGCCGTCGCGCGCGGCCTCGCAGAAGTTCGCCCCGCGACCGACGTCCGGTCCGAGCCATCCCTGCGCGACGGCCACCGCCAGCAGCGCCACGGACGTGACGGCGACGCTGCCGGCCACGACCCCGAGGAGCCACCACCGCTTCATGGGGCCGATCAGATCACAGGTGGATGGTCACCAGGGCTTGTCGTCGTGCCGCGGGTCGGGGCTCGGGTAGCCCGCCTTCGGCACGAGTCCGTCGGGGTTCGTCTCCTCGCCGCCCTCGCTCTGCTCGGGCGGGGCGTCGGCCGGCGCGTCCTGCACGGAGGTGTCGCGCAGGCCGTCTGCGCCGACCTGGCCGGGTCCGGTGGGGCCGACCCACTCGCTGCTCGACCCGCTGCCGCCGGCGGCTCCGTCGGGACCGGACGCGCGGGGCGTCGACTCCCGCTCCTCGGCGGCGAGCGCCTGCTGTTCTTCGTCCGACGTGCTCATCGAGTCGTCCTCTCGCGGGGTGGGGACATTCCTGTTCCCCGCCCGTGTCACGGCATGCACGCCTGAGATGCTGGCGTCGTGATCCCTGGCCCCCGCCGCACGGCGATGCTCCTCCTCGGCTGCGTCGTCCTCGGGACGGGAGTGGCGATGCTGCTGGCGGCGGACCTGGGATCCGACGGCTACTCCACCTTCGTCAACGGCATCGCGTTGCGGACCGGGGCGGCCTTCTGGATCGCGAACGCCCTCGTCGGAGCCGTGCTGGTCGTGCTAGCCGCGCTGAGGGGAGTACGCCCCGGAGCGGGGACGGTCGTGCAGGTCGTCCTGGTCGGTGTGGTGGTCGGTCTCGTGCTCGACCTGCTCGAGACACCGGAGAGCCTGGTGTGGCGCGGGGTCCTGCTCGTGGCGGCGTTCCCGGTCATCGCGATCGGGATCGTGCTCTACCTCGGCAGCCACACCGGCGCCGGTCCGGCCGAGGCCGCAGCGCTCGCGTGGGACCCTCCGGTGCCCTTCCGGTGGAGCTACAGCGTGGTGCAGGGCGGGGGAGCGCTGGGCGGCTGGCTCCTCGGGGCCACCGTCGGCGTCGGGACGGTCGCGGTGATCTTCCTCCTCGGTCCCGCGGTGGACCTGACGGCGCGGATCCTGCGGGTGGATCTCCACCAGCAGATGGATCCGCCGCCGGAGCGCTCCGCCTAGCGTTGGTCGCATGTTGATCGTCGAAGAGCTCTTCCTCCTGCTGCGTCGCGACGACGGACACCCCGCGAGCGCGACCGCACAGCGCGGCTACGGCATCGCAGCCGCCGCGATCACCGACCTCGTCCTCGCCGAGCGGATCACGCTGAGCGACGACAAGGACCCGCGGCTGACCGTGCTGCGGCCGGGCCCCGCCGGGCATCCGGCGCTCGACGCCGCCATGGAGCGCCTCGAGCAGCGCGACGGCAAGAAGCTGTCCTCGCTCGTGACCGACCGCAGGCTCGCGGTCGAGAAGAGAGGTCGCGGGCGCGTTGGCCTCGACGGGGGTCATCACCGTGGTGGAGAAGCGCGCCCTCGGCCTCGTCCCGGAGAAGTACCCCGTCCTCGACGCCGAGCCCGAACGCCGGGTGCGCGAGCAGCTGCGCACGGTGCTGCTCGGGGGTACGCCCCGCCCGGAGGACGCGACGCTGCTCTCGATCCTCCAGGGCCTCGGCATCGCCAAGAAGGTGCTCGAGGACGAGCGCGGGACGCTCGGTGGACGCGACCTCAAGCGACGTATCGAGGAGGTGTCCACCGAGACCAAGGCCGGCCCGGCGGTCGCCAAGGCGGTGGCTGCGATGAACGCCGCGATCGTCAGCGCGGCAGTCATGCCGGCCGTGATCGCCGCCGGCAGCTGACGCAGTCGCGGGGGCCGGGCCTCAACCTCGCCGGTATCTCCCGGGTCCTGGAGCTCGAGGACGAGGTGGCCGACCTCCGTGCGCGCCTCGAGGTCAGCGCGACGCCGGAAGGCTCGTGAGCACGCGGACGGCGAAGTCGGTCGTGAAGTCGTTGTCGAGGAAGCGGACCACGTTGGTCACCCGCTCGACGTCGAGCGGCAGGAGCCCGCGTGAGCCGGGCACGTCGGGGGTCAGGCCGAGGTCGAGGTCGTGCTTGCCCGACATCATCCGCACGTTGAAGTCGTAGCGCTCGCGGGCGCCGTCGGCCTGCAGGCGGCGTACGACGGTGGGTCCGATGCGGCGCCCGCCGGTCTCGGTCGCCCAGTCCTCGAACGCCCCGAGCAGCGCCTCGCCGCCGTTGTGGTCGATGTCGGCCCAGACGGCGTCCATCGAGCCGGCGACGTCGAGCAGGATCGCGGCGGTCTTCTCGCCGATGCCCTGCACGCCGGGGAGGTTGTCGCTGGAGTCCCCGCGCAGCGCGGCGAACGCGAGGTAGTTGGTCGCGCGGACGCCGTACATGTTGAACAGCCGCGCCGGGTTGAGCATCGGCGAGCCGTGGATGCCGCCGTCGATCAGCCGCAGCACCTGCGTGTGCGGGCTGATGTGGGCGAAGGCGTCGCGGTCGGAGGTGATGATCACGCAGTCCCAGCCGTGGGCCTCGGCCCAGGTCGCGCCGGACGCGTTGACGTCGTCGGCCTCGAGCCCGGCCGGGGTGACCGTGTGCAGGCCGAGGGCCTCGAGCAGCGCCTCGGCCCGCTCGAGCTGGTCGATGAGCTCGGGGTCCTTCTGGGCGCGGCCGGCCTTGTAGTCGGGGTAGGCGTCGCGGCGTACGGAGCCGGTGCGGTCGTCGAGCCCGAACACGACGGCGTCCGGGGCGATCGTGTCGATCGACTCGAGGATCTGGCGCAGCATCCCGTGCAGCGCCCAGATCGGCCGGCCCTGCCGGTCGCGCAGCTGCGTGTGCGCCCGCGCGTGGTGGTTGCGGTGCAGCAGCGAGGGCGCGTCGACGACGAGCAGGAGGCGGCGCGGGCTGGAATGGGGGCTGGAAGGGGTGCGGGTGGCCATGGCGATCGGCGCCAGCCTAGGCCGTGGGTCAGGCGCCGAGGCCGTCCAGGCCCTCGAGGTAGGCCGCGAAGCCGTGCGGCGCGCGGCCCGTCACGACGTCCCGACGTCGTCACCGCGATCGAGCCGGTGGCCACCCAGTCGAGGCCGCCGTCCCGCATCGCCGTGACCAGCTCGAGGTCCTCGTGCACCGGCAGCGGGGCGTAGCCGCCGACCCGCTCGTAGGCGTCGAGCGAGAAGCCGAGGTTGGCGCCGTGGACGTGGGGGTGCCCGTCGCCGGGGTCGTGGGCGGCCTGCCACGTGGCGAGCAGGTCGGCGGGCAGGTCGGCAGCGGTCCGGCGTCACCGTCCCGACGACGAGGTCGCGACCGCAGGGCGGCCATCTCCACCTGGGCGACGAGCCAGTGGGGCGGGACGACGGTGTCGGCGTCGGTCCCGGCGATCCACAGCGGGCCGCCGACGGTCTGCGACCGGCCCACCGGGCCGCCGCCTCGACCCCGAGCGCGCGGGCGGCGCCGACGTTGCCGGCGTCGGCTGGTCACGGCGACCACCTCCGGGCGGGCGGCGACGACCCCGGCGGTGTCGTCGCGACACAGGTCCAGCACGACGAACGTGCGCGTGACGATCGCCGGGTGCGCAGCCCGGAGCACCGCCTGGGCACGCGCGACCGAGTCGAGGCAGGCCGGCAGCAGGTCCTCCTCGTCGCGCGCCGGGACCACCACGGCGACGGCCGCTGTCACGACGGCCGCCCGAGCACGTGCAGCAGGAAGTCGGGCTCCTGGTGCTCGACCAGGACGGGTGCGCCGGTCGCGAGGAACGCGTCGTGCACCGCTGGTCCGGCGAGCGGCCAGCCCACCGGCTGGTGGCGCCAGTGGCACAGCAGGAGGTGGCCGTCGTCGGTCAGTGAGGCGAACGCGCGCGCGACCACGTCGTCGAGCTCGCGCGGGCTGAGGAAGTAGCCGACCTCCGAGATGCTGATCAGGTCGCGCCGGCCCTCCGGCCACTGCAGCGGCACGCCGGGCCACGAGCAGGTCGAGGTCGGGGACCCCGGACGTACGCCGGCGGGCGAGGTCGATCGCCGCCGGACTGGCGTCGACGGCGAGCAGCCGGTCGCAGCGACCGGCGAGGTCGACGGCGAGCGCGCCGACCGAGCAGCCGACCTCCAGCGCGTCGCCGTAGTGCTCGCGCGGCAGGCTCGCCAACGTCACCGCGCGCTTGCGCCGCTCGTAGGGCGAGTCGACCTCCCACGGGTCGGGCTCGTCGCGGTGGAGCTGGTCGAGGACCTCGTCCGGGGCGGCGGCCGCGGGGTGGAGGAAGACCTCGTCGGGACGGTCGAAGTGCGCGAGCAGGTCCGGGCCGAGCAGCACCTCGTCGCCGGACGCCGGGGACAGCGCACCGACCTGGCTGGCGTGGGCCGCGACGGCCGACCGCTTCGCGGCGAGGTCGGCGGGCTCGAGGGGGAACCGGGACGCCTCGGCGGGCAGGGGGCCGGCCGGCGACCAGTGCCACAGCCAGACGGGGTACTCCAGCAGCAGCGCGTCCGTGCGTACGGCGGCGATCGCGGCCGCCCGGCCGACCGCCTCGTGGTCGGGATGGCCGTCACCGCGCCACGGGGCGCACAGGACGACGTCGTCGCCTGTCGTGCCGATCGCCTCGACGAGGGCGGCGACGACGGTCTCGACGTGGGCCGCGACGTCACCGTCGGGCAGGTCGAGGCATCGGACCTCGGCATCGGGGGCGAGGGCGCCGATGGCCGACCGCAGCTCGGTGCGCCGCAGGTCGGCGAGCGCCTCGGGCGACAGGGTGGGGGAGTGCGGGTGCGATCCCTCCCCGGCGGTCGCGGTGACGACGTGCACCTGCCGCCCGGTGCGGGAAGCGGCGTGGACGAGGCCGCCCGCCCCGAGGGTCTCGTCGTCGGGGTGGGCACCGGCCACGACGACCCGGCGGCGCGTTGCCGGCAGCGCGAGCACCGGCAGGGCAGCGACCGTCTCGTCCCAGGCGCGGGACGGGGTGCCGGCCTCGTCGTGGTGGAAGTCCGGCGTGCTCACCACCCGCGCGCGCCGTGCTGGAGCAGCTGCTCGCCGAGGGCGGCCTGGTCGCGCTCGGCGTGCCACTGGCGCAGGTAGAGCCCGAGGTCCGCGACCCGGCGGGCGTGGTCCTCGTCGGTCGCCAGCGGTCCGGGACCCAGGCCGTGGGCGGCACGCGAGAGCACGTCCTCGGCCGCGAGGGCGGCGACCTCGCGCACCCGGAGCGCCGCGCGCCAGCCGTCGGCACCGCTGAGCCGTCCGGCGTCGACGTCGTGGGCCGCGCGGGCCAGCACGCTGCTCGCCGCGTGCAGCGCCGCGTCGACCGCGCCCAGGTGGACCAGCGCCAGCTGGTCGGGCAGGCGGGTGCCGGCAGCCCGCACCATCCGGCGGGCGACGCCGACGGCGCCGCCGAACCAGACTGCCGCGACCCCGATGCCGCCCCAGGCGAAGCCCGGCCGCTCGAGGTACCACCCCGGCTCGCCCACGGCGTACGCCGTCGCGCCGGCGAAGTCGATCGGACCGGAGTCCACGGCCGCGAGCCCGCGGGCGACCCAGGTGCCCGGCACGGCCGTGGCGCCGTCCTGGCGCAGGTCGACGGCGAAGAGCTGGCGCTCCTCGCCCACCCACGCGCTGACCAGCGCGCGGTCCAGGCTGCCGCCGAGCGAGCACCAGTGCTTGCGGCCGTCGAGGACGTGCGCGTCGCCACGGCGCTCCGCCCGCAGCGGCTCGCCCGGTCCCTCGGCGGCGAAGACGCCCCAGGTGCCCGACTCGGCCGGGTGACCCGCCTGGTCGAGGATCGCCAGTGCGTCGAGGTGCGGCTCGAGGGTCCGGGCCACCGTGAGGTCGACGGCCGCGACGCTCGCCAGCGCCGACCACAGGTGGGCGGTCCGGCCGGAGCCCGGGACGGGGAGCGACGCGCCGACGTCGCGGGCGAGGTCGAGCGCGGCGTCGACGTCGGCGCTCGCCTCCACGGCGCGGTCGACGAGGTCGTGCAGCTCGTCCTGCTCGTCGTGGGTCGGCTCGCCGAGCAGGACGGGTCCGCGGTCAGGCATGCGACGACGCTAGGGGTAGCACCGCGGGTGGGTCACCTCCGAAGGGCGGTCGCTAGCCTCGACGACGACCTTCGTCCCGACCGAGGAGCAGCCTTGATCTTCATCACCGCGAAGTTCGCCATCCGTCCCGAGCACGCGGACGCCTGGCCCGAGATCTCCCGTGCCTTCACCGAGGCGACGCGCGCCGAGGACGGCTGCCTGTGGTTCGAGTGGTCGCGCAGCCTCGACGACCCGACGGAGTACGTCCTCGTGGAGGCGTTCCGCGACGGCGACGCGGGCGGCGCCCACGTCTCGTCGGACCACTTCAAGGCGGCCCAGGCCGAGCTGCCGCCCTACCTCGCCTCGACGCCGAGGATCGTCAGCCAGGAGGTCGACCAGGACGGCTGGAACGAGCTCGGCGAGATGAGGGTCGACTGAGCCGTCCCGGATCAGGGACGCAGCAGGACCTTGCCGCGACGGCCGGGCTCCGCGCTGGCACGCGCCGCGTCGGAGATCTCGTCGAGCCCGTAGACCTTCTCCACCGGCAGGGTGAGCGCGCCGGAGGCGATGCCGGAGACGAGCTCGCCCATCAGCCGGGCACGCTTCTCGCGGTCCATGGCCGGGAAGACCTTGCTGCCCCAGAAGCCCTTGACCACGACCTGCTTGAAGATCACGTCGCCCGACGAGATCTCGAGGGTGGGCGAGGCCATCGCACCGAAGACCACCAGCACGCCGTCCTCGGCGAGCAGCGACACGATGTCGCCGGCAGCCGGGCCGCCGACCGAGTCGACGCCGGCCACGATGGGGGAGTCGCCGACGATCTCGCGGACCCGGTCACGCCAGCCGTCGTCGTCGGTCGCGACGACGTCGCCGATGCCCTGCTCGGCCAGCTCGGTCACGCCGTCGGCGCGACGGACCAGCCCGAGCACGCGGACGCCGCGCGCTGCCGCGAGCTGCGCGACGAGCCGACCGACGGCGCCGTTGGCGGTGTTCTGCACGATCCAGTCGCCCTCGGAGACCTCCAGGAAGTCGAGCAGCGCGATCGCGCTGAACGGCATCGACACGAGCTGGGACGCAGCCTCGTCGGAGATCGCGTCCGGGACGGGGACCAGCCCAGCCGCCGGAGCGACGATCAGCTCGGCCCAGGCGCCGAACGAGCCGCCGGTCGCGACCCGCTGGCCGACCTGCAGGTGCTCGACGCCCTCGCCGAGCGCCTCGACGACGCCGACCGCCTCCGTGCCGGCCCGGGCCGGCATCTCGGGCTTGAAGCCGTAGCTGCCCCGCACCGTCCAGAGGTCGTGGTTGTGGATCGGCGAGAGCAGCACGCGGACCAGCGCCTGGCCGGGGCCGGGCTCGGGAGCCGGGACCTCCTGGACCGAGAGGACCTCGGCCGGGTCACCGAACTGGGGCTGGACGAGCGCGCGCATGGGGATGCCTTTCCATCGAGTGTCTGGGGTTGCTCCGGGCACAACGGCCCCGGAGTGCCGACTATGCCGTGAACCGACCCGGTGAGCGTGAGGTCACAGCCTGCACACTGGAGGAATGCCTCCCGAGCCGAAGACCTGCCAGTCGTGCGGGCGCACCATCGAGTGGCGCAAGAAGTGGGAGCGCGACTGGGACCAGGTGCGCTACTGCTCCGCCTCGTGCCGCAAGCGCGGGGTCACCGACGTCGACCGTCGCCTCGAGGCGACGATCCTCGACCTGCTCGCCCAGCGCGCCCGTACGTCCACGATCTGCCCGTCCGACGCGGCGCGGGCCGTCGGGGGCGACGACGAGGAGACCTGGCGAGGGTTGATGGAGCCCGCCCGCCGTGCCGCGCGCCGGCTCGTCGACCGCGGCGAGGTCGTCATCACGCAGGGCGGGAAGGTCGTCGACCCGTCGACCGCGAAGGGCGCGATCCGGATCAGGAAGGCGTGACTGGCGGCCTGAGGGGCAGGTCGACCGTCACGACCAGCCCGCCGCCCGGCCGCGGGGCCAGCCGCAGCTCGCCGTCGTGCGCCGCCACGATGCTCCGCACGATCGTGAGCCCGAGGCCGGCGCCGACGTGGTCGGCGTGGATCCGGTCGGTCCCGCGCCGGAACGGCTCGGTGAGGGTGGCGACCAGGGACGGCGCCAGCTCGGCGCCGGAGCTCTCGACCGTCAGATCGCGCGCTCCGGTCCCGGCTCGAGGTGGTCACCCGGATGGTGCCGCCCTCGGGCAGGTTGTGGGCGATCGCGTTGTGGACGAGGTTGGTCGTCATCTGGAGCAGGAGCGCCGGCGAGCCGGTCGTCGTCGCAGCGGTGCCGGTGGTCTCGATCGTGGTGGCGCGCTTCTCCGCCAGCGGCAGCAGCGTCTCGGTCGCCTCCTCCGCCAGGAGGGACAGGTCGACCGGCTCGCGCACGAAGACGCCGGTGTCGGCGCGGCTGAGCGAGAGCAGCGCCTCCGTCAGGTCGATCGCCCGGGTGTTGACCACCTGCAGCCGGTCGACGAGCTCGACCGGGTCGCGGGTCGGGTCCCGGCGCGCCAGCTCGAGCATGGTCTGCGTGACGGCGAGCGGCGTACGCAGCTCGTGGGAGGCGTTGGCCGCGAACCGCTGCTGCTCCTCGACGTGCGCCTCGAGGCGGGCGAGCATCGCGTCGAAGCTGTCGGCCAGCTCGCGGAACTCGTCCTGGCGGCCCTCGAGCTCGATGCGGTGGGACAGCGAGCCGGAGGACGCGCGCCGGGTGGCGGCGGTGATCCGGTCCAGGGGCGCCAGCATCCGACCCGCGAGGAACCATCCGCCGACGAGGCCCGACCACCAGCAGGAACGCCATCGCCTGCGCGGCCCGCGGCGCGAACGCCGCCAGCAGGTCCGACCGGGTGGGCGTGAACGGTCCCGGGCCGAGGAACGCCTCGTCCGGCACGTAGCGCAGCAGGAACACCCACACGGTGGCGAGCAGCAGCGTGCCGGCGGCCAGGAGGAAGCCGGCGTAGCTCAGGGTGAGCCGCATCCGCACGCTCAGCCCCGGCGCCCTAGCCACGGCGCGGCTCGCCATCGGGTTCGTCCGCGCCGACGTCGATGCGGTAGCCCACGCCCGGGACGGTGGTGATCAGCCACGGCTCGCCCAGTCGCTTGCGCAGCGCGGACACGGTGATGCGTACGGCGTTGGTGAACGGGTCGGCGTGCTCGTCCCACGCCCGCTCCAGCAGCGCCTCGGCGCTGACCACGCCGCCGGCCTCGCTGAGCAGGACCTCGAGGACGGCGAACTGCTTGCGGGTGAGCGCGACGTAGCGACCGTCGCGGTGCACCTCGCGGCGGAACGGGTCGAGCCGCAGGCCGACGGCCTCGAGCACCGGGGGACGGCGGTGTCCGCGCCGGCGGTCGAGGGCGCGCAGCCGCAGCACCAGCTCCTGCAGCGCGAAGGGCTTGGTGAGGTAGTCGTCGGCGCCGAGCTCGAAGCCCGACGCCTTGTCGTCGAGCCGGTCGGCCGCGGTCAGCATCAGGATCGCCGTGCCGCTGCCCGCGGAGACGATGCTGCGCGCGACGTCGTCGCCGGACGGGCCGGGGATGTCGCGGTCGAGGACCGCGACGTCGTAGGAGTTGAGGGAGAGCAGCTCGAGCGCGGTGTCGCCGTCCCCTGCGAGGTCGGCGGCGATGGCCTCCAGCCGCAGGCCGTCGCGGATCGCCTCGGCGAGGAAGGGCTCGTCCTCGACGACCAGCACGCGCATGGGGCGATGCTAGTGAGGGCCACGTATCGCCGGCGTATGCAGAAACGCATACGCCCGGGCAACGCCGAACGGCGTTCGCTCGTCCCATGCCCCTCCCGCCACCGGTCAAGCCCCGTCGTCCCGGCCCCGTCCTCACCGCCCTCGTGCTGGCCTGCGTCGTGCTGGCGGCACTGGTCGCGTGCGGCGACCGCGCCGGCGTGCTCGCGTCCTTCGGCTCGGCGACCGGGACGACGGAGGAAGCCGTACGCGGTCCTCTCGCCGGTCTGGACCCCGACCTGCGGCACGCCTTCGCGAGCGCCCGGGCGGATGCGGCCCGGGACGGCGTCGAGCTCCGGGTCACCAGCGGGTGGCGCTCGGCGGAGCACCAGCAGCGGCTCTTCGACGACGCGGTCGCACGGTACGGCTCGGAGGACGAGGCGTCGCGGTGGGTCGCCCGGCCGGGCACCTCGGTCCACGAGGCGGGTGACGCGATCGACGTCGGCCCGACAGCCGGGGCGCTGTGGCTCGAGGAGCACGGCGCCGGCTTCGGGCTGTGCCGCGTCTACGACAACGAGCTCTGGCACTTCGAGCTGCGCCCGGACGCCGAGGAGGGCGGCTGCCCGGCGACGTACGCCGACCCGAGCCAGGACCCCCGGCTGCAGCGGGGCTGAGCGGACACGACGAAGGGGCGCCCCGGCTCGGAGCGCCCCTTCGCGGTGGAGATGGTCGATCAGTAGGTGCTGGATCGTGCGATCGTACCGGCGGGACGTGGAGTACGACGACGGGGTGGCCTGGCGGGCCTGCGTCCGTCACGCTCGGGGCGTTGGCGGCCTGCTGCTTGATGCGGGGAGCCTCCTCGTCGCCTTGGTGAGGTAGCCCATCCCAGCGGTGCTGCATCGGCGTGATGAGGCAGCCGCCGACGCCGACGATGATCACCGCCGGCCACGGTGAGGCGAGGATCGCGACGAGCATCGGGGTGGTCGACGGCGGTGGCGACGCCGACCTGGTTGAGGGCGGCGACGTAGGCCAGAGGAACAGGATGAAGATCGAGGCGATGCTGGCGAGGGTCATGCCGTACGACAGACCGCCGAGGGTGTTCTCGACGAGGACCTTGACGGCAGGTGCGATCGCCGAGGCGACCACGAGGATGATGATGCCGACGACCAGGCTCGGGATGAAGCGGAGCTCCGTCAGCAGAGTCGCTGATCGGGTAGCGGCCAGAAGACGCCGAAGGCGAGTTGCAGGACGAAGAGGGCAAGCGCGTCGTAGACGGCGTTGGCTACGATGTCGCTGGACGGTCCATCTTCGAGCTGGCCATCGCCTTCTTGACGCCGCGCCGCTCGACGGCGCGGTCGAAGCCGGCGCTTCTCGAGGAGCGCGTTGGCGGCCTTGCTGATCGCCTGGCGACGAGCAGGCCGATGCATCAGGATGACCAGGAACGATCACGCAGCTGGGGAGGAACGACGCGATCGTGCTGATGCCGGTGACGCAGGCCGTTCTCGAGGTTGCTCTCGAGACCGTGGTGCGGTCCTTCGTCTCCTCGGGACGCGGGGCAGCGTGCAGCCCTGGACGATGTCACTCGACCGGGATGTTTACGCTGTAAACACAACCACTCGCGGTCGCCGATGGGAAGCTCGGGCACACCCCATCGAGGGGGCGTGCCGAGCCGGGGGAGCCGTGGCGCTCTCAGCGCTCGAGGTGCTCGGAGCGCACGAGGGTCAGCCGGTCGAGGAGCGACTCGAGCGACTCCTCGAACTCGACGGAGGCGCGGTCCTGTGACAGGCCCGGGCGCAGGCGCCGGACGAGCGGGAAGCCGTCGAGAGATCGCGTCCTGCGTCGGCCGGCTCCAGCCACGTCGAGGGGACGGCGACGTCGGCCCAGCGAGCGAGACGTCGAGCAGGAGGTGACGTCGCAGGAAGCTCGGTGAAGGCACGGTAGGCGGCGACCGCCGCCGCGTCGGTGAGGCCCTCGTCGGTGACGACGCCGAGGAAGACCTCGACGCCAGTCGAGGCTGCGCAGGGGCGAGCCGCAGCCACGGCGCCTCGGTCGGCGCGCGAGGCCTCGAGGGGGAACGCCTGGGGTGGTCCAGCGCGAGCCCGGCGGACGCCGTGGGCCAGGTGCTGGAGGAAGTCCTGCCAGCGGTGGACCGACTCGCTGCGTGATCTCCTCGTCGTGCCACATCGTCGCCATCAGGTGCTCGACGACCGCGTCGAGGAGTCGCTCGCGCCCGGCCACGTGGCGGTAGAGCGCCATCGCCTCGACGCCGAGCGTCGAGCCGAGGCGGCGCATGGACAGAGCGGCGAGACCCTGCTCGTCGATGCGTCGAGAGCGGCGTCGACCACGCGCAGGGCGGCGCACGCCGCTGGGCTCTGCGCGGGAGCGGGCTCGCCGAGCGACGAGCGCCGCGTCGGCGTCGACCGCGTCATCGTGCGCTGCCACGTCCGCCTCTCCTCGACCGTCGGTGATCCCGGAGCCTCGCCATCGGAGCGAGGCACGTCGCTCAGCCGTCGAACAACCGGTCCTCGGCCTCGGCCGAGGTGACCTCCATCCGTAGGCGCATCACCATCTCCGGCGGGACGTTGAGCCGGGTCAGGATGATCTGCACCTGCGGCAGCACCCAGGCGTAGGACTCCACCGCGACCCGGGACGCCTCGTCCTTGACGCGCACCCAGACCACCGGCTCCCCGGCGCGGTCGGGCAGCCAGTGCGCGACGACACCTGCCGGGCCGAGGGAGGCGACGATCGGCAGCATCGCGGCGTCGACCGCCTTGCGCATCTGCTCCTCGCCCATGGGGCGACGCTACCCGGCAGGATGTGCGGGTGAGCACCACTGTCTTCCGCAACGCACCGCTCTTCGACGGCTCCGCGCATCGCGGCCGGGTCGGCGACGTGGTCGCTCGAAGGTCGGGCGGATCGCCGCGATCGGGCGACGACGTCGCGCCGGTCGGTGCGCGGGTCGTCGACTGCGACGGCGGGCTCCTGCTCCCCGGCTTCACCGACGCCCACGTCCACCCGGTCCAGGGCGGGCTGGAGCGGCTGGCGTGCGACCTGAGCGAGCTCCCCGCCGACCGCGACGCCTATCTCCGCCACATCGCCGACCACGCCCGCGCCCACCCCGACCTCGAGTGGATCCAGGGCGGCGGCTGGGCGATGGCCGCCTTCCCCGGCGGTCTGCCGACCGCGGCCGAGCTCGACGAGGCGGTGCCGGGACGGGCGATCGCGCTGGCCAACCGCGACCACCACGGCATGTGGGTGAGCTCGCGGGCCATGGAGCTCGCCGGCATCGGCGCGAGCACCGACGACCCGGTCGACGGCCACCTCGAGCGCGACGAGTCGGGTGCTCCCACGGGGATGCTGCACGAGGGGGCGATGGCGCTGCTGTCCGACGTGCTGCCCGAGGCGGACGACGACGCGATGTACGCCGCGCTGCTGGAGGGCCAGTCCTACCTGCACTCGCTCGGCATCACCAGCTGGCAGGACGCGATCGTCGGGGCGTACGCCAACATGCGCGACGCCGGACCGACGTACGCCCGCGCGGCCGGCCGCGGCGACCTGCTCAGCTCGGTCGTCGGCGCGCTGTGGTGGGAGCGCGACCGGGGCGAGGAGCAGGTCCCCGAGCTGGTCGCGAAGCGCGGCGACTGGTCGAGCGGTCGCTTCGCGGCGACGGCCGTCAAGGTCATGCAGGACGGCGTGGCGGAGAACGGGACCGCCGCGCTCGTCGAGCCCTACCTCGACCGCTGCGGCCACGCCACGACCAACTCCGGCCTGTCCTTCGTCGACCCGCAGGCGCTGCGCCGACACGTCCGCGAGCTCGACCGGCTCGGCTTCCAGGTCCACGTCCACGGCCTCGGCGACCGCGGGGTGCGCGAGGCGCTGGACGCCTTCGAGGGCACCGACCCCGCCCGGCGGCACCACGTCGCGCACCTGCAGCTCGTGCACCCCGACGACGTGCCGCGCTTCGCCGCGCTCGGCGTCGCGGCCAACATCCAGGCGCTGTGGGCCTGCCTCGACGACCAGATGACCGAGCTCACGATCCCGTTCCTCGGCGAGGAGCGCGCCGGCCGGCAGTACCCCTTCGGCGACCTCCACCGCGCGGGCGCGCGCCTCGTCGCCGGCAGCGACTGGCCGGTGAGCACCCCCGACCCGCTGGCGGCGATCCACACGGCCGTGCACCGGACGGCGTACGACGACCCGGCGACCGGCCGGCACCGACCCGTTCCTGCCCGGCCAGGCGCTCGACATCGAGGTGGCGTTCGCGGCGTACACCAGCGGGTCCGCCTGGGTGAACCACCGCGACGACGCCGGTCGCATCGCGCCGGGCGCGGTCGCCGACCTCGTGGTGCTCGACCGCGATCCCTTCGCGACGCCCGAGGAGATCGGGGCCGCGCGGGTGCGGTCGACGTGGATCGACGGGGAGTGCGTGCACGAGGCCTGACCCACCGCTGGTACGTCGTTCGCGACGACCGGGCAGATCCTCGCCGGGGCCAGCGAGCAGACCGTCACCTGGGACGTCAACAACACCGACAAGGCGAGCCTCGCCCCCCAGGTGAGGATCAGCCTGTCCACCGACGGCGGCGCGACGTTCCCGACGGTGCTCGCCGAGCCACGCCCAACGACGGTTCGCAGGTCGTCCGCCTGCCGAACGTCAATGCGGCTGCCGCGCGCATCAAGGTCGAGGCAGTGGGCAACTACTTCTTCGACGTCAACCACGCGGACGTCGCGATCGCCGCGTCGTTCGTCGTCGACTCCTCCCTGGGCGACCAGGTCGTGCAGTACTCCGACGCACCCACCGGCACCGTCGTGATCACCTCGGGGACCGGCGACAGCTCCACCCTCACCGCGACGGCCTCGGGTCTGCCCGACGCCCTCGTCCTGACCCGGACCTCGGCCTCGGCGCCTGGCGTCGTGCCAGGCACGGCGACCTACGCGCTGACCGGCTCGCTCGAGGAGTCGACCGGCACGTCCACGCCGGTCCTGACCTTCTCGGACGGCGTCGACTCGCGGACGGTCGAGCCGGAGCTCACCGCCGCCCCTGAGGACGCGACCGTGACCTACACCGGTCCGCTCGCGGTGCAGGAGCCGACCAGCGGTCCCACCGCCGCGGCACTCACCCTGACCGCGCAGGTCGCCCAGGTGGCCGACGGCACGCCCGGTGACCTGACGACCGCCACCGCCACGTTCACCGACACGACGACCGACGAGGTCCTGTGCTCGGTGCCGGTGCCCGCGGACGGCGCTGCCTCCTGCGACTACGCCGGAGACCTTCCGACCGCCGGCCGGACGTTGACCGTCGAGGTCAGCATCGGTGGCAACTTCACCGGCGTGACGTCGACCGACACCCCGGTCGTCCTCTCGGTCGGCCCTCGCCGACCCGGGCCTGGTCCTCGTCGGACCTGATGACGCCACGCCCGTCGCGCAGTACGGCGACGTGGTTCCTGCCGGGACCGCGCGCGTCACCGCGACCGCCGGCACCGTGTCGTCCGAGGACTTCACCGTCTCGGTGAGCGGGCTCCCGGCCGGCCTGACCTACACCCGGACCGCCGCGACGGCCGCGGGCGTCCTGCCCGGCCAGGTCACCTACGGCCTCGGCGGCTCGGCCACGGTCGGCGTCGGGTCCTACCCCGTCACCGTCACCGTGGACGACGGCACGCACGCCGGCGCAGTCGTTCGACCTCACCATCACGGTGACGCCGGAGGGTGCGACCGCGACCTACACGGGCCCGGAGACCGCCACCGCAGCCACCGGAGGCCCGGCGGCGCTCGCCGTTCCCCTGACTGCCGCGGTGGTCCAGGCCGTCGACGGCTCGGCGGGTGACCTGACCACCGGCTCCGCGACGTTCGTGGACGTGACGACCGGCGACGTCCTCTGCGTCGACACGGCGATCGGTACCGACGGGACGGCCGCCTGCACCCTGCGGGCCGACCTCCCCGCCGGTGACGCAGGTCGCACCTACCTGGTGCGGGTCGACGTGGGCCGTAACTTCGTCGGCGCCTCGGCCCCGAGCCGGCTGGTGGTCTCGGTCGACCCCACCGTCCCGGACACGTTCATCGCGAGCGGCCCGGCGGACGGCAGCATCCTGCTCGCCTCCACGGCGACCTTCTCGGCGTCCTCGAGCAAGCCCGGGGCCACGTTCGCCTGCCGTCTCGACGGTGCGACGGTGGCCTGCCCGGACGGCAACGCCACGCTGCGGCTGACCCAGAAGACGCACGTCTTCAGCGTCACCGCCACCGACCGCGCCGGTCACCAGGACGCCACCCCGGCCACCACCACCTTCACGGTCCCGGTGGACGACCGTCGCCTGAAGCGGGCCACCGACGGGTGGGTGCGCGGGAAGCAGCACGGCTCGGCCTACCTCGGGACCACGACGGCGGCGCGCGACAAGGGGCAGGTCCTGTCCTACCGCGTGCGCGGCGTGTCGGCGATCAGCCTGGTCGCCCCCACCGGTCCCAAGCTCGGTCGGGTCAAGATCATGCTGGGCGACACCCTTCTCAAGAAGGTGTCCCTGCGCGGTCCGCGTCAGGCTCGGCAGGTGCTCGAGGTCGCCGACCTCGCGGCAGCCGCGAGCGGCAGGCTGCGCATCGTGACCCTGTCCGACAAGGCGGTGCAGATCGACGGGCTCGCGCTGGTGACGCGACCCTGATCCTCCGGGTCCGCTCTGCTGCGGGCGGATCCGCCCCCGGCAGAACGCCCTGTGGTGGCGGCGTCCGGCGCGCGACGGTGGGGGCATGAGCATCCAACCCACGTCAGAACGTATCGAGGACGAGCTGGTCCGCCGCCTCATGCACCAACGCATCATCGTGCTCGGCGAGGAGCTGCGGGAGGGCAACGGCAACCGGCTGATGCACCAGCTGCTCCTGCTGTCGGCCGAGGACCCGCGCGCCGACATCAGCCTCTGGATCAACTCGCCGGGCGGCTCCGTCTCGGCGATGCTCGCCATCCACGACGTGATGCAGCTGATCCCCAACGACGTCAGCACGCTGGCGATGGGGATGGCCGCGAGCGCCGGCCAGTTCCTGCTGTCGGCGGGCACGCCCGGCAAGAGGTACGCCCTGCCGCACTCCCGCGTGCTGCTGCACCAGGGATCGGCCGGCATCGGCGGCACCGCGGTCGACATCGAGATCCAGGCCGAGGACCTGCGCCTGACCCGCGACACCGTCATCGGGCTGGTGGCGGGGCACACCGGCCAGACCCGGGAGACGATCGAGCGCGACTCGCGGCGCGACCGGTGGTTCGGCGCGGAGGACGCGCTGGCGTACGGCTTCGTCGACCAGGTCATCACCTCGGTCGACCACGTGACGCCCTCGTCGCAGCGCGCGGTCGGTCTGGCGGGTGTGCGATGAGCAGCTACACGATCCCGTACGTCGTCCAGCAGACGCCGCGCGGCGAGCGGACCCTCGACCTCTACTCCCGGCTGCTGTCGGAGCGGATCGTCTACCTCGGCACGGAGATCGACGACGGCGTCGCCAACGCGGTGATCGCCCAGCTGCTGCACCTGTCGTCGGAGAACCCCGAGCTGCCGATGAGCCTCTACATCAACTCACCCGGCGGCTCGATCTCGGCGATGCTCGCGATCTACGACGCGATGCAGTTCGTGAAGCCGAAGGTCGAGACCGTGTGCGTGGGCCAGGCGGCGTGGACGGCGGCGGTGCTGCTGGCCGGGGGAGCGCCGGGCAGCCGGGCGATCCTGCCGCACGGTCGCGTCGTGCTGCACCAGCCCGCGACCCAGGGCCGCGGGACGATCCCGGACCTCATCCTCGAGGCCGACGAGGTCGCCCGGGTGCGGCTCGAGCTGGAGGAGGTGCTGGCCCAGCACACCGGTCGTACGCCCGAGCAGATCCGCCAGGACACCGACCGCACGCTCGTGCTGCCGGGTGCGGCCGCGGTCGACTACGGGATCGTGGACGCGGTCTTCAGCGAGCAGGCGCCCGCAGCTCCAGCGGGGTCAGGCCGCTAGGGCCAGGCGCCTCGGGCCGCGCGGTACGGGTGGCGAGCTCGCGGACGCTCAGGTCGAGCGCGCCGGCGATCGCCTGCAGCATCTCCGACGAGGGGTCCTTGAGACCGCGCTCGACCTCGGAGAGGTACTGCATCGAGACGCCGGCCCGCTCGGCCACGTCCTTGAGCCGCTCGCCGCGCGCGGACCGCTCGCGGTGGAGCTCCTCGCCGACCAGCTCGCGCCACAGGCGCTCGGGCTCGTCGTGCGTGTGTGCCGGGAACCGCAGGATCTCGCCCATGGGTCCGAACCTAGCCACCGGTGGTCCGCGATGGCCCGTCGTTCTGCTGAGAGCAGAACGTCAGGTGCCGCAGAAGGTCTGGTAGCCGGCGAACGAGTCGGGAGCGGGCTCGAGGTAGCGCTCCAGCCCGGGACGTACGTCGTAGGGCGCGGCGAGCACGTCGCAGCAGCCGCTCGACCGGGCCGAGGTCGCCGCCGGTCGCGGCAGTGAGGGCTTCCTCGACGAGGTGGTTGCGCGGGACGTAGGCCGGGTTGACCCGGTCCATCGCGTCGGCGTCGGGGGACAGGGCGAGCCAGCGCTCGGCCCACGCGTCGAAGGCGGCGAGGTCGAGGACGAGGCTGCGGGCAGGCTCCGCGTCGCCGCGGGCTGCGGCACCCAGACCGCGGAAGAACGAGGTGTGGTCGACGTGGTTGTCCTGCATCAGGGTGATGAGGTCGGCCACCAGGGAGGGGTCGGCGGTCGCGAGGCCGAGCTTGGCCCGCATCCCGTCCGCCCAGGCGGCTGAGTAACGGACGCGGAAGGACTGGAGCGACGTGGTCGCCAGCTCGACGGCCGCCTCCTCGGAGTCGGCGAGCAGCGGCAGGATCGACTCGGCGAAGCGGGCGAGGTTCCACTCGGCGACGATCGGCTGGTTGCCGAAGGCGTAGCGACCCTGCTCGTCGATCGAGCTGAAGACCGTCGCGGGGTCGAAGGCGTCGAGGAACGCGCACGGGCCGTAGTCGATGGTCTCGCCCGAGATCGTCATGTTGTCGGTGTTCATCACGCCGTGGACGAAGCCGACGAGCATCCACTGCGCGACCAGCGAGGCCTGCGCCTGCATGACCGACTCGAAGAACGCGACGTAGGGCTGCTCGGCGTCCGCCGCGTCGGGGTGGTGCCGGGCGATCGCGTGGTCGGCGAGGCGCCGGAGCAGGTCGGTGTCGCCGGTGGAGCGGGCGTACTGGAAGGTGCCGACGCGCAGGTGGCTGCTCGCGACCCGGGCCAGCACGGCACCCGGCAGCACGGCCTCGCGGCGGACCGGGCGACCGGTCGCGACGACGGCCAGCGAGCGGGTCGTCGGGATGCCGAGGGCGTGCATCGCCTCGCTGACGACGTACTCCCGCAGCATCGGGCCGACCGCGGCGAAGCCGTCGCCGCCGCGGGAGAACGGCGTACGTCCGGAGCCCTTGAGGTGCAGGTCGCGGTCGCCCAGCTCACCCATCAGCAGGGCGCGGCCGTCGCCGAGGCGGGGGGAGTAGCCGCCGAACTGGTGGCCGGCGTAGGCCTGGGCCACCGGCGTCGCTCCGTCAGGGACGACCGTGCCGGTGAGCAGGCCGATGCCGTCAGGGCTGCGCAGCCAGTCGGGGTCGAGGCCGAGGTCGGCCGCGAGCGGCTCGTTGAGCACGAGCAGCTGCGGCTCCGGCACCTCGGCGGCCTGCCACGGGAGCGCGAGGTCGGCCAGCTCGGTCGCGTAGCGGGAGCCGAGGGAGACGGTCGTCGACACGGGCGGGTTCACTTCCTCCACGATACGTGGGAGGTGGAGGGTCACTCCTCGTGGTGGAGCCGGACGACGACCTCCGCGAGGCTCGCCACCGGGACCCCGGCCCGCCGCGCCGCGTCCTCGAGCTGGCGGCGCGCCTCGTCCACCGGGATCCGGCGCCGGGCGGCGAGGATGCCGATCGCGGTGTCGACGCGCGCCGTCCGCTTCAGCTGGGCCGGCGCCTGCTCGGCAGCGACGCGGGTGGTGAAGGACAGGTCGGCATCGGCCACGGCGCCCGGCGCCCAGGCGCCGAAGATGTCGGCGAGGGCCTGGTGGCGGTCGACGAACGTGTCGTCGTCGCGACCGTAGAAGTTGACCGATCCCACCACTGTCCCGTCGTCGACGACGGGCAGCGTCAGGGTGCTGTGGATGCCGGCCGCGGCGCTCGCCCGCGCGAAGTCCGACCAGCGATCCTCGTCGAGCAGGCCGCCGGCCGAGGTGGTGATGCCGTGGCCGAGGTCCACGGCGTCGACGCACGGGCCGGAGGCGACGTACTGGACGGCGTCGAGCACGGCGATCTCGTCAGCGGTGGCGACGAGGGTGAACGTGACGCCCTGGTCGCGCGACGCCATGCTCACCCCGACGAGGCCGGGGACCGCCTCGCGGGCGAGGTCGGCGGTCCGGCGCAACCGGTCGAGGAGCGCCTCGTCGTCGAGTGCGGCGTCCAGCTCGTGGAGGGCTTCGAGGGTCTGGGGGATCGGCTCCATGCGCCTGTTATACCGACTGCTCGCAGGCAGGTGTTCCACCCGGTCGGACGGGGTGCAGGACGGGCTAGGAGCCGCCCGCGGGGAGCGCCTCGAGCATGATGTCCGGGTTGTCCCGTGCGGTGACCATCGCGCGCCACTGGTCGACGAAGAGCGCCAGGTGGGTGCCGTCGCTGCGCTGCAGGACCTCGACGCCGCGCATCCCGGCGAGGCCTGCGGCGCCGGCCGCGTCCGTACGGCGCGCGACCTGGTAGTCGAGGCGGGAGAACCGGATGGGGGAGTTGAACTCGTTGGTCATCCGGTCCTCGACGACCTCGAACTGCATCGGACCGACGGCCGCGAGGACCGGGTTCTGGTCGCCGCGCAGGTCGGAGCGCAGCACCTGCACCACGCCCTCCTGGTCCAGCTGCTCGATGCCGCGGCGGAACTGCTTGTAGCGGCCGATGTCGCCCGCGCTCGCGGTGACGAAGTGCTCGGGCGCGAAGCTCGGGACCGGCGGGTACTCGATGGCGTCGCCGGTGTAGACGGTGTCGCCGACCCGCAGCGCCTGCGCGTTGACGAAGCCGACGATGTCGCCGGGCTCGGCGGTCTCGACGACGGTGGTGTCGCGGCCGAAGACGGACTGGGCGAACTTGGTGGCGAACGGCTTGCCCGACCCGGCGTGCGTGACGACCATGCCGCGCTCGAAGGTGCCCGACACGACACGCGCGTAGGCGAGCCGGTCGCGGTGCAGGTTGTTCATGCCGGACTGCACCTTGAAGACGAAGGCGCTGAACTCGTCGTCGACGTCGCGCACCGAGCCGTCCACGCCCTCGGTCGGGCTGGGGTCGGGGGCGATGTCGAGCAGCAGGTCGAGCAGCTGGGCGACGCCGAAGTTCTGCAGGGCCGAGGCGAACATGACGGGGGTGGTCTCGCCGGCCAGGAAGCGCGCCTGGTCGTGGTCGGCCTCGTCGAGGGTGAGCAGCTCGTGCTCCTCGACCGCGTCGTGCCACAGGCGTACGTCGTCCTCCTCCACCTCGTCGGACGACATCCGGCGCTCGGGGGCGCGGGTCGCACCTCCGGCGGTGCGGGTGTACTTCACGAACTCGCCGGTCCGGCGGTCGAGCACGCCGCGGAAGTCGCCGGCCTCGCCGACCGGCCAGGTCAGGGGAGTGGGGCGCAGTCCGATCTTGGCCTGGATCAGGTCCATCAGCTCGAGGGCGGACAGGCCCGGCCGGTCCCACTTGTTGATGACCGTCATGACCGGGATGCCGCGCAGCGCGCACACCTTGAAGAGCTTGAGCGTCTGCGGCTCGAGGCCCTTTCCGGCGTCGACCAGCATCACGGCCGAGTCGACCGCGGACAGCACGCGGTAGGTGTCCTCGGAGAAGTCGCTGTGACCGGGCGTGTCGACGAGGTTGATGACGTGGTCGCGGTAGACGAACTGCAGCGCCGCCGACGTGATCGAGATGCCGCGGGCCTTCTCCATCGCCATCCAGTCCGAGACGGTGGCGCGCCGGTCGCCCTTGCCGTGGACCGCACCGGCCTCGGTGATCACCCGCGCGTGCAGGGCCAGGGCCTCGGTCAGCGTCGACTTTCCGGCGTCGGGGTGGCTGATGACGGCGAAGGTACGGCGGGGACGGGCATCGGGCACCGCGCGAATTTACCCGTCGCGGCCGTGCTTCGTCTCATCGCCGCGGAGCGGCGGCCGCCAGACCGCGCAGTCCGTCGGTGAGCAGCGTGGTCGCCGGCTGGTCCGCCGCGAGCTGGGCGTCGATGCGCCCGTGGTCGACGCCGGAGAAGTAGGCCAGCTGCACCGCGTCGACCTGCTGGCCGGTGAGCCCGGCCGCGACCAGCTGCGAGTCGTCGCCACAGGCGGACGGGCAGTCGGTGTGCGACGCGGAGAGCCGGCTCGTGCGGACCGCCAGGCGGTGGGCCAGCAGGAGCGTCCAGGCCGTGGCGCTGGCGAGGTCGGGGTCGTAGGACGACGAGAGCCGCCACGCCTCCAGGAACGCCTCACGGGTGATCGCCTCGGAGGCGGCCGGGTCGCGGACGAGGCAGGTGACGAGCCCGAAGACCCGCGGTGCCAGCGCGTCGTACAGCTCGGCGAACGCCTCGGTGTCGCCCGCTCCGGAGCGCAGCAGCAGGCCTTCGAGCCGACCAGGTGTTCGGTCGTCGTCCGTCGTCGCGATGAAAGCCACCGGTGCCCTCCCAAGCGTCCCGCTGTGGCTTCATGCGTCGCGCACTAACCAATTGTGCACAAGGTACACGTCATGGGGCAGAATGGAGGCATGTTCACGAAGAAGGCACCGCCGCTGGCCGAGCAGCTGTGCTTCGACCTCTACGCCGCATCGCGTGCGGTGACCGCCGCCTACCGTCCGGCCCTCACCGACCTCGGCATCACCTATCCCCAGTACCTCGTGCTGATCGTCCTCTGGGAGCACGAGAACCTGACCGTCCGTGAGCTGGGCGAGCACCTGCGGCTCGACCACGGCACGCTGACCCCGCTGCTCAAGCGGATGGAGTCCGGCGGCCTGGTCGAGCGCCGCCGCGACAACGCCGACGAGCGGTTCGTCGTGGTGTCGCTGGCGGCTCGGGGCGAGGACCTCCGCCAGCACGCCGAGCGGATCCACTGCGACATGGTGGAGACCCTCGGGATGACGCAGGCCGAGTTCGCGGAGCTCCAGGAGACCCTGCGCGTCCTCACTGCCCGGGTGTCGCTGCAGTCGGAGTGACCTGAGCGGGGAAGCTCTCCGTGACATGTCAGGGGTGATCTTCCCCAGTCGTTCCTCCACAGCCTCGGACCGGCCTGCTTCCGCATGCCGGCCTGCGGGAAGACGTACGGCATGCATCTCGAGGCCGTCGCCGACCTGCTCGCCCAGCAGGACGACGTCGTCACCCGACGTCAGCTCCTCGCAGCGGGACTCTCGTCCGCCCGCCTCGACACGCTGCTGCGCCGACGAGAGCTCGTGGTGGTGCACCCGGGCGTCTACCTCGCGCACACCGGCACGCCGACGTGGTCGCAGCGAGCCCGGGCTGCGACGTCGTACGCCGGCCGCTCCGCGCTCCACCTCGAGTCGGCCCTGCACCGCCCCGGCACGGACTCCGCGCCGACCGGACCGATCGACGTCGCGGTCGACTGGACCCGGCGCGTGGTGCCGCAGCCCGGCATCCGCATCCACCGGGTGCGCGGGCTCGAGGAACGCGTCCGGTGGAACCTGTCGCCGCCGCGGGTGCGGGTGGAGGTGGCCGCCGTCGAGGTGGCGCACCGGGCGGCCGACGACCTGGCCGCGATCTCGGCGCTGGCTGCCCTCGTGGGCTCGCGGCGCACGGTGGCAGCGCGGCTGCGGACGGAGGTCGAGCGACGCGGTCGGCTACGGCGGCGTGCCCTCCTGACGGACCTGCTCGACGACCTCGAGCGCGGCACCCACAGCGTCCTGGAGCACGGCTACCTCGTGCGGGTCGTCCGTCCGCACGGCCTTCCCGAGCCGACCTCGCGGCAGGAACCGGTGCTGACGGCGCACGGCACGGAGTACCGCGACGCGGCGCACGGCGACCTCGATCTGTCCGTCGAGCTCGACGGGACGCTGCACGACGCCACGGAGGCGCGCGACGCCGACGCCGACCGCGACCTCGACGACCTGGCCCGGGGCAAGGTCACGCCGCGGCTGCGCTACCGGCAGGTCTTCGCCACCCCCTGCCGTACGGCGGACCGTCTCGGCAGGCTGTTCCGGGCGCGTGGCTGGACCGGACGCCTCCGGTCGTGCGGCGCTCCCGGCTGCCCGGAGAGCCAGCGGGGAAGCTCTCCGTGACATGTCAGGGGTGATCTTCCCCAGTCGTCCGACGGTGGCGGGGCCTGAGCAGGGCTGCGTACGGTGGACGGGATGCCTCCCTCCACCGGCGCCCGGTTCGTGCTGCACGACCACCGCAGGCCGAGCCCGCACTTCGACCTGCGGCTCGAGGAGGACGGGGTGCTGCGCAGCTGGGCGGTGCCGAAGGGGCTGCCGGACGACACCGCGCACGACCGCCTGGCCATCGCGGTCGGCGACCACGACCTCGACCACGTCGACTTCGAGGACGAGCACAAGTCGATCGCCGACGAGGGCACGTGGGAGGAGCACAGCCGCGACGAGCGTCGCCTGGTGTTCTCGCTCCACGGCCGGACCGGCGTACGCCGCTATGCGCTGATCAGCACCGGCGGGAAGCAGTGGCTGCTGCACCTCACGAAGGAGCAGCCTCCCCGGCCGTGAGGTCGGGCTCCTGCAGGGCGCGCTGGGCGATCCGGAACGCCGTGTTGGCGTCGGGGACGCCGCAGTAGATCGCGGTCTGGAGGATGAGCTCCTTGATCTCCTCGTCGCTGAGCCCGTTGGTGCGGGCCGCGCGGACGTGCATCGCGAGCTCCTCGTGGTGTCCGCGCGCGATCAGCGCGGTGAGGGTGATCATCGACCTGCTGCGGCGGTCGAGCCCGGGCCGGGTCCAGATGCCGCCCCAGGCGTAGTCGGTGATGAAGTCCTGGAACTCGCGCGTCAGGTCGGTGGCCGCCGCCGTGGCGCGGTCGACGTGGGCGTCGCCGAGGACCTCGCGGCGCACCTCCATGCCGGCGGCGCGGCGCTCGGCGATCGTGGTCGGAGCGCTGCCGCGGCCGGCGATCCCACGGATGGCGCGGGCCGTCTCGTCCGGCGCCTCGACGGGGGCCTGGTGCCCGACCCGGTCCAGCACGACGAGGCGGCCGTCGGTGACCCCGTGCGCCAGCTCGGCCATCGCCGCGACCGTGGCGGTGCCGTCGTACGCCCCGGCGACCGCGACGACCGGAGCGGTGACCTCGCCGAGGCGGTGGCGTACGTCGAACGTGGCGAGCGCGCCGCACACCGCGGCGTAGCCGAACCGGTCGGCGTCCTGGAGGGCGTGGAGCAGCGTCGCCGCGGCCTCCGGCTGCTCGTCGATGAAGCCCGGGCGGAACCATCGCTGGGCCGAGCCCTCGACCATCACCGGCGTGCCCGACCGGCTGACGAGGTCGGCCCGCTCGCGCCACGACGTCTCGTCGCCGAGCCGCGCAGCCGTGCAGACGAGTGCGGCCGCGCGCACCCGGTCCGGGTGGTCGAGCAGGAGCTGGAGGCCGACGGCGCCACCCACCGAGTCGCCGGCGTAGACGAACGTGCCGCCCTCCTCGCCCCGCTCGGCCAGGACGCCGTCGACGAAGGCCAGCACGCCGGCGGCGAGGCCGGCCATGTCGAAGCCCTCGGACGGGACCGCGGTGTTGACGCCGTGGCCGGGCAGGTCCCACCCGACGACGTGGAAGTCGTCGGCGAGGAGCGCGGCGACCGAGGACCACAGGGCGGTCGCCGAGGTGCCGAGGGAGGGCCCGCAGACCAGCAGCGGCAGGTCGGCGGACCCGGCCAGCTGGACACCGGTGATCGTGGGCGTGGTCATGGGCGGCCTCCTGCTCGGGCTGCTCGGGCGCGAGGCGAGCAGCTCGTCGATGATCTCCTCGGTGCTGCCGAGGTAGTGCGTCGGGTCGAAGTCGGGCTCGGCGCCGTCGACCAGCGACGGCGACGCTGCGCTGCTCGGCGAGCAACCCGGACCCGGATGCCTGCACGAGTCGGGCCATCCGGCCGGTGTCGACGTGCAGACCGGCCAGCAGCTCGGCGGACTGGGACGCCGCCGTGACCGAGTGGCGACCGAGCTGGGCCAGCGCGGACCACTCGACGTGCCAGGCACCGTCGGGGCGCTCGTCGACGTACGACGCCGCGGCGACGTGCAGCTGGGCGCCCAGCGCCGGTGCGGCGAGCGCGGCGCGACGGACGAGGACCGACAGGACGGGGTTGGCCTTCTGCGGCATCGTCGACGACCCACCGCGTCCGTCCACGGCGGGCTCGGCCAGCTCGGCGATCTCGGGCCGGGCGAGCAGGAGCACGTCGGCGGCGATCCGGCCCCAGGCGTCGTTCGCGCGGACCAGTGCGTCGGCGGTGCGGGTGAGGGGCGCGCGACTGGTGTGCCACGGAGGGGAGTGGGGGAGGCCGAGCCGGTCGGCGAGGTCCCGGACCAGTCCGCCCGCGTCGGTCGTGCTCGCGGAGAGGCGCAGCAGCTCGGCCGGCGCGGCCAGGGTGCCGGCGGCACCCCCGACCTGGACCGGCAGCCGGTCGCGGGCGTCGCGCAGGTCGTCGCGGGCGTCGAGCACGCCGTGCAGCCACTGGGCGGCCTTGAGGCCGAAGGTGATCGGGACGGCGTGCTGGGTCAGCGTGCGACCGACCATCGGGTCCGCCCGGTGCCGGTCGGCGAGGTCGACCAGCGACCGCACCTGCGCGTCCAGGTCGGCGAGCACGGCGTCCGACGGCGTCGCGCAGCGCGAGCACGAGAGCCGTGTCGAGGACGTCCTGGCTGGTCAGCCCGCGGTGCAGCCAGCGGGCGGCGTCCGGGTGGCGGCCGGCGAGCCGCTCGCGGACGACGGCGAGGAGCGGGATGACGAGGTTGCCACCCGACTCGGCGGCCGTGGCGAGCGCGTCGAGGTCGACCGGACCGACGACGCGGACGAGGTCGACCGCCGCCTCGGCGGGCGCGACCCCGGCAGCCACCAGCGCGGCCAACCAGGCCGACTCGACCTGCAGGGCGGCGCGGACCACCGCGGCGTCCGAGAGGTGGTCGCCGGCGCGGTGGTCGCCCGGCCAGAGCAGGTCGGCCATCAGGGCGTCCCGTGCTCCAGGAAGACGGTCTCGCCCTCGCCCTGCAGCCGGATGTCGAAGACGAACCCGTGCTCGTCGGGGCGTACGACGAGCGTGTCCCGACGCTCGGCCGGGAGCGACCCGAGGAGGGGGTCGGCCGCAGCGGCTGCGTCGTCGAGGGGGAGGTAGGCCCGGGTCAGCAGCCGGTGGAGCAGGCCGCGCGCGAAGACGGCGACGGCGAAGAACGGCGCTCCACCTCCCGTCGCGCCGGGCGCCAGCGTGGTGAAGGAGTAGTGGCCGGTGTCGTCGACCGGCGTCCGGCCGAATCCCGTGAAGGTCCACCCGTCGCGGGCCCGCGAGCCCTCGACCTGGGGCACGCGGCCGTCCTCGTCGGCCTGCCAGAGCTCGATGATCGCGTCGGGCACGGTCTCGCCGGCGCCGTCGTACACCGTTCCGTGCAGCCGGATCGCGCGCGGGTGGCTCGTCGGGACGAGCAGCTCGCCCCCGTCGAAGGGGAGTGCGTAGCCGAAGAACGGACCGACCGTCTGGCCGGGGGTGGGGGCGGTCACGACGCCTCCTCCTCTGCCTCGAAGGGAGTGCGGTGGCTGCCGGTGAGCACGATGTCCCAGCTGTAGCCGGTGGCCCACTCGTGCTGCGTCACCGAGTGGTCGTAGGTCGCGACGAGCCGCGCGCGGGCGGCCGGGTCGACGATCGACTGGTAGATCGGGTCGAGCGCGAAGAGCGGGTCGCCGGGGAAGTACATCTGGGTGACGAGCCGCTGGGTGAAGTCGGTGCCGAACAGCGAGAAGTGGATGTGCGCCGGGCGCCACGCGTTGCGGTGGTTCTTCCACGGGTAGGGCCCGGGCTTGACCGTGGTGAAGGTGTAGCGGCCGTCGTCGTCGGTGAGGGTGCGGCCGACACCGGTGAAGTGCGGGTCGATCGGCGCGGGGTGCTGGTCGCGCTTGTGGATGTAGCGCCCGGCCGAGTTGGCCTGCCACACCTCGACGAGCTGGTGGCGCACCGGACGCCCGTCGCCGTCGAGCACGCGGCCGGTCACGACCATCCGCTCACCGATCGGCTCGCCGCCGTCCTGGATCGTCAGGTCGGACTCGAGCCGACCCACGTCGCGGTGGCCGAACACCGGGGCGAGCAGCTCGATGCCCTCGGGGTCGGCGTGGTGCAGGTCCTTGGTGGGGTGGCGCAGCTGGCTGCTCCGGTAGGGCGCGTAGTCGAGCCGCGGCTGGGTCTCGGGGTCCGTCGCCGCGGCCGGCGAGGCGTCGTACGCGTCACTGATCGCCGCCATCTCGGCGTCGATCTGGTCCTGGCTGGCCGACGCGGAGTCGGGACCGGGCGAGGTCTGGGTCACGGGCTGACCGTAGCGAGATCGCCGGGACCTGCGCTTGCCATCGCTTCCACTGGGCGGAACCATGGTCCGTCGTGGCAGGCAACGCGGCACGATCCGGTCTCTCGGTGACCAGCCGTGCGCTGGCGCTGCTGGGCGCGTTCGACGCGCGGCACCGGCGGCTCACGCTGACCGAGCTCGCCACCCGCGCCGAGCTGCCCGTCGCCACCGCGCACCGGCTCGTCGGCGAGCTGGTCGCGTGGGGTGCGCTGGCCCGGACGCCGTCGGGGGAGTACGTCGTCGGGCGCCGGCTGTGGGACGTCGGGCTGCTCGCGCCGGTGCACACCGGGCTGCGCGAGCTGGCCTCGCCCTACCTCCACGACCTCTACGGCGCGACGCTCGCCACCGTGCACCTCGCGGTCCGCGACGGCCTCCAGGCGTTGTACGTCGACCGGCTCTCGGGCCATGCGTCCGTGCCGGTGGTCAGCACCATCGGCTCGCGACTCCCGCTGCACGCCACGGGGGTCGGCAAGGTGCTGCTGGCCCACGCGCCCGCCGAGGTGCAGGACGAGGTGCTGGCGTCGCTGTCGCGGATCACGCCCTACACGATCAGCCAGCCCGCGCGGATGCGGCGCCAGATCGCCTCCGTCGTCGAGGACGACCACGCCACCACCGTGGAGGAGATGTCGCTCGGAGCCTGCTCCGTCGCGGTCCCGATCCGGGCCGGCGCGGACGTCGTGGCGGCGCTGGGGGTGGTGGTGCCGACGCTGCAGGCGCGGGAGCGCGAGCGACTGGTCAGCGCGCTGCAGGTGGCGGCGCGAGGCATCGGCCGGAGCCTGCCGACCGCGGACCCGCTCTGACCCTGCTTCCACTGGGCGGAATGCGGGCGTAGCGGGGAAGACGGACCGACGACACGATGCGCGGCATGACCTCCACGCCCGTCCAGTCCCGGACCCGGGTCGCCATCGTCGGCGCCGGCCCGGCCGCGCTGATGCTGTCGCACCTGCTCGCGCGTGCGGGCATCGACTCCGTGGCGATCGACCTGCGCAGCCGCCGGGAGATCGAGGAGACCCACCGCGCGGGGATCCTCGAGCAGGGCTCGGTGGACCTGCTCGTCGACACCGGCGTCTCGGACCGGGTGCTGCGCGACGGCTACCGCCACGAGGGCATCGAGCTGGCCTTCGGTGGCGAGGGCCACCGCATCGACTTCGAGGGCCTGGTCGGCGCGGCGGCGCAGCTCTACCCGCAGACCGACGTCTTCATCGACCTCGCCGACGCCCGCGACCGCGACGGCGGTGACGTCCGGTTCGGCGTCACGGACGTGTCCGTCGACGACCTGACCGAGCGCCCGGTCGTGCGGTTCACCGACAGCGACGGGCAGGCCCACGAGGTCCGCGCCGACTTCCTCGTCGGCGCCGACGGGTCGCGCAGCCTCTGCCGTCGCGCGGTGCCCGAGGCCGAGCGCCAGCAGTACTTCCGCGAGTACCCGTTCGCCTGGTTCGGGATCCTCACCGAGGCGCCGCCCAGCGCGCCCGAGCTCATCTACAGCCACTCGCCGCACGGCTTCGCCCTGATCAGCCAGCGCACCGAGACCCTCCAGCGGATGTACTTCCAGTGCGACCCGTCGGAGGACGCGAGCACGTGGTCCGACGACCGCATCTGGGACACGCTCCAGACCTCCGTCGGCGCCAACGGCCACACGCTGAAGGAGGGCCCGATCACCTCGCGCAGCGTCCTGCCCTTCCGCAGCTTCGTCCAGGAGCCCATGCACCACGGCCGGCTCGTGCTCGCCGGCGACGCCGCGCACACGGTCCCGCCCACCGGGGCCAAGGGCCTCAACCTCGCGCTCGCCGACGTCCGGGTGCTGGCCGAGGAGCTCGAGCGGGCGGTCGCCGCGGACGACGTCGCCCCGCTGGCGTCGTACAGCCGGCGCGCGCTGGCCCGGGTGTGGAAGGCCCAGCACTTCTCCTACTGGATGACCACGATGCTGCACACGCTGCCCGACGCGACCCCCTTCGACGTACGCCGTCAGGAGGGCGAGCTGGCCGCGGTGACCGGCTCGGTCGCCGGGTCGACCTTCCTCGCCGAGGCCTACACCGGCTGGCCGCTCAGGCACTGAGACGACCGGGGCCGGTCCGGCCCGATTTCGCCTTCTGGGTGAGACTGGGGGAGTACGACGTCCGCCCTGCCCGTCCCCGTCACCCCAGGAGAGCTCGTGTCCCTCACCCAGGCCCCCATCCGACTCGCCACCGGCGCCTTCATCCTCAACTCGGGCATCGGCAAGCTCGGCGCAGACGAGGGCACCGCGCAGTTCCTGCACGGCGCCGCAGCCGGCACCTACCCGGCCCTGTTCAAGGACATGGAGGCCACGAAGTTCGCCCGCCTCCTCGCGCTGAGCGAGATCGGCGTCGGCGCGGCCCTGCTCACGCCGAAGGTCTCGCCCACCGTGGCCGGCGCCGCGCTGACCGGTTTCGGTGCCAGCCTGATCGGCATGTACCTGAAGACCCCGTCCATGACCATGGACGACGGCATCCGCCCGAGCCAGGA
The DNA here is from genome assembly GCA_963795275.1 of uncultured Actinomycetota bacterium. GTDB lineage: Bacteria > Actinomycetota > Actinomycetes > Propionibacteriales > Nocardioidaceae > Nocardioides. The sequence goes on from CAWCHD010000006.1 coordinate 835,422, forward strand.
GGGCACCGCTGTCGCCAAGGACGTGTGGCTCGTGGGCGCCGGTCTCACCCTCCTCACGCAGGGGCTCACCTCGGCGGCCAGGTCGGGTGTGAAGTCGGGTGTGAAGACCGCCAAGTCGGGCGTGAAGTCCTCGAAGCGCGCGCTGCGCAAGGCCTCGCCGCTCTCGAGCTGATCGGTCGTCCGGGCCTGAGGCACGGGCGCCCCACAACAAATGGGGCGCCGGCCGCGTCACAGCGGCATGCAAGCCCGTCGCGTCGCCGCCACCCTCGCCCTGCTCCTGCCGCTCGGGCTCCTCGGGTGGTCGGCCCCGACGTCCGCGTCGTCGTCCGACACCGAGGAGCCGCCGACCAACGTCTCGGTCCACGTCACCTCGCGCCAGCGGGTCCGGCTCGAGGCGCTGCCGCAGGTCGTGCAGTACGGCGCCGGGGTGGCGAGCCCCGACGCCGCGAAGGCCGCGATCACCGCGACCATGACGCCGGTCCGCGTCGGTCGGCCCGTGCAGCTGCAGGTGCAGGACGGTGCGACGTGGCTCGGGGTGACGACGGCCCGGCAGGACGCCCGCGGGCGTGTCCAGCTGGCCGCCGTCGCGACCTCGCCGGGCGGCGACCCCCTGACGTACCGCGTCAGGGCCCGCCGCTGGGGCGGCCTGGCGGCCGTGGCGAGCCTCCCGGTGAGCACCGAGCGCTGGCAGGACGCGACGTGGACCGACGAGTTCACCGGCACCGAGCTGCGCGACGTGTGGAACCACCGCGGCCGTGACTACGTGCACTCCAACCGTCGCTCCTGCTCGAAGGGCGACCCGCGGGCGGTCCGGGTCGCCGACGGGGCGCTGCGGCTCAGCGTGATCCGTGACCCCGACGCGACGACGACGTGCCGGATCGGCGGTCGCGACGCGACGTCCGGGCGCTTCGCCTACCGGCTCAACGGCCACGTCGGCACCGAGGGATCGTTCGGCTTCCGCTACGGCTTCGCGGCGGCGCGGGTGAAGTTCCACCGGCTGCGCGGGCAGCACGGAGCCTTCTGGCTGCAGCCGACCGGCGGGATGTACCCCGGCGCCCTCGGCAGCGAGATCGACGTCGTGGAGTACTTCGGCGACCGGCACCCGCAGGGCGGCCTCGCGACCTTCACCCACCGCTACGACGGCAAGCGCCGGGTCACCGCCGGCGGCTGGCTGCCGCGCTCGTCGTCGTACCTCCGGAGCCGTCGCGACGGCTGGTCGCGCAACTACCACGTGTTCTCGGTCGAGTGGACGCCGACGACGCTCGTCTTCCGCATCGACGGCAAGGAGACCGTGCGGATGCGAGGCCACATCTCCGCGGTGCGGCAGTTCCCGATCCTCAGCCTGATCGCCGCCGACTACGAGATCCCGAAGATCAGGGAGCAGCGGCTGCCCCAGCACATGTACGTCGACTGGGTCAGGGTGTGGGAGACCGGCGGCTGAGGGTCGCGCGTCAGGCGGGGTCCGGCACCTGCTGCACGACGATGCCGCCGAAGCGTGCCTCGCCCATCTGGAACCCGACGGCGTCGACCGTCACCCGGCCGTCGCGGGTGACCTGGTCGCAGGTGTCCTGCTGGTCGCCGTCGTGGAAGGCCACGAAGCCGCCGCTCATCGAGGTGTTGAACCCGACCACGCGGCGGTCGTGGTCGAGGCAGCGAGCACGTTCCGCGCATCGCTGGCAGACGTGGTCCCGGTAGCGCTCCGACTGGTACGCGTGCACGGTGCCGCAGCGGGGGCAGGCGTACGAGGTCGTCATGTCACCATCATGGCGACGCCTGTGCGGTGACGGCGACGTGGATCCCACGTCACAGGCACCGCACAGAGGCTGCCCGCCGCAGCAGCAACGCGCGCTCGCCCTCGTTGCGGGTGCGGGAGGCGGCGAGCTCGAAGTCCGCGGCTGCGGCGGCGTACGCCCCCGAGCGCTCGAGCAGGTCGCCGCGGACGCTCGGCACCAGGGGCGAGTCGGCGAGGTCGGCCGGGTCGAGGTCCGCCAGCACGGCGAGGCCGGCCTCGGGACCGTGGGCCCGGCCGTGGGCGACGGCCCGGTTGACCTCGACGACCGGACCGGGGGCGGCGCCCGCCAGGACGTCGTACAGCGACGCGATGCGGGCCCAGTCGGTGTCGGACGCGGTGGCCGCGCGGGCGTGCTCGGCGGCGATCGAGGCCTGGAGGAAGTAGCGACCGACGGGCGTGCCCGACGCCGCGAGCGTGGAGGCGCGCGAGAGGGCGGCGAGACCGCGGCGGATCATCAGCGCGTCCCACTGCGTGCGGTCCTGGTCCTCCAGCAGGACGGGCTCGCCGTCGGGGGAGAGGCGGGCGCGGACGCGGGAGCCCTGCAGCTCGAGCAGCGCCTGGAGCCCGAGGACCTCGGGCTCGCCGGGTGCGAGGTCGGCGAGCATCCGCGCCAGCCGGGTCGCCTCGAGGGCGAGGTCGGGGCGCATCCAGTCGTCGCCGGCGGTGGCGGTGTAGCCCTCGTTGAAGATCAGGTAGACCACGGCCATCACGTCGTCGAGCCGGTCGACGCGCTCCTGGCCGGTCGGCAGCTCGAAGGTCGCGCCGGCGGTCGCCAGCGTCTTCTTGGCGCGCGAGATGCGCTGGCCGACCGTGGACTCCGACGTCAGCAGCGCCCGCGCGATCTCGGCGGTGGTGAGGCCGCCGACGAGGCGCAGCGTCAGGGCGACGCGCGAGTCGGCCGTGAGGGACGGGTGGCACGACAGGAAGACCAGCCGCAGCACGTCGTCCTCGATGTGGTCGACCTGGCTCTCGAGATCGGGCACGTCCGCCTCCTCTCCGCGGCCTGCCGCCTCGAGCTCGGTGGTCTTGCGGCGCAGCGTGTCGGCGCGCCGGAAGTGGTCGATGGCCCGGCGCTTGGCGGTGGTCATCAGCCATGCGGACGGGTTCTCGGGGACCCCGGTGGCCGGCCACTGCTCGAGGGCGGCGACCAGTGCGTCCTGCGCGAGGTCGGCGGCGAGCTCGACGTCACGCGTCATCCGGGTCAGGGCGCCGACGAGGCGGGCCGAGTCGGCCCGCCACGCGGCGTGGACGGCTTCCGCCGTGGTGTCGCCTGGCACGCGGCCAGCGTAGATCAGGCCTCGGGCTGCTCCGGGCCTTCCGAGACCTGGCGGAGGGTGGCGACGACGGTGACCTCCGGCCAGTGCACGGCGTGCAGCTGGGCGAACTCCTCCTGGTCGGCGACCGCCGCCTCGAGGCTGGGGTACTCCAGCAGCGACCAGCCCCCGACGACCTCCTTGGCCTCGGCGTACGGCCCGTCGACGCGGGTGACCTCGCCCTTGCGGACGACGAAGTTCACGGCGTCCTCGGTGCCGTAGAGGCCACCCCCGTCGAGGAAGGTCCCGTTGGCGGCCCGCTCGCCGATGTAGGTGTCCATCGCCTCGAACAGCGACTGCGGGGGCATCCCGACGTTCTCTTCCATCCTGACGAATCCCATGAAGCGCATCGTGATCTCCTGCTGGTGTTGGCGGGTGTGGCTTGCTCTGTCGCCCGTACGTCGAACGGCCGGGGGCCGCTTCGACATCGAGCCTAGAAGTTTTCCTCGTCGACGTAGCGGGGCCGGCAGGCGAACCACCCGGCGACGACTCCCGGGACGGCGGTGGCGGCCAGGACCACCAGCGGCACGGACCACGACCCGGTGGCCTCGCGCAGGAGGCCGAGGCCCACGGGGCCGACGCAGGCGATGCCGTACCCCAACCCCTGGACGAAGCCCGAGACGGCGGAGGCGGACTGCGGCGTGCGCGTGCGCCGGTTGATGAGGGTCATGCAGAGGGGGAAGGTGCTGACGCCGATCCCGAGGGCGCACATCCACGCCCAGGTCCCGTGCAGGGGCGAGAGGACGAGGCCGGCGTAGCCGACCAGCAGGACGGCGGTGCACACGACCACGACGACGAACGGGTTCGTCATCCGCGTGGCCAGCTGCGGGACCACCAGCGCGGCCAGGACTCCCCAGGAGGAGTAGAGGCCGACCATGGCGCCGCCGAGCGTCGCGCTGCCGCCGGCGTCGGTCAGCACCGACGGCACCCAGGTGACGATGCCGTAGTTGGCGAGCGAGGTGGTGGCGAACAGGACGAGCAGCCCCCACGCGGTGGGTGACCGGCTCACCCGCAGTCCGGCGAGCGCCGAGGCGGAGCCGGGCGCGTGGTGGTCCGCGCGCAGCCTGACCGACAGCAGCAGCCAGACGAGGCACGCCAGCGCCGCGGGGAGCGCCCAGACCCCCAGCGACACCCGCCACGAGGTGGCCTCGGCCACGGGGACGGCCAGCAGCGGGGCGACGAACTGACCCGTCTGCAGCAGGAGCAGGTAGAGCGAGGTCCACAGGGCGATGCGGTCGGCGAACCAGACCTTCACGAGCGGCACCATGACCACGTTGGCCGCCCCGATCCCGGCCAGCGCGAGCACGGTCGACAGCACCAGGGCGGCCGGTGACGGCGAGAGCGCACGCAGCACGAGCGAGCAGGCGGTGACGCCCAGGGCTGCGGTGGCGGTGCGCTCGAGACCGAAGCGCCGGGTGACGACCGGCGCGAGGAACCCGAAGACGGCGAACGCCGCTGCCGGGAGCGTGCCGATGAGCCCCGCCAGCGCCAGGCCGTAGCCGAGGTCGTCGCCGATCACCTCGAGGAGCGGGGTGATGCCGGTGACGGCGGTGCGCAGGTTGATCGCGGTGAGGGCGATCGCCACCCCCGCCCACGCCACCGGACGACTACCGTGCAGGGGGTCGGACACCGGGTCTCCAGACACTAATGATGGGATCATGGGATGAATGCGTCGCAGTCTGGCACCACGAGGCCGGTGCGTCGAGCGGGACTCGTCGACCAGGCCGCCGCGCGCTTCACCGACGAGGTCACCTCGGGGCGGTGGGCGGTGGGGGAGCGCATCCCGACCGAGCCCGAGCTGGTGGAGCAGTTCGGCGTGGGACGCAACACCGTCCGCGAGGCGCTGCAGTCGCTCGTGCACGCGGGTGTGCTGAGCCGCGAGCAGGGACGCGGCACGTTCGTCATCTCCGACTCCGCGCTCACCGGCCCGCTGGAGCGCGGCCTGGCCGGGGGGAGCCGACGCGACTACCTGGAGCTGCGCCTGGCCCTGGACAGCACCGCGGCCCAGCTGGCCGCGCACCGTCGTACGGACGCGGACGTCGTGGTGCTCCGCGAGCTGCGGGACGCGCGCGAGGCGAGCCGGCAGGGCGGCGACGCCGTCGAGAAGGCCGATGCCGACCTCGCGCTGCACCGCGCCGTCGTCGCCGCGACGCACAACCCGCTCTACCTCCAGCTCTACGCCAGCATGACCGCGGTCTTCGCGGCGCACATGCGCGACGAGGACGCCGACGTCCACGCGGACCCGGCCGGCGAGGAGCGCTCCCGCCGCCACCACCACGACCTCGTCGAGGCCGTCGCGGCGCAGGACCCGGCTCGTGCGGTCGCCGCGGTCGCGGCCATCTTCGAGCCCTACATGCGCTGAGGCCCGTCCGCTCAGCCCTGTCGCCAGCGGGGACGGGCGGGTCCGTAGGGTGAGCGCGTGCCCGAGGTGATCCGTCGCGACCCCCTCGTGGTCCTCGTCGGGATCGTCTCGGGCGTCGTCTACGCGCTCCACGGCTTCCACGGCGCCCTCACCCGCGACCTCGGGCTCTACAGCTATGCGGGCCAGCAGGTCGCCGACGGCGTCCCTCCCTACCTCGGCGTCCTCAACCGTGCGGGGCCGCTGGCCCACGTGCTGCCCGGCATCGGCGCGCTCGTCGCGCGCGCCGCCGGCACCGACGACCTGGTCACCATGCGCGTGGTCTTCCTGCTGTTCGCCACTGCGGCGGTCTGCGTCACCTACCTGCTCGGCCGGGACCTCTTCGACTCCCGGGCCGCCGGGCTGGTCGCCGCGAGCGCGCTGCTGTCGTTCCACGGCTTCATCCAGTACGCCTCGGACGGGCCGCGCGAGAAGACCCCGATGGCGCTCTTCGTGGTCGTCGCCCTGTGGGCGGTCACCCGGCGCCGGTGGTTCACCGCCGGGGTCTTCACCAGCCTCGCGACGCTGTGCCTGCAGACGGCGTTCTTCAGCACGTTCGCCGCGGTCGTCGTGGGGGTGCTGCTGATCGCCTCGGAGGGTCGGGTCCGCGCCGTCGTCCGGGTGGCGCTCGGCGGACTGGCGCCGGTGGCCGTCCTCGCGACCTGGTTCGCGCTGGCCGGCTCGCTGCGCGCGTCGTGGGACGCGTTCTACGTCATCAACCGCGACTACACCGTGCCCGACCCGATCGCCGAGGACCTCGACCGGGTGTGGCTGGACCTGCAGGAGGCCTACGGCCTCACCGTCTGGCTGCTGATCGGTGGTGCCGTCGTCCTCGTGCTCGTCACGCTCGCCGCCGTCGTGCCGCGCGCCCGGCGTGCCTTCCCCGCCCTGCAGGTGCTGCCCGCGATGACCGCCGGTCTGCTCGCCGGCCTCTGGTGGGTGACCCAGGAGTACGACTCCTGGGCGGACCTCTTCCCGCTCCTGCCCTTCGCGGCCCTCGGGCTCGGCGCCGCGGCAGCGGTCGTCGTACGCCGTCTCCCTCCGCGTCCGCAGTGGGCGGTCGCCGCCGTCGCGTCGGTCGCCTGCCTGGGGCTGGCGCTGCAGTACTCGCTCACCACCCGCGACGACACCCTCGACCGCCAGCGCGAGGCGACCGAGGCGGTGCTGGCGCAGCTCCCCGAGGACGCGACGATCACCTCGGTCGAGGGCCCCCAGCCGCTGGTGCTGGGTGGACGGACCAACCCCACGCGCTACCAGATGTTCCGCAGCGGGCTGCAGGACTACATGCAGGACACCTGGCCCGGCGGCTACGACGGCTTCAAGCGCGACCTCGTCGCGGAGGGCACCGACCTCGTGTCCACCGGCGAGACCGTCTCGCTGACCTGGCGCCGGGCGCTGATGCCCGACTACGTCTTCGTCGGCCGCGCACCGCAGTGGGAGTGGTACGCCCGCGCGGACCTCGGCGAGGAGACGATCGCGCGGTTGCGCGAGGCCGCCGGCTACGACCCCGCCGACCCGTACGCCCTGCTGGAAGACGACCCGGCATGACCCGCCGCGCTCCTGCCGCGCTCGCCGTCGGGTCCGTGCTCAGCGGACTGCTGGCCTACGTGCTCTTCGCGCTGCTCACGCGCGGGCTCGGCGCCGAGGCCGCAGCGCCGGTCTCGGTGCTCTGGACGCTGTGGGCCTTCGCCTCCGCGGCCCTCTCCTTCCCGCTGCAGCACTGGATCACGGTGAGCGTGGTGGCCGGCCGCGAGAGCGACGTCCGCGGTTCGGCGGTGAAGGTCGGCAGCCTCGTGGCCGCCGTCTCCGTCGCGGTCGGCCTGGCCGTCCTGGCTGCTGCGCGACGACCTCTTCCATCGCGACGACGCGTGGTTCCCGGTGCTCGTCGTGCTCGTCCTGGTGGCCTGCGCCGCGGTCGGCGTGCTGCGGGGCGGCCTCGCCGGCCGCGGCAGGTTCGCCGCCGTCGCGTGGAGCCTGGTGGCCGAGAACGGCCTGCGCTGCGTCCTCGTCGGCGCCCTGCTGCTGGCCGACGTCCACGAGCCGGAGGTCCACGGGCTGGCGCTCGTCGCCGGCGGACTCGTCGCCGTGTGGCCCTCGGCCTGGCGGTTCACCCGGGGCGTCGCCCGCGCCGGTGCCTTCGCGTTCCTCGGCGGCGCCGCCACCGGGCAGACCGTCGCGCAGGTCGTCCTCACCGGCGGTCCGGTCCTGCTGGCGCTGATCGGCGGTTCGCCGATGGAGGTCACCGCGCTGTTCGCCGCGCTCGCGCTCTTCCGCGCGCCCTACCAGGTCGCACTGGGGGTGCTGCCGCAGCTGACCGAGCGCGTGACGACCTACGTCGTGGCGGACGCCGTGGAGCGGTTGCGGGCGCTGGCGAGGGGACTGGCCGTCGTCACGGTCGTCGCGGTCCCGCTGGCCGGCCTGTTCGGGGCGGTGCTCGGCCCGTGGCTGCTGCGGCTGGTGTTCGGCAGCACCGTGGACGTGGGTGCGGAGGTCGCCGCCATGGTCTCCGCCGGCAGCACCCTCGCCGTCGCCAACGTGGTCCTGATGGTCGCCGCCCTCGTCGGCGAACGTCCGTTCCGCGTCGTGTGGGCGTGGGCGCTGGCTGTCCTCGCCGGGGCCGTCGCCGCGGTTGCCCTGGCCGGACTCGCGCAGGTGCCGCGCACCGCGGCCGTCTTCCTCGCCGCCGAGACCGTCGCCACGGTCGCACTGACGGTGGTCGCGTACCGGTCGCTCAGGCTCGGCCGGCGGGCTTGACCGCGACCAGCAGCACCGACGAGCCGTAGGGCAGGTCGCGGCGACGGAGCACCCGCGCGTCGGCACGGCACAGCCCCATCAGCACCCGGTCGGCGCGCTCGGAGACCTGGGGGAGCCGGGTGTCGCCCGGCGGCGGGGGAGACACGCGGCGGCGCAGGCGCTCGGCGACGAAGAGCGGGAAGACCCCGCTGAAGGCGTACGTCGCCCGCACGACCTGCATCCCGCCGCCCTCGACCAGCCGCACCAGCCCGGGCCGCGTGTAGCGCCGGTGGTGGCCGGCCTGGACGTCGTGGTCGCTCCACGCCCACTGGTAGGCCGGCACGGACAGCAGCATCCGGCCGCCCGGGGTGAGCACCCGGGCCAGCTCGGCGACGGCCCGCGCGTCGTCGGCACAGTGCTCGACCACGTCGAAGGCCGACACCACGTCGAAGGTCGCGTCGGCGAACGGCAGCTCCGTCGCCGACCCGCAGACACCCTGCCCGGGCACCAGCCCCTCGGGCAGCAGGTCGAGGCTGACGTGCTGCTGCCGGCCGCCCATCCAGCCGACGCTCGGGGCGTCCGCGCTGCCGACGTCGAGCGTGCGCCGCGGGGTGCCGAGGTGCGGACGCATCACCGCGCCGAGCAGGTCGGCGCGGGCCCGGTGCCACCAGTAGCCCTGGGTGCGCAGCGAGGACGAGCCCGGCTGCTGCGGTGCGTCGCTCACCGGCTCTCGAGGGTCTCCGTCGTCGCCTCGACGAAGGCGGTCGTCACCCGGTCGAGGTCGCTCGCCGTGAGGTTGTTCCAGAAGGGCAGCCGCAGCAGCCGGTCCGCGATGTCGCGCGAGACCGGGCACTCCGTCTCGCGCGCCGCGAAGGACCGACCGGCGTCGGAGGCGTCCAGAGGCTGGTAGTGGAAGGTGGCCTGCACGCCCGACTTCCGCATCAGCTCGAGCACGTCGTTGCGGCGGTCGCGATCGGGCAGCAGCACGTAGAACATGTGGTGGGCCGAGGTGCGGTCCGGCGGCACCTGCATCAGCTCGAAGCCGAGCTCGCCGGCGTACGGCGACAGCGCGGCCGTGTAGTGCTCGACGACCGCCCGGCGCTTGGCCTGGACGACGTCGCGCATCTCGAGCTGCGCGAGCAGGTAGGCCGCGAGCACGTCGGAGAGGCCGAAGGAGGAGCCGGTGTCCTTCCACGTGTACTTGTCGACCTGGCCGAGCATGAACGCGTGGCGGTTGGTGCCCTTGTCGTAGAGCACCCGCGCACGGTCGACGTCGTCCGGGTCGTTGAGCAGGAGCGCGCCGCCCTCGCCGCACACGAAGTTCTTGGTCTCGTGGAAGCTCAGCGTCGCGTAGCGGCCGAGGCTGCCGAGCGGCTGGTCGCGGAGGGCGCCGAAGAGCCCGTGCGCGTTGTCCTCGACGAGGCGCACGTCGGGCCACTTCGCGAGGACCGCGCGGATGCCGTCGACGTCGCAGGCGATGCCCGCGTAGTGGACGATCACGACGGCGCGGACGTGCTCGTCGAGCAGCGTCTCGAGGTGCGCCGGGTCGAGCCCGAGGGTCACCGGCTCGATGTCGCAGAACACCAGGCCGGCGCCCTGCCGGGCGTAGGCGAGGCCGGTGCTGGTGAAGGTGAACGACGGCACGATCACCGTGTCGCCCGGCTGGAGGTCCAGCAGCATCGCGGACAGCTCGAGCGCGGCCGTGCACGACGTCGTCATCAGCACCTCGGCGGCCCCGGTCTCGGCCCGGAGGAGCTCCGCGGTGCGCCGGGTGAAGTCCCCGCCGGAGGCGAGGTGCCCGCCGCGTGCGGCCTCCTGGACGTAGTCGAGCTCGCGACCCTCCATCGAGGGGAGGTTGAACACGACATCGGGGAGCTCGCTCACCACGGCACCTTCCTTCCCAGCATCTCGGCGAGCGCTCGGTTGCCCGGCTCGTAGTACTCCTCAAGGGTGCCCCGGAGGTCCTCGCCCAATACAGGGCTACCGGCTGAACTCTGGTTGACGGGCTCGGGTGCCTGCTCGGGCAGCTGCCCGGGATCGGCTCCGAGCGCCGCCACCAGCCCGGTCAGGACCGCCGGGTCGGCCAGCAGGTCCTCCAGGAGCACGACGTGGGTCGACCGGGGGAACCTCGAGGTCCACGCCGGGAGGTGGTCGACGTACCGCCCGCGGCGCACGTAGGCGACGGGGGACACCGACGAGACGGCGCGGTCCCACGGCTGCTCCCCGGCCAGGTCGGCACGCAGCGCCTCCTCGACGTCACGCGTCTCGAGCCCGTGGTCCGTGCTGAACCGCCAGTTGCTCACCGCCCGCTGCACCGGGTCGCGGAGCACGACGACGACCAGGGGCTCGCCCAGCACGGTCGCTGCCCGCTCCGGCGCCGCGGGGTCCTCGAGATAGCTGGTGCTCTTGTCGAGGAGGAGCATCTCCTCGCCCGCGTGGGCGAACCAGGTGGCGTCGTACCACTCGTGTCCCCGCGCAGCGAGGTGCGCGTCGCAGAACACCTTCGGCTCCGGGCGCGAGGGCCGGGCCAGGGTGATCTGCGGGTGGGCGTCGAGGGCGGCGCCGAGGTACGTCGTCCCGCACCGCTGGGCGCCCACCAGCAGCACGTGCCGGGCCGGGTGGCCCACCCCGCTCAACTCGAGACCCGCTCGGAGACGTGGTAGGTCGTGACCGCGCTGACCGCGTTGAGGGTGCGGACGACGTACTCGCCGAGCATCGACAGCAGCATGATGACCACACCGTTGAGGACGGCCAGCAGCACCGCGATCGTCGTCCACCCGGGCACGGCGGAGTCCACGAAGAACGACCGCACGAGGTAGAAGAGGCCCAGCAGGAAGCTGATCCCGGCGACGGCGAAGCCGAGCGCCGCGGCCGCCCGGAGCGGGAAGACGGAGTAGCTGAACAGGATCGTCAGCACCAGCGAGACGATCCGGCGCAGGCCGTAGTTGCTGGTGCCGCTGGCGCGCGGGTCGTGACGGACCAGGACGTCGGCCGGGCTGTGGGAGGACATCAGCGCCTGGCCGGTGATGTAGGGGTGCGCGGTGCGGGAGGCGCAGATCCGCTCCACCACGTCACGGCGCAGGATCCGGAAGTTGGAGACCGCGAGACCGCGCGGCTGCTCGAACACGCGCCGGTTGACCATGCTGATCAGCCTGCTGCCGAGCCGGCGGTAGCCGCGGGCCTGCTTGCGCTCGAACCGGCCGAAGACGACGTCGTGGCCCTCGAGCGCCTTGTCGATCAGCAGGAGCAGCTGGTCGGGCGGGTTCTGCAGGTCGTCGTCCATCGTGATCACGTAGTCGCCCGTGGCCTCGCGGAGGCCGGCGAGGTTGGCGTGGTGCTGGCCGTAGTTGCGCAGCAGGTCGAGGGCGACGACGTGGGGAGAGCGGCGCGCGAGAGCGGCGATGACGTCCCAGCTGCCGTCCCGGCTGCCGTCGTTGACCAGGACCACCTGGTAGCGCAGGCCCGCGGTCTCGAAGACCTCGACCACCCGGTCGACGGTCGAGCCCACGACGTCCCGGCTGTTGTAGACCGGGATCACCACGGAGTACGTGAAGTCTGATCGCCCGGGCACCCGAGCGAGCATATGGCCCCGCCACCTCCCGGGGGGCAGGCCGGTCCTGTCGTCCCACCCGCACGGGCGAAGGACGGATATCCTCCCGCCATGGCCGACCGGCGTTCGTCCCGAGCGCACGCGTGGTCGCCCGCACGCCACGCGTGGCGCGCAGCCTGGGGCCACCGTCGCGGGCAGGCCCTCGCCCTCGTCGCCATCTCCGCCCTGATCACCGCCTGCACGGCGTTCGCGCCGACCTACGACCGGGCGATGCAGCAGGCGCTCGTCGACACGCTGCTCGCCAACGCGACCCCCGCCGACGCGGCGGTCGTCCTGGTGTCCGAGAGCAGCGAGTACCCCGGCGGGTCGACCGACTCGCGCGACCCGCGCGAGCTCGAGGGACTCTTCCCCGAGGAGGTCGCCGCCCACACCGGCGCGGCCGTCCTCGGGCGTACGGCCATCGTGACGCCGGCGACGGGCGACAACCCGCCGTCGGGGCTGCTGATGTGGCGCGACGGGGAGTGCGACCACGTGCGGCTCCTCGACGGCGAGTGCCCCGACGAGCCGGGCGAGATCCTGGTGAGCCAGGACGACGCCGACAACTTCGACCTGCGGCCCGGGTCGGTGAGCAAGGTCTCCAACGTCGTCGACGACGAGACCGTGCGCCTCGAGGTCGTCGGGACCTACGCCCCGGACGACGACGGGTGGTGGCAGGGCGAGCGGACCGTGGGGGTGTCCGCCGTCGTCGGCGGCCTGGACCCGTCCGCCAGCCACGACGCCTGGCTCACCGTGGAGCAGACCTTCCTCGACGCGCCGCTCCTCACCAGCGAGACCTCGCAGGCCGGCGCCCCGGTGCTGGCCTCCCGAGCCGACGTCGACGAGGTGCTCGAGCTCGCCGACGGCGTCCGGGCGCTGACCAGCAGCCTCTACCAGCGGCGCGAGGACGTGCAGCTGCGCACCGGCATCGTCGAGCTCACCACCACCCTGCGCGACCAGGTGGCCCAGGCCCACCGCACCGTGCCGCTGCTCCTCGCCCCGCTGGCCGTCCTGTCCGTCTTCGTGCTCTGGCTCGTGCTCAGCGCGGCGACCGCCGAGCGGCGCGGCGAGGTGGCCGTGGCGCGGCTGCGGGGCCGTGGTCCGGCGGGTGCGGCGGCACTGCTGCTGCTCGAGCTGCTGCCCGCCCTCCTCGTGGGCGTCGTGCCGGGTGCGGTGGTGGCGCTCGCCGGCGGGGCGGTGGCCTCGCGGCTGCTGCCGGGCGCGTGGCCGTTCGAGGTCGCCCCCGGGTTCGCCGCCTCCCTGCTGATCGCGGTGTCGGCGATCGTCGTGACGACGGTCGCCGCGGCCGTGCGTACGGCCCGGGAGCCGCTGCACGACGTGGTGCGCAGCGGCCCCGTCGCCTCCAGTCGTTGGGCCCTCGGGGCGGTCGAGGCGTTCGTCGTCGCGTGCGTCGGCACCGGCGTGGTCGCGTTCGTCACCGGGAGCCTGCAGGGGCCGCTCGCCCTGGCCGGTCCGGCGCTCCTGGCCCTGCTCACGGGCCTGCTGCTCGCCCACCTGCTCGCGCCGCTCGGTCGCGCGGTCGGGCGCCGCCTGCTCGCTCGCGGGCGGCTCGTGACCGGATCGAGCCTGCTCGACACCGGGCGTCGCAGCGAGGGACGCACCGTCATCGTGGTCGTCACGGTCGCCTGCGCGCTCGCCGTCTTCGCCATGGACGCCCTCGCCATCGGTGCCCGCAACCGCACCTACGCCGCCGAGCACGACGCAGGCGCCCCGGTGGTGCTCCGGGTGACGAGCGGGAACGTCGACGGCGTACGTGCCGCGCTGGACGAGGCCGACGGATCCGGCACCCGGGCGACCTCGGTGCTGGTCGCGCGCGACACCATCGCGGTGGAGCCCGAGGCCTTCCGCCGGATCGCCTTCTTCCCCCGCGGCGGCCCGACCTCCGCCCAGTGGGGAGCCCTGGCTCCGCCCGACCGCGCACCGGTCGAGCTCACGGGCACCCGCGTGGCCCTCGACGTCCGCGCGGTGGAGGGGTTCGTCTCGAGCGACATCTTCGGCAGCGAGGTCGAGGTGAACCTCGGCCTGGTCGTGACGGCGCCCACCGGCGTCCGCCGGACCATCACGCTCGGCAACCTGCCGCCCGCGGGTCGGACCCGCACGGCGAGGGGCACGGCCGATGCGTGCGCGGACGGCTGCACCCTCGTGGCCATACGTCTCAGCACCGCACAGGGCGCGACGGTCGTCGGCGACCTCGAGCTCTCGGACCTGCGCGTCGACGGTCGCGCGGCTGACTGGGGCACCTCGTCCGACGACTGGAACACCACCGAGGACGAGGACACCCTCATCCGGCCGGCCGGCAGCGGTGGCGGCGGGGTGCTGCGGGTCGGGCTGGACCTGGCCGGGTTCTACCCCGTGGAGATGACGTCCGCGTGGGTGCCCAGCCTCGTGCCGGCACTGCTGTCGTCGGGACGCGTCGACCCGGTCGGCGAACCGCTGGCGGTGACCGGGCCCAACGGCGACGTACGCCTGGCGGCCGAGGCCGGTGACCTGCGGCTGGTCCCCGCGATGCCCGACGACACCAAGCTGGTGGGGCTGGAGTCCCTCGTGCGGGGAGCCTCGATCACGCCCGACTCCCACCTCGAGGTCTGGCTGGACGACGACCCCGCCCTGGAGGAGGACGTACGCGGTGCGCTGCTCGAGCAGGGCATCGCGGTGACCGAGGTGCGCCGGTACGCCGACATCCAGCAGACCTACCGCGACACGGTGGCCAGCTGGAGCCTGGCGCTCGGCGCAGCGGTCGCCCCGGCCGTGGCGCTGCTGGCGCTGCTCGTGCTGCTCGTGCTGGCGCTGATCGGCTGGCGCACCCGCGCCCGCGACCTCGCCGTCCTGCGCCTCAACGGCGTGGGACGGACCACCACCCGGCGGCTCGCCGTGTGGACGCAGCTGCCCCCGGTGCTGGTCGCCGTGGCCGGCGGTCTCGTGGCCGGGCTCGCAGGGGCGAAGGTGGCGATGCCGGACGTGACGCTCCTGCCCGCGCCGGCCGAGGTGCCGCTCATCGACCTGGCCACCTCGTGGCCCGCCGTCCTGGCGGTGGCGGCCGCGTGCCTCGTGGTCCTGCCGGCGACGGCGGCGGTGGCCGGCCTGGTGATCGTCCGCCAGGCCCACGTCGAACGGGTGAGGGAGGGCGGCTGATGCACGGACTCGCGATCCGCACCCGCGGCCTGGTGCACATCTACCACGCCGAGGGCCACGACGTCGCTGCCCTGTCGGGGGTCGACCTCGACGTCGCGGCGGGCGAGATGATCGGCCTGCTCGGCCCGTCCGGCTCGGGCAAGTCGACGCTCATGAGCCTGCTGGCGGGCATCTTCCGGCCGAGCGCCGGCAAGGTGTTCGTCGGCGAGTCCGAGCTGTCCACGGCAGCGCCGCGCGCCCTCGACCGGCTGCGGGCCACCGAGGTCGGGCTCATGCTCCAGGGCGCGAGCCGCAACCTGCTGCCCCACGCGACGCCCGCCGACAACGTGCGGTTCGCCCAGCAGCAGGCCCTGCGGGCCGGGCGGAGCCTGGCCGACCCCGTCGACGTGCTCGCCGACCTCGGCCTCGCCGACCACGCCGACGAGCCGCTCGCCCGGCTCACCCCGGGCGGCCTCCAGCTCGCCGCCGTCGCGGTGGCCGTCTCCACGCGTCCGGGCCTGCTCCTGTGCGACGAGCCGACCAGCCAGCTCGACCACGCGGCGCGCGACCAGGTGCTCGACGCCCTGGCCCACGTCAACGCCACGCACGGGACGACGGTCGTGCTCGTCACCCACGACCCCGACGTCGCCCGCGTGCTGCCCCGCACCGTCACCATCCGCGACGGGCGGATCGGCGGCGAGGGGCGCAGCGGCGACGAGTACGCCGTCGTGACCGCCGACGGCTTCCTGCCGCTCCTGGGCCACGTCCGCGACAAGCTGCCGCCCGGCACGCTCGTCCGGCTGGACGAGGTCGGCGACCACTTCGAGCTGCGGGCACAGATCGAGGAGGACAGATGAGCGACCTCCGGTGCACCGGCCTCGGTGTCGCGTACGGCGACCTGGTCGCCGTACGCCCCCTCGACCTGGACGTGCCCGGCGGGCAGATGCTGGCCGTGACCGGGCCGTCCGGGGCGGGCAAGTCGTCGCTGCTGTGGGCACTCGCGCGTGCGTTGCGCCCGGCCGCGGCCACGGTGACGGGCCAGGTGGAGGTCGACGGCCTGCGGATGGGGGACCGCGACTCCGCCGCGCAGGCCGGGGTCGTCCTGGTGCCGCAGCGCAACGGGCTCAGCGCGACGCTCTCCGCGGAGGAGAGCATCCTGGTCCCGCTGCTCGCGCTCGGCGTGCCGGCTCGCGAGGCCTCCGGCCGGGTGGCCGAGCAGCTCGGCCGGGTCGGGCTGTCCGACTTCGGCCGGCACCTCGTGGACCAGCTCTCCGGCGGTCAGCAGCAGCGCGTGGCGCTGGCCCGGGCCTTCGCCCTCCAGCCGCGCGTGCTCCTGGCCGACGAGTCGACGAGCGACCTCGACGCCGGCAACCGCGAGCTGATGATCGCCGCGCTCCGCGAGGAGGCGGACCGCGGTGCGGCGGTGGTCCTCGCCACCCACGACCCGGAGGCAGCAGCCCGGACCGACGCGGTCCTCGCGCTCGACGAGGGCGCGTCGACGTGGGTGCGCCGGGAGTGACCGGGACTCGGGTCCCGGTCCTGCTCAGAGCTGGAGCAGGGTCCGGATGACCACGCCGGCGCCGACCGCGCAGATGCCGAGCGCCGCGCCGTAGCGGAGGAAGCGGCGGACGTTGCCGGCGAGGAAGCCCTTGGCCTGTGCGAACCGCTCGACACGTACGACGACGTCGCGGGCGAGCAGGCCGACGGCCGCCAGCGAGGTGGCCATCCCGACGCCGAAGGCCACGACGAGGGCGAAGCCGAACCAGGCCCGCCCCAGCGCCGTGGCGGCCAGGAGCAGGAGGAGCGCCGACGGGCTCGGGACGAGTCCGCCCACGAGTCCCATCACCCAGATGCCCCACCGTCCCGGAGCGATCTGCGGGTCGGCGGGCGCGTGTGCGGGTGCGGGCGCCTCGACCGTGGCGGTCGCCACCTTCAGCGACCCGACGGACGCGGGCTGCGCGTGGTCGTGCGGGTGGTCGTGGGCGTCGCCGTGTCCGTGGCCGTGTCCGTGGCCGTGGCCGTGGTCGTGGGCGTCGTCGTGCACCGGGGCGGGTGCGGGCTGGTCGTGCCCGTGCCCGTGGCCGTGCCCGTGGCCGTGGCCGTGCCCGTGCCCGTCGTCGCGAGTGGGAGTGCCCGTCCTTGCCGCCGACGAGACGTGCCAGCAGGTAGAGCCCGAGGCCCACGATGAGCAGGCCGGTGGCGAGGGTGAGCCACGGGTAGATCTGCGCCGGCACGAAGGCGGCACTCACCGACACGAGTAGCCCCAGGAGGAGCACCGACCCGGTGTGGGCGATCGTCACGGCACTGCCGACGGCGAACGCCGACCGGACCGAGGAGCTGCCGCGCTGGGAGAGGTAGAACGCCATGACCGTCTTGCCGTGGCCGGGCGACAGCGCGTGGGTGGCGCCGAGGGCGAGCGCGACGAGCACCGCGAGACCCGCCGCCAGCCAGCCGTTCTCGCCGAGCAGGGCGGTGGCCTTGGCCGAGAGCCAGGTGCCGTCGGCCGCCGTCGGTCCGGTGTCGGTGCTGCCGGGCAGCACGCCGGCCGGCCCTCCGGTCGT
The DNA here is from genome assembly GCA_963795275.1 of uncultured Actinomycetota bacterium. Classification (GTDB taxonomy): domain Bacteria; phylum Actinomycetota; class Actinomycetes; order Propionibacteriales; family Nocardioidaceae; genus Nocardioides. The sequence continues at coordinate 852,937 of CAWCHD010000006.1, forward strand.
CACGACGAGGGTGGCCCGGGTGACGTCGAGAGGCGACTGCAGCAGGTCCTTGGGGTACGACGTGAGCCGGTTGCTCGTGCTCTCCGACGCGACGTCCGAGCTGGTGAGGGTCATCCGGTTGCCGACGGCGGTGACCTCGCGCCACCCGACCGCACCGGGGGCGGTGGAGTCCTGGAAGGTGATCTCGCCGGGCGCGACCTCCATGTCGGCGACGTACTCGCACGTGATGCGGGTGATCGGCAGGTTGCCCTCGCCGTCGCCGAGCGACGCCTTCGAGCTCTGGAGGGCCAGGTCGACGCGGCTGCCGCCGGCGGTCAGCTCGAGCCCGCGGGCGGTGGTGGCGCACTCGCGCTCGCGCCAGGGTCGGCAGGTCGTCGATCCGGTCGCCGAGCTGCGCCGTGGGGATCTCCGCGAGGTCGACGACGTGGTCGACCAGGAGGCCGTCGGGGGAGACGAGGATCCCGGTGTAGCGGTTGACCGTGAAGTTGCCGAGGGGGTGGGCCGAGGCGGGAGCGGCTCCCACGAGGACGGTGACCGCGATGGCGCCCAGGGCGAGCAGGAGGCGCGTGAGGAGTCTCATCGGGTTCCTTCGATCGTCGACGAGGGTCTTCCGCGCCGCGTCGCGCTGCCACGGCGACAGGCCGGGGTCGGTGGCGAGCCCGCGCCGCAGGTGGGTGCGGGCGTCGTCGGTCATGCCGAGGGCGGCCTCGATGGTGCCGCGGTGGATCCAGAACCTGGCCTCGGGGGAGCCGAGGCTGGTGGCGCGGCGGGTGATCGTGAGCGCCTCGCGGTCGCGACCGTTGCGGTGCAGCGCCCAGGCCAGGGCGTCGGCGACGTGGACGCTCTCGCGCTGGCGCCACTCGGCGCGTGCCTGCTGGAGCGCGCGCTCGGCCGACCCGTGGTCGGCCTCGAAGAGCGCGGTCTCGAGGTCGGTGCGTACGCCGCTGGCGTCGAGGAGCTCGATGGTCGTGCGGACGACGGCGAACTGGGCGTCCGCGTCGTCGGGGCGGCCGAGGTGGAGGTAGAGCTCGCCGAGCTCGGTGAGGTACTCGGGGAGGGGCTGGCGCGACACGACGTCCTGCCACGTCCGGACCGCCTTCTCGAGGTCGCCCTGCGCGACCTGCAGGCGGGCGGTGGACACCAGCGCCGGGAGGTAGTCGGGGGAGGCCTCCTGGGCCACGGCGAGCTGGCGCCCGGACGACTCCAGCCGGCCCTGCTTGCGCAGGATGTCGGCGAGCAGGGTGAGCGTGTAGGCCTTGTCGGTGCGCGAGCCGGCGGCAGCCGCCCGGCGGAGGATGCCGGCGGCGCGGTCGAGGTCGCCGCGCAGCTCGTAGGCGTAGGAGTAGCGGGCCGCGATCGCGGTGCTGGGCTGGCGACGGTCGGCCACGCGCAGCGCCTTCAGCTGGTCGGCGTACCGGCCGAGCTCGTTGAGCGCGTCGACGCGGATCGCGAGCGCGCCGAGGTCGCGCGGGTTGATCGCCAGCGCCTGGTCGGCGTTGGACAGCGCGTCGGAGAAGTCGTGGCGGGCCGCGGAGATCGCGGCCTGCGCAGCGAGGGCGGTGAAGTTGTCGTCCGGGGAGACCTCGAAGGACTTCGCCGCGGCGTCGTCGGCCTTCTCGTAGTAGGTGGCGTTGCCGGTGAGGCGGGCCTGCTCGACGTAGGCGACCGCGAGGTTCGCCCAGGAGACGTGGTCCTGCGGCAGGCGGCGCAGCGTGTTCTGCAGCGCGAGGATGCTGGCGTCGAGGTCCTGGCCGGAGTTCGGGACGACGCGGGGCACAGCAGCCGCCGGCGTGGGAGACGTCGGCGTGGTCGAGGTGGCGAAGCCGATGCCACCCGACACGGCGAGCACGAGGCCGACGCCGATGACCATGAGGCTCTTGCGCATGCGAGGGGGTCCTTCCCGGACGGGGTCGAGCTGTGTGGAGCGGGGTGTGGCCCGGCCGCGCGGCGAGTGCCGCGCGACCGGGCCGGGTGAGACGGTCAGGCCTTGCGGCGACGCACAGCGCCACCGATGCCGCCGACGAGGGCCAGCAGGCCCACACCGACGAAGGCTGCCGAGCTCTGGCGACCCGGGACGAGGCGCTGGAGGGCGCCCTGCTTGCTCGCCGACTGCTTCGCCGTGGCACCCGCGGACGGGTGCGGGTCGGCGTTGCTGCCACTGGCCGGGAGGGCCAGGTAGGGGAACGTGCCGCTGAAGGCGACGTCGTTCGCGTCGACGCCGTCCCCGAGGTCGTTCGCCGATCCGACGAGCTCGCCCTCGACCACCTGGAGCGCGATGTCGATGACATCGTCGCCCAGTCGGCGGCCGTTGGGGAAGCCCTGCACGTCGCCGCCGATCACACCGAGCCGGTTGGGCTGAGCGGTGACGGGGGTCGACATGTTGAGGCGGAGCTGCTCGCTCGGGGTGATCTTGCCCTTGGGCATGTTGAGGCCCTTGACGCCCGTGAGGAACACCGACACGAGGTCGTTGCGCGGGGTCTTGGGCGCCTTGATGCCGTAGACGGCCTCGACGAGCTTGGGCAGCTCGGGGTTGGTGACGTACTTGAGCGCGCCGACGTCATCCGTGGGCTTGGAGGCGTTGAAGCCGTCCTTGAGCTTGAGCGGGATGACGACCTCGTTGACCAGCGGGGCACCCAGGCGCGAGACCTGGACGTACTTGCCGTTGGTCGACTTCTTCTGCGTCGTCGACCAGGTCCCGATGATCGGGTTCTTCTTGGCGTTGCCCTTCTTGGCGAGGTACCGCTGCGGGACCTGGAGCGCCACCGACTGGACGTTGAAGCCGGCCAGGGTGTCGTCGCCGGCCTCGGTGAGGTCACCGCCGTAGAGCAGGTCGAAGACGCGCAGGTCGAGGAAGAACGGGTCCTCGGCCTGACCGGCGAAGGACTTGACGCCCTTCTTCGGGCTCGTCGTCGCCTGGGCACGCAGCGCGGCGTAGTTGGGCATGGACGCCTTGCCGATGTTGGACGGCGCGACGCGGGCCTTCTTGACGAGGGTCTTGGTCTTGCCGTTCTTGGCGATCTTCACCAGCTTGTAGGTCTGGTAGAAGTTCAGGTCCTTGTCGGCCAGGGACGTGACCGGGCCGGTGGCGGCCAGGAAGGTGTCCTTGGTGACGTAGTGGTCCTTGAACGTCCACCGGAACGTCACGTCAGCCTTGGCATCCGCGTTGTTGTCGACGTGGATGTCGTACTGGGCGTCCGTGGCGAAGCTGTAGAAGTTCGGACCGCCCGCAGGCTCCTCGAACGGCAGCCAGTTGGCGACCAGCGTGACCGTCTTCTGCGCCTCGGGACTGCGGAAGGCGTAGAGGTCGGTCGTGTCGTACTGCGGCGTCCCCGAGATGAGTGGTGCCTCCCGGTGACTGGACGCGGTCGCGGCGAGCGGACCGAGACCGGCGAAGCCGACTGCTGTCAGCAGGCCGCCGGTGCAGGCCAGGGCGATTGCCCCGTGCCGCTTGGTGGGTCGTGAGCGCTTCATCAGCAACTTACTCCTTGTGTTGGCCCGGGGGTCGCCATGGTGCGTACGCCTGTTCCGGGCAGCCCGGCACTCTGTGGGTGAGCACGGGTACCGGGTGTTCGGAGTCACAACGTAGCCGGATTGATCTGCGCGTGAATCACCCTTGCGAGCTTCGCGGAGCCGCTCGACGACCTCACCGGAAGTCGCGCGAGGACGCCCGCGCCTGGAGCACCGCTCCGGCGCCCGGGACGACGACGTCGATCGGCACGACGCGGTCCGCGATCAGGTTGGTGACGCCCTCGTTGCGCTCCAGCTTGCCGCGGATGACGACGGCGACGCGGTTGCGGGCAGCCTGCCGGTGGGCCTTCATCACGCCGACCGAGCAGACGACGTTGAGCATCCCGGTCTCGTCCTCGAGGTTGAGGAAGGTGACGCCCATGGCGGTGCCGGGTCGCTGCCGGTGGGTGACCAGCCCACCGACGTGCACGCGCCGGTTGGGCTCGTCGGTCGCCAGGTCCGCCACCGAGCGGATGCCGGCGCGGCGCAGGTCGTCGCGCAGGTGCTCGATCGGGTGCCGCTCGGGCGAGACCCCGGTGGCCCAGAGGTCGGCCAGGGTGAGCTCCGGCTCGCTCATGCCCGGCAGCGTCGGGGCGGCGGGAGCGGGGGTGGTGCCGGCCAGGTGCTCCGCGCCCTCCGCGAAGCCGGCCGCCCACAGCGCCTCGCGTCGGTCCATGCCCCAGGCGTCGAAGGCGCCTGCGGTCGCCAGGGACTCCAGCTGGGCCGGGGTCAGTCCGGCCCGGCGGGACAGGTCGGTGACGCCGGTGAACGGCGACTCCTCGCGCGCCGCGACGATCCGGCGCGCCACGTCGAGCCCGATGCCGCGGACCGAGTCGAGCCCGAGGCGTACGGCGACGTGGCTGTCGCGGCGGTGCGCCGGCACCGGGTCGGGGGTGCCCGGCACCCACTCGACCCGCTCGAACCGCGGCTGGCAGCACGCGTCCGGCCCGGTGGCCGCGACCGGGCCGATCGCACCTCCCTCGAGGCCAGGCTCGAGGTCGGCCTGCGCGGAGGACCGCGTCACGTCGGGACGGCGTACGTCGACACCGTGGCGGCGCGCGTCGCCGACCAGCGACTGCGGGGAGTAGAAGCCCATCGGCTGGTTGCGCAGCAGCCCGGCGAGGAAGGCCGCGGGGTAGTGGAGCTTGAACCACGACGAGGCGTAGACCAGGAGCGCGAAGGACAGGGCGTGCGACTCGGCGAAGCCGAAGTTGGCGAAGGACAGGATCTTCACGTAGATCGAGTCGGCCAGGTCGCCGGTGATCCCGCGGCTCGCCATCCCGGCGTAGAGCTTGTGCTTGACCGACTCGATCCGCTCGACCCCGCGCTTGGAGCCCATCGCCCGGCGCAGCAGGTCGGCGTCGTCGCGGCTGCAGTCGCCGAGCGTGACGGCCATCGCCATCAGCTGCTCCTGGAAGAGCGGCACCCCCTTGGTGCGCTCGAGGACCGGCACCAGCTCGGGGTGGTCGTAGGTCACCGGCTCCTTGCCGGTGGCGCGACGGACGTAGGGGTGGACGGCGCCGCCCTGGATCGGTCCGGGCCGGATCAGGGCGATCTCGATGGCGAGGTCGTAGAACTCGCGCGGACGCAGCCGCGGGAGGGTGCCGATCTGGGCGCGGCTCTCGACCTGGAAGACGCCGATGGAGTCGGCGCGGCACAGCATGTCGTAGACCGCGGGCTCCTCCTTGGGCATCGTCGCGAGGTCCCACTCCTCCCCGAGGTGCTCGGCCACCAGCCGCATCATGTGGTCGAGCGCGCCGAGCATCCCGAGGCCGAGCAGGTCGAACTTCACCAGCCCCATCGACTCGCAGCCGTCCTTGTCCCACTGCAGCACGGTCCGCCTGTCCATCCGCCCGCGCTCGATCGGGCACACCTCGCCGATCGGTCGCTCGGTGAGCACCATCCCGCCCGAGTGGATGCCGAGGTGGCGGGGTGCGCCCATCAGCTCCTCGGCCAGTGCGACGACCTGGGGAGGTACGTCGTGCGCGTCGGGGTCGCCCTGGTCGCCGGCCACCACCGACTTCCAGCCGTCGATCTGCTTGGACCACGCGTCCTGCTGGCCCTGCGAGAAGCCCAGCGCCTTGGCGGCGTCCCGCACGGCCATCCGCGGGCGGTAGCTGATGATGTTGGAGACCTGGGCGGCGTTGCGGCGGCCGTAGGTGTCGTAGACCCACTGGATCACCTCCTCGCGCCGGTCGGAGTCGAAGTCGACGTCGATGTCGGGCTCCTCGTCGCGGTGCGCGGAGATGAAGCGCTCGAAGGGCAGTCGGTAGAAGACGGCGTCGACGGCGGTGATGCCGAGCGCGAAGCACACGGCCGAGCTCGCCGCCGAGCCGCGGCCCTGGCACAGGATCTTCTGGCTCCGGGCGAAGGCGACGATGTCGTGGACGATCACGAAGTAGCCGGCGAAGTCCTTCTCGGAGATCACCCGCAGCTCGTGCTCGATCCGCTCGCGCGCCTCGGCCTCGTGCGGGAGGCCGGCGTACCTCTCGGCGAAGCCGCGCTCCGCGATCACCCGCAGCCACGAGTCGGCGGTGTGGCCCTCGGGGATCTGCCGCTTCGGCAGAGCGGGCGAGGCCTTGTGGAGGTCGAAGGCGAGCTCCGCGGCCAGGCTCACGCTGCGCTCGACCGCGCCGGGGTGGGCGGAGAGCGCCGTGGCCACCTCGTCGCCGCTGCGCAGGTGGGCCGAGCCCGACAGGTCGAGCCAGCCGTCGAGGTCGGCGAGGCTGCGACGGGCGCGGACGGCCGCCATCGCCGAGGCCAGCCGGTGCCGCTGGGGGGTGGCGTGGTGGACGTTGCCGGCGGCGACGACGTCGAGGCCGTGCACCCCGGCGAGGCGGGCGAGGGCCGCGTTGGTGACGTCGGCGCCGGGTCGCGGGGAGAGCTCGACGAGCACCTGCTCGAGGCCGAAGAGCGAGGTCAGCCGGTCGAGGGCGGCGGAGGCAGCCGCGTCGCCGCCGTGGTCGAGCGCCTGGCGGACCGTGCCCTTGCGGCAGCCGGTGAGGATCGTCCAGTGGCCGCGGCCGCGCTCGCCCAGCTCGTCGAGGTCGTAGACCGGGCGGCCCTTCTCGTCACCGCGCAGGTGCGCGTCGGTGATCGCGGCCGCGAGCCGGTGGTAGCCCTCGACACCCCGCGCCAGCACGAGCAGGTGGCTGCCCTCGGGGTCGGGTACGCCGTTCTGCGGCCCGCCGAGACCCAGCGAGAGCTCGGCGCCGAAGACCGTCGGCAGGTCGTAGACCGCGGCGGCCTCGGCCAGCATCGGCGCTGCGTAGAAGCCGTCGTGGTCGGTGACCGCGAGGGCGTGCAGCCCGAGCCGGACGGCCTCCTCGACGAGCTCCTGCGGCGAGCTCGCGCCGTCGAGGAAGCTGAAGTGGCTGTGGCAGTGCAGCTCGGCATAGGGAGTCGCCGCGACCGGTCGCTCGATCGGACGCGCCTCGGCGGCCGCGTGCTTGCGCCGCGAGACGGGCGCGTCGTCGGCACCGGGGAGCCCGCTGAGCCTGCGCTCGAGCTCCTTCCAGTGCATCTGCGGGTTGTTCCAGCCCATCATCTGCCTCCGCTTCGCTCCGGCGTGCTCGGTGCCCCTCAGGCGATCGTCTTCCTCCCTGCGCGCGGGCGCTCCGCTCGTTCCTCGCTCCACACCCGTGCTCGTCCGTCCAGACGTTCGCGGGCACCGAGCTGCTCTACTGCCTCGGCACCGACGCGCTCGGCTCAGTCATAGCCGGCCTCCAGGGCCCAGCCGTCCGGGCCCCGCAGCAGCAGCCACGCGCGACCGTCGGCACCGACGACCTGGAAGCGGGCGCTCGGTCCCGAGCCCGCGGACCACCAGCTCTCGTCGGTCGGCCACGGTCCTGCCCACGCGGTGACGGGCTGCCAGGGGATGCTCTCGCCGCCCCGCACGGAAGCGCCGCAGCTCGCCGGTGACGACGCCGCGGTCGGTGACCCGCACGTCGCGCCCGGCGTCGTCGACGACCTCGGCGGTGGGCGGCGTCGCGAAGACCCGCACCGGGGCCGGGCCGGGCACGCGGCCGGGCCACGGCCGGTCGACGGGGCGCAGGTCCACCGGCCGCTCGCCCCACGGCACCAGCGCCTGCCGGGCCGCCGGGCTGCGACCGCCCTGCAGCACGGGACGGCGTACGGCCTCGAAGCCGACCATGCCCTGCACCCGCGCGACGCCTCGCTCGACGAGGTCGTCGGACGCCGTGCCCCAGAGCGCCTCGCCGTGGGCAGCGGCCGGCTCGACCGTCTCGGGGACGAACCTGACCCGGTCGATCGCGGTGCGCACCTCCCCGACGTCCTTGCGGCCGCGCAGCGCCCCGCCCACCCTGCTCGTCGACCCGGCGCCCTGGAGCTGCCAGTGCACCCGGTCGACGAGGTCGCGGGCGTTGAAGTGGCGGGGGTGCAGCCAGGCGCGCGAGGAGCAGACGACGCCCTCGGACTCGGCCTCGACCCGCACCGCGGTCGCGACGAGCTGGTGGTGCGCGAGCTGCGTGATGAAGCGCTCCGCGGTCGTGCGGACGCTGAAGGTGATCGCCTCGACGTTGTCGAGCGGCGTCTCGAAGGCGACGTCGGCCTCGAGCTCGGGCGGGGGAGTACGGGCGGCGAAGAGCGCGCGGTCCTCGCCCCGCGCCCGACGGCGCACGGCCGCGCCGTAGGTGCCGAGCCGGTGCTCGACCGCGTCGCCCGGCAGGTCGGCGAGGTCGCCGAGCGTGCGGAGCCCGAGCCGCTGCAGGAGGCTGACGAGCTCGCGGCCGCGCGGACCCTCGTCCTGCAGGACGTGGACGGGCAGCCCTCGCAGGAAGGCCGCCGCAGCCGCCCTCGTCGACCACGACCCACGACTGCACGTCGGCCGTGCGCGCCGCCTGCTCGGCGGTGAAGAGGTCGTCGGCGATCCCGACCCGGACGTCCCAGATCCCGGCCTCGACGAGGGCCTCGCACGCGACGGCCGCGGCCTTGGTCTCGGTGCCGTACCAGCTGCCGGGAGCACGGACGGCGAGCAGGCCGGGGCGCAGCGCGGCGACCCCGGGCCGCAGGTCCTCGATGATCGCCAGCACCGGCTCGAAGGCGCGGGCGTCGCGGTCGGGGTTGGCGGGGAGCAGCAGGAGCTCGGGGCACCGGGCCTGGGCGTCGCGGCGGCGCTGCCCGCGGCGTACGCCCTCGTCGCGGGCCGGACCGTTGCAGACCTCCACGAGGTTGGCGTGCATGACGGCGGCGGGGGAGCGGAGCGACCGCTCGGCCTCCTCGAGCGCGGCGACCACCGACCAGTCGGGGCACCACACGACCATCACCCTCATCGGGTGATCACCCCGTCACCCGGGCGAACCGGGTCGCCTCCCGGTCGACCCGCTGCACCCCCGGCCAGGTCAGGTCGGCGCGGGTGGGCGGCCGCGCGCCCCGGTGGACGGCGATGCTCGCGCGACGCTCGACCAGCTGGCCGGACCCGGCCGTCGGGCCGAACCACGACGACGACTCGACGCTCAGCCGTGCCGCCGCCCGCGGCCACTGGCCGTGGACCACCAGCACCGCGGAGCGCGTCCGCAGGCGCGAGTCGAGGACGCCGGCAGCCCGCTCGGAGACGGACGCCGGAGGGCGCAGCACCACGACCCGGAGGACGTCGACGAGCGCCGCAGCGACCTCCAGCCAGTGCTCGCCCGGGTCGGGGACGAGCACCGTGCGGGAGAGCTCGATGCCCAGCTCGGCGGCGGCCTCCGCGCCGAAGTCGGAGCACCCCGCGAAACCGACCCACTCGCCGGCGCGGGACGCCCCGGCGGCGAGGGCGAGGGCGAGCGAGGCGCTGTCGACGGCGTACGTCGCCCCGGCGTGCATCGGCACGATGTCGGCCAGGCCGGGCAGGGTGGGCACCGGCTCGCCGGCGGCCTTGTGCTCCATCGCGCTCACCCTCGCGCGCAGCTGCTCCACCAACGTACGCTGCTCGTCGAGAGCGGCGACGGAGCGGGCGGACGACATCTGCTCATCATCGAACAGGTGTTCGAACGAGTCAAGCGGACCGACAGGTCGCCGGGTCAGCCCTCCTCGGTGCCGTCCTCGGCCGCCGACGCGTCCTGCCGCGACTGGTCCACCTCGCTGGCCGGGTCCGAGCGCGCCGGCCGCGTCAGCGCGGCTCGGATGCAGCTCGAGCGGAGCCTTGGGCTCGCGGTCGGCCGTCAGCAGTCCGTTGCTCTCCTGGAGGGTGTCGGTGAGCTGGGTGTAGCAGAAGCCGGCGATGGTGGGGCTGTCGAGCAGGGCGCCCACCAGCTCCGCCAGCTTGTCGACGAGGTCGTCGGCGCTGGCGACGGTGGAGTAGCCGAACCACTCCTCGTCGGCGCGGGCGCGAAGGACAGCCCGCCGAACTCGGTGATGACGACCGGCTGCCCCCGGTCGGTGCCGTCCTGCAGGAGGACCCTGCGGCGGCCGGGACGGCCCTCGCGCAGGCTGCGGTCCACCGCCTCCGGCGTGCCGTAGCGGTCCAGCAGACCGTCGCCGCTCGGTCCGTAGTCGTGGACGCCCCAGATGTCGCTGTCGGTGTGCTCCCAGCCGTCGTTGCTGATCACGGGCCGGGTCGGGTCGAGCGCGCGGGTGAGGTGGTAGAGCGCGGAGGCGAAGTGCTGCTGGGCGGGGTCGTGCTCGATCATCTGCAGGCCCCAGCTCTCGTTGAGCGGGACCCAGGTCACGATGGAGGGGTGGCTGCGGTCGCGGCGCACGACCTCGAGCCACTCGCGGGTGACGCGCTCGACCATGGTGGTCGAGAACGCGTAGGGGCTGGGCATCTCCCCCCACACGAGGAGGCCCAGCCGGTCGCACCAGTAGAGGAAGCGCGGGTCCTCGACCTTCTGGTGGACGCGGACCCCGTTGAAGCCCAGCTCCTTGATCAGCTCGACCTCGCGGCGGAGCGCCGCGGGCGACGGCGCGGCGAGGTGCGACTCGGGCCAGAAGCCCTGTCCGAGCACGAGGCGCAGGTAGTAGGGCTGGTTGTTGAGCAGGAAGTGCCCGTCGGCGTAGCCGACCCGTCGCAGACCGGTGTAGCTGGTGACCTCGTCGACGACCGTCTCCGTCCCGGAGCAGGGCCAGGTCGACGTCGAGCAGGTTCGGCCACTCCGGTCGCCACGTGATCCGGTGGACCTCCTGGTAGTTGCGCGCGAAGGGCAGCTCGATGCTCAGGCGCACGTCCGGGTCGACGACGCTCACCGTGGACTCGGCCAGGGTCTCGCCCTCGAAGCGGACGCGGCACCGCAGGGACAGCCCCGCACCGGCTGGGACGCGGCACCCTCGCCTCGACCTCCGAGCCGCCCGCGTACGGCGTCGGGGCTGATGTGCAGCTCGGTGAGGTGGGCCTCGCTGACCCGCTCCCACCAGACCGTCTGCCAGATGCCGGTCGTGCGGTGGTACCAGATGTCGTGCGGCTGCTCGCGACCAGTCCTGCTTGCCCCGCGGCTGGGAGACGTCGTCGTGCCAGTCCTCGGCCCGCACCACCAGCACCTGGTCGTCGGTGTCGGGGTCGAGGGCCGCGGTGACGTCGAGCGTGAAGGACGTGTGGCCGCCCTCGTGCTCGCCGACCAGGTGTCCGTTGACCCACACCGAGCAGCGGTAGTCGACGGCTCCGAACGTCAGGAGGACCCGGTCGCCTCCCTCCGGGCGGGGGCACGCCGTGACCCGCCGGTACCAGACCACGGGGTGGTAGCCGGTCTCGTGGATGCCCGACAGCTCGGACTCGGGAGGGAACGGCACGACGATGGTGCGGTCGAAGACGTCCTCGCGGTCGGACCACGACTCGTCCCGGCCGCGGTCCTCGTCGTCGTACGCGAACTGCCACTCGCCGTCGAGCTCGGTCCACTCCGCGCGGGCGAACTGTGGCCGCGGGTGCAGGACGTCGTCCTGAGGGATGTCCTGAGGCGTGTCCTGAGGGGTGTCCGGAACGGTGTCGGGAGACTCGGGCACGTGCTCTCCTAGCAGTCGTGGGCGACGACGTCGTGTCCGTCCATGATGCCCGTGACCAGTGGGCGGGCGGGCTCGCCCATCGGGGTGATTTGCCCGGCGATCCCCGAGGAGTAGACCGGGTGGCGCCGCGCGATCCCGGCGCGCGGGCGAAGGGATCAGCGATGGACCTGACGAGACGACAGCTGCTCGCGATCGCGGGCGGTGCTGCCCTGGCCAACGTGGCGAGCGGGTGCGGGGGAGCCTCGACCCCGGTCATCGACACGGGTTCGGCCCTGGGTTCGTCCTACGACGGGCCGCCCGTGACGATCAGCTTCTGGAACGGCTTCACCGGTGGTGACGGCCCGGCCATGCGCGACCTGGTGGCGAAGTTCAACGAGAGCCAGGACCGCATCACCGTCGAGCAGAACACCGTCCAGTGGGCGCAGTACTACCAGCGCGTGGTGGCGGCGATCCACGCCGGTCGCGGCCCGGACGTCGGCGCCATGCACCTCGAGCAGCTCGCCACCCAGGCCGCCCGCCAGACGATCAACCCGCTCGACGACGTCCTGGACGAGCTGGGGCTGAGCGCCGACATGTTCCCGGAGAAGGTGTGGGCCGGGGGAGTGGTCGACGACGTGCGGTACGGCATGCCGCTCGACATGCACTGCCTGGCGAGCTACAGCAACCGCGCGCCTGCTGCCGTCGCAACCGGCCGCGAGCAGGCCGGCGACCGGCGACGAGCTGCGGTCCGTGCTGGACACGGTCACCGAGGAGGGCGTGGAGAAGCCGTTCTGGATGCCGAACCGGTGGCCCGCCCACCTCATGTTCCTCTCGCTCCTGTGGCAGTTCGGCGGCGAGCCCTACGCCGCGGACGGCAGCAAGGCCCTCTTCGACAGCGACGCCGGGGTCGAGGCGCTGACCTGGATGCGCAGCCAGATCGAGGAGGGCTACAGCCCGGACAACGTGGCCGTCGACACGCAGTACACCGCCTTCAAGAACGGCGAGGGCGCCTTCACCTGGGACGGCATCTGGCAGATCAACGACCTGCAGGCGGCAGGCGACGACCTGGACTGGGGCATCGCGCCGATCCCGACCATCGGCGAGCAGCCCGCCGTGTGGGCCAACTCGCACCAGCTCGTCCTGTTCCGGGACCGCACGCCCGACGACGACCGGCTGCAGGCCGGCAAGGCGTTCCTCCGCTTCCTCACCGAGGAGTCGGCGGCTGGACGGGCGCCGGCATGATCCCGGCACGCAACGAGGCGCGCGAGTCCGCGGAGTTCACGAAGTCGCCGCAGTCCGCCCTGACGCCGGCCATCCCGTCCATGCGCGTTCCTGCCCAGCGTCCCCGGCGTGCCCGACGTACAGGCACAGACCCTGGAGATCGCCGTCAGCGACGCGGTGCTGGGCCGACTGGCGCCGGACGAGGCGCTCAAGGGCGCAGCCGGCCGGGCCACCCAGCTCCTGCAGGCCAACCTCGACAAGTTCGGACGGTGACGCCGGTGAGCACCGACCAGGTGATCGACGCATCGACCCGCGAGAGCCGGGTCGAGGCGGCTCGTCCCGCTCCGGACCGCCGGCGTCCCCACGCCACGCGCGACGCCTACCTCTTCCTCGCGCCCTACCTGCTGCTGTTCCTCACGTTCGTGATCGCGCCGCTCGTCCTGGGCCTGTGGATCAGCCTGCGCGACTACGACTACTCGCTGCCGGAGAAGCCGTTCGTCGGGCTCGACAACTACACCGGGCTCATCGACGGCTCCTCGCCCCAGGCCGAACCGTTCTGGGACTCGATGAAGGCCACCGGGATCTTCGCCGTGTTCTCCGTGCCCCTGCTGCTGGTCCTGCCGCTGCTCGTCGCGCTGGTGATGAACCAGAAGTTCCGCGGCCGCAACCTGTTCCGGGCGATGTACTTCGCCCCGTACGTCCTGGGCGTGGCGGTGGTCGCGGTCCTCTGGCGCTACCTCCTGGACTCCAACATCGGGCTGGTCAACCACTACCTCGGCGTGCTGGGGCTGCCGGACGACACCGCGTGGCTCACCTCCCAGCCGTGGGCGTGGATCTCGCTGATCGGCGTCACCGTGTGGTGGACGCTCGGCTTCAACGCCATCATCTACCTCGCCGCGCTGGGGGAGATCCCGCCGGACCTGTACGAGGCGGCGAAGATGGACGGCGCCAACGCCTGGAACCGGTTCGTGCACATCACGCTCCCCGGGCTGCGCCCGGTCCTGCTGTTCGTCACGAGCGTGACCATCATCGCCTCGGTCAACATGTTCGGGCAGTCGTTCCTGATGACGCAGGGCGGGCCCGGCACGGAGACCCGCACCGCGATCTACCAGATCGCCGACACCGGCCTGACCAACTTCAACTCGGGTGCCTCGACCGCCATGTCGATGATCTTCTCCTTCTTCCTGATGCTGGTCAGCCTCGTGGTGTTCTTCCTGTTCCGCGACCGCGACCCGAAGGGCGCCCGATGAGCAGCACGACGACCACGCGCCCACCGGTCCACGACGAGGACGGCCCGAGCGGAGAACGAGGCACCGCGGGAGTGAAGAGGACGCTGCAGTACGGCGTCCTCGGGCTGCTGACCCTGATGTTCATCAGTCCGCTGCTCTACATGCTGTCCACCGCGTTCAAGACCACGGGTGACGCCGCTTCGCCCGATCCGCAGTGGATCCCCGAGAACCCGACGACGGCGGCCTTCGACGCCATCCTGGGCAACAGCGCCACCCCGGTGGTCCGGTGGCTCATCAACTCGCTGCTGGCGGCGACCCTGCAGTCGCTGCTCATCGTGGTCACGGCGGCCCTCGCCGGGTACGCCCTGGCGCGGATGGACTTCGCCGGCAAGCGGGTGGTCTTCGGGATCATCATCGGCACCTTGTTCATCCCGCCGGTGATCCTGCTGATCCCCAACTACCTCATCACCAGTCGCATCGGGTGGCTCGACACCCTGGCGGCCGTCATCGTCCCCGGCGCCGCGGGTGCGTTCGGGGTGTTCTTCATGCGCCAGTTCTTCCTCGGTCTGCCCGCCGAGCTCGAGGAGGCGGCGGCCATCGACGGCGCAGGTCGCTTCCGCACCTTCCTCACCGTGGTGCTGCCGCTGTCGCGGCCGGCACTCGTCACCCTCGGCATGCTGTCGTTCCTGACGAACTGGAACGACTTCCTGTGGCCGGTCTACGTCCTCTTCTCACCCGAGAGCCAGACCCTGCCGGCAGGACTGGCCACCCTGCAGAACGCGAACGCCGTCCGCTACGACCTGCTGATGGCCGGGGCGGTGATCGCCTCCGTGCCGGTGCTGATCCTCTACGCCGCGGCCCAGCGCTTCGTCGTCGAGGGCGTCTCCCGGGCCGGCCTCAAGGGCTGAGCCCACCGGCCGGTCACCCGTCGCTCGGCTCCGGCTCCGGGTCGCCGATCCAGAAGCCGGACTTGTCGGTGCCCGCCAGTGCCGTGAGCCCTGCCTCGATCTGGTCGCGGAGCGGGTCGTCGGCCGGGGCGACCACGCGCGGCGGCATGACGGGGGTGACGAGCAGGCCGAGCCGGTCGAGCCCGTCGCGGTCGTCGAGGGCGGTGGCGGCGAACAGCTCCCGGCGCACCTCGTCGGCCACGTCGGCCGGCCACTCCTTCCAGCCGTCCGCTGCCATCGCGGACGCCAGCCGGCGTCGAGCCGGCCGGGCGACCAGCCGGTGGCCCGAGGTGAGGTGGTTGGACCACTTGCGGACGAACTCCTCGAGCGTGTGGGACTCGTAGTGCAGGACCTGGAGCCAGGAGTCACGGTAGCGCGGCGACCGGGGTCCTGCTGTCGTCGACGACCCGGTGGATGTCCAGCCACGCGTCGGGTCGAGACGCGCATCCCCGACTTGCCGCTGGTGTGGCCCCGGAAGTAGGCGTTGTTGTCCGGACGCTCGAGCCGGCCCAGGAGGTGGAGCAGGTCCAGCTCCTCGGCGGTGAGCAGGCGCTTGAACACCGTCACCTCGTCGTCCGGCCACTCCCACTGGGCCAGTGCCTCCAGCGGTGAGAGCACGACCGCCTCGACGTCGTCCGGCAGCGCCAGGAGGCGCTCCTTGTCGAGGTGGAGGACCTCGTCGCCGTCGATGTGGAAGATCCATCCCCGCGGGTCCACCTCCCGCACGACGTGCAGCGCAGCGTTGGCGTTGATGCGCTGTCGGGCGTTGAGCCTCGGTGAGTAGTCGTCGCCCCACCACGAGGCCGCGTCGACGGCGACCACGCCCGGCCGCGCGCCGAGCAGCCGCGCGGTCTCGGTGTCGTCGCGGTCGTCGACGAACACCAGCATCCGGTCGACGCCCGCCGCCATGTTGCGCTCGATCCAGCGCTCGAGGCGCGGGAGGTCGTCCTTGACGGTGCTCACCGTGGTGATCACCGGCGCCCCCTCTCGTCAGCAGGCCAGCCATGCTAGGCCGCTCAGCCGACGCCCCCTGACCCCGGAGCGAGATCGGGATCGACGTTCGCCGCGACGAAGTCGTCGATCGCCTCGCTGGTGATGTCGCCGGCGGCCATCAGTCGCCTGGCCTCGAGGAGGATCTCGTTGGGTGCGGAGAGCTCCAGCGCGATCCCGTCCGGGTCGCGGAAGTTGAGGTGGAAGCCCATCTCCATGTCGCGGATCGGCGTGTAGGTGACGCCGTGCTCGTCGAAGCGCCGCTCCCACTCCTCGAGCTCCGCGCGCGAGCCGGCGGTCAGGCCGAGGTGGTCCATGCCGGTGGTGAGCTCGGTGAACGGTCCGCCGGTCGCCTCCGGGTGGAGGACGAGCGAGACCGTGAAGCCCGTGGCGGGGTGCATGCAGATGCGGCCGTAGCCCACGTCCATCACCGGCACGAAGTCGAGCACCTCCGTCCAGAACCTCTGGCTGACGGCCAGGTCGGTCACGGTGAACGACACGTGGTCGATCCCTGCGAATGTCACCATCTGTGCTCCTCGAGTGTCGGTCGGACGTGCGTGGTCGGGTTCTTCGCCAGTCTGGCGCCGATCGGGGTGATCCGGAGCGGCGCTGCGCACGCGAGCGCCAGCACCGCCAGCAGGCTCCAGTAGTGGAGGGCCGCCCACATGCCGTGCGGGGTGGCCAGGGACAGGTCGTCGCCGCCGATGTCCGTGGCGGTGGCGGCCCACACGGGGATCGCGGAGAGGAACAGCGCGCCGGCGCACGCGCGGAGCCAGGTACGACCTCCCGTCAGCGCGTACGCACCCACGATGCCGAACGCAGGCACGCCGACCACGCCTCCACCGACACCAGCCTCGAAGAGCTCCCCGACGTCCAGGGTGACGAGGGGCGGCAGGACGACGGCGGCGAAGACGAACGGGGAGGCGACCAGGCCGCGCATCCACGACGGCCCGCCGTGCCACCAGTGGTAGGTCGCCCACCCGAGCAGGGAGCCCGTCACCAGGCCGGGCGCCAGGACCCACAGGAACGTGCCGGCCCACGTCGCGCCGGAGTCGTTCCCGGCGACCTGCGCCATGAACCCGCGCAGGCCGGCGGCCCACGTGAGGCCGCCGAGAGCCCCGCCCGCGACCCACCACGGGAGCGTGAGCGACGCGCGACCGGGCGCGTGCGGGAGCGCGGAGGCGAGCCCGAGCACCACGAGCAGGGCGACGCCGAGCAGCCCTACCCACAGCCCCCGGGGCGTCAGCAGCGGGGCCGCCAGCGCGCCCATCCCGAACATCGTCAGCAGACCGAGCCCAGCGACCACCGCGAGCAGCCCCCGCACGGGCGTCCAGCCGGGTCGCGCGACCACGTAGCCCGTCGACAGCGCGGTCAGCACCACGAGGAGCGAGCCGCCGCCGGTCCCGTCCTCGACCAGGCCGCGGAAGACCTGGGGATCGGCGAGGGCGGACGCGAGCACGACCGGCGCCAGCACGAGCCACGACGGTCCCGGTCGCTGGGTGCTGCGCCGATGGGCGGCGTGGCCCAGCAGGGCGCCCACCACGGCTCCCGGCAGCAGGACGAGCACGAGGGTCAGCCACGTCACCTCGGACCGCGACGCGGACGCGCCGTCGGCGAGCTCGGCCATCCAGGCCCGCAGCGAGGCCGACCAGGCGAGACCGCACGTCGCGCCGGCCAGGACGTAGCGGGTCATGTCGTCCGGACGCCTCCTGCCTCGACGACTCGTCGATCGGCGGGACCCGCAGCGTGCGGCCCGGCCGCCCTGAGCAGGATGACGCCGATCCCCGCGAAGAGGAAGAAGAACGTCCCGATGGTGAGCCGTCCCCACACCAGCGGCAGGAACAGGCTGGGCAGCATCGGGAACAACGTCCAGACCCCGACGAGGAGATAGGTCCAGCGACCCACCGCGCCCGGGACGAGAGGGCTTCGCCTGAAGGCGAGACCGGCCAGGATGAAGCCGATCGCGAACCCGAGCGTCATGACGCCGTACGCCGTCCCGAGCAGCGCGGCGGCACCCGAGTCGGACGAGGAGTGCGCGGCGGCCACGGCGCTCAGCTCGATCACGGCGCCGGCGACCATGGCGGCCACCGTCGTGCCGAGACCGATCCGCGTGACCCGCGAGCTGGTCGGCCAGGCGAGCCGTGCGACCAGCACGAGGCCGGGGACCAGCGTCACGTCGTGGAGGAAGAACGAGAGCTGGAAGCCGGTGTAGGCAGCAGCGTCGAAGGGGTGGCTCCACCGCGACACCGGGACCTCGGTCGGCCACGCGATGATGACCAGCGCCAGCGCCGTGCCGGCGAGTGCGGAGACGATCGTGAGCCGGCCGACGATGCGGAGGGTGCGCGGAGAGGCGGTCATCTCCTGAGGGTCGCGGGTCGAGGTCCGTGCTGTCGTGAGTGGAAACCCCTCATTCGCCCTACAGTTCACGGGTGGACGCACTGCTCGAGCAGGCCCGCGCCGCCTGCGTCGCCGGCGAGGTCGAGCGGGCGGTCGCGCTCGTGTCCCTGGTCGTCGCCGGCACCGACGACGAGGCCGTGGTGGTCGAGGCCGCCACGCTCGTCCCCACGCCCGTGGATCCGCTGGTGCGGGCGCGCGTCCACCTGACGGCGGTCGAGGCCGCCACCCGGGTGTCGTCCCCCCAGCTGCTCGAGCGCCTCCGCGTGCGTGCGGCCGAGACCGCGGACCACTTCCGGCCGGCGACGCCGATCACGGCCGAGGCGATGGACGAGCTCGCCCGCACCGGGCAGCGGGCAGCCCTCCTGGACGCCATCGCCGCCTTCGCCACGGAGGCGACCAGCGCCTCGGACCGGGTCACGGCTGCAGCTGCTCCTGGGAGCCCAGTCGCTGATGGACGGTCGCTTCGACGCGGCTGCCGCGCACGTCGAGGCGGCCCGCTCGGTGGGAGGCCCGCGCAGCGACGCGTCGTACCTCGACCCCGTGTTCCGCTCGACCCGCGCCCGGTTGACGGGGCACGAGCAGGAGCAGGTCGCCGGCATGGTCCGCGGGATCGTCGAGGAGCTCCCGGCCGCCGCTCGGGGGTGGCTCGCCCTGGCGCTGGTCCCGCTCGGGCGCCGGGACGAGGTGAGCCGTCTCTGGGAGCTGCTCGCGCCGCACGTCGACGAGGTGCCCGAGCAGGCGCCGGAGTTCCTCATCGCCACCACCGGGAGCGCCGAGATCTGCGCCTGGCTCGGCGACCGGGACACCGCCGCACGACTGCACGCGCGGCTGGAGCCCAGCTCGGGGCTGCACGCGGTGGCGTACGCGACGAGTCCCTACGAGGGTCCGGTCGACCTCGCCCTCGGCAGGCTCGAGCGCGTGCTGGGGCGTACGGCGCAGGCGCGCGAGCGGCTGCGCGCTGCGGTCACGGCGTGCCGCGCCGTGCACGCCCCGGCCCACGAGGCCATCGCGCTCGCCGAGCTGGCCCGGGTCGAGGGACCGGGCTCGCGCGCTCGTGCCGAGGCCGTCACCGCGTCGCGGACGATCGCCGACGAGCTCGGGATGCGGCCGCTGCTCGAGGAGGTCCGCGAGCTCGATGCCGGCTCCGCCGCGGGTCCCCTCACCGCCCGTGAGGCCGAGGTCGTGGAGATCCTGTCGACCGGCGCGACGAACGCCGAGATCGCCGCCACCCTGCACCTGTCCGAGCGCACCGTCGAGAACCACGTCAGCCGCGCCATGCTCAAGGTCGGGGTCTCCTCGCGCACCGCTCTCGCCGCGTGGCGCTTCCGCGGCTCGGGGACCTGACGCGGCCTCAGCTGCGCAGCAGCGTGGCCAGCGCGCGACGGCGTACCGCGCGCAGCTCCGCGGCCGCGACGAGCAGGACGGCACCGACCGGGACCGCTGCCAGCGCCGCGCCCCAGAGCGGCACGACCGGGGACGGCGGCTCGGACTGGCCGGTCACCAGCTCGAGCGACAGGGAGCCGGTCAGGGCGTACGCGCAGGCCGCGCCGAGCACCCAGCCGGCCAGCGCGGCCAGGGCCACCGGGGCGGCCAGCTCGGTGACGAGCAGCCGACGCACGTCCCGGTGCGGGAGGCCGAGGGCGCGCAGGCGTCCCACGGACCGGCTGCGGTCGGGCTCGCCCGCCACGGCCGCCAGCACGGCTCCCACGACGGCCAGGGCCAGCAGCAGCACGACCGACACGAGGGCGAGGGTGGCGAGGGCGGAGGGCAGGGGAGCGTCGCGGCGCGCGTCCCGCTCGTCGGCGTAGGTCAGCACGTCCGCGTCCAACCCGCCCGCGACGGCCGTGATCGCGTCCGCTGCTCCGGACCCGACCGCCCAGATCGTGTCGGGGTACGCCGTCGCCCCGGCCGCCGCGAACGCCCCGGCGTCCACCACCACGACGGGGTCGACGGACGCGTCGACGTCCGGGGCGGTGCCCACGGACGTCAGCACGATGTCGGCGTCGTCCCACGTCAGGGTGAGCTCACCCGCCAGGTCGCCACCGGCCAGGGCAGGCACCGCGCCGTCGCCGGGAGCGAGCCGCTCGAGCTGCGGGGCGTCCGGGAGCGCGCTGGCGTGCAGCAGGCGCTCGTACGCGTCCGTGTCGACGACGACCAGGCGCACGACCTCGACCCCGCCCGCCGACGACACCCGTACGCCGTCCTCGACCCGCGCGGCCACCGCAGCCTCCACGCCGCGCGCGTCCGCGACCTCGCCCGCCAGGTCGGCGACGGAGGGGTCCGGCTCGGTGTCGATCCGCGCGTCACCGCCGACCGTGGCGAGCGCGCTCGACTCCTGGCCGTCCCGCACCGTGGCCGTCACGGACAGGGCGAGCGCGACACCCGCCATCGCGACCACGGTGACGACGGTCAGGACGGCCGTGGTCGGCGTGCTCGTGCCGGCGAGGCGGGCCGCGGCGACGAACCCGACGGCACCCGTACGACGGCGGGTGAGCGCCAGCCCCAGCCGCAGGAGGGGCGGCAGCACGCGGAGCAGGACCACCGCGCCGGCGACCGACCACCACGTGGCGGCGCTCGCGGCCGTCAGGTCACCGCCGTCGCCGGCCGCGTCGACGACACCGCGCTGCAGCAGCGCGGTGACCGAGAGCGCGGCGGCGGCGAGCACGGCCACCTCGAGCGCGAGCCGGCGCAGCTGCTGCGCACGCGAGAGGGCACGCCGGGCGCTGCGGTTGGCGGGGGACCGTCGTCCGTCCGCTCCCCGCGCGGCCGCGGCCGCTCCGAGGAGGGGCACGGCGGTCGCGGTGACGAGGAGGACCGGGACGGCCCCACCCCACCCCGCGGAGCCGAGCAGCACCGCGACCACCGCGAGCCCGGCTGCCGTCGCGAGGACGGCCACCGCGAGCGACTCGAGCAGGAGCTCCGAGGCGATCCCCGACAGCGACGCGCCGCGCTGGCGCACCATCGTCAGGGCCGCGCTGCGGCGTGCCACGAGCAGGTGGGCGGCCAGGACGAGGACGAGCAGGGCGGTGACCACCAGGCCGACGACGAGCAGCTGGCCCTGCCCCCGGGCGGAGGCGACCTGCGCACGCCCGTCCTGCAGCACGAGACCGAGGCCGCTGTCCCACGCGATCTCGCCGTCGGCGAGCCCGGCGGAGGACTGGAGCGAGACGACGGCGCGCTCCAGCGCAGGTGCGGCCCGCCACCCCACCCGGGACGGCTCGGGTGCGAACGTGGTGCGGAGGTTGAGGTCGTCGCCCGGCAGGGCGAAGCGCAGGTCGGCCAGGGAGTCGGACGTCACGAGGGCGCCGGCCGAGGTGAAGGCGACTCCCTCCGACGCGCCCTGCACGGGGCGGAGCATCCGGGGGGACACCTGCCACGCGGCGTCGTCCGGGTCGTCGGGGACGAAGACGCCGCTGACGTCGATGCGGAGCGTGCGGCCGAACTCGTCCTTGGCCGGGATCCGGTCCCCGGCCGCGACACCGAGGGCGTCCGCGACCGCCCGGGACACCCCGACCTGCACCGGCCAGGACTGGTCGTCCCCGTCGCCGGCGGTGGCCTCGGGCGGGCCGCCGGAGGTCCACGTGACGGCAGGTCCCTCGCCGGCGCGGTCGACGTACGCCAGCTGGAGGAGGCGTCCGGGGCCCTGGTCGAGCAGCTGCAGGGGCGGTGTGGTGACCGAGGTGAGGCCGGGCCGGACGACGTCGGCCAGCACCGACGGCAGGACGCTCTCGGCGTAGTCGGCGTACTGCCCGACCTGCACCGCGGTGCTCGGGTCGAGCTCCTTGCCGCGCGGGTCGTCGTACCACTCGGGCAGCGTCGCCACCACGTCCGCGCGCGGGCCGGCGTCGCTCACCGTGGACGCGATCGCGCGGTCCGCGGCGCGCTCGGTGGCCGGTGCGACGGCTGCGGTGAGCGTGACGGTGAGGAAGGCGACCAGCCCCATGAGGAGCAGGACGCCGCGGTCCGTCCGGACCCGGCCGGCGACCGTGGGGAGGTGCACCCCCGGGGTCCGGACCATCACCGCACCCCCGTCCGCAGCCGAGCCGGGTCGGACCGGCGGACGTGGGCGGCCGTGTGCAGCACGGTGCCGACGACGGTGGCCAGCACCAGCCCGCCGACCAGGAGCACCTCGGCCGTCCATGGCCAGACGACGACGGCCGGTGGCACCGGGGCCGCCCCCAGGTCGGACCGCACGAGGTGCGGCCCGAGCAGGAGGACGGAGACCACGCCGACCAGCACGCCGACCAGCACGACGGGGACGAAGAACGACACGTGCTCGGCCACCAGCACGCGACGCGCCTCTCGACGCGACAGGCCCAGCGCCCGCAGGCGCACCACCTCCGTCGAGCGCCGCTGGCGCTCGCCGCCCAGGACCAGCGCCACGGCGGCGAGCGCCAGGGCGACCGCGAGGACGACCAGGATGAGGAGGGTGGTGGGCACTGCTGCGCGCAGGGGACCGTGCGCGAGCTGGTCGGCGACCTCGGTCCGGAGCGTGACCTCGCCGAGGTCGAGCGAGCGGAGCTCCCGGACCGTGGCGGCGGTCGGCCGACCGACCCACCAGGCGTCCACGACGGGGTCGAGCTGCCCGCCGTCGATCAGCGCGCGCGACAGCGCGTCCACGTCGGCGAGCACGGCCAGCTGGCCCGCCGCAGAGGGCACGGTCGGCACGACGCGGGCGATGCGCAGCGTCAGGACGGAGTCGCCGACGATCGCCGACACCTGCTCGCCGACCCCGGCCCCGGCTGCGTCCACCAACGCCTGCGACGCGACCACCGGGACGTCGTCCGGCACGGGGAAGGGCGTGGCCAGCAGGTCGGCACCGGTGTAGGAGAAGTAGTTCAGGTCGAGGCCGAGCTCGGAGACGAGCTCGGTGCCCCGGGCGGTCGTGCGTACGCGCGCCTCGGCCCCCTTCACCGGGCTGTCCCGCTGCAGGGGCAGCAGCTGCCACGGGGGCCCGTCGGGCTGGGCGTCGTCGGTCGAGGGGACGTCCAGCACGATCCGGAGCACGGTCCGCGTGCTCGGAGCCTCTGCCACCGGACCGTCCAGCTCCCACTTGAGGCCGACGAGCCGCAGCCCGTCGGCCACGGGGTCGAGCCAGCGGACCTCGTGGCGTACGCCGTCCAGGGGGATCGGCCCCGCGGCGAGCGAGCTGCGGAAGCCGGTCGGGTCCTCGACCACCGCGGTGGGGGTCGCGGTGATCGTCGCGCCCTCGGGACTGCGCCCGCGCAGGGTCGTGCCGGTGCCGCCGTCGGGCAGCGGGATGCCGGACACCGCGTCGTCGGGCGCGAGTCCCGCGGCGACCTCGGCCCACGACGTGCCGGGGTCCGTGCGGCCCCGCAGCAGTGCCCCCGCCCGGCGCGTGTCGACCGCGACGAGCACGGGACGCGACCCGGCCTCGCCCACGAAGCGCCCGAGCGCGAGGGGTCGGTGGATGACGGGGGAGACGGTGGGCGATCCGCCGCCCTTGCGGACCGCCGCGTCCACCTGCGCAGCCTCGGCCGGGCCCGCCGGTGCCGGGAGGGCGAGCACGAGGTCGGTCCCGACCCGCAGCGCCGCCTGGTCGTCCTGCGAGCGCTGCCACGTGGTCCGCACCGCCGTCCCGAGGACCGCGGCCGCCACCGCCGCGGCCACCAGCACCATCGCCGTCCCGGCGTGGGGGCGGGCGGCGGCCTGCCGCGTCGCCAGCGGCCAGGTGAGGGAGGGGGAACGCGCGCCGGCAGCGGCTGCCCGGCCCAGGAGGAACGGGACGAGCTGCACGCCCAGGACGGTCAGTGCTGCGACGCACAGCACGGGGGCCAGAGTGAGCGTGACGTCGGCGGAGTCGGTGGCGCTCGCGGACTGCGACCGCAGCTGCCAGGACGCGGCGACCGCCGCGACGAGCAGCAGCAGTCCCGTCCCTGCCCTCGCCAGGACTCGCCCCCGGCCGGCCGGGTGCTCCGTCCCCGAGGCGGTGGTCGTGCCGATGCTGGCGGACACCAGCGCAGCGCTGAGGGCGACGGCGGCGAGCAGGACGGCTGCGACCAGCCCGGGCGTGACCTGCGGATCCTGCTGCAGTCCCGCACTGGCCAGGTCCGGCAGGTGCGTCAGGCGGGCGTGCAGCAGTGCGCTGGCCGGGATCGCGACGAGCGCCGCGACCATCGACAGGAGCACCGCCTCGGTGCCGACGGCCGTCACCTGCTGGCGGCGACTGAGCCCCATGGCTCGCAGGAGCTCACGCTCGTCGGCGCGGATCGACGAGACCAGCCGTCCGGCCAGCAGGGCGGCCGCCAGGGCCAGGGCCGTCCCGAGCACCAGGACGACCAGGACGGTCGCGCGCGTGCTCGCCTGCTGGGCGTGGATCGTGGTGAGCGTGCGCGGGAGGTCGGAGGCCAGCCGGGTGATCCGGGCGCGGTCCCCGACCTGCGCGTCGAGCAGGCCGGACGCGGCGTCGAGGGAGCCCGCGGCGTCCCGGAGCCTCGCGTCGCTGGCGAGGTCCACCTGCGGGTGCCCGGTCACCCGCAGCCCCCGGACGGAGGAACCGGTGGCGAGGAAGGCCGTCCGGTCGACGACGAAGGGGCCGTAGGTCGGGGCGGTGGTCGCACCGTCGCTGTAGGCGGCGGCGAATCCCGCCCCCGCCAGGGGGTCGCGCTCCCACTCGACGTCGGCGCGGGGACGGAAGGTGCCGACCACGACGACTGCTCACCGGTGCGTCGGCACCCCCGAGCCCGGTCTCGCCGCCGAGCGTGACCTCGTCGCCGAGGCCGAGGTCGAGCAGCCGCGCGGTGGTGGCGGGGACGACCGCCTCCACGCTCGTCCCGCCGCCCGGTCCCCGGTCGCCTCCACCCACCGTCCCGAGACCAGGTCGGCGCGCAGGGGCAGCTCGTCGGTCATCGCCAGGTAGGCCTGGCGGTCGCCGTCCAGGTCGCGCAGGCGGGACGTCGCCGTCGTCGAGGTGCGGGGGCGCATCGGGCCCAGCACGCCCTCGACCACCCGACGGGCCGCGGCTTCGGACGCGGTGATGTCGCCGCTGTCGAGCTCGACGAGGAAGGCGGTCACGCTGAGGTCGGACGCCGGGGACTGCTCGACCGCCACCTCGAACGCGCGCCCCGCGGTCGCGCCGATCAGCAGCGTGCAGACGCCGACGAGGGTCGAGGCGATGGCGACGAGGAGGACCACCGCGGTGAGGATCCGTCCCTGCACGCGTGCTCGACGCAGCACCAGGCCCAGCACGCCGTGGTCCCTCAGCCGTCGATCCGGCCGTCCGAGATCGCGAGGACCCGGTCGGCGAGCGCCATCAGGACGGGGTCGTGCGTCGCCACCACGGCCGTCACGCCCTCGGACTCCACGACCGCCCGCAGCAGCGACATCACCGCCAGCCCGGTCTCCGTGTCGAGCTGGCCGGTCGGCTCGTCGGCGAGGAGCAGACGCGGTGACCCGGCCAGGGCGCGGGCGATCGCGACCCGCTGCTGCTGGCCGCCGGAGAGCTCGGCGGGTCGCTGGCGGGCGTGGTCGCGGAGGCCGACGAGGTCGAGCAGGAGCTCGACGCGCCGCTCCCGCTCGCCCACCGGCGTACGCCGCAGCCGCAGGGGGACGCCGACGTTCTCGGCGGCCGTCAGGGCGGGGACCAGGCCGAAGTTCTGGAAGACGTAGGCGACCGAGTCGCGCCGCAGCCGGCTGAGGCCCTCGTCGTCGAGGGTCGTCACCTCCTCGCCCGCGACGCGGACCGTCCCGGCGTCCGGGCGGTCGAGCCCGCCGAGGATGTTGAGCAGCGTGGTCTTGCCCGACCCCGAGCGGCCGACGACGGCGACCATCTCACCGGGCGCGACGTCGAAGGTGACGTCGCGCAGCGCCGTCACGGGCGCGGCGGGGGAGCCGTACGTCCGGACGACCCCGCGTGACCGTCACCAGCGGCTCGACGACCTCGCTCACCCGTCGGCACCGCGGTCGGAGCGGATCTCGACGTGGTCCGCGGCGAGGGCCAGCCGCACGCGGTCGGTGAGGGCCAGTGCCTCGCGGTAGTCGCGCGGCAGCTGGACGCGACCTGCCCGGTCCATCACGGCGTACTCCTCCGCGGACTCCGGGGTGCCGTCCGCACCCTGGCTGCGCAGCACCTCGCTGCTGGTGCGGCCGTCGCGGATCGCGACGGTGCGGGCGACCTGCCCGCTCACCGACGCGTCGTGGGTGACGATGACGACGGTGGCGCCGAGCTGCTCGTTGACGGTGCGCAGCGCCGCGAACACCTCGGCCGCGGTCTCGCTGTCCAGCTCTCCGGTGGGCTCGTCGGCGAGGAGCAGCCGCGGACGGTTGGCGAGCGCGACGGCGATCGACACCCGCTGCTGCTCGCCACCGGACATCTCCGCGGGCCTGCGGTCCGCGCAGTGCGACACCGACAGGAGGTCCAGCAGCTCGCCGGTGCGGTCCCGGCGCTCGCGGCGCGGGACGCCGGCGATCGTCAGGGGGAGGTCGACGACCTGGCTCGCGGTCAGGTAGGGCACGAGGTTGAGCGCGGCCTGCTGGCGGACGAAGCCGACGACGTGGCGGCGGTAGTGCACCCGCTCGGCACGCGACATCGCGACGAGGTCGTGCCCGTCGACCTGCGCGCGGCCCGCCGTCGGGGCATCCACCCCGGCCAGCACGTTGAGCAGGGTGGACTTGCCCGACCCGGAGGCGCCGACCAGGGCGATCAGCTCACCCTCGCGCACGAGCAGGTCCAGGCCCTGCAGCGCCTGCACCTCGACCGTCTCGGACTGGTAGATCCGTACGACGTTGTCGCACACCACGAGGGCGTCGTGCCCGAACGTCGGCTCCTGGTGCGGGGCCGTGGGCAGGGTCAGCACGGGTCCACCCTCTCAGGCGTCGACCGCGGCCGGTAGGTCGACGGCGAACGTCGTTCCCGACACCGGTCCCGGACGGCCGTTCACACGTGCCGTACGACGACGCGACCGGCGTCGACCTCCCAGCGCTGGTCCAGCCGGACGTTCTCCAGCAGCCGGCGGTCGTGCGAGACGAGCAGGAGGGCGCCGTCGTACGACTCCAGCGCCTGCTCGAGCTGCTCGATGGCCGGCAGGTCGAGGTGGTTGGTCGGCTCGTCGAGGACGAGCAGGTTCACCCCGCGTGCCTGGAGCAGCGCCATCGCCGCGCGGGTGCGCTCACCGGGCGAGAGGCTGCCGACCTCGCTGGTGACCTGGTCGGCCTTGAGCCCGAACTTGGCCAGCAGGGTGCGCACCTCGGCCTGCGTCATCTCCGGGACCACGGCCTCGAAGGCGTCGCCGAGCCCGCGGTCGTCGTCGAGGGTGGTGCGCGCCTGGTCGATCACGCCGATCGCGACCGAGGCGCCGAGCGAGGCCGACCCGGTGTCGGGGTCGGAGTCGCCCAGCAGCAGGCGGAGCAGCGTGGTCTTGCCGGCGCCGTTGGGCCCGGTGATCCCGATCCGGTCGCCGGCGTCGACCTGGGCCGACACCGGTCCGAGGACGAAGTCGCCCAGCCGGCGGGTGGCCTGGTTGAGGGTCGCGACGACGCCGCTCGAGCGGGGTGCGGAGGCGATGTCGAACTGCAGGACCCACTCCTTGCGCGGCTCCTCGACCTCCTCGAGCCGGGCGATGCGCGACTCCATCTGGCGCACCTTCTGCGCCTGCTTCTCCGACGACTCGGTGGCCGCCTTCCGCCGGATCTTGTCGTTGTCCGGGCTCTTCCTCATCGCGTTGCGCACGCCCTGCGAGCTCCACTCGCGCTGGGTGCGGGCGCGCTTCACCAGGTCGGCGCGGTTCTCGGCGTACTCGTCGTAGGCCTCGCGGGCGTGCCTCCGCGCGACCGCGCGCTCCTCGAGGAACGCGTCGTAGCCGCCGTCGTAGACGCTGACCTGGCCCTGGGCGAGGTCGAGCTCGACGATGCGGGTGACGCAGCGGGCGAGGAACTCGCGGTCGTGCGAGACGAGCACGACGCCGCCGCGCAGTCCCTGCACGAAGGACTCGAGGCGCTGGAGGCCGTCGAGGTCGAGGTCGTTGGTCGGCTCGTCGAGCAGCACCACGTCGAACCGGCTCAGCAGCAGCGCGGCCAGGGCGACCCGCGCGGCCTGCCCGCCGGACAGGGACGTCATCAGGGCGTCGGCCCCGAGGTCGAGGCCGAGGTCGGCGAGCACCGGTGCGATGCGGTCCTCGAGGTCGGCGGCGCCGCTGGCCATCCAGCGGTCGAAGGCGACGGTGTACGCGTCGTCGGCGCCGGGGCTGCCGGCCCCCAGCCCGGCCGCGGCCTCCTCCATCGCGGCCGTGGCCTCGGTCGCCCCGGTGCGGCGGGCGACGTACGCCGCGACGGTCTCGCCCGGCACCCGCTCGTGCTCCTGGGGGAGCAGCCCGACGAAGGCGTCGCGCGGCGCGCAGCTCACCGTCCCCGCCATCGGCTGCGTCGCGCCACCCAGCAGCGAGAGGAGCGTGGACTTGCCGGCGCCGTTGGCGCCGACGACACCGATCACGTCACCGGGGGCGACGGTGAGGTCGAGGCCCTCGAACAGGACCCGGTGGCCGTGCCCGCCGGACAGGTCCTTCGCAACGAGCGTGGCAGTCACGCGCGGAGACTATCGGCGCGCACCGTGCTGATCGGGATCAGGCTCGCCCGGGCTCCTGCCGCTCACCGTCGGGCGACAGGTTGAGGGCCCGGAGGAGGTGCTGGGCCGAGGGGGCACGTCCCTTCGTCGGCGTCACGTTCCTGGTCGCGGCCGCGACCAGGAGGGTCGCGACGTCGCGCACCTTCATGTTGGCGTCCATGGAGAACGCCTGCAGCAGGGCGAACGAGGTGTCCGCGTCCACGCTGTAGAGCTGCATCAGCACGCCCTTGGCCTGCTCGATCACCGCCCGGTGCTGGGCGAAGTCCACGACCGCGGGATCGAGGGCCGCCGCCACGGCGTCCCGGCGGACCTCGGTCAGGTCGACGAGGTGCCCGTGCACCACCGAGGTCCCCTCGCCGGTGTCCTCCAGGTGCCCGGCCGCGACGACGATGCGCTCGCTGCCGGCGGCGGTGACGATGCGGTGCAGGAACGAGAACGGCTCCTGCCGGTCCACCACCGCCTCCCGTGACTCCCACGCCGCCGCCCGGTCGTCGGGGTGGATGTGGCGCATGACCAGCTCGGTGGACGGCACCACCTCGCCGGGCTCGAACCCGTGGATGCGGAACATGTGGTCCGACCACCACCACTGGTCGGTGTCCGGGCAGTAGCGGTAGCGCCCCACCACAGCAGCGTGCGACGCCGCGAAGGCGTCGCTCCCGGACCGCTGGCTCATGGAGCGATTTTCCCCCACGCGGCACGCCCTCGACAACCACTTCCCCGTCACGGGCCGCGTGGTCGACAGACCCGGGTGCGCGGGACGCCGCCGTCCGCGTGCCACCGAAGCGCTTCTCGCATACGGCACCGAGGCGTGGGTACGTGAATCGCTCCACCCGACGACTCGAGAAGGAGCAGGACATGACGACTGCACGCGAGGTCATGACCGGTGGCGCGGAGTGCGCCTCGGTGAACGACACGGTCACGGAAGCCGCCCGCAAGATGCGCGACCTCGAGGTCGGCGCACTCCCCATCTGCGGGGACGACAACCGGCTGCAGGGGATGATCACCGACCGCGACATCGTGCTGAACTGCGTGGCCGAGGGCATGGACACCGACCAGGTCAAGGTGCAGGACTACGCCGGGGACGAGGTGGTCACGATCGGCGCCGACGACGACATCGAGGAGGCGCTGTCCACGATGGCCCGCCACGGCGTGCGCCGGCTGCCCGTCATCGACGGGCACGACCTCGTCGGGATGATCAGCCAGGCCGACATCGCCAAGAACCTGCCCGAGGACAGGGCCGGACGCCTCGTCGAGGCGATCTCCTCCGCCCCCTCCACCGACTGAGCGGAGGGGACGACATGCCCGGCAAGGACGACCTGCCCGTCGACCCTCGAGCGCTCGCCGGAGAAGGCGCAGCGGACCTGGGTCAAGACGCACGACTCGGCCGTCGAGGAGTACGGCGAGGGCGAGCGCGCACACCGGACCGCGTTCGCTGCCGTCAAGCACTCCTTCGAGAAGGTCGGCGACCACTGGGAGGCCAAGGACGAGAAGGGTCCCTCCGACGACCAGGCGGCGAGGTCGGGCGGGTCGGCGCGATCGGGCGGGAAGACGGCCGAGGGCGTCGACGCCAACGCGACCAAGGCGCACCTGATGGACGTCGCGAAGCGGCTCGACGTGACCGGGCGCTCGCGGATGACCAAGGCCGAGCTCGTCGAGGCGATCAAGAAGGCCAACCGCAAGGAGACCCGGAAGAGCCGGGAGTGACCGCACTGCTCCCGGACCACGGCCTGCTGCTCGCGCGGCACGGCTACCTCCTCACGGCCCGGCTCGAGGAGCACGAGCGGCGACGGCTCTACGGGACGGGCGCCCTGGACATCCGGCTCCTGGGCCGCCCCGCGCTCCTCGTGACCGGCGCCGCGGGCGTGGAGCTGTTCTACGACGAGAGTCGGATGCAGCGCCACAAGGCGGTTCCGCCACCCGTGGCACTGTCGCTGTTCGGGCCGGGCGCGGTCCACGCCCTCGACGACGAGGCGCACCGGCACCGCAAGAGCCTGTTCCGCCACGCGCTGTCCCAGGACGAGCTCGACCGCCTGCTGGTCATCGCCGAGGGCCGGTGGCGTGGCGAGCTCGACACGTGGGCCTCAGCCGGGGGAGGAGAGGTCTACGCCTCGGCGATCGACGTCTTCGGCGCCAGCATCATCGAGTGGGCGGGCATCGACGAGCCCGAGGCGAGCGCACGCCGGCACTCCCGCTGGCTGGCGCAGATCGTCGACGGCTTCGGTGCGCCCGGTCCGGCGTACGTCCGGGCGGTCGCGGCGCGGAGACGGTGCGACCAGTGGGCGTCCCGGCTGGTCCGCAGCGAGCGGGAGACCGGCACCGCCGATCCGTCGAGCTGGCTGGCACGCGTCGCGCGCTTCGTCGACGTCGACGGCCGGCCGCTGCCCGAGCGCACCGCAGCCGTCGAGCTGCTCAACGTGCTGCGCCCGACGGTCGCCGTCGCCTGGCTCGCGTCCTTCGCCGCCGTCGCGCTGGCCGAGCACCCCGACTGGCGAGCCCGCATCCGCGACGAGGCGGCGGCGCCGGGCCACGGTGAGGCGGCGACGGCGTTCGCGCACGAGGTACGCCGCTACTACCCCTTCACCCCCGTCCTGGCCGCTCGTGCGCGGCACGACCTGGAGTTCGCGGGGCACCGCGTCGCCCAGGGCCAACGCGTCGTGCTCGACGTCTACGGCACCAACCACGGAGCGGGGTGGGACGACCCGTGGGCCTTCGACCCCGGTCGCTTCCTGGGTCGCGACCCGTGTGCGATCACCGAGTTCGTCCCGCAGGGAGGCGGCCCCGTCGACACCGGGCACCGCTGTCCCGGTGAAGGGGTCGCCAACGGGTTGTTGGCGCTGACCGTCCAGGTGCTGGCCCTGTGCGACGACCTCCACCTGCCCCAGCAGGACCGGCACTTCTCGCTGCGGCGGATGCCCACCCGGCCCGCGAGCGGCACGCGCATGAGCCACCTCGGGACAGGGGTGGCGCAGGGTGGCGACCGACCGGCCGCCACGACATGAGGAGACGAAGGGACGACGAGGATGACCCAGGACTTCGCCAAGGGCGACAAGGTGACGTGGCAGAGCCACGGCGGTACGGCCGAGGGCGAGGTGGTCCGCAAGATCACCGAGGACACCGAGGCGGGCGGGCGTCAGGTGCGCGCGAGCAAGGACGAGCCGCAATACCTGGTCAGGAGCGAGAAGAGCGGCGGCGAGGCCGTGCACAAGCCGTCGGCGCTGAAGAAGAAGGGCTGACCCGGCTCACCCGACCGAGCCGTCGTGCTCGCCCAGCGCGATCTCGTGGCCCGACCGGATCGCGTGGGCCAGCTCCTCGATCGCCGCGTCGCTGGTCGCCCGCAGGCCGCGGCTCCTGAGCTCGTCGCGCAGGTCCTGGTCGACGTCGATCTCGGGCGACCTCGTGTAGCGGGTGGACGTCGCGTCGATCGCCTCCTGGGCGACGTCGCGCACGGGCGCCCGGAGGTCCTGGTCATCGATGGTCTCGAACTCCATGCGCCCCCCGTACCCGCTCGCGCCGGTCGTCATTCCGCCTCCGAGGCGGCCCGGAGCTAGGACCCCAGCTGGCCCCGGAGCTGCGCGAGGATGCGCATCAGGATGCGGGAGACCTGCGCCTGCGTGAGCCCGACGGCCTCGGCGATCTCCTGCTGGCTGCGCTCCTCGTGGAACCGCAGGAACACGATGCGCCGGTCGCGCTCGTCGAGCTGCGCGATGAGTGGCTCGAGGACCACGCGCGCCTCCGCCGCGGCGAGGTCGCCGGAGGTGTCGCCGATGAGGTCGCCGATGGCAGTCGTCGCGTCGTCGAGGGGCGCGTCCAGCGACGTCGGCGTGAAGCAGCCGCTCGTCGACAGCGCCTCCACCACCTCGTCCACCTCCACCTCGAGCCGGGCGGCCAGCTCGCTCGGGCGCGGGGACCGGCCGAGCTCCTGCTCGAGGTCGTCCTGCGCACGGGTGATGCGTGCCTGCAGCTCCTGCAGCCGGCGCGGCGGACGGACCACCCAGCCGGCGTCGCGGAAGTGGCGGCGGACCTCGCCGCGGATGGTCGGCACGGCGTAGGACATGAAGTCGTGGCCGGCGTCCGGGTCGAACCGCTGCGCCGCCTTGGTGAGCCCGAGCAGGGCGACCTGCTGGAGGTCGTCGAGGTCGATGCCGCGGTCGCGGTAGCGCCGGGCGATGGCGCGGGCGACGTCGAGGTGCTGCTCCACGAGCTGCTCCACGACGAGCGCCCGGGGCTCGGCGGCGTGCTGCTCGACGATGCGGAGGTGGGTCGGGCGACCGTCGCGGCGGCCCTTGGCTCGAGGGGGACCGGCAGTGCGGTGTCGTACGGGACGATCAGGGGCGAGAGAAGACGTGGTGGTCACGTGGTCGCTCTTCCGTGCACGGTGCTCGCTCGCCGTCGTCTCCAGCGAGAACGGGTATCTGGAAGATGCCACGCATCCGGACCGGCCGTCGAGCGCCGACCACCCGGATGGGCGGTCGGCACGGTGAGCAGGACGCGGAGCGCAGCCGCATCCCTGTCGCCGTACGGGGTACCGACGGCCTCCCGACGAGGCCGAGGAGGTCGACGATGCGCAGGATCGTGGTGAACGTCGTGGTCGACGTGCCGTCCGACATGGTCGCGCCGCAGGCGACCTTCTGGTCCGACGCCCTCGGGTGGCCGCTCGGCGATGCCTGGCCCGGGCACCCGGAGCTCCGCAGCCACCAGCCGCCGGAGGGGACCCCCTACGTACACCTGCAGGAGGTGGGCGCCACCCCTCGGGTGCACGTGGACCTGGGTCTGGAGAGCGGCCGCGAGGCCGACGCGCTGGTCACCAGGGCGCTGGACAGCGGCGCATGCCTGGTCGGCAGGCAGGACGAGTGGCGCACCCTGCTCTCACCCGGCGGCCTGCCGTTCTGCGTGGTGGTCCACACCGGGGACGTCCCGAGTCCCGTGACCTGGCCGGACGGTCACCGCACCCGGCTGGTCCAGGTGTGCATCGACGCGCAGCGCGAGGCGTACGCCGGCGAGGTCCACTTCTGGCAGGGACTGCTCGAGGGACGCTGGGTCGACTCGGGCTCCGACGAGTTCGGCGGGAGGTGGCACGGCGACGGCTCGCCCCTGCAGCTGCTCTTCCAGCGGCTCGACGAGCCGGGGCGCTCGGTGCGCGCGCACCTCGACCTCGGCACCGACGACCGCCCGCGGGAGGTGGACCGGCTCGTCGGCCTGGGGGCCGCGGACGTCGGTCCCGGTCAGGGCTGGCACGTCCTGCGCGACCCCGCTGGACTCCAGTTCTGCGTCACCGACAACCCACCGGGTGGGACTCCCGAAGACTGACCCGGCCCGGTCGGCGGACCAACCCGTCGGGACGGTCTAGCAGCCGCCGCCGTGCGCCCCGTGGCCGCCGTGGCCGACCTGGCTTCCGGTGCTGGTCGCCTTCACCGGCCCGCGGAGGACGTTCTCGATGACGAGACCGACGAGCAGGACGACGAGTCCCAGGATCAGGTAGGTCATCGCGCCCACCACCTTCCTCCGTGTCGAGGACTCCCACTATGCCACCAGGAGGACGTGGCCGCCCTCCGAACCTTTTGCCGGTCCCGCGGCGTCGTGTTGAGTGACCCCCTCCACCGTTCTCGGGAGCACAGATGCCACGACGTGATCCGGCGGCGTTCGCCGAGTTCGTCGCCGCGAGGTCCGCCGCGCTGCACCGCACGGCCTACCTGATGGTGGGGGAGCGGCAGCTCGCCCAGGACCTCCTCCAGGAGGCGTTCACCAAGACCTACGTCGCGTGGCCGACGTTGCGGGACCCGGCGAAGGCCGAGGCCTACACCCGCAAGGTCATCACGACGACCGCGATCTCCTGGTACCGCCGCAAGTCGTGGCAGGAGCGACCCAGCGACACGCTTCCGGAGAAGGCCCACGACGGGCACGCCGACGAGCTCACGCAGCGCGAGTGGGTGTGGTCGGCCCTGCAGGACCTCCCGCCTCGGCAGCGGGCGGCGGTCGTGCTGCGCTACTACGAGGACCTCACCGAGGCCCAGACCGCGGCGGCCCTCGGCTGCGCGGTCGGCACCGTGAAGAGCCAGGTGCACGCCGGCCTGGCCACCCTCCGCACGACCCTCGACTCCCGCGGTGAGCACCTCGAGCTGCTCCCCGCCGACCTCACGGTGGTGAACTGATGACCGGACTCCTCCAGGACACGATGCACGACCGCGCCGACGCCCTCGACGCCCCGGAGCTCGACGTGGCCGCCATGCTGCGCGACGGGGACCGACAGGTACGCCGTCGGCGTGCCGGGTTCGTCGGCGCGGCGGCGGCCTCGCTGGTGGTCGTCGCCGGGATCGCCGTGCCTGCGCTGCTGTCCGGTGGCGGCGGCGACGTCGACGTCACCGCGCCGGTGGTGTCCTACGACCTCGCCTACGCCGTGGGGGGCACCATCCACGACGGCACCCGCACCGTGGAGACGGACCTGTCGATCACGGCCCTCGTGCAGGCGCCGAGCGGGTACGTCGTCGTGGACCGTCGAGGTCGGGTGTCCACCGTCCTCGACGGTGAGCCGCAGCAGGTCGGCCTCCTTGCGGACCCCGACCGGGGGAGGCTGGTGTCCGACGACGACGTCGTCGCCTGGGTGGACGCGGCCGGTGCCGGCACCCTCAGCGTGCTCGACCTCGCCACCGGCGACCGCGTCGACGTCGCGGTGGCGGACCTGCCCGGCGAGCCCGTCTCCGCCACTCCCGGGAGCCTCGGCAGCGTGGCGGCCGACATCGCGGCCGTCGACGGCCGCACCGTCTACCTCACCGATTCCCGGGGCGTGCTGGCCTGGGACCCGTTGGACGGCGACGATCCCGTCCTCCTGCCCGCGCCGGAGGGCACCGGCGTACAGGTGCTGCAGGTCGAGGACGGCGAGATCCTCCACGTGGCACGGACGGCCGAGCCCCAGGAGGTCGACGGGACGACGACCATGGTCCAGGTGGAGGAGCTCCGGGTGGGCAGCGACCTCGTCGACGCACGCGCCCTGCCGGGCACGGGGGGAACGCTCTCCCCGGACGGGCGCCGTGCAGTGCTCTACACCCGGGAGTCGCCGCCGGGCGGCGTCGGCTACTACACGGCCGTGGTGGGGGACGTCGGCGCAGGCACGTGGACGCCTGTCGCACCCGAGGGTTACGACAGCGTCCTCGGCTACCAGTGGCTCGACGCCGACTCGTTCGCCGCGACGGCGGGGACCTACACCGACACCTCGAGCCGTGCAGGACCTGCTGACGTGCGAGGCCGTCACCGCGACCTGCACCGTCACGGTGCGCGGTGACGGCGACTCACCCGTCGTCGCCACCGGGCGGGTCGCCGGCTGACCCGGGAATTCGTAACGCGCACGTCACCTGTCGCAATCTCGGCGAATCAAACGTCGGCCACGATGAGGTGGTGACGAACTGTGGACCACAGCGGACCGACGACACATCCACCCTCAGGCGGGTCGGGGAGAGGGGGGCCGGGCACCGGTTCTCGCCGAGGACGCTGAGGCATCCCGACGTGGTCGGCCTGATCATCGTGTGCGGCGTCTGCTCCAACGCGCGCGCCCGCTGCCCCGGGGGGCACAGCGGGATGCAGCACTGAGCCCGGGCTGGTCGCTCAGCCCTTCACCTGGGCGAGCTGGAGCAGGTTCCCGCAGGTGTCGTCGAGGACGGCGATGATGACCGGCCCGACGTCGGTCGGCGGCTGGGTGAAGGCGACGCCGAGCGCGGCGAGCCGCTGGTGCTCGGCGTCGATGTCGTCGACGCCGAGCACGCAGAAGGGGATGCCGTCGGCGGCCAGGGCGTCGGTGAACGGCGCCACGGCGGGGTGGTCCTTGGGCTCGAGCGACACCTCGGTCGCCCCGGGGCTGTCCCCGAGCCTGACCGTGAGCCAGCGGTGCTCGCCCAGGGGGACGTCCGCGGTGACCTCGAAGCCGAGCGTGCCGGTGTAGAAGTCGACGGCCCGCTGCTGGTCGTCGACGAAGATGCTGATGGTCTGGAGCCTCACGAGTCGTCCTTCCGGGTCGGCCACCGCTGCGCGATCTGCGCGAGCGGGGCGGTGTTGATCGTGTGGAGCTTGTAGCGACCTCGTCGCTCGGTCTCGACCAGTCCGGCGGCCTGCAGGATGTCGAGGTGCTGCGACACGGCCTGCCGGGTCGGGGTGAGGTCGTGCTTCATCGCCAGCCGGGAGCACAGCTCGAAGAGCGTCTGCTCGTCACGCTCGAGGAGCTCGTCGAGCAGGGCCCTGCGGGTCCCGTCGGCGAGTGCCTTGAAGATGTCGGCCACGGCGTGACCATAGGCAAGTATTTGCTTGCCTGTCAATGCGCCGCGCGGTCGACGTCGATCGAACACCTGTTCTAACATTGCGCGATGCCGCGCCAGCCCCCGTTCCACGTGTGGGTGGACCTGACCGGCGCGTGGTCGCTCCCGGTGCCCGGGGTGCTGCTGGCGTGGCGACACTCCGACCGACGGGGCTGGGAGGCCTGGGTCGTCCGGGTGGAGTCGTACTCGACCGGCGTCGGCTCGGAGGTGCAGGTGTCCCAGTCGTGGGTGCCGTCCGCGCTGGTGCGGCCGGCCGAAAAGGGGTGATGGCCCAGCGGCGCTGGCTACCGGGGGGACAGCCGGGCCGCTGGGCCCATCACTCCTACAGCGTCGGGCGCTGCGACCGCGTTACGGCCCCGGTGAGGAATTTTCTGAGAAATGTGACGACCGCTCAGGGAATAGCCGGATGGGCGTGGCGTTCAACAGGTGTGCGCGCCATCGACCCGTCCCCTGCGGGGCTGACGCGAACGCCGGTGCAGCCCGACCGCACGCGGACCGCCGGGACTCCCGTTGCCGGTCGGTACAGCGCGCCTGCTGGCCGAGGCGGGCCGGTTCCTCACGGTCGGGGGACTGGCGACGGTCGTCGCCCTCGTCATCTTCAACGGCCTGGTGCACGGCCTCGGCACCGGCAACCGTGCCGTCCTGGGCGATCGACCGGTCCTCGCCTACGTGCTGGCCAACACCGTCGGCATGGTGATCAGCTATCGCGGCGCGAGGAGCTGGGCCTTCCGGGACCGCCCGCCGCTCCAGGCCGACGGCGGCCGCACGGCCTACGTGCTGATCAACCTGGTCACGATGTCGCTCCCCATCGCGTGCCTGATGATCAGCCGCGACGTGCTCGGTCTCGACGACCCGGTGTCGGACAACATCGCGGCCAACGTCATCGGCCTCGCGCTCGGACTCGGCGCGCGGTTCTACCTCTTCCGTCGGTTCGTCTTCCCCCGGCCGACCTCGTGGCCGGCAGCGGGCTCGCCGACGTCAGGCTGACTCACGGTCGGCCCGGCTTGCCCTTCCGGATGCCACGAAGGCGTGGGACGCTCGCGAGGGACCGGTTCACGGGGCGGGAGACTCGGATGTCGCGCACGATCTCGGTGGCGCTTGCTGGGCTGTTGGTGGTGGTGCTGGCAGCGGCACCGTCGTACGCGCTCACCGACAGGTGGGCCGCGTGGTCGCCCGTCACGGGCGCCACCAACGACTACGCCCTGACCATGAGCCAGCAGTCTCCCGGGTTCCCGGCGGCAACCGTGGTCAGCGACTCGCGGTCACCGGTGCAGCTGCCGACCGGTGCCTCGTCGTTCCTGGGGCCGGCCACACCGCCCGGCGCGAAGTACGGCAGCAGCGCCGGCAACCCCTACCTCGTGCTGCGCCCGCGAGCGGACACCCCGACGGCTCCGTCGACCACCACGTACACGTTCGACACGCCCACGCCCGACACGGGGTGGGCCTTCGTGCTCGGTGACATCGACTCGGACCAGGTGCGCCTGGCCGCCACCGACGTCCGGGGGGCGCCCGTGCCGGCGGCCGAGATCGACTCGTGGTTCCGTGGGACGTTCAACTACGCGGGCGCTGCCGACCAGCCGACCTGGGACGCGGCCACCTCCACGCTCGTCGGCAACCCGGGCGCGGTGGACACCGACGGCGCCGCAGGATGGTTCGAGCCGGACGTCCGACTCACCAGCCTGACGATGACCTTCACCCGCCGGGCCGGGTTCCCCGTCTACCAGACGTGGTTCGTCAGCCGGGCCCGACCGATCGGCGGAACCGTCGACGACGTGTCGACGGTCGGTCAGTGCCCGCCCGACAGGACCACGCTCACCCTGGTGTCCCCCTTCGGTGACGCCTTGGCGACCACCGTGCCGGCGGCTGACGGGAGCTACACCTTCGGTGAGCTCGCCACGCAGGACGGCTACGTCGTCCGCCTCGACGTCCCGGTCGGATGTTCGGTCGTGGGGACGGCCGAGCGGGTCGTCTCCAACCGCGGCGAGGACGGCGACCCCGACAGCCGCGCCGACTTCGGCGTCCGCGCCGTTGTTGCGCAGCCCATCAGCGGCACCGTCCGCGACGACGCCGGTGCACCCGTGGCCGGCGTGACCGCGACGCTCACCGGACCCGGCGGCACGACGACCACGACGACCACCACGAGCGGGAGCTACCTCTTCGCCGACAACCCTGCTGGCACTGGCTACGCCGTGTCCATCGCCCTTCCCGACGGCTACGCCGCCGGCCCGGCCGGAACGCGGATCGCCGGGATCGCCGTCGCCGACGCCCCTGTCACCGGTCAGGACTTCACCGTCGTGCGCCAGCTCGCTCCGGTCGGGTCGCCTCCCGACGTCGACCTCACGCTGGACAAGCGGGTCGTCGGCGACCCGCGGGTCACGGCCGGCGCGAAGGTCCGCTACCGGCTCTCCGTCCGCAACAGAGGCACCGGCGCCGCGTCCGGTCCGATCAGGGTGACCGACGCCCTGCCCCGTGGACTCGAGCTCGTCGCCGCGCGAGGCAAGGGATGGTCGTGCCGGGCACGCCTGGCCTCCGACCGGGCCGTCTGCGTGCTGGCTCCGGGGCTCGGCGAGCGGGACCGGGCGGCTGCCGTGGTGGTGGTCGCGAGGACTGCACGAGGCGCCAGCGGACGTGTCGTGAACGTCGCCCGGGTCCGCGTCGCCGACGAGAGCAGGCGGTCCGACAACCGAGGCACTGCGGCGATCACCGTGGTGCCTGCGCAGCTCCCGGCGACCGGGTTCCGTCTCGCCGCCGCCGGCGTGTGACGGAGTGACCGCATCGGTCCGGCTCTGCGGGGTCGTGCTGGGAGTCGTGGTGGCGGCGTCCGGACCGGCACTCGGGGCCGCGCCCGCCGGCACGGAGACCATCGGGGCCACCACGCGGTGCCACTCGTCGGACCAGGCCTTCGCGCCCGTCCGACTGGCGGTCGACCACGTGCTCCCGGCGACGCGGGTGCTCTCCCGGGGCCAGGACGCCTACGGCGTTCCCGAGCCGCCGCCACTGACCCGACGAGGCAGGTGGCAGCTCGCCTGGGATCGTGAGTCCGGAGTCCTCGTGGGGGACAGCGCCGGTGTCGTCCGGATGACCGCCCACACCTATCCCCGCGTCGCGGGACGCTTCCCGGCGCTCGGCAACCTGCTGCTCGCACGTCTCCACCCGGGCGCCCGGCTGGTCGTCTCGGGGGCCGGTGGCGAGCGGCTCTGCTACCGCGTCACCCGGCGCCGCACGATCCGGTCCACCGCCACGTCGGACGACTTCTACGACACGACCGGTGCACCCCGGTTGGCCATCCTGGTCTGCTCGGGGACGCGCCGCGGTCCCGGCGACTGGAGCCACCGCACGATCTGGTGGGCCGAACCCGTCAGAGCGCGCTGAGGCCCGCACGGGGACGCCAGCGAGCAGGAGCGTGACCACGCGACCTTCAAGAGTGTGGGTGAGCGTGGAGAGTTCGTGACCGTCGGTGTGGTCGCGGTCCAGACGTCGGCGGGGGTCGGCCCGCGGCTCGTCCTCATCGACCACGCAGGCTCCAACGATGCCGTAGAGCCGCGTCCGGCGATCAATGAAGCGGGCCCTCGCCACGGCGTTGAACGGGCGGCTGTGGTTCCGGCTGGACTTGCTGGAGCTGCTGGTCTGGGAGGGATCGTGTCAGTGGACGACGACCAGCAGGTCGATTCGAGCGCCGATGTGCTCGTGTCCTTGGTGCGCCAGATCGAACACCTTGAGGTCGGGATGCAGCACCGCACGATCATCGGGCAGGCGGAGGGCTCCTCATGGAGCGGATGCAGATCGACTGCGCCGCGGCGTTCCAGTACGTGTGTCGAGTGTCGTCGCACAACACCAAGGTGATCCACATCGCGGAAGAACTCGTTCGGACGCGCACGCTCCCCGCCGTCAGCTGAGCGCTGGCGGCCCGGAGGGCCGCTTCTAGATCCCCCGGGCCTAGTCGTCAGGACCGTCCGGACAGCACTGATGACCTACCGGAGTCCGTACCCGCACCGCCGGCGTCCGATCCGCAGCGGTGACGCACCTCATTCCGTGGAGGTGCCTTGAGGTGGGTCCCGGCCGAGGGCAAGGACCCCCCCCTTCCGGGACCCTGCGCGGCCGTAGCGTCGTCGTGGGGACGAGGCCGGCTCGCGCGCTCGAGGTATAGCGGGGGAGTAGATGCTGATGGGCGTCGAGGTGGCCGGGGCAGCCTGGTCGAGTGTCCTAGTCCGACTCATGCGCCGCGGCAGGAGGTCGACCTGGTCCGGGCTTGGCGTGCGCACCAGCAGCGGCGTTCGCTTCGGCGATCAGCTCTTGGGCAATGGAACGGAGCTTGATGTTGCGGTAGGACGAGGCTCGGACGAGGAAGCCGAACGCGCGATCCTGGTCCATGTCGTAGCGCTGCATGAGCAGACCAATGGCGGGTCCGATGATGCGACTGCCGAGAAGGGCCTCGCTCATCTGTTCCCGCGTTTGCGCATGGCCCAGGGCGATCGCGGCATGGGTGGCGAAGAGCGCGGCGAACGCCCGGGCGTCGACGCTCACCTGATCTGAAGTCGTCGAGTAGAAGTTGATGCCACCCAACGTGTCCTCGTCCAGGTAGAGCTTGACCGCCAGTTGCGACCGGACGCCCATCTCTCGTGCCTGTGGCACGTACTGCGGCCACCGCTGTTCGTCGTCCAAGCTCGACGCACTCACCTTGCGGCCGAATTGCAGCACGTCTGAGCAGGGACCTTCTCGCAGGCTGTACTGCAGCCTGTCCAAAGCAAGGACGACGTCGCCGACGAAGGCTCGCGTCTCGACGTCGCCCTCGTTCCCCAGCGTCGATATGCCGACGTTGTCGAACCCTGGCACTGAGTTGCAGGCGACCTCGACGATGGTCTGCAGGGTGTCGTGGACGCTGCTGGGTTGGTTGAGCGTGCGGGCGGCCCGTGCGATGGACAGGGAAAAGTCGGTGGGTGCGAGCATCGTGGGCTCTTTCAGTGCACTGGGAGTGAGGCACACAGAGAGCGCTCTTCGCGAGCCGCTGCAGACCCGTCGCGGTTCGAGGTGAACCAGTCGACTGCTGTCGACTGTACGCCTCCGCCAGCTGAGCCCGTACACGGAGAAGTGAGCTCGTCGTCGCTCGTGACGCCAGGCATGCGCGCCAGTACGGAAAAGCTTCTTGGCAATGGCATTCGACGATGAGCGGACACTCACCAGTCGAAATCCGCTTCAGCGACTGCATCCGAACGATGGCTGGCGGCAGAGAGACTTCTTGGAATGCGCCGTACGGGGATTCAGTCCATCGATCAGGAGGGGTCGTGTCAGTGGATGACGAGCTTCGTGACCTGCTTGACGGGTCCGTAGCCGAGGCGCTCGCTGCTTCTGAGGTCGAAGTGGCTCAGCTGCACGCTGCGATGAAGAGCCGCACGGTCATCGGGCAGGCGACCGGAATGCTGATGCTCTTGTTGGACATCAGCGACGAGCAGGCTTTCGCCTGCTTGCGACGGGTGTCGATGCACGAGAATCGCAAGCTCATCGACGTCGCCGAGGAGATCGTCCGAGATCGAGGTCTACCCGGAGGCGGCTGAGGGAATGGGAGGACGGTCAGCTCGAGAAGAGCACTGTGGGCAACCCCCGCCGCTGATCACCGCTCCGGGGCGCCGAGCTGATCGACGTTCGGCTGAGCGGTCAGGTCAGTCGGAGGGCACTAGTACTGCGAGCCCGACCAGGTAGATCAGCACCAGCGCGGCGATGATCAAGACGACGTAGAGCAACGGCTTCCACGTCGGTCGGGGCTTGGGAGCGTTGAGCGGCTGATTCGTCGAGGGATGCTCGCGGGTCTCGTCGCCGTGTCGGATGCTGTCGCCGAGTTCGTCGTCAGGCATGGGTCCTCCTTGAGGTGGCCGCGCCAGATGCGGCGGCCGCTGTGGCTCGTACCCGGTGCCCGTGTCCCCATGCCCTGGGGGGACCCGACCGACGAGGGGGATAGCCGGCCAGGCCCTTCGCGAACCATCGCCGTAACAGGGGATCGCCGGCGGTGAGAACGTTCGTGCCACGCACGACACAAGCCGCGAGCAACAAGCGGACGGAGAACGACGGACCTACTAGGTCAGGGGACCGGCTCGCCAGAAGTCGAGGTGCTCGGCGGCGTTCACCACCTCCGGGCTCGTGGTGCTGTCGAGGAGGGGGTCTTGGGCGGCGCGGATGAGGTTGTCGACGTCGATGGGCAAGTTCGCGGGGCGCAGGTCCTCGAGGACGAGCGCGCCGTACAGGGCGACCTGGACCGTTGTGTCTCCCTTGACCACCGTGATCTTCACGGAACCTGGTCCAGCTCCACCGCCAGTCGCAGTACCGGGGCGGCCGGGACGAGCGGCGCAAGCCCTACGTGCTCTTCCGCACCCGCATCGACGCCGACCGCGTACGCCTTCGCTGACGCGCTCGGCGTCCACCATCGGGTCGTCGTGAGGATGCGCCGCCCTGATGTGGGTACGCCGTGGGCATGGACTCGGACATGAAGCTGGTCGTCGACGGCACCCCTCGCACGCTGTCGGTCGACACCCGGACGACCCTGCTCGACGCCCTGCGCGAGCGGCTGGACGTCACGTCACCGAAGAAGGGGTGCGACCACGGTCAGTGCGGGTCGTGCACCGTCCTCCTCGACGGGCGCCGTCACCTCACCTGCCTGACGCTCGCCGTCGCCCATGACGGTGCCGAGGTGGTCACCGCCGCGGGACTGGCTGGCGACGGTCTCCACCCCGTGCAGCAGGCGTTCCTCGAGCACGACGGCTACCAGTGCGGCTACTGCACGCCCGGCCAGGTCTGCTCGGCCGTCGGGATGCTCGCAGAGGCCGAGCAGGGACACCCCAGTCACGTGACCGACGACCTGACGGGCGACGTCGACC
Source organism: uncultured Actinomycetota bacterium (assembly GCA_963795275.1). Classification (GTDB taxonomy): domain Bacteria; phylum Actinomycetota; class Actinomycetes; order Propionibacteriales; family Nocardioidaceae; genus Nocardioides. The sequence goes on from CAWCHD010000006.1 coordinate 896,884, forward strand.
TCGACGACGCCGAGATACGTGAACGGATGAGCGGGAACCTGTGCCGGTGCGGTGCCTATCCCGGCATCCTTGCGGCCGTTCGAGAGGTGGCCGGCCGATGAGGACACTCGACTACCAGCGCCCCACGTCCGTGGAGGAGGCCGTCGACCTGGTCGTGAGCCGTCCCGGCGCCAGGTTCCTCGCCGGCGGCAGCAACCTGGTCGACCACCTGAAGCTCGGGATCGCATCGCCGGACCTGCTGGTCGACATCACCCGGCTGCCGCTCGACACTGTGGAGGAGCAGGCGGGAGCCCAGGGTGACGTGCTGCGCATCGGTGCCAACGTCCGCAACAGCGACCTGGCTGCACACCCGGTCGTCCGCTCGCGGTTCCCGGTCGTGGCCCGCTCGCTGCTCGCCGGCGCCTCCGGGCAGATCCGCAACCAGGCGACCACGGGCGGCAACCTCCTGCAGCGCACCCGCTGCGTGTACTTCCAGGACGTCACCACGCCGTGCAACAAGCGGGATCCCGGCAGTGGCTGCTCGGCGGTGGACGGCTACGGGCGGTACAACGCGATCCTCGGTGCCAGCCCGGCGTGCGTGACGACGCACCCGTCGGACCTCGCCGTCGGTCTCGCCGCCGTCGACGCCGTGATCGTCGTGGTCGGCAGGGACGGTGAGCGGCGGATCCCGATCGAGGACCTGCACCGCCTGCCCGGGGACGAGCCCGAGACCGACACGACGCTCGCCCCCGGCGACCTCATCACCGCCGTCGAGCTGCCGATGGACGGCCGCGCCGACCTGTCGACGTACGCCAAGGTGCGCGACCGCGCTTCCTACGCCTTCGCGCTCGTGTCGGTCGGCGCGACGCTGCGGCTCGAGGGCGACCGCGTGGAGGAGGTGCGGATCGCGTGGGGAGGGGTGGCCCACAAGCCGTGGCGGGCCCGCCGGGCGGAGGCGGCGCTCACCGGGAGGCGGGTCGACGAGGATGCCGTGCGCGCCGCGGTCGACGAGGAGCTCGAGGCAGCGGCCACCAACGACGAGACCGCCTACAAGGTCGCGATGGTGCGCAACACGACCGCCATGACCCTGCTGCGCCTCGCCGAGGAGGCTGCGCGATGACCGAGCAGCAGACCCGCACGATCTCGCCCCGGTCGGTCGGCACCTCGCTGGACCGCGTGGACGGGGAGGAGAAGGTGAGCGGCCTCGCGACGTACGCCGTGGAGCACGGCGCGGCCGAAGGGATCACCGATCCGCTCAGCCTGTGGCTGGTGACCTCGACCGTCGCCAAGGGACGCGTCAGCTCGATCGACGCGTCGAAGGCACTGGCCCACCCGGGCGTCGTCTCCGTGCTCGACCACACGAGCGCCCCGCGGCTCGCGGACACCGACAACCGCGAGCTGGCGATCCTCCAGGACGACCGGGTCGGCTTCCGCGGCCAGGTGGTCGCCCTGGTGCTGGCCGAGACCTCGGAGGCGGCACGCGAGGGCGCTGCGCTGGTGGCGGTGACCTACGAGCAGGAGCCGCACGAGGCCGAGCTGCGCGAGGACAACGCGACGTACAGGCCGGAGACCGTGAACCCCGCCCTGGAGACCGACACGGACCAGGGGGACGTGGACGCGGCGCTCGCGTCGGCCGAGGTCGTGGTCGAGCAGACCTACCGCACCCCCTACGAGCACAACAACCCGCTGGAGCCGCACGCCACCACGGCGTGGTGGGAGCACCGCGAGGGTCGCGACCTCCTCTCGATGTTCGACTCGACCCAGGGTGTGCACGGCGTCGTGCAGGCCCTGGCGCCCATGCTCGGCCTCGAGCCCGACCAGGTGCGCGTGCGGGCGCCGTACGTGGGTGGCGGCTTCGGCAGCAAGGGCGAGGCACATGCCCACGTGATGGCCACCGCGCTCGCCGCACGCACGACCGGCGGACGGCCCGTGCGCCTCGCCGTGACCCGCCAGCAGATGTTCTCCCTCACCGGCTACCGCACCGCGACGATCTCGCACCTGCGCCTCGGTGCCGACGCAGGCGGACGGCTGAGCGCGATCGAGCACGCCGTGCAGGAGCAGACGTCCGTCGTGCGCGAGTTCGCCGAGCAGACCGCGTCCCCGACGCGGATGCTGTACGCCGCCCCGAACCGCCGCACGAGCCACCGGCTCGCGCAGCTCGACGTGGCCGTCCCGTCCTGGATGCGCGCCCCGGGGGAGATGCCGGGAGTCTTCGCCCACGAGGTGGCGATGGACGAGCTCGCGGTCGCGTGCGGCCTCGACCCGATCGTGCTCCGCGAGCGCAACGAGCCCGACCTCGATCCCGAGACCGGGAAGCCGTTCAACGACCGTCGCCTGATCGACTGCCTGCGCCGCGGTGCGGATCGCTTCGACTGGGCCGCGCGCCCCGCGGAGCCGCGAGCCCGTCTGGAGGGGGACTGGTGGGTCGGGACAGGAGTCGCCTCGGCGACGTACCCCGCCATGAAGCAGCCGGGCAACAGTGCCCGCGTCACCTCCCTCGAGGACGGCCGCTACTCCGTCGCGATCGGCTCGGTCGACATCGGCACCGGTGCCCGGACGGTGCTGACACAGATCGCTGCCGACGCGCTCGAGGTCGACCCGGCGGACGTCGACCTCCAGATCGCCGACAGCCTGCTGCCGCCCGCCTCGGTGGCCGGGGGCTCGTCCGGCACCAGCTCCTGGGGCTCTGCGATCGTCGCCGCCGCCCAGCTCTTCCGCTCCGACCACGGCCCGTCGCCGGACCCGGGTCTCCACACCACGGCGTCGGCGGCCGACGACCCTGCGGCCGAGTCCTACGCCTTCCACTCCTTCGGGGCCGTGTTCGCCGAGACCCGCGTCAACCGGTGGACCGGTGAGGTCCGCGTGCCCCGCCTCCACGGCGTGTACTCCGTGGGCCGGGTCATCAACCCGATGACGGCTCGCTCCCAGCTCATCGGCGGCCTGGTCATGGGACTCTCCGTGGCCCTGTTCGAGGAGTCCCACCGCGATCCCCGCTTCGGACACGTCGTGACCCAGGACCTCGCGACGTACCACGTGGCCTCCCACGCCGACGTGCTCGACGTCGACGCCGAGTGGCTGGAGGAGTCCGACGACGCCTTCACCCCGATGGGGTCACGCGGCATCGGCGAGATCGGCATCGTCGGCACTGCAGCCGCGATCGCCAACGCCACCTACCACGCCACCGGAGTGCGGGTGCGGTCCCTGCCGCTGACAGCCGACCACTTCCTCGACGTGTGACGCCCGGCCCTCGCCGGCATCGTGTTCACCGACGGCAGGCAGCCATGACGATGCGCGGGCGGCGCTCGGGCGCCTAGCGTGTGCTGCATGGGTGCTGACTGGTTGGCAGACGCGGTCGTCTACGAGATCTATCCGCAGTCGTTCGCGGACTCGAACGGCGACGGCGTGGGCGACCTGCGCGGGGTCATCGACCATCTCGATCACGTGGCGTCCTTGGGCATCGACACGATCTGGTTCAACCCGTGCTTCGCCTCGCCGTTCGTCGATGCCGGCTATGACGTGTCCGACTACATGACCATCGCACCGCGCTACGGCACGAACGAGGAGATGGTCGAGCTCGTTGCCACGGCAGCCCGGCTCGGGATCCGGGTCCTCCTCGACCTGGTTGCGGGGCACACCAGCATCGAGCACCCGTGGTTCCAGGCCGAGGTCAACGCTGTGTCGCCGAGCCCTCTGGGCGACCGCTACATCTGGCGTACGGACGAGCCTTCCGCTGCCTGGAGTGCGGAGACTCCGGGCCTGCCCGCCTGGGTGCCCTCGCCGGGCCCCCGACCCGGGTGGTACCTGAAGAACTTCTACGACGAGCAGCCGGCGCTCAACTTCGGCTGGAGCGACCTGCCCGCAGCCGAGCCGTGGCGTGATGCTCCGGACGCGGCCGGTCCGCGTCGCAACCGCCAGGCACTGATGGACGTCATCGACTTCTGGGTGGAACGCGGGATCGCTGGGTTCAGGGTCGACATGGCGTTCTCGCTGGTGAAGGACCACCAGATCGATCGCGGGGTCGCAGCCTCGACCGAGGTGTGGCGCGAGATCCGCACCTGGCTCGACGCCACTCATCCCGGAACGGCGCTGGTGCCCGAAGGGCTCGAACCGCGGACTGGGGCCTCGCTGGCCTTCGACGCCGACTTCATGCTGGTGATCCACGAACCGCACGCCAGCCTGTTCGACGACCACCACGCCGGACGTCTGCCCTGGCACGAACCGCGGCCACCGTTCTTCCACGCCGACGGCGACGGGAGCATGGAGACGTTTCTCGCTGCGTGGGAGCAGGCGCGCGAGCTCGACGGGTCCCGACCCGTCCTGCTCGCGACTGCTGATCACGACTTCAACAGGTTGCGCAGCGAGTCGCGAGGTCCCGAGCAGCTGGGCGCGGCGCTCACCTTCCTCATGACATGGGGAAGCGTCCCCAGCCTCTACTACGGCGACGAGATCGGCATGCGCTACCTGCCGGGCCTGCCAGACGTCGAGGGCGCGATCTGTCACCCTGCCTACAACCGGGCCGGTTGCCGGACTCCGATGCAGTGGGACGACAGCCCCAACGCCGGCTTCTCCAGCGCTGCTACGCAGGACCTCTACCTCCCGATCGATCCCGCCGCGGACCGCCCGACCGTGTCCGAGCAGGAGCACGACCCGGAGTCGACGCTCGGACTGGTTCGCTCGCTGCTGGCGTTGCGTCGTCGTACTCCCGCTCTCGGCGGTCGAGCAACCACCGAGGTCCTTCACCGTGGCTACCCGCTGGCCTACCTGCGCGGACAGAGCCACCTCGTCGTGGTGAATCCGCGGCGGGAGGAGGCGACGCTCACCATTCCGCGCGCCGCGGGAGCGACGGTGGTCTGGGGCACGGGCCTCGGGCTGGACGGTGCCACCGTGGTGGTCTCCGGCTTCGGCTACGGCGTCCTCCACCTGGTGGACTGACGGGCGAGTGCCTATCGATCGATCATGCGCTGCATCGCCTCGGGGTAGCGGTCGCCCTGCACCTGCACGCTCGTCGAGGCTCGGTCGAGCTCGGCGAGGTCCTCCTCGGTGAGGTGCAGGTCGGCCGCGCCGAGGTTCTCGTCGAGGCGTTCGAGGCGCCGGGTGCCCGGGATCGGGACGATCGAGGGCTGCTGTGCGAGCAGCCACGCCAGCGCGACCTGCCCGACGGTCGCGCCCTTGCGTTCGGCGACGGCGGTGATGAGGTCGACGAGGGCGAGGTTGGCCTCGAGGGCTTCGCGCTCGAAGCGGGGGAGGTTGGCGCGGATGTCGCCTTCGCCGAACTCGGTGGTCGCGGTGACCTGGCCGGTGAGGAACCCGCGGCCGAGTGGGCTGAACGGGACGAACCCGATGCCGAGCTCGTCGAGGGCGGGAAGGATCTCGTCCTCGGGCTCGCGCCAGAACAGGGAGTACTCGCTCTGCAGGGCGGTGACGGGCTGTACGGCGTGGGCGCGGCGGATGGTGCCGACGCCGGCCTCGGACAGTCCGAAGTGGTGGACCTTGCCGGCGTCGATGAGCTCCTTGACGGTGCCGGCGACGTCCTCGATGGGGACGTCCGGGTCGACGCGGTGCTGGTAGAGCAGGTCGATCGAGTCGGTGCCGAGCCGGCGCAGGGAGCCGTCGACGGCGGCGCGGATGTGGTCGGGTCGGCTGCTGACGCCGGTCTGCTTGCCGTCGCTCGTCGAAGGCGAACCCGAACTTGGTCGCGATGACGACGTCGTCACGCACCGGCCGCAGGGCCTCGCCCGACGAGCTCCTCGTTGTGGAAGGGGCCGTAGACCTCGGCGGTGTCGAAGAAGGTGACTCCGCGCTCGACCGCGGCGCGGAGGAACGAGATCATCTCCTCGCGGGGCGGTGGGGCGCCGAACGACTGGCTCATGCCCATGCAGCCGAGGCCGAGGGCGGACACCTCGAGTCGTGCGGGACCTTCGGGGCCGAGTGTGCGTGTGTGCATGATCGTGCTCCTTGCGTGAGGGGTGGGGCTCAGGCCTGGCCGAGGCCCTCGACCTGCCCGCCGACACCGGGCTCACCATCATCACCTACACCGTCGAACCCCACAGCGCGTCCGAGCAGGCGCTCAGCTTCCTTGCGGGCTGGATCCACGACGAACGCGTTCGCGATGGCGACCCAGCTCGCCAGGGGGCTCACACGTCACCGCGACCTGAGACCCGAGGGCGAACCTGAGCCTGCTTCTCTGCCCTCGCTCTGCTCTCACAGGACCGAGATCCACCACTAGATGCCCGAAACGCCGCCGAACGACCAGATGGTCGATCGGCGGCGTTCCTGCATGCAAGAGGGCTCAGATGTCGTAGTAGAGACCGACGATGGCCTCTGACCTGCGCAAACGTCGCGCTGAAGCCGAAAATGTAACGACCGTGTAACACGCGAAACTCTCTTCGGTGTTCGTCGGTGGTCGCTATCGGGCGCTGCTGGTGCTCTCCCGTGCTGCCGCGAAGGCGGCGTCGACGGCGCCGCGAGTGCGCTCGGAGCTGTCGGGCATGAGATGCGTGTAGGTGCGCAGCGTGAAGCCGGGGTCGCTATGCCCGAGGTACTCCGAGACGGCGCGGATGGACTCGCCGGCGTCGAGCAGGACCGAGGCGTACCAGTGTCGCAGGGCGTGGCAGCCGTTGTCACGGGTGGGCTCGACGTGTGCCTGTCTTCTGGGCTCGATCCGCCAGAGACTGCTGTTGAAGTAGTTGCGGTTCAGCGCCGTGCCCTCGCGGGTGGTCAGCAGAAGCGGCACGGTCGCGCGCTCGAGGTTCTCCGGCGTCAGCCGCGGCAGGCTGACGCGCACCGGAGGGAACTCGGCGAGGTGCGCGTTGACCTCGGCTGCGACGCTGGAAGGCAGGGGGACGGTCCGCGTCTTGCGACCTTTGGGCGGAGCGAACACGAGCTTGTTGCCGGCGAGGATGCGCACCTGGCGCTGGATGTCGACGGTGCCTGCGAGGAAGTTGAAGTCGTTGGGGGAGAGGCCGAAGATCTCGCCCTGCCGCAAGCCCAGGCCCGAGCCCAGACGTGACCAGGAGCCGGTAGCGCGCAGGCAGCGCGTCGTGCATGGCACTGACCTGCTCGACCGGCCACGGAACGACTCTGCGTCGAACTACGGACGGTCGCGTGACGGATCCAGCCCTGCACGGGTTCTTCGCGATGAGCTCGTCGTCCACGGCGGCGCTGAAGATCGCCGACACGTTCGCCAGGATGACGCGCCGGTAGGTGTCTGACAGGGCCAGCGAGCGCATCAACCCTTGGATCGTGGATGGCTTGATCTGTCGCAGCTGGAGATGGCCGATGACTGGGAGCACGTGGACCCGCAGCCGAAGCGCGGTCGCTTCGTAGGTCGTTCTGTCGAAGGTTCTGTTCGCGAGCCACTCAGCGGCATAGTCGCGGAACATGACCCGCCCAGCGTCCACGTCGATGTAGGTGCCGCGGATCTTGTCCGTCTCGACAGTGCTGCGGAACGCTTCCGCGTCCGCTTTCCGCCGGAACGACTTCCGTCGTTGGCGGTCTTCGGGATCGCGGTAGTTGACGACGTAGCGAGGGCTGCCGTCCGAGCCGCGCTTGGTGGTGATGCTGGCCATGCGAACCTCCGAGACCGTTCACGCTAGCTGTGAGGACGGACAGGGGACAGCCGGTTGTGCAGTCCGGGCCATCACCGAGCGCCCCATCGAAGCGTCGGGCGTGTGTGGGAGCGATCGCGCTCCAGCTCATTGGCGACCGGAGACCACCGGGCATCGTCGAGCTTGCCGGCGTCGTGCCGCTCGCGCAGATCCCGTAGGACGCGCCGGCATGCCGCCGGCGAGGCGAGCACCGCGAGCACGTGGTCGTCGAGGGAGACGTCGAGTCTGAACGAACTTGGTTGCGATCGCTCCGGCCGCCGCGGCTCGCCGCTCTTCGGATGCGGCCCGGCGACACTTCGCCGAGCACCAGCGCCGTGGGCGGCCGGGAAGTCTCGGATAGACGTCCGCGATAGACGAGCCGCACCTCGGGCACGACCTCTGATGCTCGATCTCGTCTGGCTCGGTCACCGCTGCCGCTCGAGCTCGATTGTCCAGGAGATGACAGTCGATGCGCGCCACCGCAGGTGCTTGCCGACGCGGAAACCAGCCGGCCCGTAGCCACTTGTCCGCCAGCAGTACACCGTCTGCTTGGGGACACCTAGATAGCTGGCAACCTCGTCGATTGTCCAGAGATCACTGGCTTCCGCCGTCTCGCGGTTTCGGTGCGAGGTCGTTCGCGCGGGCGTGCGAGCCTTCGTCTGCGCGGCGGCCGCAGATGTGTCGTCCCAAAGAGTCGGCTGGGACGGATGGTCGGCGTTGTGCTCCATGGCGGGTTCTCCTCACGTGTGCCTCGGCGCTAGCCGTGGTCGCTTGTCGATAGGTGAGGAAGAAGCAAGGAGACGGAGAACGGATCGGACAGCTTGGCTGCGCGACCGTCACGGGTGGCAGCGTCTATCCGTGGCGTCCCTGATTCTGCGTTGTCCAGTGGTCGGTATTGGACCTGCTGAGGCCGCGGCACACGATGGCGTGCCGGCAGGCCGGCTTGCCCTGAACCGACGACGTGGGTGCGCGAGACGGTGAGCGGAATGGTGAGAGGCATGGTGAGCGTCGGAGCCAACAGTCACGCTCAACGCCTGCAGATCGTCCTTCGAATGTGCGGGCTCAGCGAAATACGCGCGGCACGCATAAGCGGTGGATTGACGCAATCAGCGCGGCGGGCTCGGACGTGCCGTTAGCGCTAGTGGTTTCGTCCTTGAGGGCCAGCCGATCGCGGCAGCACCGTGGCGGTGCCACGCCGCTGGTGCACTGCCTCAGGGGTTCAGCACGAACCACGCATTGAAGCCGCTGTCGTCCCTCGATGACCCCCACCGGCTCGTGAGGGCGTCGACGAGCTGCAGCCCGCGGCCGTGAACCTGCAGCGGGTCGCGCCCGTCGGGTTGGGTGAGGTCGGGGCCCGGACCGGCGTTCCGGACTTCGACGGTCACGGCCCCCGCGTCGTTGACCACCTGCACATGGCAACCGGACGCAGCGTGGACCACCGCGTTCGTCACGAGCTCCGACATGCACAGCTCCACAGTCTGTGCCGTGTCCTCGTCGATGCCCCAGCCGGCCAGAGCGGCTCGCAGCTCGCGACGCGCATGACCCACAGCGGCAGGCTCGCTGGCAATCGCGAGGCGCGCGACGAGTGCTCCCTGCGCCGGCTCGCGCAACCAGGAAGTAACCCCTCCGGGCTGCGTCGAACGGGTCCGCTCGAGCGTCTCGCCCAGATGCGCGCCGAGCTCCATGAGCTCGCGCATGCCCGGCTCGTCGAATCGCGGGGCCTGGCGGTAGAACAACACGAATCCGCCAAGCGTGCGCCCGGAGGCCACCAACGGCACTGCGGCCAGCGCCACGGTACCGGTGCCCGCCTGCCTCTCCGCGAAGGTCGGGTGTGAAGTCTGGAGCTCGATCAAGGTCCCAACGACGGCCCGGCCTCTGCGGATCGCGGTGTTGAGGGGCACGTCGTCGTACGCATCGATCTGGCACCACGTGGCGGGGCTTTCGCCCGGGTGCTCAGCGGCAGTGAAGTTGAGGCGGCGCCCGCCGCCCTCGCTCACCCCGATCCCGGCCCGACGCACGCCGTGGAGCTCGGTCAGTGCGTCGAGCGCATGCCGCGCCCACGAGCTCGTGGATGACATGACGCTCGCGCCTGCCCCCTCCACAGCCTCCACCACGTGAGCGTACGGCGACCACCGCGCAGACGCCACGGCTCGACGGCCCCCGAATGCGGCTCGTAGCCACCCCGAAGGTCCATTCATGCCCTCCGCATGAAGCTTGTCGCACGCCGGTAGGCGGCGAAACGAGCGCGCTCGATGAGCAGTCGAGCCCAAGGGCTGGCCAGGCGGCGAGTTGATTTGAGGCGCGCCCAAGTCGGACCTTCGTGCGCGGGCGGCGCGGGGGAGTGGGCCGTCACGTTTCGTGCGGACGAAACCACGGTCCGTGAATGCATGGGGTGCGAGGTACTTGGTGAGCAGGCTTGGCGCCAGTCGTGGGCGAGGGCGAGCCCTCGAGCGAGGAATGCATCTCGATCAGCGGAGCGGGACGCGCGTCGCCGGGGACTACGTGCGGGGCACTGGCAGGTAGGTAGTCGTCGGGTGAAGCTGAGTTTTGAGGACCGCGCCAGCACGAGCGAGCTGAGGAATCAGTCCGAGGAGGCGAAAGGATGCGTCCTCCAGCAGGACGCACCTCGGCCCGGCATCGCGAGACGCCGGGCCGAGCGTGATGATGCTGCGTAGTGCTGGTGGGTCAGTTGCGGACCCGGATCCACGTACGAGCCTCGTCGTCGGAGGTCTTCACGAGACCCACACGACGCTGGTTGCCGGTCGGCAGGAGGAGCTTGCGCACGATCTTGGTGCCCTTCGTCTTGCCCTTGACGCGGCGGAAGTCACCCTTGACCTGCATGCACGCGCTCTCGCCGGGAGCCAGCCCGTAGACCCGGAACTGGACGCGCTCACCGGCGCGAGCCTGGTCGCGCACCGACTCGATGCGGAACGTGTCCTTGCTCGCCGGGGCGAACTGCAGGCCGAGGATCGCCTGGGCGGTGGCGCGGCGCCACTCGTCGCGACCGTCGGCGGGGATGCCGCCGGCCTTGGCCGCCTTGGACCGGTCCTTGCGGAAGGCGACGGCACCGGTGTCCTTGGTCAGGGCAGTGCGGCACTTGTACTTGTCGACCGGCTGGTTCTTGCGCACCCACAGGCCCGCCTTGAGGGCCTCTTCGTCCTGCTTCAGCAGGCCCATGGCGTAGCCGCCGAGCGCTGTCGTGTTGGTGTTGATCTGCGCATCCGATCCGGAGCTGCGGATCGCACCGCTGTTGCGCTGGCGGTCGGCGAGCCACGCTCCGGCCTTGGCGAGCGCGTCCTTGACGGCCTGGCTGGTGTCACGCGACTCGATGAGGTTGATCACCGCGAGCGCGGTCGCGTCCGGGTCCAGCTCGCTGCCGGCCTCACCCTCGGTGCACGACTGGTTGGGCACGTTGGCCTTCGCGAAGTTGAGCCGGAAGTAGCCCGAGGCGCACTGCTGCTTGAGCAGGAAGTCGCGGGCGGCGACCGCCTCCGTGGAGCCAGCACGCGCCAGGGCACGCACGGCGTAGGACTGCCCGACGACATTCGCATGGTTGCCGAACTCCGACTTGTCGAAGATCCGTCCGGCGAACGCCGCGGCCTGCGGCTCCGCTGCCGGGTCGGCCGGCACGTTGGCCGTGCGCTCCTCGAGGCGCGTGATCAGGTTCGTCCCGTTGTAGTCGATCGGGTTCTCACCGGCCGCACGGGCGAACGCGGCCGCCTTGCCGAGCGGTCCGGCGTAGGACTCCTTCGTCCCGTCGCCGACGTACTCGTCGACGCGCGGCTCGAAGGCGGCGTTGATCGCGGCGACGCCGGCCTCGTGGCCCGGCACGCTCGCCAGGCCGAGACCGGTGTCGAGGGTGAGACCGAAGTCGGGTCCGGTGGAGCCGACCATGAGCCCGTTGGTGAGCTCATCGGTGATCCAGTCGGCCGCGATGTTCGAGGGGGTGCTGTCGGTCTTGACGCCTGCCTTGGCACTGCGGAGAGCCGACGAGATGTCGGCCGTGGCTGGCGGAGCAGCGAGCACTCCGGCGCCGAGGGCGACGGTCGACAGGACGACCGCGGCCGATCGGATGGGTCGAATGCGATGGTGCATGACTTTCCTTCCCGCTCGCGCGGGGGCCCACGACGGCATGAGCCGTCAGTCCCCCGACTGGTGCGAACGTCTGATTGATGATCTTGGTGCGTGTGGGTGGTCACGTGCGGCGCTCGAGCACGAAGTGCACCCGCCTGTTCTTCTCCGTCACCGCGTCGAGCGTGCGCCGCTTCAGGTGCTTGACCGCGCCTGACGTCGGGTCCGAGATCGTTCGTGCCCATCTAGGCACGCCGGACGTGCGGCGACAATGGCGCCGACCGGAGTGGTCGAGGGTCGTCGGGCGACTGTCATGAACCTGCAATCTCGCCGTTCGGGTGGCTGTCATTTGAGTGGTTGTTGGGCCGAATCACGGTCCGAGGATTTGGGTTGGGACGACGCGCGAGACACCCTCGACAAGATGACTTTCGAGACGAACACCTCGCGCCCACGACCGAGAGAGATCACCAGGCCTGCACGCCGTGTGCTTGCTGGCAGCGCCCTCGCGCTGCTGATGCCCGCGTCCCTGCTCCTCGCCACCGACGCCGGATCGGCCGCCGGTCCTCCGGCCAGCTCAGCTGCCGCGTCGTCCTCGGAGCGCCAGGCCACGCGCTCGCGCGCGAGCCTGCAGGTCCTGCCGCAGATCGTCCAGCAGGGTCGCCGGACGGCGAGCCCCGACGCTGCCCGGGTGGCGATCGCCGCGACGATCAAGCCGCGCCGCGCCGGACGCCCCGTCCGGTTGCAGGTCGAGCGGGGCGCGGGATGGAAGAACGTCGGAAAGGCGCGGACCGACCGCCGTGGGCGCGCCGAGTTCTCCGCCCGCGCCGCGCGTCGCGGGGAGGCGCTGACCTACCGGGTGAAGTCCGGCAGGTACCGGGGCCTGCGCCGCGTCGTGAGCCGGCCGCAGAGCACCGCCCGCTGGCAGACCCCGCTCTTCACCGAGACGTTCTCCGGTCGCTCGCTGGGTGCCGCATGGAGTCACCGCGGCCAGTCCTACGAGAAGGAGAGCCTGCGCAGGTGCTCCAAGGGCAGTCCGAAGGCGGTCAAGGTGTCCGGCGGCAAGGTCCGCCTGAGCGTGGTGGAGGACACGAGCCGCACCACCAAGTGCAAGGCGATCAAGCGAGGCAAGGTCTCGGGTCGCTACGCGTACCGGCTCAACGGCCACATCTCGACCCAGAACGAGGTGTCGTTCAGGTACGGCTTCGCGGCCGCACGCGTGAAGATGCACAAGCGTCGCGGCCAGCACAGCAGCTTCTGGCTCCAGCCGCAGACCTCTCGCGCCGGCACGCCGCGGACTGCAGGCGCCGAGATCGACGTCATCGAGTACTTCGGTGACAAGCACCCGCGCGGAGGGCTGACGAGCTTCATCCACTGGAAGAAGAACGACAGGCTCATCAAGACCGGCTCCTGGCTCAAGCAGCCGAGGAGCTTCCTCAAGAACCGGCACGACGGGTGGTCGAAGAACTACCACGTGTTCTCGGTGGAGTGGACGCCGAAGATGTACATCTTCCGCATCGACGGGCAGGAGACGTGGCGCACCCGCAAGGGCGTGTCCGGCCAGCCGCAGTACCCCATCCTGAGCCTGCTCGCCTCCGACTACGAGCTGTCCCTCATGAAGGACAGGCAGCTGCCGCAGCACATGCAGGTCGACTGGTTGCGGATCTGGCAGGCCTGAGCGACATGCGACCGGATTACGAGGCACCGCCCGGGCTGCGCAAGCACTGGCACCGCTGGAGGAGCACGGCTGCATGCATCGGGGTGTGCCTCCTCTGCACGGTGGCCCTCGCCTGGCTCGGCAACCGCAGCCAGCAGACCCGGTTGGGACAGGCCCTGGACCAGGCCGGCATGGACGTGGTCGTCGGCGACGAGGCGACCACGCGTGGGCTGGTGGGCGTCCTGGGCAACGTCTCGCTGGGTTCGATCGCGGTCGCCGTGCTGGTGCTCGTCGGCGTGGCAGTCGTACGCCAGCGGTACGCCGCGGCTGGTGCGGCCGTGACCCTGGTCGTGGGTGCCAACCTCACGACCCAGGTGATGAAGGCAGTGTCGGACCGGGCCGACCACGGCTACCTGACGGTCGAGAGCTTTCCCAGCGGCCACGCGACCGTTGTCGTCTCGCTGGTGTTCGCGGCCCTTCTTGTCGCTCCGGACGCCTCTCGCACGACGGTGTCCCTCGTCGGTTCCGGGGCGATCACCGTCACCGCTGCCGCAATGCTCGTGGCGAGCTGGCATCGACCCGCCGACATCATCGGCGCTCTCCTGGTGTCGTTGGTGTGGGGCACTGCCGTGATTGCTGTCTGGAGCCTGCTCCGTGGCGGGATGCCCGGCGTCGCATCCGCTCGCCCGCACCGGGTCTTCGCCACGACCGGTGTCGTGCTGGCTGTCGCTGGACTGCTCGCGGCCGGCGTCCGTCCTGATGGTGGCTGGGCCGGTTTCCTCGACGCCGGTGTGGTGCTGGCGGGTATCGGGCTCGCGGCTGCTCTCGCCGTCACCACCTATGCGCAGCTCGCCGGTCCGGTGGCGGCCGGTGCGAACGCCCGGTCGCTCACCGAGCATCCGGCATCGGAACCCTGAGCGACGGCCTCAGGTCGTCGCCCGCTCCTCGACCGGGACCTCCGTGATGGTGCCGTTGCGGCGGCCCTCACGGAAGGACCGCAGCTCGTCGCGCACCTTGGGCAGCAGGAGGTAGCAGGCCAGCAGGTTGACGATCGCGCACACGAACAACATGGAGTCGGCGAACGTGAGCACCGAGGTGAAGGTGATGACGCTACCGATCACGGTGAACGTGCAGAACACGACCTTGAAGGTCGCCTCGCTCCGCTTCGAGCGACCGAAGATCTCGGTCCACGCCTTCATCGTGTAGTAGGACCACGTGATCAACGTCGAGAAGGCGAAGAGCGCCACCGCGATCGCGAGGATCACCGGGAACTGGGGCAGGAAGGTCTCGAACGCGCGTGAGGTGACGACCACCCCGTCCGGCGTAGGCCCGCCACCGGCCACGATCTCGCGCTGCTCGGCGTAGTACGGCGCGTCGGCGATCACGATCGTCAGGGCGGTGAGCGTGCAGATGATGACGGTGTCGATGAACGGCTCGAGGAGGGCGACGAAGCCCTCGCTCACCGGGTGCTTGGTCTTGACCGCGGCGTGGGCGATCGGGGCCGACCCGACGCCGGCCTCGTTGGAGAAGGCGGCTCGCTGGAAGCCGATGATCAGGACGCCGATCGCACCTCCGGCGACGCCCTCCGGGGCGAAGGCGCCGAAGATGATCTCCCCGAACGCCGCGGGGACGTTGACGATGTTGCCGGCGATGACCAGGACGCAGGTGACGAGGTACAGCAGGCCCATCGCCGGGACGAGTCGCGAGGTCACCTGGGCGATCGAGGAGATTCCCCCGATGATGACGGCGCCGACGAGGAACGCCAGGACGAGCCCGAAGATGAGGGCCGAGCCCGACGATCCGAGGTAGCCGTCGTCGCCACCCGTCACTTCGCGTGCCTGCGCGTAGGTCTGGTTGGCTTGGAACATGTTGCCGCCGACGGCGCCGAACAAGAACAGCGCCACGGCGAAGATGACCGTCAGCGTGCGGGACGCGGTGCTGCCGAAGCGCTCAAACGCGACGGGCAGGTAGCGGAACGGCCCACCGGTGACTGTGCCGTCCTCGTGGACCTCGCGGTACTTCACGCCGAGGGTGCACTCGACGAACTTCGTGCACATGCCGAACAGTCCGGCGACGATCATCCAGAAGGTGGCCCCGGGCCCGCCGAGCGTGACCGCGGCACCGACGCCGGCGATGTTGCCGAGGCCGACCGTTCCCGAGACCGCCGAGGACAGTGCCTGGAAGTGCGTCACCTCACCGGGATCGCTCGCCCGGGAGAACTTGCCGCGCACCAGGTCGAGGCTGGTGCTCCACGAGACGAACTGGATGCCCTTGAAGTAGATCGTGAAGATCACGGCCGCCACCACGAGCCACAGCACGATCAGAGGGAAGGTGACGCCACCGACGGTCGGCGCGTAGAAGATCACGGAGGCCACTGCGCTGGCGATCGGGTCGAAGGCTGAGTTGATCGCTTCTTCGATGGTCGAGATCCATTGCCACTGGTCACTGGTCGCCATGAGGGTTCACCACATTCGCATCGGGGCCGTCGGTCGATGCAATCAGTGACCGTCTCCGGGATTCAACGTTTGTCACAGCCTTGACGTCGAACTGTCGCGCAACCGTCGTACGCTTCTCCGGCGCAGACGGCAGGCTGTGCACGAGCTTGCGCGCACAGCTCCGTCGTGCGCTACACCGACGGGACCCGATCCTCGTCGCCGGCGTGCCAGCACCAGGAGAGCAACGATGGTTCGGACCGTGAGACGTCTGCGGGACAAGTTCTGGGTGGTGCCTCTCCTGTGTGCCGCCTTGGCCGCCCTCTTGGGGCTCTCCCTCACGGCCCTCGACGACTGGCTCGACACTTCGCTCAAGGTGCCCTTCCTCTTCGCCGGTGGGCCCGAAGGGGCTCGGGCACTGCTCTCCGCGATCATCACGTCGATGATCTCGTTCACCGGCCTGGTGTTCTCGATCACCATCGTGGTGCTCCAGCTGACGAGCAGTCAGTTCTCCCCGCGCGTGCTGCGCACGTTCCTGCGCGACTGGATCATCCAGATCGCACTCGGCGTCTTCGTCGCGACGTTCGTATACGCCCTGGTCGTGCTTCGCTCCGTGCGCGGCACCGCCCAGACCGAGACATCGGTGCCACAGATCTCGGTCACGGTGGCATTCGGGTTCGTGCTGGCGAGCGTGGTGGTCTTCCTCTTCTACATCGACCACGTCGCCCAGTCCATCCGCGCGGCCTCCATCGTGGATCGCATCGGTGAGGAGACCCGGGCGGTGCTCGAGAGCCGGCACCCGCGAGACGCGGAGCCGCGCTCGGCCTTGCCGTTGCCAGCGCACCTACGGTCACCGCATCGACGCGGACGGTCCCGGTGTCGTGCAGCAGGTCGACGACGACGCCCTGCTCGCCCTGGCCGAGGAGCACGGGGTGACCATCTGCCTCGTGCGCGCGCTGGGCGAGTTCGTCCCTGGAGGTGCGCCGCTCCTCGAGGTCCACGGCGCGGGTCGGCCTGACGAATTCGCGCTCCGGGCGGCCGTCCACGTGGGCAAGGAGCGTGCGATGGACGAGGACGTCGGGTTCGGGCTCCGTCAGCTCGTCGACATCGCCGAGCGTGCCCTCTCGCCCGGGATCAACGACCCGACCACGGCGGTCCAGGTCATCGACCAGCTGCACGACCTGCTCCGCCGGCTCGTGACTCGACCGCTCCTCCCGCGGCAGTGCGTCGACAGCTCGGGTGCGCTGGCGGTGCACGTGCCACAGCCCGCGCTCGCCGACCTGATCGGTCTGGCCGTCGACGAGATCGCGCACTGGGGCGCCGACGTCGACCGGGTGCAGCGGCGGCTCGGAGTCATGCTGCGCGACCTGCACGCCGCCGCGCTACCCCTCCACCGGGAGACCGTCGAGCAAGCTCTCGAGTTGTTCTCCGGAGGCGGGGCCACCCGGCACCCGGGGCCCATTCCCGAGCCGACCGACGACGGACTGCGCTGAGCCGCGGTTGCGCCCCGCGGCGCCAGGTGCTCAGTCAGCCTCCCAGTGAGGACCCCTCTGATACCGGTCCGGCTCCATTGCGAAGTCCTCGTTCATGGTGTTGAAGAGGTCGACGAACTGCCGGAACAGCTCTTGGTCGCCGGAGCGGTGGTCGTCGAGCAACATCTGGAACCTTCACGCCACGAGGACCGTGCCGTCGACGACGACGACGACGGCACGGTCCCGGTACTGCCGCCGGCGTCAGCTCACGCGCTTCAGCCAGCGGCTTTCCTCACGCGTGATCCCCAGCACGCTTGAGGACGAAGTGCACCCGACCGGTCTTCTCGGTCACGGCGTCGAGCGTGCGGCCCCGCAGGCGCTTCACCGCTCCCGGCCCCAGGAACACCCGGGCACCGTCGTGCTCGAGCACCTCGTCGTGCTCATGCGGCGCCGCAGTGGCGGCAACCTGCATCGGCGCGTCTGCGGACGAACCCTGCGCGATCCGCAGACCCGACTGGGCGGACAGAGCCTGGTGACCGGTCACTCGTCGGACGACGGAGCGGGCGTGGGGGGTCATGGCGAACATGGCGTGGTCTCCTGAGGCATGGGTCGTGATGGTTGGCTCCATCCATCAAGACACGGCAGGTCAGCGCAGACAACGACTCTGACAGAGGTGATGTGGAGCTGTCAGACAGCTGTCACACACCTGCAACATCGCAGTCTGGTCAGGCGTCACATGCGGGAGAGAGCCTGTCGAGATGACCTACGACAAGGATGGGAAGTCGGCGCCGCATTGGTTGGGGAGCACCCGTGACGACGTGGTCGTGGTGGTGAGCACCCGGGACCGCGAGTGCGTGCTCAGCGCAGTGAAGCAGCGTGTGCCGGTGCTGCTCGATCCGCCGCCGGCGGCCGTGGTGATCGATCTGTCGGGCATGACGCGCCTGACCTCCGAGGCCGTCGCCGCACTGTTGTGGACGGGTGCCGTGTGCCGCAGGCGTGGCGTTCCCGTACGCCTGCGCCACGTGCCCCAGGGATGCGCCACGACCCTGAGCAGAACCGGGTTGCGACGCGCACTGGCGCCCGGAGAGGCAGGACCGTGACCGGCCCCGGCTTCCCCCACGCCTGGTAGGCGGCGGACCCGGCGTGTCGAGCTTCGACCTCGCCCGCCACTACAGGACGCCGCGCCTCGTCCGTCGCTGGGGGCTGACCGCGCCCTCGCCTCAGCGTCGTGGAGATCGTGCCTGGTGACGCGCACCGCGCTGCCCAGCCGTACGCTCGGGACCAGCTCGGTGTGCGTCCGCCTCCGCTGGGCAGACCCTGATCACGTCAGGGTCGATGTCGAGTGAGAGGGCGTCGAGCAGGTGACGCCTCGCATGGCGCATGAGGGCCCGACCCCGGCTACGGCCGAGGTCATGGACGCCGTGGCCGTCGCCTGGGGACTCAAGGTCGGCTCGCCGCCAGGGCAATGGATGATCGTCGATACGCGCGCGTCGGCACCACGGTCAGCGACGTCGTCCAGCTAACTGTTTCCTGCACCTGGGTCCGGGCACCCGATATCGGTCGAGAGACTCCGCCGACCGCTGCTTAGAAATCGTTCCGGCAGCAAGATCGAGTAGTCGCCAGCAGTCACCGGCCTGTCCGTCAGGGCACCGCCGGGGAGCGGCACCTCGACCGTGTCGCCCGCAGCGGTGACCTGCACCGCCTCGATGCCGGGGGCCGACGTGACGGTGAGGACGAGCTGACCCATCGCGAGGGGCAGCCTGTCGGCGGTGAGGGCGGAGGCTGGGTCAAAGTCGATCCTTACAACGCCGTCCGCCACGTCGACCAGCTCGAGTTGTGAGGACGACGGGATGGTGGACGATCGTCCAGCCGCGCGGGCTACCTCGTCCGGAGCCGCGGCCAGCAGTGCGAGCTGCTGTGAGACGACGTCGTCCACGGGGTCGGTGCACGAGACGGGCACCGCTGTCGGAGCCAGGCGGTCATCGTGGACCAGCCAGAACACGACAGGAGTTCCTACCGGCACCGGCCCGATCTGCCCCGGACGCGACAGCGCCTCGGGATCGAGCAGGCTGTAGGGCACGGCGGCGGCGTCGACAGTACGCACCTCGGTGTTTCCCGGCAGGCCGCATCCTGCGACGAGGAGCACCAACCCCGTCGCAGCAGCGCGACGTACGCTCATCTCGCCACCGTCCCTCCACCTCGCGGCAGGCGCAGCACGAACTCCGCACCCTGGTCGTGGGCTGAGGAACACCAGACGGATCCGCCGTGGTTGGTCGCTGTGCGCGCCACGATGCTCAGGCCCAAGCCGCTGCCCGTCCCGGTCCGGGCACCGCCCGCGCGGGCGAAGCGCTCGAAGATGCGTTCGCGATCCTGCGCCGGAACTCCGGGGCCCTGGTCATGGACTCGGAACTCGACGTAACCGTCGACGGTGTCCACGACGACCCCCGTGAGCCCGTCGCCGTGCAGGTCCGCGTTCTGGAACAGGTTGACCAACGCTCGCAGCACCTGGCGCCGGTCCACGTCGACGAGTGGGTCGTCGGTCCCGCTGCCGACCGACAAGAGATCCGCGGACCGACGGCTCGCCTGCAGCGCCTGACGGACGAGCTCGTGTGCGCCGACGCTCACGATGTCGCCCTCGACGGCGCCGGCGTCGAGGCGCCCGAGGGCCAGGAGGTCCTCCAGTGCCCGCCGGAACCGGGTGAGCTCAGTGGCCATGAGCTGCACTGCACTGCTCGCGCCCGGGCCAAGGCCGGGCACGTCCTGCAGCACTCCCAAGCTGGTGGTCAGGGTGGTCAGGGGTGTACGCAGCTCGTGGCTGACGTCGGCGGCGAACCGCGCGTCCCTCTCGATCCGCTCGTGTAGTGCATCGACCATGTGGTTGAACGCCCCGACCAGCACGGCCAGGTCGGGATCACTCGTGTCGCGTAGGCGGGTGTCGAGGTCGCCTGCGGATACCCGCACCGCGGCACCGGCCACCTCCCCGAGCGGTTGCAGCACCCGCCGGCTGGCAGCCCGACCGAGGAGCGCCCCACCGACAGTGGTGAGGGCCGCACAGACGGCGAGGGCCAGCGCCAGCGTGCGCAACGTCGCGGCCAGCTCCTCAGCCACCGAGACCTCGTAGTACGCAGCACCGATTGCCGGCAGCGGTACGCCGACCACCACGGCGTGCGGGTCCGTCTGGTCGGACCAGGCGAGCCCCACGGAGCCGGCGTCCACCGTCCGGGCGACGGCATCAGTGATGTCCTGCCCGGGCTGGTCGATCGACGAGGAGTACCACGTGTCGTCGCGGTGGAGATACATCACCGCGCCTGTCGGCGGTGCGATCGACCCCAGTACCTCGCTGACCTCGCTTCCGGACGTGAGCAGGCTGTCGCGGACGAGTGCGGCGTCGGTGAATGCCTGGCGAAGCGCCGTGCGCTCTCGCTGCTCGACCAGCAGGTGGCGGGCGGAGAAGTAGGTGCCGAGCGACAACGACGCGGACAGCACGAGAGCTCCCAGCGCGAACGCCAGGGTCACCGACGCGCGGAGTCCGCGCCGTGCCGCCCATACAGTCATCGCGTGTCGAGCCGGTACCCGAGCCCGCGCACGGTCACCAGGGTGCGAGGTGCGCTCGGATCGCGCTCCAGCTTCTTGCGAAGACGCCGCACGTGCACGTCGACGATGCGCTCGTCACCGAAGAAGCCCTCCTCCCACACGTGCTCGAGCAGCGACGAGCGCGACAGCACCCGGCCCGCGTTCTCGGACATCACCGTCAGCAGGCGGTACTCGGTCATCGTCAGATGGATCTCGCGCGGCCCGCGGGTCAGCTGGGCCGCTCCCCGGTCGAAGACAAGTGGACCGTCGTGCCGGTCCAGCACGAAGACGTCAGTGCCCCGAACGGCGCCATCGGTCGCTTGACCGCCACCGGATCCGTCTGACGAGAGCACGGGCCGGCGCAGCATCGCTCGCAACCTGGCGCGCGCCTCCTGCACGTCGAACGGCTTGGTGATGTAGTCGTCGGCCCCGGCCTCGAGCGCGGAGACGATGTCCTCCACGCCGTCTCGCGCACTGATCACGACGATCGGCGCCTCGGTCATCGGGCGGGCGCGCCGAATGAAGCTGAACCCGTCCATGCCGCCCAGCATCAGGTCGACCAGCATCAGGTCGAACCCGGCTCCGGGCACGAGCCGCAGCGCACTCTCGGCGTCAGCGGCCTCCACGACCTCGTACCCGTCACTCTCCAGCATCAGCCGGAGTGACGCACGGAGTCCGTCCTCATCCTCCAGGACCAGCAGTCGGGTAGCCATCAGGGCCATGCTCCCATCGCAGGTCAACTCCTCACCAGCACGCCCACGCCCACGCCCTCTGCATTGTCACGGAACTGCAAAGCCGCCGGACGCAGATGGTCACACGCTCCCGGAACGATGGAACGTCCAGGACCCGAGGAGACACCATGACCACGCTCCCCTTCCATCTTCTTCTGCTCGACGAGGGTGAGGTCAGCCTTGCTGATCACAGCGATGACGTCCGAGGGCTCGTCGTGCTCGACGCAAATGGTCACCGCGTCGGCGAAGTGGAGGACCTCATGGTCGACCAGGCCGAACGGCGCGCCAGGTTGCTCGTGGTGGTGTCGGGTGGCGTTCTTGGGCTCGGGGCGCACCGCCACTTGGTCCCGGTCGAGGCCGTTGCCCGCGTCAGTGATCATGTGCGCCTTCACCTTCCCAAGGAAACGGTGCCGAAGAGCGAGGAAGCCGACTCGGCCCTGGAGCGCGGTGACTACGCGGCGATCTACAGCCGCTACGGCTGGCACCCAGTTCTCGGACGTGATCTACATGAGTCCCTACTCCCATGATCGGCTCCCTCATCGCAGGTTTCGTCGTTGGAGCGCTCGCTCGACTTCTCGGTCCCAGCAGGGAGGAGTACCTCGATCCGCTGGCGACAATCGGGCTGGGCATCACCGGCTCGTTGGTCGGTAGCCTCGTCGCCTGGTCCTTGGGCGCGGGCAGGGCGCTCCAACTGGATGGCATCAGCTTCGTGCTGGCCGTAGTCGGCGCGGCCCTCTTCATCGGCGTTGCCGAGTGCGTCGCGGTGAAGAACAAGCGCGTCGGCTGAGGAGCGGGTCCGCTCCCTCCAACATGCGCAGACCCGTTGGTGTGAGGCCGCGCCCGCTGGGTTTCTGTTCTCGCGAGACCCTCGAGCAGCCGTTGGTGAATGCGGCGGTCAACGCAGACTGTCCCGTGTGCCCAACGTCCTGACCGGCAGCGAGTGGGGGATCGTGCCCCTGACGATGGCGGACACGAATGGGAGCGGGACGATCCGTGCCCGATGCGCCGCTCCGTCCCAGATGCTGCGCACTGACGTCCCCCCTCACCTGAGCTCTCGTCGGGTAACCATCGCACGGTCGCGAGGCGCGCCCGGTGTACGTTCTCCGCACGCGACTGCGACAGGAGTTCTCCCCGTGGACATACCCCTGCTGCTGGTGTGCTTCGCCGTGCTCCTCGTGGCGGGCGTCCTCCTCTCCGAGCTGGCGAACCGGACCGTGCTCTCCACGGCGGTGCTGTTCTTGGTGGGCGGCTTCGTCCTCGGGCCCGGTGTGCTCGGTGTGCTCGACGTGCAGTCGTCCGACCCGGCCGTGTCGATCCTTGCTGAGCTTGCGTTGTTCTCGGTGCTCTACAGCGACGGCATGCGGGTGGGGCTTGGCGACCTGCGAACGGCATGGCGGTTGCCCGGTCGCGCGCTCATCCTTGGCCTGCCGTTCACGCTGCTCGTCACGGCCGGATTGGCGCACTGGGTCGCTGGCGTTCCCTGGCTGGAGTCGCTCCTCCTGGGCGCGATCCTCTCTCCGACCGACCCGGTCTTCGCAGCTGCCATTGTCGGGCGTGACGAGGTGCCGCCCAGGCTACGCAACCTGCTCAATGTCGAGTCCGGCGTCAACGACGGCCTGGCGCTGCCGGTCGTGCTGGTGCTGCTTGCCACCGCTGGCGGCATGGACGCGAGCGGCTGGACGTTGGCGACCGAGCTGGCCCTGGGCGTGGCCATCGGCGTCGTTGTGCCGTGGGTCGTGCTGAGGTTGGAGCGGCTCAGCTTCCTTGCGAGCGTCCGCCATCTGCAGCCGCTGCTGCCGGCAGCGTTGGGACTTCTGGTTCTCGGGCTGTGCCTGACGACCCACGCCAATCTCTTCCTGGGCGCGTTCGCCGCCGGCGCCACCGTCGCAACGATGTCGGAGGAGTTTCGGCACGAGTTCGAGCAGCTGGGGGAGCTGGTGGCCGAGCAGCTCAAGCTGGCTGCAGTGCTGCTTTTCGCCGCCTTGATGACCCCGACGTTCCTCATCGAGGAGATCTCCTGGCGCGGCTGGGTCTTCGCCGTGCTGGCCCTCGTCCTGGCCCGACCGGTCGCGTTGTGGCTGGCATTCATCGGCTCGGGTCTCGCTCGGCGGGAGCAGGCCGCTGCCATGTGGTTCGGCCCGAAGGGCTTCGCCTCAGTGGTTTATGGGCTCATCGTGCTCGAGTCGGGGATCGACCGCGCCGACGAACTGTTCCACCTGACGGCCCTCACCGTCAGCCTCTCCATCCTGGCGCACTCATCGACTGACGTGGTCGTGGCTCGACAGTTCGTCACCACCGATGTCAGTGACGACTCACCGGACGTTGGCGCCCCAGGGTCACCGGGCGGCTGAGGAGTCGCGCGCGGTGACCACGGCCGTGGCAGCCGGCCGTGACCACGGCCGGGGAAAGCACTGCCGTGTCATCGCGGCGGTCTTGTTGGTGAGCGCCTGACCAGACTCCCGCACCGTGACGGACTGGAGTCAGCGCGGCTCCGTCAACGGCACGCCGACGTCAATGCGGTTGCTGAGTGTGGCGGCACCACTCGTCGAGACGGTCACCTGCGCAAAGCCGGTCTGCAGCCCGGTCGCCACATCGACGTACTGCAGCTGCACCGTCAGGTCTTTCAGTGGGGTCGAGAACGGCGTCGAGAAGCGATTGAAGACCGGGCTCTCCTCCACGCCTCCTGCCGTGCCGAGCTGGTTGACGACCGTCCACGTGATGCGGTCGGTGTCGGTGTTCCAGACCACCTTCGGGGACGCCTGGTCGTGCAAGTGGCCGATGTTGACGATGCCGGGGGGCAGGTCCGGTAGGCCGTCATCCCTCGGTTCGGTGAGCGATCCTCCGTCGAGCCCGGCGATGGACTCGACGCCCAAGTAGGCCTCGGCCGACGTCGGTTGGTGCACGAGCACCACTACTCCGCCGTCCTCGTCGGCGGCGTGGTCGTCCACCACACGACGCAGCGCGACGCCAATCTGGGACTCGGTAGTGTCTGAGTCGTTGACCACCGTGCCGCCGAACAGTGTCTTGAACGCCGGGTCGTCAGCGACTGCGACATGGAGGCCGTCGACCTCGCTGACTTCCTGGTCAGGGTCGAGGATCCCCGCCTCGTTGAGCTGTTCGACCGTGGTGGCGGTGTCGTGGTCACCCTTGACCGCGACCGTAGGCACGCCTGGCAGCGTTTGTGCCTCGGCCTGCACGTACGTCGCTTCCGCCACGGTGCCGTTCGAGGTGACGTCCCCTGAGATGGTCCGCGCGATCACCGCGTCGGGTCCGAGACGCTCGCGCAGCACCTCGTACAGGCTCGCCCTCACACGCTGGCCGACGAAGCTTCCCTGGGTGTCCGCCTCCGCCACGATGACTCTCTCGCCGGACCGTGGGGTCAGGTCGGTGGCGTCGGACAGCGCTTCGGCGAGGCTCGTCCTGGCGGCCGAGGTGAACGCGTCGCTGCGTTGTCGGATCCGGCGGCTGTTCTTCTCGATGAACGGCCTCACCTGTGCCGCAATCTCCAGGGCCTGGGGACTGCTGAACGAGAGGCCCGGCACGTCTGCCATGGGATAGGTGTCCCCGATCGGTTGGTTGCCGTCCCACCGGTGGAAGAGCCACGCAGACCCTCCCGCGGAGACGCCGCTCGCTGCGACGAGGGCCGCCAGCGCGACCAGGGCGCGACGACGTCCAGCCATCGACACAAGTGGAACACGCCCGCGGAGCAGGAGGGTGAGCAGTGCGCCCGCGACGAAGGCCATCTCGAGGTCGCGCCGCCAGAACGCGGCAGCGAACTGATCTCGGAACTCACTTCCGTAGGCGCGCGCCACTCGCGCAGGATCGTCGACGAACGCGGTGCTGGTCTTGAGGAACGCTGGACTGACATATGCGGCAAGCGAGGGGCCGGCCGCCTCCGGTGGTCCGGTCACCCGGATCAGGGCACCGAACCCCCACCCACCCGTGTACTCCCAGTAGAGACGTCCGAACACGCCGGTGTCCACGGTCGACGCACCGTTGTGGGTCATGGACACGTCCACAGGGACGGCTCCGAGGTGGTCGGAGAAGCTGGCGGATTCCACCGCGTGCTCCGCGGCCACCGGAGCGAAGACGACGGCCGCAGCCCCCGTGCCGAGGACGAAGGCGGCGAGCGTACGTGCGAGGGCCGCCGCTGAAAAGGTCACCCCTGGAGGGTAGGCCGACACCGATGACGGCGCCTCGGCTCCACCCTTGCCACAGTCGTCCCGTTGTCGTCGGTGGCCCTGGCCAATGGTGTGACCGCACTGGACTGCTCGTCGCGCTCGGCCAGGCGTGCCAGCACCCGAAGGTCTACCGCGACCCGCTTTCCGAGTCGAACGGAGGGAAGGTCCTGAGTGGCGCCGCTTCCGCGTGCCGCGTTGGCCGGCCTCTACTCGGGTTGTCTCTGACGGCACTGGACGACTGCAGGCGCGTCTCTGATGTCCCCTTTTGCTTGTTCGCGGGCAGTATCGGGAGGGGATGTGCATGACTTGGTAGTGCTGACGTCAGCGATCACGTGCGACTGCTGCACGCCCAGCGCGCCGTGATGCCGGCCGACGAATCCGATGCCGCCCTCGAACTGAGCGACTACGAAGCGGTCTACCGACACTACGGCTGCACCCCGTTCTGGGATGCAGCATCCACCGGTACCTGTTGCCGCCGGACCGCTGAGACCTCGACGCAGGCCGAGGAACTCGAGGTGTGGGCCGTGCTTGCGCTCATCAGTGTTGAAGCGGTAGCACTCCGCCGGCTGTGAGCAGAAGCCCGCTGACCCCGAACAGGTCGGCTGCCGCACCGACCGTCACCGCCCCGGGCAGCGGCGTGCATGAAAGAAGCAGGCAGGCGACACCGAGCAACCACAGTTCGATCCCACTGCGTGCGACGCGCGGCATGATCGTCACGGTAGCTCCCGACTCGTTCTCGCGCATGACCTCACCAACTTCAAGTGCGACGTCCGACGGGTGCCGCCCGACGAACCCGGGCACGTTGGCCCTTCGATGGAGCTCGTGCGCTCACGTCGCATGCATGGTGCCTCCGGGATCGGTGAGAGACTCCGGGCGGACGCGCTGCCGACTGGAGCGTGCAAGCTCAGGAGTGCGCGTGACAGAAGTAGCTGCGGTAGCAATTCCTGCGACGCCGGCGATGGCGAAGACGACAAACGTCATGGCGAAGGGCGCGCTGGTACTCCTTCTCGTACTGGCATTGCTGTACCCGGACCAAGGAAATATGCGCGACAAGGCGGCCGGATTGCGCGCCATCGGCTATCCGCTTGTGTCGTTCACTGTCCCCCTCCTGTGGTGGACGTTGTGGCGCGAGCGCATGTCGTTCCCGTGGCTTCCGGACCTGCTCATCACCCTCACCTGCTTCACAGACATTCTCGGCAATCGACTGGACCTGTACGACACCGTGGTGTGGTTCGACGACTGGATGCACTTCATGAACAACGGCCTCCTCGCCGCAGCCGTCCTCCTCCTCACACTTCCCGCAAGCAGCGCGCTGGGTCGCACCGTCGAGCGAGCGCTCGCGTTCGGGGCCACAGCCGCCATCGCGTGGGAAGTCGGCGAGTACTTCGCATTCATCAGCCGCTCCACCGAGCGCACCTTCGCGTACGCCGACACCCTCGGTGACCTCACGCTCGGCACCCTTGGCGCCGTCGTCGCAGCTGTGGCTGTGCACCGGTTGTGGAGCCGCGGCTATGTGGTGACACCCGGCTGACGTTCCACCGCGACTCGTCGGCGGCACCGGCGGTCCGACGCCTGACCGGCTCACTGTTCAGATGTCGTGTGGCGAAACGTGTACAAACGATCAAGATTTCCCCGACAATCAGGCCTGAGCCTGAGGAGAAGTCGCGTGACAGCCAATTTGCGTGTGAGCGCCTTGGCGTTGCTGGTCGTCATCGTGGCCGCCGCGCCGGCCATTGCCGCGCCGCTGTTGCGTGGCTCCACGACCGACGACGTCATCAACGGCAAGGGACGCGCCGACTTCATCATGGCGCTCGGCGGGAACGACCGCGTCCGCGGCTACGGCGGCAACGACAAGGTCTATGCCGGCAACGGCAACGACACCGTGTACGGCGACACCGGAGACGACTGGATCACCGCCCAGCCCGGCAATGACTGGGTCGCCGGCGGCCTCGGCGACGACAAGATCGACGGCGGGTCCGGTGACGATGTCCTCTACGGCGGTGAAGGGGACGACGTCCTCTCCGCGAATGTCGGCAACGACACCGTGTACGGCGAGAGTGGCAATGACATCCTCGGCGGGAATGACGGCGATGACCGCCTCTTCGGGGGCGAAGGCTCCGACAAGATGATCGGCGGCGCCGGCAACGACGTCATTGACGGTGGCCCCGGTGACGACGGCGCCATCCAGGGCGGCCCCGGTGACGACGTCCTCATCGACGGCGACGGCAACGACTGGCTCATCAAGGGCGACGAAGGCAACGACGTCGTCTTTCTCGGCCCCGGTGCCGACAAGGTGTTCACCGAGCAAGGCGACGACACCATCTACGTCCTTCCCGACGGCCAGGTCGACAAGATCCGCTGCGACGACGGCGGCCAAGAGCAAGGCACCGCCGACACCGTCGTGTTCGTCGGATGGCGCGACCCCCTCGACGTCGTCGACCCGTTCGGGACCTGCGAGATCGTCGTGACCGTCCAAGAGCTACCGGCCGGCTGGCCGTACGGGCCCATCCCACCCGACCCGACCGCTGGCCTCGGCATGCGGAGCACCGGCATGCACCGCACCCGCTGACGCTCGACTCGTGACCGGCCGTACGGCCCGTCGATGCGCTAGCAGGGTTGGGGCTACGACGCTGCACCTAGGCTGGGAGACGTCCACTCGTCCGTGAGACCGCCCGCAGCTCGTGGGCGGCTAGCACGCCAGCCATAGCCAGGAGCACTCCCATGATCGGTTTCCTCGTCGCCGGCCTCATCATCGGCGTGCTTGCACGCCTCATCAAGCCCGGCAAGCAGAACCTCAGCATCCTTGCGACCCTCGGCCTCGGCCTCGTCGGCTCTTTGATCGGCGGCCTCATCGCGCAGCTGTTCGGCACCGGCGGCATCTTCGAGCTCAACGTCATCGGCTTCGTCCTTGCAGTTATCGCCGCTGTCCTCCTGATCGGCACCGCCGAAGCCCTCACCGGCCGCAACAAGGCCGCCGCCTGAAGTCTTGGGCGCAGTTTCACCGGGGGAGCGGTACTGCCCGCGCGAACATCGTGGCGGCTCGGCCACGACGAGGGCGGTCAGACCTGCAGGCGACCGACGGGCGTGAGCCTGTCGCTCGCGTTCGGGCGTCCCACCCTTTTGAGCAGGTAGGTGGCACAAGGAGCCGTACGGTAGCCATCCGATGCTGCTGTGACTCCGAACACACGATGCCGTCACCTGGAGGCGTTCGTGCGCTGCTCCGCAGGTTTCGGCGAATCTCACGACACCTCACGCATCAAGGAGTAGTGGCCAATGAACCGTTCACGACCCACCAATCGGCAAGGGGCGATCGCCCTGGCCTGCACCGGAGGCCTGCTGGCAGCAGTCGGCTTCGCCGGTCTCGGCCCGCTCGCCGCGACCGCGTCCAGCCACCGGGAGGCACCACTCATCTCGGGGACGCCGCAGTACGACGGGACGGACCTCTATGCGTTCCGCAGCCCGGAGAAGACGGACACCGTCACGCTGGTCGCCAACTGGCTGCCGTTCGAGGAGCCTGCGGGCGGTCCGAACTTCTACAGCTTCGCCACGGACGCGCGCTACGACATCAAGATCGACAACAACGCGGACGCCAAGCCCGACGTGACGTTCCGGTGGACGTTCAAGGACCACTACGTCACCAAGGACACGTTCCTGGCCGCTACCGGTCCGGTGACGTCCTTGAAGGACAAGAACCTGAACTACTACCAGACCTACAAGCTTCAGCGCTTCTACAAGAACAAGAAGAAGACGCTGATCAAGAGCCGCCGCGTGGCGCCGTCCGACATCGGTTCCGCTTCGATGCCCGCCTACAACAAGCTGCGCAGCCAAGCCGTCACCCGGGTCGGCAAGAACATGAAGTCCTTCGCCGGCCAGGCCGAGGACCCGTTCTTCCTCGACCTGCGCGTCTTCGACCTCCTCTACGGCGGTGACCTCTCCGAGGCCGGCGACGACACCCTGGCGGGCTTCAACGTCCAGTCGGTGGCGCTCCAGGTTCCCCAGAAGTGGGTCGCCAAACGACACAACCCGACGGCAAACCCGGTGATCGGTGTGTGGACGACGACGTCGAAGAAGAACGCCACCGGCAAGCGCTACAGCCAGGTCTCGCGTCTGGGCAACCCGCTGGTCAACGAGGTCGTCATCCCGCTCAAGCTCAAGGACGCGTTCAACGGCCTCAAGCCCACGGGTGACGCAGCGGCGCTCAAGTACGTGACCAACCCCGAGCTGCCGAAGCTGATCGAGGCCGTCTACGGCATCAAGGCCCCCGCGACCCCGCGCAACGACCTCGTGTCGGTGTTCCTCACGGGCGTCAAGGGCCTCAACATGCCCAAGGGCAAGATCACCCCGAGCGAGCAGCTCCGCCTCAACATGTCCACCCCCGTCACCGCCAGCCCAACCGGCTCGGCGTGATCGGTGGAGACACGCAGGGCTTCCCCAACGGTCGCCGTCTCGGTGACGATGTCATCGACATCGCGCTCCAGGTGGTCGAGGGTGAGCTCGTCGGATCGGCGAACGACCTCGGGGACGGCGTCGACAACAACGACGTCGCCTTCGACAACACGTTCCCCTACCTGGCCCTCCCGGCCAGTGGCAGCAACGCCGACCCGCACCCGTCCGCGGGTGCCACGGCGAAGCAGTCGGCGAGCAAGCAGAGCGCGCTCCAGCGCGTCGTCCCGGGTCGCCAGAGCTCGGCAGCCTTCGTCGGCGTGGGCCTGCTGGCCCTCGTCGGCGGCATCGGTGGCGCAGTGCGTCGCCGCAAGGCCTGACCGTCTGACCCGGCCCGGCCGCGCGGCGCACGTCGCGCGGCCGGGCCACACGGTCATTGAGCATGGACGGCTGAACACAGTTCTCGAGCTGGTGAGCAGAGCGGTGCGCATGTCAGGATGGCACCCCTATACCCTCCACTTGCTCTCGTAAGAATTCGAATGAGATGTCACGCGACGGTGACTGCTGGCAGGTCTCGCGTCGTGGGTTGCACGTGAGAGGCGTTTCACCCGCGATAGCGGCTCAAGCACGCGACCGAGCTGTCGGGCATCCACGTCGGCCGGTGGAAGATCGTGATCTACGTCCTCGCGGGCCTGTTCATCGGGCTCGCCGGAGTGATGATCTCGGCCCGGCTCGGATTGTGCTGTCCAACCACGGCGGTCGACAGCTCGACCGCGCCCCGGTGCCGTTCCACCTGCTGCTGGGCCTCACCGACGAGCAGGAGATCAAAGCAGTCGACAAGACGACTCCGCGGTTACCCGGTCGTCAGGACGACATGGTCGTTGCCGTCGCGGCGGTGGCAGCACGAACCGTCGTGATCGTGAACGTAGCCACGCCCATCCTGATGCCCTGGTTGGAGTCAGTCGACGCGGTCCTGTGGGCTGGCCTGCCCGGACAGGAGGCCGGCCACGCCGTGGCCGCGACCCTCATGGGCAGCATCGAACCCGCGTGGCGCCTCGTCACAACCTTCCCGGCCGCCGACGCCGCGACTCCGGCGTGGTCGGTCGTCCCCGACGGTCGTGACCTCGTCTGCGAGGAGGGCGCCTTCATTGGCTACCGCGGCCATCACGCCCAGCGCGCGACCGCTCCAGCCTTCTGGTTCGGCCACGGACTCGGCTACGGCACTTGGGAGTACGCCGATCCGCGCGTGACGCTGGTCGAGAACGAGCGATCGTGCGGGTCACCATCACAAACACGGGTGACCGTCCCAGCCAGGAGGTGGTGCAGGTCTATTTCCGGCCGGCCGACACCAACCTGCCCGTTCGGTTTTGTCGGATGGAACGTAGCAACGGCCGAACCAGCCCAGTCCCTGGAGGTCGTCGTGACGTGCGACCGACGGATGTGGCGCACGTGGGGCGTCGCATCGCGTTCGTGGCACGAGTTGCCTGTCAAAGGCGAATTCGTCATTGCGCGCGGCCTGGCAGACGTCCGTGGCGTGATCAGGGTGTAGTCGCACCTGCATCATCAACCGACATGTCCACGCTTGCTGGAGTGCCGGCCGCTCGGGTCCAGGGGTGCATCTCGTCGCTTTGAGGCTCGGTGGACCATGTCCGATCCAACGCCTGGACTAGGCGTCGTATATGGCCAGATTCGACAAGGTGAATCGCGCTGGGTTGGGTCGGAATCCAACAGCCCGAGTCTCCATCAGACCCAGCCGCCTTCGAGGTCATTGCTGGCCCGTTGCGCACCGAGCCCGACCGAGTGATGCGCCCCAGGGACAGCGAGGGGGTTGGTTCTCAACCGTGTCGGAACAGGCGGGACAGGACTCTAGGGGCCCTCTCGCCGTTGGGGTGTCCGGGGCACCACTGGCCGGCCGGGACGCGGGCCTTGACGTCGGCGATGTGTTGGCCGCATCCGGCCCAGGTGGTCTTGCCGCAGGTCTTGCATCGGGTGGCTCGGCACATGGGGTGTCTCCTTGAGCGGCTTGGTTCGGGCCGGGCTGAACGAGGAAGTCAGGCGATGGAGGTTCAGGTGAGGGCGGGGGCTGCCTGGATGACGGTGTAGGAGGCGACGGCGAGGACGAGCCCGGTGAAAGCGAGTGAGAGATGGTCGGTGTTGGTGCGTGCTGCGAGGCGTGCGCCAGCGACGGCGGTGATGGCCGAGGCGACAGTGAGCGCTGCGACGAGCCACCAGTCGGGGTGCGTGGTGCCGTGAGCTGCGCGAACGGACAGGGCTGCGGCGCCGGTGATGGTGATGACAACCAGGCTGGTGCCGGCGGCGTACTCCATAGGCAAGGCGAGGGCCATGAGCAGGGCGGGAACGACGAGGAACCCGCCGCCGACCCCGAGGAATCCGGTCAGCAGCCCAATGACGCTGGCGGTAAAGAGGACCTTCAGTGCCCGGGGGCATTGGCACGCGAACGTGGGCGAGAACGTGAGGATGGGGTCGTCCCACCCGGGACGTCGGCGCTGGGCTGCGTCGGTGTCGGTGGTGGGGTGCGTGTGGTGGCGGTACTGGCGGATGACCATGACGGAACCGACGACGAGCAGCAGTGCCGTGAAGCACGCCATCAGCACGGGTTCTGGTACACGTGCGGCTGCAAGCGACCCGGCTGCGGCGCCCCCGATAGCGACGAAACCGAATGTGACGCCGCGGCCGAGGAGGACATTGCCTTCGCGATGGGCGGTGATGGCGGCGAGCAGCGAGGTGACCGCGACGACGACCAGCGACCCGGTGGTGGCTTGCGCTGGTGACTGGTCGAGCAGGTAGACAAGTACGGGGACGGCGAGGATGGACCCGCCGCCGCCGAGCGCACCTAACGACAGGCCGATGAGTGCGCCCGCGGCGAGGGCGAGCAGGAAGGCACCCATCAGCTCGACGAGTCGCCGTTTCCGCCTCTGGTGTTTTCTGTCTCCGTGCCGACGAGGTGGAGTCCGACCTTGCCGGCGTTGTCGAACATGTCGTCGATGGCCACCAGTGTGCGTCCGTGGGCGTCGAGCAGCGACGCTGCGATGGAGGAGCGATAGCCGCTGGCGCAGTGGACCCACACCTTCCCGTCGGGGACTTCGTTGAGCCGGCGGGTGAGCTCGTGCAATGGCAGGTTGAGCGCCCCGTCGATGTGGACGGCTGCGTACTCCTCGGCGCGGCGTACGTCGAGGATGAGTACAGGCTCGTGCTCGTGCACTTGGGCGAGGTCGCCGAACCTGGCGGTCGAGAACGACGACAGGGCGCCGGTGGTCCAGGCGGTGGCGTCGCCGGTGGCATGGGCTGCGGGGCGGTCGATGCCGATGCGGCTCAGCTCGCGCTGCGCCTCGGCGACGTCGTCTGCCGTCTCACCGAGCAGCGTGACCGGAGTGCCCCACGGGATGAGCCATCCGAGGTAGGTGGCGAAGTTGTCGTCAATGCCGAAGTTGTAGGCGCCAGGGGTATGCCCGGCAGCAAAGGCCGTGCGGTTGCGCAGGTCCACGACCCACTCGCCGTCCTCGATGCGGCGGCGCAGCTCGGCCGCGTCAGCCTTCGCCGGCTCACTCAGGTCGGCGCTGTCCGGTCCGGCCGCGTTCGCGGGTGCCATGTGCACGTAGTAGTCGGGGTAGGCACCCAGACCGGCGAGGAGCTCACGAACGTACGTCTCCTCGTTCTGCGTCAGGGCCGGGTTCGACCGCTTCTCCTGCGCCGATGGTGGAGTCGGTCGCATCTGACTGAGTCGCTGCACAGAACGACCCGAAACCGTGCGTGGGGAACAGCTCGGTGTCGTCGGGCAGCAGGTCCGCAAGCCGGTGAGCGGAGGCGTGCTGGTGACGCACCAGCGCAGGGGTGTGTTCCTCACCAAGCAGGTCGGGGCGACCGGTAGCACCGAACAGCAGGGACCCTCCGGAGAACACCCCAGCGGTTCGGACCGGGCCACCGCTGTCGACGTCAGTGTCGGCGAGGACGTACGACAGGTGCGTGAACGTGTGCCCGGGGGTGGCGATGGCGCGCACTCGCATCCGATCGCCGACCTCGACGCTTTCACCGTCGCTCATGGGAGTGCGGTTGTAGGCGACCTCATCGACGGCGTTGACCAGGTAGTCGGCGCCGGTCACTTCCGCCAGCGCGAGACCGCCGGTCACGTAGTCGTTGTGGATGTGGGTCTCGAAGACGTGCGTGAGCCGCACCTGGTGCTTTGCGAGCAGGGTGGTGACCCGGTCGATGTCGCGTTGCGGGTCCACGACGAACGCCACCTGCCCGTCATGAACGAGGTAGGTGCGGTCACCCAGCGTGGGAGTCTCGATGGGCACGATCGTCAACCCGTTGACGGTCGCAGCTGCGCTCTGGTCGGTGTCAGTCACAGGTGCTCAGCCCCTCTCGAGCGGTCGTCCGGCATCGGGCCCAGGCGGCGGTGCCGCCCGTCACAGATGCTGCGTCGAACCCGGCCGCGGTCAGGTAGTCGGTCATCGCGGCGGAACGGTTGCCCGACGCGCAGATGACGTAGACCGGCTGCCCGCGGTCAAGCTCCTCGACACGGGCCGGCAAGTGACCCATCGGAATGTGAACGACTCCAGGCACGTGGCCTTCCGCGTACTCGCCGAGCTCGCGCACATCGACGACGGCCACGCCGTCGTCAAGGGCCTGGGACAGGTCGTCGATGGTCACTTCAAGCATGTGTCGTGCCTTCCCGCAGCCCACCGGTCGTGAGGTGGGCCGCACCTCATGATGGTCGGATCCACAATCCCCCTGGGGGATGTTTACGACATTAGCAACCCCCCGGGGGATGTACAGTTGCCCGTGTCCCCGGCCTCACCGGTCCACCACGCCGCACAGCACGTCCACCTGCCGAAACGGAGTCCTCACCATGAGTGACTACACGCTCAGCAAGACCATCGCCTGGCCGTACGGGCCCACCCTCGATGTGGTTCGGGCCGGACTGGCCGACCAAGGGTTCGGCATCCTCATCAAGATCGACCTCGCCGCCACCTTGCACACCGGGCTCGGCGTCACCATTCCCGCCCAGGTCACCCTTGGCGCCTGCCGGCCCCGACCGGCGTACGAAGCCATCCGAGCCGACCCGTTCATCGCGGCAGTCCTGCCTGCAACGTCGTCGTCCGCGCCCTCGACGACACCGCCACCGTAGTAGAGGCCGTTCGACCCCGACGCGATGCTCCACCTGTCCTCCACCCAGAGCTCCACTGGCAACTATGACGCAATCGCGACCATTGCAGCCAACGCCCGCACGCGCCTCACCGCCGTACTCGGCTGCCTCACCTGACCACCAACGACAGGAGAACCCCGTGGACCTCGAACCCACCGAAATCAAGGCGATCATCACCCGCATGAAGCGCGCCCATGGCCACCTCGGCAGTGTCATCCGGATGCTCGAAGAGGGCTCCGACTGCGAAGCAGTCCTCACCCAGCTCGCCGCCGTGAACAAGGCCATCTCCCGCAGCGGCTACGCCATCGTCGCCACCGGACTGCAGCAGTGCCTCACTCACACCGACCAAGGGCTCGATGACGTCGACGTCAAGAAGATGGAAAAGCTCTTCCTCGCGCTCGCCTGATCACGCTCAAGGAAGAAGGGCGCGGGACTCGACGCGCCTCCTAGGATTTCGTCCGTGTCAACTCTGCCTACCATGCAAGAGGTGTGGCTCTTGAGGGCTGCGGTCGTTCGGGGGACTCGACCCCCCTCAAGAGGCGCCTCGGGCGTCGCGCATCGATCGCGCGGTTCGACGGTCCGTCCGTCGTTGCTAGTTCCAGCCTCGTGGAATTGGATTCGACATGCGTCGTCGAGGTCCGACAGGAGATGATCAATCTCATGGACGTCGACGTCGAGGTCCGAAGAGTGTCGCACTTCCCGCGGAAGGTGGTCGCGAGCTACGCGACGCGTCTGACGACCGGGTCTGGGAGGTGATCGGTACCGGCTTCGGGCGGGTCGGCGACTGGGTTGCCGCAGACGAGGAGTCCCGTCCGGTGAGACCCGGGCTCACTGGTTGGTGCGTCGGCCGGGGGCCGCGCGTGCAGCGTCGACACGCCGGGCATCGACCAGATCACCGAGCAGCTAACTAGAACGACGTGGAGGCTCGCCGCCTGATCTACCGCCTCAGCGACGGCATGACGCGCCTCGCCGCCGGTGCCTCCAACACCTGGGAGGTCCGAACTCTCCGAGACGGACGGGCCGAGTTCCGGATGGACGCGACCGTCGAGCTCGTCGGTGCGGCCGGCGTCGCGGGGCCGCTCCGCAAGGCGTACCTGACCGCAATCGGCCAGCGCACCAGCCGGGACCTCAAGACCTACGTCGAGACCGGTGTTCCCAGTCGCGCGAAGGTCGTCCGGGTCCACGCGTCGAGCCGGACGGTGCTGGACCGTCTGGTCCTGCTGAACGGCGTGGTCTCGCTGACGTCTGGCATCGTGCTCCTCGGGGCGTCCGGGTAGTGGTCGCGTCAGCTCGGTGGCGTCGGCACGGAACTGGTCGCGACGGCCGGGGTCGGACTGGCCGGATACGCGTGGGTGCTGGCACGGGCGGCGGGTGCGGGCGTCACGCCGGAGCTGGGGCGGCTTCTCGCGCTGCTCGACGGCGCCTGGGTCATCGCCACGGTGGGGCTGCTCAGCGCGTTTGCGTCCCGGCTGACCCGGCCGGGGTTGGCTGTCTCGGTCGGGTGTGGTGTCGTCGTCGCCGCGGTCGGCTGTGGCCAGTGGCTCGCCGCGGCTCGGGTCGACGCCTCGTGGGGACGAGGCGCGCCTGTGGAGGCATGGCCACCCACCCGCCACACTGGAGACGTCGCACGCGCCTGATCCGAAGCGCGTGCCGGACGACGAGGAGAGTCCATGACTGACGCACCGTTCAGCTCCGACCACCCGATCAGCCCCGACGGAGCGAAGACGCCCGACGCTGCTGGTCTTCGACGTGAACGAGACGCTGTCGGACATGGCGCCTATGGCCGGCCGGTTCGAGGACGTCGGTGCATCCGGGCACGTGGCGAAGCTCTGGTTCGCCGAGCTGTTGCGCGACGGGTTCTCGGTGACGGTCGCCGGTGACCTCCAGGCATTCGCGACGCTGGGTGCGAGGCGTCGACGGGTCCGGTTGGCGGGTCAGCCACTCGACCGCCCGCTCGACGACGCCGTCGAGCACGTGATGCAGGGGTTCTCCGAGCTGTACTGTGCACCCGGACGTCGTCGACGGCGTGCGAGCCCTGAGCGAGCTGGGCATCCGGATGGTGACGCTCAGCAACGGTTCCTCCACGGTCGCCGACCGGTTGCTGCAGGGCGCGGGCGTGCGTGAGGCGTTCGAGCGGCTGCTCACCGTCGAGGATGCCGGCGTCTGGAAGCCCGCCGCACGTGCCTACGCCTATGCCTTGGAGGGGTGCGGCGTGGATCCTGAAGACGCCATGCTCGTTGCGGTGCACCCGTGGGACATCGACGGCGCGAGCCGCGCCGGACTGGCCACTGCCTGGATCAACAGGTCGGACGGTGGGCGTACCCGTCGTACTTCGCGGCGCCGGACGTTCGGGCAACGTCGCTGGTGGAGCTCGCCGACGCACTGGGGTGACGCCCGCGGAGGTCCGTCAGCCTCCAGGCACGAGCCTCGTGTCGGGCTGGAACGCCGCCCACGCGAACCGGAACGTGTCGAGGTGCTCCACGGCCGGGAGCTGCTCGCCGACGAGTGGCCCGGCTGCGCGTCCGAAAAGGTTCCACACCGGCCAGGTCTGCTGGTCCCGGAACGTCCCGTCGTCGGTTCGGGTGAAGTCCAAGGCCCCCCACCGAAGTTCGCGGCGACGGCAGCGACCGACCCGATCTCGGCACCGTCCGGGATCTCACGGGTGTCGAGAGCCGAGACCTGGCCCGGCCAGTGCCAGAGCACGACGCGCTTCTGACCTACCTCCACGTGCTGGACGCCTCGGTCCGCGAGCAGGTCCCGGGACACCGCGACGGCGTCCTTCCCCTCACCGACGCCGACCACGCGAGCCTTTACCGGCAGCCGGGTGTCCGGGTCGGCCGGGAGCGCGAACAGCGGCTCGGAGTCCGGGTCGTCGTAGCCGAGGTAGGGGTTCGTGAGGTAGTCGCGGTCGTGTCCGGTCGACCTGCTGAGGACCCTGGCGTCCGGGTGCTCCTCGCGGAACTGCGCCCAGCCGAC
>CAWCHD010000007.1:0-31828 GCA_963795275.1 uncultured Actinomycetota bacterium
TCGGTCCCCTCGTGCTCAGCGCGGGCCGATGGCGGTCCACGGGGTGCTGCGAGCCATGTCGAGCGCGCGGCTGGCGACGAAGGGGTCGGCCTGGTTGTAGAGCCAGGGCCGGCCGAACCAGACGAAGCCGTCGACGTACTGCGCGGCGATCGCGCGCTGCGGCTCGGGCAGGCCCCACTGCGGGTCGGCCGGGCGCGGCGTCGGCGGGATGCCGAGGGTGACGCACCGCTTCATGGTCGGGGTGGTGCAGGTCCGGGCGTTGTTGCGCACGTCCTTCTTCGACGCGGGGACCATGTCGGGCCGGCGGGTGGACGCCCGGACTTCGCCGTGTCGACGATGAAGTGCTTCTCGCCGTATCCCGCAGCCTGCCACCAGGCCGACGATCTCGGCGCCCCGATCGATGTTCTCGACCGGACCGTTGTAGTGCGTGGAGTCCAGCGCGAAGCCGCGGGCGTACTGGATGCCGGAGAGCTTCAGGATCTCCGCGCAGCGGTACGACTCCTGAGCGGTGCCGCTCTGGCACCAGTCGGCGGCGCCGGCGTCGATGTAGACGCTGGTGTTCGGCAGGGCACTCAGCGTCTGCGTGGCCCATGTCAGCAGCGCCGACTTCGCGGCGCGGTCGGGGCGCAGAGCAGGAACGGGCCGTCGGGCTGCATCACCACGAGCGTGTGCGCGGTGCCGATGCCGGCGG
Organism: uncultured Actinomycetota bacterium; assembly: GCA_963795275.1. Lineage (GTDB taxonomy): Bacteria > Actinomycetota > Actinomycetes > Propionibacteriales > Nocardioidaceae > Nocardioides. The sequence goes on from CAWCHD010000007.1 coordinate 692, forward strand.
CGAGCTCCTGGATCCAGGTGCGGTAGCTGGCGGCCTCGGCCGGCGTGGTCGCCCGCCGGCACGCCTCGGCCTCCCAGGGCTTCATCCGGAAGACCGCCACCTGGGCGAGGGTCTCGGGGTTGCCCGCCTGCGCGGACGCGAGGATAGCTCGGTGACGGTCGAGCGGATCTTGCGATCGGGGACGACAGGCGTACCACTTGGTGCGCGGTCGGTCGGCGATCGTGGCGAGCGCCTCGCGAGTGGCGCCCGGTCGAGCGGGTGAAGGGCCGCCAGACCTGGTCCTGTGGTCCACGGTAGACGCCCCACAGGCGACCGGCGAGCGGGTTCGTCGGGTTCTCCGCGTGGGGCTCGGCCGGCGCGACCCACACGGGCAGCGACGCCGTACGTTCCTGGCGCGGCACGTCCACTGTGTCGGCGGGGGCGGCCACCGCGGCGGCCGGTGCCAGGAGCAGGGCGGCCGCCGCGAGGGTGCGGGCTAGTGGAACGAGGGCCATGGCGTCCGCCGGTGCGGCGGGTCCTTCCGGGTCGGGGTCGTCCCATGGTGCGGGGAACCCGCCCCGCCGCTCCGGTTTGCCGATTTCCCGGTCTCAGCCGATGAGCAGCCGGTCCCGGTCGTCGGCCCGTTCCTGCTCGAGCTCGGGGCCTCGGTCGTCGCCGCGTCGTGAGCCGAGATGGAACACCGCCAGCGCGAGGGCGGCCACCACGGCGTACTCGAGGCCGAGGAGCAGGTTCAGCCGGTCGCGGTCGGCGCCCGACACCATCGAGAAGAAGAAGGCGTTGCCGAAGGCGTTGAGCATGGCGTGCCACACGGCCGCCAGGGTCCACGAGCCCCTGCGGTGCCGCAGCAGCAGGAGGACGACCAGCTGGAAGCCGGCGTTGCCCAGGATGCCGACCACCAGCGGCATGTCGCCGGTGAGCATCAGCGGCAGGTGCCACAGGATCCGCAACGGAGCCAGCACGCCGAACGCCCCGAGCAGTCCGAAGCGTCGCAGCAGGACGGGGGCTGCGAAGGCGGTCCACCCGGCCTCCTCGCCGAGGCCGACGAACACCAGCATCGCGAGGAACGTGACCGGGACCTCGGGCCAGTCGCCGAGCTGCGCGGGTGTCGGCAGGGGCGCACCCAGCTGGTGGTTGACCAGCACGATCGCCACCTGCAGGAGGGCCGGGGCAACGAAGGCGACGGCGTACAGCCAGGGCGACGCCGCCCAGCGGCGCAGCGACCTGCCCCAGGCGAACAGCGCCTCGCGGCCCTGGCACGACGTGACCAGCAGCGCCGCGATCACGGGACCCAGGGGGAAGTTCTCCGGATTGCTCCCGATGCCGAGCGCGGTGACGAGGTAGGGCATCCAGCCGAAGAGGCAGGCGAGCACGGCGAACGCGGAGATCGGATGTCTCCGGACGAGCTGGACGGGCGTGGACATCGGGTCTCCCAGGGTCGTGCGGCTCCGGTCGGAACCAGCACGGCAACGCTCCCGCGGCGAGGGCACCTCCGGCATCGGGCGCCGGACCCGACCACGAGCGGTACCGGGGTGCCGGGTGGGTCGGCGGTTCTCATCCTGCAGACCGACGTGGGCCGCCGCGGGGCGGTCCTAGGGTGAGGTCACCCCCACCAGGCAGGACGCGATGACCGTGACCGCTGCGCCACCGATCGAACGCGTCCGGCACCTCGCCGCCGGTCCGCAGGGCCGCCTCGCCTTCGACGTGCTGCTCGCTGCGGCGTGCCTGCTCGTCGCCCTCGTGGTGAACCTGAGCGGATCGGAGTCGGTCGCGGCGAACCGCGAGGACGACGCCCTGACCGTGGCGCTCACGGTCCTGGCGGTCGGCAGCCTGGTGCTGCGCCGGACCTGGCCCCTCGCCACCCTCCTGCTGGCGCTGGGTGGAGTCCTCGGACTGGTGGTCATCGACGGCACGGTCGGTGCGGCCACGCTCGGCCCGGTCGTGGCGGCCTACACCGCAGCCGCCCACGGCAGCACGCGGACTGCCCACCGGGCCGTGGCGGTCGTGGCGGCGGCTCTGGTGCTGACGTGGTTCCTCGACCCGGTCGACCTCAGTCGCGAGGGCGCCGTGATCAACGCGGCCGCGTTCGGTGCGGTGCTGCTGCTCGGCACCGGCGTCCGGGACAGGCGTGAGCGAGCCGAGGTGGACGTCCGGGCCGCGGCCACCCACGAGCGGCTCCGGATCACCCGCGAGCTGCACGACGTGCTCGGCCACTCGATGAGCGTGATGGTCGTGCAGGCCGGCGCCGCGGGGCGCCTGCTCGACACGGGTGACCTCACGCGGGCACGCGACGCGGTGGCCGAGATCGAGCAGACCGGCCGCCGGTCGATGGCCGAGATGCGCCACCTGCTCGGCATCCTGCGCGACGACGAGGAGTCGGCGTCGCCCCGCGCTCCGGCGCCGACGCTGGCCGACCTCGCGGCACTGGTCGACCGGGTCGGCGAGGCCGGTCTGCCGGCGACGCTGACGGTGACGGGCGATCGGGCTGTCGTCCCGCCGGGCGTCGACCTCGCGGCGTACCGGATCGTGCAGGAGGCCCTCACCAACTGCCTCAAGCATGCGGCCGCCACGCACGCAGCGGTGGGAGTCACCTACTCCGACGCCGCGGTCACCGTCGAGGTGACCGACGACGGACGGGGCAGCAGCGGCGCCGAGGTGCGCGGCCACGGCCTGGCCGGGATGCGCGAGCGGGTGGCGATGTACGACGGCGACCTGAGCGTCGGCGCCCGGGCCGAGGGCGGCTTCCGCGTCCACGCGGTCCTGCCACTGGCGGTCGCTCCGTGATCCGCGTCGTGGTCGCCGACGACCAGGCCCTGGTGAGGTCCGGGTTCGCCCTGATCCTCGGCGCCGAGCCCGGCATCGAGGTCGTGGCCGAGGCCTCGGACGGTGCGGACGCGCTCGCCGCGGCCAGGACGCACCTCCCCGACGTCGTGCTGATGGACATCCGGATGCCGGGGATGGACGGCATCGAGGCCACCCGCCACATCACCTCCAGCCCGATCACCGCGAGCGTCAAGGTCCTCGTGCTGACGACGTTCGCCGCCGACGACTACGTCGTCGCCGCGCTCCGCGCCGGTGCCAGCGGGTTCGTCCTGAAGGACACCGAGCCCGCCGAGCTCGTGCGCGCGGTGACGGTCGTCGCCGCGGGCGATGCGCTGCTGGCGCCCGAGGTCACCGGCGGATGCTCGACCGGTTCGCCCGCGGGGAGCGCGAGGTGATCGAGCTGCCGCGCTGACCAGCGCGAGCACGAGGTCTCGTCGCGTGCGCCGGCTCTCAACCTGAGAGGTAATGTCGCCGCGGGCGATGCGTTGCTGGCGCCCGAGGTCACCCGGCGGATGCTCGACCGGTTCGCCCGGGGGGAGCGCGAGGTGATCGAGCTGCCGGCGCTGACCCAGCGCGAGCACGAGGTGCTCGTCGCCGTGGCGCTCGGGCTGTCCAACCTGGAGATCGCCGACCGCCTGGTCGTCAGCTACTCGACCGTCAAGACCCACGTGAGCCACCTGCTCACCAAGCTCGACGCACGCGACCGGGCGCAGCTCGTGATGCTGGCGCACCGGGCGGGTCTCGGCGGCTGATGCCCGGGTCGGGCACGGATCCGCGCGGTCCCGGTGGTCGGTGGGACTCCATCGCCGTGGAGCGCTCTGATGTCATGAAGGGGTGAGCGAACACTTCTACCGCCCTGCGGACGGCCACCGGCTGCCGCACGACCCCTTCAACTCCATCGTCGCCCCGCGCCCGATCGGCTGGATCGCGACACTGGACGCGCAGGGCCGACGCAACCTCGCGCCGTACAGCTTCTTCAACGCGCTCAACTACACCCCGCCGCTGGTGGGGTTCTCCAGCAACGGCTGGAAGGGCACGGTGGCCAACGCAGATGCGACGCGCGAGTTCACCTGGAACCTCGCCACCCGCTCACTGGCCGAGCAGATGAACGCCACCTCCACCGCCGAGGACGTCGACGAGTTCGAGGCGGCCGGGCTCGAGGCCGTCGCCTCGCGGGAGGTCGAGGCGCCTCGAGTTGCTGCGGCACCGGTCACCTTCGAGTGCCGGGTCACCCAGATCGTCGAGCTGCAGACCGCGACGGGTGAGGCCAGCGGCTCGTGGTTCACCGTCGGCGAGGTGGTCGGCGTGCACATCGACGAGGACCTGCTCGTGGACGGCATCTACGACACCGCCCGGGCGCAGCCGATCCTGCGGGCGGGCGGGCCGACGGCCTACTTCGGCATCGACGTCGGCAACCGGTTCGACATGCGCCGCCCCCAGTGACGCGGCAGCTGAGGCACGAGTCGCACACTGGCGAGGCAGGACGGCAGGTGTGCTCGTCCGCGCCGGCATCGCAGTGATCGGACAACCTGGACGCCGTGAGAACCTGCCACTGTGCCGCCGATCGACACCGCCTCCCTCCGCATCGCACCGCTGACCCGCGCCCACGCCGAGGACCTCGCGACGTGGCGCTACCCGGCGCCGTACGACGTCTACGACCTGGCCGGAGCCGACCCCGACGAGCTGCTCGACCCCGTCGCTGGGCTTCCACGCGGTGCTGGCAGGGGAGGAGCTGATCGGCTTCCGGTCGTTCGGTCCGGACGGCCGGGTGCCGGGGTGGGACTACGACGACTCCGCCCTCGACACCGGCGGCGGTCTCCGCCCGTCGCTGACGGGGCAGGGCCTCGGCCGGGCGGTCATCTCGGCCGGCCTGGAGTTCGGCCGCGCGCAGCTCGCGCCCGCCGCGTTCCGGGTGACCGTCGCGTCCTTCAACGCCCGCGCCCGTCGTACGGTCGAGTCGCTCGGCTTCGAGCACGTCGCGTCGTTCGCGGCCGCGCGGGACGGCCGGCCCTTCGACGTGCTGGTCAGGAACGAGTCCTCGTCAGACCGGCCGGGCGTGCACTGAGGGCGCCACGACGTCCGGGTGGAGGATGCCCGCCAGCACCTCGACGCCGTCGACGAGCCGCGGACCCGGACGCGCGAAGTGCCCGTCGGCGTCGACGGCCCACACGGGCACGCCCGGGAAGCGGTGGCGGACCGACTCGGCGAGTGGCGTGCTGCCGTCGAGGTCGAAGCCGCACGGTGCGCACACGACGACGTCGGGCCGGGAGTCGACCGCGTCCTCCCAGGTGATCCGGCTCGACCTGGTGCCCGCGACGCCGAGCGTGGGGTCTCCGCCGGCGCGCGTCACCATCTCGGGGATCCAGTGGCCGGGGGCGAAGGGCGGGTCGGTCCACTCGAGCACCAGCACCCGCGGGCGGGGTCGTCCGGCGACCCGCGCCCCGACCGCGGCGAGACGGTCCTCGAGCGACGCGACGAGCGTCGCGGCCTCGGCCACCCGGTCCGTACGCCGACCGATGTCGGCGATCGACGCCAGGACGTCGGCGAGGGTGTGCGGGTCGATGGTCGCGACGTCGGCACGGCACCCGAGGTGGGCCAGCGCGTCGTCGACCGTCGAGACGTCGATCGCGCAGACGGCGCAGAGGTCCTGCGTCACCACCAGGTCGGCGTCCAGCTCGGTGAGGGCACCCGCGTCGAGGGTGTAGAGGTCCTCGCCCGCCGCGACCGCGGCTCCCACGAAGTCGTCGATCTGCTGGGGCGTCAGGCCCTCGGGCATCGCCGACGTCGACACGACGCGGCGCTCGCGCGCCTCGGCGGGGAAGTCGCACTCGAACGTCACCCCGACCACGTCGTCGCCCGCACCCACCGCGAACAGGATCTCGGTGGCCGACGGGATGAGGGACACGATGCGCACCCGCCGAGACTAGGTCACCCGGGAGATGGGCCAGCCGATGCATGCCGTGGCGAGGTGAGAGGCTCGAGCCATGAGCGACTGCATCTTCTGCCAGATCGTCGCCGGCGACCTGCCCGCGGAGACGGTGCTCGAGACCGATGCCCTGGTCGCGTTCCTCGACACGCGACCGGTGTTCAAGGGCCACGTGCTGCTGGTCCCGCGCGAGCACGTCGACACCCTGCCCGACCTGCCCGCCGAGCTGCGCGACCCGTTCCTCGAGGCCGCCCAGCGGATCGCCGTCGCGGTCAAGGACGCGCTGGGCGCGCAGGGCTCGTTCGTCGCGATCAACAACACCGTCAGCCAGTCGGTGCCCCACCTGCACCTGCACGTGGTGCCGCGCACCAAGGGCGACGGGCTGCGCGGCTTCTTCTGGCCACGCACGAAGTACGCCGACGGCGAGGCGGCGTCGTACGCCGAGCAGCTGCGCGCCGCGCTGGACTGAGCGCGTCAGGCTCGGCGGCTGCCGACCGCGTCGCGGTCGGTCTGGTCCGCCGCGTCGAGGGCCGCGCGGAACGTCCAGGGCTCCCCGCGTCGCCGCAGCGGGTTGCCCGTCGCCCGGGCCGCCAGCACGAAGGCCGCGGTGCCGACGCCGATGCCGGCCAGGACGTCGACGAAGAAGTGCCAGCCGAGGTAGACCGTCGCCACCATCGTGAGGGCCAGGAACGTCCAGGCCACGGCCCGGATGACCACGGGCAGGCGCATCGCCTCGACCATGAGGCAGATGGTCAGCATCACCGCGACGTGCAGGGAGGCGAAGGCCGCGATCGTCTGGACCGTGTGGGTGTCCCACGGTCCGCCGAGCACCTCGATGCGGTCGGACAGCAGGATGTCGCGCACCTCGCTGTTGGGCGTGCGCGGCAGGTCGGCGAACCACTGGGGCGAGGAGTACGTCGGTCCCAGCGACGGCACCGCGTAGTAGAGGATCGCGCCGAGCATCCAGTCGACCGAGACGGCCGTGACGTACCACGCGCCGTAGGTCGAGCGGCGGGTCCACACGAGCGCGATCGCCAGGCTGGCCGGCACCATGCCGATCCAGATCAGGTAGACCGCGGCCATCACCCAGTTGGCCCACGACGTGCCGAGGACGTCGTGGAGCAGCACCGCGGGGTCGTGGCCGAGCCACAGCAGCCGGTCGAGCCGCGCGAGCTCGGGGTCGGCGAGGCGGTCGGTGACGAACGGGACGAAGCTCTTGAGGTTGCGGAACGCGACGTAGGCGACGTACCAGGTCACCAGGCCGCTGAGGGTGAACATGATCTGGTCACGGTTCCAGCGCTCCACGGCGACGGCGCGCAGCGAGGGTCGGTCCCCGGCCGCGGTGCGTCGGGCCAGCAGCGCCCACCGGGTGAGGACGTCGAGCACCACGGCCGACGCCACGATGACCGGCAGCCGGAACCAGGTCGGCAGCGAGGCTCCGTCGGGGTCGCGCAGGGGCAGGTGGAACGTCCACGCCACCAGTGCGGCTGCCAGTGCCATCGCTGCTGCGACGACCGCGGCGGCGCGGAACTCCCCCCGACCCATGGGCACACGGTAGCGATGAGGTGCCCCGAACGGCACTTCCTGCACCGACTAGGGTCGGCGGCGACCAGTCGCCCGAGCCTGAGGAGTCATCGAGATGGGTCGTTTCGACCGCCGCGTCGCCGTCATCACCGGAGCTGCCCGAGGCATCGGCTTCGGCATCGCCACCCGCTTCGCCAGCGAGGGCGCCTCGATCGCGATCCTCGACCTCGACGAGGCCGCGGCGCAGGAGGCCGCCGGCCGGCTCGAGCTGACCGAGGGGGCGCGCGCGATCGGCGTGGGCTGCGACGTCGTCGACTCGGCTGCCGCGGAGTCCGCCGTGCAGCGCGTGGTCGACGAGCTCGGCGGGATCCACGTCCTCGTCAACAACGCCGGCGTCACCCGCGACAACCTGCTCTTCAAGATGACCGAGGACGACTGGGACATCGTCATGGGCGTGCACCTCAAGGGCGTCTTCAACATGACCAAGGCCGCGCAGTCGCGCTTCGTGGAGCAGAAGTACGGCAAGATCCTCAACCTCTCGAGCGTCTCCGCGCTCGGCAACCGCGGCCAGGCCAACTACTCCGCCGCCAAGATGGGCATCCAGGGCCTGACCCGCACGCTCGGCATCGAGCTCGGCCCCTTCGGCATCACCGCCAACGCCATCGCCCCCGGGTTCATCGTCACCGAGATGACCGACGCCACCGCGCGCCGGCTCAAGCTCGAGCCCGAGGAGCTGCAGCGGCTCAACGCCGAGGCCACGCCCGTACGACGTGTCGGCCAGCCCGAGGACATCGCTGCTGCCGCCGCGTTCCTCTGCAGCGACGATGCGTCCTTCATCACAGGGCAGACGCTCTACGTGGACGGCGGGCGCAAGCTCGGCTGAGCGTGAGGTCGAGTGATCCACTCGACTTCTTGTGAGGCGAGCCACATCGCTGTCCGGTGGCGCGCCGGGTCCCGTGTTGCGTGCTGCGGGGACGTCTGCCTACCTTCGTCGGCGGTCGTCACGACCGAACCGTCCCGGACAACGCCGAGTCCTGCCCGACCGGGGCGACCCCCGAGCACATCGAGGGCAGGAGTGGGGGACCCACAGGTTCCACTGCCGACGTCCGCACGAGTCGGCTCGGGGCAAAGCCGCACCGTCCTCATCGGGGAGGACCGGTCGGCGGGGCACCTTCCAGCCCTCGCCCGACAGCTCACCTCACAGGCGTGGGAAAGGACATCTCCATGCCTGCGACTCCTCGTGGGGCGCGAGCCTGCGCGCTCGCCCTGGCCGGGCTGGGCCTCGCCGCCTCGACCCTGACCGCCCTGCCCGCCTCCGCCGACACCGGCGACGGGGCGGGCGACATCCAGCAGATCGGCACCACCACAGCGCCGACCGCAGCCCGGACCGTCGCCCAGCGCGTCAGCGCCCGCGTGGTCAGCGCCAAGGACATCGCGATGCGCCAGCGCGGCGACGCGTACGCCTACGGTGCCGCCGGACCGGACCGCTTCGACTGCTCGGGGCTGGTGTTCTACAGCTTCCGCCACGCGGGCTTCCGGGTGCCGCGCACGTCCGGTGCCCAGGCCGGCTTCGCCCGGCGCGTCGCGAAGCCGGACATGCGCGCCGGCGACCTGATGTTCTTCTACGGCAGCGGCGGCGTCTACCACGCGGCGATCTTCCTGAAGTGGGAGCACGGCCACGCCGTGATGGTCCACTCGCCGGGCTCCGGCCAGCGGGTCCGGGTGGCCGTCCCGTGGACGTCGAGCTGGTTCGGCGGCACGCTGCGCCGCCGGTGACAGGCGGTTCTTGGTAGGCAGGTCCTGCTGACCTAGCCTGTGGCGCGCCTTCCCCGAAGCGGGAAGGCGCGCCTCCACACTTCTCAGCAGCCCCCGCTCGCAAGGAGTCCCTCGTGCGTCACCGTCTCACCACCTCTGTCGCCGCGCTCGTCGCGGCCTCGCTCCTGCTCGCCGGATGTGGCGGCGGGGACGAGGAGGAGCCGCCGGCCCAGTCCTCGCCGTCGGAGCCGACGACCTCGGCGACGAGCGAGCCGCCGGAGCCGACGTACTGGCCGCTGACCGGGCTCGAGCGCACCGGCGACGCCCCCCGGCACCCGGTGATCGTGACCAAGGTGGACAACACCTCGTCGAGCGCGCCGCAGGTCGGCCTCGGGTCGGCCGACATGGTCGTCGAGGAGCTCGTCGAGGGCGGCTACACCCGCCTCGCGGCCTTCTACTACTCGAAGGTGCCCGACAACATCGGCCCGGTCCGCTCGATGCGCGCCAGCGACATCAGCATCGTCCCGAAGGGCGCCACCGTCGTGACCAGCGGTGCCGCCCCGATCACGATCAAGCGGATCAACGGCGCCGGCATCCCGTGGATCACCGAGGGCGCCGCCGGCGTCTACCGCGAGACCTCGCGCTCGGCGCCGTACAACCTGTTCGCGCACCTCGCCGACATCTCCAAGCGGCTCAAGGCGAAGTCCGAGCCGCCCGCCTACCTGCCGTGGGGCACCGAGGCCGACCTGCCGAAGGGTGGCAAGGCGAGCACGCTGACCGCCGACTTCGGCGGGCACTCGACGACGTGGGCCTTCCAGAAGGGCGGCTACGTCAACACCGACTCCTACGCCGCCGAGGGTGACCACTTCCCGGCCGACTCCGTCCTCGTGCATGCGGGTCCAGGTCGGCGACGCCGGCTACAAGGACCCGGCCGGCTACCCGGTGCCCGAGACGAAGTTCGAGGGCACGGGTGCGGCGATGCTGTTCCACGGCGGTCGCATCGTCCGCGGCACCTGGGAGAAGGACGGCCTGACCGGGGCCATCCAGCTCTCGACCAAGGACGGCGACCTGACGGTCCCCGCGGGCCACGTGTGGGTCGAGCTGGTCCCGGCGGTCAACGGCACCGTCACGTTCGCGAAGTGACGCTGCCGTCCGTGCGGAGCTGACGCAGCCCGTCCATCAGGAGGCCGATCGCGGCGTCCACCCGGGCGGCGGCGGCCTCCGGGTCGTCGCTCACGGCCACCGAGCTGCCGGCCGCCGACATCGCGCCGAAGAAGATGCGGGTGAAGGTGTCGAGCATCCGGTCGTCGAGGTCCCACTCGTCGCCGGCCAGCACCGCGCGGACGATCTCGTCGACGACGGCGTACGCCGAGCGCTCCTCCTGCTCGCGGTAGCGCTCGTGGCCCAGCACGGACGGGCCGTCGGAGATGACGACCTGCCGGTAGCCCGGCTCCTGCACCGCCTCGAGGAACGCGTGCAGGCCGGCGCGTGCCATCTCCCACGGATCGCCGTGGCCCTCGGTCGCCCGGGCGATCCTCGCGACCGCACGGGACTCGATGCGCTCGAAGGCGGCCTCGAAGATCGCCTGCTTGCCGCTGAAGTGGTGGTAGAGCGCGCCCTTGGTGACCTCGGCCCGCGCCACGATCGCCTCGAGCGAGGTCGCGGAGTAGCCGTGCTCGGTGAACAGCTCCTCGGCCGCGTCGACGAGCGCGTGCCGGGTGGAGTCCGCCTCGTGCTGTCGCCGGGTGGTCACGGTGCGCTCTCCATGGGGGCACCCTAGGTGACCTGAGTCATGCCGTCCCGGCTCCGGCGTGCTGCCATAGTGGAGGGCATGCAGCTCGCGTCCGGGATGCTGCTGGTCGCGACGCCGGCACTGCAGGACCCCCACTTCGTCGACACGGTCGTGCTGCTGCTCGACGTCAACGACGAGGGCGCGCTGGGCGTCGTGCTCAACCGTCCCTCGCAGGTCCTGGTCGCCGACGTGCTCGAGCCGTGGCGTGACGTCGTCGCCGAGCCGGAGGTCCTCTTCCGCGGCGGGCCGGTCGGCACCGACGGCGCCCTGGCGGTGGCCCGGCTGCGCGACGCCGACGCCGCGCCGGTCGGCTGGCGCCCGGTCGCAGGCCTGCTGGGCATGGTCGACCTCGACACCCCGACCGAGCTCGTGGACGGCTCCCTCAGCGCGATGCGGGTCTTCGCCGGCTACGCCGGGTGGGGCGCCGACCAGCTCGCCGGCGAGGTCGACGAGGGCAGCTGGTACGTCGTCAGCGCCGAGTCCGGCGACGCCTTCCGCGGCGACCCGAGCGGCCTGCGACGTGACGTGATGCGGCGGCAGCCCGGGATGCTCGCCTGGCACGTCAACCGGCCCGTCGATCCTGACCTGAACTGAGTGGCGCGTTAGGCTTGTCCCATCATGAGCACCATCGGATTCTCCCCGGGCAGCCAGACGATCGAAGAGCGTCAGACCGTCCCGACCGACGAGGGTGACCACGAGCGGTTCTCCCACTACGTGCCCAAGGACAAGCTCACCGAGGCCATGGTCATGGGCACTCCCGTGATCGCCCTGTGCGGCAAGGTCTGGGTGCCGTCGCGGGCTCCGGAGAAGTTCCCGGTGTGCCCGGACTGCAAGGAGATCTGGGACGAGATGAAGCCCGGCGGCAGCGGCGGAGACGGCTCGGACGGCTCGGGTCCCGAGGCGTGACGGGGCGCCCCGACGCGCCCCTGCCCCCCGCGTGGCCCGACCGGGCCGCCTGGGGCACCGCGCCCTCGCTCCGCGCCTGGCAGCAGGCTGCGGTCGACGACTACCGGGCCCGCCAGCCGCGTGACTTCCTGACGGTCGCGACGCCCGGCGCCGGCAAGACGACGTTCGCGCTGACGGTCGCGGCCGACCTGCTGAGCCGGCGGGTGGTCGACCGGATCACCGTCGTCGCGCCGACCGAGCACCTCAAGACCCAGTGGGCCGAGGCCGCGGCGCGGGCCGGCATCCCGATCGACCCGACCTACAGCGCGGGCAAGGGCCGGACCTCCGACGACTACGTCGGGATCGCGGTGACCTACGCCGGCGTCGCGGTCAACCCGCTCGCGATGCGGATCCGCACCGAGCGCTTCAAGACCCTGGTGATCCTCGACGAGATCCACCACGCCGGCGACGCGCTGTCGTGGGGCGAGGGCGTGCGGGAGGCCTTCGACCCGGCCACCCGGCGGCTGTCGCTGACCGGGACGCCGTTCCGCTCCGACATCAACCCGATCCCGTTCATCACCTACGCACCCGGCGACGACGGCATCCCGACCTCGACCGCCGACTTCACCTACGGCTACGCGCACGCGCTCGCCGACCACGTCGTCCGGCCCGTGCTCTTCATGGCCTACTCCGGCGAGATGACGTGGCGCACCCGCGCCGGCGACGAGATCGCTGCCCGCCTGGGCGAGCCGCTCACCAAGGACATGCACGCCCACGCCCTGCGGACCGCCCTCGACCCGCAGGGGTCGTGGATGCCGGCGGTGCTCCTGGCCGCGGACAAGCGGCTCTCGGAGGTACGCCGGCACGTGCCCGACGCCGGCGGCATGGTGATCGCCAGCGACCAGGACTCCGCGCGGGCCTACGCCGCGCTGCTGAAGAAGATCAGCGGCGAGGCGCCGACGGTGGTGCTGTCCGACGAGAAGGGCGCGTCGAAGAAGATCGCGACCTTCACCGACTCCGACAAGCGCTGGCTCGTCGCGGTCCGGATGGTCTCCGAGGGCGTCGACGTGCCGCGCCTCGCGGTGGGCGTGTGGGCGACCACCACGTCCACGCCGCTGTTCTTCGCGCAGGCCGTCGGCCGCTTCGTGCGCGCCCGCTCGCGCGGCGAGACCGCGTCGATCTTCCTCCCGTCGGTCCCGCACCTGCTGGAGTTCGCCTCCGACATGGAGGCGCAGCGCGACCACGTGCTGGGCCGCCGCGTCACCGACGAGGACGACATCTTCGCCGCCGAGGAGGGCCTGCTCGCCGCGGCCAACGCCGACGGGGGAGCCTCCGACGAGCTGGAGATGTCGTGGGAGGCGCTGGGCTCGACCGCGTCCTTCGACCACGTCCTCTACGAGGGTGCGCAGTTCGGCCACTCCGGCGAGGTGCTCGCGGGGTCGGAGGAGGAGATGGACTTCCTCGGCATCCCCGGTCTCCTCGAGCCCGACCAGGTGCGCGAGCTGCTGCACTCGCGGCAGAGCGAGCGGGCGCGCAAGCGGACGAGCGAGGGCACCGGCGACCGCGTCGTCGACTCGGTCGAGCAGCTCAGCACCCACCAGCAGCTCGGCGTGCTGCGCCGCGAGCTCAACGGGCTCGTCGCGGCCTGGCACCACCGCACCGGCCAGGCCCACGGGATCACCCACTCCGCGCTGCGCAAGGAGTGCGGCGGCCCGCCCGCCGCGGTCGCCAACGCCGAGCAGCTCGGCGAGCGGATCAACCGGATCCGCGAGTGGGCGGTCAAGCAGACGTCCTGACGGCGGCTCGTCGCTAGGCTCGCCCCGTGCCTTCGGAGACCTCCCAGACGCTCGACCGTGGCCTGCGGGTCCTCCGGGTGCTGGCCGAGAGCCCGGAGGGACTCACCGTCACCGAGCTGTCGAGCAGGCTGCAGGTCAACCGGACGGTCGTCTACCGCCTGATCAGCACCCTCGAGCAGCACGGGCTCGTGCGGCGCGACTCACGCTCGCGCCTCTTCGTCGGCCTCGGCGTGCTGCACCTCGCGAGCGCGGTCCAGCCGCTGCTGCGCGACCTCGCGATGCCGGTGCTCCGCTCGCTCGCGGACGCGCTCGGCTCGACCGCGCACCTCACGGTGGCCGACGGTGACGAGGCCCTGGCGCTGGCGGTGGTCGAGCCGACGTGGACCGACTTCCACGTGTCCTACCGGATCGGCGCGCGCCACTCGCTGGCGCAGGGGGCGGCGGGCAAGGCCATCGCGCTGCTCGACGTCGAGGAGCCGGCGTACGCCGTCACGAGCGGTGAGCTGCAGTCCGGCGCCCGCGGCCTGGCCGCGCCGGTGCGCGGGGTCGAGGGGCTGCGCGCGAGCGTCGGGGTCGTCACCCTCGACGGCGCGATCGACGAGGACGCGGTGGCGCCGCAGGTGATCGCGGCGGCGCGCGAGGTCGCCCAGCGGCTGCGCTGACTCAGCCGAACGGCTTGATGCCGGGACCCGGCCGGGTGGCGACGTCGCGCCGACCGGTCACCTCGTGCCCGTCGCGGCACCGCAGCACGACGTCCACCTCCGCGCCGCACCCGACGTGCTCGAACTCCACGGGCGAGCCCTCCGGGTCGGCGAGGTAGCGGTCGCCCCAGTGGCGCACCGCCACCAGCACGGGGTAGAGGTCGAAGCCCTTGTCCGTGGGCCGGTACTCGTGGCGCTCGCGCTGGCCGGGCTCGCGATAGGGCTCGCGGCGCAGGATGCCGGCGTCGACGAGGAGGGCGAGGCGGTCGGTGAGGACCTGCCGCGGCATGCCGGAGTGACGGCGCATGTCCTCGAACCGGCGTACGCCGTTGAAGACCTCGCGCAGCACGACGAAGGTCCACCGCTCGCCGAGGACCTCCATGGCCCGCCCCACCGTGCAGTTGTCGGTCGACCACGCGAGCGCGGACGGGGGAGGAGTGGCGGCGACCGTCATCCCGGCAGCCTAGGTCTCGTTGACAGACTCAGCAAGGTCCTGCGAGTCTGGGTCCATGACGCAGACCCAGCCGTTCACGACCGAGAGCCGCACGTTCACCTGGGCCACTCCCGGCCAGGGGGACCTGTCCCGGCTGCTCGAGCTCGACGGGCTGGGCCAGCTCCGGGCCATGGTGGACGGCGAGATGCCGCCCCCGCCCGTCATGGACACGCTCGGGATGACCGACCTGCGCGCCGAGCGCGGCCGAGTGGTCGTCGAGATGCCGGCCGCGGGCTTCCACTACAACCCCCTCGGCACGCGTGCACGGCGGGGTGCTCTCGACGCTCCTCGACACCGCTGCCGGGTGCGCGGTCCACAGCACGCTGGCCGTGGGGGAGACCTACACCTCGCTCGACCTGACCGTGAAGTTCCTGCGCGCCGTGACCGTCGACTCCGGCCTGCTGACCTGCGAGGGCACGATCATCCAGCGCGGACGGCGTACGGCGCTCGCGCAGGCGCAGCTCACCGACGGCGCCGGGCGGCTGGTCGCGCACGCGACCTCGAGCTGCCTGGTCATGCAGGCGGGGAGCTGACCGCCGCCCGTGCCAGCGGCACCACGCGGTGCGGGATCTGGGTGGCGAGCGCGATCACCGTCGTCGACCGGTCGATGCTCGGCTCGGTGAGCACCTGGTCGATCACCCGCTGGAGGTCGGCGTTGGAGCGGGCCACCACCCGCGCCCACATGTCGCCGACGCCGGTGATCGTGTAGGCCTCGAGCACCTCCGGGATCTCCGCGAGGTGGGCCGCGACCGCCTCGTGGCCGACCGACCCGCCCGAGCCCTGCCGGATCTCGAGGGTCAGGAACGCCATCACCGGGAAGCCGATCGCCTCGGGGGAGAGGTCGGGTCCCCAGCCGGTGATCACGCCGGCCGCGGTGAGCTTGTCGAGCCGTGCCTGCACGGTGCCGCGGGCGATGCCGAGGCGGCGGCTCGCCTCGAGCACGCCGAGACGAGGCTCGTTGGCGAAGATCTCGATCAGCGTGCTGTCGATTCCGTCCATCTGCCCCCCTCGGACTGTGCAATCTGCCCAACGTTTCGTCGTACTGTTGCACACCTTGCCTCCTCTTGGGCAGGGTGGCGCCATGACGACTGACATCGCCTCGACCGGTGGCGCCCTGACCGTGGACGAGATGAAGGCCGACCTCTCGCTGGAGCAGCTGCGCCAGCTCGTCGGCCTCGTGGAGTACGACGCCGACGCCGACCCCTTCCCGGTGACCGGGTGGGACGCCATCTGCTTCGTGGTCGGCAATGCCACGCAGGCCGCGCACTACTACCAGTCCGCGTGGGGCATGGAGCTCATCGCCTACGCCGGCCCGGAGAACGGCACCCGCGACCACAAGTCGTTCGTGCTCAAGTCCGGCTCGATCAAGTTCGTCGTCAGCGGCGCCGTCTCGCCCGACAGCCCGCTCATCGCGCACCACGCCAAGCACGGCGACGGCGTGGTCGACATCGCCCTCGAGGTCCCCGACGTCGACCAGTGCATCGCCCAGGCCCGCAAGGCCGGCGCGACCGTCCTGCGCGACCCGGAGACCGTCAGCGACGAGCACGGCTCGGTCCGCGTGGCCGCGATCGCGACCTACGGCGAGACCCGCCACACCCTCGTGCAGCGCACCGTCGACGGTGTGGCCTACGCCGGCCCCTACCTCCCCGGCTACGTCCCGGTCGCCCCGCGCTGGGAGAAGCGCGACGGCCAGCCCAAGCGGCTCTTCCAGGCCCTCGACCACATCGTCGGCAACGTCGAGCTCGGCAAGATGGAGGAGTGGGTCACCTACTACAACAAGGTGATGGGCTTCGTGAACATGGCGGAGTTCATCGGTGACGACATCGCCACCGACTACTCCGCGCTGATGTCGAAGGTCGTCGCCAACGGCAACCACCGCGTGAAGTTCCCCCTCAACGAGCCGGCGATCGCGAAGAAGAAGTCGCAGATCGACGAGTACCTCGAGTTCTACGACGGCCCCGGCGCCCAGCACCTCGCCGTCGCGACCGGCGACATCATCGCCAGCGTCGACGCGCTGCGCGCCAACGGCGTGGAGTTCCTCAACACCCCCGACTCCTACTACGAGGACCCCGAGCTGCGGGCGCGCATCGGCCAGGTCCGGGTGCCGATCGAGGAGCTGCAGCGGCGCGGCATCCTGGTCGACCGCGACGAGGACGGCTACCTCCTCCAGATCTTCACCAAGCCGCTCGGCGACCGCCCGACGGTCTTCTTCGAGCTCATCGAGCGGCACGGGTCCCTCGGCTTCGGCAAGGGCAACTTCAAGGCGCTCTTCGAGGCGATCGAGCGCGAGCAGGACGCCCGCGGCAACCTCTGAGGCGATTTGTAGGCTGGCCCGCATGATGATCCGTCCGGCCGAGCTGGCCGCGATCAAGGCCGGCACGATCGACCTGGCGTTCCGGCGCTGGGCGAAGCCCCGGGTCGTGGTCGGCACCCGGATGCGTACGGCCGTCGGCCTGCTCGAGGTCACTTCCGTCGAGCAGGTCAGCGTGGCCGCCCTGCGGGCGGAGGACGCCCGGCGTGCCGGTGCGCCGTCCCTCGCGGCGCTGAAGAAGGCGCTGTCGGCGAGGTCCTCCGACCCGGCCTGGCGGATCGGGCTGTCGTACGCCGGACCCGACCCGCGCGAGGCGCTGCGGGCCGCGGTGCCGGACGCCGAGGAGATCGCCGCGATCACCGCGCGCCTCGACCGGCTCGACGCGTCGTCGGCCCACGGCCCGTGGACGCGGGAGACGCTGGACCTGATCGACCTCAACCCGACCGTCCGCGCGCCCGAGCTGGCCGCGCAGGTCGGACGGGAGACGCCGGACTTCAAGAAGGACGTGCGCAAGCTCAAGGAGCTCGGCCTCACCGAGTCGCTCGCGATCGGCTACCTGCTCTCCCCGAGGGGTGAGGCCGTCGTCGACGCGGGGCTCCCGCAGCCGCGGGTGCGCGCACCGCGCGAGGAGGGGACCCCGTTGCCCCGCACGATCGGCGCCCCGGCCACCCGCGCGCTGCGGGAGGCCGGGGTCACCACGCTGGAGCAGGTGGCGGCGTACTCCGCGGAGCAGCTCGCCGCCATGCACGGCGTCGGGCCGATCGCGATCGCCCGGCTCGGTGAGGCGCTGGGCTGAGCGGGGCAGCGGGTTCGCCGAGCCCGCGGACGCCTAGGCCAGGTCGCCCACGAGCTCGCTCTCGGCCTCCGTCACGCCGTGGGGGTCGGGGCTGTCGGCGAGCGCGGCACCGATGGTGCGCGAGCCGAGCGCGACGATCCCGGCGCCGACGGCCACCGCGGCGGCGCCGAACCAGAACGGTGCGTGCAGGTCGACGCGCTCGGCGAGCCTGAGCGCGACGAACGGACCGAGCGCGCCGCCGGTGAAGCGGACGAAGGAGTACGCCGCGGACGCGACGGGCCGCTCGACCGGGGCGGCGCCCATCACGGCCTCGGTGACGAGGGTGTTGGTGACGCCGAGGAAGGCGCCCGCGAGCACGATGCCCGCGGTCACGACCGGCTCGTGCTCGGCGCCGAGCGCCATCGCGGCGAGGTCGAGGGCGAACAGGGCCAGGACGGCGGTGAGCGTGGGCAGGGTGCCGAAGCGGCGCTGCAGGACGGGTGCGAGCCACACGGAGGTGAAGGCGAGCAGGAGCCCCCAGCCGAAGAACGTCCAGCCGATGCCCATGATCGAGTAGGTCGGCAGCGCGAACGGGCCGGCGGCCATGAGGGTGAAGAAGCCGAGGTTGTAGAAGATCGCGACCAGCGCGAGCAGCAGGAGCGCGCGGTGCCGCAGGGCGCGGAACGGGTCCAGCAGCGACGTGGGCCGGCCCGCGGGCGGCGTGGCGGGCAGGAAGAACGCCGTGGCCACGAGCGCGACGGTCATGAGGACGGAGACGCCGAAGAAGGGGCCGCGCCACGAGATCTGGCCGAGCACGCCGCCGATGAGGGGGCCGGAGGCGATGCCGAGGCCGAGGGCGGCCTCGAAGAGGATGATCGCCTGCCCCACGGGGCCGGCCGACGCGCTGACGATCGTGGCCAGCGCGGTCGCGACGAAGAGCGCGTTGCCCAGCCCCCACCCGGCGCGGAAGCCGATCACGGCGCCCACGCTGTCGGACATGCCGGCGAGCCCGGCGGAGACGATGATGAGCGCCAGGCCGGCGAGCAGCGTCCGCTTGGGCCCGATGCGGCTGGAGATGACGCCGGTCACGAGCATCGAGACCCCCATCACCGCCATGTAGCTGGTGAACAGCAGCGAGACCTGGCTCGGCGTCGCGTCGAGCTGGGCGGCGATCTCCTTGAGGATCGGGTCGACGAGCCCGATGCCCATGAAGGCGATGACGCAGGCGAAGGCGACGGCCCAGACGGCGCGGGGCTGCTGCAGGATCGAGGACGGGGCGCCGGGGGAGGTGCCGGTGCGGGCCTCTGCGGGCGTGCGGGTGGTGGTCACGGGGTGCTGTCCTCCTGCGGGGTCTGGCCGGGGTGCAGGTCGAGGACGTCGCGGAGCACTGCGACGGCGGTCGTGACCTCCTCGGCGGTGTGGTGGGTGTCGGCGAGCCGGTCCAGGACCAGCGCGGCGTTGGCCCGGCGGATCCGGGCCAGCTCCGCGCGGCCGGCGGGTGAGAGCACGACGACGTGCGCCCGACCGTCGCTCGGGTGCGGCTGCCGCTCGACCAGCCCCTGCTCGAGCAGCGACTTCACCGTGGCGGTCATCGTCGGCTGGCTGCAGCGGTCGGCGGCCGCCAGCGCGGTGACCCCGGTCGGCCCGAGCTCGTCGAGCAGCGACAGGGTGCGTACGCCGGTGGGGTGCTCGAGCTCGCGCCGGACCGCACGGGTCAGGCGGGCGGCGAGCACCACCAGGTCACTGGCGAGCTCGGGCAGGGGGGTGGTCATGTCCACCACAATACATAGGAAACCTATGTATTTCCACCCGGGGTCAGTGCGCGAGCAGACCGATGCCGAGCGCGCCCATGATCACGGCGATCGCGGAGTCGAGGACCCGCCAGGCGGCCGGTCGGGCGAAGAGGCCGCGCAGCAGGCGCGCGCCGTAGCCGAGGCCGAAGAACCACAGGAGGCTGGCGACCAGGGTGCCCGAGAGGAACCACCAGCGGTCGCTGCCGAAGCTGTTGGCGACGGTGCCGAGCATGAGCACGGCGTCGAGGTAGAAGTGCGGGTTGAGCCAGGTCAGCGCCAGGGTCAGCATGATCGCGCGGCCGGTCGTCATCGCTGCGCCGTCGCCGGCCTGCAGCGTGCCGGGGCGCCACGCGCGCATCGCCGCGTGCAGGCCGAAGGCGATCAGGTAGAGCCCGCCGAGGACCTGCGCGACCGGCAGGACCGAGGGCCAGCGCTCGAGCACGACGCCGAGACCGAAGACCCCGGCGGTGATCGCGACGACGTCGGAGAGCAGGCAGGTGAGGACGATGGGCAGCACCTGCTCGCCGCGGATCCCCTGGCGGAGCAGGAAGGCGTTCTGTGCGCCGACGGCGATGATGAGAGCGAGTCCGGTGAGCAGACCGGTGAGAGCAACCTGGAACATGTGGTCAACGGTAGGAGGCGACGAGGCTGCAATCCAGCGAATGATTTTTGGGAATCATTAGGAGATCTACGTATGATCGTCCTCACTGCGGAGGGCAGGGTCGACCAGATCGGCGGATCTGCCACGCGTGTGGTCCGGCTCACCTAGTGTCGGGCCGTGCTCCGTGCCCGTGAGCGCATCTGCCAGGGAGGCCGCGCGATGCACCGTGATGTCAGGAGAGCCGGAGTGCTCACCACGATCCTCGTCGCCGCGCTGACCGCGTGCGGGTCGTCGGGGGGCGGTGGGACGAGCGCCGACGACGCTGCGAGCCAGACCGAGAAGGAGCAGCTCAGCGCCATGGCCGACCAGGTCGACGCGATGAAGGTCGTCGAGTGGCAGGGCCAGCTCCTCACGGCCAACCCGGACAGCGGCGGCAAGGAGATCCTCACGCTCAACGGCCGCTTCGATCCCGCGACGGGTGCCAGCACCCTGGCCATGGACTCCGTGCTCGACGGGGAGGTCCAGCAGGTCGACTACGTCGTGGTCGACGACCGCACCTACTTCAACAGCGACGACTGGGGTGTCAACGCCGCAGACTGCTACGTGGACATCACCGAGGACTCCGCGCGCGGCTGGGCGATCCCCCGTGACCTCGACCCGCGGTGGTCGGTGAGCAAGGCACGTGCCGTCCGCCCCATCGGGAGCGGCGTCGCCGTCGACCTGCCGGGCGCCAAGCTCATCGGCGGACTGCCGCGCGGGCTCTTCACCGGGGTGCCCGCCGAGGTGGACGAGGTCAAGGCCAGGGCGATCGTGAAGGGACACGGGCCGCTCGTCGAGGTCGCCGTCGACGTGGCGGGCATGTGGGGCAAGGTGCCGCCGACAGCGCTCGCGGGCTTCAACACCCGGCGCGCCGGGTGGTGGGCGATGACGATCCGCGAGGCGAGCGACGCGACCTCCATCGAGGTGCCGCGGCACGTGTTCGACAACAAGGTCACCGCACCGACCCAGTGCAAGCGAGCCTGATGCCCGTGCGCCGGGCAAGCGGCGCCCTGAGCATCGGCGTCGCGACATGAGCGACCTGGCCCAGCTGGACCCCGTGGCCCTGCGCACACTGGCCGTCGCGGTGCGGCTCGGGACCTTCGAGGCAGCGGCCCGTGACCTGCACGTCACGCCCTCCGCGGTGAGCCAGCGGATCAAGGCTCTCGAGACCCGCATCGGCCGCGTCCTGCTCCACCGGGTCAAGCCCCTCGAGCCCACCGAGGCCGGTCTCGTCCTCGTCCGCCTGGCCACGCAGACCGAGCTGCTGGAGCGCGAGGCCGTCGCCGAGCTCGTCGAGGAGGCGGACGACGCGGGGACGTCGTACACCTCGCTGCCCATCGCCGTGAACGCCGATGCCCTCTACGGCTGGTTCGTCGACGCGCTCGCCCAGGTGCAGACGCGCCACCGCGTGGTGTTCGAGGTCGTCCGCGAGGACCACACCCGCACCGCCGAGCGGCTGAGGCGTGGCGAGGTGGTCGCCGCGATCACCGGGGAGCCGAAGCCCGTGCCGGGCTGCCGGGTGGTCCGCCTCGGCCGGCTGCGGTACGCCGCCGTCGCCACGCGCGACTTCCACGCCCGCCACTTCGCCGACGGGGTCGGCTCCGCCACGCTCGCGGAGGCGCCGATCGTCGCGTTCGACCGCAGCGACTCCCTCCAGCACGACTTCGTGCGCCGGGTGACCCGACGCCACCTGGCACCGCCGGTGACCTACCTCCCGTCGGTCCGGGAGTTCGACCGCGCGATCCGGGTGGGGATGGGGTGGGGACTGCTGCCCGAGTCGGACGTGGCGGTCGACCTCGACCGCGGCGACCTGGTCGAGCTGGTGCCCGGACGCCGGCCGGAGGTCGCCCTCTTCTGGCAGCACTGGCGGCTGGGGTCCTCGCTGGTCGCCGAGCTCACCGACGAGGTGGTCGCGGCCGCGCGGCACTGGATGGCCACCTGAGGCAGATGTTCGGTTTGTCTGACAGGTTCCTCGAGGAAGTCCTACCCTTCGAAATCGAGCACCGTGCTCGCTCCACCCGCACCCAAGGGGACCTCCAGTGGCCCGTCACCTCAACATCGCACACGCCGCAGCACTCGCTGCCGGCGCGCTCATGGTGCTCTCCGGGTGCGGAGGCTCGGGCGCCGCCGCCGAGGGCAAGGCCGAGGGCACGCAGCTGCTGGGCGACAAGCTGACCGACATCGTGTCCATGGCGGACAAGATGGGGATCATCGAGTGGCACGGTCAGATGCTGACCAAGAGCCCCGACAAGGGCGGCAAGCGCATCCTCGACCTCGACGCCCGCTACAGCCCGGGGCTCGGCTACAGCGAGATCTCGATGGACACCGTGCTCGACGGCAACGCGCAGCAGATCGACTACCTCGTGGTCAACGGCTCCACCTACTTCAACAGCGAGCAGTGGGGCCCGGGCGCCAACGACTGCTGGGCCGAGGTCACCGGGGACGACGCGTACACCTGGGCGCTGCCGCGTGAGCTCGACCCCTCGTGGTCGCTGACGCAGGGCCGCGCCGTCTCCGCCGACGGCGAGGACGTGACCGTGTCGATCGGCTACAAGGACGTCCTCGCGGGTCTCCCGAAGGGTCTCTTCACGAACGTCCCGAGCCTGCCGTACGACACCGAGGCCACGGCCCAGATCGAGCCGCACGGCCACCTCATCGAGGTCGGCATCGACGTCGCGGGCATGTGGAGCAAGCTCCCGAAGGAGCAGCGGGCGACGCTCGACAAGCGCGTCGGCTACTGGGCGATGACGATGAAGGAGTCGCCCAGCGGCTCGCCCATCGCGCCGCCGGACCACATCTTCGACCCGAAGGTGACGCCGCCGAGCCAGTGCAAGCGCTGACTGCCCGGGCCTGACTCCGGGCCGATACTGGCCCCGTGCCCACCTACGTCGCCTTCCTCCGCGCCATCAACCTCGGCCGGACGCGGAAGTTCCCCAAGGACGCGATCAAGGCTGCCACCGAGGCCGCCGGCGGGACCGACGTGGAGACCTACATCAACACCGGCAACGTCCGGCTGACCCACTCCGCGCGCTCGGTCGCGAAGGTGCAGGCGGCGTTGGAGAAGGCGTACGCCGCCGAGGCGGGCTTCGAGGTGCCGACGGTCGTCTTCACGACTGCCGACCTGGCCGCGCTCACCGCGCGCGCGGAGGAGCTGCACGCCGAGCACGAGCCGAGCGGCCAGCACTACGTGACCCTCTTCCCGACCGCACCGACCGCTGCAGCGACGAAGGCGGTCCACGCGCTGGAGCACGACGGCGAGACCGTGGTCGTCGACGGGCGGGCGGCCTACGTCCTGCTCGACGGCAACATCCACACCTCGAGGCTCCTCTCGGCCAAGGAGTTCGCCGCGCTCGGACAGGGCACGGCCCGCACGGTCAAGGTGCTGCGGACGATCACCGAGAAGTGGTGCTGAGCGCCGCTAGCCGATGGCCACGCCGGCGCCCGCCATCTCGGTGAGGGCGGCTGCGGTCGTCTCCTCGGCGACGCCGACGCACAGCGCGGTCAGGACCGTGGTCGCGAAGCCCTCGCTCGCGCTGTCCAGCGCGGTCGCCCGCACGCAGTGGTCGGTGGCGATGCCGCAGACGTCGACCTCGACGACGCTCCTCGCCCTCAGCCAGTCGGCGAGCGGCTCGCCCGACGACGTACGCCCCTCGAAGCCGGAGTAGGCCGCCTCGTGCTCGCCCTTGTAGAACACCTCGTCGAAGGGCTGCGGGTCGAGGTTGGGGTGGAAGCCCGCGCCCTCCGAGCCGACCTTGCAGTGCACCGGCCACGACTCCGCGAAGTCGGGCTTGAGCGACCAGTGGTGGCCCGGGTCGACGTGGTGGTCCTTGGTGGCCACGACGACGTCGTAGACCGGTCCGTCCGCGACCTTCGAGTGCCAGCGGTGCAGCAGCTCGCCGATGTCCGCGGCCACGCGCGCACCACCGGTGACCGGAAGCGACCCGCCCTCGCAGAAGTCGTTCTGGACGTCGACCACGATCAGTGCCCGTGCCATGACTGGAGGCTACTGCTCGAAGACCGTCGGGATCACCGGCTCCCCGGCCGACATCTGCGTGATCGCGCGGGGGAGCTCGGCCAGGGAGGCGCGGTGGCGGGCCCGCGCCTCGTCGAGCGTGGCCCGGCCGACGACCTCGCCGTCGCGGACGAGGGGGACGAGGAGAGGTCGGTCGTCGCCGTCGTCGCTCGGGCGGCTCGCCGATGCCGATCACCTCGGCCTGCGCGGTGCCACCGGGGGAGAGCCGCCGCAGGGCGTACTTCCGGCCGCCGACCGAGATCTTGTCCGTCGACCTCTTCGCCACGGACACCAGCTCGCCGTCGACCCCCTCGCGGGCGACGAGCTTGTAGACGAACCCGCACGTCGGGTGCCCCGACCCGGTCACCAGCTGGGTGCCGACCCCGTAGGCGTCGACCGGCGCGGCCGCGAGCGAGGCGATGGCGTGCTCGTCGAGGTCGCTCGTCACCACGATCCGGGTGCTCGTCGCACCGAGGGAGTCGAGCTGCGCGCGGACGTCGCGCGCGACCAGGGCCAGGTCGCCGGAGTCGAGCCGGACGGCGCCCAGCCCGGTGCCGGCGACCTCGACCGCGAGGCGCACGGCCTCGGTGACGTCGTAGGTGTCCACGAGCAGGGTGGTGCCCACGCCGAGCGTCTGCACCTGCGCACGGAAGGCGTCGGCCTCCTCGTCGTGCAGCAGCGTGAAGGAGTGGGCGGCGGTGCCGGTGGAGGGGACGCCGTACGCCGCCCGCGCAGCGAGGTTGCTGGTCGCGTCGAACCCGGCGACGTACGCCGCCCGCGCGGCGGCCACGGCGGCCTGCTCGTGCGTGCGGCGCGAGCCCATCTCGATGCACGGCCGCCCGCCGGCGGCCAGGACCATCCGCGAGGCG
The DNA here is from genome assembly GCA_963795275.1 of uncultured Actinomycetota bacterium. GTDB lineage: Bacteria > Actinomycetota > Actinomycetes > Propionibacteriales > Nocardioidaceae > Nocardioides. Next base: position 25,784 of record CAWCHD010000007.1, read on the forward strand.
GCGGAGGCGATCGCGGAGTCGTGGTTGTAGATCGACAGCAGCACGGTCTCCAGGATCACCGCCTCGGCGAAGGTGCCCTCGACGACGAGGAGCGGCGAGTGCGCGAAGTAGGCCTCGCCCTCGGCGTAGCCCCAGACGTCCCCGCTGAACCGGTAGGACGCCAGCCAGTCGAGCATGTCGGGGTCGACGACACCGTCGAGGGCGGCGATCGCCGCCGGCTCGAAGCGGAAGGCCTCGATCGCGTCGAGCGCGCGGCCGACGCCCGCCACCACGCCGTACCTCCGTCCCGCCGGAAGCCGCCGCGGGAAGAGCTCGAAGACCGCGCGACGCTCGGCCGTGCCCGACTGACGGGCGGCCTGCACCATCGTCAGCTCGTAGTGGTCGGTGAGGAGAGCCGTTGAGCCGTTCACGAACGTCACTGTGCCACGATGGGCGGGTGTCAGCCGCCAGTCCCGTAGAGGTCGAGCCGACCCTCACCCCTGACGAGATCACCTTCCTGGCCAAGCCGTGGGTGACGCTGGTGTGGGACGACCCGGTCAACCTGATGTCCTACGTCTCCTTCGTCTTCCAGAAGTACTTCGGCTACGACAAGGCCAAGGCCGAGAAGCTGATGCTGGAGGTCCACACCGAGGGGCGGTCGGCCGTGTCGACCGGCACCCGCGAGGAGATGGAGCGCGACGTGCAGGCGATGCACGAGTACGGGCTGTGGGCGACGATGGAGAAGGCCACGTGAGGTGGGCCTGAGGTGAGCGGCTTCGAGTACCACCGCAAGTCCGACCGCGTCATCGCCACCTTCAGCGGCTTCGAGGCCGACCTGCTGAGGTCGCTGGCCTCGCAGATGGTCGAGCTGCTGCGCAACGAGCGCGCCGAGCCGGCTGCGCCGACGGCGGACCCCTTCGAGGCGCTGATGGTCGAGTTCTCCGGAGCCACGTCGCCGCCCGAGGACCCGGTGCTGGCGCGCCTGTTCCCGACGGCGTACCCCGACGACGACGAGGCCGCCTCCGACTTCCGGCGCTTCACCGAGTCCGGGCTGCGCGACGGCAAGGCGGCGGCGTCCGGGCTGCTCATCGACACCCTCGAGGACGCCGGGCTCCCGCCCGAGCTGCGCGAGGAGGGCCTGGTCATCGACGTCGAGCTCACGCCGTCCGAGGCCGAGACCTGGATGCGCGCCTTCACCGACATCCGGCTCGCCCTGGCCACCCGGCTCGGGGTGGAGGCCGACGACGAGGACTACTGGCACTCGCTGCCCGACGACGACCCGCGGGCGCAGGCGCACGACATCTACGAGTGGGTCGGCTACCTCCAGGAGACCGTCGTCGAGGCACTGACCTCGTGAGCGCCTCGTGAGCCCCGTCCCCGAGTTCGTCCTGGCGACGCGGGCCAAGATCGGCCACGACCTGATGTGGATGCCGGGCGTCACCGCCGTCATCACCCGCGGCGACGAGGTGCTGCTCGTCCGGCGCGCCGACAACGGCGCCTGGACGCCGGTCACCGGGATCGCGGACCCGGGGGAGGAGCCGGCCGTCACCGCGGCCCGCGAGGCGATGGAGGAGACCGGGGTGCGGATCCGCGTCGACCGGCTCGCGTCGACCTCCGTGCACCCCGAGGTGGTCTACGACAACGGCGACCGCGCCTCCTACCTCGACCTCACCTTCGCGTGCACCTGGCTCGAGGGCGAGGCCCACGTCGCCGACGACGAGTCGAGCGACGTCCGCTGGTGGCCGCTGTCCTCGCTGCCGGAGATGAGCGAGCGGATGCTGTCGCGGATCGACGCGGCCACGAGCGACGAGCGGGAGGCGCGGTTCGTCGCGCCCGACGGGCAGGAGGGCGACGAGCCCCCACCGGTGCTCGCGCCCGACGCACCCGTGCTCGGCGTCGACGCCTGCAAGGGCGGCTGGGTCGGCGTGGTGGTCGACACCGACCGGCGCACGTCGGTCTTCACCGCGGCGACGATCACCTCGCTCGTCGCGCTGGTGCGCGAGTCGTACGACGTCGCGGTGGTCGCGGTCGACATCCCGATCGGCCTGCCCGACGCGAGCGGTCGCGCGGCGGACGCCGAGGCGCGGCGCGAGCTCGTCGGCAAGTCGTCCTCGATCTTCTCCACGCCCACCCGGACGGCCCTCGAGGCGCCGACCTACGCCGAGGGGCGAGCCGCCAACGTCGCCGCCACCGGAGGCACCAGCGTCAGCGCCCAGGCCTACGCGCTGCGCGAGAAGGTGCTGCAGGTCGACGCCTGGGTGCGCGACCGGCCGGGCGTCGAGGTCGTGGAGGTCCACCCCGAGCTGAGCTTCGCCCGGATGGCCGGCGCGCCGATCCTGGCGAGCAAGAAGGACTCCGCCGGCGTGCGCGCGCGGCGCGAGGCCCTGGCGGCGCACGGCATCGTGGCCCCGCCGTGGTTCCGCGGCTCGGGCTTCGCCGAGGACGACCTGCTCGACGCCTGCGCGGCTGCCTGGTCGGGGGTCCGCCACTCGCTGGGGCTCACCGAGTCGTTCCCCGCCGCCCCGGAGGTCTTCTCCGACGGGATCCCCGCCGCGATCCGGGTCTGACTCAGCCCGAGTGCGTGACGACGCCGTAGCGCTCGCGCGAGGCCAGCGCCCAGCGCGAGGCCGGCACCGACACCGCTGCGATGACGAGCATCATCGCGGCGAGGACGAGCCACCCGGTCTCACCCATCTCGACGCACAGCAGCGTCACGACCGGCGGCCCGATGACAGCGATGACGCTGAAGCCGAGGCCGGCGAAGCCCTGGTACTGGCCCTGGCGCTCGTGGGGTGCGAGGCCCATCTGCAGGCCCCACTGGCCGCCGGAGCCGATCATCTCGCCGACGACGTGGACGAGCGAGCCGACCACGAGGACCGCGATGGCGAACGTCGTGTCGCCGCGGTCGGCGAGGGACACGATGGCGAAGCCGGCGGCGATCCACACCGCACCGCGCACGAGTGCGCGGGCGCCGGCCTCCACCGAGTCCGCGCGACGCGACAGCCGCACCTGGAAGAACGCGACGCAGGCGGTGTTGAGGATGAGCAGCACCGCGACCATCACCGGCGGCGCCTCGGTCCGCTGGGAGATGAAGAGCGCGAGGCCGAGCTCCATCACGAAGAAGTGGATCGAGAAGAGCCCGGTGATCGCGACGACCACGACGTAGGGCCAGTCGCGCAGCACCGCCATGCGGGGCTCGCCCTCGATCCGGACGTACGCCGGGAGCTCGGGCAGGCGGGTGCTGTTCCACGCCGCGAAGCCGGTGAAGACGGCGTTGAGGACGAAGACCGAGACGTAGGCCCACGACTCGTCGATGACGAGCGCGGCACCGCCGAAGACCGACCCGAGACCGATCGCGGTGTTGGTGACCGCGCGCAGGTAGGCCTTGAAGAGCACGCCCCGGCCGCCCGTGGCGAGCTGCGCGATGACGCCCTGCTGCACCGAGCCCGCCGACCGCTCGAAGAGCGCGAGCAGGCCGAGCAGCAGCGCCAGCTGCCACGGCGTACGCGCCAGCACGGGCAGGGCGCTCGTGAGCGCCGCGCCGACCATGAAGAACGTCAGCACGCGACGCGGGCCGCGGGTGTCGCCGAGGTGGCCGGCGGGGACCTGCACGACGATGCCGACGATCGCTGCGACCGACAGCGCCAGGGCCACCTCGGCGGCGGAGAAGCCGACCTGGCGGGTGAAGTAGAGGGCGCTGGTCGTCATCACGGCGCCGGCGCCGAACCGGTTCGCGAAGGAGCCCAGCGCCAGGACGCGCAGGTCGCGCTCGAGGGGGATGCCGCGGCGGGTGAGTGGCGCCTGGACCTGCGGCAACGACATGGACTTCCCCCTGTGAACTTCCTCGACGTCAAGGTTATGCGTTGAGACGTGGCGGGGTCACATCGGTTTGCGACCTACGCTTGCCCGTGTGCTGACCCTCGCCCAGGAGACCTACGACGCCATCGTGGCGCACGCCAAGCGCGACCACCCCGACGAGGCGTGCGGCGTCGTGGCGGGTCCCGAGGGCAGCGACCGGGCCGAGCGGTTCGTCCCGATGGTGAACGCCGCGGGCAGCCCGACGTTCTACGAGTTCGACTCCACCGAGCTGCTGGCGCTCTACAAGGACATGGACGCCCGCGACGAGGAGCCGGTGGTCGTCTACCACTCCCACACCGCCACCGAGGCCTACCCCAGCCGCACCGACATCGGCCTGGCGAGCGAGCCCCACGCCCACTACGTGCTCGTCAGCACACGCGAGCACGGGAATAGCCCGGGCCCCGTGGAGTTCAGGTCCTACAGAATCACCGACGGAGTCGTGACCGAGGAAGAGGTCACGATCACGCCTACAGAGAAGAGCACCCCCTGATGGCCATCGAGGTCCGGATCCCCACCATCCTGCGCACCTACACCGACGGCGCGAAGTCCGTCGAGGGCACGGGAGGCAGCCTGTCCGAGCTCATCGACGACCTCGAGGGCAACCACCCGGGCATCAAGGGCCGCCTCGTCGAGGACAAGGACGGCTCGGTCGACCTGCGCCGCTTCGTCAACGTCTACGTCAACGACGAGGACGTCCGCTTCATCGGCGGGCTCGAGGCCACGCTGAGCGACGGCGACCAGGTCGTCGTGCTGCCCGCCGTCGCGGGCGGCTGCTGAGCCTGCCGGCTCAGCCCAGGATCCCGCGCTCGTACGCCGTCGCCACGGCGGCGGCCCGGTCGCTCGCGCCGAGCTTCTCGTAGACGTGCACGAGGTGCGTCTTGACCGTCGCCTCGCTGACGAAGAGCTCCTCGGCGATGACCCGGTTGGAGCGCCCGCGGGCGACGAGGGCGAGCACCTCGCGCTCACGCACGCTGAGCACGCCGGACGCCGCCGGCCGGCGCACGTGGGAGGCCAGGCGCGAGGCCACCGCCGGTGAGAGCACCGTCTCGCCGGCGGCCGTGGCACGCACCGCGTCGAAGAGCGTCTCGGCCGGGGTGTCCTTGAGCAGGTAGCCCGTCGCGCCGGCCTCGATGGCCGCGATCGTGTCGGAGTCGGTGTCGTAGGTCGTCAGCACCAGCACGGCGGCCCGGGACCCCTGGGCGCGCAGCTCGCGCACGGCGTCGACGCCGCCACCGCCGGGCATCCGCAGGTCCATCACGACCACGTCCGGGTCGGTGGCGAGCACCCGCTCGACGGCCTCGGGCCCGTCGACCGCCTCGCCGACGACCTCGAAGCCGGTCACGCTGGCGAGCATGCTGCGCACGCCGTCGCGCACCACGGGGTGGTCGTCCACGACGACGATCCGCACCGTGCTCATGCCGCCTCCCTCGCCAGCGCCGGCAGGCGGGCGGAGACGGCCGTGCCGACACCGGGACGGGACTCCAGCGACCAGGTCGCCCGCGAGCCGGTCGACGCGTTGCCGCATCCCACGCAGGCCGAACGAGGCGGCGACCAGTCGGTACGTCGAGGTCGAAGCCGGTGCCGTCGTCGCGCACGTCGAGCACCACCTCGTCGCCGTCGTAGGACAGCGTCACGCCGACGCGACCGGCACCGCGTGCTTGGCCACGTTGGTCAGCGACTCCTGCGCGATCCGCAGCACGGTCGCCTCGACCTCGGGGTGCAGCGGCGCCGGGTCGCCGACCACCACGACCTCCGCCCGCACGCCGTGCTCGGACGACCAGGCCGCACCGCACCGGCCAGCGCGTCGGGCAGCGCCGTGCCGTCGAGGGCACCCGGGGAGAGGTCGAGCATCGAGCGACGGGCCTCGGCCAGCGCCTGCCGGGCGAGCGCGAGGGCCCGCTCCTGCCGCTCGCCGCCGACGGAGGCCTCGGGCTGGGTCGACGATCCCGGCGAGGCTCTGGGCGAGCGTGTCGTGGATCTCGCGGGCCAGGCGGGCCCGCTCCTCCTCGACGCCGCGGTGGCGGGCCTGGACCACGAGCCGGTCGTGCAGCTCCTGGTTCTCCACCAGCGCGGCCTCGAGGTCGGCGTTGAGCCGCTCGAGCTGCTGGTTGCGCTCCTCGGTGCGCAGCCCGATCTTCATGAAGACGCTGGCGAGGCCGCCGTTGACCAGCACGAGGGCGAGGAAGAGCCCGGCCTGGCCGCCGCTCC
>CAWCHD010000008.1:0-137249 GCA_963795275.1 uncultured Actinomycetota bacterium
GACGCCTGGAGGCGCGAGATCGGCGGCACCATCCGGCCCCTTCGCCGCCGGGACGGACATCGCGCCAATCGTTCTGGCTGACGTCTTCGCCCGTGCAGCCAACCTCAGGCCGTAGGCGAGTACCCGAGCAGCACCGGACGACGCCGGAGACCACCGACTCGATGTCCGAATTCCACTGGCCATGTGTTGCTACTGAACTCATCGCGAACAGGTGCCGCTCGCGACCACCACATTGAGAGGACCTGCGATGAGCTCGTCGACCACCACCATTAGCACCGTCTCCATTCCCGACGGCAAGGACGAGGACTTCCTCACCCTCGCCGAGGTCGCGGCCATCCTCCGCGTCCCCGTCAACACCCTGCGCTGGTGGCGCCAATGCGGTGACGGCCCGCGCTTCTTCAAGATCGGCCGCCACCTCCTCACCACGATCGGCGACCTCCGGACGTGGATCAACGAGCAGAAGGATCACACCAACCCTGACATCGCCTGACCCCCGCGTTGGTGCGCACAAACGATCCACAGGCTGCCTATGGCTCGCGTACTCCACAGTTTCCGCCCTGCGATCACGAGGTGGTCGGACGCGACAGGTTGGATCTGCACCACACAGCTGCCACGGGTTCGAGGCCACCAAGGAGGGAAGGCGAGACGATGCGGAGCGGACGACCGCCGCTGACGGTGGGCACGTGGGGCGACATCAGCACCCTTCGGATGCCGAACGGGAGCTGGCGTGCACGCAGCCGGTACCGCGACTACGACGGGACCGTCTCCCAGATCGCTCGGTTTCGTCCCACCAAGACCGAGGCGGTCTCAGCGCTGAAGCTCGCCATCACCGAGCGCCAGGACCCCACCGCATCTGCGGTCACCGGTCACATGCGCGTCACGGCCCTCATCGAGGTGTACCTCGAGGACGTCGCCGCCCGAGCCAGCCTCGCCCCGTCGAGCCGCGAGCGCTACATCAAGCTCGCCACCGACCTCGTCAGGCCCGGCATGGGCGACCTACAGGTCCGCGAGATCACCGTCCCGGCCATCAACCGATTCCTCGCCGCGATCGCTCGCAAGCACGGCTACGGCACAGCAAAGATGACCCGCTCGGTGCTCAGCGGCATGGTCCAGCTCGCCATCGACCACGGTGCGCTGCGCGACAACCCCGTCCGACAGTCGCGGCGCCTGGAGGCTCCGCGACGCCAGTCACCCCGGGCGCTCACCGTCGCCGAGCACGCCGAGCTGCTCGACAAGGCGTCTGCCGACCACAAGGCACACGAGATGGACCTCGTGGACCTCATCGAGTTCCTCTCCGCCACCGGCACCCGCATCGGCGAGGCCAGCGCCGTCCGCCCGCGCTACCTCGACCTCGAAGCCGGCGTCGTCGAGATCACCGCCACCGCCACCGACGGCGGCATCCAGGAATGGACCAAGACCGACGCAGGCTGGCGGGTCCTCGCGCTTCCGCCTCACGTGGTCGCGACGTTGAGGCGTCGCATCGCCGACCCGGCCATCAACACCGACGAGGTGCTCTTCCCCTCACCGCTCGGCAGGGTCCGCAACCGGTCCAACACGACCGGCGAGCTACGCCGGCTCTTCGACCGCATCGGGTTCGACTGGGTCACCTCCCACACCTTTCGCAAGACGGTCGCCACCCGGCTCGACGAGGCCGGCATCAGCGCCCGCCAGATCGCCGACCAGCTCGGTCACCGCAATCCGTCGATGACCACCGACGTCTACATGGGCCGCAAGACGACCGTCGCTGCGGCGGCCGAGATCCTGGCCCGGCCGACGGCTGGCGCCGACGTCTGAATCCGCGAGCATGCGGTCGTGAGGCGCCCGAAGGCCGCGGACTTTTCGGGCACTTTTCGGGCACTTCGCCGACAACGAAAGAGCCCCTGACCTGCGTTTCCGCTGGTCAGGGGCTTGATCGGTACGCCATCAGGGACTCGAACCCCGAACCCGCTGATTAAGAGTCAGCTGCTCTGCCAATTGAGCTAATGGCGCGTGCGGTGAAGCGAGTAGGACTCTACAGGCCGTCGACGGGCAGGCGAAATCGGGATCCCGCTCGGCTCGCGGGCCGGCTCACAGGTCCGCGAGCACGGCCTGCGCGGCGTTGTGGCCGCCCAGCCCGGACACCGCCCCGCCGCGGCGCGCCCCGGATCCGCAGAGCAGCACCACGTCGTGCTCGGTCTGCACGCCCCACTGCTGGGCGGGGGTGTCGAGGCGCGACCGGTTCGGTGCCCACGGCCACTCGAGGTCGCCGTGGAAGATGTGCCCGCCCGGCATCGCGAGGTCCTTCTCGACGTCCTGCGGGATCTTGGCCTCGATGCACGGGTTGCCGTGGGCGTCGGTGGCCACGCAGGCCTCGATCGGCTCGGCGAGCACGGCGTTGATCGACGCGAGCGCCCGCCGCACCGCGAGGTCACGAGCACCCGGGTCGGTGTCGAAGAGGCCGGCCGGGGTGTGCAGGCCGAAGTAGGTGAGGGTGTGCGCCGAGCCGGCACGGTCGCCCAGGATCGAGGGGTCGGTGAGGCTGTGGCAGTAGACCTCGCCCGGCATCGGGTCGGGCACCTGCCCGCCGGCAGCGGCGTCGTACGCCCGCTCGAGCTGGGTGTAGTCCTCGGCGAGGTGCAGCGTGCCGGCGAAGGCGACCTCCGGGTCCGCGCCCGAGCGCAGCGCCGGGAGCCGGTCGAGCAGGAAGTTGATCTTGAGCTGCGAGCCGGCCGGCTTGGTCTCGGCCTCCTCGCCCTCGCCGAGCAGGATCCGCAGCACCCACGGTGCGACGCCCGAGAGCACCCGCCGGCCGGTCACGGAGTGCTGGCCACCGCCGTCGTGCCACACCACCTCGGCGCCGTCCGGGCCGGGGTGGATGGCGCTGACGCCCGCCCCGGTGACGATCTCGGCGCCGGCCTCCACCGCGGCCCTGGCGAGGGCGTCGGTGACGGCGCCCATCCCGCCGATCGGCACCCGCCACTCGCCGGTGCCGTTGCCGATCAGGTGGTAGAGGAAGCACCGGTTCTGGATCAGTGACGAGTCGTCCATCGACGCGAACGTCCCGATCAGGGCGTCGGTCGCCACGACGCCGCGGACGGTGTCGTCGGCGAACCGCGAGGTGATCGCGTGGCCCAGCGGCTGCTCGACGACGTCGGCCCAGGTGCTCGCGTCGACGAGCGCGCGGAGCTCGCGCTCGAGGGGGAGCGGCTGCATGAGGGTGGGCGCCACGACCTCGGCGAGCCGGCCGACCTCGCCGTAGAACGCCTGCCAGGCGGCGTACTCCTCGTCACCGCCCGTGAGGTCGCGGAAGGAGGCGCGCGTCGCCTCGCCCTCCGGGCGCTCGACGAGCAGGCCGCCGGAGCGGTCGCCGCGCAGCCAGGGGGTGTACGACGCCGTGGTGCGGGAGGCGAGGCGCACGTCGAGGCCGAGGTCGGCCATCAGCTGCTCGGGCATCAGGCTGACGAGGTAGGAGTAGCGCGACAGGCGGGCCGGGTGCCCGGCGAAGGGCTCCACGGAGACGGCGGCGCCACCGGTGTGGTCGAGCCGCTCGAGCACCACGACCGAGAGGCCGGCCCGCGCGAGGTAGGCGGCGCTGACCAACGCGTTGTGGCCGCCGCCCACGACGACGACGTCATAGCTGGTCCGGGAGTGCATCCGGTCACGGTAGTGCGTCACCACTGCCGGTGTTCCGCACGGGTGAGTGCCGCTCGTCCGGTGCCCGGTCGGTCTGGCAGGGTCGGGCGGATGAGCATGAGGGAGCGCATCGACGAGCGGCTCAGCGACCCGATCTGGTGGAACGACGTCCTGCAGCTCGCCAAGACGGTGCTGGCCGCGGTCGCCGCCTGGGTGGTCGCCGCGAGCGTGCTGGACCTGCCGCAGCCGTTCCTCGCGCCGTGGGCAGCGCTGCTCGTCGTGCACGCCACGGTCTACCGGACCTTCTCCAAGGGCGCCCAGCAGGTCGCCGCCACGGTCGTGGCGGTGCTGCTGGCGACGGCGGTGGGGGAGACGCTCGGACTCACGACCTGGTCGATCGCGCTGCTCCTGGTGGTGGGCCTGCTCCTCGGGGCCGTCCCGTGGCTCGGGGCGGAGGCGACGACGATCGCGGCCACGGGGATCGTCGTCCTCACCACCGGCTTCGACGACGACGTCCTGCTGGTCTCCCGCCTGCTCGACACGGCCATCGGTGTGGCCGTCGGCCTCCTCGTCAACGTCATCGTGTGGCCCCCGCTGCGTCGTCGTACGGCCGCCAAGGCGCTCGACCGGATCGACGACGGCATCGGTGAGCTGCTGGTCGACATCGCCGACGGCCTCGCCGACGGCTGCGACGAGGACGAGGTCACCTCATGGATCGACCGCACCCGCGACCTCGACGCCGACCTCGACCAGGCCTGGGCGCTCGTGCGGCAGGCGCAGGAGAGCGCGCGGATGAACCCGCGGCGCTCGGCGAAGCCCATGAAGAACCCGGCGCACTGGCACGAGCTGCTGCGCCGCATGGAGCAGGCGGTCGCCGAGACCCGCAGCCTGGCGCGCACGCTGGGTGGCGAGACCGCCCACCGCGACGGGTGGGGAGAGACCTTCGCCGAGCCGTGGATCTCGATGCTGGGCGACGCGGGGCGAGCCGCCGGCGCGGCCGACCCCGCCGCGCTGCTCGTCGTACGGCGACGGCTCGAGGACTTCACCGACGAGCTCCGGGCCACCGAGCGGTCACCCGAGTGGCCGATCTACGGCGCCCTGATCATCAACCTGCGCAACATCGTGGACGCGATGGACGAGGTCGCGGAGGCCAACCCGATCGGCGGCCCGCCCCTGCCGATCCGCGTCCCGCGGCGACGGTCCACGGCGCCGTCCACCGGAGGCGACCTCGGCGCTTGACCTTGACCGTGGGGCAAGCCGGATGGTCGTCTCGCCGGCGACACCCCGTCCCGGTCACGAGAGGACGACGATGCTGACGATCGGCGAGTTCGCGCGGGCGACCGGCCTGACGGCCAAGGCGCTGCGGTTGTACGACGACCTGGGGCTGCTGGCCCCCGCGGACGTGGACGCGCACACCGGCTACCGGCGCTACACGCCGGACCAGGTCGACCGGGCCAGGCTGGTCGCCCGGCTGCGGTCGGCCGGAGTGCCGCTGCGACGCATCGCCACGATCGTCGGGCTGGACGACCGCGAGGCCGCAGCGGCCGAGCTGCTGTCCTACTGGCGACAGGTCGAGGCCGACACCGCCTCGGCCCGCCAGGTCGTCGCCACCCTCGTGTCGCAGATGAGAGGACACGACATGAGCACGAACACCACCACCAGTCACACCTCCGCCGCCCGCTCCGCCCACCGCGCCGGGCAGGGCGGACGCTCGCTCGACCTCGACGACGTCTACCCGCGCACCCACCGGCTCGCGGCGCAGGTCAGGGGCCAGCGGCTCTTCGCCGTGGCGGACGGGATGGGCGACGAGGCGGGTGCGTCCAGTGCCGCCCTCGACGCGCTCGCCGCGCTCGACGACGCGCCGCCCGGCCCCGACCCGCTCGGCGACCTCGACGCCGCCGTCTCCCGTGCTGCCGAGGCCGTCGTGACGGGCGGCACGACCCTCACGGCCCTGCTGCTCTCCGGCGACCGCGCCCTGCTGGCCCACGTCGGGGACTCGCGGGCGTACGTCGTCCGCGACGGCGGCCTCGAGCGGCTGACCCGCGACCACACGGTCGTGCAGTCCCTGGTCGACGAGGGGAGGCTCACCGAGGACGAGGCGCGCGCCGACGCGGACCGCAACCTGCTCAACCGGGCCCTCGCGCCCGGCGCGCCGTCCGCGCCGGACCTGTCGGTGCGACCGGTGCTGGCCGGGGACCGGTTCGTCCTGACCACCGACGGGGTGCACAGCGTCCTCGAGCCGCGGCACCTCGCCGAGGTGCTGCTGACGCCCGGGACTCCCGACGACGTGGCCGGCGCGGTCGAGGACGCGGTGCTCGCGGCCGGCGCGCCCGACAACTACGGCGTGGTCGTCGTCGACGTCTGACCCCGAGCAGATCGGAGCAGAGATGCAGCGAGGCCCTGACCTGACGGTCAGGGCCTCGCATGTCTGGGGTGAGTAACGGGACTTGAACCCGCGACATCCGCCACCACAAGGCGGCGCTCTACCAGCTGAGCTATACCCACCATGTCCGCTCGCCCGTCACTGGCTGACCAGTCGGCGAGGACGACGTGAAGTGTAGGGCAATCAGGCGCCGGAGCTGGAATCCGGTCCGGCATCCGCGCGGAGGCCCGTCAGCTGCCCGCCGTGACGCGCCGCGATCTCCTTGGCCTGCGCGCTGTCCGGGCCGGGATGGGGCACGAAGACGGCCTCGCGGTAGTAGCGCAGCTCCTCGATGCTCTCCTGGATGTCGGCCAGCGCGCGGTGGTTGCCGCGCTTGGTCGGGGCCGAGAAGTAGGCGCGGGGGTACCACCGGCGCGACAGCTCCTTGATCGAGGAGACGTCGACGATCCGGTAGTGGAGGAAGGACTCCAGCGTCTGCATGTCGCGGGCGAGGAACGCGCGGTCGGTGGCGACCGTGTTGCCGGCCAGCGGCGGGCGACTGCCCTCGGCGCAGTGCTCGTGGATGTAGGCCAGCACCTGCTCCTCGGCGTCCGCGAGCGTCGTACCGCCGTCGAGCTCCTCGAGCAGCCCGGACTTCTCGTGCATGCTCCGCACGAACTCGACCATCTGGTCGAGGGACTCCTGGGACGGCTTGATGATCACGTCGATGCCGTCACCGAGGACGTTGAGCTCGAAGTCCGTGACGAGCGCCGCGACCTCGATCAGCGCGTCGGCGCCCAGGTCGAGTCCGGTCATCTCGCAGTCGATCCACACCAGTCTGTCGCTCACCCGGCCACCCTAGTGCGGAGCGCCGACGTCGCTCGCCCGCCGGTCCTCTCAGGCGCGACTCAGGCTCGCCTCCTACCCTCAGGGATGTGAAGGACTGGTTCGGACTCGTCGCGCGCCTGCTCACCGGCGGCGTGTGGATCGTGGCCGGCGCCCTCAAGCTCCCGCACCCCGCCGACAGCGTGCGCGCCGTCCGGGCCTACGACCTCCTGCCGGAGGCCGTCGTCCCCGCGGTGGGCCACCTGCTGCCCGTCGTCGAGGTGGTGATCGGGCTCTGCCTGGTCCTCGGCGTCCTCGTGCGCGGTACGTCGCTGGTGTCGGCGCTGCTGTTCGTCGCCTTCATCATCGGCATCTCCAGCGCGTGGGCGCGCGGGCTGTCGATCGACTGCGGCTGCTTCGGCGGTGGCGGCACGATCCCCGACGCAGCGGCGAAGTACCCCGGTGAGATCGCTCGCGACGTCGCCCTGCTGGCCCTCAGCCTGTGGCTGGCCGTACGACCTCGCTCGCGGCTCGCGCTCGACTCCGTGCTGTTCACCGCCGACCACGACCACGACCACGACTACGACCCTGACCGTGATCCCGAAGACGAAGGAAGCCTCCATGGCGCAGAAGAAGACGTCGCACAGGACCGCTGACGAGAAGGCGGCCACCGCGGCCAAGCGGGACGCCCGGCGGGCCCGCACCGAGCGCGCCCGCGAGCAGGCGGAGGAGCGTCGCAAGGCCGCCAAGCGCAAGGAGCAGCTGACCCGCGTCGGGATCGTCGTCGGCGTGCTCGTGCTCATCGTGGGCGGCTACTTCCTCATCTCCAACCTGGGCTCGGACAAGCCCGACACCCCGCCCGACGGCGCGACCGCGTCGTTCGGCATGCGCATCGGCGAGGACGACGCCCCCAAGCAGGTCGTCGTCTACGAGGACTTCCTCTGCCCGTTCTGCGGCCAGCTGGAGAAGACGGTGCGCGACCAGCTCGACACCGCGGTCGAGGCCGGGGACGTCAACGTGGAGTACCGCCCGCTGCCGTTCCTCGAGGGCATCGACAGCTACTCGCCGCGCTCGGCCAACGCCTTCGCCGTGGTCCTGGACGCCTCCGGCCCGGAGGTGGCCAAGAAGTTCCACGACCTGCTCTTCGACAACCAGCCGTCGGAGGACGGCCCGTTCCCGAGCGACGACGAGCTCGTCGACCTGGCCGTCGAGGCCGGTGCGACCGAGGCCGACGTACGCCCCGGCATCGAGGACATGGCGTTCGAGGGCTGGGTCGACGCGGCCGGGCGAGGCGGCCTCGAAGGCCGGCATCAACTCGACGCCGTCGGTCTTCGTCGACGGGAAGAAGATCGAGGGCGAGGGGCTCACGATCGCGGACATCGCCCAGCAGATGGTCGGCTGACGCGGTCCTGACAGACTGCCGGGCGTGAGCCTCCAGTCCTTCATCACCGGCCTGCCCAAGGCCGAGCTGCACGTCCACCACGTGGGGTCGGCGTCGCCGCGGATCGTCTCCGAGCTCGCGGCGCGCCACCCCGACGCCGGCGTGCCCAGCGACCTCGACGGGCTGCGCGAGTTCTTCACCTTCCGCGACTTCGCGCACTTCATCGAGGTCTACCTCGCGGTCGTCGACCTGATCCGCACGCCGGAGGACATCCGGCTGCTGACCTACGAGGTGGCCCGCGAGATGGCCGAGGGCCAGAACCTGCGCTACGCCGAGCTCACCTGCACGCCGTACACCTCCGTCGTGCGCGGCATCGCGATCGAGGCCTACACCGAGGCCATCGAGGACGCCCGCGTCGCCGCGGAGCGCGACTTCGGCCTCGTCCTGCGCTGGATCTACGACATCCCGGGCGAGTCCGGGATCCCCGCCGCCGACGCGACCCTGGAGTACGCCCTCGCGCACCGCACCGACGCCCTCGTCGGCTTCGGCCTGGGCGGGCCGGAGATCGGCGTGCCGCGGGCGCAGTTCCGGACGCACTTCGACCGCGCCCGGGCGGCCGGGCTGCACTCGGTCCCGCACGCCGGCGAGACCACCGGGCCGGAGACGATCTGGGAGTCGCTGCGGCTGCTCGGTGCCGAGCGGATCGGTCACGGTTGCTCGGCCGCGCAGGACCCCGAGCTGCTGGCACACCTCGCCGAGACCGGCATCGCGCTCGAGGTCTGCCCGACCTCCAACATCGCGACCCGCGCCGTCGACCGGATCGAGGACCACCCGCTGCGCGCCTTCGTCGACGCGGGCGTGACGGTGACGATCAACTCCGACGACCCGCCGATGTTCGCCACGTCCCTCAACCACGACTACGAGGTGGCCGCCGGCCTGCTCGACCTCGACGAGGCCGGCACCGCCGACCTGGCCCGCGCCGCGGTCACCGCGTCGTTCGCCCCGGACGACGTGAAGGCCCGGATCGGGGCCGAGATCGACGCCTACGAGGCCGCCGTACGGCGTGTCCCGGACGACACGCCGGAGGCCTGAGAACTCCACCCCCTGGAGGGCTTGTGGCGCCCGTCACCTCCGGGATAGAACTGGGGTGTTGGAAGGACTTCGGTCCGGAAGACACCGAAACCCCGGCAACTCATACTTGCCGGGGTTTCACCTATTTCGGGCCCCGCACCGGGTGCACCGTGAAATGTGTTCGGCCCCGCAACCTCATACGTGGCGGGGCCTGCGTCCATCGTGGGGGATCTCCGGGCGTGGAGCCGGGAGGCGACGCCCGCGTGTCGCGCGGACCGACCGACGGCGCTACGTGGCGACCTGGTGCCGATCAGCCGCCCGTGCGGTGCTCGTCCAGCTCGAGGCGGATGAAGGCGTCGATCATGGTGCGGTAGACCCGCTCCACCACGTCCGGGGAGGCGCCCTCCTCGACGGCCAGGGCCCTGACCCTGCCGATGACCTCGTCGACCCGGGCGGGAGCGCGCACGGCCTGCTCGTCGGTCTTGTGGGCAGCCGCCTGCCGCACCAGTGCCTCGCGGGCGGCGAGCCTCTGGACCAGCTCCTGGTCGATCCGGTCGATCTGGCTGCGGATGTCGCTCAGGCTCATGTCTGCCCTCCTGCGTGCGTCCGGACCAGCCTGCGGATCACGAGGCTACCCAGACGCCGGCGGCTGCCGTGGCGGCTGCGTAGTCCGCGAAGTCCCGGGGCGGACGTCCCAGGGCCCGCTGCACGCCGTCGCCGAGGTGGGCGTTGCGACCGTCGGTCACCAGGTCGAAGAGCTCGGCGAACTCCTCGGGCACGCCCTGGGCGCGGAGCTCGGCGACGTAGGCGTCCTTGGTCACCGGGACGTACGCCACCTCCCGACCCGTGGCCGTGCTGATCTCTGCGGCCACCTGCGCGAAGGTGAGCAGACGCGGCCCGGTGAGCTCGTAGGTCTGCCCCGCGTGCCGGTCGTCGGTGAGCGCGGCCGCCGCCACCTCCGCGATGTCATCGGCGTCCACGAACGGCTCCGCCGCATCACCGACGGGCAGCACGATCTCGCCGGCGAGGACCGAGGGGAGGAAGAAGTCCTCGCTGAAGTTCTGGTGGAAGAAGCTGGCCCGCACGATGGTCCACCGGGCGCCCGACTCCCGGACGACCTCCTCCGCGGCCTCCGCAGCCGGCTCCCCGCGGCCCGCGAGCAGCACGAGCGTCTCGACGTCGTGGCGGACCGCCTCGGCGACGAAGGCGGCGATGACGTCCGTCGCTCCCGGGAAGGCGAGATCCGGCTGGTAGCAGACGTAGACCGCCCCGATCCCCTCCAGCGCCGCCGGCCACGTACGGGCGTCCTCCCAGTCGAACGGGGGAGACGCGGAGCGCGACCCGACCCTGACGGGGTGGCCGCGATCGGTGAGGAGCTGGGCGACCCGACGGCCGGTCTTGCCGGTGCCGCCGAGGACGAGGACGGTGCGGGACTGAGTGGTGGTGGTCATGGGACCCAGTCCACCCCGGGCGAGCTGGACGGACCATGGCTGATCGCCGCGAGAACATGCGCAGGCGTCCAGAGTCGCCGCGGTGCTGCGTCCGGGTGGCGCCCCCGGCAGGATTCGAACCTGCGACCTAGAGATTAGAAGGCTCTTGCTCTATCCAGCTGAGCTACGGGGGCCGGCGGCGACCAGTATCCCAGCGGCCCCGGACGCGCGACGATCCGGCCGCCGAGGCGACCGGATCGTCGGGGGAGGAGCTGCTGGCTCAGGCCGAGGCCGTCGCCGGCTCCTTGGTGGAGGTGGCCACGTCGTGGTCCGAGTCCTCGCGCCAGGCCGAGCGCCCGCGCGGGGCGTCGTACGTCGCCACGTCGAGGATGCCCTCGCGCTTGGCCACGATGGTCGGGACGAGCGCCTGGCCCGCGACGTTGACCGCGGTGCGGCCCATGTCGAGGATCGGGTCGATCGCGAGCAGCAGGCCGACGCCCTCGAGGGGCAGGCCGAGCGTCGACAGCGTCAGCGTCAGCATGACCGTCGCGCCGGTGACGCCGGCGGTCGCGGCCGAGCCGATGACGGAGACGAAGGCGATCAGGACGTAGTCGGTGATCGACAGGTCGACGCCGAAGAACTGCGCCACGAAGATCGCCGAGATGGCCGGGTAGATCGAGGCGCAGCCGTCCATCTTGGTGGTGGCGCCGAGCGGCACCGCGAAGGAGGCGTACGACCGGGGGACGCCGAGGTTGCGCTCGGTGACCGACTCGGTGACGGGCATCGTGCCGATGGAGGAGCGGGACACGAAGGCCAGCGAGATCGCGGGCCAGGCGCCGGAGAAGAACTGCTTCACCGACAGGCCGTTGAGGCGCAGCAGCACCGGGTAGACGCCCAGCAGGACGAGCACGAGGCCGGCGTAGATCGCGATGGTGAACGTGCCGAGCGAGCTGAGCGCGTCCCAGCCGTAGCTGGCGACCGCGTTGCCGAGCAGGCCGACCGTCGCGATCGGGGCGAGCAGGATGATCCACCACAGGACCTTCTGCACGACGGCGAGCGCCGAGCGGACGAAGGTGAGGAACGAGTCCGCGGCCTCGCCGACCTTGAGCGTGGCGATGCCGACGGCGATGGCGACGACGAGGATCTGCAGCACGTTGAACGACATCCCGACGGTGCCGTCGCCGTTGTCGTACCCCTCGAGGCCGAGCACGTTGGCGGGCACGAGGCCGGTGAGGAAGTCGAGCCACGAGCCGGTCGACGACGGCGCCGAGGCGGCGGCGGACGTCACGCTGGTGTGGTCACCGGGGCGGAGCACCAGCCCGAGCACCATGCCGATCGACACCGCGATGAGTGCGGTGATCGCGAACCAGGCGAGCGTCTTCCACGCGAGACGCGCCGCGTTGGTGACCTCGCGGAGGTTGGCGATGGACGCGACGATGGCGAGGAACACGAGCGGGGGCACGATCGCGCGCAGCAGCGTCACGAACGTGCCACCCACGGTGCTCAGGGTCTCGGTCAGCCAGTTGGGGTCCACCTCGCCGGTCGAGGCGTCGACGCCGTCGGCGCCCATGCTGCGCGCGACCAGGCCGAGGACCACGCCGAGGGCCAGGCCGATCAGGACCTGGACGCCGAACGAGGGGAGTCGGAGGCGGCGGGTGTGCTGCTCCGGCTCGGTAACTGAAGTATTCATACTGAAAAGATAACCTTTCGGAACGACACCTCGTCAAAGCGAGGCGCCGACGATGCAACGAGTGGGCTGGGGTCAGTCGGCGGTGCGGCGGGGGCGACAGAGCGCGCTGCCGGTGCGGACGAGGTCGACGGCGCGACGCTGCGTCAGCAGGTCTCCGACGGTCACAGGGGCACTCACACCGGGCTCAACCGGTCGTCTCCCGCCACGATTCCGTGGTTCGAGTCACACGTCAGGTGGCGCCTGACTAGGGTGCGCGCATGACCTCACGACTCGGGCTCCGCCTGATCGCCCTCGCCCTGCCCGCAGCCCTGCTCGTCCCGTCCGCGGCGCAGGCGGCGGAGGTGACCGTCGCGGACGGCGCCGGCGACGCACGCGCGATCAACATGGCCATCGCGCTCGGCGAGCTGCTCAGTGGCACCAGCGCGGTGGGACCGAACTTTCTCGACGCCCCCAGTGAGACGTCCGTCGACGTCGTCAGCACCACGATCGACCACGCGAGCAAGCGTCTGACCCTGACTGTGCAGCTTCGCGACCTCGTCGAGGCCGAGGGACTTTCGCCGAGGTCCGCATCTACACGCCGGACGGTCGATGGGACCTGTCGACGGCCTACGTCGACGGCGAGACGCGGTGGACCCTGTTCCCGTCGGCGCGGGCGTGGCGCGGTCATCTCGTCCGACGGAGCCACCATCAGCGCGACGCCCGACCCGAAGCCGTGCCGGACCGTGCGAGCGCGGTACGACGTCACCGGCGACAGGTTGACCGCTTCGATGCCCACCGTCTGCCTCGGGAAGCCGAAGTGGGTCCAGGTCGCTGCCGCTGTCGTCCGGACCAAGCTCACGCCCCTGGGTGACGGCTCGGCCAACGTCGCTGCCTACGTCGACGACCCGTTCCGCTCCCGCGTGAGCTTCGGAAGCCTCGGCCGCAGCCCGAAGGTCCGCCGCGGCTGACCGAGGTCTGTCACTGGCGCGACAGCAGCACCATCACCTCGTAGTGGGTGGTGTGCGGGAACATGTCGAGCACCCGCGCCTCGACCGGTCGCAGCGACGGCATGAGGGCGAGGTCGCGCGCGAGCGACTCGGCGTTGCACGAGGAGTAGACGACGTGGCGCACGCCTGACTCCTCCAGCCACCCCGCCAGGTCGGCGCCGATGCCGCGTCGCGGCGGGTTGACGACCACGAGGTCGGGGGCGGCGTCCGAGCCCAGGGCGTACGCCGTCGCGTCCCCGGCGACGAACGACGCCGCCACGCCCAGCTCGGCCGCCGTCGCGGTGGCCGCGTCGATCGCGTCGGCCGACACCTCGACGCCGAGGACCTCGCGCCCGGGGCCGGCGAGGTGGAGCGCGAAGCCGCCGACGCCGCAGTAGAGGTCCCAGACCGACGCGACGCCGGGCAGGGAGGAGACCCACGAGCGCGCCTGCTCGTAGAGCGCCTCGGCGACGAAGGTGTTGGTCTGGAAGAACGACCGCGGGCCGAGCTGCAGCGTCACCCCCGTCGCCAGCCGCATCGGCAGGACCGACGAACCGGTCAGCACGATCTCGCGCTCGCCCTCGAGCACCGCCTTGTGCTCGGGCTGGACGTTGAGCGTCACCACCCGCAGCCCCGGCACGGCGTCGAGCAGCACAGGCAGCCGGGAGCGGACCCGCGCCTCGAGGGCGGTCGACCGCACCACCAGCCGGAGCAGCAGCTCGCCGTCGGGTGACTCGGTGAGCAGGACGTGCTTGAGCTCGCCGCTGCGCGCCGCGACGTCGTACGGCACCAGGCCGGTGCTGCTGATCCAGGCGGCGATCCGGTCGAGCGCCGACGTGAGCCCGGGGGAGTGCAGGCCGCAGTCACGCAGGTCGACACCGGCGAGGTCGCGGTCGAGGATCCCCAGCGTCGGAGCCTCGACCGTCCCGCCGACCGCCATCTTGGCCTTGTTGCGGAAGCCCGACTCGACGCCGGCGACCGTCGGCAGCCACACGGGGGAGTCGACGAGCGACCGGGCGTGCTCCTCCTTGTCGGAGAGCTGCCGGGACCGCGGCACCTCCAGCAGCGTGCAGGAGCGGCAGCGGAACGCGTCGTAGTGGTGGCAGTCCACTACGCGCGCAGCCGGCCCATCCACTCCTCGACGTCGGCCGACGTGCGGGGGAGCGAGGCGGAGAGGTTCCGGTTGCCGTCGGCGGTGACGAGGATGTCGTCCTCGATCCGGATGCCGATGCCGCGCAGCTCCTCGGGGACGAGCAGGTCGTCCTCCTGGAAGTAGAGACCGGGCTCGACGGTCAGCACCATGCCCTCGGCGAGGTCGCCCTTGGGGTAGATGTCGACCGACGTGCGACCGCAGTCGTGGACGTCCATGCCGAGCATGTGCGACGTGCCGTGGAGGGTCCAGCGGGCGTAGACCTTCGACTCCGGGTCGAGCGCCTCCTGCGCGGAGACCGGCAGCAGCTTCATGTCCTCGAGCCCGTGGGCGAGCACCGCCATCGCCGCGTTGTGGGCGGCGAGGAACGGCACGCCCGGACGTACGGCGTCGATGCCGGCCTGCTGCGCGGCGTGGACCAGGTCGTAGAGCTCGCGCTGGAGCGGCGTGAAGGTGCCGTCGACGGGCAGCGTGCGGGTGACGTCGGCGGTGTAGAGGTTGCCGCCCTCGACGCCCATGTCGAGCAGCACCAGCTTGCCGGGCTCGATCGCACCGGTGTTGTCGATCCAGTGCAGCGTCGTCGCGTGCGAGCCGCCGGCGCAGATGGAGTCGTAGCCGATGTCGTTGCCCATCGCCCGGGCCCGGCGGAAGAACGTGCCCTCGATCCACCGCTCGCCGAACTCGAGCACCCGGTCCCACTCGCGGACGGAGTCCTCGAAGCCGAGGGTCGTGATGTCGCACGCCTCCTGCAGCTCGGCGACCTCCCAGTCGTCCTTGACCAGGCGCAGCTCGTCGGCGACCCGGCCGAGGTCCTCGTCGGTCGTCACGTCGCGGCTCTTGCGGTCGTCGTCGAAGGACGGCAGGTCCTTGACGTGGCGCACCTCGATGCCGAGGGAGTCGGAGATCTCCTGCGCGGACGGGCGACGGCCGGCCCACAGCTCGCCGTACTGCCGGTCGCGGAAGAACTCGTCGGTGTCGCGCTCGGAGCGCGGGCGGGCGTAGAGCACGGACTCGCCGTCGTCGATCACGAGCACGGCGTCGGAGGTCTGGTTGCCGGTGAAGTAGGTGTGCGCCGTGTCGGGGCGGAAGCGGTAGTCGGTGTCGTTGGCGCGCACCTTGTAGGTGCCGGCCGGGAGCACGAGCCGCTCGCCGGGGAAGGCGTCGGCGAGCTTCTGGCGGCGCGCGGCTGCGGCGTCGGCGACGGGGTGCCGCGGCACGTCGAGCGCGCGGTCGCCCCAGCCCTCGCGCATGAAGGCGGCGTAGGCGGCAGGCACGGCCGGGTCGTGCGACTCGGTCTTCGGCTGGTCGGCAGGGGTCTCGGCGGGGTTCTCCGCGGTCGGCTCGCTCACGCCGTCACTGTACGTCGCCGCGGGCCGCAGGTGAGCGGTGCGGGCGGCCCCTCGAAGGGGTGCGGCGAGAGGGTCGGCAGGGGCCCGCTCCGTTAGGGTCGGGTCATGCATCGGGGTCGTCGCGACAGCGTCGCGTTCACCATCGTGGTGGGCGTCCTCGTCCTGCTCGGTGGTCTCGCGATGGCCCTCGTCATCGGACTCTCCGGCGCGCCCGGCTCGCTCGCCCTCGCCGCGCTGCTCGCGGCCGTCCCCGTCGGACCGCTCGTGGGCTGCTTCATGTGGCTCGACCGCTACGAGCCCGAGCCGCGCAACCTGCTCGCCGCGGGCCTGCTGTGGGGCGCGTTCGTCGCCACCGCGGCCGCTCTCGTCTTCCAGGGCATCGGGCTCGCGGGCGGCGCCAGCGAGCGCGACAGCCTCGCCGTGGTGGCGCCGCTGACGGAGGAGGCGACCAAGGGCGCGTTCCTGCTGCTGCTGCTGTGGTGGCGCCGGCACGAGCTCGACGGCATCCTCGACGGCATCGTCTACGCCGGCATGGTGGGCATCGGCTTCGCCTTCACCGAGAACATCCTCTACCTCGCCGCCGCCTACGACGGCACGGACGGGATCGGCCCGGGCGGCACGACCGCCCTCACCGGCACCTTCATCCTGCGCTGCCTGATCAGCCCGTTCGCGCACCCGCTGTTCACGGTCTTCACCGGCATCGGCGTGGGCCTCGCGATCGCCTCGCGGCGCTTCGTCGTACGGCTGCTGGCACCGGTGGTCGGCTTCCTGGTCGCCGCGCTGCTGCACGGCCTGTGGAACGCCTCGACCCTGTCGGGCACCGGGCACTTCTTCCTCGTCTACGGCACGCTGATGCTCCCGGCCCTGGTCGGCGTCATCGCCTTCGCGATCTACCGTCGCCGCTCCGAGCGCCCGCTGCTGGTGGCTGCGCTCCAGGACGCGGCGGACCGCGGCCTGCTGCCGGCGACCGACATCCCGTGGCTCGTCGACCTGCGCGCCCGTCGGCACGCGCGGCGCTGGGCACGCGCACACGGCGGCACCCCGGCCGAGCGCGGGATGCGGGAGTACCAGTCGGCGGCCATCGAGCTCGGCTACCTGCACCACCGCTACCTGCGCGGCACCGCGCCCGACGACTTCTCCGTCCGCGGGCAGGAGCACGTCGAGGAGCTGCGGCGCATCCGCCCCTACATCTCCTTCCCCGGACAGGTGGTCCCGACCCGATGACAGAGTCCACGTCCTCGGCTCGTCCCATGACCGAGCCCACGACCGCGATGGTGACCGCCCTCGTGCGGATGCGGAGCGCGCTCCAGGAGACGAAGCTCCCGCTCGAGCTGCCCGGCGCCGACGAGCAGCGCGCGTCGCGCGCCGAGATGGTCGACCAGCTCGAGGACTACGTCATCCCGCGCCTGATGACCCTCGACGCACCCCTCCTCGCGGTGGTCGGCGGCTCCACCGGCGCGGGCAAGTCGACCCTGGTCAACTCGCTGGTCGGCACCCGCGTGACCACCCCCGGCGTGCTCCGCCCGACGACGCGCTCGCCGGTGCTGGTGCACCACCCCGACGACGCGCAGTGGTTCGGCCAGGAGGGCCTGCTGCCCGACCTCGAGCGCGTCTCGCGCCAGACCAACGACCCGGCCGCGCTGCAGCTCGTCGCGTCGGCCGCGATGACGCCCGGCCTGGCGATCCTCGACGCCCCGGACATCGACTCCGTCGAGGAGCGCAACCGGGTGCTCGCGGCCCAGCTGCTCGCCGCGGCCGACCTGTGGCTCTTCGTCACCTCCGCGGCGCGGTACGCCGACCAGGTGCCGTGGGACTTCCTGCGCAAGGCCGCCGACCGCTCGGCCGCCGTGGCGATCGTGCTCGACCGCACCCCGCCGGACGCCGTGGAGACGATCACGACCCACCTCGCGCGGATGCTCGCCAGCCGCGGCCTCAAGGACTCCCCGCTCTTCACCGTCGAGGAGGGCGAGGTCTCCGAGATGGGGCTGCTCAAGTCCTCGGCCGTGATCGAGATCCGCCAGTGGCTCCAGGCCCTGGCCAACGACCAGGAGGCGCGCGCGGCGGTCGTCCAGCAGACCCTCGACGGTGCGGTGCGCACGCTCGCGCGTCGTACGCACCAGGTCGCCGACGCGGCCACCGAGCAGGCCGACGCCGTGCGCCGGCTCCGCGAGGACGCCAACGAGGCCTACGACCGCGCAGCCGTCGCGATCGGCGAGGCATCGGCCGACGGCACGCTGCTGCGCGGCGAGGTGCTCGCCCGCTGGCAGGAGTTCGTCGGCACCGGCGAGCTGCTCAAGTCGCTGGAGACCCGGGTCGGGTGGCTGCGCGACCGCGTGGTCAACGCGGTCAAGGGCAAGCCCCAGCAGGCCGAGCGGGTCACGGTCGCCGTCGAGTCCGGCCTCGAGACGCTGATCCTCGAGCACGCCGAGGCGGCCGCCGAGCGCGCCGAGGCGTCGTGGCGCAGCACCGCCGCCGGCCAGATCCTGCTGCGCGACGCGGGGGAGGACCTCGGCCGGGCGTCCCGCGACTTCCGCCGGCGGGCCGAGCGCGTCGTACGCGACTGGCAGTCCGACGTGCTGGAGATGGTCCGCACCGAGGGCGCCGACAAGCGCTCGACCGCGCGGTTCCTCGCCTTCGGCGTCAACGGCCTGTCCGTCGCCCTGATGGTCGTCGTCTTCGCCCACACCGCCGGTGTCACCGGCGCCGAGGCGGGCATCGCCGGCGGGTCGGCCGTCCTCGGCCAGAAGCTGCTGGAGGCCGTCTTCGGCGACCAGGCCGTCCGGTCGCTCGCCGAGCGGGCCAAGCGCCTGCTCGAGTCGTCCGTCAGCGAGCTCCTCGACAGCGAGCGGCGGCGCTACACCGACCTGCTCGACAGCCTGGGCATCGAGCCCGAGGCCCCCGAGCGGCTGCGCAAGACCGCCCGCAAGGTCGACGACCTCCGGTTCGCGGCGAATCGGGCACCGCAGGTGTCCCCGCCCGTGCCGGAGTCGGTGTCGGACCCGGACGACTCCGCCCCCTAGTGTTGACAGCCACACCACCCGGATCGTGAGGGAGTCATGACGTCGTTGCTCGAAGGGGCCAAGAAGCTGGTCACCCGGAGCTCTGACGTCGGCGCCCGGGTCGACGGCCTCGAACGTGCCGCCGCCGGCGCCCGCGGCCGGGTCGACGACGCGGTCGTGGACGACGCGGCCGCGGTCGCGGCTCGCGCGGCCGGTCGCCTCAAGCTCTCCGCCGACCACACGGTCGTCGCGCTCGCCGGCGCGACCGGCAGCGGCAAGTCCTCCACCTTCAACGCCCTCAGCGGGCTCGAGCTGTCCGCGGTCGGCGTACGCCGTCCCACCACGTCGTGGGCCACCGCGTGCGTGTGGGGCAAGGAGGGCGCCGAGGAGCTGCTCGAGTGGCTGGGCATCCCGGCCCGCCACCAGGTCACCCGCGACTCGATGCTGTCCGCGGCCGACGAGGACGCCGAGATGCGTGGCGTCGTGCTGCTCGACCTCCCCGACCACGACTCGACCGAGGTGTCGCACCACCTCGAGGTCGACCGGCTGGTGCAGCTCGCCGACATGCTCGTGTGGGTCCTCGACCCGCAGAAGTACGCCGACGCCGCCATCCACGAGCGCTTCCTCCGCCCGCTCGCGGGGCACCGCGACGTGATGCTCGTCGTGCTCAACCACATCGACACCGTCCCGGAGAACCGTCGCGCGAGCATGGTGGAGGACGTACGCCGCCTGCTCGAGGCCGACGGCCTCGCCGGCGTGCCGGTCCTGCCGATCAGCGCGCGCCACGGCTGGGGCGTCGACGAGCTGCGCGGCCTGGTGGCCAAGCGGGTCGCCGAGAAGAAGGTGACCCGGTCGCGGCTCGAGGCCGACGTGCGCGCGGCTGCGGAGCGGCTCCAGGAGGCGACCGGCACCGGCAGGGCGCCCACCCTGTCCAAGGAGCGGATCGCCGCCCTCGACGACGCGTTCGCCGACGCCGCCGGGGTGCCGACGGTCGTCAAGGCCGTCGAGGACTCCACCCGGATGCGCGCCAACCGCGCCACCGGCTGGCCGGTGACGGCGTGGTTCTCCAGGCTCAAGCCCGACCCGCTCAAGCGCCTCCACCTCAACCTCGGCTCGGTCGGCAAGGAGCTCACCGGCGCCTCGCGGACCTCCGTGCCCCAGGCCACCGGCGTCCAGCGGGCGCGGGTCGACACCGAGGTCCGCGCGCTCGCCGACCAGGTCGGCGAAGGCATGGCGCCGTCGTGGGCGCAGGCCGTGCGGGCCGCGTCGGTGTCCCGGCTGCCCGACCTCGGCGACCGGCTCGACCGCGCCGTCGCGTCCACCGACCTCGGCGCCGACAAGATCCCGGCGTGGGCCGGCCTCGTGAAGGTCCTGCAGTACGTCCTCATCGTCGCAGCGGTCGTGGGCGCCGGCTGGCTGGCGCTGCTGGCCTTCGGCTCCTACGCCCGGCTGCCCGAGCCGCCGACGCCCGAGGTCCTGGCCTTCCCGCTGCCCACCCTCCTGCTGCTCGGCGGCATCGGCCTCGGGCTGCTGCTCGCCCTCGTCTGCCGCTGGCTGGTCGCGCTGACCGCGCGCTCGCGGGCGCGCAAGGCCGACAAGCGGCTGCGCGACGCGATCACCGAGGTGTCGCAGGAGGTGGTCGTCGCGCCGATCCAGGCCGAGCTGGTCTCCTACGGCGAGGTCCGCGACGGGCTGTCGGTGGCCCTGCGCTGAGCTGTTCGGTCTCACGCGCGGTCGAGGTCCGCCGCCGGGGGTGGCGGCAGATCGCACCCGATCGGCCTCCGGAGGTGCAATGTGCCGCCACCCCGAGGAAGGCGAGGTCGCAGGATGGAACGGCCCCGGTTCCGTCCACAGGACCGGTCTCTCGCCTGTTCTCCACAGGGCCCCACGTCCGCACGCCCCAGCTGTCCGTCCTGCGGCCGAACCTTGGCTCATCGCGACGGACCCGCCGTCGCCGGGACGAGGAGCACCCTGATGTACGACACCCAGATCACCCTGGCCGGCTGGATCGGCGGCGAGGTCACCCTCCGCGAGGTCGCGGAGGGTCGCCACGTCGCGTCGTTCCGGATGGCCTGCACCCCCACCCGCTACCGCGACGGCGAGTGGGTCAAGGGCACCACGTCGTGGCACACCGTCAAGGCGTGGAACCGGCTGGCCCGCCACGTCGCGGCGTCGCTGCACAACGGTGACCCCGTGGTCGTCCACGGCCGGCTCGTCGCGGACGCGTGGGAGCGCGACGGCAAGCCGCAGACGTCGTGGGAGGTCGTGGCCACCTCCGTGGGCCACGACCTCGCCCACGGCACGACCAGCTTCACCAAGCCGGAGGTCGTGCAGGTCGCCGCCTCGCCGGAGGTGGTGGAGCCGCAGGCGGCGTAGCCGGGTCCTCGCGGCGTCCGAGGCGATTGTCGGGGCGGGTGCCGTTCCCCGTAGGCTCGCCCGCATGGCTGAGTACGTCTTCACGTTGCGCAATGTGCGCAAGGCCCACGGTGACAAGGTCGTCCTCGACAACGTCACCCTCTCCTTCCTCCACGGCGCCAAGATCGGCGTCGTCGGACCCAACGGGGCTGGCAAGTCCACGTTGTTCAAGATCATGGCCGGGCTCGAGCACGCCAACAACGGCGACGCGATCAAGGACCCTGCCGCCACGGTCGGGATGCTCCAGCAGGAGCCGCCGCTGACCGAGGGCAAGACCGTCCTGGAGAACGTCGAGGAGGCCGTCGCCGACCTCAAGGGGAAGATGAAGCGCCTCGAGGACGCCTACATGGAGATGGGCGAGCCCGACGCCGACCAGGACGCCCTCATGCAGGAGACCGGCGACCTCCAGACCGAGCTCGACAACGCCAACGCGTGGGACCTCGACAGCCGCCTCGACCAGGCCATGGACGCGCTGCGCTGCCCGCCGCCGGACGTCCTGGTGGACAACCTGTCCGGTGGTGAGCGCCGCCGCGTCGCGCTGTGCAAGCTGCTGCTCGAGCAGCCCGACCTGCTGCTCCTCGACGAGCCCACCAACCACCTCGACGCCGAGTCGGTCCAGTGGCTCGAGGGCCACCTCAAGTCCTACCCGGGCGCCGTCATGGCGATCACCCACGACCGCTACTTCCTCGACAACGTCGCCGAGTGGATCGCCGAGGTCGACCGCGGCCAGATCCACGGCTACGAGGGCAACTACTCGACCTACCTCGAGACCAAGCGCGACCGGCTCAAGGTCGAGGGGCAGAAGGACGCCAAGCGCGCCAAGATGCTCGAGAAGGAGCTGGAGTGGGTCCGCTCCAACGCCAAGGCTCGCCAGACCAAGAGCCGCTCGCGTCTCGCGCGCTACGAGGAGATGGCGGCCGAGGCCGACCGGATGCGCAAGATCGACACCTCCGAGATCAACATCCCGGCCGGTCCGCGCCTCGGTGACATCGTGCTGGAGGCCGACAAGCTCGGCAAGGGCTTCGAGGGTCGCACCCTCATGCACGACGTGTCGTTCAAGCTGCCCCGCGCCGGCATCGTCGGCGTCATCGGCCCCAACGGCGTCGGCAAGACCACGCTCTTCCGGATGATCACCGGTGAGGAGCAGCCCGACGCAGGGTGACCTCAAGGTGGGCCAGACGGTCAAGATCTCCTACGTCGACCAGAGCCGCGGCGGCATCGACCCCACCAAGAACGTCTGGGAGGTCGTCTCCGACGGGCTCGACTTCATCAAGGTCGCCAACTTCGAGATGAACTCGCGCGCCTACGTCGCGTCGTTCGGCTTCAAGGGCCCCGACCAGCAGAAGAAGGCCGGCGTCCTCTCCGGTGGTGAGCGCAACCGCCTCAACCTCGCGCTCACGCTCAAGATGGGCGGCAACATGCTGCTCCTCGACGAGCCCACCAACGACCTGGACGTCGAGACCCTGTCGTCCCTCGAGGACGCGCTGCTCGACTTCCCCGGCTGTGCCGTGGTCACCTCCCACGACCGGTGGTTCCTCGACCGCGTCGCGACCCACATCCTGGCGTGGGAGGGCGACGACGAGGACCCGGCCAAGTGGTTCTGGTTCGAGGGCAACTTCGCCGCCTACGAGGAGAACAAGATCGAGCGCCTCGGCATCGACGCCGCGCGCCCGCACCGGGTCACGCACCGCCGCCTGACCCGCGACTGAGCGAGCTTCGCACCCGAGTTCCATGGTTGTCAGCCGAGATCTCGGCTGACAACCATGGCGGTCACCGGATATCCGGTGACTCCAGAGAGAAGGGGACGCGCGCCCTACTGGTTCCGGATCTCCGACTCCGGGTGCCGGGTGACGAGGTGGTCGGCGACGCTGTTGAAGACCCGCCCGACCGCGGCGAGGTCGGCGTCGGGGACGAGGTCGACCAGGTTGCGGCGCACGCTCTCCACGTGGCAGGGCGCGGCCTTGACCAGCAGCTCGTAGCCCTGCGGGGTCATCGTCGCGACCACCCCGCGGCCGTCCTCGGGCGTGGTGCCGCGGGTGATGAAGCCCGCGGCCTCCATCCGCGCGACCGTGTGCGTCACGCGGCTCCGGGAGTGCGCCATCGCGTCGGCGAGCTGCGCCATCCGCATCGCCCGGCCCGGGCGCTCGGAGAGCCGCACCATCACCTCGTACTCGGTCAGCGACATGCCGAACTCACGGCGCAGGTCGTCGTCGAGCCGCTCCAGCAGGAGCGTCATGCCCATCATCAGCGCGCGCCACGAGTGCTGCTGCTCGTCGTCGAGCCAACGGGCTTCCCCGGCGTCCGTCATGGCGCGAAGCCTAGTCCTCAGACGCGCTCGAGGATCATCGCCATGCCCTGGCCGCCGCCGACGCACATGGTGATGAGGCCGGTGGACTTGTCGTGCCAGTCGAGGCTGTTGAGCATCGTGTTCTGCAGCCGGGCGCCGGTCATGCCGAACGGGTGGCCGACCGCGATCGCGCCGCCGTTGACGTTGAGGCGGTCGAGGTCGATGCCGAGGTCCTGGTACGACGGCACCACCTGGGCGGCGAACGCCTCGTTGATCTCGACCAGGTCGATGTCGCCGATGGACATGCCGGCGAAGCGCAGCGCGTTCTTCGTCGCCTCCACCGGGCCGAGGCCCATGATCTCGGGGGAGAGCCCGGAGACGCCGGTGGACACGATCCGGGCCAGCGGCGTCAGGCCGAGCTCGGCCGCCTTGGTGTCGGACATGACCACGACCGCCGCGGCGCCGTCGTTGAGGGCGCAGCAGTTGCCGGCGGTGACCACGCCGTCGGGGCGGAAGACCGGGTCGAGGCCGGCGATGGCGTCGTACGTCACCCCGGCGCGCGGCCCGTCGTCCTTGGTCACGACCGTGCCGTCGGGCGTCGTGACGGGGGTGATCTCACGCTCCCAGAAGCCGTCGGCGATGGCCTTCTCGGCGAGGTTCTGCGAGCGGACGGCGAACTCGTCGAGCTCCTTGCGGTCGAGACCGCGCAGGCGGGCGACGTTCTCGGCCGTCTGGCCCATCGCGATGTAGATGTCGGGCAGCTGGCCGTCCTCGCGGGGGTCGTGCCAGTCCTTGCCGCCGGCGGCGTACTCGTCGGTGCGGGCGCCGGCCTCCTCGAAGAGCGGGTTGCGGGTGCCGGGGATGTGGTCGGAGGTGCCCTTGGCGAAGCGGGACACGGTCTCGACGCCGGCCGAGACGAAGATGTCGCCCTCGCCGGCCTTGATGGCGTGGAAGGCCATCCGGGTCGTCTGGACCGACGACGAGCAGTAGCGGGTGACCGTCGCGCCCGGGACCTCGAGGCCGAGCAGCGTGGTGACCACGCGGGCCATGTTGTTGCCGGACTCACCGCCGGGCAGGCCGCAGCCGAGGAGGAGGTCCTCGATCGCGGCCGGGTCGAGGCCGGGGATCTTGTCCAGCGCGGCCTGGACGACGAGCGCCGTCAGGTCGTCGGGACGGAAGTCCTTCAGCGAGCCCTTGTTGGCACGGCCGATGGGGGAGCGGGCTGCAGAAACGATCACTGCCTCGGGCATGGCGAACTCCGGTTACTCGTGGGTCACTCGGTCCCTCGCAGACTAGTCCGACCCGGTCGGATCAGGCGGGGGTGGGGCCGGGCCCGAGCCCCGTCAGCAGCTGCTCCACGCTCTGGTCGACGAAGTCGCGTCGCTGCCTCGCCGGGAGCAGGAGCGAGGCGAGCAGGACCCCGTCGAGGGCTGCGATCAGGGTCTCGGCGGACGCGCCGGTCGGCTTCTCGGCCGCCGCGTCGGCCGCGGCGACGACCTCGCGCACCATCTCGACCAGGTCGTCGCGCCACCGCCGGAAGCGCTCGGCGAGAGCGGGGTCGCGGGTGGCGGCGACGCTCAGCTCGAGCCGGGCGGTGAGCAGGTCGGGCTCGTCGAGCCAGCGCGAGATCAGCTGGGAGACCTCGGCCACCGCCCTCCCGTGGTCACCCGGGCACGACGCCAGTCGGGCCCCGAGCGCCTCGACGTCGGCGGCGAGCCGGTCGGCCACGAAGTCGCCGAGCGCGCCGATCAGCGACTCGCGGGTGCGGAAGTAGGCCGACGAGCTCCCCTCGGGCAGTCCCGCCTGGCGGTCGACGGCCCGGTGGGTCAGGCCGCGGTTGCCCTGCTGGGCCAGGACGGTCGTGGCCGCCGAGAGGATCTCGCGCCGACGCGGTGACAGCTCCTCGCGGACGGTGCTCACGGATGTCCTCACGGTCGGTCGGCGGTGACGCAGGACACTACCTCCCCGACTTGCACTACAGGTGTAGAAGAGTAGGCTTCTACATACGTAGAAATCCTACGGAGCTCGGAAAGGAACCGACATGCAGATCCTCGACCCCGCCGTCGTCATCACCCTCATGGTCGTCGTGGGCATCGCTGCCCTCGCCGCCGTCGTCCTGGCCGCGGTCGCCCTGCCCGCCGTCCTCCGGGGCACCCGTCGCGACCGCCAGGTCCGCCACGAGTCCATCCCCGCCTACTACGGACGCCTGCACTTCGCCCACTGATCGTCTGCGACGATCGATGGCGTGCGCCATCTCTACCGCTGCCCGCTGAGGTGGGCCGACCTCGACCTCCTGGGCCACGTCAACAACGTGACGTACGTCGACTACCTCCAGGAGGCGCGCGTCGACATGTTCCGCACGCACGCCCCGGACAGCCGCGGTGACGACCTCGCCGAGGGCGTCGTGGTGGTCCGGCACGAGGTCACCTACGTCTCCTCGCTGACCTTCGGCCCCGAGCCGGTCGCGATCGAGTGCTGGGTGACCGAGATCCGGGGCGCGAGCTTCACGATGGGCTACGAGGTCTTCGCCGAGGACGAGGCCGGCGAGCGCACGGTCTACCTCCGGGCCCGCACCCTGCTGACGCCGTA
Organism: uncultured Actinomycetota bacterium; assembly: GCA_963795275.1. GTDB lineage: Bacteria > Actinomycetota > Actinomycetes > Propionibacteriales > Nocardioidaceae > Nocardioides. The sequence continues at coordinate 26,126 of CAWCHD010000008.1, forward strand.
CGTCTTCGCGACCGAGCGCCCGCGGCGCCTGCACCCGGAGGAGAAGGAGTCCCTCTCCCGGCTGCTCGAGCCCGACGAGCCCGTCCGTGCGCCGTCCGCGCCCGACGTGCGGGACGTGCCCGGCGGCCGCTACCCGGTCCACGTCCGCTTCAGCGACGTCGACGTCTACGGCCACGTCAACAACGTGAAGTACTTCGAGTACTTCCAGGAGGCGCGGATCCAGCTGATGGTCGCCCAGGGCCGCGAGCTCGGCGAGGGCTACCACCTCGTGGTCGCGCAGACCGACGTCGACTACAAGCGTCCGATCCTCTTCCGCCCCGAGCCCTACGACTGCCGCACCTGGGTCTCGCGCATCGGGAGCACGTCGGTGGTCTTCGAGTCCGTCGTCGTGGACGACCTGGCCGACGACCAGGTGCTGTCCCGCGCCAAGGTCGTGGGCGTGTGCATCGACAACGAGACCGGCCGCCCCGCCCCGGTCCCCGACGCCTTCCGTGAGCTCGCCGTCGGCTGAGCCGCGTCCTACTCGTTGGGCTGGATGGGCTCGATCGGCTCCATCGTGTTCACCATGAACTGCGCGGCGTGCGTGACGTAGTCCCAGAACCGCGCGTCCTGCTCGGGCGTGAGGTCGGCGGCGTCCAGGCCCGCGCGGAAGTGCGTCAGCCAGTGCTGCGCGGCCGTCGGGGTGACCTCGAACGGCGCGTGGCGCATCCGCAGCCGCGGGTGCCCGCGGGTGTCGCCGTACGTCGTGGGGCCGCCCCAGTACTGGACGAGGAACAGCGCGAAGCGTTCCTCGGCCGGACCCAGGTCGGCCTCGGGGTACATCGGACGCAGCACCTCGTCGCCGGCCACACCCTCGTAGAAGCGGTGCACGATCGTGCGGATCGTGGCCTCGCCGCCGATCTCGTCGTAGAACGTCGCGGTCATGTCACGCCTCCTCGGTCGGCTCGGTCGGCTCGGTCGGCTCGGCGGAGGCGGCCGACGGCGCGCTCTCCTGCCACATCACCCGCTGGGCGACGGCGAGCTCGATGCCCTCGTGCTGGAAGCGTGCCTTGACCCGCTCGCGCATGGCGCGCGCGATGCCCCACTGCTCCATGGGCGCGGTCTTGAGGGTGACCCGGACGACGATGCCGTCGACGCCGAGCGACTCCACGCCCCAGACCTCCGGCTCCTCGATGATGAGGCCCTTGAAGTCCTCGTCGACCCAGAGGTCGTGCGCGACGTCCTCCAGCACCCGGCGCACCTGGGCGAGGTCCTCGCGGTAGCCGACGGTCACGTCGAGCACGGTGCGCGCCCAGTTCTGGCTCATGTTGCCCGACGCGGAGGATCTCGCCGTTGCGGACGTACCAGACGGTCCCGTTGACGTCGCGCAACCGGGTGACCCGCAGGCTCACGGCCTCGACGGTGCCGGACGCCTCGCCGAGGTCGACCACGTCGCCGACGCCGTACTGGTCCTCGAAGATCATGAAGATGCCGGACAGGAAGTCCTTCACGAGCGCCTGCGAGCCGAAGCCGAGCGCGACGCCGATGATGCCGGCGCTGGCGATCAGGGGCGCGATGTCGTAGCCGAGCTCGGAGATGAACATCAGCGTGACGACGGTGAAGACGACGCCGCTGACGATGCTCTTGAGCAGAGAGCCCATGGTGGCAGCGCGCTGCACGCGGCGGGTGTAGGTCACGTCGTCGCCGAGGTTGAGCGCGGCGCCGGCCCTGCTGCCGGAGATGGCGCGGCTGAGGCGGTTGGGCAGCACGCCGACCTCGGCGCGCTTGACGACCCGGTCGATCAGCCGGTGCAGCAGCCACCGGGCGACCAGCCCGATGATGATGAGTCCGAGGAGGGCGCTGGGCTTGCCGACGACCCAGTCCACCCAGTTGGCCAGGGTGCTGTTGCCGGTCCGGTCGCGGACCCACGTGCAGAGGGTTCCGTCGGTGCAGGTGGTGAGGACGGTCCCGCTCCCAGAGACCTCGGTCACAGTCGTGATCGCGGTGTTGAGGGGGTGAGGCATGCCCGCCAGTATGGCGATAGCCTGTTTTCCGTGACCACGCGCCTCAGCCCTCCACGCTCGGCCCGTCGAGGTGTCCGCGCCCTCGTCCTGACCAGTGCGCCCGTGCTGGCCCTCCTCGCCGCGCCGGCCCACGCCGACGTGCCCGAGGGATGGGGTGGCGAGACGCAGCACCGCAGCCTCGACTTCCTCCACGCGCTCGCGCTCTACCTCGGCGCCCCGCTGCTGCTCTTCGTGCTCATCGTGCTCGCGGTCTACCTCCCCGCGATGACGCGCGGCGAGAAGCTCCTGCCCGACCACGCCGGTCCGGGCGGCCACCCCGAGGGCCAGTGGATCGGCGGTCCCCGCCAGGGCGTCGCCGAGCTGCCCGCTCCCGACGGCGACGACTCCCGAGCGGGTGGCGCAAGTGGCAGCTGGTGAGCTGACCGAGTCCGACCGGCTCGCGCTCGACCGCACCCTCCGGCTCGCCGAGCAGTCCTGCCGCTTCGAGTTCTCGGTGTACGTCGGCGCGGCTGAGGCCGACGACACCCGCGCGTGGGCGACCCGGCTGCACAACCGGCTCGTCGCGCCCTCGCGCAGCGTCCTGATCTTCGTCGACACCACCCGCCGCGCGATCGAGGTCGTCACCGGCGGCGACGTACGCCGTCACCTGACCGACGCCGAGGTCGAGCTGGCCGTGCTGGCGATGTCGTCCGAGCTCTCCTCCGGTGGCCTGCTCACCGGGCTGCAGCGCGGGATCTCGATGCTCGCCGACCACGCGCGCCCGCAGAACACGCTGCACGCCTGACTTGATCGGCTCGCTCCGCTCGCCCTGCTCGGCGCCCCCAAGGCGATGTCTTCCCTCCTCGGCTGGCTCGCTGCGCTCGCGTCGCTCGTCAGTCCAGACACCGCCGGGCGTCGAGCCGCCCGACCACCTGACCTCGGGCTCGCCACGCTCGTTGCCTCACCGCTGGTCTCCCAGGGAGAGGCCGTGCCCGGTCAGCCGGCGTCGTGCTCCTGCGCCGCGAGCGCGCGGGCGATGTCGGCCCGGGCCTCACCGATGTAGCGCTGCGCCTGCTTGGGCGCGTTGTTGTCGGCGAGCCACTCGTCGAGCCGCGCGAGCGTGGCGGCCGAGCCGAGGGGCTTGGGGAAGCCGTACTCCAGGATCGTCGAGGCCTTGTGGAAGCCGAGCACGTCGACGAGCGTCTCCGCCGCGCTGAGGAACGTCTCGAGGTAGGGCTCGAGCACGTCCTCCTGCCCGAAGCGGAAGATCGAGAACGCGACCTCGCGGGCGGTCTCGTTGGGCGTGCTCGGGTCGACGATCGCGGCCCACGCGGCCTGCTTGGCCTCGGCCGTGGGCTGTGCTGCGCGCGCGGCAGCGGCGGCCTCCTGGCCGGAGATCGTCTTGTCGACCTCGAGCTCGGCATCGATCTCGGCGTCACCGAACCGGCCGGACTTCGCGAGGGCCGTGATCAGCGTCCAGCGCATGTCCTGGTCGATCGCGAGGCCCTCGACGGTGAACGAGCCGTCGAGCAGTCCGATCAGGTCGTCGAGCGCGCTGTCGTGGTGGGCGGCACCGGCGTACGACCGGGCGAAGGTCAGCTGGTGGTCGCTGCCCGGCTCGGCGGCGAGCAGCAGCTCGCGCAGGCCCGACTCCCACGTCGACCGGAGGTCGGCACGGTGCGCCGGGTCGGAGTAGAAGTTGACCGCCAGCGCGGTCGAGGACGGGATCCGGGTGACGGCCCACGCGTCGGTCTCCTGGCCGATGTTGGCCAGCACCAGGTCGGTCCAGTCGCGGGTGCGCATCTCGGCGTCGCGGGTCATGTCCCAGGCGGCGCCCCAGACGAGCGCACGCGGGAGCGAGTCCTCGAAGGTCGACAGCGAGGAGATCGCGGTGGCCAGCGACCGCTCGTCGAGCCGGATCTTGGCGTAGGCGTGGTCCTCGTCGTTGAGCAGGAGCAGCGCCGGCTGCTTCACGCCGACGAGCTCGGGCACCTCGGTGCTCGCGCCCTCCACGTCGATCTCGAGGTAGTCGCGGCGGACGAGGGCTCCATCCACGTCGTCGTAGAGGCCGATGCCGAGACGGTGCCGGCGCAGCGTCGGCCAGTCCTCGTGGGCGGTCTGGGCGACGGCGAACGACGCGTAGGTGCCGTCCTCGGCGAGCTCGAACGACGGCGCGAGCGTGTTGACGCCGGCCGTCTGGAGCCACTCCTGGGCCCAGCCGTCGAGCTCGCGGCCCGAGGCCTTCTCGAGCGTGGCGAGCAGGTCCTTGAACTCGGGGTTCCCGAACTCCCACTCCTTGAAGTAGGCGCGCAGCCCCTCGAGGAACGGCTCGATGCCCACCCACGCGACGAGCTGCTTGAGCACCGAGGCGCCCTTGGCGTAGGTGATCATGTCGAAGTTGACCTCGACCGCGTGGAGGTCGACGTTGTCGGCCGCGATCGGGTGGGTGGACGGCAGCTGGTCGGCGCGGTAGCCGGTCTGCTTGCGGGCGTTGGCGAAGCCGGTCCACGCGTCGGTGAACTCGGTCGCGTTGGCCTCGCACCAGTAGCAGGCCCACTCGGCGAACGACTCGTTGAGCCAGAGGTCGTCCCACCACTTCATCGTCACGAGGTCGCCGAACCACATGTGCGCCATCTCGTGGGTGATCACCGAGGCGCGGAACTCGAAGAACGAGCGCGGCTGGCGGCTGCGGGGGAGGTACTCGTCGCGCAGCGTCACGCAGCCGGCGTTCTCCATCGCGCCGGCGTTGTACTCCGGCACGTAGAGCTGGTCGTACTTCCCGAAGGGGTAGGGGTAGTCGAACTGCTCCTCGAACCACGCGAAGCTCTGCTTGGTGAGCTCGACCAGCGCGGACGTGTCCATGTGCTCCCTGAGCGACTGCCGGCAGTAGTGGCCCAGCGGGATCGTGCCGAACTTCCCCTCGTAGGTGTCGAACTCGCCGTGGTACTCGCCGGCCACGATCGCGGTGATGTAGGTCGACATGCGCTTGGTCGTGGGGAAGCGCCACACGGACGCGCCGTCCGAACCCTCGACGGGCTCGGGCGTCGCGGCGTTCGAGACGACCACCCAGTGCGAGGGGGCGGTCACGTTGAAGGTGAAGACCGACTTGAGGTCGGGCTGCTCGAAGGTGGTGAAGACGCGGCGGGCGTCGGGCACCTCGAACTGGCTGTAGAGGTAGACCCGGTCGTCGGCCGGGTCGACGAAGCGGTGGAGGCCCTCGCCGGTGTTGGAGTAGGCGCAGTCGGCGACGACGACGAGCGTGTTGGTCGCCTCGAGGTCGTCGAGCGCGATGCGGCTGTCGGCGTACGCCGTCGCGGGGTCGAGCGCGCGCCCGTTGAGCGTGATCTCCCGGACGTGCGGCGCGACGAGGTCGGCGAAGGTGCTCGACCCGGGCTCGCGGCAGGTGAACTCCAGCGTGGTGACGGAGCCGAACGTGCCCTGGTCGGGCTGGGTGGCGCTCATCAGGTCCAGGTCGACGGTGTACGACGTGACGTCCAGGAGGGAGGCGCGGGTGGCGGCCTCGTCCCGGGTGAGGTTGGTTCCAGGCATGCGCGCATCCTGCCACCGAGCACGGAATACTCCACGGCCGCACGTCCTTGGGACAGGTATGGCTACTGCTGACTTCTGGTTCGACCCGCTCTGCCCGTTCGCGTGGATCACCTCGCGGTGGATCAAGGAGGTGGAGCAGGTCCGTGACATCGAGGTGACGTGGCACGTGATGTCGCTGGCCTACCTCAACAAGGACAAGGACATCCCCGACGGCTACCGCGAGATGCTGGCCGGCAAGGAGAAGCCGGTCCGGGTCGCGATCAAGATCGCCGAGGAGTACGACAACGCCAAGCTGGGCGAGTGGTACACCGCGATCGGCACGCGCCGGCACAACAACGAGGAGGAGCTCGACCGCGAGACGCTCGCTGCCTCCCTGGCCGACGTCGACCTCCCCGCCGACCTGATCGAGGCGTGGGACGACGAGTCCCTCGACGCGCTCGTCGCGAAGAGCCACCACGAGGGGATGGACGCCGTGGGCGACGACGTCGGCACGCCGACCATCCACATCAACGGCTCGGCGTTCTTCGGACCTGTCCTGTCGAAGATCCCGCGCGGCGAGGAGGCCGGTGAGCTGTGGGACGGCGCCGTCGCCGTCGCGAAGTTCCCGTACTTCTACGAGCTCAAGCGCTCGCGGACCGGCGACCTCGACTTCTCCTGACCTGCGGTGACCAGCGGCGCGACCCGGCGAGATCGGGTCGCGCCCGGTCACTAGGGTTGTGCCCATGACTCGTGTCCTGTCCGCCGTCGCCTGGCCCTACGCCAACGGCCCGCGCCACATCGGCCACGTGGCCGGTTTCGGTGTGCCCTCCGACGTGTTCAGCCGCTACATGCGGATGGCCGGCCACGACGTGCTGATGGTCTCGGGCACCGACGAGCACGGCACCCCGATCCTGGTCACCGCCGACCAGCAGGGCGTCAGCGCGAAGGACCTCGCCGACAAGAACAACGCGGTGATCGTCAACGACCTCGCCGACCTCGGCCTGTCCTACGACCTCTTCACCCGCACCACGACCGGCAACCACTACGGCGTCGTGCAGGAGATGTTCCGGACCGTGCTGGACAACGGCTACATGGTCGAGCAGACGACCCAGGCGGCCATCAGCCCGTCCACGGGCCGCACGCTCCCGGACCGCTACATCGAGGGCACCTGCCCGATCTGCGGCTTCAAGGACGCCCGCGGCGACCAGTGCGACAACTGCGGCAACCAGCTCGACGCCACCGACCTCATCGACCCCAGGTCGAAGATCAACGGCGAGACGCCGCAGTTCGTCGACACCCAGCACTTCCTGCTCGACCTGCCCGCCCTGGCCGAGGCGCTGGGGGAGTGGCTCGACGAGCGCGAGGCGAGCGGGACCTGGCGCCCCAACGTCATCAAGTTCAGCCAGAACATCCTCAAGGAGATCCGACCGCGCGCGATGACGCGCGACATCGACTGGGGCATCCCGGTCCCGGGCTGGGAGGACCAGCCGACCAAGCGCCTCTACGTCTGGTTCGACGCGGTCATCGGCTACCTGTCGGCGTCCATCGAGTGGGCCCGCAGGTCGGGGGACCCCGACGCCTGGCGCGCGTGGTGGAACGACCCGGAGGCGGAGTCCTACTACTTCATGGGCAAGGACAACATCGTCTTCCACTCCCAGATCTGGCCGGCGGAGCTGCTCGCCTACAACGGCCAGGGCTCGCGCGGCGGGGAGCCGGGCTCCTACGGGCTGCTCAACCTGCCCACCCAGGTCGTCTCCTCGGAGTACCTCACGATGGGCGACCAGCAGTTCTCCACCTCGCGCGGCCACGTGCTCTACGTCGGCGACTTCCTCGCCCGCTACGGCCCGGACGCCCTGCGCTACTTCATCTGCGCCGCCGGTCCGGAGACCTCCGACGCCGCCTTCACCTGGGCCGACTTCGTGACCCGCAACAACTCCGAGCTCGTCGCCGGCTGGGGCAACCTGGTCAACCGCACCGCGACGATGGTCGCGAAGAGCTTCGGCGAGATCCCGCCGATGGGGGACCTGGAGCCGGTCGACGAGGCCGTCCTCGCCGCCGTACGCGGTGGGTTCGAGACCGTCGGCGACCTGCTCGGCCACCACCGGCTGCGCGCCGCGACGGCCGAGGCGATGCGCATCGTCGGCGAGGTGAACAAGTACCTCACGGTCACCGAGCCCTACAAGATGAAGGACGAGTCGCAGCGCGACCGCCTCGCCACGGTGCTCCACGTCGCCGTGCAGTGCGTGAGCGACTGCAACACGCTCCTGGCTCCCCTGCTGCCGCACGCGGCCAACAAGGTGCACCTGGTGCTGGGCGGCGAGGGCGAGCTCATCCCGATGCCGCGCATCGAGCAGGTCGACGAGCTCGACCCCGACAACGGCGCCGGCCTCGTGTCCTACCCCGTCATCACGGGCGACTACTCCGGCACGCCCCGCTGGGAGTCGCGTCCGGTCACGGTCGGGGCGACGGTGGACAAGCCGACACCGGTCTTCACCAAGCTCGACCCGTCGGTCGTCGACGAGGAGCTGGCCCGCCTGAGCGCTGGCTAGGCTCTGCGCCATGTCGACCGCCGAGATGTACCTGCCGCACTTCGTGGTGAAGCAGAAGCTCACGCTGATGATCAACCGCTACGAGGTGTCCGAGTCCGACGCGGCCGGCAACCCGACCCGGCTGATGGCGCTCGCCGAGCAGAAGCGGCTGGCGTTCAAGGAGCAGGTCACCTTCTACGCGGACGGCGGGAAGTCGCGGCCGGTCTTCGGCTTCAAGGCGCGCAAGAAGCTCGACCTCAACGCCGGCTACGACATCACCGACGAGGGCGGCGCGCAGATCGGCTTCTTCCGCAAGGACTTCGGGGCGTCGCTGCTGCGCTCGACCTTCCACATCGAGGGTCCGGGCTACGCCGGCACCGGCCGCGAGCGCAACCAGGTCGTGGGCCTGCTCCGCCGCTTCACCGAGCTCGACTTCATCCCGATCCACTTCGACTTCGTCGACGACCAGGGCAACGCCCTCTTCTCGGTCGAGCGCAAGATGTCGATCGGCGACCGCTACCGGGTCACCGTGCCCGACCAGCGGGTCGACTTCCGGGTGGCCGCGGCCGTCGCCGTCGGCCTCGACGCACTGATGTCGCGCTGAGGAGCAGGAGATGCACATCGCTGTCCTCGGCACCGGAGCGGTCGGACGGACGATCGCCGCGCGGCTCGTGGAGCTCGGCCACGACGTACGCCTCGGCACCCGCGACCCGTCGGCGACCCGGTCGCGTGACGACTGGTCCGAGCTGCCGGGCGTCGAGCTGACGACGTTCGCCGACGCCACCACCGACGCCGACCTCGTCGTCCACGCGGGCAGCGGCGTCGCCGCCCTCGACCTGCTCGGTGCCGCCGGCGACCTGACGGGCAAGGTGCTCGTCGACATCTCCAACCCGCTCGACTTCTCGGCCGGCTTCCCGCCGACCCTGTCGGTCAAGGACACCGACAGCCTCGGCGAGCAGGTGCAGCGCGCCTTCCCGGACACCTTCGTGGTGAAGACGCTCAACACCCTGACGGCCGACCTGATGGCGCACCCGGACCGGCTGCCCGAGCCGACCACGGTGTTCGTCAGCGGCGACGACGCCGACGCCAAGGGGCTCGTGACCGGCCTGCTGCTCGACCTCGGCCACCAGGACGTGCTCGACCTCGGCGGCATCGAGACGTCCCGCGGCGTGGAGATGTGGCTGCCGCTCTGGCTGCGGGTGATGGGTGCGCTCGGCACCGCCGACTTCAACATCAAGGTGGTCCGTTGACCGAGCCCGTGATGTACCCCGAGGTCCGCGCCGCCGTCGAGGCCGAGGCCGGCCCCGACCTCACCGCGCCGGGGTTCGACATCGCCGCGCACCGCGAGGACGCCCGCCTCGCCAACCTGCGACTGCCGCGCGAGGACGTCGCCGCGGTGGCCGACGTCGACGTCGACGGCGTGCCGTGCCGGCTGTTCACGCCCGCCGACGCGCTGCCGGGACTCGTCGTGCACGCCCACGGCGGCGGCTTCGTGCTCAACGACGTCGACGTGCACGACGGCATCTGCCGCCGGATGGCCAACCGCGGCCGCCGTGCCGTGCTGAGCGTCGACTACCGCCGCCCACCCGAGGACCGCTTCCCGGCCGCTCCCGACGACCTCGACACGGTCGTCCGGTGGCTGCGCAGCGAGGGAGCCGGCGCCGGGATGGCCGGACCGTACGCCGCCCACGGCGACTCCGCGGGCGCCAACCTCGCGCTGGTCGCCGCACTCCGCAACCCCGGCTTCTTCTCCGTGGTGGCGCTCGTCTACCCCTTCCTCGACCCCCGCTGCGCCTTCCCCTCGTGGGACGCCGCGCGGGACACGGGCTTCGACCCGGCGGAGGCCCACTGGTACTGGGCCCAGTACGCCCGCAGCGAGGCCGACTTCGACGACCCCGACCTCGCGCCGCTCCTCTCCGACCGTCTGCACACGCTGCCGCCGACCTTCGTCGCCAGCGCCGAGGCCGACCCGCTGCGCGACGAGGGCGAGGAGCTCGCCCGCCGCATCGCCGAGACCGGTGTCGAGACCGTCGGCATCCGCTGCCTCGGCCAGACCCACGGGTTCTGGCGGCACGCGCAGTTCACCGCCTCGGAGCCGCTGGTCCGCACGGTGGCCGGCTGGATCGACCAGCACCTCGAGCGGATCGGGTCCGACCCGACGTAGTCGGGGCGGCGCGGGCGAGGGGGCCTTGAGATACTGGGGCACATGCGCGTTCACCTGGGCTCCGACCACGCCGGACTCGAGCTGAAGGACCACCTCCTCCACTGGCTGGTCGACCACGGCTACGAGGCCGTGGACCACGGGCCGTTCGTCTACGACGCGGTCGACGACTACCCCGTCTTCTGCCTCCGGGCCGGCGAGGGGGTCGCCGCGGACCGGGCCGAGGGCCTGGACTCGCTCGGTGTCGTCATCGGAGGCTCGGGCAACGGCGAGCAGATCGCGGCCAACAAGGTGACCGGCATCCGCTGCGCGCTCGCCTGGTCGGAGGAGACGGCCTCGCTGGGCCGCCAGCACAACGACGCCAACGTCGTCTCGGTCGGTGGCCGGATGCACTCGGTGGACGAGATGACCCGCTTCGTCGAGGTCTTCCTCACCACGCCCTTCTCCGGCGAGGAGCGCCACGCCCGTCGGATCGGCCAGCTCTCCGTCTACGACGAGACGCGCGAGCTGCCCCCGCTGCCGGAGTCGGCCCTGCGCGGGCCTGCCGCGCCGGCCGGCACCGACGACCCGGATGCCTGAGGGCCACACCCTCCGGCGGCTCGCCGACGACCTCGCGGCCGCCTTCGCGGGGCGCACCGTCCGGGTCTCCTCGCCGCAGGGGCGCTTCGCGGCCGAGGCGGCGCAGCTGGACGGGGCCACCGTCGTCGGCGCGGACTCGGCCGGCAAGCACCTCTTCGTCGACCTCGACCACGAGCGCTACGTCCACGTCCACCTCGGCCTGATCGGCTCCTTCGACGTGCACACCGAGGTCGACGAGGTGCCCGCCCCGGTGGGTGCCGTGCGGCTGCGACTGGTGACCGTGCCCGGCCCCGGCTCCGACAGGCGCGGGACGGCGTACGCCGACCTGCGGGGCGCGATCCTGTGCGACCTGGTCGGGCCGGCCAGGCGCGACGAGATCCTCGGACGCCTCGGCCCCGACCCGCTCCGCCCGGACGCCGAGCCCGACCTGGCCTGGGCGCGGATCTCGCGCAGCCCCCGCCCGATCGGCGACCTGCTGATGGACCAGAAGGTGCTCGCCGGGGTCGGCAACGTCTACCGCGCCGAGGTGCTCTTCCGCCACCGCATCCACCCGCTGCGCCCCGGCAACACGCTGCGCGTCGGGTCAGTGGCGCGCGATCTGGGCCGACCTCGTCGTGCTCATGGCCGAGGGCGTGCGGACCAACCGGATCGACACCGTGCGCCCCGAGCACCTGCCGGAGGCCATGGGCCGGGAGCCGCGCCGCGACGACCACGGCGGCGAGGTCTACGTCTACCGCCGCACCGGCATGCCGTGCCACGTGTGCGGCTCGACCGTGCGGACGGGACAGCTCGTCGGACGCAACATCTTCTGGTGTCCCCGATGTCAGCCCGTCTTCCGCTCGCGAGCCGTACAGTCTGCGTCCAACGATGCCGGCGCACTGGGAGGAGCGCAGACATGACCCCTGCGCGCGTTCGCAGCCCACGCCGGGCGGGCGAGCGCGCCGAGGACGTGCTCAACCGGGTCGTCCCGCGCGGGTCGCGGATCCTCGTCGCCCTGGTCGTCGCGACGGTCGCGATCGGCATCGTCGATCTGGCTGTTCCCCGAGCTACGCCCCGCTCGCGACCCTGCTGGTCCCGCTCGTGGTGTCCAGCCTGATGCTCGGCCCGCGGCAGCTGCCGTGGTTCGTCCTCTTCGTGCTGCTCGTGCTCGCCATCGTCGTGCTGGTCCAGGACATCAACGTCCGCGTCGTGCTGACCGTCGTCATCATCTTCGGGCTCGGCCTCGTGGTGCTGCTCTCGTCGCTGCGCCGCTCGCGCCTCGGGGTCGCCGGCATCCAGGGCGAGCAGATGTTCGTCGACCTGCGCGACCGGATCCTGCGCCAGGGCGGCATCCCCGCGCTGCCCGACGAGCTGGTACGCCGCTGCCGAGCTCAGGTCGGCGGGCGGGACGCCCTTCGCGGGCGACTTCGTCGTGGCCTCGCGCAACGGCGACCGCCTCGACGTGGCCGTGGTCGACGTCTCCGGCAAGGGCCAGGGCGCCGGCACCCGGGCGCTCCTGCTGTCGGGTGCGATCGGCGGCCTGCTGAGCGCCCTCGCAGCCGAGCGAGTTCCTCCCCGGAGCCAACACCTTCCTGCTCCGGCAGGACTGGGACGAGGGGTTCGCCACCGCGATCCACCTCTCGCTCGACCTCGGGACGGGGCGCTACGCACTGCGCAGCGCCGGCCACCCGCCCGCCGCCCTGCGCCACGCCGGGTCGGGCCGGTGGGAGGTGCTCGAGACGGAGGGGCCGGTGCTCGGGCTGATCGAGGGAGCCACCTACGGGGTGACCCACGGCGAGATGCGGCCCGGCGACGCCCTGCTCCTCTACACCGACGGCATGGTCGAGACCCGCACGCGTGACATCGCCTCCGGCATCGACAAGATGCTCGGCCAGGCCGAGCGCCTGCTCCGGGGTGAGTTCGAGGGCGGGGCGGAGCGGCTGATCGAGGCCATCGGCTCGCGCAGCGACGACCGCGCGCTCCTGCTCGTGCACCGCCGCTGAGCGGGCCCGGACCGATCCCGACCGATGGGGGACGGGCCGCGCACCTGTGGCACCATGACACCCGCACCGACGTCGTACGACCCCCGTCCGGGGGCCGCGCGAGGCAGTCGCCGGGGCACGCGGATGTAGCTCAATGGTAGAGCCCCAGTCTTCCAAACTGGCTACGCGGGTTCGATTCCCGTCATCCGCTCCAAGCAGGCCGTCGGCCGCCCGTCCGGGCGGTCCGGAGGCCCGTTTGGCGGGGCGTAGCGTAGTGGCTAGCGCGCCTGCTTTGGGAGCAGGAGACCGCAGGTTCGAGTCCTGTCGCCCCGACTGATTCGGCCCCTGCCCGCAGCGTCGATAGACTCTCGTGGTTCGCGGTCGCGCCTTCCCCCTGCGCGCGCGCCCATCCCCATGACCAGCACCAGGAGACATTTGTGAAGAGCGCCGTCGAGACCTTGAGCCCCACCCGGGCCAAGCTGACCGTCGAGGTGTCCTTCGAGGAGCTCAAGCCGAGCCTCGACGCGGCGTACCAGAAGATCGCGAAGCAGATCAACGTCCCCGGCTTCCGCCGCGGCAAGGTCCCGCCGGCGGTCATCGACCGCCAGGTCGGCCGCGGTCCCGTCCTCGACGAGGCGATCAACGCGGTCGTCCCGCAGCAGTACATGGCCGCCCTCCAGGAGCACGACCTCGAGCCGCTGGCCCAGCCGGAGATCGAGGTGACGAAGTTCGAGGACAACGAGTCCCTCGAGTTCACCGCCGAGGTCGACATCAAGCCCGACTTCGAGCTGCCGTCCTACGAGGGCCTCGAGGCCTCCGTCGACGACATCGAGATCTCCGACTCCGACGTCGACGAGCAGGTCGAGGCGCTGCGTGAGCGCTTCGGCACCCTCGTCCCGGTCGAGCGCGCGGCCGCCGAGGGCGACTTCGTGACGATCGACCTCCTCGCGGCCTCCGACGGCGAGCCCGTCGAGGGTGGCGAGGTCAGCGGCATGTCCTACCAGGTCGGCCGCGGCGGCATGATCGACGGTCTCGACGAGGCGCTGGTCGGCCTGTCGGCCGGCGAGGACAAGACGTTCGACTCCGAGCTCGTCGGCGGCGACCTGGTCGGCGAGGCCGTGCAGGTCACCGTCAAGGTGACGGCCGTGCAGGAGCAGCAGCTCCCGGAGTACGACGACGAGTTCGCGCAGCTGGCGTCCGAGTTCGACACCGCCGAGGAGCTCACCACCGACGTGCGCGAGCGCCTCGGCCGGGGCAAGCGCCTCGAGCAGGCCGCTGCCGCGCGCGACGCCGTCCTCGAGGCCCTCCTCGAGAAGGTCGAGATCCCGCTCCCCGAGGTGATGGTCACCGACGAGCTCAACGCCCGTCGCCAGAACGTCGAGCAGCAGCTCGGCTTCGCCGGCATCACCATGGAGAAGTACCTCGAGGACGAGGGCCAGACCCAGGAGGAGTTCGAGGCCGACCTCGAGCGCCGGGTCCGCGACGCCGTCGCCGCCCAGTTCATCCTCGACAAGATCGCGAAGAAGGAGGAGTTCGGCATCGACCAGGCCGAGCTCTCCGAGCACCTCGTGCGCCGTGCCCAGCAGTCCGGGCAGGACCCGCAGGAGTTCGCCAACCACATGTTCGAGCACAACCACATCCCCGAGCTCGTGCAGGAGATCATGCGCGGCAAGGCGCTCGCGCAGATCGTCGAGTCCGCGACCGTCAAGGACGCCTCGGGCAACGTGGTGGAGCTGAAGAACCTCCGCCCCGACGGCACCATCGGCGAGCCCGTCGACGAGTAGCCGCCGAGTCCGGCGAGACGAGCGACGCGGACGAGTCCGAGGAGCCGACGGAGGCCTGAGCCTCCCCATCCACACCGCGACCGGCGTCCACCCTCGGGTGGGCGCCGGTCGTGCGTGCTCAGCCGCCGGCGGGGTCGGTGCGCGCCAGCACGTCGAGCGCGTACCGCGCGATCCGCGAGCGCTGCAGCGCCCAGTCGTGGAGCTCCGCCGTGGGCTCCTCCGCGAGGTGCTCCAGCGGCAGGCTCGGCAACCCGTTGAACAGCATCAGGCTGACCGCGTGCCCCCGCCGCAGCACCTCGTCGGGGACCTCGGCGCCCTCGGCCGCAAGCCCTGCGGCGTACGCCGCCAGGCAGGCCTCGGCCAGCTCGGGCAGGTCGGCCGCGTCGCGTCGTCCGATCTGGACGTCGCCCACCAGCAGCTGGGACAGGTCGAAGCCGGTCGGCTGCGCGCGCCAGAAGCCGAAGTCGATGAGCGTGAAGCCCGTCCCGGACGGGTGTCGCAGGAGGTTGTTGGGGCAGGCGTCGCCGTGCGAGGTGCGGTGGGGGAGCCGGGCGAACTCCGCGGCGAGGACGTCGAGGTGGTTCGCGACGGCGGTCAACCGTGCGACGCAGGTCGGCGAAGTAGGGCGCGACCAGCTCGTGCTCCCACGTCGCGTCGTCGACGAGGCCGGGCAGGACCGTGTGCCCGAGCCGGCCCTGCACGAAGTAGTGGATGTGCCACGGCATCGGGTCGATGTCGGCGAGCTCGGCGACGCGGCGGCTGCCGGCCAGCCGGCCGACCAGCCCGGCCGCCTCGACGTACGTCGTCACGTCCCACGGCTCCGGGCTCGCCCCGACCGCCTCCATCCAGATCACCGCGGTCTCGTCGGGGTGCTCGTCGACCCGGACCGCGCGGGGCATCGTCAGCCCGTCGGGCAGGCGGTCGGCGAGGTCGCTCGCGTAGAGCAGCGGCTCGGCCCGCCACGGCACCGACGTGGCCGCCCACTCGCCGATCTCCGGCGGGACGAGGGCGAACGCGGGGGAGTGGCGCCAGCTGTGCACCCGCTTGACGAACAACCGGAAGGCACGCGGCCCGTCGCCGGCGTCGGCGTGCCCGCTGACCCAGGTGCGGGCACCCGTGAGGATCGACGGCACCTGGTAGTCGACGACCTCGGCCGTGGAGTCCAGCAGCTCGACGCCCGGCACCCGCCAGAGAGCGGCGACCATCGCCGCGAGGTCGGCGTCCGCGACGTCGTCGTCGCCGAGCACCGTCCGGTCGTGCAGCCCGGCGACACCGCCGGGCGCGAAAGTTGCTTTCATGAACAGAAAAGGTAAGTTGCTTTCATGACCGATGTCAAGGGGCGGCTGCCGGCCGTCGAGCCGCACCTGCCGATGCTGATGGGGATGGTGTTCACCCGCCTCCGCGCCCGGCTGTCCGACGAGGCGCCGGAGCTGCGACCCTCCCAGCTGCGGGTGCTGGAGTGGCTGCCGTCCGACGGGCTGACGATCAGCGAGCTGGCCGAGTGTGCGGACATGACCACCCAGGGGTGCGGGCAGTTCGTCCGCCAGCTCGCGGAGCTCGGCATGGTCGAGGTGGCCGTGGCCGACCACGACGCCCGCGCCCGGCGCGTACGCATCACCGACCGCGGCCGGGACGCGCAGCGCCGCGCCGCCCGGGTCCTCGAGGCGTGCGACGAGGAGTGGGCCGAGCGGGTCGGGGCGGATCGCTACCGCGTGTTCCGCGAGGTCCTCGCCGAGGTCGCACTGGGCTGAGCGCGCCCCGGCGTGGTCGTCGCGCGCCCGAGTCCGCTCTCGGCGAACAGGGCGGGTTGTCGCGTGGATGTGTCCGACCTTCCGGCTAGTGTCGCCAGCGTGAACCAGAACTCCAGCCCAGCCCTCTCGCCCGAGATGTCTCGAACGCCAGAGATGAGTGGCGCCGGTGGGATGTACGGCCTCGACGACCACATCTACCAGCGCCTCCTCCGCGAACGCATCGTGTTCCTCGGCTCGGAGGTGCGCGACCAGAACGCCAACGCGATCTGCGCCCAGCTCCTCCTGCTCTCCGCCGAGGACCCGGAGGCGGACATCTTCCTCCACATCAACAGCCCCGGCGGCTCCGTCGACGCCGGCATGGCGATCTACGACACGATGAACTACATCCCCAACGACGTCGCGACCGTCGGCATGGGCCTCGCGGCCTCGATGGGCCAGTTCCTGCTCTGCGCCGGCACCAAGGGCAAGCGCTACGCCCTGCCGCACGCGCGGATCATGATGCACCAGCCCTCCTCGGGCATGGGCGGCTCGGCCTCGGACATCAAGATCCAGGCCCAGCAGTCGCTCCACATCAAGAAGGTGCTGCTCGACCTCATCGCCGAGCACACCGGCCAGAGCGTCGAGCAGGTCGTGGCCGATGCCGACCGCGACCGCTGGTTCACCGCCGACCAGGCGGTCGAGTACGGCCTGGTCGACAAGGTCGTCACCAACGCCCGCGAGGCAGCCGACGAGGGCCGACCGGCCCGGAACAAGGACTGATCACATGAACTACTACATCCCCCAGTGGGAAGAGCGCACCTCCTACGGGTTCCGCCGCATCGACCCCTACGCCAAGCTGTTCGAGGAGCGCATCATCTACCTCGGCACCCCGATCAGTGACGACGTCGCCAACGCGGTCATCGCCCAGCTCATGTGCCTGGAGACGATGAACCCCGACACCGACATCAGCATCTACATCAACAGCCCCGGTGGCTCGTTCACCGCGCTGACCGCGATCTACGACACGATGCGCTTCATCAAGCCCGACGTGCAGACCGTGTGCCTGGGCCAGGCCGCCTCCGCGGCCGCGATCCTGCTGGGCGCCGGCGCCAAGGGCAAGCGGATGGCGCTGCCCAACAGCCGCATCCTGATCCACCAGCCCTACACCGAGGGCACGTTCGGCCAGACCTCCGACATCGAGATCCAGGCCAACGAGATCCTGCGCATGCGCGAGCTGCTCGAGCGGATGATCGCCGACTCCAGCGGCAAGGACATCGACCAGGTCAGCCGCGACATCGAGCGCGACAAGATCCTCACCGCGCAGCAGGCGGTCGAGTACGGCCTGATCGACGCCGTGATCGAGTCCCGCAAGGGCGCTCCCGCGCTCGTCTGAGGCTCGCCCTCGCGGCGCGGCACACGTACGAAACAGGCCCGCGACATCTCGTGTCCGGCCCCCGTCGGGGGCCGGCGCGGGGTACCGTCGGGGAGCCTTTGCAGGGTGGAGGTACAGCCGGACCCCCCGTCCGGCACGACTGGAGGACACAACTCGTGGCACGTATCGGAGACGGTGGCGACCTGCTGAAGTGCAACTTCTGTGGCAAGAGCCAGAAGCAGGTCAAGAAGCTCATCGCGGGGCCCAACGTCTACATCTGCGACGAGTGCATCGAGCTGTGCAACGAGATCATCGAGGAGGAGCTCGCCGAGGGCTCCGAGGTCAGCCTCGAGGAGCTGCCCAAGCCCAAGGAGATCTTCGAGTTCCTCAACTCCTACGTCATCGGCCAGGAGCACGCCAAGAAGTCCCTCGCCGTGGCGGTCTACAACCACTACAAGCGCGTCCAGTCCGGCCTGCAGCCCGTGTCGGGCAAGGCCAAGGACGACGTCGTCGAGGTGGCGAAGTCCAACATCCTCGTCATCGGCCCCACCGGCTGCGGCAAGACCTACCTCGCCCAGACCCTGGCCCGGATGCTCAACGTCCCGTTCGCGATCGCGGACGCCACGGCGCTGACCGAGGCCGGCTACGTCGGCGAGGACGTCGAGAACATCCTCCTCAAGCTCATCCAGGCCGCCGACTACGACGTCAAGAAGGCCGAGACCGGGATCATCTACATCGACGAGATCGACAAGGTGGCCCGCAAGTCGGAGAACCCCTCGATCACGCGCGACGTCTCCGGCGAGGGCGTGCAGCAGGCGCTGCTCAAGATGCTGGAGGGCACGACCGCGTCGGTCCCCCCGCAGGGTGGTCGCAAGCACCCGCACCAGGAGTTCATCCAGATCGACACCACCAACATCCTCTTCATCGTGGGTGGTGCCTTCGCCGGGCTCGAGCAGATCATCGAGCAGCGCGTCGGCAAGAAGTCGCTGGGCTTCATGGCGGACGTGCGCGGCGCCGCCGAGCGCGAGGCCGACGACTACCTCGCCCAGGTCCGCCCGGAGGACCTCACCAAGTTCGGCCTGATCCCCGAGTTCATCGGTCGCCTGCCGCTCATCGCGAGCGTGTCCAAGCTCGACCGCGAGGCGCTCGTGCAGATCCTCACCGAGCCGCGCAACGCGCTCGTCAAGCAGTACCAGAAGCTCTTCGACCTCGACGGTGTCGAGCTCGAGTTCACCCCCGACGCCATCGACTCGATCGCCGACGCGGCACTCGAGCGGGGCACCGGTGCCCGCGGGCTGCGCGCCATCATCGAGGAGGTCCTCCTCTACGTGATGTACGACGTGCCCTCGCGCGGCGACGTGGCCAAGGTGATCGTGACCCGCGAGGTCGTCGAGGACGACGTCGCGCCGACCCTGGTCCTGCGCGGGTCCGAGGGCCGGAAGAAGAAGTCCGCCTGACGCTCGTCCCCGCGCCCGTGGGGGCACCTGGCCCGTCGTGACCAGACCGGTCTAGTCATTTCGGGCCATTCCGGACCAGCGATCGTGATCACGCGTCATGACCCGCCCACACTGACGTCTCGTCCGTGTGTGGGAAGGGGACCCCGTGGGGGTTGATCCGAAGCGGCCTCTCGTGGGGTTCGCGCTGGTGGCCGTGCTCTGCGCCGTCCTGATGGCGCTGTCGGTGGGGCGGGCCTCCAGCCTCGACCTCTTCCGTCCGGGCAAGCCCATCGCGCGCCGCTGCCGAGCGGTCGAGCAGGCGCCTGCGGCCGAGCCGGCCGCGACGGTCGAACCGCTCGAGAGCTTCCCGGTCGAGCTGAGCGCCCAGCCGCTCGCCGTACCCGCTCCGCCCGTGGAGCAGGCCGTCGCGACGAAGGCGAGGGGCGCGCGGACGTCGGTCCGGGCTGTCGCGGCCGACCGTGGGGCCGCTCGCGACGACCGGACGTCCGCCCGGCGTGACGCGAAGGCCGACCGCACGGCCGACCGCACGGCCGACCGACACGGCCGCGAAGACGCTGCCGCAAGGCGGCTCACGCGGCGCAAGGCCGACGCAAGGCGGCTCACGCGGCGCCAAGGCCGACCGCAAGGCGGCGCACGCGGCTGCCAAGGCCGACCGCAAAGCGCGCACGACGCTGCCAAGGCCGACCGCAAGGCCGGCTCACGCGGCTGCCAAGGCCGACCGCAAGGCTGCGCACGACGCTGCCAAAGCCGACCGCAAGGGCTGATCCCCCCGGTGCCGCTCGACCGGTGAGTGGCGGCTTTCGGTTCCTCGCCATCCCCTGACGCACCGCTCGTCCCGTGGAGCGGTGGCCCACCCACGTTCTGCGCGGCCAGAAGGTGGCTGGACCACCGCCCCCGCTCGCGTCGTACGCCGACACGCTGGGCGGCGGTGGCCCACCCACGTTCCGCGCGAACGGAAGGTGGCTGGACCACCGCTCAGCCGGGGATCAGGTCGCGGGAGCGTCCTCGACCGGCGCGAGCTCGGCGGCGACGCGCAGCTCGGTCGCCGCGTCGTCCACCTCGAAGTCCAGCGAGCCGACGACGTTGCCGACGGCGCGGAGGTCGTCCTGCGCCTTCGCGGCCGCCTCGACCAGCGCGGTCGGGCCGGTGATCACGACGCGGGAGAGCGGGGCGCGCATCTTGGCCTTGGCCTGCGACTTGGCGCCGCGGATGCCGGTGAGGGCGCCGGCGACGGCGTCGAGGACCAGCGGCTGCGACGCGGCCGCGGAGCCCAGGTCGGCAGCGGTCGGCCACGGGGCGTGGTGGATCGAGCCCTCCTGCCACCACGACCAGACCTCCTCGGTCGCGTAGGGCAGGATCGGCGCGAGCAGCCGCAGCTGGACGTGCAGCGCGATCGCCAGCGTGGCGCGGGCCGAGTCGGTGCCGGCACCGCCCTCGGCGTCGTAGGCGCGCTCCTTGACCAGCTCGAGGTAGTCGTCGCAGAACTCCCAGAAGAACTTCTCGGTGACCTCGAGCGCCGTCGTGTAGTCGTAGGCGTCGAACGCCTCGGTCGCCCGCCTCACGACGGTCTCGAGCCGGCCGAGCAGGGCGCAGTCGACGGGGTTGCTGACCGCGCTCGGGACGAGCGTGGTGGCGCCGACGTTGCCGAGGACGAACTTGGAGGCGTTGAGCACCTTCATCGCCAGCCGGCGCCCGACCTTCATCTGCGTCTCGTCGAAGGGCGAGTCCATGCCGGGGCGGCCGATGGCGGCGCGCCAGCGGACGGCGTCGGCGCCGTACTTGTCGAGGATGTCGGTCGGGACGACGACGTTGCCCTTGGACTTCGACATCTTCTTGCGGTCGGGGTCGACGATGAAGCCCGAGATCATGGCGTGCGACCAGGGCGCGACGCCGTTCTCGAAGTCGGAGCGGACGACGCGGGAGAAGAGCCAGGTGCGGATGATGTCGTGCGCCTGGGTGGCGAGGTCGTAGGGGAAGACCCGGGAGAACAGGTCGTCGTCGACCTCCCACATGCCCGCGATGTGCGGGGTGAGCGACGACGTCGCCCAGGTGTCCATCACGTCGGGGTCGCCGACGAAGCCGCCGGGCCTGCCGCGCTGGTCCTCGGTGTAGCCGTGCGGCGCCTGGGTCGACGGGTCGACGGGCAGCTGGTCCTCCGACGGCATGAGCGGGTGGGCGTGGTCGGGCTCGCCGTCGGCGTCGAGCGGGTACCAGACGGGGAACGGGATGCCGAAGAACCGCTGGCGCGAGACGAGCCAGTCGCCGTTGAGGCCGCCGACCCAGTTGTCGTAGCGGTGCTTCATGTGGGTGGGGATCCAGGTGATCTCCTCGCCGCGGACCAGCATCTCCTTGCGGAGCTGGGCGTCGCGGCCGCCGTTCTTGATGTACCACTGGCGGGTCGCGACGATCTCGAGGGGCTTGTCGCCCTTCTCGTAGAAGTTCGCCATCCGCTGCGTGGGCTTCGGCTCGCCGTCGAGGTCGCCGGACTCGCGCAGCATCGCGACCATCGCCTCGCGGGCGCTGAAGGTCGTCTTGCCCGCCATCTCGGCGTACGCCGTCGACGCGGCGTCGGTGCTCAGCCACTCGGGCGTCTCGCGCAGCAGTCGCCCGTCACGGCCGACGACGGTGCGGACCGGGAGGCTGAGCTCGCGCCACCACATGACGTCGGTGAGGTCGCCGAACGTGCAGCACATCGCGATGCCGGCGCCCTTGTCGGGCTCGGCGGCGGGGTGGGCGAGGACCGGGATCTCGACGCCGAAGACCGGCGAGGTGACGGTCGTGCCGAAGACGTCCTGGTAGCGCTCGTCGTCGGGGTGCGCGATCAGCGCGACGACGCTCGGGATCAGCTCGGGACGGGTCGTCTCGATGTGGATCGGGGTTCCGTCCGCCCGGTGGAAGGCGACCCGGTGGTAGTGACCGGGGTAGTCGCGCGCCTCGAGCTCGGCCTGCGCGACCGCGGTCTGGAACGTGACGTCCCAGAGCGTGGGCGCCTCGGAGAGGTAGGCCTCGCCGCGGGCGAAGTTGCGCAGGAACGCGCGCTGGCTGACGGTGCGCGAGTGGTCGCCGATGGTCGTGTAGGTCGGGTTCCACTGGACCGAGAGGCCGAGCTGGCGCCACAGCGCCTCGAAGGCCTTCTCGTCCTCGACGACGAGCCGCTCGCACAGCTCGATGAAGTTGGGCCGGCTGATCGGGACCTGCTTCTTGGGGTCCGGCTTCTCCGGCGGCGTGAAGTCGGCGTCGTACGGCAGGGCGGGGTCGCAGCGCACGCCGAAGTAGTTCTGGACGCGGCGCTCGGTCGGCAGGCCGTTGTCGTCCCAGCCGATCGGGTAGAAGACGGCCTTGCCCTGCATCCGCTGGTAGCGCGCGATGAGGTCGGTGTGGCTGTAGGAGTAGACGTGGCCGACGTGCAGCGATCCGCTGACGGTCGGCGGGGGCGTGTCGATGGAGTAGACGTTCTCGCGCGGCTGCGTACGGTCGAAGGCGTAGGTGTCGTTGTCCGCCCACGTGCGCGACCACTTGTCCTCGAGCCCCTCCAGCGCCGGACGCTCGGGTACGACGACGGCACGCGGGTCGGTGCTCGTCGTGTCCGGGGCCTGGGTGCTGGGGTTCTCGGTCATGCAGGGAGTCTATTGACGGGCCTCCTGCCTGCGAAAACGAGTATCGACTGCGCCGACGGCGCTGGCTAGCGTCGCGCCATGGAGCTCGAGTTCTTCGACACCCCGCAGCCGTTCCTCGACGTCGCCGGCGACCTGCTCGCCGCCGACCCCGTCCTCGGCAGCGTGATCGCGAGCGTCAGCTCCCGCACCGCCCGCGAGCTCGCGGCCGGGACGGACTCGTGGGCCGAGGTCGACGCTCCGTTCCGGCGCTGGTGGGTGGTCGTCCGCGACGACTCCGGCGCGGTGGTGAGCGCGGCGATGCGCACGGCGCCGTTCCGGCCCCACCCGAGCTTCGCGATGCCGATGTCGGAGCAGGCGGCACGTGCCCTCGCGGCCGCGCTGCACGAGCGCGGCGAGCACCTCGGCGGCGCCAACGGTGCACTCCCCGGGGCCGAGGTCCTGGCGCGCACGACCGCCGAGCTCAGCGGGGGCGAGCTGCGCGTCGACAAGAGCACGCGGCTCTGGGAGTGCACCTCGGTCGAGGTGCCGCCTGCTCCCGCAGGACGGCTGCGCCCCGCCACCGAGGACGACGCCGAGCTGGTCCTGGCGTGGTTCACCGCGTTCCACGCCGAGGCCGACGAGCAGGCCGGCCGCGAGCCCGACCCCGACTCCGGTGAGCACAACACCCTCGACAGCATCCTGGTCCGGATCCGCGAGGGGGTGGAGTGGCTGTGGGAGCTGCCCGACGGGACGGTCGCGCACCTCACCGGCTCCGGGGTGCCGTCCTACGGCGTCGCGCGGATCGGCCCGGTCTTCACGCCCAAGGAGCACCGCGGCGCCGGCATCGCGTCGTACGTCGTGGGCGAGCTGACGCGGCGCGGCCTGGAGGCCGGGCACCGGATGTGCCTGTTCACCGACCAGGCGAACCCGACGTCCAACAAGATCTACGCCGGCCTGGGCTACGAGCCGGTCGTGGACATGGCCGAGCACCTCGTCACGGACCCCGCCACCCCCTAGCCTCGGCTGATGCGCAGGACCCTGCTCCTCACCCTGTCCCTCGTCGTCGCCGCGCTCGCCCTGCCCGCCGGCGCCGCGCCGCAGCCGGAGCGGCACGCCGCCCCGGTCCACAGCGTCGGCGGCTGCCAGGTCTTCCCGGCGGACAACCCGTGGAACCGGCGCATCGACCGGCGGCGCGTGTGGAGGCAGTCGGCGGCGATCGTCGCGAAGCAGGCGGCCGGCCACGACCTGCACCTCGACCTGGGCACGAGCGAGGAGTACTACGGCATCCCGGTCAACGTCGTCGACGAGGACCAGCCGCTGCTGCCGCTGCAGTTCGGCGTCGACGGCGAGGACTACGGCGACGAGAGCGACCGCGGTCCGGTGTTCGTCCCGGCCGACGCCGCCATCGAGGGCGGCAGCACGAGCGACCCCGACCCGGACTCCGGGGACCGGCACGTGATCGCCGTCCGCCGCGGCACCTGCGACCTCGTCGAGCTGTACGCCGCCGAGCGGGTGCGCGACGCCTCCGGCCGGGTCGTCGCCTGGCGGGCCGCATCGGCTGCGCGGTGGGACCTCTCGTCCAACCGGCTCCGCCCGGCCCGCTGGACCTCCGCCGACGCCGCCGGCCTGCCGATCCTCCCCGGTCTGCTGTCCTACGAGGAAGCGGCGTCGGGCCGGATCACCCACGCGCTGCGCTTCACCCTGCCGAGCGCGCGCAACGCCTACACGTGGCCGGCCCGCCACTGCGGCCCGAGCGGCAACACCGCGCGGGACCTGCCGGCGTACGGGCTGCGCTTCCGGCTGCAGAGGTCGTTCCCGGCCGGGCGCTACACCGGCGCCGCCAGGGCGATCGTCGTCGCGATGAAGCGCTACGGGCTCGTCTACGCCGACCAGGGCTCGGCGATGTACGTCACCGGCACCGCCGACCCGCGCTGGGCCGACGCCCTCGACCAGTTCCGCGCGCACCCGCTCGACGGACGCGCGCTGGAGGTCGTGGAGCCGTGGAAGCGGATCGTGCGTTGCTGACGCCCGCCCCTAGACTCGCCGTGAGATGACTGAGACCGAGCCTGAAGCCCGCCCAGCCCAGACCTTCGCCGAGGTCGAGGACGCCCTGCTGTCCCGCTGGCCGGAGACCAAGCTCGAGCCCAGCCTCGACCGGATCCTCGCCTTCACCGAGCTGCTGGGTGAGCCGCAGCGCTCGTTCCGCACGGTCCACCTGACCGGCACCAACGGCAAGACCAGCACGAGCCGCATGGTCGAGACGCTCCTGCGCGCGCTCGACCTGCGCACGGGCCGGTTCACCTCCCCGCACCTCGAGCGGATGAGCGAGCGCATCAGCATCGACGGCGAGCCGCTCGACGACGAGGCGTTCGTCCGCGCGTTCAACGACGTCGCGGCCTACACGCACCTCGTCGACGCCGAGCAGGAGCACCCGCTGAGCTTCTTCGAGACGATCGTCGGGATGGCCTACGCCGCCTTCGCCGACGCCCCGGTCGACGTCGCGGTCGTCGAGGTCGGGATGGGCGGCGCCTGGGACGCGACCAACGTCGCCGACGGCGACGTCGCCGTCGTGCTCCCGATCGCGGTCGACCACGAGAAGTACCTCGGCAGCGATCCCGCGACCATCGCGGTCGAGAAGGCCGGGATCATCAAGGCCGGCGCGGTCGCCGTGCTCGCCGAGCAGACCCCGGAGGTCGCCGCCGTCCTGCTCGAGCGGGCCGCCGAGGTCGGCGCGACCGTCGCCCGGGAGGGCGTCGAGTTCGGGGTGATCAGCCGCACGCCCGCGGTCGGCGGCCAGGTCGTCTCGCTCCAGGGACTGCGCGCGCGGTACGACGACGTGTTCCTGCCGCTCTACGGCGCCCACCAGGCGCAGAACGCCGCCGTGGCCCTCGCGGCCGTCGAGTCGTTCGGCACCGGCACGCTCGACGAGGACCTCGTCCGCGCCGCGTTCGCCGAGGTCACCTCGCCGGGACGGCTCGAGATCATCCGCCGCAGCCCCACCATCGTGCTCGACGCGGCGCACAACCCGCACGGTGCAGAGGCGCTCGCGGCGGCGCTGGAGGACTCCTTCGCCTTCAGCCCGCTCGTCGGCGTGCTCGGCGTGATGGAGGACAAGGACCACGAGGGCCTGCTCAACGCCCTCGAGCCGGTGCTCTCCTACGTCGTCTGCACCCAGAACTCCACGCCGCGCTCGATGTCCGCCGCCGCCCTCGGCCGCGCCGCCGCCGAGGTCTTCGGCGAGGACCGGGTCAGCGTCGTGGCCGACCTCGCCGAGGCCATCGACCGCGCCGCCACCCTCGCCGAGGCGCAGGAGGCCATCGAGGTGTCGATCGGCTCGGGTGCGGTCCTGGTGACCGGCTCGGTCGTCACGGTGGGCGAGGCCCGCGCGATGCTCAAGGGCCGGCGTGACTGAGCAGTCCGAGCCGTCCGGGACGCCCGCACCGGCCAACACCGAGCGCTCGCCGCGCCGCGGCATGTGCGCCGCGGTGCTGAGCCTGGAGGCGATCGCGCTCGGCCTCACCACGCCGGTGATGATCACCATCGCCGACGTCGACACGAGCACGGCGCTGTCCGTGGGCCTCGGCCTCGCCGTCGTGTGCCTGCTGCTCGCCGGCGCGCTCCGCGCGGAGTGGGCCTACGTCGCCGGCTACGTCGTGCAGGTCGCGGCGATCGCCCTCGGCTTCCTCGTGCCGGTCATGTTCGGCCTCGGCGCGATCTTCGCCGCGCTCTGGGCGGGCGCCGACCTCCTCGGTCGCAAGATCGAGCGCGAGCGCGCCGCCGCGTGGGCGGCGTACCGCTCCGAGCAGGCCTGACCGCGCCCGTCGGTCTCTCGCCTGCTGCACGCCGCCATGCGGGCGCGCTGGCTGCGTTGTCGAGCACTCGACGGGCCTGGCGGCCCGCCCTCGGCCCTCCGCCTTGCCATCACGCCCGCCTGACGACGCTCGCGACGGCGTCGACCGACGGACCCGGTCGCGCCCTCGCTAGGCTGCGCCGCATGACCGACGTCCAGCGATCCCTCGTCCTCGTCAAGCCCGACGGCGTACGCCGTGGCCTCTCGGGCGAGATCCTGCGCCGGATCGAGGCCAAGGGCTACACGCTCGCGGCCGTCGAGCTGCGCAGCGCCACCGAGGAGATCCTCGCCGAGCACTACGCCGAGCACGAGGGCAAGCCGTTCTACGGCCCGCTCGTCGAGTTCATGCTGTCCGGCCCGGTGCTCGCCGTGGTCATCGAGGGCCAGCGCTGCATCGAGGGCTTCCGCTCCCTCGCCGGCGCCACCGACCCGACCGTCGCCGCGCCGGGCACCATCCGCGGCGACCTCGGCCGCGACTGGGGCCTGGCCGTCCAGCAGAACCTCGTGCACGGCTCGGACTCCGAGGAGTCCGCCGCCCGCGAGATCGGGATCTGGTTCAGCGACCTCGCCTGAGGCCCGGCTTCCCCCGGCGGTCGGCTGGCCGCGGGGTGGCGGCAGATTGCGTGTCGGGGACCGTCTGACCTGCGATGTGCCGCCACCCCTGACGGTCGGCTGGCCGGGGGTGGCGGCAGATTGCGTGTCGGGGCCTGTCTGACCTGCGATGTGCCGCCACCCCCCGGGCGGAGGACCGCAGCCACTGAGATTGCTGGGACGCGAGTGACGCGCGTGTCCTGCCGGGAACACCGTCCTGCGCTCCTTAACCTGAGCGTGGGTCGGAGCCAGCGCTGACCCCTCTTCCCGGAGCACCACCCGACCTGCAGGGGCAGCAGCGGCAATGGCACACAACCTCATCGGCCGAGACATGGCCATCGACCTCGGCACGGCCAACACGCTGGTCTACGTCCGCGGCAAGGGTGTCGTGCTCGACGAGCCGTCGGTCGTCGCGATGAACACCACCACCGGCGAGGTGCTCGCGGTCGGCCACGAGGCCAAGCGGATGATCGGCCGCACGCCCGACAACATCGCCGCCATCCGCCCGCTCAAGGACGGCGTGATCGCCGACTTCGAGGCGACCGAGCAGATGCTGCGCTACTTCATCCACCAGGTGCACCGCCGCCGCTACTTCGCCAAGCCCCGCATGGTGATCTGCGTGCCGAGCGGCATCACGGCCGTCGAGCAGCGCGCGGTCAAGGAGGCCGGCTACCAGGCCGGTGCCCGCCGGGTCTACATCGTCGAGGAGCCGATGGCCGCCGCGATCGGCGCAGGTCTCCCGGTCCACGAGGCCACCGGCAACATGATCGTCGACGTCGGTGGTGGCACCACCGAGGTCGCGGTGATCAGCCTCGGCGGCATCGTCACGAGCATGTCGGTGCGCACGGCGGGCGACGACCTCGACCAGGCGATCATCGCGTGGATGAAGAAGGAGTACTCCCTGATGCTGGGGGAGCGCACCGCCGAGGAGATGAAGATGACCCTCGGGTCGGCCTTCCCGCTCCCCAGCGAGCCCGACGCCGAGGTCCGCGGGCGCGACATGGTCTCCGGCCTGCCCCGCACGGTGGTCGTGTCGAGCTCCGAGCTGCGCCAGGCGCTCGAGGAGCCGCTCCACAACATCGTCGACGCCGTGCGCAGCACGCTCGACCAGACCCCGCCCGAGCTCGCCGGCGACATCATGGACCGCGGCATCGTCCTCACCGGCGGCGGCGCGATGCTGCGCGGCCTCGACGAGCGGCTGCGCCACGAGACCGGCATGCCCGTCCACGTCGCGGAGGACCCGCTGTCCTCGGTGGCCTACGGCGCCGGCAAGTGCGTCGAGGAGTTCGAGGCGCTGCAGCAGGTGCTGGTCTCCGACGTGAGGCGCTTCTGATGGGCGCCTTCGGGGGACACGACGGTCGCGAGCGCCGCTGGACCGGCCTCGACCGGCTCGAGTCGCGCAACCGTCCGCCCCGCTCGCTGCTGGTCGCGCTGGTGCTGGCCAGCGTCACCCTGGTGACGCTCGACGTGTCCGGCGGCGCGAGCTCGCCGCTCGACCCGGCGCGCGCCGCGGTCGGTGCCGCGTTCGGGCCCGCCGAGTCGGCCGCCGCCACCGCCGTACGCCCCTTCACCTCCGTGCCCGCCTGGTTCCGCAGCAAGGGCGACCTCGCCGACCAGGTGCGCGACCTCGAGGCCAGCAACGCCGACCTCCGCGGCCAGGTCGAGCTCGCCGGCTTCGACCGCAACCGGCTCGAGCAGTACGACGGCCTCACCACCGCCGCGGCCGACCTCGGCTCGGCCCTGGTCCCCGCCCGGGTGGTGGCCGTCGGGTCACGCCAGTCGCAGAGCTTCACGGTCACCATCGACGCCGGCTCCGCCGCCGGGGTCGGCCCCGACATGACCGTCGTGAACAACGACGGGCTGGTCGGTCGCGTCCTGCGGGTCACCCGCAGCACCGCGACCGTGCTGCTCATCGTCGACCCCGACTCGACCGTCGGCGGTCGCGTCGGCTCCAGCATGGAGATCGGCTTCGTCAACGGCAGCGGCTCGCTGCGCCAGGAGGCGGGTCTCGACCTGCGGCTCATGGACGACGCGTCCGTCCCGGCCCGCGACGACACCGTCGTGACGTGGGGGAGCACCTCCGGTCCCTACGAGCCGGGCGTGCCGATCGGCCGGATCACCGAGGTCTACTCCTCGCTGCGCGAGGCGTCCCAGCGGGCCGTGGTCGAGCCGTTCGTCGACTTCTCCTCCCTCGACGTGGTCGGCGTGATGGTCCCGAGCGGGTCGACCAGCGACCGGGCCCTCGTCGAGGCGGACGGGACCCTCAGATGAGCTACCTCCGCTGGCTCGCCGCGATCGGCGCTGTCGTCGTCGCCCTCGTCGTGCAGGTCTCGCTCTTCCCGCACCTCGCGTGGCACGGCATCGTGCCCAACCTCTGCCTGCTGGTCGTCGTGGCGGCCGCCCTGACGGTCGAGGCGCCGTTCGCCATGGTGCTCGGGTTCGTCGCCGGCCTGACCCTCGACCTCGCGCCCCCGGCCGACCACGTCGCCGGCCGCTGGGCGCTCGCCCTGACGATCGCGGCGTTCCTCGCCGCGCGCGTGCGGCAGGACCAGAAGCCCAGCGCGATGGCCGTCGTGGGCACCGTCGCCGCGGCGTCGTTCGTCGCCACCTCGCTCTTCGCGCTGTCCGGCATCCTGCTCGACGACCCCGGCACGTCGGTCGCCGGCCTGCTCGAGGTCGTGCTGGTCGCCGTCGTGTGGGACGTGCTGCTGACTCCCTTCGTGCTGCCCCCGCTGATGCGACTCTTCGCCCGCCTGAGCCCGCAGTGGGCGACCACGTGAGCACGGGCTCCCGCACCACGCAGACCAGGAGCCGGCTGCGCCTCGTCGTCGTGCAGGCGCTGGCGTTCGCGCTCTTCTCGACGCTCTTCGTCCGGCTCTACTACCTCCAGGTCATCGGCGGGGAGGGCTACCAGGCGCAGGCCGCCAACCAGTCGGTCCGCGACATCGTCGTCCAGCCCCAGCGCGGCCTCATCGTCGACAGCCAGGGCCGGCCACTGGTCGCCAACCGCACCTCGTGGGTGATCTCGGTCGACCGCACGCTCCTCGGCAAGCTCGACGCCGACCAGCGCACCGAGCTCGTCCGCCGGGTCGCCGTCGCGGTCGAGTCCACGCCGAAGGACGTCGAGGCGCGCCTGGTCACCTGCGGCGACCCCGGCAGCGTCCGCGGCACCTGCTGGAACGGCTCGCCCTACCAGCCCGTGCCGGTCGCCTCCGACGTGTCCAAGGACGTCGCCCTCCGCGTCCTCGAGCAGCCCGAGGACTACCCGGGCGTCCTGGCCGAGCAGCAGAGCGTCCGCTCCTACCCGCGCCCCTACGGCATCAACCTCGCCCACGTCCTGGGCTACCTGAGCCCGGTGACCGAGGACGAGTACGACCTCGCCGCCGAGCGCGACGACCGCTCGCTCAACGGTGCCTCGGTCGTCGGTCGCGCCGGCGTGGAGAAGCAGTACGACGAGTGGCTGCGCGGCCTGCCCGGCTACCGCCGCGTCGCCGTCGACTCGATGGGCCGCGTCCTCGGCGACGACTCGGTCGTCGAGAGCACGCCGGGCGACACGCTCGTCACGTCGATCGACGCCAAGGTGCAGTCCGTCGTCGAGAAGCAGCTCGCCGCGCGCATCGCCTACCAGCGCACCCAGGTCGACCCGGTGACCGGACGGAAGTACGTCGCCGACTCCGGCGCCGCGGTCGTCCTCGACGCCAGGACCGGGCGGGTCGTCGCGATGGCCAGCCAGCCGACGTACGACCCCGACGTCTGGACGGGCGGCATCAGCGAGGCCCAGCTCGCGCACCTCTACTCCGAGAAGGCCGGCACCCCGCTGCTGTCGCGCGCCACGCAGGGGCAGTTCGCTCCCGGCTCGACGTGGAAGCCGTTCATGACCGCGGGCGCGCTGACCAACGGCTACTCGATGGACACGACCCTGCCGTGCTCGTCGGGGTTCCAGGTCGGCAACCGGGTGTTCAAGAACTACGAGTCCGGCGCCTACGGCAACATCGGCTTCGCCAAGGCGCTCGAGGTCTCGTGCAACACCTTCTTCTACCGGATCGGCTACAACTTCTGGCAGAAGTTCGGGAGCGACCCGGCTGACGTCGATGCCAGGGACCCGCTGGTCGAGGAGGCCAAGGAGTTCGGCTTCGGCTCGCGCACCGGTATCGACCTCCCGGGCGAGGCGCCCGGCCGCATCGCCGACCGCCAGTGGAAGCTCGACTACTACAAGTCGCAGAAGGACTACTACTGCGAGCTGAGCTGCCAAGCCGCAGACCGCGGAGACCAGCGACTTCGTCTACAGGTTCGCCCGCGAGTTCTGCCTCGAGGGCAACCTCTACCGGGCCGGCGACGCGGTGAACTTCTCGATCGGCCAGGGCGACACGATCGTCACGCCGCTGCAGCTCGCCCGGGCGTACGCCGCCCTCAGCAACGGCGGCACCCTCTGGGCGCCGACCGTGGCGAAGGCGCTCGTCAGCCCCGACGGCACCGTGCTGCGGCGGATGGCGCCGCGCAAGGTCGCCCAGCGTCGACGTGCCGGAGAAGTACCTCGACTACATCGACAGCGCCCTGCAGAACGTCGCCCGCGTGGGCACGATGGCGTGGAAGCTCGTCGGCTTCCCGCTCGACGACGTGACGATCCGGGCGAAGACCGGGTCGGCCGAGGTCTACGGCAAGCAGACGACCGGCTGGGTGGCGTCCTACACCAAGGACTACGTCGTCGTGATGATGATCAGCCAGGCCGGCACGGGCTCGGGCTCGACCGGTGACGGCATCCGGGCGATCTGGGAGGCGCTGTACGGCGTCGACGGCGAGACGGTGCGGCCCGCCCGTGCCGCGGTCCCGGGCACGGTGCCGCCGGAGCGGCTGCCGCAGTTCCTCGACGACGGCTCGATCATGGCGCCGCTGGTGCGGACGACGAAGGACTGAGCCGATGACCATCACCTCCACCCGCCCGGCGCGACAGGCGCAGGCACCGCTGACGCTGCGCGCGCCCGGCCTCGACTGGCTGCTGATGCTCGCCTCGCTCGCGCTGATCACGATGGGCACGCTGCTCGTCTGGTCGGCGACCTCCACGCGCGCCGACCTCACCGGCGGCGACCCCAACACCTACCTGCGCAAGCAGCTCGTCAACGTCGCGATCGGCCTGGTGCTGATGGTGGCGGTGATGGCGACCGACCACCGCTGGGTGCGGATCCTCGCCCCGCTGGCGTACGTCGCCAGCGTCGGGGGCCTCGTGATGGTGCTGGTCGCCGGGTCGACGATCAACGGCTCCCGCTCGTGGCTCCAGGTCGGCGGGATGTCGATCCAGCCGTCGGAGTTCGCCAAGCTCGCCGTGGTCATCGGGATGGCGCTCGTCGTCGCCGAGCGCACCGAGCGTCGCTGGGGCAGGGGAGTGGGCAGCCTCGAGGTCGTCGGGATGCTCCTCATCGCGGGCGTCCCCGCGGTGCTGATCCTGCTGCAGCCCGACCTCGGCACGATGCTCGTGCTCGTCCGCGACCGTCTTCGGCGTCCTCGCGGTCGCCGGCGCCGGTCGGACGTGGCTGGCCGGGCTGGGCCTCGGCGCGGTCGTCGGGCGCGATCGGCGGCGGTGACGATGGGGGTGCTCAAGCCCTACCAGGTCGACCGGTTCCTGGCCTTCATGGACCCGACGCTCGACCCGCGCGGAGCCGGCTACAACGTCGAGCAGGCGCGGATCGCGGTCGGCAACGGCGGCCTCCTCGGCCAGGGCCTCTTCGAGGGCTCGCAGACCCGCTCCGGGTTCGTCCCCGAGCAGCACACGGACTTCATCTTCACCGTCGCGGGGGAGGAGCTCGGCCTGGTGGGCGCGGGCATCCTGATCCTGCTGCTCGCCGTCGTCATCTGGCGTGCGCTGGCGATCTCCGCCGACGCGGGCGACCTGTTCGGCCGCGTGGCCGCCGCCGGGATCGCCTGCTGGTTCGGCTTCCAGGCCTTCCAGAACATCGGCATGTGCCTGGGGATCATGCCCGTCACCGGCGTCCCGCTGCCGTTCGTGTCCTACGGCGGCAGCTCGCTGTTCGCCGGGATGCTCGCGCTCGGCCTGCTCCAGAACATCCACCTGAGGTCGTCGTCGGTCGCGCGTCGCTGACGTCCGCTGACTAGGTGGCGCCCGCGCGCGCGACGTACCCTTGCCGCATGTCTGTCGCCTCGGTCTTCCCCCGCCTGGAGTCCAGGCTCCCGTCGGTGCAGAAGCCCATCCAGTACGTCGGTGGCGAGCTGAACTCGGTCGTCAAGGACTGGGACTGCGCCCTCGAGGGCCCCACCGTCCGCTGGGCGCTGATGTACCCCGACGCCTACGAGGTCGGCCTGCCCAACCAGGGCGTGCAGATCCTCTACGAGGTGCTCAACGAGCGCGACTGGATCCTCGCCGAGCGCACCTACTCGGTGTGGCCCGACATGGAGCAGGTGATGCGCACCGGCGACGCGGACGGCCCGATCCCGCAGTTCACCGTCGACAGCCACCGCCCCGTCGGTGCCTTCGACCTCTTCGGCCTGAGCTTCTCGACCGAGCTCGGCTACACCAACATGCTCAACGCGCTCGACCTCGCCGGCATCCCGCTGCACGCGGTCGACCGCGGCGAGGACGACCCGGTCGTCATCGCCGGCGGGCACGCGGCGTTCAACCCCGAGCCGATCGCCGACTTCGTCGACGCCGCCGTGCTCGGTGACGGCGAGGAGGTCGTGCTCGCGATCTCCGAGGTCGTCCGCGAGTGGAAGGCCGAGGGCCGCCCGGGCGGACGCCACGAGCTGCTGCGCCGCCTCGCGGTGACCGGCAACATCTACGTCCCGCGCTTCTACGACGTGGCCTACGCCGCCGACGGCTCGATCGAGGCCGTCGTGCCCAACCTGCCCGGCATCCCCTACCGCGTCCGCAAGCACACGCTGATGGACCTCGACCAGTGGCCCTACCCGGCCAACCCGCTGGTCCCGCTCGCCGAGACCGTGCACGAGCGGTTCTCCGTCGAGATCTTCCGCGGCTGCACCCGCGGCTGCCGCTTCTGCCAGGCCGGGATGATCACCCGCCCGGTGCGCGAGCGCTCGATCGAGACCATCGGCAAGATGGTCGAGAACGGCATCCGCAAGACCGGCTTCGAGGAGGTCGGCCTGCTGTCGCTCTCCAGCGCCGACCACACCGAGATCGGCGAGGTCGCCAAGGACCTCGCCGACCGCTACGAGGGCTCCAACGTCTCGCTCTCCCTGCCCAGCACGCGCGTCGACGCCTTCAACATCACCCTCGCCAACGAGTTCTCCCGCAACGGCCGCCGCTCCGGACTGACCTTCGCCCCCGAGGGCGGCTCGGAGCGGATGCGCAAGGTGATCAACAAGATGGTGAGCGAGGAGGACCTGATC
Organism: uncultured Actinomycetota bacterium; assembly: GCA_963795275.1. Classification (GTDB taxonomy): domain Bacteria; phylum Actinomycetota; class Actinomycetes; order Propionibacteriales; family Nocardioidaceae; genus Nocardioides. The sequence goes on from CAWCHD010000008.1 coordinate 60,601, forward strand.
CGCACCGTCGCGACGGCGTACTCCCACGGCTGGCGCCAGGTGAAGCTCTACTTCATGGTCGGCCTGCCCACCGAGACCGACGAGGACGTGCTGCAGGTCGCCGACCTCGCCAAGCGCGTGATCGCCAAGGGCCGCGAGGTCACCGGCCGCAACGACATCCGCTGCACCGTGTCGATCGGCGGGTTCGTGCCGAAGCCGCACACGCCGTTCCAGTGGGCGGCCCAGCTCGACCACGAGACCACCGACGACCGCCTCACCAAGCTGCGCAACGTCGTGCGCGACGACAAGAAGTACGCCCGCGCGATCGGCTTCCGCTACCACGACGGCAAGCCCGGGATCGTCGAGGGACTGCTGTCCCGCGGTGACCGCCGGGTCGGCCGCGTGATCGAGGAGGTGTGGCGCGACGGCGGCCGCTTCGACGGCTGGAGCGAGCACTTCTCCTACGACCGCTGGATGGAGGCCGCCGAGCGCGCCTTCGCCGCGCTCCCCGAGGGGCAGGGCGGCGTCGACGTCGACTGGTACACCACCCGCGAGCGCGACTACGACGAGGTGCTGCCCTGGGAGCACCTCGACTCCGGCCTCGACAAGGACTGGCTGTGGGGTGACTGGGAGGACGCCCTCGCGGTCGCCGACGGTGGCCGACGTCGAGATCGAGGACTGCCGCTGGACGCCCTGCTACGACTGCGGCGTGTGCCCCGAGATGCAGACCGAGATCCAGATCGGCCCCACCGGCCAGAGGCTGCTCCCGCTGTCGGTCGTCTGACCGACCGGCCCGTGGCCGCCGCGCGACCCGTGGCGCAGTGCGGGAGGCGGCGCAACGTATAGCCTGAGCCCCGCATCGCCGCCGTCAGACAGGGGACGCTCACGTGAGCGAGGGAACGCGCTCGGAGGACTACTCCGGCACCTACTACAACGACGCGCACCTCGGCGGCTACGACAACTACACGTGGGACAACCCCGAGTGGCGCGCGTTCTTCCTGTCCCTCGCCGAGCGGGTCGTGGGCCTCGCCAACCCGCGCACCGTCCTCGACGTGGGCTGCGCGCGCGGCCTCCTCGTGCAGGCGCTGGCCGAGCGGGGGGTCGACTCGTCGGGCGTCGACATCTCCGAGCACGCGATCGAGACGGCGAACGACGACGTCCGTGACCGACTCCGGGTCGCCTCGGCGACCGAGCCGCTCGGTGACCGCGTCGACCTGGTCAGCTGCATCGAGGTGCTCGAGCACATGAGCCCGGCCGACGCCCAGCTCGCGATCGACAACATCGCCGCGGTCACCGACCGGGTGCTGTTCTCGTCCAGTCCCGGCGACCACGACGAGCCGACCCACGTCAACACGCACCCCACCGCGCAGTGGGCGGCCTGGTTCGCCGAGCGCGGCTTCTTCCGCCGTACGGACGTCGACCTCTCGTTCCTGTCGCCCTGGGCGGTGCTCCTCGAGCGCAGCGAGGTCACCCTGCACACGCTCACCCAGCGCTACGAGCAGCAGTTCGCCGTGGTCAACACCGAGCTGGTGGAGAAGCGCCAGGCCCTCCTGGAGGCGCACCGCCGGATCGGCTCGCTCAACGAGCAGCTGGAGTCGGGCGTCTCGGGCAAGGTCGCGCAGCAGGCCGAGCTCGTCGAGCAGTGGAAGGCCGAGGTCATCGACGCCCGGCACCAGCTGCTCACCACCCGTGACCACGTGATCGGCACCGAGGCCCAGGTCGCGCGGCTGACCCGCGACAACAAGCAGCTGCGCGGTGACCTCACCCGCGCCAAGAAGCAGCTCGGCAACGTCCGCGGCCGGCTCAAGCAGGCCCAGGTCCGGATCCGGCGGATGGAGCGCCGGATCCGCGAGCTCACCGCCGAGGTGGCCGCCCAGCGGGACCGTCCGTCCCTGGCCCGCCGCGTCGTACGCAGGGCCCTCGGCCGGTGAGCTCGCCGCTCTTCTCGATCGTCACCCCGGTCTACGAGCCGCCGGTCGACGTCCTCGGCGACACCATCGCGTCGGTCCTCGCCCAGGAGTTCGAGGACTGGGAGTGGATCCTGGTGGACGACTGCTCCCCGACCGAGGCGGTCCGCGAGCTGATCCGCGACCACGCGTCGCGCGACCCGCGCATCCGGCTCGTCGAGCGGGAGACCAACGGCCACATCGTCGCGGCGTCCAACGACGGCATCGACGCGGCCCGCGGCGAGTTCATCGTCCTCCTCGACCACGACGACCTGCTCACCCCGGACGCGCTGGCGGCCAACGCCCGACGCATCGCCCGCACCGAGGACGTCGACTACCTCTACTCCGACGAGGACAAGGTCGACGACGACGGCAGGCTCTACGACGAGTTCTCCAAGCCCGACTGGTCACCGGAGCGCCTGCGCGGGCAGATGTACACCTCGCACCTCTCGGTCATGCGCACCGAGGTCGTGCGGACGGGTGGGCAAGTTCCGGGAGGGCTACGACGGGTCGCAGGACCACGACCTGGCCCTGCGGGTCGGCGAGGTCGCCCGCACGGTGGTCCACATCCCCGAGGTGCTCTACCACTGGCGTGCCGTGGTCGGGTCGGCCTCGGCCGACATCAACGCCAAGCCGTACGCCACCATCGCCGGGGCGAAGGCCGTCCAGGACCACATGGACCGGCTCGGCCTCCCGGCCGACGTGGGACAGGGCCCGGTCCCCGGCCACTACCGGGTCACCCGGCGGCTCGACCCCGCGACGCGGGTCTCGGTGGTCATCCCGACGATCGGGCAGTCCGCCCTGATCTGGGGCTCGCGCCGCGTGCTGGTGGTGGAGGCCGTCCGCTCGCTGCTGGCCAGGACGCGCCACCGCAGGACTCGAGATCGTGGTCGTCTACGACGAGCCGACCCCCGAGCCGGTCCTGCGCGAGCTCCGGGAGGTCGCCGGGGACCAGCTCGTCCTGGTCCGCTTCACCCGCCCGTTCAACTACAGCGAGAAGATGAACGTCGGCTGCCTGCGGGCCTCGGGCGACCGGCTGGTGTTCCTCAACGACGACGTCGAGGTGATCTCGGACGGGTGGCTCGAGCAGCTCGTGGCGCCGCTCGACGAGCCGGACGTCGGCCTGACCGGTGCCCGGCTCTACTTCGGGGACGACACCGTCCAGCACGCGGGACATGCCTACGACCGCGGTCAGTACCTCCATCCCTTCCGGGACCTGCCCCGCGAGTCCTACGGGCCGTTCGGCGCGCTGATCATCAACCGCGAGGCGAGCGGCGTCACCGCCGCGTGCGCGGCGATGCGGCGCGACACCTTCGTCGAGATCGGCGGCTTCTGCGAGTCGCTGCCGGCGAACTTCAACGACGTCGACCTCTGCTACAAGGTCCGTCGCCACGGCCAGCGCATCGTCTACGTCGCGCCGGTCGAGCTCTACCACTTCGAGTCGAAGTCGCGGGAGCGGGCGGTGCACGACTGGGAGCGCGACCTCGTCCGCGGTCGGTGGGGGATCCCGATGGACGACCCCTACGTGCGCGGCCGGCGGCGACCGGCCTCCGCGCGGCGCTCGGGTGCCTGAGGTCGTACGATCGCCTCTCGTGTCCACGAGCGAGCCGGCGAAGCCACGGTCCCTGGCCCCGGTCCTGGTGGCTGCGGGGACGAGCGGCATCGCGGGCTACGTGGTGCTGGTCGTCGCGGCACGCGTGCTCGACCCGGCGACCAACGCCTCCTTCCTCGTCTTCTGGGGTGCCCTGTTCGCCGTCTTCGGCACGTTCGTCGGGCTGACCACCGAGACCACCCGCGCCGTCTTCTCCTCGAGCGGTCGTGGCCCCACCGCCGTGCTGCCCGTGGTGCTGGGGCTCGCGTGCGGAGCAGCGGCCGTCGTGGCGGTCTCGGGACTGCTGTGGGGGCCGCACCTCTTCGGTGACCCGTGGCCGTGGCTGCTGGCCGCGATGGTGGTGGGGATCGCGCTCTTCGGCGTGCAGGCCGGCCTCAACGGCGTCGCGGCCGGGACCTCGGCCTGGAACGCCTACAGCCTGCTGGTGAGCTCCGAGGCGGTGGTGCGGCTCGCGCTCACCGCCGTGGTCGCGGTCGCCGGTGGGCAGCTGTTCGGCCTGGCGTGGGCCGTCGTGCTCGCGAGCGGGACGTGGCTGGTCTGGCTCGGCGTCCGGTCCGACGTCCGACGGCTGGTGCGGGCCCGGGTCGAGGACTCGCGTGCGGACCTCACGCGTCGCCTGCTCCTCGCGTGCGCCGCCAACGCCGCGTCCGCGCTGGTCCTGGTCGGCTACCCCGTGATGCTGCGGGTCACCACCCCGACCGACGTGTTCGACGGAGCGGCGCCGATCATCCTCTCCGTCTCCCTCTCCCGCGCGCCGCTCCTGCTGCCGCTGGGCGTCTACCAGAACGTCCTGGTCACCCGCGTCATGAGCGACGGCGTGCGGGTGCTCCGGCCGATCCTCGTCGGCCTCGCCGCCCTCGCCGCCGTCGGCAGCGCGGTCGCGTGGTGGGCGGGACCCTGGCTGCTGCACGTGATCAACCCGGCGTACGACGTCGCCGGGCCGGTGTTCGCCGCCCTCGTCCTGGCCGCGGGCCTGATCGCCGCCCTGACCATCACCGGGGCGGCCACCATCGCCCTCGACCACCACCACGCCTACCTGGCCGGCTGGATCGTGACCGTCCGTCGTGTCGCTCCTCGTCCTGCTGGCGCCTGCCGGGCTCGAGGCCCGCGTCATCGCGTCCCTGGTGGCCGGTCCGCTCGCGGGCGCGGTCGTCCACGCCCGCTGGGGCCTGCGCCCGAAGCGGCACTAGGCTCCGCTACTGCCTGCCCACCATGCTCGCTGCCGCCCGGCGCGCCGCAGCCTCGGAGGAGTCCTCGTGCCCGATCGCCCGCTCGTCCTCGTCGACATGCTGTCCTACACCGGCACCAAGGGGGGCATGGAGACCTACACCCGCGAGCTCTACCGCCAGATCGGCGCGATGGACACGGGCCTCGACTTCGTCGCCCTCGCCAGCCGGGAGGGCTCGCGCCTCGACCTGTCGTGGTTCCCCGGCGAGGTCATCAGGTCGCGGATCAGCGGGGAGAACCGGCTGGTCTGGGCCTTCGGCGAGCTGGTCTCGTCGAGCTGGTTCGCCCGACGCAGGCGCGCCGACCTCGTGCACTCACCCGCCACCCTCGCGCCGGCCTGGACCTCCATGCCGACGGTCATCACGATCCACGACATGCTCTACTGGAGCCACCCGGAGCTGATGACGACGCCGCTCTACACGCGGCCGGTGATGTGGATGGAGAAGCGCGGCGCCGCCAACGCCGCGCACGTCATCACCGACAGCGACGTCTCCGCCGACGAGATCGTCCGCTACCTGCGCTTCCCCCGCGAGCGGCTGCACGTCGTGCCGCTGGCGGCCGGCCGGCCCGAGGTCGTGCCGGACCGCGGCGAGACCGAGAACCTGGTGCTCGCGAGCGGTCAGCGACGTCCCCACAAGAACTGGGACCGGCTGATCCGCGCGCTCGCGCTGGTCGAGGAGGACGTACGTCCGCGCCTGGTGATCACCGGCGGCCGGGGGGAGGACCCGCTCGCGCCGGTCGTCGCCGAGACCGGCATGGAGCAGTGGGTCGAGCTGCGCGGGTGGGTCGACGACGACGAGCTCGCCGACCTGCAGCGGCGCGCCCGGGCGCTGGCGTTCCCCACGCTCGCCGAGGGCTTCGGGCTGCCGGTGCTCGAGGCGATGTCCCTGGGCCTCCCCGTGCTCGCCAGCGACCTCCCCGTGCTGCGCGAGGTCGGCGGCGACGCCGCGATGTGGTTCGACCCGCTCGACCTCGGCTCGATCGCCGACGCGCTGCGGGTCGCCGCCACCCGCCCGGACGTGCTGTCCGGACTGGCGGCGGCCGGGCTCGAGCGAGCGCGCCTCTTCAGCTGGGAGAGAGTGGCCACGGAGACCGTCGAGGTCTTCCACCGCGCACTCGCCGACCGCCGCTGACCCTCGACGGGTGCCAGGTCCGCCCCGCTCGCTGGTGCACAATGTCCGCACGTCGTGGTCGCGGAGGAGATCCGCGCGACGTCCGCCAACGGGGGAGGCACGAGCGGCCATGCTGCTGAACTACCTGAACCAGCTGCCCGACCGGTTCGTACGGTTCCGCCAGAGGAACCCGATCGTGCTGACGATCCTGAAGCCGGTGCGACCGCTGCTGATCCGGGTCCACCAGGCGCTCCAGCGCTCCATGAACGAGCGTGACATCCGCCGGCGCGGACGCGCCGAGACGATGTCGACGCGCGAGCAGCTCACGCAGTTCTTCGACCTGCTGCACGCCGTCGACCCCGGGATGCCGATGATCCGCCTCGGCGGCGACGGCGACGGCGGCTACGTCATCCCCGACGACCTGGACGGCCTGGCGGCGTGCTTCTCGCCGGGGGTCTCGGACGTCGCGGACTTCGAGCTCGGGCTGGCCGAGCGCGGCGTGCCGTCCTTCATGGCCGACGCGTCCGTCGAGGGCTCGCCCTCGCAGCACCCCCTCCTCGACTTCGAGCCGACGTTCGTCGGGACCGAGGACGCTCCCGGCTGGACGACGATGGAGAGCTGGATGAGCAGGAAGGGGCCTGCCCCCGAGGCCGGCGACCTGCTGCTGCAGATGGACATCGAGGGGGCGGAGTGGCCCGTCCTCGCGTCGATGGACCGCGCCACCCTGCTGCGGTTCCGGATGATCGTGCTCGAGCTGCACGACATGCAGCAGGTCTTCCTCCGCAGCGGTCTCGACGAGGTGCAGGGAGTGTTCACCAAGCTCCTCGCCGACTTCGAGATGGTGCACCTGCACGCCAACAACAACCTGCAGCCGGTGCGCCTGCAGGGCTACGAGGTCCCGCCCGTCCTCGAGATGACCCTCCTGCGCAAGGACCGCCTCCGCGACACGTCGGCGGTCGTCACGCTGCCCCACCCGCTCGACGCCCGCTGCAACGCCTGGGTCCCCGACCTCGTCCTGCCGTCCTACTGGTACGCGTAGAGCGGCGGGCCGCCGCGCTCAGCGTGAGGTCGCGTGGCGCAGCGCCTGGCGCGCGCTCCGGGCGTCGCGCGCACGCGCGGCACCGGGCAGGAGCGTGAGGGCGTGCAGCCGTGAGGTCCACCGGGCCCGCGCGGCGCGTGCGGCCCGCGGCCACCCGCGCTCGTCCATGAGGACGGCGGCCTCGGCGAAGTAGCGGCGGTCCTGCTCGAACCTGACGCCGTCCCCCAGCGACGTGCCGGACAGGCTGGTCGCGTGGCGCCGGTAGGCGAAGGTGACGACCGGGTCCAGCACCAGCTGGGCGCCGTCCGCGACCAGGTCGAGCACGAGGGCGAGGTCGAGGATGATCGGCAGGTCGGCGCGGAAGGCGTGGCGCTTGACGCACGGCGTGCGGAAGACCAGCGAGGGCCAGTAGAGCCAGTTGCCGCGCAGCAGGCTGGCGGCGAGCTCCTCGCCGCCGAGCACCACCGGCTCTGCAGCCTTCGGGCGCAGCCACGTCTTGACCCGGTCGCCCAGCGGCGCCTGCGTCCTGCCGGTCTCGTCGATGACCCGCACCCCGGGCTGCACGATGTCGGCCTGCGGGAACTCCTCGAGCACGGCGAGGGCACGCGCGACGTACCCGGGCTCGAGGACGTCGTCGCACCCGAGGAACGACACGGCCTCGCCCGAGGCGAGGTCGAGGCAGCGCTGGAAGTTGGCCGCGATCCCGAGGTTGTGGTCGTTGCGCAGGTAGCGCACGCGCGGGTCGCGCTCGTCGGCGAAGGACTCCGCCACCGACGGGTCGGGATAGCAGTCGTCGACGATCGTCAGCGTCCACCGGTCGTCGTCCTGCGCGCGCACGCTGTCGACGGTCCTCGCCAGCAGCTGCGGGTCGCCCCAGTAGGGGACGAAGATCTCGAGCGGGTACGACCCGGGTGCCGCGGTCAACTCGACGGCTCGTCGCGCAGGCGCTCGCCCGGGAGGGGCTCGCCGGGCGCCGCGCCCTCGTCCGACGGGTCGACCGGCGCCTGCTCCTGTGCCCGCAGGACGTCGAGGTCGAGGTGCAGGAGCGCGATCTCCTCGGCCAGCGTGCGGGTCCGCTCCTCGAGCCGACTGAGCTCCGAGCTGTGCTGGAGGGTGAGCACGAGGATGACGATCGCGGCGCTGAAGAAGAGCAGGTTGACCGGCACCTCGAGGCCCACCGCGTCCGAGGCGAGCACCAGGAGCCGGGGGAACAGCGCCACGGTGATGACGGCGAGGGCCACGAGCGCCCAGATGAGGGCGTACTTCTCGCGCAGCCGGTGGCGCCGCATCATCTCGAAGAGGGTCAGCAGGATGACCGCGGACCCGATGATGCCGAGGATCGTGGTGCCGCTCACTGGGTCGCTCCCGGTCCGGTCACGGCGTCCTGTGCGGGTCGGGCCAGGGGCTCCATGCCGTCGTCGAACTGGGCCGGCCAGTCACGCACGAGCGCGAGCAGCAGCGCGACCACCGCCCGGACGAGGTAGATCGCAGCCTTGACGGGGGAGTGCGAGGCACGGCCGGCGGTCCGGGGTCGCATGGTGACCGGCTCCTGCACGATCCGGCAGCCTGCACGGGCCGCGATGACGAGGGACTCGACGGTGTCACCGAGGTACTCGGCCGGGTAGTGCTGGGCGAAGAGCGCGATGGCGCGCCGGTTGGAGGCCCGGAACCCGGAGGTGACGTCGGTCAGGCGGGTGTGCGCGAGCCGGGACAGCACCCAGGCGAGGAGGATCATCGCCCAGCGACGGGGACCTCGGACCTGGTAGGGGTCGTCCGCCGTGGCGAAACGGGCGCCGATGACGACGTCCGCCTCGCCGAGCCGGTCGAGCAGGGCGGGGAGGAAGCGCGGGTCGTGCTGGCCGTCGGCGTCGATCTGCACGGCGACGTCGTAGTCGTGACGCTGCGCGTAGCGGTAGCCGGTCCGCATCGCGCCGCCCACCCCGAGGTTGAACGGGAGCCGGCAGACCGTGGCCCCGGCCGCCGCGGCGTACTGCGTGGTGCGGTCGAGGGAGCCGTCGTCGATCACCAGCAGGTCGGCGAACGGGACGGTCTCCTGGATCTCCGCGATCGTCGCGCCGATGCTCGCCTGCTCGTTCCACGCCGGTACGACGATCAGGACGCGAGGCTGCTGCGGCACGCCCGGGATGCTACCCGCAGCGGCGTCCGGTCCCGAGGAGGACGTCACGCCTCACCCATCATGAGCGAGAGGCCCCAGCTGGCGGCGCAGAGACCCAGGAACGCCCAGCGCACCCAGGCCCGTCGCGTGTCGATCAGCAGCCCGGCCGACAGGAGCGCCCACGGGAGCAGCGAGGTGCCGTAGCGCGGGGCCAGCTGGACGTAGACGTGCTCCATCACGCCGACCACGAGCGCCAGGAACGGCGCGGAGAGCACGGCCACCAGGACCGTGGACATGCCGATCGCCCGCTCGCGGGCGGGGACGCCCCTGGACAGGGCCAGGCCCACGGCCCCACCGATCGCGAGCGCGGTCGCCAGTGCGTAGACCGTCACGGACTTCACGCCGGTGGCGAACGGCGACAGGGCGCCGCCGCCGATGTTGGGCAGGAAGTTGCCGAGCTCGAAGACCAGGTTCTCGACCCGGAGGGGCGCGCCGATCCCGAAGGACGGCTGGTCGCCGACCGCCAGGGCGGAGCGGATCGCCAGCCAGCATCCCTGGGCGACGACCGAGGCCACCACGACGGCCACCGCGGAGAACACCCGTCGGTCGGTCGCCAGTCGCCGCAGGCGCGCGCCGACAGGACCGCCGGCCTGCCCCGCGTCGAGTCCGGCGACGAGGAGCAGCGCCACGGCGCCGGCACCGAAGGCGATGAGGTTCTGGAGCTTGAAGAGGGTGGCCAGGACTGCGGCCGCCGGCAGGAGGACGAGCGACCAGCGCACGCCGTCCAGCGCCCGCACGGTCAGCAGTGCGGCGAGGCCGCCTGCGGTCAGGGCGGTGGCGTCGGTGGAGATGTAGGTGTTGCCCCAGTAGGCGGAGATGCTGCCGATCAGCACGAGGCCCAGGCCGGTGGCGACCGGCGCCGGCACCCGCCGCCGCCGCAGGGCGAGGTAGAGGAAGACGGCGCCGAGGGCGAGCCAGAACCCGCCGACGGCGCGGCCCGCGCTCACGAAGTCGACGCCCATCCAGAGCAGCGGCTGGGCCAGGACGCGGGTGGCCCCGAAGTAGAGGGGCGTGTAGAGGTCGGCCGTGGTGCCGCCCTCGATCGGGTAGCCGACGCTGTCGGGCTTCTTGCAGCCCTGCGCGTTGACCGGCATCTCGGGGATGTTGCGAACGCCGTGGCAGCTCATGTAGCGGCGGGCGTAGACGGGCATCGGCTCACCGCGGCGCACGATCCCGTGGTCCGCGACGACGGCGTAGTAGCCGACGTACTGGTACTCGTCGATCGGCGACATCATCTTGTGCTCGGCGACCTGCTCGCCCACGAAGACGAACGACGCGATCACCAGCGCCAGGACCGCCACCACGTCGGCGCGCCTCCGCCACCAGGAGGTGGACTCGGTCGGAGCGCCCCCGCTCGCTGCGTGTTCCATGGCAGGGGACCCTAGCGAAGGCGGCTCCCACCGGAGAATCGTGTCGACTGCCCTAGCCTTGACCCCCGTGCCCAAGGAACAGCCCGAGCAGCAGGCCCCGCCGGTGCAGCGACTGCGCGTCCGCTACGCCAAGCGCGGCCGGCTGCGCTTCACCAGCCACCGCGACTTCAGCCGCGCGTTCGAGCGTGCCGTCTTCCGCGCGCGGGTGCCGATGGCGTACTCCTCGGGCTTCAACCCGCACCCCCGCATCTCCTACGCCGGCGCGGCGCCGACCGGCTCGGCGAGCGAGGCCGAGTACCTCGAGCTCGCGCTCTCCGAGGTCGTCGTCCCGGCCGACGTGCACGCCATGCTCGACGAGGCGCTCCCGCCGGGGCTCGACGTCCTCGAGGTGGTCGAGTCCCCGGGCGGTTCGCTGGCCGACCTGCTCGAGGGCAGCCGGTGGCGGATCGAGCTGGACGGCGGACGTGACGCCGTCGCCGACGCGGTCACCCGCTTCCTCGCCTCCGACGAGGCGCTGGTGGAGCGGATGACGAAGAAGGGCATGCGCCAGTTCGACGCCCGTGCGGCCGTCGTCTCGCTCGCGGTGCTGGACCGGCCCGGGGAGAGCCCGGCGAGCAGGAGGGGCGTACGACGCTCGACGTCGTGCTGCGCCACGGCACCCCGGCCGTCAGGCCCGACGACGTCCTGCGCGGCCTGACCACGGTCGCCGGGCTCGACACGGGGGAGGCCCCGCTGATGACCCGGCTCTCCCAGGGCCCGTTGCTCGACGACGGCGAGGTCGGCGACCCGCTGACGCCGTCGGCTTAGGGGCGCACGCCCGCCGGTGTGCGATACTCGCAGCGTTCGACACCCCGGCACACACGTCGGGACCTGTCGAGCCGACGACGTTCTCGCCGGTCATGCCCTGTTCCTCGGGGTGGGGTCGGCACCCCGCGCGGGTGGACGTCACCGGACCGCGACGCGGCCACAGGAGTCGGTGAGAGCGACTCCACCTGGTGGCCCGGCGACCGCGGCAGGTGACGAGCAGCCGCCGGAGACGCACACACGCGGAGGGTGTCGCCGCCACTGAAGCTTTGCGTCCCCGGGATCGTCACTCGAGAGCGGCGGACGCCGTACCCGGCACCGTCACGGTGCCCGAGGAGCACCCATGCTCGACCAGGACGACACCCAGAACCCGACCACGGACGCCGCTGCCGGCGAGACCCCCGCAGCGCCCGTCGTGACCCGGCGCACGCGCAAGGCGCCCGCCAAGAAGGCGGCAGCGGCCCCCGAGCCCGCAGCCCAGGCGCCCGCCGAGCCCGCCGTCGAGGCACCTGCTCAGTCCACTGCTGAGCCCACCGGTGAGCCCACTGCTGAGGCCACCGCCGAGCCGGGCGCTGCGGCGCCGGCCCGGAAGACGACGAAGCGGGCACCCGCGAAGAAGGCCGCGAGCAAGCGCGCCGCTGCACCCGAGGGCGACGAGGCTCCCGCGCCGGCGAAGAAGGCCGCCGCGAGGAAGACCGCCGCCAAGGCGCCGGCGAAGAAGGCGGCCGCCAAGAAGGCGGCCCCGCCGGCCGTCACCGACGAGCCGACCGAGCCCACCGAGCCCGCCGACGCGACGGACACGGCAGCCGCCGCCGAGCCCGCCGGCCACGCGGTGCTGTTCCAGGCCCCGGTCGCCACGACCACCCGCCGCACGCGCAAGAGGGCCGCGCCCGAGCCGGTCGAGCCCGACCCCACCGACGAGGACGACGCGACCGACGAGGACGAGGCGGCCGAGGAGCCGGCTGCCGTCGAGGTCGAGGCCGAGGCCGAGGTCGAGACCGAGCCCACCAGGCCGGCCAGGAAGTCGACCCGCAAGCGGTCGGCCTCGAAGAAGGCCGCGGCGCCGGCACCGGACGCCGCGGACTCCGCAGGCACCACGGACCCGACGGACACCGCCGACCAGGCAGACGCCGCGTCGAGCGACGACACCGACGCCCGGGACGACTCCGACGACTCCGACGACTCCGGCGACGACGAGTCCGGCACCGGTGCCCGCCGCCGTCGCCGTCGCGGCGGCCGCCGCCGCCGCAAGGGTGGCGACGGCGAGGCCGGCGACGACGCGACGTCCGAGCAGTCCTCCGACCAGCAGTCCACCGACGAGGAGTCCTCCGACACCTCCGGCTCGAGCGACTCCGGTGACGACTCCGGCTCGGCCGACGCGGGGGAGGGCAACGGCGAGGGCTCGTCGCGCCGCCGCCGGCGCCGCCGCCGTACGGGCGACGACGGTGGCGACGACGAGACCCCCAACACCGTCACCCGGGTCCGCAGGACCCGCTCCGCCGAGGACCAGATCACCTCGGTCCAGGGCTCCACGCGCCTCGAGGCCAAGAAGCAGCGCCGCCGCGAGGGCCGCGAGGCCGGTCGCCGCCGCGCACCGATCGTGAGCGAGGCCGAGTTCCTCGCCCGCCGCGAGGCGGTCGAGCGCGTCATGGTGATCCGCCAGCGCCAGGACCTCACGCAGATCGCCGTGCTCGAGGACAAGGTGCTCGTCGAGCACTACGTCGCCCGCGAGTCGCAGACCTCGCTGATCGGCAACGTCTACCTCGGCCGCGTCCAGAACGTGCTGCCCTCGATGGAGGCCGCCTTCATCGACATCGGCAAGGGCCGCAACGCGGTCCTCTACGCCGGTGAGGTCAACTGGCAGGCGCTCGGCCACAAGGAGGGTGCGCCCCGCAAGATCGAGTCGGTGCTCTCCAGCGGCCAGATGATCCTGGTCCAGGTCAGCAAGGACCCGATCGGCCACAAGGGCGCGCGCCTGACGACGCAGGTCAGCCTCGCCGGCCGCTTCCTGGTCTACGTCCCCGACGGCACGACCTCCGGCATCTCGCGCAAGCTGCCCGACACCGAGCGCAACCGCCTCAAGACGCTCCTCAAGGAGATCGTCCCCGACACCGCCGGCGTCATCGTGCGCACCGCGGCCGAGGGTGCCAGCGAGGAGGAGCTGACCCGCGACGTCGAGCGGCTCAAGGCGCGCTGGGAGGACATCGAGAAGAAGTCCGCCCACAAGGGTTCCGGCCCGCAGATGCTCTACGGCGAGCCCGACCTGACCCTCAAGGTCGTCCGCGACCTGTTCACCGAGGACTTCTCCAAGCTCGTCATCGAGGGCGACGACGCCTGGGACACCGTCTCGGCGTACGTCGAGTCGATGGCGCCGGACCTGTCCGAGCGCGTCGAGAAGTACCAGCGCAACGGCGCCGGGGACATCTTCTCGACCTACCGGATCGACGAGCAGATCCACAAGGGCCTCGACCGCAAGGTCTGGCTGCCCTCGGGTGGCTCGCTGGTCATCGACCGCACCGAGGCGATGACCGTCGTCGACGTCAACACCGGCAAGTTCACCGGCTCCGGGGGCAACCTCGAGGAGACGGTCACCAAGAACAACCTCGAGGCGGCCGAGGAGATCGTGCGCCAGCTCCGGCTGCGCGACATCGGCGGCATCATCGTCGTCGACTTCATCGACATGGTCCTGGAGTCCAACCGCGACCTCGTCGTGCGCCGGCTCGTGGAGTGCCTGGGTCGCGACCGCACCCGCCACCAGGTCGCCGAGGTCACCTCGCTCGGCCTCGTGCAGATGACGCGCAAGCGGATCGGCACCGGCCTGCTCGAGTCGTTCAGCGAGAACTGCGACCACTGCCAGGGCCGCGGTGTCGTCATCAAGGACCAGCCGGTCGACCCCGACGCCGCACCGTCCGAGGGGGAGGGTCGCCGCAGCGGTCGCCGCCGCGGCCGCCGCGGCAGCGACGACGCCGGCGACAACGGCAGCTCGAACGGGGGCTCGAACGGGGGTGCCGCGCACGCTCCGTCACCCAAGGACGTCGCCGCGATGGCGCGCCACGAGAAGGCTGCCGACGCCGAGCCCGTCGACGAGGTCGGAGTCAGCCGGTGGACCAGCCGGTGGACCAGCCGGACGCCCAGGCAGAGTCCCGAGGCGGTGCCCGAGGTCGAGCCCCGCAAAGGGAGCGACGCGGACGTCGAGGCTCCTGCGGAGGCTGGGGTGGAGACCCCGGTAGCGACCGAGGCCGCTGACGAGACTGCTGACGAGACCGTGTCGATGCTGGAGCCGTCGAGAGCCGGCTCCCGCCGAGGCACCCGCCGAGGACGAGAAGCCGCGGGTCGTCACGCGTACGCGTCGGCGCTCCGCCAGCCGCCCCGCCGGCCCGCCGTCGCTGCCCGCGTCGCCGACCAGCGGCGTCGCCGGGACGCTGCCGGAGTCGGGCCTGGTCGAGCCGGGGACGGCCGGCGTGGAGCCGGGCGACGCCGCTGCGGAGGCCCCGCACGTGGAGCACGTCCCGATCAAGAAGAAGGGCTCGCGCAAGCGCTAGCGGTCCGGGCGCGGCGCCGTTTTGCGGGGCCGCGTCCCGATCCCGTAGTCTTGACCCTCGGTGTGAGACACACCGATCCCTGCGCGCCCGCCCCGCGGCCGTACCTCGCCGAAGCATGGCGTGTCGTGCGCAGGTCCCAGAACTCAGCAGTTTTCACCCGTAGTCGTGATCGAGGAGAGTGACTCGCCGTGTACGCAGTCGTGCGCAGTGGCAGCAAGCAGCAGAAGGTTGCCGTCGGCGACGTCATCGAGATCGACGCGATGGCAGCCGCCGGTGACACCCTCACCCTTCCCGTGGTGATGGTCGTCGACGGCGACACGGTCACCGCGACCGGCCTGGACAAGGCCAGCGTGACCGTCGAGGTCACCGGCCGCACCAAGGGCCCGAAGATCATCATCCAGAAGTACAAGAACAAGACCGGCTACAAGAAGCGCCAGGGTCACCGCCAGAAGTACACCCAGGTCAAGGTCACCGACATCTCCCTCTGAGCGCTCGCTCGAGATCGACCGTCTCTTTCGTCAAAGGACTGAACAATGGCTCACAAGAAGGGTGCTGCGAGCACCAAGAACGGCCGTGACTCGAACGCCCAGCGCCTCGGCGTGAAGCGCTTCGGCGGCCAGGTCGTCGGCGCCGGCGAGATCATCGTCCGCCAGCGCGGCACGCACTTCCACCCGGGCACCGGCGTGGGCCGTGGCGGCGACGACACCCTCTTCGCCCTGCAGGCCGGCGCCGTCGAGTTCGGCACCCGCCGTGGTCGCAAGGTCGTCAACATCGTCCCCGGCGAGTGACTGACCCGCACCACAGAGCACTTCAGCACTGAGCACTTCCAGGAAGGGGCGTCCCGGTCGGGGCGCCCCTTCCTGCTTTTCCCCCACCACCGACAGGACCCACCATGGCCATCCCCAGCTTCGTCGACCAGGTCACGCTGCACCTCGCAGCGGGACGGGGCGGCAACGGCGTGGCCTCCGTCAAGCGCGAGAAGTTCAAGCCGCTCGGCGGCCCCGACGGCGGCAACGGCGGCCAGGGCGGGTCGATCATCCTCCAGGTCGACACCAGCGTGACGACGCTCGTCGACTACCACCACAGCCCCAAGCGCAAGGCCGACAACGGCGGCCAGGGCGCCGGTGACCACAAGAACGGCGGCAACGGCAAGGACCTCGTCCTGGTGGTCCCCGACGGCACGCTCGTCAAGGACGCCGACGGCAACGAGCTGGCCGACCTCGTCGGTGCCGGCACCACCCTCGTCATCGCCGCGGGTGGTCGCGGCGGCCTCGGCAACGCCGCCCTCGCCTCGTCCAAGCGCAAGGCCCCCGGGTTCGCGCTGCTCGGCGAGCCCGGCGACGAGCTCGTCGTACGCCTCGAGCTGAAGGTCGTCGCCGACATCGGCCTGGTCGGCTTCCCGAGCGCCGGCAAGTCCTCGCTGATCGCGGCGATGTCGCGGGCGCGGCCCAAGATCGCCGACTACCCCTTCACCACGCTCATCCCCAACCTCGGCGTCGTCACCGCCGGCGAGACCACCTTCGTGGTCGCCGACGTCCCGGGCCTGATCGAGGGTGCCGCCGAGGGACGCGGCCTCGGCCACGACTTCCTGCGCCACATCGAGCGCTGCGCCGCCCTGGTGCACGTCGTCGACACCGCCTCGATCGAGCCCGGCCGCAACCCGGTCGACGACCTCGACATCATCGAGGGCGAGCTGGCGCGCTACGGCGGCCTGGAGGACCGGCCGCGGCTGGTCGCGCTCAACAAGGTCGACGTGCCCGACGGCCAGGACATCGCCGACATGGTCGTCGAGGAGCTGCGCGGCCGCGGCCTGCGCGTCTTCGAGGTCAGCGCGGCGTCCGGGGCGGGACTGCGCGAGCTGACCTTCGCCATGGCCGAGATCGTCGTCGCGTCCCGCGAGGAGGCGCCCGAGGCCGAGCCGCAGCGGATCGTGCTGCGCCCGAAGGCCGTCGACGGCGGCGACGACTTCGAGGTCGTCGAGACCGACGAGGGCTGGCGGGTGCGCGGCACCAAGCCCGAGCGCTGGGTGCGCCAGACCGACTTCAGCAACGAGGAGGCCGTGGGCTTCCTCGCCGACCGCCTCAACCGGCTCGGCGTCGAGGCCCAGCTCGCCCGGATGGGCGCGCAGGAGGGCGACGCCGTCCTCATCGGGTCCGAGACCAACTCGGTCGTCTTCGACTTCAAGCCCAGCATCGAGGCGGCGGGCGCCGAGATGCTCGGCCGCCGCGGCGAGGACGAGCGGCTGCGCGAGGCCCGTCCTGCCCGCGACCGCCGTCGCGACATCGCGGAGGGCATGGAGACCAAGGCCGAGGAGGAGGCGCGCGCCGACGTCGCCCGTCGCCTCGACGAGGAGCGCCGCAAGGCCAAGAAGGGCCCCGACAAGAGCTCGGGCAGCTCGGGCGTCGGTCCGATGGCCTACGAGATCGGCACGAAGGACGACCCCGACTGGGACGGCGAGGAGTGAGCGATCGCGCGCGGCTCGTCAGTGCCGCGCGGCGCATCGTCGTCAAGGTCGGCTCGTCGTCGCTGACCACCGCCGCGGGCGGCATCGACCCCGCGCGCGTACGCCGGCTCGTCGAGGTGCTGGGCGCCGCCAAGGGGGCGGGTGCCGAGGTCGTGCTCGTCTCCTCGGGTGCGATCGCTGCCGGCCTCGCGCCGCTCGGGCTGACCCGGCGCCCGCGCGACCTCGCGACCCAGCAGGCCGCCGCCTCGGTCGGCCAGGGCCTGCTGGCGCACCGCTACCAGGAGGAGTTCGCCCGCCACGGGATCGTCACCGGGCAGGTGCTGCTGACCGTCGACGACGTCATCCGTCGGGCGCACTACCGCAACGCCCACCAGACCTTCGCCAAGCTGCTCGAGCTCGGCGTCGTGCCGATCGTCAACGAGAACGACACGGTCGCGACCTCCGAGATCCGCTTCGGTGACAACGACCGGCTGGCCGCGCTCGTGGCCCACCTCGTGCACGCGGACCTGCTCGTCCTGCTCTCCGACGTCGACGGGCTCTACGACGGCCCGCCCGGCCGGGCCGGCTCCACGCTGGTCCCGGTGGTGCGCTCGGAGGCCGACCTCGCCGGCGTCACGATCGGGACGACGGGCGCCTCAGGTGTCGGCACCGGCGGGATGACGACCAAGGTCGACGCCGCGCGGATCGCCACCGGCGCGGGCATCGACGTCGTGCTGACGTCGGCCGACCAGGCTGCCGCCGCGCTCGCGGGCGCGGAGGTCGGCACGCTCTTCGAGGCCACCGGCAAGCGCCGACCCACGCGCCTGCTGTGGCTGGCGCACGCCACGTCCGGCCAGGGCACGCTCACGCTCGACGCGGGGGCCGTGCGCGCCGTCGTCGAGCGCCGCGCGTCGCTGCTCGCCGCCGGGATCACCGGCGTCGACGGCAGCTTCGTGGCCGGCGACGCCGTCGACGTGCTCGACCCCGACGGCGCCGTGGTCGCCCGCGGGCTGGTGAACTTCGACGCCGAGGAGATTCCTGCGCTCCTCGGCCGCTCGACCGGCGAGCTCAAGGCGGCGCTCGGGGCGGCCTACGAGCGCGAGGTCATCCACCGCGACGACCTCGTGCTCCTCTAGCCGGACCGGAAGACGTCGAGCCCCGGGAGTGGTGGCTCAGTCCTCCTCGGACAGGATCCCCTCGAGCTCGTCCATGGTGGCCGTGAAGGAGCCCTGCAGGTCGACGCCGTAGGAGTCGGCGAGCGTCAGCACGCTCCAGAGGCAGTCGGCCAGCTCGTGGGCGAGCGCCTCGTCGAGGTCCTCGCGGGGCCGCACGCCGGCCTTGCCCTGCACCAGCTTGGCCAGGTCGCCGACGTCACCGAGGAAGCCGAGCATGATCTCCTCGGTGGTCCACGACCGGCCGTAGGTCCGGGCCTCGACCTCGGCGTACTGCGCGCGGATCGAGCGGGCACGGTCCTGCATCTGCTGGAAGTCCATGCCGCCCGAACCTACTGGCACTGCCTGCCTCAGCCGAACGTGCGGGGGAGGCCGAGCGCCGTGGCGAGCCGCTCGGCGTACGGCTCCCGCTCCTCGGTGCGCGCCCACGTTCTCGCGCGATGGCCAGCCGGTCGCGGTGGCGGGAAGACGGGCACGTGGAGGTGTCGCCTCCCGGACCGTGTTGTGCTGCGGGTGGACCTCCCGTCGCAGCGCCTCGCGACCGCATCGGTCGCGCCGGAGGAGATGGTGAGCCGCGGGAGGAAGGTCTCCGCGGTCATCCAGTCCGCGAGCGCGGCGCTCATGCGGCCACTCTCCCGGCCGCGCCGAGTGCACCGCAACCCGGGTAGGGTCGGTCCGCGTGACCGCGCGCGAGCCCCTGCACCGCACGCCCGAGGAGGTCGCGGAGGACGAGGAGTTCTTCCGCTGGTACGGCCCGTGGGAGCCGCTCGACCCCGACGGGCTGGCCGGCTTCATGGCGGGCTTCGACCGGCCCTGGTGGATCGTCGGCGGCTGGTCGATCGAGGCCTTCACCGGTGTGCCGCGCGAGCACGAGGACGTCGACCTGACGCTGCTGGCGTGCGACCTGCCCGCCTTCCGCGCCCACGTCGGCGAGCGGTGGACCCTCTGGAGCAACCACGGTGGCACCCTGCGTCCCTTCAACGACCGCTTCCCCGAGGTGCTCGACACCAGCAGCCAGGTCTGGGTCCGACGGAGCGCCACCGACCCGTGGGTGGTCGACCTGCCGATCACGCCGGACCGCGACGGGCTCTGGACCAGCAAGCGCGACCCCGAGCACGTCGCGCCGCTCGAGGACGTGACGTGGGTGGCCGACGACGGCATCCGCTACCTGCGGCCCGAGATCACCCTGCTCTACAAGGCTGCGCTCCACCGGCCCAAGGACGACCGCGACCTGGCCGTCACGTGGCCGCTGCTGGACGACGGCGCTCGCCACTGGCTGCGGGAGGCGGTGGCCCGGCTCCACCCCGAGCACGCGTGGCTGGCCCGGCTCAGCCCGTGAGCCACGCCAGTGCGTCGGTGGTGAGCTGGTCGGCGTCGACGCCGACCTCGCGCTCGAGGACCTGGTCGGTGTCGGCGCGCTTGCGGGCGCGGAAGGCAGCCATCAGCTCCCAGAGGGTGTCGGGACCACGCGTGGTGGCGAGGTAGTCGCAGACGATCCCGGCCAGGGTGTAGCTGGCCGCCGGCTCCACCTGGTAGAAGTCCCGCCCGTCCCTGAGCTGCGGGTCCCGTGCGTCACCGAGGTCGCGCGCCCGGCGGCGCTTGCGCTCGGCCACCGGCTGGCTCGACCCGGCGACGTACGTGGCCGCCCCCTCCACGAGCCACTGCGGGCTGTGGTCGTCGGCCTCGCCGAGGGCGACGTGGGTGAGCTCGTGGCGCAGCAGGACGCGGCGGCTGAACGCGTCCTGGGTCGATGCGGGGTTGAGCACGATGCGGTACGCCGCGACCGCGCGGCGACCCGGGTGCACCGGGACCGGGAACGCGACGCCGGCGGTCCGGCTGACGTCCATCAGGCTCATCGCGTCGAGGGCGTCGAGGTCACTGATCGTGTAGACGGTGACGCGTCCGGCCCAGTCCGGCACCAACGCGTCCACGTGCTCGAGCGCGGCGCCTGCGGCCTCCACGACCACGTCGGCACTGCCGGCGGTCTCCTCGTCGAAGATGCCGAGGACCTCGTCGGTCTGCTCGACCACGATGTCGGTGACGTCCCACGGGGCGGGCCGCCAGCCCGTGTAGGCGTCGCTCTGGACGTTCCGGTCGCTGGTGAGCAGCACCTCGTCCTCGTCGCCCACGAAGGTGTAGATCAGCGGCTGGGTCGCGGCGCGCTGGTCGAATCCCTCCAGCCGCATCGTGAAGTCCACGGGCAGCTGCAGGTCACCGTCGCCCGAGACCCGCGTCATCACACCCTCGTCGCCGAGCTCGAGCGCGAAGTCGGTGGCCGGGAGCTGTGCGACGTTGTCCCACCAGCGGGCCTGGGTCCTGGCGAAGTCCTGTGCGTCCGGGTCGACCGTCGCGAGGAACGCCTCCCGGTCGCCGTCCACCAGCGCCTTCTCCCGCGTGGCGATCAGCGCGAGGGCCGCGTCGCGCAACGACTCGTCCATGCCCGCCGGCGGATCGCTGCGCGACGGGACCGTGGTCCTCTCCTCGTCGTCGCCCGACTCGCAGCCGGCGAGGGGCAGCAGCAGGCACGTGGCGAGCGCGGCCGCGAACAGCCGCCCAGGTGTACGCATGGCGCGGAGCCTAGGCGCTGGCGCGGACGTGCGGGAACGGTTCGGACGGGTCGCCCCGTACGCTTGGCAGGTCATGACCCAGCCGCTCGTCTACCTCGACCACGCCGCGACCACGCCGATGCTGCCGGTCGCCGTCGAGGCGATGACGCGGCACCTCTCCGGGGTCGGCAACGCGAGCTCGCTCCACGCCTCGGGCCGCGGCGCGCGGCGGGTGGTGGAGGAGTCCCGCGAGAGCATCGCGGGTGCCATCGGCGCGCGCCCGGGGGACGTCGTGTTCACCTCCGGGGGCACCGAGTCCGACAACCTCGCGCTCAAGGGGATCTTCTGGGCCCGCCGCGCGGAGGACCCGCGTCGCACCCGCATCCTGTCCACCGCGATCGAGCACCACGCCGTCCTCGACCCGCTGCACTGGCTCGGGACCTACGACCACGCCGACGTCGAGCTCCTGCCGGTCTCCGGCGAGGGAGTGCTCGACCTCGAGGCGCTGAGGGCCTCGGTCGAGAGGGACCCCGCGTCGGTCGGGCTGATCTCGGTGATGTGGGCCAACAACGAGGTGGGCTCGCTCCAGCCGCTCGACGAGGTCGTCGCGATCGCGCGCGAGCACCGCATCCCCGTCCACACCGACGCCGTCCAGGCTCTCGGGCCAGGTCCCGGTCGACTTCGCCGACTCGGGGGTCGACGCCCTGACGTTCACCGGCCACAAGGTCGGTGGTCCCTACGGCGTCGGCGCACTCGTCGTACGCCGTGACCTGCCGGTCAGCGCGCTCGTGCACGGTGGCGGGCAGGAGCGCGACATCCGCAGCGGCACCCTCGACGTGCCGGCGATCGCAGGCCTGGCCGCGGCCGTCGAGGCGAGCGTCAAGGCCCAGCACGACCACGCCGTGCGGATCGCCGAGCTGCGCGACGACATGGTCCGCCGGATCGTCGAGGTGGTGCCCGACGCGCACCTGCACGGCGCTCCCTCCGGTCCCGGCCGGCTGCCGGGCAACGCCCACATCGGCTTCCCCGGCTGCGAGGGCGACTCGCTCCTGATGCTGCTCGACGCCCGCGGCATCGAGTGCTCCACCGGCTCGGCCTGCTCGGCCGGGGTGCCGCAGCCCTCCCACGTCCTGCTCGCGATGGGCTGCGACGACCAGCAGGCGCGCCACTCGCTCCGCTTCTCGCTCGGCCACTCCACGACGCCCGGTGACATCGACGCCCTCGTCGCGGCCATCGGGCCGGTCGTCGAGCGGGCGCGGGCGGCCCGGGCGCGCTGAGGGTGCCGTCATGAAGGTCGTCGCCGCGATGTCCGGCGGGGTGGACTCCGCCGTCGCCGCGGCCCGTGCCGTCGAGGCCGGGCACGAGGTGACGGGCGTCCACCTCGCGCTCAGCCGCAACCCGGCGTCGTACCGCTCGGGTGCCCGCGGCTGCTGCACGATCGAGGACAGCAACGACGCGCGTCGCGCGGCGGACGTCATCGGCATCCCGTTCTACGTGTGGGACCTGTCCGACCGCTTCCACGAGGACGTGGTCGAGGACTTCATGGACGAGTACGCCGCCGGGCGCACGCCGAACCCGTGCCTGCGGTGCAACGAGAAGATCAAGTTCGCGGCCGTCCTCGACCGGGCGCTCGCGCTCGGCTTCGACGCCGTCGCGACCGGCCACTACGCCCAGCTGCGCACGGGTGCCGACGGCCTGGTCGAGATGCACCGGGCCGAGGACCACGGCAAGGACCAGTCCTACGTCCTCGGCGTGCTCGACCAGTCCCAGCTGCGCCACTCGCTCTTCCCGCTCGGCGACACCGACAAGCCGGCGGTGCGTCGCGAGGCGGAGGCGCGCGGGCTGCTCGTCGCCGAGAAGCCCGACTCGCACGACATCTGCTTCGTCGCCGACGGTGACAACGCCGGCTGGCTGCGCGAGAAGCTCGGCGACCGTGCCCCCAACCACGGCGGCGACATCGTCGACGCCCGGACGGGGGAGACGGTCGGCAGCCACACCGGCACCTACGGCTTCACGATCGGCCAGCGTCGCGGCCTGCGCCTCGGCACCCCCGCCGCCGACGGCAAGCCACGCTTCGTGCTCGACATCGAGCCGGTCAGCGGGACCGTCACGGTCGGTCCGCGCGAGGACCTCGCGGTCGACCACATCGACGGCATCAGGCCGCGCTGGTGCGGCACCGTCCCCGAGCGGGTCGACGGCACCGTGCAGCTGCGCGCGCACGGAGCCGAGCACCGGGCGACGGTCGTCGTCGACGGCGACCGGGTCACCATCGACCTGCTCGACCCGGCGGAGGGGATCGCGCCCGGCCAGGCCGCCGTGATCTACGACGGCACCCGCGTCGTCGGCTCGGCCACCATCGCCGCGACCCGACCCGTGGCGGTGCGGGCGTGACCGCCGCGACCGGGGTCGGCTCGATGCCCGGCACCACCGACGCGGCCTACGCCGAGGCCGTACGCCTGGTGCTGGGCGAGCTGCCCGACCTGCCGCACGTCCCCGAGCTGCCGGGTCGTGGGGTCGCCGCCGCGATGACCGGTCGCGCACTGGCGATCACCGACGGGCTCGCCGCCGACCTCCAGCCCGCGGGCTGGCGGCTCACGGACGCCAGCGGGGTCGACCACCGCCGCGCGCGGTCGCTGCTCGCGCAGGACCTCGACGCGGTCGAGGAGCTCGCCCAGGGCTACACCGGGACCTTCAAGACGCAGGTCACCGGACCGTGGACGCTCGCCGCGACCGTCGAGAAGCCGCGCGGCGACAAGGTGCTCAGCGACCACGGCGCCCGTCGCGAGCTCGCCCAGTCCCTCGCCGAGGGGCTCCGCACGCACCTCGCCGACCTCCGCCGCCGGCTGAGCGGCGTCGACCGCTGGATCGTGCAGGTCGACGAGCCCGCCCTCGCCGCCGTGGCGAACGCGCAGGTGCCCACCGCCAGCGGCTTCGGCCGCCACCGTCGCGTCGACCCGCCCGAGCTGTCGGCCCACCTCGAGTGGGTCGTCGAGGCCGTGACCGCGGCCGGGGCGGAGGCGTGGGTGCACTCGTGCGCGCCCGGGACGCCGTGGTCGCTGGTCGCCGGGACAGGCGTGGGCGGTCTCTCGGCCGACCTCGACCTGCTCGGTCCCGCCGACATCGACGTCTTCGCCGAGGCGCTGGAGGGCGGACGGACCATCGCGCTCGGGATCGTGCCGTCCACCGATCCGGCCACCACCCCTTCCGACGCCCGCCTCACCGAGCGCGTGCAGCGCTGGCTCGACATGCTGGGCCTCGACCCGGAGACCGCGGGCGAGCACCTCGTCGTCACCCCGACCTGCGGGCTGTCCGGCGCGACCCCGGGGTGGGCCGCACAGGCCGTACGCCTGTCGGCGACGGTCGCCCGCAACCTCTGATCAGTCGAAGCGGGTCACCGCAACTGCCTCGGCGCGCTGCGGCAGGTCCGTCGCACGGCGAGGACGGCTCGGACACGTGACGCCGGGACCCCCGGTGGATGCGACGTGCCGGGGAGCCCAGGACCGTTCAGCGCTCGGCGGAAGGCACCCCGGCGCGGAGCACCTCGAGGACCGAACTGATCGCGACGTCGTGCCAGCGTCGGGAGCCGGTCAGCATGTAGTGGCCGAGGGCGCCCATGTCCTGGAGCTCGGCGCTGTCGGCGACCCCGCGCGCCCGCTCGACGTAGCGGGCGGTCTCCTTGAACGACGTGATGCGGTCGCGGCGTCCGTGGGCCGCTCGCAGGGTGCGACCCGCGAGGGTGGCTACCGGGTCCTCGGCCGACCACCACGGCGCGAGGCCCACCACGCCCACCACCGACGGGTCGTCGGCGGCGTGGACCGCCACCCGGGCGCCCATCGAGTGACCCAGCAGGACGACGGGCACGTCACCGTGCGTCGCCCGGAGCCGGTCGAGGGCCCAGCGGGCGTCGGCCACCGCGTCGGTGCCGCCGTTCCAGCCGCGCGTGCGGTAGCGCACCAGCCAGACCCCGGCCCCGGCGTCGTGCGCGCGCTGGGCGATGTCTCGGGTCAACCAGGCCGCGCGGCGCCACGAGGCGCTGCGGCCGTCGACGGCCTGGCGGGAGCGCGGCTTGCCGCCGTGCAGCACCAGCACCATCGCCCGCGGTCGCCCCGGGGCGTCGTACGTCGTCAGGTGCGGGTCGCTCACGTGTCTTCTTCGGTCTGGGTCGGTCGGTGGATTGGCTGGGACGTGCAGCGAGGGAGGGCCTCCGTCTCCGGAGACCCTCCCTCGCTCGAGGTGGTGCGGTGGATCAGTGCGCGCCGACGCCCTCGGGGCCGTCGGTGGCCAGCTCCTCGTGCTTGACGTCGAGGAAGATCCAGATCACCACCGAGGCGGCGAGCATGAGGATCGAGCCGACCAGGAACGCGTTGGTCGAGCCCTCCGTGAAGATCTGCTGCTGCGCGATCTCGGCGAAGGCCTTCGCCTGCTCGGGCGTCGGCTGGGGCAGGCCCGCCGCGGCCTCGGCGAACTCCTTGCCCCGGTCGGTGAAGGTCTGCGTCGCGACCGTCGCCAGCACGGCGAGGCCGAGCGCTCCGCCGACCTGCTGCGCGGTGTTGAGCACGCCGGAGCCGATCCCGGACTCCTCGGAGCGGAGGTGGTGGACGGCCGTCAGGGTGACCGGGACGAACGTGAGTCCCATGCCGAAGGCCATCATGATGATGAACGGCATGATGCCCGTGACGTAGCTGCCGGTCACGTCGCTCGGGGGGAACGACGTGTCGTAGGGCAGCCGCGAGAAGCCGAACAGCGCGCTGGCGGCGATCAGGGTGCCCACGCCCGAGATGTAGCGCGGGTCGATCCGGTTGACCAGGTTGGAGGCCAGCCCGGCACCGACGACGATGCCCACCGTGAACGGGAGGAACGCGACGCCGGCCTTCAGCGGGCTGTAGCCCATGACGTTCTGGATGTACTGGCTGAGGAAGTAGAACATCGCGAACATCGCGGCCGGAGCGAGGAACATCGCCACGAAGCTCGAGGCGCGGGTGCGGCTGGTGAAGATGCGGAACGGCAGGAGCGGGTGCTCCACGCGGCTCTCGACGAAGCCGAAGGCGATGAGCAGTGCGACACCGGCCACCAGGCTGGAGATCGTGACCGAGTCGCCCCAGCCCTCGGAGCCGGCACGGGTCAGGCCGTAGACGACGCCGAGCAGGCCCAGGGTTGCCGTGACGGCGCCGGGCAGGTCGAGCTGGCCGGGGTGCGACTCGGACTCGTTGAGGAAGCGCGGGGCGAGGAACGCGGCGACCAGGCCGATCGGGACGTTGATCAGGAAGGTCAGGCGCCAGCCGTCGACCACGATGCCGAAGATCTCGGGCGATCGTGCCGGTGAGCCAGCCGCCGAGGATCAGGCCGACGGCCGCACCGGCGCCCGACATGGCGGCGTAGACGGCGAACGCCCGGTTGCGGGCGGGACCGGCCGGGAACGTGGTCGTGATCAGCGCGAGCGCCGCCGGGGAGGCGAGCGCGGCGCCCAGGCCCTGCAGGCCACGGGCGGCGAGCAGCAGGGGCTCGTAGGTCGCCAGCCCGCCCAGGAGCGATGCCACGGCGAAGATGGCGAGGCCGGCCATGAAGACCTTGCGGCGGCCGTAGAGGTCACCGAGGCGGCCACCGAGCAGCAGCAGGCTGCCGAAGGCCAGGGCGTACCCGGTGACGATCCAGGAGAGGTTGGCGTTGCTGATCTCCAGGTCCTTCTGGATGAAGGGGAGCGCGATGTTGGCGATGGTCGCGTCGAGCACGACCATCAGCTGCGCGATGGAGATCAGGACCAGGGCCCAGGTGAGGTTGAGCTCGCGCTGCGGCGGGGCGGTCGCGCCGGGCGGCGGGGTGGTGCTGGCGGTGTCGGTCATGGTGTTCCTTCGAGTGGGCTGGTCTGGTTCGAGTGGATCAGAGGGGTACGACAGTGGGTCGGACCGTGGCGGTGGTCGCGGGTGTGGAGCAGGGGCCGTGGAGCGCGGCCGGGAGGATGACCTCGTCGAGCACGCGGCCGACGAGCTCGGGGGTGACGGTCTCGCCGAGCAGGAAGACGCGGTGCAGCAGGATCCCGGCGAGCGCGGGGGCGAGGAGCGTGAGGTCGACGTCCTGGTGGACCTCGCCCCGCTCGCGGGCACGCTCGTAGATGCACCGGGAGGCCTCGACCTTGGGGCCGATGAAGTCGCGTCGGTAGACCTCGGCGAACTCCGGGTCGCGGCCCATGGCGGTCACGACCGCGGACAGCACCGACTGTGCCTGCCGGTCGCTGATGCCGCCGTGACCGCAGTAGGCCGCCAGGAGGTCACCGCGCAGGCTGCCGGTGTCGGGCACGACGGTCTCGCCCTTGTGGGACATGATCGCCGCGACGACGAGCTCGGGCTTGCCCTTCCAGCGGCGGTAGAGCGTCGCCTTCGACGCCTTCGCCCGGGTGGCGACGGCGTCCATGGTGAGCAGGTCGTAGCCGACCTCGTCGAGCACGGCGAGGGTCGCCTCGAAGATCTCCATCTCGCGGTCGCCCTCCACACGGGGGCGGGTGCCGGTCTCGGTCGGGGTCACGCGGGCCTCTCGGTGGGGATGGGACAGGGACTGGTGCAGTGACGGTCGTCACGATGAAACGAAACCGTTTCGTTCCGTCAACGAGCACTGTAGGCAGGGTTATTCCGATGGAACAAACGCGTTTCATCCGGTCCAGACCAGTGGGCCACACACCCCGGGCGAGGGTGGGTGCCCGGTGTCGTACGTGACCGGCAGACTGTTCCCATGAGCTCGCCCGATGCCGGTCTCGACGCCACGCCCGACGCGACCGTCGCCACTGCTCCGCCCGAGGCGCGTGAGCGCCACCGGGAGCTCAGCGAGCAGGTGGACGACGCCCGCTGGCGCTACTACGTGCTCGACGACCCGACGTTGTCCGACGCCGACTTCGACGTCCGGCTCCGCGAGCTCGAGGCGCTCGAGGAGTCCTACCCCGAGCTGCGGACCCCCGACTCACCGACGCAGAAGGTGGGGGGCGCGGTCTCGACCGAGTTCACCGCCGTCGACCACCTCCAGCGGATGGAGTCGCTGGACAACGCCTTCTCCTCCGAGGAGCTCGCGAGCTGGTACTCCCGCATCCTGCGCGAGGGCATCGAGTCGCCCGCCCTGCTGTGCGAGCTGAAGGTCGACGGCCTCGCCATCAACCTCCTCTACGAGGACGGTCGCCTGGTCCGCGCGCTGACCCGCGGCGACGGGCGTACGGGCGAGGACGTGACGCCCAACGTCAAGACGATCGCGTCGGTGCCGCACCGGCTCACCGGCACCGACGAGCACCCCGTCCCGGCGCTGGTCGAGGTCCGCGGTGAGGTGTTCCTCCCCGCCGAGGCGTTCGAGCGGCTCAACGCCTCGATGGTCGACGCGGGCAAGGCGATGTTCGCCAACCCCCGCAACGCCGCCGCGGGCTCGCTGCGCCAGAAGGACCCGAAGGTCACCGCCACGCGTGACCTCGGGATGGTGTGCCACGGGATCGGGGCGCGCGAGGGCTTCGAGCCGGCGACGCAGAGCGGGGCCTACGACGCCCTCCAGGCGTGGGGACTGCCCGTCTCCGAGCAGGTCCGGGTGGTGCCGACGCTCGCCGACGTCGAGGAGCGGATCGCCCACGTCGGCGAGCACCGCCACACGATCGTCGGCTACGAGATCGACGGCCTGGTCGTGAAGGTGGACGACGTCTCGCTGCAGCGCCGCCTCGGGTCGACGAGCCGCGCGCCCCGCTGGGCGATCGCCTTCAAGTACCCGCCGGAGGAGGTCAACACCCTCCTGAGGTCGATCGAGGTCAACGTCGGCCGGACCGGCCGGGTGACCCCCTACGGCGTGATGGAGCCGACCAAGGTGGCCGGGTCGACGGTGGAGAACGCGACCCTCCACAACGCCCACGAGGTCACGCGCAAGGACGTCCGGCCCGGCGACACCGTGATCCTGCGCAAGGCCGGCGACGTCATCCCGGAGATCCTCGGGCCCGTCCTCGCGCTCCGGCCGAAGGGCCTCAGGCGGTGGAAGATGCCGACGAAGTGCCCCGCCTGCGGCACCGCCCTGGCCCAGCAGAAGGAGGGCGACAAGGACCTGCGCTGCCCCAACCACGAGCGCTGTCCGGCCCAGGTGCGTGAGCGCGTGTTCCACGTCGCCGGCCGCGGCGCCTTCGACATCGAGGGGCTGGGCTACGAGGCGGCGGTCGCGCTGCTCGACGCCGGCGCGATCAGCAACGAGGGTGACCTCTTCGACCTCGACGAGGCCGGGCTGCTCACGGCGCCGCTGTTCACCCGGGCCCCGAAGAAGGGCGAGGAGGGCCCGCAGCTGAGCGCCAACGGCGTACGACTGCTGGCCAACCTGCACGAGCGGAAGACCGCGGTGCCGCTGTGGCGGGTGCTGGTCGCGCTGTCGATCCGCCACGTCGGACCGACCGCGGCGCGAGCGCTGGCCACCGAGCTCGCGTCGATGACGGCCGTGCGCGAGGCCTCCGAGGAGGCGCTGGCGGCCACCGAGGGAGTCGGCCCCACCATCGCCGCGTCGGTGCGCGAGTGGTTCGACGGGCCCGAGGCCGGCTGGCACAACGCCATCGTCGACTCGTGGGCCGCTGCTGGTGTGTCCATGGCCGACGAGCGCGACGAGTCGATCGAGCGCACCCTCGAGGGGCTGACGCTCGTGGTGACCGGGGGCCTCCAGGGCTACACCCGCGACTCGGTCAAGGAGGCGATCATCAGCCGGGGCGGCAAGGCGTCGGGGTCGGTGTCGAAGAAGACCGACTACGTGGTGGTCGGGGAGAACGCCGGGTCGAAGGCCGACAAGGCCGAGCAGCTCGGGGTCCGGGTGCTCGACGAGGACGCGTTCACGATCCTGCTGGCGAAGGGGCCGGAGGGGCTGGACTGAACGGCCCAGGTTTGGGACCTTCGAGGGGCGGTCACAAGCACGTGAACGACTAATCCTTGGGAGTCAGCATGCGCCTCACCCGTTCTCTCGTCCCGGTGCTCGTCGCGGCGGCCGGACTCGCCGCCCCGCTCGCGGTCGCGCCCACCGCCCACGCGGCGGCCGTCACGTGCGCCGGCCTGAAGGCGACCATCGTCGGCAACGACCGTCCCAACACCCTGACCGGGACGCCGAAGCGCGACGTGATCGCGGCCCGCGGCGGCAACGACACCATCCGCGGCCTCGCGGGCAACGACGTGATCTGCGGCGGGGAGGGCGCGGACACCGTCGTCGGCGGTGAGGGCGACGACAAGCTCTACGGCGAGAGCGACCTGCTGCGCATCGACCAGTTCGGCCGCGTCGTGAAGCGGGGCGACACGATCTCCGGTGGCCTCGGCAACGACGTGATCGACCTCGGCTACGACCCCCGCCCGGCCACGGACGGCACCGTGACCGAGCTCGACGGGGTGTCCTACTACGCCGCGACCGCACCCGTCGTCGTGGACTTCCGCTCGAGCCGGACCGTCCCCATCGCGGCCGAGGGGAGCGACACGGTGACCGGCTACGACGGCGGCATCCGCGTCATCGGCAGCCCCTTCAACGACACCATCAAGGGCACCAACTCCCGCGACGTGATCGCCGCCCGCGGTGGCGACGACACGATCTTCGGCCGCGGTGGCGGCGACACCATCTCCGCCGACGCGACCGGCACCGTCGGCACCGACCGCCTCTACGGCGAGGCGGGGGACGACCAGCTCGTCGGCTCGGTCGGCTCCGACACGTTCGTCGGCGGCAGCGGCAGCGACGTCCTGTCGTCCTCCTCGGAGAGCCACCAGGTCCTCCGCGGCGGCAGCGGCGTCGACACGATCAGCTTCCCGATCCCGCTCGAGTCCGGCTTCATCGCCAAGGGCTACGGCGGCCAGGACAAGCTGCGGATCCTGCCCAACTCCAACCCCGCGTTCAAGCCGACGCTGCGCATCGACCAGCTCAAGAAGTCGACCGTCCGCGACCTCCAGCCCTACACGCTCGAGGGCAAGATCACCGGGTTCAGCGACGTCGTCCTGCCGGCGCGGACCACGTCGATCTTCAAGGGCAGCAACGACTCCGAGATCATCACGGCCGACCCCGACTACCGCGTGATGATCTACGGCCGCGGCGGCGCCGACGTGATGACCGGGTCGGACGAGCCCGACCGCCTCGACGGGGGCAAGGGCTTCGACATCGCGCGCGGTCGGGGCGGCAACGACACCTGCAAGGCGGCCGAGAAGCGCTCGAGCTGCTGAGGCGCGACGTTCCCGCCGACCCGGGCGGGGCGACGGCTCTCCTAGGATTGACCACATGCCCGAGATCACTCGCGAGGAGGTGGCCCACCTGGCCACCCTCGCCCGCATCGACCTCTCCGACGCCGAGCTCGACCACCTCGCCCCCCAGCTGAGCGTGATCCTCGAGTCGGTCGCCTCGATCACCGGCGTCGCCGGTGACGACGTGCCGCCCACGTCGCACGCGATCCCGCTGACCAACGTCTTCCGGGAGGACGTCGTGGTGCCCGGGCTCAGCGCCGAGGAGGCGCTCTCCGGCGCCCCGGCGGTGGAGGACCAGCGCTTCTCCGTCCCGCGGATCCTGGGCGAGGAGGCCTGATGTCGCTCGTACGCCGCACCGCGGCCGCCCTCGCCGACGACCTGGCCTCGGGTGAGGTGACGTCGGTCCAGCTGACCGAGGCGCACCTCGACCGGATCGCCGAGGTCGACGGCGCCGTGCACGCCTTCCTCCACGTCGACCGCGACGGCGCCCTGGCGCAGGCCGCCGACTCCGACGCCCGCCGCGGTCGTGGCGAGGCGCGCGGCCCGCTCGACGGCGTACCGATCGCGGTCAAGGACGTGCTCGCCACCCGCGGGCTGCCGACGACCTGCGGCTCGAAGATCCTCGAGGGCTGGGTGCCGCCCTACGACGCGACCGTCGTCCAGCGCCTGCGCGTGGCCGGCCTGCCGATCCTCGGCAAGACCAACATGGACGAGTTCGCGATGGGCTCCTCCACCGAGCACTCGGCCTACGGCCCGACGCACAACCCGTGGGACCTCGACCGGATCCCCGGCGGCTCCGGCGGCGGCTCGGCCGCGTCGGTCGCGGCCTACGAGGCGCCCCTCGCGATCGGCACCGACACCGGTGGCTCGATCCGCCAGCCCGGTGCCGTCACCGGCACCGTCGGTGTGAAGCCGACCTACGGCGGGGTCTCGCGCTACGGCCTCGTCGCGCTCGCCAACAGCCTCGACCAGGCCGGACCCGTCACCCGCACCGTGCTCGACGCGGCGATGCTCCACGACGTCATCGGCGGCCACGACCTGCGCGACTCGACCTCCATCAAGACCGAGTGGGCCTCCTTCACCGAGGCCGCCACGCAGGGCGCCACCGGCGACCTCGCCGGACTGAAGGTCGGCGTGATCACCGAGCTGGCCGGCGACGGCTGGCAGCCGGGCGTGATGGCACGCTTCGAGGAGTCGGTCGAGCTGATGGTCAAGGCGGGCGCCGAGGTCGTCGAGGTCTCCTGCCCGTCCTTCGTCCACGCCCTCGCCGCCTACTACCTGATCCTCCCGGCGGAGGCGTCGAGCAACCTCGCGAAGTTCGACGCGATGCGGTACGGCCTGCGGGTCACCCCGGACGGCAACCCGTCGGCCGAGGACGTCATGCGCGCCACCCGCGACGCCGGCTTCGGCGACGAGGTCAAGCGCCGCATCATCCTCGGCACCTACGCCCTGTCCAGCGGCTACTACGACGCCTACTACGGGCAGGCGCAGAAGATCCGCACGCTGATCACCCGCGACTTCGAGGCCGCGTTCGAGCGCGTGGACGTGCTCGTCTCGCCGACCGCCCCGACGACGGCGTTCAAGCTCGGGGAGAAGCTCGACGACCCGATGGCGATGTACCTCAACGACCTCGCCACCATCCCGGCCAACCTGTCCGGCGTGCCCGGGATCTCGGTCCCCAACGGCCTCGCCGACGAGGACCAGCTGCCCACCGGCTTCCAGGTGCTCGCCCCCGCGCTCGCCGACGACCGCGTCTACCGCGTCGGGGCCGCGCTGGAGAAGCTGCTCACCGACCAGTGGGGCGGACCCCTGCTCGACAAGGCCCCTGCTCTGGAGACTGACCGATGACCGCTCACACCAACGACGCAGCCCTGATGCCGTACGACGACGTGCTGGCCGCCTTCGACCCCGCGCTCGGCCTCGAGGTGCACGTCGAGCTCAACACCGCCTCGAAGATGTTCTGCGGCTGCCCGGCCACCTTCGGCGGCGAGCCCAACGCCGGCACCTGCCCGACCTGCCTCGGCCTGCCCGGCGCGATGCCGGTGGTCAACGGCAAGGCCGTGGAGTCCGCGATCCGGATCGGCCTCGCGCTCAACTGCGACATCGCCGAGTGGTGCCGCTTCGCGCGGAAGAACTACTTCTACCCGGACATGCCGAAGAACTTCCAGACCTCGCAGTACGACGAGCCGATCTGCTTCGACGGCTGGATGGACGTCGACATCCAGAACGACAGCGGTGAGACCGAGACGTTCCGGGTCGAGATCGAGCGCGCCCACATGGAGGAGGACACCGGGAAGTCGCTGCACGTCGGCGGCGCCACGGGACGCATCCACGGTGCCGACTACTCGCTCGTCGACTACAACCGCGCCGGGATCCCGCTCATCGAGATCGTCACCCGCCCGATCATGGGCGCGGGGGCGAGGGCCCCCGAGGTCGCCAAGGCGTACGTCTCCCAGCTGCGCGAGCTGATCGTCGCGCTCGGCGTCTCCGAGGCGCGGATGGACCAGGGCAACCTGCGCGCCGACGTGAACCTCTCGCTGTCGCCCAAGGGCAGCGGCACCCTCGGCACCCGCACGGAGACCAAGAACGTCAACTCGTTCCGCTCGGTCGAGCGGGCCGTGCGCTACGAGATGCAGCGGCACGCCGTGATCCTGCGCGACGGCGGCTCGATCCTGCAGGAGACCCGGCACTGGCACGAGGACACCGGCATCACGACCAGCGGTCGTGAGAAGTCCGACGCCGAGGACTACCGCTACTTCCCCGAGCCCGACCTCGTGCCGGTCGCGCCGAGCCGCGAGTGGGTCGAGGAGCTCCGGGGCACCCTGCCGGAGAACCCGACCGCACGCCGTGCGCGGCTGCAGGAGGAGTGGGGCTTCAGCGACCTCGACATGCGCGACACCATCGGTGCCGGCGCGCTCGGGCTGGTCGAGGAGACGATCGCCGCGGGCGCGTCACCGCAGGCCGCCCGCAAGTGGTGGCTCGGCGAGCTCGCCCGGCGCAGCAACGAGGACGGCGTCGACCTGGTCGACCTGCCCATCACCCCGGCCGACGTGGCGCGGGTCCAGGCGCTCGTCGACGAGAAGACCGTCAACGACAAGCTGGCCCGCCAGGTCATCGAGGGCGTGCTGGCGGGGGAGGGCACCCCGGACGAGGTCGTCGCGAGCCGCGGCCTGGCCGTGGTCTCCGACGACGGCGCCCTGGGCGCCGCGGTGGACAAGGCCATCGCGGACAACCCCGACGTGGCCGACAAGATCCGCGACGGCAAGCACGCTGCCGCCGGTGCGCTCATCGGTGCGGTGATGAAGGAGATGCGCGGGCAGGCCGACGCCGCCCGCGTGCGCGAGCTCGTCCTGGAGAAGCTGGCCTGACAGGTCCACCTTTCTTCGCGGTCTAGACAACTTGTTACGGTGGTCGCGCGTCACATTGGTCACATCACCAACGAAACGCTCGTGCATCGAGGGGGCTGGCGGCTGCATGCCGTCGTGGGGTCCCCGCGCGAGCGGGAAGGAAGTCATGCACCATCGCATTCGACCCATCCGCACCGCAGCGGCCGCCCTCGCGACCGTCGCGCTGGGCGCCGGAGTGCTCGCCGCTCCGCCTGCCACCGCTGACGAATCGTCCGCCCTCCGGAGCGCCAAGGCCGCCGTCGACACCGACAGCACGCCCGCCACCATCGCCGCCGAGTGGATGGCCGGTGAGCTCACCAACGGCCTCGTCGTCGGGGACTTCGGCCCCGACTTCGGCCTCACCATCGACACCGGCCTGGCGCTCGCGACCGTCGCCAGCCAGGGCGCGACCGTCACCGCCATCACCAACGCGCTCGAGCCGCGGATCGCCGACTACGTCGGCGACGGGACCAAGGAGTCCTACGCCGGCGCGCTCGCGAAGGCCGCGACCTTCGCCCGCACCGCCAAGAAGAACCCGGTCAGCTACGGCGGGATCAACCTCATCGCGCGTCTCGAGGAGCGCACCGCCGACGTCCCGGCCGACCCGGTCAAGGAGCCGCAGGCGGCGGCGTTCGCCGGTCGGATCTTCGACAAGTCGGAGTTCGGCAACTTCGCCAACGTCGTGGGCCAGTCCTACGCCGTGCGCGCGCTGACGCTGGCCCGCTCCACCGAGGCGGGTGCGGCTCGGGACTTCCTGCTCAAGCAGCAGTGCGCCTCCGGCTACTTCCGGCTCGACTTCGACAAGGCCAACGTGCCCAGCCAGTCGTGCACCGAGGGTGTCGCCGGCAGCGAGGCGGACACCGACGCGACCGCGCTCGCGGTCATCAACCTCGTCGAGTCCGGGGACCGCAGCGCGACCGTCACCACTGCGCTCGACAAGGCCGGTGCCTGGCTCGCCGGCAAGCAGCGCGGCAGCGGGGCGTTCCGCAGCTCCGGCGCCGGCGCCTCGATCAACACCAACACCACCGCCCTCAGCGGCTACGCGCTGGGCCTGGTGCGCAACCGTGACGCCGCCCTCAAGGCTGCGCTGTGGGTGCGCAAGAACCAGCCGGTCGACAAGTACAAGTGCCGCACGGCGCTGACCAAGGACACCGGCGCCGTCGCGTTCCGCAAGGACCGGATCAAGGCGTCCACGACGACCGGCATCCCGGCCAGCGCGCGCGACGAGTGGCGTCGCTCGACCGCCCAGGCGATCCTCGGCCTCCAGTTCGCCCCGGCGAGCAAGGACCGCCTCCAGATCGTCTCGGTCCGTCGCGAGGCGCGTGCGGGCGACCGCGTGCAGTTCCGCGTCTTCGGCCTCGCGCCGAGCGAGAGCGCCTGCCTGCAGGTCAAGGGCGACTTCGTGCGCGTCAAGGGCAAGAAGTCCGGCGACAAGATCGTGCGCAAGCTGACCCTGCCCACGGGCAACCAGCGCCGCGTCGCGCTCGTGAAGACCTCGGACGACGAGGCCCGTACGTCGCTGCGCGTGCGCAACTAGTCCCACCCGCACCACCTCGCACACACCCCGTCACACCACGGTCGGCCCGGCGTCTCGCGACGCCGGGCCGACGTGCGTCCGGGCTCCGGGCGGGGTTAGGCTGCGCGTGCCGCACCCGACCGGGATCGGCACCACACACGCCCGAGGTGGGGAAAGCCGGTGAGAATCCGGCGCTGACCCGCAACCGTGGGCACGGGAGCGATCCCGTGCGAGCCGGAACACCTGCCTCGACGCGTCTTGAACACCATCGCTGTCGAGGAATGCAGCGGGGCTCAGTCGGCGCATGCCGTCCTCGCCTCGCTGTCGCGGCGAGGAAGGAACCATGAAGCTCATCTCCGGGCTGGCAGCCGTCGCGCTCGCCGCCACCGCGCTGGCTCAACCCGCCGCCGCCGCCACGGACGTGCCGTCACCTGCCGCCGCACGGGCCGGCACCGCGTGGCTCGCCACGCAGCTCACCGACGGCGTCATCCACAACGAGCAGTACGACTTCGACGACCTCGGCCTCACGATGGACATCGGCCTGAGCATGGACGAGGTCGGCGGCGACCAGGCACTGGTGCGCCAGATCCGCTCGTCGCTGTCGACGCGCGTCCAGGAGTACGCCGCACCGGCGCCGACCGAGCGCTACTCCGGCTCGCT
Organism: uncultured Actinomycetota bacterium; assembly: GCA_963795275.1. Taxonomy (GTDB): domain Bacteria; phylum Actinomycetota; class Actinomycetes; order Propionibacteriales; family Nocardioidaceae; genus Nocardioides. The sequence goes on from CAWCHD010000008.1 coordinate 97,327, forward strand.
GGCCAAGTCGCTCGTCTTCGCCCAGGTGACCGGGGCCGACCCGACCACCTACGGCGGTCTCAACCTGGTCAGCGAGGTCGAGAGCCGCGTGACCCCCAGCGGTCCGAGCGCGGGTCGTGTCCAGGACCAGTCGGCCTACGGCGACTACGCGAACAGCTTCGGCCAGGCGCTCGCTGTCCGCGGTCTCGCCACCGCCGGATCGTCCCAAGCAGCTCCCGCCACGACGTTCCTGCTCAAGCAGCAGTGCTCCGCCGGCTACTTCCGTGTCTTCTTCAACACCGACCCGTCGGCCTCCCAGCAGGGCTGCGACGACGCTGTCGACGGCACCGACACCGACACGACCGCCTTCGTCGTCAACCAGCTCGCGGCCACCTCGCCGCGCCCGCCGGCAGTCGACGCCGCGATCGCCAAGGCGGTCGCGTGGCTCGTGTCGACGCAGAAGGCGGACGGCTCGTTCGTCGGCAGCGCCTTCACGCCCGACTCCAACACCAACAGCACCGGCCTGGCGGCCAGCGCCCTGGCCGCGGCCGGGCGCTGTGACCAGGCAGGCAGGGCCGCCGAGTGGGTGGGCTCGCTCCAGGTCGGCCCGCAGCCGACCGGCAGCCCGCTCGCGGGTGAGGAGGGGGCACTCGCCTACGACTCGACTGCGCTCGCCGACGCGAAGGCCACGGGCATCTCCGAGGGCGCTCGTGACCAGTGGTGGCGCGCAACGGTCCAGGCCGTCGCCGGCCTGACCCACACCCGTGGGTCCGTCGCCGGTCTGAGCCTCTCCTCGGCCGGCACCGAGCCCGGCCAGCCCGCCACGCTCAGCGCCACGGGCGCCACGGTGGGGGAGCGGTTCTGCCTCAGCGGCCCCGGCATCACGGGCACCCGCACGCTCGTCGTCGGCAGCGACGGCGTGCTGCGGACGACGGTGACCCTGCCGTCGACCTCCGGCCCCGCGACCTACACGCTGACCGGGCGTGACGGTGCAAAGACCCAGGTGGTCGCTGTGCAGTCGTCCGGCGTGCGCGGATCCGTCACGGGGGTACGGCTGACCGGCCCCGCCGGCTTCCGCCAGGCCGGGACGAAGGCTGTCCTCGAGGTCACCGGCGCGGCTGCCGGTGCCCGGTACCAGCTGCGCGGCCCGGGCCTCGACGTCACCGTCGTCGCAGGGTCCGACGGAGGCCTGACCCGCTCGGTCACCCTCCCGGACGCCACGGCCACGGCGTCGTACGTCCTGTTCGGCGAGAACGGCCAGGTCGCGGACGACACCCGCGTGCTCGGCACGAAGACCCTCAAGGTCTCGACGCTGGGTGCCGACGGGCCTCGGACGCGGGTGCTGGTCCGCAAGCTCGCCGCGGGCGAGAAGGTCAAGATCGTCGTGGCCGGCAAGACGCTCGCCAAGGGCCGCGCCAACACCAAGGGCAGGTTCGTGACCCGCGTGAAGCTGCCGACGGGCAAGGCGAAGGTCCGGGTGCGCGCCGTCGGCCAGTTCCCGGCGATCCGCTCGGGTTCGGCCAGGGTGACCCTGCCGTGATGTCGTCCCTCCTGCGCCGCGCCGTCATCGCGCTGCTGCTCGCAGTGGCCGGCCCGAGCCTCGTGCTCGGGTCGGCCCCGGCGGCCAGCGCCGCGACGTGCACGTCCGCGGGCGGGGTCAGCGTGGTCGTCGACTACCGCGAGCTCGGTGGCACCATCGTCACGGCATGCGCGGCTGACGGCGGTGGCAGGACGGCGACCGCGATCTTCGACTCCGTCGGCGTCCAGATGACCTACGCCACCCGCCAGCCCGGCTTCGTGTGCCGGGTCAACGGTGTGCCGGCGAGCGACCCGTGCGTCAACACCTCGCCCGCGAACGCCTACTGGGGACTCTGGTGGGCGGACGGCAGCAAGGCGTCGTGGACGTACTCGTCGTACGGCGCCGGCAGCCTGACCGTCCCGGCAGGAGGCTCCGTGGGCTGGTCCTGGCAGCAGGACCGCGCGGCCGGTCAGAGCGCGCCGCCGGCCGTCGCTCCGCCGGTCGTCGCCGCCTCACCGACCACCTCGCCGAGCCCTACCCCGACCTCCTCCCCGTCGTCGTCGCCGAGCGCGACGCCGTCGACCGGCGGCGGGTCGCAGTCGTCCAGCCCGTCGGCGAGCCCCTCCCCGGGCACGGGCGGATCGGGCAACGGCTCGGGCAGTGGCTCGGGCAACGGCTCGGGCAGCGGCTCGGGCAGCGGCTCGGGCAACGCATCGGGTGGCGGCTCCGGCACGGCTCGGGACGGCTCGGGCAACGGTGGATCCGGCTCGTCGGGCGGCTCGGGATCCTCGCCCACGGCGACGCCGTCCGGCACTCCCGACGAGCCCCTCGGAGTCCCCGCTGGCCAGTGAGTCTCCTGGAGACTCACGGTCCAAGAAGGGCGAGAAGGACTCCGGCAAGGGGTCCGACGACGGCGCGCTGGACGATGAGTCTCCCAGCGACTCACCGTCCAGTGACGCCCCGGAGGCCACGGACGCAGGCAGTGAGTCTCCCAGCGACTCACCGTCCACCGCGGCGTCCGAGGCGCGGGAGCCGACCGACGAGCCGGCCCGCATCCCGGCCGCGGTCACCTGGAGCATCGTCGGCCTGCTCGCGATCGCGATCGTGGGCAGTGCCGTCGTGGCGCGTCGTAGACGGGGGGTCTGACGCGTCGTGACCGGACCGGCCGCGCCCGTGTGGGGACTGCCGCGTGACCTGCACCCGGTCGCCTGGTGGTCCTGGGCGATCGGGTTGGCCACCGCGGCATCCCTCACCACCAACCCGCTGCTGCTGCTGCTCATCATGGGCTCGGCGACGGTCGTGGTGGTGGCGCGACGGTCCGGTCACCCCTTCGGCCGGTCGTTCCGGTTGTACGCCATGCTCGCGCTGATCACCGTGGTGATGCGCGTCGTCTTCCGGCTCGTCTTCGGCGGCCAGGAGATCGGCCACGTGCTGCTCGACCTGCCGGAGGTGCCCCTGCCGGACTGGGCCGCCGGCATACGCCTGCTCGGGCCGGTGACGAGCGAGGCACTGCTCGCCGGGCTGTACGACGGGCTCCGGCTGGCCGCGATCATCCTCTGCGTCGGCGCCGCGAACTCGCTCGCGAACCCCAAGCGGCTGCTCGCCTCGGTGCCGCCGGCGCTCTACGAGATCGGCACCGCCCTCGTCGTCGCCGTCACGATCTTCCCGCAGCTCGCCGACAGCGCCCGCCGCGTCCGCGCGGCCCAGGCGCTGCGCGGTGGCGCGACGAAGGGCATGGGCCGGCTCCGCCGCTTCCTGGTCCCCGTCCTCGAGGACGCGCTCGAGCGCTCCCTCGCCCTGGCCGCCGGGATGGACACCCGCGGCTACGGCCGCTCCGGCGGCGCGTCCGCCGGCGAGCGCCGGCTGACCGGCTCGCTGCTGCTCCTCGCGCTCACCGGCATCTGCGTCGGGACCTACGCCTGGCTCGACCCCACCGCCCCCCGGATCCTCGCCTTCCCGATGCTCGGCGCGGGCGCGGTCGTCGCCGTGCTGGGACTGGTCAGTGCGGGCCGGCGGGTGCAGCGCACCCGCTACCGCCCCGACCCGTGGCGTACGCCCGAGCTCGTGACGGTCGGCATCGGCCTGGGGGTCGCGGTCCTCGGCTGGTACCTCGGCCACACCCAGGTCGTCGTCGCCTATCCGGGCGTCGACACGATGCCCTACCTCTCGCCGCTGGCCCTCGTCGTCGGCGTCCTCGGTGCGTCGCCCGCCGTCACGACGCCCGTGCCGGCGACCGCCCTCAGCGGCCGGGAGGTGGCCGCATGACCGGTCACGGCGTGATCGAGCTGCGCGACATCGGCTTCCGCTACGACGAGCACGAGGTGCTGCGCCACGTCGACCTGACCCTCGACGAGGGCGAGCTCGTCCTCGTGTCGGGGCGCACCGGCGTCGGCAAGTCGACCCTGCTCGGCGTCATCACCGGTCTGGTGCCGCGCTTCACCGGAGGCGTCCTCAGCGGTGACGTGCTGCTCGACGGCGCCAGCATCGTGGAGCAGCCGCCGCGCGAGCGGGCGCACCTGGTCGGCTACGTCGGCCAGGACCCGCTGGCCGGGTTCGTCGCGGACACGGTCGAGGAGGAGCTCGCCTACGGGATGGAGCAGCTCGGCACCGCGCCGGAGACGATGCGCCGCCGCGTCGAGGAGACGCTCGACCTGCTCGGCATCGCCGACCTCCGTGCCCGCGACCTGCGCACGCTCTCGGGCGGCCAGCAGCAGCGCGTCGCGATCGGCTCGGTGCTGACCACCCACCCGCGACTCCTCGTCCTCGACGAGCCCACCTCGGCCCTCGACCCGACCGCAGCGGAGGACGTCCTCGCGACGATCACCCGGCTGGTCCACGACCTCGGCCTCACCGTGCTGCTCGCCGAGCACCGGCTCGAGCGCGTCGTGCCGTTCGCCGACCGGATCGCCCTGGTCGCCGGGGACGGCACGGTGCGGGTCGACGAGCCCCGCACGGTCCTCGCCGACTCGCCCGTCGCGCCACCGCTGGTCGAGCTCGGTCGGCTCGCGCGCTGGGACCCGCTCCCGCTCACCGTCCGCGACGCCCGCCGCGAGGCCCGGTCGCTGCCCGACCTGACGCCGCCCGCGCCGGTCGTCGCACCCGAGTCCGCTGCCGTGCTGGTCGCCCGCGGCGTCACCGTCGTCCACGGGAGCCACGTCGCCGTGCGGGAGGTCGACCTGACCCTGTCCGCGGGCCGCGTCACCGTGCTGATGGGCCGCAACGGCTCGGGCAAGTCGAGCCTGATCTGGGCGCTCCAGGGCTCGGGCAAGCGGCGGTCCGGCACGGTCGGCGTCGACGGCGACGACCCCGCGGCGCTCGCGCCCGCGCAGCGGCGTACGCACGTCGGGCTGGTCCCGCAGACCGCCGCCGACCTGCTCTACCTCGAGTCGGTGTCCGACGAGTGCGCCGCCGCCGACACCGGCGCCGAGGCGGATCCCGGCACCTGCCGCGGCCTGCTCGACCGGCTCGCCCCCGGCATCGACGAGGACCTCCACCCGCGCGACCTGTCCGAGGGGCAGCGGCTCGCGCTCGCGCTGTCGATCGTGCTGACCGCGCGACCGCCGGTGCTGCTGCTCGACGAGCCGACCCGCGGCCTGGACTACGCCGGCAAGGCCGAGCTCGCCCGCATCGTCGCCGACCTCGCCGCCGAGGGGCGGGCCGTCCTGCTCGCGACGCACGACGTCGAGTTCGCCGCCCACGTCGCCGACGAGGTCGTCGTCCTCGCCGAGGGCGAGGTCGTCTCGAGCGGACCGCCGCGGCGGGTGCTGGCCGAGTCCCCGTCCTTCGCGCCGCAGGTCACCAAGGTGCTCGGTCCGCCGTGGCTGGTGGTCGAGGAAGTCGCCGCCGCCCTCGAGGAGGTACGACGATGACGCGGGGATCGACGCGCACCGTCGCCATGCCCATCGGCCCGCGCACGGCCGGCGTCCTCGCGCTGGCGTCGCTCGCCGGACTGATGATGCTGTGCTGGCCGCTGCTGCTCGACGCCGAGCCCGGCCAGCGGGTCGAGCCGCCCTTCGTCTTCCTGGGCCTGCTGTCGCTGGTGATCGTGGTCGTCCTCGCCGAGATGGGGGAGGGCGGCATGGACGCGCGCGTGCTCGCCGTGCTCGGCGTGCTGTCCGCGATCAACGCCGTGCTGCGCGGCTTCGGGGCCGGCACCGCCGGCATCGAGATGGTGTTCTTCCTGCTGGTGCTCGGCGGACGCGTCTTCGGCGCGGGCTTCGGCTTCGCCTTCGGCGTGACGTCGATGTTCGCCTCCGCGCTGCTGACCGCCGGGGTCGGGCCGTGGCTGCCGTTCCAGATGATCTGCGCCGCCTGGGTCGGGATGTTCGCGGGCCTGCTGCCGCGTCGCGTCACCGGCCGCGCGGAGATCGCGATGCTCGTCGGCTACGCCGTCGTCGCGTCCTACCTCTACGGGATGCTGATGAACCTCAGCTACTGGCCCTTCACCCTCGGCATCGTCGTGCCCGACCACCAGGGTTCGCTGGCGTACGTCGCCGGTGCCCCCGTGCTCGAGAACGCCCACCGGTTCCTGATCTACACGCTGCTGACCTCGACCGGCGGGTGGGACACGGGCCGCGCGATCACCACCGCCGTCGCGACCGTCGTGCTCGGCCCCGCCATCCTCACCACGCTGCGCCGGGCGGCCCGTCGCGCCGTGGTGACACCGGGGACCCGCGTGGATGCCGGTGCGGTCCGGGCGGACGAGGTCAGGGCTGGATGACGACGATCCGGTCGTCGGCCTTGGTCGGCTGACCGCGGCCGTCGCGGTTGGACGTCGTCAGCCAGAGCTGGTCGTCGGGTGAGGTCACGACCGTCCGCAGCCGGCCGTAGTCCTCGGTGAAGAACGCCTTCGGCCGGGACGCCCTGCCCTTCGCCGACACCGCGATCCGCCAGAGCCGCTGGCCGCGCAGCCCGGCCATCCAGAGGTGCCCGTCGGCGTACGCCAACCCGCTGGGGGAGGCGTCCTCGACCGGCCAGACCAGCTGGGGGTCGATGAAGTCCGGGCCGCCGCCGGTCCCCTCGACCTCGGGCCAGCCGTAGTTGCCGCCCTTCTCGACGAGGTTGAGCTCGTCCCAGGTCGAGTCGCCGAACTCCGAGGCCCAGAGCCGGCCCTCGTCGTCCCAGGCGAGGCCCTGGACGTTGCGGTGGCCGAGCGACCAGACGGGGGAGCCGGGGTCGGGGTTGCCGGGTGCGGGGTCGCCGTCGGCGGTGATCCGCAGGATCTTGCCCGCCAGGCTGTCGGGGTCCTGGGCGAGGGTGGGGTCGCCGGTCTCACCGGTCGTGACGTAGAGGTAGCCGTCGGGTCCGAAGGCGATGCGCCCGCCGTCATGGATGAAGCCGGCGGGGATGCCGTCGAGCACGACCGTGGGCTCACCCAGCTCCGCGCCGTCCAGCGGGGCGCTCACCACCCGGTTGTCGGAGGCCGTGGTCACGTAGAAGAACAGGGTGCGGTCGGTGTCGAAGTCCGGCGACACCGCGACGCCGAGGAGGCCGGCCTCACCCTGCGGCACCGCGGCCGCGATCCCGCCGAGCCGGGTCAGGGTGCCGTCCGGGGTGACCTGGAGGACCCGTCCGGTCTCCCGCTCGGTCACCACGGCGTTGCCGTCGGGCATGAAGTCCACGCCCCACGGGACCTCGAGCAGGTCGACCAGGGTGCCGACGGCCGTCGGCCCAGCGCCGCCGGTCCCGGTGGTCCCGGAGGGCTCGGTGGTCTCGGAGGGCTCGTCGGGCGTCGGCTCGCTGGTCGCGTCGGTCGGCTGCGTCGTGCTCGGGATCGGAGCGGGGGTGTCGCTGGCGCAGGCGGTGGTCGTACCCAGGACGAGGGCGAGGGCGGTCAGGGCCAGGCGCGTCATGGGGCCAGTGTGCCGGGTCGGTGCTCGTGCTCCCCGGGCGTCTCCCCGGGTGTCGCGCCCGACCGGGTCGCCCCGATCGAGGCCGCCACCACGCAGGCGATGGCCAGCCACTGCAGCACCGAGAGGTGCTCGCTGAGCACCACGATCGCCGCGAGGGCCGCCGCTGCGGGCTCGAGGCTCATCAGGATCCCGAACGTCGCCGGGCGCAGGCTGCGCAGCGCGACCAGCTCGCAGCTGTAGGGGATGACCGAGCTGAGCAGCCCGACCAGCGCGCCGATCAGCAGGACCCGGCCGTCCCAGAGGCCGGAGCCCGCGCTCAGCAGCGCCGGGAGCGTCATGCCGACGGCGGCGACGATGCTCGCCACCGCCAGGCCGTCGAACCCGGCCCACCGTCGCCCGGTGCTCGCGCTCAGCAGGATGTACGCCGCCCACGCGGTGCCGGCGAGCAGGGCGCACGCCACGCCGACCAGGTCGAGGTCGGCCGGCTGGAAGCCCAGCAGGACCACGCCCGCGCCGGCGAGCAGCACCCACACCAGGTCGCGCGCGTGCCGCGACCCGAGCACGGCGAGGGTGAGCGGACCGATGAACTCGATCGTCACCGCGATGCCGAGCGGGATGCGGGAGAACGCCTGGTAGATCCCCCAGTTCATCGTGGCGAGGCTCGCCCCGAAGCCGAGGACGACCAGCCAGTCCTGCCGGGTCCGGCCGGTGAACCGCGGCCGGGCCACGGCGGCGAGCACGAGCGCGCTGGTGACCAGGCGCAGCCAGACCATCGCGGTGGGCGAGATCTCGTCGAAGAGACCCTTGGCGATCGCGGCACCGAGCTGCACCGACAGGATGCCGACCAGCACCAGCCCCACCGGACCGAGCAGCGATCGGCTCGGTCGGGTGGTCACCGGTGAAGCCTAGGGAGTGGGCTCCGCAGTGGTGCGACCCAGGCTGGCCAGGGCCGAGCGCGTGTGCCGCTCCTCGGCGGCGAAGTAGTCCAGGCCCCAGTCGGCGACCAGTGCGGGGAAGCGGAACGCCTCGCCCTCGCCGTCGGCACCGCGCAGCGCGGCGCGCACGTGGCCGAGGTCGGCGCGCGCCTCGTCGAGCTCGGCGAGGTAGTCGTGGAGCATCCTGCGGGTGTGCTCGGGCTCGCTCGCGTGGCCGACGAGCAGCCGCAGCAGCACCGGGTGCTTGAGGACCGGGAAGCCGGCCGGCGTCTCCGCCATCCAGGTGTGCAGCGCCTCCTGCCCCGCGTCCGTGATGGCGTACGACGTCACCTCGCGCTCGCCCTCGGGCCGGGTCTCGGCACGCACGAGGCCGTGGTCGGCGAGGCGGCGCAGCTCGGTGTAGATCTGGCTCATCGCGGGGGAGACCCAGTAGAAGCGGAGCGTCACGTCGGCGCGCTGCTTGATCTCGTACCCCGTCAGCTCGTCGCCGAAGGTGAGGAGGCCGAGGATCGCGTAGGACGTCACCGGAAGGTCTTGACTCATCTCACCCGAAGAGTAGTGTTCCTAATCGGAATAGTCACGGGAGGGACGGTGCGATGTCGCGCACGCTGTTGATGGTCGGCACCCGCAAGGGCCTGTGGATGGGCACCTCGGACGAGGCGCGCACGTCGTGGGAGTGGACCGGGCCGCACTTCCCGATGGAGGAGGTCTACTCCGTCATGGTCGACACGCGGGGCTCCTCGCCGCGGCTGCTCGCCGGCGCCTCGTCGAGCTGGCTCGGCCCGCAGGTCTGGCGCTCCGACGACCTCGGCGCGGTCGTGGGACGAGACGCCCAACGGTGCCGCGCGCTTCCCCGAGGACACCGGCGCGACGCTGGCCCGGGTCTGGCAGCTCCAGCCCGGCCTCTCCGCCGACGGCGGGGACGGGGTGGTGTGGGCCGGCACCGAGCCGGGCGCGGTCTTCCGCTCCGACGACCGCGGCGAGACGTTCTCCCTGGTGCGCAGCCTGTGGGACCACCCGCACCGCGAGGAGTGGAACGCAGGGTTCGGCGGCCAGGCCTTCCACACGATCCTGCCCCACCCCGACGACGCCTCGCGCGTGCTCGTCGCGCTCTCGACCGGCGGGGTCTACGCCACCTCCGACGGCGGCGGGTCGTGGGCCCCCTCCAACACCGGGGTGAAGGCCGAGTTCTTCCCCGGCGAGCGCAACTACCCCGAGTTCGGCCAGTGCGTGCACAAGATCGCGCGCGACGCCGTCGACCCCGAGAAGCTCTACCTCCAGAACCACGGCGGGGTCTACCGCTCCGACGACGGCGGCTCGTCCTGGACCGACATCGCCCCCGGCCTGCCCACGGAGTTCGGCTTCGCGATGGTCGCGCACCCCCACCGGGCCGACACGGCGTACACCTTCCCGATCACCGGCGCCGAGGCCCGCTGGCCCGTCGACGGCAAGGCGCGGGTCTACCGCACCACCGACGCCGGATCGTCGTGGGAGCCCCTGGGCGAGGGTCTCCTGCCCGACGGCTACTTCACGGCCGTGATGCGCGACGCGATGTGCGCCGACGACCACGAGCAGGTCGGCCTCTACTTCGGCGGGCGCAACGGCGGCGTGTGGGCCTCGCCCGACGAGGGCGCGACCTGGACCGAGATCCACAAGGACCTGCCGGACGTCCTGGTCGTCCGCGCCGCAAGGCTCGACTGAGACGGCTCGGCGAGGTCTACCCTCGGCGCCATGGCTGAGTTCACCCTCTCCCGCAGCACGCACGTCCTGGCGCCCGTCGCTCGCGTCCATGCCCTCCTCGACGACTTCCACCAGTGGCAGCGGTGGTCGCCCTGGGAGGGCGTCGACCCGGACCTGCGCCGTGACTACTCCGGTGCTCCGGCGGGCGTCGGGTCGGTCTACCGCTGGTCGGGCAACAAGAAGGCCGGCGAGGGCGAGATGCGGATGACCGGGTCGAGCGTCTCCCGCGTCGCCGTCGACCTCGACTTCCTCAAGCCCTTCAAGGCCAGCAACGTCACGACGTTCGACCTCGCGCCGACCGCCGACGGCACCGACGTGACCTGGACGATGACCGGCACGCGCAGCGCGGTCATGGGCCTGATGGGCAGGCTGTTCTTCGACAACGCGATCGGCGCCGACTTCGACAGGGGCCTCGCCGCCCTCAAGCGCGAGGCGGAGCACGCCCCCGCACCCTGAGGTCGACCTGCCGGCGCCGCCGCTTGCCGGTGAGTCCCTGAGCGACTCACGGTCATCGGGCGCGGGTCGTCGAGCCAGTCGGTCGCTCGTTGCCGGTGAGTCTCCGAGCGACTCACGGGCAATGATCCGAGGTGGGGGCGCTGACTGCCTCGGGAGCTTGGGCCACCGTGCGTCCACAGGGGCTGCGACGCGGGTGCTTCGTCCACGTGTTGTGGATGAGCTCTGCGCGGTTGTCGGTGGTGGGGTCTGTGCTGGTCGTACGACGCGCTCCGTCCGGTGGGCGCTCTGGACGTACGACACGAGGTGGCGGCATGGAGAAGCGAGGGAACGGGCTGGCAGACGGGCTGGCAGACGGCCGACAGACGGGCCGGCAGACGGGCTGGTGGACGACCAGCTGGCGGCTGAACGGGCGGCGTGGGACTGCATGGCCAACTGGACGCAGGCCGAGCGCGACGTGTGGGAGATGGGTCCGTTCGACGGCGGGGTCTCCGGGATGGTGCGCCGGATCAGGCGGATCCTGGACGTCTCCCAGCGGGGGCTGGCGGCGTTGCTGGGGGTGTCGCAGTCGGTGGTGGCCCGGTGGGAGACCGGGCGGACGAGTCCGCGGATGAGTGTGATGGAACGGCTTCTCCGGATGGCTCGGTTGCGGATGGACGTCCACGACGAGGACACGGGTGAGGTGGTGGGGCCGATGCGTGCGGACGGGGCACGCACGCACGGGGGAAGCCGCTACCCGGCGCACACGGACCTGACGGCGACGGGATGGTGGGTGCCGCGTCGGTTGCGGGCGATGACCTCGATCGAGGCGTTCCGTGCGCGTGACCACTCCCGACGGGTCGGCGACCCGGCGATCCGGTGCCGGGTCTCGCCGTACTGGAAGCGGATCCTGCGCGAGGTGTGGGGAACGCCGGACGACCATCCCGCGGTGCACCAGCTCGTCGCCGAGGTCCGCCATCTCGACGAGGTACGCGAGGACGGACGCACGCAGCGGAGCGGGGGCTTGCGGGCAGGGCGAGGGGGACGCCGCCTGAGACACGTCCTTCCCGGCCGAGGGCAGCGCACTAGCCTGACGCCATGAGCCACACAGCCGACGGACCCGACATCAAGCCCCGGAGCCGTGCCGTCACCGACGGCCTCGAGGCGACCGCCGCGCGCGGGATGCTGCGGGCGGTCGGCATGGGCGACGACGACTGGGAGAAGCCGCAGATCGGCGTCGCGTCCAGCTGGAACGAGATCACCCCCTGCAACCTCTCCCTCGACCGCCTGGCCAAGGCCGTGAAGAGCGGCGTGCACGCGGCAGGCGGCTACCCGCTGGAGTTCGGCACGATCTCGGTCTCCGACGGGATCTCGATGGGCCACGAGGGGATGCACTTCTCGCTCGTCAGCCGCGAGGTCATCGCGGACTCCGTCGAGACCGTGATGATGGCCGAGCGGCTCGACGGGTCGGTGCTGCTCGCCGGCTGCGACAAGTCCCTGCCCGGCATGCTCATGGCCGCCGCTCGTCTCGACCTGGCCAGCGTCTTCCTCTACGCCGGCACGATCATGCCCGGTCAGGTCGACGGCAAGGACGTCACGATCATCGACGCCTTCGAGGCGGTCGGTGCCTGCCTGGCCGGGAAGATCACCCGCGAGAAGGTCGACGAGATCGAGCGCGCGATCTGCCCGGGCGAGGGCGCCTGCGGCGGGGCGTACACCGCCAACACGATGGCCAGCGTCGCCGAGGCGATCGGGATGTCGCTGCCCGGCAGCTCGTCCCCGCCGGCCGTCGACCGTCGCCGCGACGGGTTCGCCCACAAGTCCGGCGAGGCCGTCGTCAACATGCTGCGCCAGGGCATCACCGCGCGACAGATCATGACCAAGCCCGCCTTCGAGAACGCCATCGCGATGGCGATGGCCCTCGGTGGGTCGACCAACGCCGTCCTCCACCTGCTCGCGATCGCTCGCGAGGCCGAGGTCGACCTGACCCTCGACGACTTCACCCGCATCGGCCGCAACGTGCCGCACCTCGCCGACATGAAGCCGTTCGGCCGGTTCGTGTGGACCGACTTCGACCGCGTCGGCGGCATCCCGGTCCTGCTGCGCGCGCTGCTCGACGCCGGCCACCTGCACGGCGACGTGCTCACCTGCACCGGGAAGACGATGGCGGAGAACCTCGCCGACCTCGACCCCAAGCCGCTCGACGGCGAGATCCTGCGCCAGCTCGACCGGCCGATCCACGCGACCGGCGGCCTGACGATCCTCAAGGGCTCGCTCGCCCCCGAGGGCGCGGTCGTCAAGAGCGCCGGCTTCGACGACTCGACCTTCACCGGCACCGCCCGCGTCTTCGACGGCGAGCGCAAGGCGCTCGACGCCCTCACCGAGGGGACCATCCAGGCGGGCGACGTGGTCGTCATCCGCTACGAGGGCCCCAAGGGCGGCCCGGGCATGCGCGAGATGCTCGCCATCACCGGGGCGATCAAGGGCGCCGGTCTCGGCAAGGACGTCCTGCTGATCACCGACGGCCGCTTCTCCGGCGGCACGACCGGGCTGTGCGTCGGCCACATCGCCCCCGAGGCGAGCGACGGCGGACCGATCGCCTTCCTGCAGGACGGCGACCGGATCACCCTCGACGTCTCGAACATGACCCTCGACGTCCACGTCGACGAGGCCGAGCTGGCGGCGCGCGCCGAGGGCTGGGAGCCGCTGCCGCCGAAGTACACCCGCGGCGTGCTCGGCAAGTACCGCAAGGTCGTCCACTCGGCGGCCGACGGAGCGGTCTGCTACTGACCGACGACCGGACGGGCGCGGCCGATAGGTTCTGCGGGTGACCCGCACCGCAGCAGAGCTCGACGCCGCCGACCCCCTCGCCCGTTTCCGCGACCGGTTCGTCGGCGCCGCGTCCGACCTCGTCTACTTCGACGGCAACTCCCTCGGTCGCCCGGTCGCAGCCGTGGCCGAGCGGCTGACCTCCTTCGTCGAGCAGGAGTGGGGCGGCCGGCTGATCCGCGGGTGGGACGAGCGCTGGATGGACCTGCCGACGAGCCTGGGCGACGACCTCGGTCGGCATCTGCCTCGGCGCCGCAGCCGGTCAGACGGCCATCGGCGACTCGACGACCGTGTGGCTCTACAAGCTGATGCGTGCCGCCGTCGACCACGCCGTGCGGACCGATCCCGCCCGCACCGAGATCGTCATCGACACCGACAACTTCCCGACCGACCGCTACGTCGCCGAGGGCATCGCCGCCGAGCGCGGGCTGACCCTGCGCTGGATCGAGGTCGACACCTCGGCCGGTGTCACGGCCGACCAGCTCCGTGAGGCCGTCGGGGAGCGCACCGCGCTGGTCGTGATCAACCACGTCGCCTACCGCTCGGCCTGGCTCGCCGACGCCCCCGAGCTCACCCGGATCGTCCACGACGCCGGAGCACTGGTCCTGTGGGACCTGTGCCACTCCGCCGGGGTCGTCCCGACCGCCCTCGACGACTGGGACGTCGACCTCGCCGTCGGCTGCAGCTACAAGTACCTCAACGGCGGGCCCGGGTCGCCGGCCTTCGGCTACGTCAACGCCCGCCTCCAGGGCGAGCTGACCCAGCCGATCCAGGGCTGGATGGGCCACGCCGACCCGTTCCTGATGGGTCCCGGCTACACGCCGGCCGCGGGCATGCGCCGCTTCATCTCCGGCACCCCGCCGATCCTCGGCATGGTCGCGATGCAGAGCATGCTCGAGCTGGTCGAGGAGGCCGGCATCGAGGCGATCCGCGACAAGTCCGTCGCGCTGACGTCGTACGCCGTCGAGCTCGCCGACGCGACCCTGCCCGAGGTCACCCTCGCGTCCCCGCGCGACCCCGCGCAGCGCGGTGGCCACGTCACGCTGCACCACGACCGGATGCGCGCGGTCACCGCGACCCTGTGGGAGCGCGACGTGATCCCCGACTACCGCGACCCGGGCGGCCTCCGGATCGGTCTCTCACCCCTGTCGACGTCGTTCGACGAGGTCGAGCGCGGCCTGGCCGCGGTCGCCGAGGCCCTGGGGGAGGCGGCGATGACCGAGCAGCGCATCGGCCGTCCGGTCGAGTGGTCGGGCGCAGCCGCGCCGGACAAGGAGCGGGTGCTCGCGGGCGTGGGCGTCCGGCTCGAGCCGATCGGTCCCCAGCACGTCGACGACCTGGTCGCCTCGGTGTGCGGCGAGGACGACGACCCGCTCTGGACCTATCTCTTCTGGGAGCGCCCGCGCGACCGCGACGAGATGGCCGCGATCGTCGAGCACGGCGCCGGCGACCCCGGTCAGGTGATGTACGCGATCGTCCCCGTCGAGACCGGCCGGGCGGCCGGCTTCTGCTCGCTGATGCGCATCGACCCGGTGATGGGCTCGATCGAGGTGGGCGGCATCGCCTTCGGCCGTCAGCTGCAGCGCAGCCGCGCCGCCACCGAGGCGATGGCGCTGCTGATGCGCCACGTCTTCGACGACCTGGGCATGCGCCGCTACGAGTGGAAGTGCGACAGCCTCAACGCGCCGTCGCGTCGCGCCGCGATCCGCCTCGGCTTCATCTGGGAGGGCCGGTTCCGCAACGCGGTCGTCTACAAGGGCCGCAACCGCGACACCGACTGGTTCTCGATCATCGACCTCGAGTGGCCGCGGGTGAGCGCTGCCCTCGACGCCTGGCTCGACGACCGCAACTTCGACGAGATGGGTCGCCAGCGCGTCCGCCTCGCGGCTCGCCCGCCCGACGAGCAGGAGTCCTGACATGGACCAGCGCGTCAGCTTCATCACCCTCGTGGTCACCGACCTCGACGCCACCCGCCGGTTCTACGTCGACGGCCTGGGCTGGGAGCCCGAGTCATCGACGTGGCGGGGGAGGTGCTGATGTTCGCGGTCGCCGAGAAGGTCGTGCTCAGCCTGTGGGTCGAGTCGCGGCTTCGTCGCGGAGATCGGCCACGCCCCCACGCGCGGCGGCGTACGCCGCCGATCACGCTCTCCCACAACGTCGCCACCACGCAGGGCGTCGACACCGTCCTCGAGCAGGCGGCCGCCGCCGGCGCCGCCGAGGTCGGCGAGGCGACGGAGCGCGAGTGGGGTGGCTACTCCGGCTACTTCGCCGACCCCGACGGCTTCCGCTGGGAAGTCGCCTACAACCCCGGCGAGATCGGGCAGTCTGTCCTCCCGTGAGCGAGCACGCAGCAGGCCGTGTCCCCGGCTGGGACGACTACTTCCTCGGCATCGTCGAGCGCCGTCGCCGCCCGCGCGAAGTGCACGCGTCGCCGCGTCGGCGCCGTCCTCACCATCGACCACCGGATCATCGCGACCGGCTACAACGGCGCCGCGCCCGGCGAGGACGACTGCCTGGCAGGTGCGTGCCCGCGCGGCCAGCTGGGGTACGACGACGTGCCGGGGCTCGGCGACTACGACCGGCCGGGCACGCCCGGCTTCTGCATCGCGATCCACGCCGAGGTCAACGCGCTGCTCTTCGCGACCCGCGACACCAAGGGCGCGACGGCCTACATCACCGACCCGCCCTGCCCGGGCTGCCGCAAGGCGCTCGCCGCCGCGGGCGTCGTCCGCGCCGTCTGGCCCGACGGCGAGCACGACCGCGCGGGCCTCACGACCTGGGATCGCTAGGCCGCTGCCGCGGCCTTCGGAACTCACGGTCAGCGCCCGCTTCTCCTCGGCCTTGCGCCGCCGCTTGACCTCGCCGCGGGCGATGAAGAACGCGATCAGGACCGGGACGGCGAACTTCCGCACCGGCTCGGTCCACGCCGGCAGCGAGGGCAGGTCGTCCGGCCACGGGATCGACGGGAGCCGGATGTCCGGCCAGGGGATCGACGGCAGGTCGGGCCACGGGATCGACGGCCAGGTCGATGGACGGGCAGGTCCACGCTCGGCCACGGCACGAGGGTGAGCAGCCAGATCACGAGCACCGGCACGCCGACGCCGGCTGCCGCCAGCGCCGTCTGACGCGCGGTGTGGAGGTGCGGGTGCCGGCCGATCCACTCGGCCCGCGCCGGCGGCCCTCGAGCCCGGCCTCGGCTCGAGGTCGGTGCCGCCGAGGCCGGTGTGCGCCTCGGCCTCCGAGTCGTGCAGCGTGACCCGTCGGGCCGGCCCGATCATCGCGAACTTCAGGCGTACGGCACCGCGGTCCGCGCCCTCGGCGAGCGACGATCGTCTCGTCGGAGGTCTTCTTCGTCGCGACCACCTCGCGCCGTCGCGCGATCCACGTGGCGCTGCGGACCAGCGCGCCCTGCTCGACCTCGACGACGTGCTCGTGACCGTCGTGGTCGAGGTGCCAGCGCTCCGTCGCGTCCCCCATGCATGCAATACTAGAGTCATGCACTCCAAGAAAGCGAGGTGGCCGTGGCACGCACCGTCGATCCCGAGCGGCACCTGGCCCGGCGGCTCGTGCATCATCGACGCGGCCCTCACGTGCTTCGCGGCGCAGCGGCTACGCCGGCACGTCGACGGCGGCCATCTGCCGGGAGGCCGGCATCGGCTCGGGCACCTTCTTCCACTACTTCCCGACCAAGCAGTCGCTGCTCCTCGCGATCCTGGCCCTACGGCACCGACGAGACGCGGTGCGTGGTTCGCCGCCCGCAGCGACGACGAGGACCCGCTGGCGGTGCTCGACGCGTACCTCGACCACACCGCCGAGGAGCTGCCGATCCCCGGTTGGCCGGCTTCGTGCGGGCCGTCGGCGCGGTGATGGGGGAGCCGGAGGTCGAGGCGGCGCTCGCGCTCGACACCCGGGTGCTCCAGGACGGGCTCGAGCCGTGGGTCGCCCGTGCCCAGGCCGCCGGGCCAGGTGCGCACCGACCTCTCCGCGCGCGACCTGACCGCGTGGCTGCTCGTCGTGCTCGACGGGTTCCTCGGCCGGCTCGCGGTGGACGCGGCCTTCACCGCCGAGGCCCAGCGGGCGACCCTCGCTCGACGTCGTACGCCGCCTGCTCGCGCCGTGAGTCAGTGCGGCTTGACCCAGACCAGCTCGTCGGACTCCCACTTCTCCAGCGCCACCGGCACCAGCACCGCCATCGCGTCCGACGCGGCGCCCGCCTTCAGGTCGCTCGACGTGCGCGGCGCCGTAGGCCTGGCCGGCAGCGTTGTTGTGCTCGTCGACGCGCGAGTCGCGGCGGTTGGGCGTCCCGGCCTCCTGCGCCGCCGCGATCGTCCGCGCGACGTCCACCCCGAAGCGCGCGGTCAGCACCGCCTGCCACATGAAGTGGCGCATCGCGTTGGTGCGGCCGGGAACGCCACGACCGTGCGTCGGCGGCCGCCTGGCAGCGCGGCCTGCGAGACCTGCAGCACCTCGAACGCCGCCCGACGGCCCGAGCCCCGCCCTCAGCGCGGCGGCGTAGAGCCGCGGGACGCCGGTCGCGGAGTGGATGGCCTGCTGGACACGTCAGCGAAACCCATGGACACACCCTGACAGACTCGGTGGATGGCCCGTCCCGCTCCGCTTCCCGCGCCCCGCTCCGCCCCGGTGACCGCATCGGCGTGACCTCGCCGTCGGCGGGCGTCGCCGGGGCCGCGGCGGCGCGGATCGACTTCTGCGTCGAGTGGCTGCGCGAGCGCGGGTACGACGTGGTGGTGGGGGAGTGCATGGACGGCACCGGGCTCACCTCCGCCCCCGCGGAGCAGCGGGCGGCCGAGCTGACCCGGATGCTCGCCGACCCCGACATCCACTGCGTCGTCCCGCCGTGGGGCGGCGAGACCGCGATCGACCTCGTCGACCTCCTCGACTAGGACGTCCTCGCCGACGCGGAGCCGACGTGGCTGGTCGGCTTCTCGGACCTGTCCACCGTCCTGGTGCCGATCACGACCCGGCTGGGCTGGGCGACCATCCACGGTGACAACCTCGCCGACACGCCGTACGCCGTCCCCGACGGGCTGCTGCACTGGCTCGACCTGGCGAGCGGCGACCGGCCCGTTCGTGCAGCGCGACTCCGGCCTGGTCGCGGACTGGTGGCGCTTCGAGGAGGATCCCCGGGCCACCGAGTGGAAGCACGTCGGGACGAGCCGCTGGGAGGTGGAGGGAGGCGGCGAGCCTCGACGTCTCCGGGCGGCTGGTCGGCGGCTGCGTCGAGACGGTCGCCAACCTCGCCGGGACGCCGTACGGCGACGTGCGCGGGTGGGCCGACGGGCTGGACGAGCCCACGATCGTCTACCTCGAGGCGTGCGAGGACGGCGCGGTCGACATCTGCCGCTACCTCCACGCGATGCGGCTGGCGGGCTGGTTCGACCGGGCGGCCGCCCTCCTCGTCGGCAGCACCCGTGCGCCCGACCACCCGGACCTGACGCAGCGCGAGGCGGTGCTCGACGCGGTCGGGCGGCTCGACCTGCCGATCGTGTGGGACCTCGAGATCGGTCACGTGCCGCCGCACCTGCCGCTGGTCAACGGTGCCCTGGCCCGCGTGGTCGTCGACGGGGACACCCGGGAGATCACCCAGACGCTGGCGTGAGGGTGGCCGCTGTCGGTGGCCCGTGGCAGGGTCGGGGGATGAGCGATCCGAAGGCACGCCTCACCCACGACGAGATCCTCGACGCCGGGGTGGACGACTGGCGCAAGGTGCTCAACCGGCTGCGGGCGCGCTTCCGCACCGGCGACTTCGCGACCGGGGTCGCGCTCGTCGACAGGATCGGTGCGGCGGCCGACGAGGCCGACCACCACCCCGACGTCTCGCTGACCTATCCCGAGGTGATCGTCACGCTCAGCAGCCACGACGTCGGCGGGATCACCAGCCGCGACATCGACCTGGCCCGGCAGATCAGCGGCTTCGCGGCCGAGCTCGGCGCGGAGGCCGACACCTCCGGCCTCACCCAGCTCGAGCCCGGTGTCGACACGACGGACGGCTCCCGGCTGGCGCCGTTCTACGCGGCGCTGCTCGGCGCGGAGCTCCAGGACGGCGAGCCGGTCGACCCGAGCGGGCAGGTCCCGACGCTCTGGTTCCAGGAGCCGCCGAGCGCACCGAGGAGACCGGTCCGCAGCTGCCGGAGCAGGACCTCGAGCAGCGCTGGCACTTCGACGTCTGGGTGCCGCACGACGAGGGGGAGCGGCGCCTCGCGGCGGTGCTCGCCGCCGGCGGCACCCTGGTCAGCGACGCCGAGGCGCCGTCCTACTGGGTGGTCGCCGACGCCGACGGCAACCGCTCCTGCATCTGCACGCCGCTGACACGCTGACGGACCGCAGGGTTCACCGGATCCCGCAGCCACTGCTCCGTGCCACCATGCGAGATCGTCGTTCCAGATGTTGGGACGACTGTCACACTGGCTTGACGCCGGCACGGCCCGGCGACGACGGTTGTCGCATGCGCACCGACATTCTTGTACGCACGCGACGCGTGAGCTGAGGTCCTCCGGACCAGCGCACACGCGTCACCCCTCGTCGCCCACCGGGCCGAGGGGCTTTTTTATGCGACAACACCGAACCAGGAAGTGGATCCATGAGCGAGCAGGGCGGACAGGGCAGCACCTCCGTGACCGGAGCGCAGAGCCTCGTGACGTCGCTCGAGGCGGCGGGCGTCACCGACATCTTCGGCATCCCGGGCGGCGCGATCCTCCCGGCCTACGACCCGCTGATGGACTCCACGCGGATCCGGCACATCCTCGTGCGCCACGAGCAGGGCGCGGGGCACGCCGCCCAGGGCTACGCCGCCGCCACCGGCAGGGTCGGCGTCTGCATGGCCACCTCCGGCCCGGGCGCGACCAACCTCGTCACGCCGCTCGCCGACGCCCACATGGACTCGGTCCCGATGGTGGCCGTGACCGGCCAGGTCGGCGCGGCGATGATCGGCACGGACGCCTTCCAGGAGGCGGACATCCGCGGCATCACGATGCCGATCACCAAGCACAACTTCCTCGTCACCGACCCTGCCGACATCCCGCGCACCATCGCCGAGGCGTTCCACATCGCCTCGACCGGGCGCCCCGGACCGGTGCTCGTCGACATCGCCAAGTCGGCCCTCCAGGCGATGACCACCTTCACCTGGCCGACCGAGCTCCACCTGCCCGGCTACCGCCCGGTGACCACGCCCCACGCCAAGCAGATCAAGGAGGCGGTCCGGCTGATCCGGGAGGCCCGCCGCCCGGTGCTCTACGTCGGTGGCGGCGTCATCCGCGCCCGCGCCTCGCGCGAGCTGGCCCAGCTCGCCGCGCTCACCGGCATCCCGGTCGTCACGACCCTGATGGCCCGCGGCGCCTTCCCCGACAGCAACCCGCAGCACCTCGGCATGCCGGGCATGCACGGCACCGTCGCCGCGGTCGCCGGCCTGCAGAAGAGCGACCTGATCATCAGCCTCGGCGCCCGCTTCGACGACCGCGTGACGGGCAACCTCGACTCGTTCGCCCCCAACGCCCTGGTGATCCACGCCGACATCGACCCGGCCGAGATCGGCAAGAACCGCCACGCGGACGTGCCGATCGTCGGTGACTGCAGGGAGGTCATCGCCCAGCTGGTCGCGCTGCTCACCGCGGAGGGCGCCGACGGCGACTACGAGGCATGGGTCGCCTTCCTGGCCGGGCTCAAGAAGAGCTACCCGCTCGGCTACGACACCCCCGCCGACGGCTCGCTCGCCCCGCAGTACGTCATCGAGCGGCTCGGCGCGATCGCCGGTCCCGAGGCGATCTACGCCTCCGGTGTCGGCCAGCACCAGATGTGGGCGGCCCACTACGTCGGCTACGAGAACCCCAACACGTGGATCAACTCCGGGGGCCTCGGCACGATGGGCTACGCCGTGCCCGCCGCGATGGGCGCCAAGGTCGGCATGCCCGACACGACCGTGTGGGCGATCGACGGTGACGGCTGCTTCCAGATGACCAACCAGGAGCTGGCCACCTGCGCGATCAACGACATCCCGATCAAGGTCGCGATCATCAACAACGAGTCGCTCGGCATGGTCCGCCAGTGGCAGACGCTCTTCTACAACGAGCGCTACTCCAACACCGACCTGCACTCCAAGCGGATCCCCGACTTCGTCAAGCTCGCCGACGCCTACGGCTGCGTGGGCCTGGCGTGCGAGACGCCCGAGGAGGTCGACGCCACGATCGAGAAGGCGATGGCGATCAACGACCGGCCGGTGGTCGTGGACTTCCGCGTGCACCGCGACGCGATGGTGTGGCCGATGGTCGCCGCCGGCACCAGCAACGACGAGATCAAGTACGCGCGCGACCTGGCGCCCCAGTTCGACGAGGACGACCTCTGATGAGCACCAACAAGCACACCCTGTCCGTGCTGGTGGAGAACAAGCCCGGCGTCCTGGCGCGCATCGCGAGCCTGTTCTCCCGCCGCGGCTACAACATCGACAGCCTCGCGGTCGGCCCGACCGAGCACCCCGAGGTCTCGCGGATGACCATCGTGGTCAACGTCGAGGAGTCGCCGCTCGAGCAGGTGACCAAGCAGCTCAACAAGCTGGTCGAGGTCATCAAGATCGTCGAGCTCGACGGGCCCGGCTCGGTCAACCGTGAGCTCCTGCTCGTCAAGGTGCGCGCCGACGCCGCCAGCCGCGGTGCGGTGCTCGACGCCGTCCAGCTCTTCCGCGCCAAGGTCGTCGACGTCGTCTCCCGAGGCCGTCACGGTCCAGGCGGTCGGCAACGCCGACAAGCTCGCCGACCTGCTCCGCGTGCTCGAGCCCTTCGGCATCCGCGAGCTCGTGCAGTCGGGCATGGTCGCCATCGGACGCGGTTCGCGCTCGATCAGCGAGCGCCCGCAGCGCCCCGTCGCCGTACCGGCACCACCCTCGGCGATCGCCACCGAGAGGGCCGCCGGTTGAGGAGGTCGCCCTGCGACCGTCACGACGCCCCACCCCAGATTTCCCAGCAGCACCAACCGAAGGAGAGCCCCCAGTGGCTGAGATGTTCTACGACGACGACGCCGACCTGAGCCTGATCCAGGGCAAGAACGTCGCGGTGATCGGCTACGGCAGCCAGGGCCACGCCCACGCGCTGTCCCTGCGCGACTCCGGCGTCGACGTCCGGATCGGCCTGCAGCCCGGCTCGAAGAGCCGCGACAAGGCCGAGGCCGAGGGCCTGCGCGTCCTCACGCCCCGCGAGGCTGCCGAGGAGTCCGACCTGATCGTGATCCTCGCCCCCGACCAGCACCAGCGGAAGCTCTACGCCGAGGAGATCGAGCCCGCCCTCACCCCCGGCGACACCCTGGTCTTCGGCCACGGCTTCAACATCCGCTTCGGCTACATCACCCCGCCCGAGGGCGTCGACGTCTTCATGGTCGCCCCCAAGGGCCCCGGTCACCTCGTGCGTCGCGAGTACGTCGACGGGCGCGGCGTCCCCGTCCTCGTCGCGGTCGAGAAGGACGAGTCCGGCACCACCTGGGACCTCGCGCTGTCCTACGCCAAGGCGATCGGCGGCCTGCGCGCCGGCGGCATCCGGACGACGTTCACCGAGGAGACCGAGACCGACCTGTTCGGCGAGCAGGCCGTCCTGTGCGGCGGCGCGTCGCAGCTCGTGCAGTACGGCTTCGAGGTGCTCACCGAGGCCGGCTACCAGCCCGAGGTGGCCTACTTCGAGTGCCTCCACGAGCTCAAGCTGATCGTCGACCTGATGTACGAGGGCGGCATCGCCAAGCAGCGCTGGTCGGTCTCCGACACCGCCGAGTTCGGCGACTACGTCTCCGGTCCGCGGGTCATCACGCCCGACGTGAAGAAGAACATGGAGGACGTGCTCGCCGACATCAAGAACGGCGCGTTCGCCGAGCGCTTCATCACCGACATGGACAACGGCTCCCCGGAGTTCACCGAGTTCCGCAAGAAGGGTGAGTCCCACCCGATCGAGCAGACCGGCCGCGAGCTCCGCAAGCTGATGGCCTGGGTGAAGTCGCACGACACCGACTACGTCGAGGGCACCGCGGCCCGCTGACGCCCGCGACACCCGCGACGCCCGCGACACCGGAAGGACGGCCTCGACGTGACGACGTACACCCACGGTCACGCCGAGGCCGTCCTGCGCTCGCACCGCTGGCGCACCGCCGCCAACTCCGCGGCCTACGTGCTGCCCCACCTCCACGACGGCCAGCGCCTGCTCGACGTCGGGTCCGGGCCCGGCACGATCACGGCCGACCTGGCCCGGCGGGTGGGGGAGGTCGTCGCGCTCGAGATCGACGACGCGGCGGCCGGCCTCACCCGCGCCGAGCTCGAGCGGCAGGGGATCACCAACGCCACCGTCGTCGTGGGCGACGTGCACGCGCTCGACCTCCCCGACGACTCCTTCGACGTCGTCCACGCCCACCAGGTCCTCCAGCACGTCGCCGACCCGGTCGGAGCGCTGCGCGAGATGCTGCGCGTCACCCGCCCGGGCGGGCTGGTCGCTGTCGCGCGACAGCGACTACGGACACTTCGCCTGGCACCCGGCCACCGAGGGGCTCGACCGCTGGCTCGAGCTCTACGACGCCGCGGCCCGGGCCAACGGCGGCGAGCCGCACGCCGGCCGGATGCTGCTGGCATGGGCGCACGCGGCCGGCGCCACCGACGTCGAGGCCGGCTCCGCGACCTGGTGCTTCGCCGACCCGGAGGACCGCGCCTGGTGGGGGAGCCTCTGGGCCGACCGGATCACCACGACGGCTCTCGCCCGCCAGCTCGTCGACCAGGGCCGCGCGACCGAGGGCGAGCTCGCCGCCGTCGCGGCGGCCTGGCGTGCGTGGGCCGCCGACCCGGACGGCTGGTTCTCGGTCCTGCACGGCGAGGTGCTGATCCACGCCTAGGACGCCGAATTAGGTAAGCCTAACCTCCGGTGTAGTCTGCGGACCGTGCTGGCGAACTACCTGATCGGGCTGCGCGAGGGGCTGGAGGCGGCCCTCGTGGTGAGCATCCTGGTCGCCTACCTGGTCAAGACCGACCGACGCCACCTGCTGCCGCGGGTCTGGGCCGGCGTCGCGCTCGCCGTGGGCGTGAGCCTCGCCTTCGGCGCAGCCCTGACCTTCGGCCCGCGCGGACTGACGTTCGAGGCGCAGGAGCTCATCGGCGGCGGGCTGTCGATCATCGCGGTCGGCTTCGTCACCTGGATGATCTTCTGGATGGCCCGTGCCGCGCGCAGCCTGAGCGGCGAGCTGCGCGGGAGGATCGACGCGGCGGCGGAGGGCAGTCGCTGGTCGCTCGCGGTCGTCGCCGTGCTCGCCGTGGGCCGGGAGGGCCTGGAGACCGCGCTGTTCCTCTGGGCCGCGACCCAGGCCGGCACGCGCGAAGCCGTCGGCGCCGCGGTGCCCACGTGGGAGCCGCTGCTCGGCGCGGGGCTCGGGATCCTCACCGCGGTCGCGCTCGGCTACCTCATCTACCGCGGGGCGATCTCGATCAACCTGAGCCGGTTCTTCACCTGGACCGGCGCGTTCCTGATCGTCGTCGCCGCGGGTGTCCTCGCCTACGGCGTGCACGACCTGCAGGAGGCGCGGTTCCTGCCGGGCCTCGACGACCTCGCCTTCGACGTCTCGGCCACCGTCGACATGAACACCTGGTACGGCGCGCTGCTCAAGGGGATCTTCAACTTCTCGCCGGCCACCACCACGCTCGAGGCGGCCGCCTGGCTGCTGTACGCCGTGCCGGTGATGGCCCTGTTCCTCGTCGGCGCCCGTCGACGGTCCGTCCCCGCCACCCCGGCCGCGCCGTCGCGCGCGGCTGCCTGAGAAGGAAGCACCCCGCTGATGCGCACCACCCTCGCGGTGACCGCCCTGGTCGCCCTGCCACTGCTCGCGGCCTGCACGCAGAACGCCGAGACCGGCGCCACCGGCGCCGGTGACGGAGCCGCGACCGACGCGCGTGCGCTGACCGTCGAGTCCTCCGCCGACGCCTGCACCGTGTCGGCCACCGAGGCGCCCGCCGGCACGCTGACCTTCGACGTCACCAACACCGGCGACCAGGTCACCGAGTTCTACCTGCTCGACGAGGACGGGCTGCGCATCGTGGCCGAGGTGGAGAACATCGGTCCGAGCATCAGTCGCGCCCTGACCGTCGAACGCGCCCGCAGGCACCTACGTCACCGCCTGCAAGCCGGGCATGACCGGCGAGGGCATCCGCGGCGAGTTCACCGTCACCGAGTCCGACGAGGCGGTCGACGTCTCCGCCGACGAGCAGGAGCTCGTCCGAGCGGCGGAGGCGAACTACGCCGCGTACGTCGAGGACCAGTCGGCCCAGCTGCTGGAGAAGACCGCCGAGTTCGTCGACCTCTACGAGCCGGGCGACGACGACGCGGCCCGCGCCCTCTACCCGGTCGCGCGCACCCACTGGGAACGCATCGAGACCGTCGCCGAGTCGTTCGGTGACCTCGACCCGCTGATGGACGCGCGCGAGGCCGACCTCGAGCCCGGCCAGGAGTGGAGCGGCTGGCACCTGATCGAGAAGGACCTCTGGCCGCAGCGGGCCGAGGACTACACCGCCGCTCACCGACCGCGAGCGGGCGACGTACGCCGACGACCTGCTCGCCAACACCGAGGAGCTCGACTCCCGCGTGCAGGAGCTGACCTACACCGTCGACGCGATCGCCAACGGCTCGCGCGGCCTGCTCGAGGAGGTCGCCACCGGCAAGGTGACGGGCGAGGAGGAGTACTGGTCGCGCACCGACCTGTGGGACTTCCAGGCCAACGTCGACGGCGCCAGGGTCGCCTGGGAGGGCGTGCAGCCGATCGTCGAGGCGAAGGACGCCGACCTCGCCGACCAGCTCACCACCCGCTTCGACCAGCTCCAGGCCCTGCTCGACGAGCAGCGCGAGGGCGACGGCTTCGTGACCTACGACGACCTCACGCAGGACCAGGTCAAGGACCTCTCCGACGCCGTCAACGCGCTCTCCGAGCCGCTGTCGCGCCTGACCGCTGCGGTGCTGTCCTGACCGGGCCGGTCAGCAGGAGGGGCCTGCTGGGTGGGGGAGTCGCGGTCGCGGGCGCCGCGGGTGCCTTCGCCGCCGGCCGTACGACGGCGCACGCGAGCGGTGTCGACGACACCGCGTCGACCGGTCGGCAGGCGACGTACGCCTTCCGCGGCGCGCACCAGGCCGGCATCATCACCCCGGCCCAGGACCGTCTCCACTTCGCCGCGTTCGACGTGCTCACCGACTCGCGCGACGAGCTCGTCGACCTGCTCGAGCGGTGGACCGCTCGCCGCGGAGCAGATGACCCGCGGCGAGCCCGCCGGTCTCGGTGCCGTCGGGGGCGACGTACGGCTGCCGCCCGACGACACCGGCGAGGCGCTCGACCTGCCGGCGAGCGGCCTCACGATCACGTTCGGCTTCGGTCCGTCGCTCTTCCGCGACGCCGACGGTGTCGACCGGTTCGGGATCGCCGATCGTCGACCCGCCGTCCTGCGCGACCTGCCGCACTTCCCGGGCGACGCCCTCGACCCGGCCCGGTCCGGCGGTGACCTCTGCATCCAGGCCTGCGCCGACGACCCGCAGGTCGCGGTCCACGCGGTCCGCAACCTCGCCCGCATCGGCTTCGGCACGGTCTCGGTCCGCTGGTCCCAGCTCGGCTTCGGGCGTACGTCGACCACCTCGACGTCGCAGTCGACGCCGCGCAACCTCTTCGGCTTCAAGGACGGCACGGCCAACGTCAAGGCCGAGCAGGCCGCCGCCCTCGACGACCACGTGTGGGTCGGTGACGACGACCCGCGTGCGGAGTGGCTCACCGGCGGGTCCTACCTCGTCGCGCGGCGCATCGCGATGGACATCGAGGTCTGGGACCGCCAGCCGCTGGGCGACCAGGAGGGCTTCGTCGGTCGCACCAAGGGCACCGGCGCCCCGCTCTCCGGCGGTGAGGAGATGACCGAGCCCGACTTCGACATGCCCGGCAGCAACGACCAGCCGGTCATCCCGGTCGACGCGCACGTCCGCGTCGTCCACCCCGACCAGCACGGCGGCGTGCGGATGCTGCGTCGCGGCTACAACTTCGTCGACGGCTCCAACGCCCTCGGCGGCCTCGACGCCGGCCTCTTCTTCATCGCCTACGTCCGCGACCCCGACACCCACTTCGTCCCGGTGCAGCTGGCGATGTCGTCGTCCGACGCCCTGATGGAGTACCTCACCGTCACCGGGTCGGCGCTCTTCGCGGTGCCGCCCGGGATGCGGCCGGGCGAGCACGTCGGCCAGGCACTGTTCGCCTGACGCCGGATCGCCCGAGGATCGGGCAGCATGGCCCCGTGACCCACCGCCGGGCCGACGTCGACGTCGTCCGCTTCCTCGCGCTCGTGTCGATGTACGTCGCCCACGTGACACCCGTGCAGGGGCCGGCGCACGTCTTCGAGCTGAGCGAGTACCTCACGATGCCGCTCTTCGCGCTCCTGGTCGGCGTCGGCGCCGAGCTCGGGGCGCGGCGACGCGGAGCCCGGCACTGGGTCGCGGTCCTCGTCCGCGCCCTCGCGCTGGTCGTCCTCGGGCTCGCCCTCGCCCGGGCAGAGGCGCAGGTCGTGATCGTGCTCGCGCACCTCGGGGTGCTGCTGCTGGTGGCGGCGCTGCTGGCACGGCTCCCGGGCGTCGCCGTCGGGGCGGTGGCGCTGGTCGCGCTCCTCGCCGGCCCCTGGCTCGTCACGCACGCCCCGGTCGACCTGCTCGTCGACGAGGGCCTGCTGGGGGAGGCGGTCCGCTTCGCCGTGGGCGGGCCCTACCGGCTGCTCCCGATGGTGCTCTACGCCGCCCTGGGGATCGTCCTGGCCCGGTGGCTGCTGCGCGGCGCCGGCCGGCGCGCCCGGCTCGCGCCCGCCGCCGTCGGTGCCGGACTGCTCGTCGTCGCGGCCGCGATGCTCGCAGCCGAGCAGCGAGGACTCGTCGACCTCGTCCCCTACTCCGGCACGCTCCAGGAGACCGTCGTCGACGCACTGGTGGCGGCCGGGGTCACCCTCGTGGGCCTCGCCGTCGCCCGCTCGCTCGACCGCAGGGCACCCCGGCTCGTGGCCGCGGCGGCGGCGGTCGGCGCCATGACCCTCACGCTCTACTCGCTCCAGGTGCTCTGGCTGGCGTACGACGTCCGGGTGCTGCACCCGGGTGCCGCGGACGACTCGTGGACCAACCTCGCCGTCCTCCTCGTCGGGTCGCTCGTCGTGACCGCCGCGTGGCGCGCCGTCGTACGACGTGAGCCGTGGCGGCGCGGCCCGCTGGAGGGACTCGTCGATCTCGCCGCGCGCGGGCCTACGATTCAGCCATGAGCACAACCACCCCCACGTCGGGCCTCGAGCAGACCCGCCGGCTCGGAGTCGAGACCACCGGCATCGAGATCATCGAGGAGTCCGAGCGCACGGCCCGGCCGCAGGACCTGTTCTGGCCGTGGTTCGCGGCCAACGTGTCGGTCTTCGGCCTGAGCTATGCCTCGTTCGTCCTCTACTTCGGCATCTCGTTCTGGCAGGGCGTGCTGGTCTCCGTCATCGGGATCGTCGTGTCGTTCCTGCTCTGCGGCGTCATCGCGATCGCCGGGAAGCGCGGCTCGGCGCCGACGATGATCCTGAGCCGGGCGGCGTTCGGGGTCAACGGGCAGAAGGTGCCCGGTGTGATCTCGTGGCTGATCTCGATCGGCTGGGAGACGTTCCTGGCGATCCTGGCCGTGCTGGCGACCTCGACGATCTTCACGCGCCTCGGCTGGGGTGGCGGTGACGGCACCAAGGTCGTCGCCGCGGTCGTCGTGGCCGCACTCATCGTCTCGGCCAGCGTCGCCGGCTACCACATCATCATGCGGATGCAGTCGGTGCTGACCTGGGTCACCGGCCTCGTCACGGTCCTCTACATGGTGCTCACGCTCGACGACATCGACTGGTCGGCGGTGCAGGACATCCCGGCCGGCTCGACCCAGTCGGTGATCGGGGCGCTGGTGATGGTGATGACCGGTTTCGGCCTCGGCTGGATCAACATCGCCGCCGACTGGTCCCGCTACCAGAAGCGCACCGCCTCCGGGCCGTCGATCGTCGCGTGGAACACCGTCGGAGGGGCGCTCGCGCCCGTCATCCTGGTGCTCTTCGGCCTCGCGCTCGCCGGCTCGTCGACCGAGATCCTCGACGGCGTCGCGGGCGACCCGATCGGCACGCTGGCCACGCTGCTCCCGACCTGGTTCCTCGTCCCGTTCCTGCTGGCCGCGATCCTGTCGCTGGTCAGCGGCGCCGTGCTCGGCATCTACTCCTCCGGCCTCACGCTGCTCTCGCTCGGCGTGAAGCTGAAGCGTCCGCAGGCCGCAGCCGTGGACGGCGTGCTCCTGACGCTCGGCACGTTCTACGTCGTCTTCGTGGCCGAGGACTTCGCCGGACCGTTCCAGTCCTTCCTGATCACGCTCGGCGTCCCCCTCGCCGCGTGGGCCGGGATCATGATCGCCGACATCGCGCTCCGCAAGCGCGACTACGACGACGAGGCCCTCTTCGACCCGGCGGGTCGCTACGGCTCGTTCGACTGGACCGCGATCGGCACCATGGTCGTCGCCTCGCTCGTCGGCTGGGGGCTGGTGATCAACACGTTCTCCGACGCCGCGTCGTGGAACAACTGGCAGGGCTACCTCCTCGGCCCGCTCGGGCTCGGCGGCAAGGACGGGGCGTGGGCGTTCGCCAACCTCGGCGTGCTCTTCGCGCTCCTGATCGGACTCGTCGGCGGCTACGTGCTGCGCCGCTCCACCGTGCAGCGCCAGGAGTCCGGAACACCCTGAGCCCCGATGGTGTTGGGCCGGTCGTGAAGATCGAGATCTGGTCCGACGTCGTCTGCCCGTGGTGCTACATCGGCAAGCGCCGCATCGAGAGCGCCCTGGCCGAGTTCGGCCACGCCGACGAGGTCGAGGTGCACTGGCGCTCCTACGAGCTCGACCCGGGTGCGCCCACCGAGCCGACGCAGAGCACCTCGGTGATGCTGGCCCGCAAGTACGGCCAGTCGCCCGAGGGTGCGAAGCAGATGCAGGACCGCGTGGAGGCCGTCGCCGCGGAGGAGGGGCTGGTCTACCGGCTCTCCGAGACGCTCCACCTCAACACCGTCGACGCCCACCGGGTGATCCACCTCGCCCACGCCGAGGGCGGCAACGACCTCCAGGGCCGCGTGAAGGAGGCGCTGCTCGAGGCCTACTTCACCCAGGCCCGCAACGTCGCCGACCCGCCGTGCTGCGCGAGGTCGCCGTCGCTGCCGGCCTCGACGGCGCACGTGTCGACGAGGTGCTGGCGTCCCGCGAGTTCGAGGCCGACGTCCGCGCCGACGTCGAGCAGGCGCAGGCCTACGGCGCCACCGGTGTCCCGTTCTTCGTGATCGACGAGAAGTACGGCGTCTCGGGCGCGCAGCCCACCGAGGTCTTCACGCAGGTCCTCGAGCGGGCCTGGTCGGAGTCGCGTCCCGCCCTGGCGATGGTCGACGCCGACGGCGAGGCGTGCGGCCCCGACGGCTGCGCCGTCTGACGCAGCGGGCTAGGGCTGGGACTTCTTCCCGAGCGCTGCCTTCTCGGCCGTCGTCTCGACACGTACGGCCCGGGTCTCGGGCCGCTTGGCCAGCACGATCCACGTCAGGATCAGCTTCCGCGCCGACGCCGACCACGACTCCCAGTGCTCGCGCGAGCCCGGGTGCCGGTCGAACGCGGCGGCGAGGTCGGCGGGGACGACGAGGTCCTCGACCTCGTCCATCAGGGTCCACATGCCCGTCTGCCTGGCGTGCGCGATCGCTGCGGCGCCGGGCGGCTCCATCAGCCCGGCCTCCTCGAGCCGGGCGACCCGTCCCTTGTTGATCCGGGTCCACATGCTGCCCGCGCGCCGCGGCGCGAACCACTGCATGGACCGCAGGTCGTCGACGGGCTTGACCGTGGAGTCCACCCAGCCGAAGCGGAGCGCCTCCATCACGGCCTGCTCGTAGGAGAAGGGCCGCGCCGCGGCCTTGCGCGGTGCGACCAGCCACACCCCCGTCGGCTGCTCGTGGTGCGCGCGCAGCCAGTCGCTCCACTCCTCGACCGTGCCCGGCTCGAGCCGCTCCGCGTCGTCCATCGCTCCCATGCCGGCCCACCCTGCCCGAGTCGAGTGCGCTCGCGGTAGTGGTCACCACGTGGCTGCGCACTCGACCCGAGCCGGTGAGTGGGACGGGTGCGGAGCGCCGCAACCACGCGGGTAGGGTGGACAGCGCACAGCGTCGTGCAGTCCCGGACCACCCTCGATCCATCCAGAGGACCCCGCTGTGAATGCACCCAGCAAGCCCGTCGTACTCATCGCCGAAGAGCTGAGCCCCGCCACGATCGAGGCGCTCGGACCCGACTTCGAGATCCGTCACTGCGACGGCGCCGACCGCGCCGCGCTGCTCCCCGCGATCGCCGACGTCGACGCGATCCTGGTGCGCTCCGCGACCAAGGTCGACGCCGAGGCGCTGGCCGCCGCGCACCGCCTCAAGGTCGTCGCGCGCGCCGGCGTCGGTCTCGACAACGTCGACGTGAAGGCCGCGACCCAGGCCGGCGTGATGGTCGTCAACGCCCCGACCTCCAACATCGTCAGCGCCGCCGAGCTCGCCGTCGCGCTGATGCTCGCCGCCGCCCGCCACATCAGCCCGGCCCACGCGGCCCTGCGCAACGGCGAGTGGAAGCGCTCGAAGTACACCGGCATCGAGCTCTACGAGAAGACCGTCGGCATCGTCGGCCTCGGCCGCATCGGCGTCCTCGTCGCGCAGCGCCTGAGCGCGTTCGGCATGAAGGTCATCGCCTACGACCCCTACGTCCAGGCCGGCCGCGCCGCGCAGATGGGCGTGCGGCTCGTCGACCTCGACACCCTGCTCGCCGAGTCCGACTTCATGAGCGTCCACCTGCCCAAGACCCCCGAGACCGTCGGCCTGATCGGCGCCGAGCAGCTCGCCGCCGCCAAGGAGAGCCTGGTGCTCGTCAACGCCGCGCGCGGCGGCATCGTCGACGAGGCGGCCCTGTTCGACGCCCTCAAGACCGGCCAGATCGCGGCCGCGGGCCTCGACGTCTTCGCCAGCGAGCCGTGCACCGACAGCCCGCTCTTCGAGCTGGAGAACGTCGTCGCGACGCCCCACCTCGGCGCCTCGACCGACGAGGCGCAGGAGAAGGCCGGCATCGCCGTCGCCCGCTCGGTGCGCCTCGCGCTCAGCGGCGAGCTCGTGCCCGACGCGGTCAACGTGCAGGGCGGCGTCATCGCCGAGGACGTACGACCCGGCATCCCGCTCACCGAGAAGCTCGGCCGCGTCTTCACCGCGCTCGCCGGCGAGGTCGCCCAGCAGCTCGACGTGGAGGTGCGCGGCGAGATCACCGAGTACGACGTCAAGGTGCTCGAGCTGGCCGCGCTGAAGGGCGTCTTCGCCGACGTCGTCGAGGAGCAGGTGTCCTACGTCAACGCGCCGCTGCTCGCGGCCGAGCGCGGCACCGAGGTGCGCCTGGTCACCGAGGCCGAGAGCCCCGACCACCGCAACCTGATCACGCTGCGCGGCACCCTCGCCGACGGCACCCAGGTGTCGGTCAGCGGCACGCTGGTCGGGCTCGCGCAGAAGGAGCGCCTGGTCGAGGTCAACGGCTTCGACGTCGACCTCGAGCCGTCGAGCCACCTCGCCTTCCTCACCTACGAGGACCGCCCCGGCATGGTCGGCACGGTCGGCGGGATCCTCGGCGACGCGCAGGTCAACATCGCCGGCATGCAGGTCTCGCGGCACGACCGGGGCGGCGCCGCCCTGGTCGCCCTCAGCGTCGACTCGGCGATCCCGGCCGACACGCTCGCCCAGATCGAGGCGGCCATGGAGGCCGTCTCGGTGCGCGCCGTCGACCTGTCCTGACCCGGACCCGCCTCGCTCAGGCGACCATCACCCGGCCGGCCGCGCCCTGCGTGGCCGGCCGCGGTGCGTCCGGGGCGGTCCGCCTGCCGGTGTGGCCCGACACGTGCTCCCACGCCGCGGCGAGACGTCGTACGGCCTCGGTGAGGTCCTCGGACGAGGCGGTCCACGGGATCCGCACGAAGCGGTCGAGCCCGCCCTCGACGGCGAACACCGGTCCCGGCGCGACGATGACCCCCCGGCGCTCGGCCTCGACGGTGGTGGCGGTGCCGAGCGCCTCGGGGAGCTCGCACCACAGCGCGAGCCCGCCGTCGGGCACCCGGAAGCGCCACTCGGGCAGGTGCTCGCGGACGGCCGCGACCAGCGCGTCACGTCCTGCGACCAGCCGTTCGCGGTGGACCGGCAGCACCTCGTCGGCGCGGTCCATCAGGTCGGCGAGCACGAGCTGCTCGAAGACGGGTGCACCGAGGTCGAGGCCGATGCGGGCGTGGATGAGGCGGTCCATCTGGTCGAGCGGCGCCCGCACCCAGCCCAGGCGCAGCCCGCCCCAGTAGGACTTGCTGGCGCTGCCGATCGTGATCGCGTCACGGGCGTACGCCGCCAGCGGACGGGGCATCGCCTCGGCGAGCCCGGGCCGCAGGGCCAGGGCCTGGTGCGCCTCGTCGGCGACGACGGTCGTCCGGGTGCGGGCCAGCGCGGTCGCCAGCTCCTCGCGCTGCGCGTCGGACATCAGGTGACCGGTGGGGTTCTGGAAGTCGGGGATCAGGTAGGCGAGGCGGGGCGAGGTCTGGCGCAGGGTCGCGGCCAGCGCGTCGAGGTCCCAGCCGTCGGGGTCGACGGCGGCCGGCACGAGCCGGGCTCCTGCGTGGCGCACCGCCTGGGTGGCGTTGGGGTAGGTCGGCGACTCGACCACGACCCGGTCGCCGGCGCGACGTGAAGGCCTGCGCCACGACCGAGGCGGCCGCGAGCGCGCCGGCGGTGACCATGACCTGCTCGGGGACGGTGGGCAGGCCGCGGGCCTCGTAGGCCGCCGCGATCCGGGCCTGGAGCGCCGGGACGCCGAGCGGGAAGTAGCCCGGGCCGCTGAGGTAGGCCGGCAGCTCCTCGGTCGCGCGCTGGTAGGCCTCGACCAGCCCGGGCGGCGCGGAGTGGGCCGCGCAGTTGAGGTCGATGACGTCCTCGCCGCCGGTCCCGGGCATCAGCGCGCGGTCGTGGGCGCGCCGCTGGCCGCCCGGCACGGTGGTGAACGTGCCCGACCCGCGACGCGCCTCGGCGTACCCGGTCTCGCGGAGCAGCTCGTAGGCCCGCGTGACCGTGGTGCGGGAGACGTCGAGCGCCGCGGTGAGGTCCCGCTCGCTCGGCAGGCGTACGCCGATGCCGATCCGGCCGTCGCCGATGAGCACGCGGAGGCTGTCGGCGAGCCCGACGTAGGCGGGGGAGCGGGGGAAGTCGGCGACCAGGGTGGCTACGCGCTGGGCACTGACGATGCGGCTCATGCAGGCCACTGTTCCACGATTGGCTATGTCGGACAAGGCCACTTGGCGGCATGCTGGATGCCATGTCCGGCACCACTCCCGCCCCGCTTCCCGTCGCAGCCACGGCCCCTCGCGGCGTCCTCACCGACCTCGGCCCGGTCGCCCAGCTGCGCGCCGGTCGGCTCGCCCGGCGGCTCCCGCAGCTCTACGTCGGGCTGTTCCTCTACGGCGTCTCGCTGGCGATGATGGTGCGCGGTGCCCTGGGGCTCGCGCCCTGGGACGTGCTGCACTCGGGCTTCATCCGCCACGTGCCGATGTCCCTCGGCCAGGCGGTCGTGCTGTTCAGCTTCGTGGTGCTGGTGCTGTGGATCCCGCTGCGGGAGATGCCCGGTCTGGGCACGATCAGCAACGCTCTCGTCGTCGGCCTCTCGGCAGACCTGACGCTCGCGGTGCTCACCCGGCCCGACGCCATCGCCGCCCGGATCTCCCTGATGCTCGGGGGCGTCGTGCTCTGCGGCCTGGCGAGCGCGCTCTACATCGGCGCGCAGCTGGGCCGTGGTCCCCGCGACGGACTGATGACGGGGCTGTGCCGGCGCACGGGCTGGTCGATCCGGCTGGTCCGGACGGGCCTCGAGGTCGCGGTGGTCGTGATCGGCCTGCTCCTCGGCGGCAAGCTCGGCCTCGGCACGGTGGTCTACGCGCTCGCGATCGGCCCGCTGACCCAGCTCATGCTGCCGTGGTTCACCGTCGACGTGAGGGCGCCGACCGCGCCTCAGGCCGCGGAGTCCGAGACGAGGTAGCTGATCACGCCGATGCTGATCACGCTCGACACCATCATCCCGCCGGTGCCGAACATCAGCGGCAGGGCGGTGAAGGCCCACACGTCGAAGCCGCGCGCGAGGCTGCCGAAGACGCCGGTCGGCACGCCGCCGGCGGGCGTGCTGACCATCGGCGCCGCGTAGTTCGGCGGCTTGCCCGTCACCCAGCGGGTGGTGGCGGCGAGCGACGACAGCGCGCAGGCGATGGCGAGGTTGGCCGCCTCGGTCGAGGGGTGGGTCGGCAGGAGCGTCGGGATCGTGGCGAGCGAGAAGAGCAGCAGCGCGGTGGCGGGCACCGCGAGGTGGGCCAGGAGCAGGGTCTGCCGTCTCAGCGGGAGCATCCGCGCCAGGCTCTGGGTGCGGACGACGACGCGCAGTCCGGAGCACATCGCGGGACCGCCGAGCAGGCCGAGGAGCGTCGTGACCAGGACGACCGCCCGTCCGGCGCCGGCCTCGGCAGCGGCGTAGGGGACCAGCACGAGCGCGGCCAGCAGCACGAACGGCTGCGGCGAGCGCACCGCGCGGATCAGGTCGCGGTGCACCAGCGCCGGCCAGCCGAGCGGGCCGCCGGTGCGCGGTCGCACGCGCGCCCCCCGGCCCCAGCGGCGCGCCAGCAGGACGTCGTACATCAGGCCGAGGTCGACCGACGACAACGCCCCGGAGAGGCTGGGGGACAGGTGGGCGGTGTAGCCCAGGACCCGGCGCGACACGCCCGCCATCGCGGAGCGCGCCCGCCAGGACAGGGCCGCCGCGACGACGACGAGCAGTGCCGTCACCGCGAGCCCGACGCCGAGCGGCAGGGACGGGATCGCTCCCGCACCCTGGGTCGCCGAGAGGCTCAGCAGCACCCAGAGGGCTGCGGCGATCAGCCAGGTGAGCCAGCGGGCGACCCGGTTCTCGTGCACCTGCGAGAGAGCCGCGATGCCGACGCAGGCGAGCGCGGTGGCGCCGCCGGCGACCAGGAAGACCGCGCCCTCGCCGAGCGAGAAGCCGCCCAGGACGGCCGGTGCCAGGAGCGCCAGCGCGGCGATCGCGACGGAGAGCGCGGACGTACGCCCCCACCCGGGACGCAGCAGCGCTCCCCGGTCGACCGGCGTGCTGAGCAGCCAGGCGTTGGCGGCGGGTGGGCTGAAGACCGGGCCGAGGAGGCGTGCCATGCCGAGCGCGAGGAGCGCCACCGCGAGCGCGACGAGCCACGGGATCGCCGTGCGCACCTCCGTGCACGAGCCGGTGCAGCTGTCGTCGGCGAGGCGTCGCAGGGTCAGCACGACGTTGCCACCCATCGCCCCGATCATCAGGATGCAGAAGAGCGCGATGTAGCCGTCGGACAGCACCTCGGACCACTTCAGCTCGGCGCGCCCGCGTCGCCAGTCGCGGATCTCCGACCGCACCTCGCGGGCGGTCGGGACCTGCGCCTCGAGGGCCGCCGGGGTGTCAGGCATCGCCGGCGCCCGCGCCCAGCCGTACGACGCGGTCGCAGACCCGCTCCACCAGGGCCGGGTCGTGGCTGACCAGCAGCACCGCGTGTCCCGCGGCCTTCTCGGCGACCAGCTTGGCGCCGAGCCAGTCGACGCCGTCGACGTCGAGGCGGGCCTCGGGCTCGTCGAGCACCAGCAGGCGCCGGGGGCGGACGAACGCGCTCGCGAGCGCCAGTCGCCGCCGCTGCCCGGAGGACAGCGTGGAGGGGAGCTGCCCCGAGACCTCCATCAGCCCGACCTCGTCGATCACCGCGTTGACCACGTCCTCGGCGTCGGGCTGCGCATGGGCGCGCGCCACGAGGTCGAGGTGCTCGACCACCGAGAGGTCCGGGAAGAAGTCGATGTCGTCCATCACCACGGCGAGGTCGCGCCGGATCTCGGGCACCTTCTCGTCGAGCGTGCGACCGGCCAGCGTCGCCTCGCCGTCGTCGGCCTCGTCCGCGCCGACGATGCACCGCAGCAGGGTCGACTTGCCGCTGCCGTTGGGCCCGACGATGCCGACGGCCTCGCCGGCGGCGACGTCGAGGTCGACCCCGGACAGGATCGTCCGGTCTCCGAAGCGGCGGGTGATCCCGCGGACCGTGAGCAGGGCGTCAGCCATGGCGGTCAGTCAAGCAGGGTGGTGTGGACGCCCTCACTCCACGAGCTCACTCCACGACTCTCGCCACGCCCTCGCGGCGCGGGTCGGCGACGGCCTCGAGGCGCCCGTCGGCCGTGGCGAGGCTCGCGCCGACGCCGCCGAAGTACATGGTCTGCTCCTGCTCGACCCGCACGTCCTCGTCGGGGAGGCCGGCGCGGTGGACGTGCACGCGCGGCTGCGCGACGGCGTCCGCGAGGCCGAGGCCGCCGCTGACGAAGCCGGCCAGCGTGCACACGAGCGCGGTGGTGATCCGGTCGGCGCCCGGGGAGCCGATCGCCAGGGTGGAGCCGTCGTCGTGGCGCCCGACGGTCGGCGCCATGTTGGACAGCAGCCGCCCGCCGACCGGGACCCGCCGCCCGACGGGGTTGAGCTCCTGCTCGCCGAGGCAGTTGTTGAGCCAGATGCCGGTGCCGGCGGCGATCATGCCCGCGCCGTAGCCCGACGACACGGTGATCGAGCAGGCCGCGCCGTCCGCGTCGGTGACCGACACCTGCGCCGTCGAGCCGGACTCGAGCACCGCGCGGTGGTCGGCGTCGACGCGGTCGAGCCAGGCGCGTGCCGCGGCGTCGAGGTCGTCGGCGACCTCCAGCACGTCGCGGCGGTGGCCGAGCACCGCGCGCTGCACCCGCACCAGGTGCTCGACGTCGTCGGGCGTCCACGTCCCGCGCGGGCGGTCGCCGAGCAGCCGCAGCATCGAGGCGACGACCACGCCCCCGACCGACGGAGGGGGAGTGGTGCCCAGGCTCCACTCGC
This sequence comes from uncultured Actinomycetota bacterium, assembly GCA_963795275.1. Classification (GTDB taxonomy): domain Bacteria; phylum Actinomycetota; class Actinomycetes; order Propionibacteriales; family Nocardioidaceae; genus Nocardioides. The sequence continues at coordinate 135,624 of CAWCHD010000008.1, forward strand.
CGACCCTCGTCGTCAGCGGCGCACGGACGACGGGCTCGTAGGCCGCCAGGTCGGCGGCGCCCAGCAGTCCACCGCGCTCCTGCACGTCCCGCGCGACCAGCGCCGCGAGGTCGCCCTCGTGGAGCGAGCGCGGACCGTGCTCGGCGATGTGCTCGAAGGTGGCGGCCAGGTCCGGCACGACCACCTGCTCCTCGGTCAGCCGACCCGCTGCGTCGTGCAGCGCGGCATGGCTGCCGGCGTCCCAGCCGAAGACGGTCTCGTGGACGTAGCGCAGGTAGAACCGCGAGGCCGAGCCCAGCGCGAACCCGCCGCGGGCGACGTCGACCGCCGGGGCCACCAGCTCGCGCCACGGCAGCCTCCCGTCGCGGGCGTGCGCCTCGCCGAAGGCCGCGAGCGAGCCGTGCGTGGCGACCGACCCGGGCCCGATCGTGATCGTGACCCCGCCGCCGTACTCCGTGTCGACGTCCCACGTCCGCGCCGGCGGGGCGTCGTCGCTCCGGCCGAGACCGGGGCGGTCCATCCAGCCGTCCACGGTGTACGCCGGACCGGTGGCCGGCTGCACGGCGACGAAGCCGCCGGAGCTCAGCGAGACCAGGCCGACCTCGTTGACCATCGCCACCAGGGCCGCGGCGATGGCGGCGTCGACGGCGGAGCCACCGGCGCGTGCGACGTCGGCGGCCGCGTCCGCTGCCGCCCGGTTGGGTGCGGCGACGGCGAGCCGGGTCATCCGCCTGACCTCGTCACGGCCGGGCTCAGCGACGGGTGGCGATGACGGCCGAGGCGTCGCCGGCGACCATCACCTCGACGGCGGTGAAGCGCTCGTCGGTGAGCCACTGCTCGCGCAGGGTGTCGACCCGGCCGTAGGTGATCGGCGGCCACGACTCGCACGGGGCGAAGTCGTCGAGCACGACGATCCCGCCCGGCTCGACGAGGTCGACGACCTGGTCCACGCCCACCTCGGACGGCGTCCCGGAGTCGAGGAAGAGCAGGGAGAACGGCCCGCGGTCGTGGAGCACGCTCCAGTCGGCCGCGAGCACCTCGACCTTGGCGTCGTCCTCGAAGATCTTCGCCGCCGCGCCGGCCAGCGACTCGTCGAGCTCGGCGGTGAGGATCCGTGCCCCGTTGCGTACGCCGCTGCGCAGCCACGCCGTGCCGACGCCGCACCCGGTGCCGAACTCGGCCATCGTCCCGCCCCGCGTCGCGGCGAGGGTCGCCAGCAGGCGGCCGGTCTCGTTGCGGCAGAAGGACACGTAGCCGGCGGAGCGGCACACGTCGAAGGCGCGCTGGACGACGTCGGGGAGATCGGGGGGAGCAGACATGAGACCGCCGAGTGTGCCACCTGAGCCGGTCCGTCCCAGTCCGCGGCCCGCGGTCTCACGATCTGACACGTTTCCGGAAACCGGATGCGGATGTCCGGTGGCCGGTCGTAGAGTCGTCGCACCATGCGGAGCGTCAACGTACTTATCGTTCGCCGCGGCGAGGCCTGAAGAAGGCCACCTCGTCGCGGTGTTCGGCGTTGACGAGGTTCCGCCGCCCGGCCTTCTGAACAGACTGGTTCCCAGTCGAGTTCGAAGCTGCCGCCTCTGCGGCGGGTCCGCGACCACGGCGTGATCCGCTCGGTCCCGT
>CAWCHD010000009.1:0-43745 GCA_963795275.1 uncultured Actinomycetota bacterium
GGCTGCTGAGCGGATGACCCGCTTCGACAGCCTCCTGGCCTCCGTCGGCGGCACGCCGCTCGTGGGGCTGCCGCGGCTGTCGCCGAGCCCGGACGTACGACTCTGGGCCAAGATGGAGGACCGCAACCCGACCGGCTCGATCAAGGACCGTCCGGCCCTGCGGATGATCGAGCAGGCCGAGAAGGACGGGACGCTGCGGCCGGGCTGCACGATCCTCGAGCCGACCAGTGGCAACACCGGCATCTCGCTCGCGATGGCCGCGAAGCTCAAGGGCTACCGCATCGTGTGCGTGATGCCGGAGAACACCTCCGAGGAGCGCCGCCAGCTGCTGCGGATGTGGGGCGCGGAGATCGTCGCCTCGCCGGCGGCGGGCGGCTCCAACGAGGCCGTGCGCGTGGCCAAGCAGATCGCCGTGGAGCACCCCGACTGGGTGATGCTCTACCAGTACGGCAACGAGGCCAACGCCCTGGCACACCAGGAGACGACCGGCCCCGAGCTGCTCGCCGACCTCCCCTCGATCACCCACTTCGTCGCCGGGCTCGGCACCACCGGCACCCTGATGGGCGTCTCGCGGTACTTCCGGGAGGCCAAGCCCGACGTCCGGATCGTCGCCGCCGAGCCGCGCTACGGCGAGCTCGTCTACGGCCTGCGCAACCTCGACGAGGGCTTCGTGCCCGAGCTCTACGACGCCTCGCTCATCGACTCACGCTTCTCCGTCGGGCCGCGTGACGCCGTACGCCGCGTGCGCGAGCTGCTCGAGCTCGAGGGCATCTTCGCCGGCATCTCCACCGGCGCGATCCTGCACGCCGCTCTCGGCCAGGCGGCCAAGGCGGTCAAGGCGGGGGAGAGCGCCGACATCGCCTTCGTGGTCTGCGACGGCGGCTGGAAGTACCTCTCCACCGGCGCCTACGAAGGCACCGTCGACGAGGCCGAGGACCGCCTCGACGGCCAGCTCTGGGCGTAGCCCGCCTCTCCGCTGGTGCGTAGCGAGGGCGACGAGAGTCGCGTCACGAGACCTCTCCACAACCCTCGTTCGACCGCGGGCGACTGTCGGTGGCGACCTCTAGGATCGAACACATGATCGACACGCTTGCAGGACCCGGAGCAGGTGAGGCAGACGCCCTCACCGCCTCCGACCTGCTGGCGCTGGCACGTGAGCGCAAGCTCGCGGAGAACCGGGCTGCCGCCGACCTGCTGGAGGTTGCCGCCCGCTGGGCCGACCTCCACCCACCCGAGTCGATCCACTCCGCTGCAGCGTTCGAGGTCCGCGGTTCTGAGCACGAGGAACCCATCGCCGGCGAGGGATGTCCGCTGGTGGCGGAGTTCTGCATCGCCGAGCTCGGCGCCGTCCTCGGCATCTCCACCACGTCGGCGAAGAAGCTCATCGGTCACGCCCTCGAGCTGCGCCACCGCCTGCCGCGTCTGTGGTCGCAGGTCCACTCGGGTGCAGTGCCTGCGTGGCGAGCGAGGGCCGTCGCCGAGGTCACGATCCACACCAGCCCGGCGCTGACCCGTGAGGCCGCTGCGTTCGTCGACGCGCAGGTCGCCGCGGTCGCCGGACGCATCGGCCCCGCCCAGCTCGACCGCCTCGTCGCCGAGACGATCAAGCGGTACGACCTGGCCGCCGCCGGACCCGGCAGCAGATCCGGAGGACGGCTACCTCCACGTCGACCCACGGCACGCGACGCTGCATGACGAGGACGTCCACTTCGCCGGCACCATGCGGTTCGAGGCCGAGCTCGACATCGCCGACGCCATGGACCTCGACCGGTCCCTGGCGCAGAAGGCGGCCGAGCAGAAAGCCCTCGGTTCGACGGAGTCGTTGGACGTACGACGCTCGAAGGCCCTCGGCGACCTCGCCCGCACCCAGACCGCCCTGGATCTCCTCTTCTCCACCGATGGTCGAGTAGCCGGTGAGCAAGGACCCGAAGCTGCCACCGGTGGTCGAGTAGCCGGTGAGGAACGAGCCGGCGTATCGAGACCAGACCTCCCCGACCTCCCCACCGCCCGTGAGGTCGTCCTCCACGCCCACTTCGACGCCAGCACCGTCGGCGAGACAACGGTCTTCGGACCCACCGGCCGCCTCGAGGAACGCCAGCGCCTGATCCTGCTCGACCAGCTCAAGACGCTGGTGCGGCGACACCCGCACCAAGATCACCATCAAGCCCGTCATCGACCTCAACGCGCACCTCACCGCGCACGGCTACGACATCCCCGACCGGATCCGCGAACAGGTCATCCTCCGCGACCGGACCTGCGTCTTCCCGCGCTGCACCAGACCCGCCCGTGGCTGCGACATCGACCACGTCATCCCCTACGACCACGACGCCGCAGCCGAAGACCGACCACAGCCCGGACCGACGCAGACGGACAACCTCGCCGCGCTGTGCCGACGCCACCACCGCCTCAAGACCCACACCGCCTGGCGCTACCGCATGACCGCGAACGGCGTCTTCGAGTGGACCAGCCCCCACGGCCACCGCTTCCGACGCGACCGCACCGGCACGACCGCGATCGACCCAGGCCGACGACCGGCCCGCCCGGCATCCCCCGACCCCGCCGACGATGACCCCGTCCCGCACCCCGCCACAGCACGACCTGGCGGGGGCACTGGTCTGCCGACACCGCATCGTCGCGTCAGATCCGGACGTGGCGGTCCCGCTTCCGGGTCCTCAACCCCTCCACTCGTCGGCAAGAAGCGCGTAGGTGTAGCCGTCGAGCCAGCCGAGCTCGGCGTGGAACGAATCCTTGACGCCGTGCTGCTCGCGCCGCATCCCCAGCTTCTCCATCACCCGCCACGACGCGACGTTGTCGGCAAAGCAGCCGGCCTGGACCCGGCGCAGCTGCAGCCGGCCGAAAGCGTTCGCGAGCGCATCGTGGGCCAGCGCCGTCGCGATCCCCCGGCCAGCGTGCTCCGGGTGCACGAAGTACGAGAGCCGCCCCTCACGGCCGACGAACTCCGCCTCAGCACCCGACTGCCCCATGCCGTCGACGACACCGAGGGTGGCCTGGCCGACCATCGCGCCGTCGAGGACCGCCACCACCCGATGATGGTCGTGGCCGTCGTACGCCGACCAGTCAGCGACGTACGCCTCGGTGTCCTCGATGCGCTGCTGCAGGAACCACCGGGTCACGTCGGGCCGATGGCGCCACATCAGGAACTGCTCGGCGAGCTCGGCCGTGGGGGGAGTGAGCCGGAGCCCGGCACCCGCCACGACGCGACGTGTCAGCGAAGCAGCCGGCCTGGACCCGGCGCAGCCCCAACCGGCCGAAAGCGTTCGCGAGCGCATCGTGGGCCAGTGCCGTCGCGATGCCTCGGCCAGCGTGCTCCGGGTGCACGAAGTACGAGAGCCGCCCCTCACGGCCGACGAATTCCGCCTCGGAACCCGACTGCCCCATCCCGTCGACGACACCGAGCGTGGCCTGGCCGACCATCGCGCCGTCAAGGACCGCCACCACCCGATGATGGTCGTGGCCGTCGTACGCCGCCCAGTCAGCGACGTACGCCTCGGTGTCCTCGATGCGCTGCTGCAGGAACCACCGGGTCACGTCGGGCCGATGGCGCCACACAAGGAACTGCTCGGCGAGCTCGGCCGTCGGGGAAGTGAGGTGGAGCCCGGCGATCGTCATGTCCGGCGACTCTAGCGAGACGCGGATCTCAGCGGGTCCGTGCGCTCATCGCGCAGATTCGCACGTCCCGATCAGTCGCCCGCCCTTGCATCGACTGCCGCGAGCGTTGGCTCATCGCCGGAGCGACTCGGCATCACGAACATCCACCAGCCCTGGTCCGTGCACTCGACGGTGTGCCTGACGGCCTGGAACTCGACCGTCACCGTGGCTCGTGGGGTTGCGCGCCCCCAGGCAACTGCCATGGACCCGGTCGCGAACGCTCCGGAGTCGTCGCAGTTGCTACTGGCCGACTTCGACCCAGCGCCCGTCCGCTGCCTGCTCGTACTGATCGAGGTCGACATCGGCACCGTCGCCGTTCGTGTCGACGAGAGCCGCAGCGACTCCGTCGCGCGCGGATGTCGCCAGCACCACCGCGTAGCGGGGGTCGCCAACCGCCCAGACGCAGAGCCGACTCGTGATCGAAGTCCATGACGAGAAGTCTCGCTGACAGCCCGCTGACAGGTCGCGCGTCGGCAGATCAGCGTCCTCGCGCGCGACAGATCCGATTGGCGCGTGCCGCCCGCCAACGCGGCAGAAGCGGATGTCGGGACGACTGGTTGACCGAGTCGAAGCGGGCGAGCAGGCGCCCTTGTCGACAGGTCAGGTCAGCGCTCGGAAGGACCGTCGGCGACGTGCGTCGTCGAGGATTCCGGCGACCAGACGCACAACAAGGCTCGCGATGACCACGGGAGCGGCGACCGCGCAGGCCGCCATCGATGCGACCATCAACGCGGTAGAACCCGTTGCAAGTCCCACCACCACGACGCCGAGAACGACCAGGAACAGGGTCAGTTCCCAACCGAGCGGACGCAGTCGCATGAGTGCCATCCACGTGGGACCGGGCCGGCCGCCCATCGGCAGATCGGCGTCCTCACCGCGGCAGATCCGGGTCCTTCACTCGTCCCGTTCCGAGAACGGGACGCTCGGGTCGTCGTCACCGTCGAACGCGGAGGTGATGACTGGCGTCCCAGCCCACACGATGCGGGCGACGTCATCCAGGGGACCATGCACGTGGGCAATGTACGACGATCCGGCAGCCCACGGATCTCAGGCAGATCCGCGCACTCATCGCAGGTGCCCGCCCATCGGCAGATGCGCGCGCTGCGGACCTGCTCAGCCGACAAAACCCTCAACTGCGATCGACCGGGGCAGCTCGTCACGCAGCAGACGAAGCAGCCGAGCCTTCTCGGATCGACCTGCCCGCCCACCTCATGCACGCGTCGTACGTCCCACGGGACAGGCCCAAGGACTCCCAGTCCGTGCCAGCACAACGCCCACCCCCGGCATCGGCGCCGCCCCTTCGCTGACCCGAGGGAGCAGCGCCCCCGGCTAGCCTCGGACCCACCCCCGGCACCACCGTCAGGAGAGCCACGTGGACGAGCGAGCGATCACCGGCCTGATCGGCGTGTACGACGCCGACGGCGGCCTGCTCGGCGAGGCGGCGTACGTCTGGGGCAAGGTGCGCGGCACCCGGCACTGCTCGCTGTGCGACATCACGCACGGCACGGTCCGGCGCAAGCCGGAGTGGGACCGGATGGTCGCCGGGCTGGGGGTGCCGGTGGAGCTCCAGCACCTCAACGAGATGCCACCCGACGTACGTGATGCCGTGGTCGCTTGCGGAGCGCCGGTCGTCCTGGCGCGGACCGCTGACGGAGTGCACCCGCTCGTGCGCGCCGACGAGCTCGACGTCCTGGGTGGCTCGGTGGACCGACTCGGCGCGCTCCTGCGCGAGCGCATCGGAGGCACGACGTGAGTGGCGGCTGGGCGGCCACCGCGGCGTGGATCGCGGTGGTCGTGGTCTACGCGGCCCTGTCGAGCACCTGGACCGCGCGCGACCCCGGCTGGTACGCCGGGCTGGCGAAGCCGTCCTTCCAGCCGCCCGACGTGGTGTTCGGCATCATGTGGCCGCTCAACTTCCTCGCGCTCTTCGCGGTCGGCGCCTGGTTCACCCGCTCGTCCGCGGCCGAGGCCGTCTGGCCGGCGACGACGGTGCTGGGCGCCTCGGTCGTCGCCGCCCTCGCCTGGGCGTGGCTGTTCTACGTCCCGCACCGCATCGGTGCCGCCACGGTCGCCCTCGCGCTGGCGGCTGCGCTCACCTGGGTCCTGGTCGCGGTGGTCGTCCGGTCGCTGCCGTGGGCCGGTGTCCTGCTGGTGCCGTACGCCGCGTGGCTGAGCATCGCGACCGCGTTGTCGGTGCAGTACGCCCGGCTCGACCGGGGCCGGTCCTAGGCTCGGCCCATGGGAGACGGCCAGGGTGAGGTGAGCGGTCAGCGCTTGTTGGCCTCGATCGCGACGATCCCGTAGCCGGGCGACCCGACCACGGCGCCTCCCGAGGCGTCACGCAGGACCACGCTGATCAGCTCGCGGCCCTCGGTGGCCCTGTCGTCGAGGACGTGCACCGGGACGTAGTGGCGCACCTCGCCCGGGGCGAAGGTGAAGCGCCCGTCCTCGGCGACGAAGTCGACACCGGCCTCCGCGGTGACCGCGGACACCGACCAGGTCACGTCCACCGCGGTGTCCTGCGGGTCGTCGAGGTCGACCGGCACCCAGACGGTGCGGGTGCGCTCGGGCGTGCGGGTCCGGAGCTTCGCGAGGCGCACCTCGTTGCTGCTCAGCCAGCGCGCCCGCTGGCCCAGCCAGTCGGCGAGGAAGGAGACCTCGCCGTTGCGCGTACGGGCGTGCCGGGTCCACTCGAGGTCGGCGTCGTCGGCGTGCCACTGCGTCCAGTCGGCGTCGGACGACGCGGCGAGCGCGTCCGCGGCCTGCGGCAGCTGGGCGAGCACCGCGTCGACGGTGGGTCGCAGCGCCTGCCAGCGCTTCTTGACCCGCTTGGCGAACGCGGGGTCCTGCAGCATCCGGGAGATCCAGTGCCTGCCGGTCCGGGTGTACCACTGCTCGGGGTCGGTCGAGGCCTTCCACTTCGTGCCACCGCTGAGGTCGAAGTCCCAGACGGGTCCGAAGACGAAGCGCTTGCCCGGCACCCAGCTCATGTGCACGCTCGACTGGAAGTTCGAGTCCTGGTTGGCGAAGAGCTCCTCGACGAGGTACCAGTCGATGAGCCGGCGTACGTCGACGTAGGCGCGGTAGCCCGTCTTCGGGTCGTCGAACTGCGGGCCCCAGAGGACGCGCTCGAAGCGCGTCACGGCGTGGCGGACCTGGCGCCGCTGCTTCTTGGTGACCTCGTCGGGGTCCTTGAACGCGATGGCCGTGCCCTGCTTGGTGCGGAAGCCCGGCTCGCCGTCACGCAGGTAGCGCTTGTTGAACTCGAGCAGGAAGCCGTCGTCGGGGAGGTCGACGCGGCCGCTGCCCTGCTCGACCTGCTCGGTCAGCATGTAGAGGCCCTGCGACTGCCCGTTGAGCACGACGTCGACGAAGCGGAACTTCGGCGTCCAGCCCAGCCGCGTCTGGGCAGCGATCGCGAACGCCGTCGCCGTACGCAGCCCGCTGCGGTCGCCGTAGTTGGCGAGCAGCACCCACTCGTCGTGCGCGACGTCGCCGACCAGCGCGGCGTCGTCCTCGAGCTTGAGCTTGTAGGGCTTCTTGGCCCAGCTCCAGCTCGAGTTGCCGCGTCCGCGCACCTCGGTCGTGTGGGCGACGCCGTCGAGGGTGACCGTGCCGGGCACGTAGTCCTCGCGCCCGATCGGCACGCCGAGGGTGTCGATGACCAGCTGGGTCGGCGCTGCCGGCGGCCAGCCGACGGCAGCAGCCGCCGCCGGGTCGGGCTCGGCCGATGCGCCGGAGAGGGGAGCGAGCAGCGCCGCCGCCAGGGACAGCGCCACGGCGGCACGCACCGGCGCGAAGCGCCTCGGGATGCGGATGGACATGGTGCTACCCCCTTGGTCGCCCCGGCTCGCTGACCGGGATCCGGGGCACAGTACGTCAGTTGACGAGTGAGACGTCCAGGTCCTGCGCGAAGTTGTGCTCACTTCCGGGGACCGCGGCGAGGTCGAGCAGGTCGAGGGCGAGGTTGGCCAGGTCGCCGTTGCGGACCGGCTGGATCGCCGAGCGGTAGGTGGTGCGCCCGGTGCCCGGGTCCCGGTAGTCGTCGGCGTTGAGGTCGTAGAGGTCGGCTCCCGCCGCGACGCCCGGGCCGGCCACCATGAAGGCGACGCGGTAGTTGGCGAGCCTGGTGGCGTCGGAGTGGTCCGCGCCCCGGCCGCCGTGGTCGCTGGTGAGGATGATCGCCGTGCTGCCGGCGCGCAGCGGGTCGGAGCGCACGGCGCCCACGATCTCGCCGACGAGGGCGTCGACGCGCTGGACGGCTCGCAGGTAGGCCTTCGACATGAAGCCCTTGTCGTGGCCCACCGCGTCGGGCAGCGAGAGGTGCACGAAGCGGAAGGCCCGCGTCTCGTCGACGATGTCGCGGCGCACCGACCGGGCGAGGGTGGGGTTGTCGAGGCGGATGCGGGTCGTGTCGATGCTGAGCGGCCAGCTGCGCTTCCACAGCGAGAACTTGGTCTTGCTGGCGAAGAGCGCCGTGCTGCCGCCGGCCGCGTGCACGGAGGTGAAGACCGACTCGATGCGCGTGCCGGCGGCCGCCTGCACCGTCGGCGGCCGACGGCGGTCGTCGTTCCACGTCACGCCGTGTCCGCCGGTGGCGGCCTCGATGCGTCGCCCGGTCACCATGCCGGTGTGGTTGGGCAGCGTGATGGTCTTCTCGTGCTCGGTGCGCGCGTTGAGCGTCGTGGCGCCGGTCGCCATCAGGTCGTGGAGGTTCGGCGTGCCTGCCTGGCCCAGCTGCTCGATCGCGTCGGGGTTGAGCCCGTCGAGCGAGATCGCCAGCACCGAGGTGATCGGGTCGTCGAGCGACCTGCGCTCCACCGACGGAGCGTCGCCGGTCGGCACCACGGCGGGTGCCGGTGCCCCCGCGAGGAGGATGCTGCTGCAGGCGAGCACGGACGCGAGCAATGAACGAAGAGGCACCGAGCGACCCTAACGCGGGGTCGCCGGTGTGACGGGGTCGACGCGTCGGATGGCGTGACCGGTGGCCGGTCCAGCGCCTAGCCTGCTGCCTGTGCCGTCCCCCAGCCCGAGCGCCGACGCCCCGATCGGCATCTTCGACTCCGGCTTCGGCGGACTGACGGTCGCGCGCTCGGTCATCGACCAGCTCCCGCACGAGTCGGTGGTCTACCTCGGCGACACCGCCCGCCAGCCCTACGGCCAGAAGCCGATCGGCGAGGTGCGCGAGTACGCCCTCGAGTGCCTCGACCACCTCTACGACCAGGGCGTCAAGGCGCTCGTCATCGCGTGCAACTCCGCGAGCGCGGCGATGCTCCGCGACGCCCGTGAGCGCTACGACGTACCGGTCGTCGAGGTGATCCTGCCGGCCGCCCGCCGCGCCGCGGCCGCCACGCGCAACCGGCAGGTCGGCGTCATCTGCACCCGGGCCACGGCGAGCTCGATGGCGTACGACGACGCGTTCGCCGCCGCGCCCCACCTCGACCTGCACATCCAGGCGTGCCCGAGCTTCGTCGACTTCGTGGAGCAGGGGGTCACCGGCGGCGACGAGCTCCTGGCCGCCGCCCACGACTACCTCGACCCGCTCGCGGCCGCCGGGGTCGACACGCTCATCCTCGGCTGCACGCACTACCCGCTGCTGACCGGCGTCATCTCCTACGTGATGGGCGACGAGGTCACCCTCGTCAGCTCGGCCGAGGAGTGCGCCAAGGACGTCTACAAGATGCTCGCGCGCACCGGCCTGATGCGCGAGGACGGCGAGGCCGACTACACCTTCTCGACCACCGGCAGCCCGGAGGACTTCGCCACCATCGGTCGGCGGTTCCTGGGCTCGGAGCTGCTCGGCGCGAGCCAGTTCGCCGGCGGGGCCAGGGCCCGGTGAGGTCGCGATGAAGCTCACGATCGTCGGGTGCTCCGGCTCCTACCCCGGGCCCGAGTCCTCGGCCAGCTGCTACCTGCTGGAGCAGGAGCACACGTCCGACGGGGAGACGCGCACGTGGCGGATCCTCCTCGACCTCGGCAACGGCGCCCTCGGCCAGCTGCACCGCTACGCCGACCCGCTCGACATCGACGCGGTGCTGGTCAGCCACCTGCACGCCGACCACTGCCTCGACCTCTGCGGCTACTACGTGATGCGCAAGTACCACCCGACCGGCCCGCAGCCGCGGATCCCGGTGTGGGGACCGGACGGCACGGCCGACCGGATGGCGCGCGCCTACGACCTGCCGACCGACCCGGGGATGCACGAGGAGTTCGACTTCAGGGTGTGGGGCGCGCCGATCGAGATCGGTCCGTTCACGATCGAGGCCCGGCAGGTCGTGCACCCGGTCACGGCGTACTCACTGCGGGTCACCGCCGGTGGCCGCACCGTCGTCTACTCCGGCGACACCGGTCCGTGCGAGGCGCTCGACGAGGTGGCGACCGGCGCCCACCTGCTGCTGGCCGAGGCGTCCTTCGAGACCGGCGGCGACAACCCGCCCGACCTGCACATGACCGGCGCGGACTGCGGTCGTACGGCGGCGCGCGCCGGCGTCGGCAGGCTGGTCCTCACCCACGTGCCGCCGTGGCACGACCCGGCGGTCGCCGAGGCCGAGGCCCGCGGCGAGTGGTCCGGCCCGGTCGAGCTCGCGCGCGCCGGGGCGACGTACGAGGTCTGACTGCTCGCTGCCTCAGACGAGGCCGGCGTCGTGCACGACCATCGCCACCTGCACCCGGTTGGTGCTGTCGAGCTTGGTGAGCAGGCGCGAGACGTGCGACTTCACGGTCGGCACGGAGAGGTAGAGCTCGGAGGCGATCTCGGAGTTGCTCAGGCCGCGTCCGACACAGACCGCCACCTCCAGCTCGCGCTCGGTCAGGACGGTCAGCCGGTCGGCGGCAGCCGTGGAGCGGTCCGTGGAGGTGGAGCTGCGCAGCCGCGACACGATGCTGCGGGTCGCGGACGGCGAGAGCATCGCGTCGCCCGCGGCGACGGTGCGGATGGCGTGGACGATGTCTCCCGGCGGGGTGTCCTTGAGCAGGAAGCCGTCCGCACCGGCGGCGACCGCGCGGACCACGTGGTCGTCCGCGTCGAAGGTGGTCAGCACGACGACCGACGGCGGCGAGGGCCGCTGGTGCAGCACCTGGGTCGCCTCGAGCCCGTCCATCACGGGCATCCGGATGTCCATCAGCACCACGTCGGGATCGAGCTCGCCGACGAGCGCGATGCCGACCTCGCCGTTGGGTGCCTCGCCGACCACGTCGATGTCGCTCTGCCCGCCCAGCATCAGCGCCAGCGCCGACCGCACGAGGGGGTCGTCGTCGACGAGCAGGACCCGGATCACGCCGTCCACGGTAGCCAAGCCTCCAGAACGAACGTCGAGCCCTCCGTGCGTGGGTCGAGCCGGCCACCCCTCAGCTCGGTGCGCTCGCGGAGCCCGACGAGGCCCAGACCGGCACCCGGGGCGACGGCGCCACGGGCCCTCGCCCCACCGGCCGGCGGGGCGGCGAGCGGGTTGGCGAGCACGACGGTGATCCCCGACTGCGGGTCGCCCGTGGAGCTGATCGCGACCTCCGAGCCGGGCGCGTGCTTGCGGACGTTGGTGATGCCCTCCTGCACGATCCGGTAGACCGTGCGACCGGTCGCCGGCGGCACCGGCGTCGAGGTGTCGACGCGGTCGGTCCAGTCGACCGCGAGGCCGAGGTCCTGGGCCTCGGCGACCAGCGCGGCGATGTCGTCGTACGTCGGCTGCGGTCGCGCGGTGACCGGACCGGGGTCGTCCTCGCGCAGGACCCCGAGGACGTCGCGCAGCTCGTGGAGGGCGTCGTTGGCCTGGCCCTGGATCTGGCCGAGGCCCTCGCGCAGGCGATCGCTGTCGAGGTCGTCGCGGAAGGCCAGCGCGCCCGCCTGCATCGAGACCTGCGTGATCCGGTGCGCCAGCACGTCGTGCATCTCGCGCGCGATGCGAGCGCGCTCGGTCGAGCGGGCCTGGCCCACCCTCAGGTCCTGCTCGGTCTCGGCGCGTTCGGCACGGGTGCGGAGCGTCCACATCAGCTCGCGCCGGGAGCCGATGTAGAGGCCCCAGCCCATCATCCCGGCGTTGATCACGAGGTTCACGACGGTGGTGACCACCTCGTCGTTGTCGGCGAAGGGCGCGATCGTCGTCCAGCTCTGCGCGGCGGCGAAGTTGGCGAGACCGACGATGACGACCTGGCGGGGCACGCGGCGGGTGGCCACCGACACCGCGGCCAGCGTCGCCGGTCCGGCGGCCACTCCCGACACGGCGCTCATCGCGGCGATGGCGAGGGCGATCGGGACAGGGGCGCGGCGGCGGAAGTGGACGAGCACGAAGGCGGCGAGGCCCAGCACCACCTCGACGACGAAGAGGGTCCGGTGCTCACGCCACTCGGCGCCGGCGACGTTGAGCCAGACGGTCGCCGAGAACGCCACGCAGAGCGCGTCGCGCCACGCGTGGTCCACCCAGCGCAGAGCCGGCTGGACCTCGGAGGCGGTGGGGCGGGTCTCCACGGCGGTGAGCCTAGCGAGGAGGACCCCTACTTTGGTCGCACACGACCGGGCCGATGGACCGATGCGCACAGCGCCCGGGCGGGGGGACCCTTGAGGTTCCACCGCGTGGAGGGAGCTGCGCGGCGTGGGGCTGCGCTTTGGGGTCCCACAGGGGTAGGGACCTTGCGAGCCGGGTCCGGTGACTCACGGGGGTGACCGGACCCGGCTCCGCCCGTTCCCGGGTCTGTCCTCCCTCGCGTCTAGGGTCGTCCCCATGACTGCTGCTCCCACCCCCCGTGCCGACGGCCGCGCCGACGACGAGCTCCGCCCGATCACCATCACGCGCCACTGGCTCGACCACGCGGCGGGCTCGGTGCTCGTCGAGTTCGGCGGCACCAAGGTGCTGTGCGCCGCCTCGGCCTCCGAGGGCGTGCCGCGCTGGCGCAAGGGCTCGGGCCTGGGCTGGGTGACGGCCGAGTACGCGATGCTCCCCGCCGCCACCAACACGCGCTCGGACCGTGAGTCGGTCAAGGGCCGCATCGGCGGACGCACCCACGAGATCTCGCGCCTGATCGGCCGCTCGCTGCGCGCCGTCATCGACTACCAGGCGCTCGGTGAGAACACCATCGTCCTCGACTGCGACGTGCTCCAGGCCGACGGCGGCACCCGCACCGCCGCGATCACGGGCGCGTACGTCGCCCTGGCCGACGCCGTCGCGCACCTGCGCGGCAACGGCGCGCTGACCGGCGAGCCCCTCACCGGGTCGGTCGCCGCCGTCAGCGTCGGCATCATCGACGGCGTGCCGCGCCTCGACCTGCCCTACGTCGAGGACGTCCGCGCCGAGACCGACATGAACGTCGTGATGACCGGCGAGGGCTCCTTCGTCGAGGTGCAGGGCACCGCCGAGGGTGCGGCCTTCGACCGCGCCGAGCTCGACGCGCTGCTCAGCCTGGCCGAGAAGGGGTGTGCCGACCTCACCCGGATGCAGCAGGAGGCCCTGGCCCGATGAGGGTGTTCCTGGCCTCCGGCAACGCGAAGAAGATCGGCGAGATGCAGCGCATCCTCGCCGAGCACGTCGCGGACATCGAGGTGCTGGGCATCGACGACATCGAGGGCTACGTCGAGCCCGTCGAGGACCAGCCGACCTTCGAGGGCAACGCGCTGCTCAAGGCGCGCGCCGGGGTCGCGGCGACCGGGCTCCCGTCGATCGCCGACGACAGCGGGCTCTGCGTCGACGCGCTCAACGGGATGCCGGGCGTGCTGTCGGCCCGGTGGTCGGGGCCTCCCAAGAGCGACGAGCGGAACAACGAGCTGCTGCTCGCCCAGCTCCACGACGTACCGGACGAGCGGCGCGGTGCCCACTTCACCTGTGCGATCGCGTGGGTGCTGCCCGACGGCCGCGAGCGCGTGGTCGAGGGACGGATGCCGGGTCGGATCATCCGCGAGCAGCGGGGGAGCGGCGGGTTCGGCTACGACGTCGTCTTCGTCGCCGACGAGCACTCGTCCGAGGCGGACGGGCAGGGCCTCACCTCGGCCGAGCTCCCGCCCGGCGAGAAGGACCGGATCTCCCACCGCGGCCGCGCGCTGCGCGAGCTCGCCCCGACGGTGGCCGCGGACCTGTCAGGTCGCTGAGACGGCCTCGCGGGCGGCGATCCTCCGCGAGACCCACATGCCCCACAGGGCTGCGAAGACGAACATGATCAGCGAGTAGACCGCCGCCGGCACCGAGATCTCCACCTCGTCGAGGACCTCGACGGCGACGAAGATCGCGAGCGTGGCGTTGTGCACGCCGACCTCCATCGAGGACGCGACGGCCTGCGGGCCGGTGACGCCGAAGGCCTTCGGCACGACGTAGCCCACGACGAGGCTGATCGCGCAGAACAGCGCGGCGATGAGGCCGACGTCGGCGAGGTAGTCACCGACGTTCTCGAGCTGGTCGAGCAGGATGCCGAGCACCAGGACCGCCAGGATGACCGCGGAGCCGATGCGCACGGGCTTGTCCATCCGTCGCGCGAACCCCGGCGCGCGGCTGTTGACCAGCATCCCGATGCCCACGGGCAGCAGGATCAGCGCGAACACCTTGACGATCTCGACCAGCGGCATCGACACGTCGTCCTGCCGGTCGAAGTACGCGATCGCGAGGCCGGTGATCAGCGGGAGGGTCACCACGGCGAGCACCGTGTTGATCGCGGTCAGGGTGATGTTGAGGGCGACGTCGCCCTTGAAGAGGTGGCTGAAGAGGTTGGCCGTCGTGCCCCCGGGGGACGCGGCGAGCAGCAGCATGCCGATGCCCAGGAGCGCGGGCAGGTCGAAGAGGACCACGAGACCGAAGCAGATCACCGGCAGCAGCAGGACCTGGCACACCAGCGCGACACCCACTGCCCGGGGCGCGCGGCCGACCCGCTTGAAGTCGGCGATCGTCAGGTCGAGGCCGAGGCCGAACATGATGATCGCGAGCGCGAGGGGCAGTCCGACGGTGGTCAGCGCGGAGTCCATGCGCGGACCCTAGTGGCGGGGTAGGTCGACCAACAGCGCCTTAGGTCGAGTCTGCTCGTGTGTCGTGCACGGGTGCGACATGGCGCCGAAGCGATTCGAACCCACACTGGCACGGCGTCCTAAGCGCCGCGTGTCTGCCGTTCCACCACTTCGGCTCAGCGAGGAAGTCAGACCTCGCCCTCGCGCCGATCAGGTGCGGCGTTCTTCCCTCGGCTCCGGCCGCGAAGTTGGGGGTCTGGCGATGGCAGTTGACGTCGACCTCGCCACGCTGGCGAGCAGCTCGCGTGTACTCGCGTGTCATCTGGACGGGACGCGGCTCACATCGGTCGGTCAGTCGAGGCCAGGTCCCGGCGCAGCTTCGCCACGTGGCCGGTGGCCTTCACGTTGTACTGCGCGAGCTCGACGGTGCCGTCCTCGTCGATCACGAAGGTCGAGCGGATCACGCCCTCGACCTCCTTGCCGTAGAGCTTCTTGGTTCCGTGGGCGCCGTAGGCCTTGTGCACGGCGAGGTCCTCGTCGGAGAGCAGCGTGAGGGTGAGGGCGTCGCGCTCGCGGAACTTCGCGAGCTTGGCCGGCTTGTCCTTGGAGACGCCGAGCACCTCGTAGCCGGCGCCGCGCAGCGAGTCGAGCGACTCGGAGAAGTCGCACGCCTGCTTGGTGCAGCCCGGGGTCATCGCCGCCGGGTAGAAGTAGACGATCACCTTCTTGCCGCGCAGGTCCGCGAGCGAGACCCGGTCGTCGGTGTCGCTGGTGAGGGTGAAGTCGGGGGCGGTGTCGCCGGGGGTGAGGCGGTCGGTCATCGTGATCCATCTTCCTGCGCAGGAACACCAATCCGAACGACTGGCTGTTGCGAACGACTTGCAATAGTGTCGATGGGCCGGCCGGAGCGTGAGAACCAGCCGGCCCGCAGACATCCAAGCAGCAGAGATCTGGAGCCGCCACGTGCACGTGCCCGATGGATTCCTCGATGCCCCCACCTCGGTGGCGACCGGCGTCGTCGCGGCGGCGGGAGTAGCACTGGCGCTTCGCGGCGCGCGTCGCGAGCTCGACGACCGTACGGCGCCGATGGCCGGCCTGGTCGCGACGTTCGTCTTCGCCGGCCAGATGATCAACTTCCCCGTGGCGGGCGGCACGAGCGGCCACCTGCTGGGCGGAGCGCTGGCGGCCGTCCTCGTGGGTCCCTACGCCGCTGCCCTGTGCATCAGCGTGGTCCTGCTGGTGCAGGCGCTGCTGATGGCAGACGGAGGGATCACCGCGCTGGGCACCAACATCACGCTCATGGGCCTGGTGGGCGTGGGAGCGGCGTGGCTGGTCTTCGTCACGGTCCGGAAGGTCCTGCCCAAGCGGGTCAGCATGGTGGCTCCGGCCGCGGGTGTCGCAGCACTGGTCAGCGTCCCGGTCGCCGCACTCGTCTTCACGCTCCTGTTCGCGATCGGCGGCACCGCGCCGGTGGACACCGGCAGGGTCCTCGCGGCGATGCTGACCTGGCACACGATCATCGGGATCGGTGAAGGACTCATCACCCTCCTGGTCGTGGGCACCGTCACCGCGACCCGGCCCGACCTGGTCTACGGCGCTCGCCCATTGCTCGCCGCACGGCAGCTCGAGATCCGCAACGACGTGGAGGCAGCACGATGACGCGCAACCGCAGGTTCTTCGTCGTCGGTCTGCTCGTGGCGCTCCTGGTCGCCGGCGTCGGCAGCTACTACGCCAGCGCGCACCCCGACGGCCTCAACTACGTGGCCGAGCAGACCGGCTTCATCGACCAGGAGAAGACGTCGGCCACTGCCGACGGACCCTTCGCCGGCTACGCCACGAAGGGCATCGACAACGAACGGCTCAGCGGCGGCGTCGCCGGCGTCGTCGGCTCCCTCGCCACCCTCCTGCTCGGGGGCGGACTGTTCTGGCTGTTGCGCGGCCGCCGCCGCGTCGAAGCGCCGGACGGGTCCTGACCATGGGCGCTGGTCACGGCCATCGGCTCCACTTCCACGGTCACGGACCGCTGCACCGGATGGCGGCGCACCACAAGCTGGTGGCGCTGCTGGTGATCATGCTCGCCGTGGTGGCCACCCCGCGTGAGACCTACGCAGCCTTCGCCGGCTACGCGATCCTCGTGGTCCTGCGTCATCGTCGTCTCCGGAGTGCCGCTGACCTACATCGGCAAGCGGATGGTGGTCGAGGTGCCGTTCGTGCTCTTCGCCGTGCTGATCCCGTTCATCGCCACCGGCCCCCGCACCGACGTCCTGGGACTCTCGCTCTCCGAGCCGGGCCTGGTCGCGGCGTTCGGACTGCTCGCCAAGGGCACGATCGGTGTGGCGCTGTCCCTCACGTTCGCTGCGACGACCGAGCCCCAGGACGTCCTGCGCGGCCTCGAGCGGCTGCGGATGCCGGACCTGATCGTGCAGATCATGGGCTTCATGATCCGCTACCTCGACGTGGTGACGGCCGAGCTCTCGCGGATGCTCGTCGCGATGCGCTCGCGCGGCTGCGACCCACGGTCGCCGCGGCACTGGCCGGTGCTGGCCCGCACGATGGGCGCCTTGTTCATCCGCTCCTACGAGCGCGGCGAACGCGTCCACCTCGCGATGTTGTCGCGCGGCTACACCGGCAGGCTGCCGGAGACGGGGGAGACCCGATGAGCACCCCCGTGCTCGACGTGCATGGTCTCGCCTTCGCCTACCCCGACGGCCACCAGGCGCTCTTCGGCGTCGACCTCCACGTCCACCGCGGCGAACGGGTCGCGCTGCTCGGCCCCAACGGCGCCGGCAAGACCACCCTCGTGCTGCACCTCAACGGCATCCTGTCCGCAGGGCAGGGATCCGTCACGGTCAGTGGCCTGCCGGTCGCCAAGGAGCACCTCACGGAGATCCGCCGCCGGGTCGGCATCGTCTTCCAGGATCCCGACGACCAGCTGTTCCTCGGCACGGTGCGGCAGGACGTCGCGTTCGGCCCCGCCAACCTCGGCCTGCGGGGGGCGGAGCTCGACCGACGGGTGATGGACGCGCTGGACCGGGTCGGGATGGCGGACTTCGTCGACCGGCCGCCGCACCACCTGTCGTACGGCCAGCGGCGCCGCGTCGCGGTGGCCACCGTGCTCGCGATGGAGCCGGAGATCCTGGTGCTCGACGAGCCGTCCTCCAACCTCGACCCCGCCTCCCGTCGCGAGCTGGCCGACATCCTGCGCGGCCTCGACGTGACGGTGCTGATGGTGACCCACGACCTTCCCTACGCGCTCGAGCTGTGCCCACGCAGCATCGTGCTGAGCGAGGGGGTGGTCGTGGCAGACCGGCCGACCTTCGACGTCCTCACCGACGAGGCGCTGATGGCTGCCCACAGGCTCGAGCTGCCGTGGGGTTTCGACCCGCGGCGCATTGGTAGCCTTCCGACGTGACCCAGGACATGAGCGCGCTCGAGCGCGAGATCGAGGAGACGCGCCAGCGTCTGGCCTCGACCATCGACCAGCTCGCCCACCGCGCCCACCCCAAGACGATCGTCGGCCGGCAGGTGACGACGGTGAAGTCGACCTTCGTCGACCTCGACAGCGGCGCCCCGCGCACCGACAACATCCTCAAGGTCGCCGGTGCGGTCGTCGGCGTGGTCGTCCTGCTCGCGCTGGTCCGCAGGGTCGCCGGCTGAGCGGCGTCGGGAGCCACATGAGCGCCCCGATCAAGATGCTCCACGACCGGGTCCTGGTCGAGGTGGACGCCGATGCCGGCGAGCGTCGCTCGTCCGGTGGCATCGTCATCCCCGCGACGGCCGCGATGGGCGCCCGGCGCCTGGCGTGGTCGCGCGTCATCGCCGTGCGGTCCGCACGCCCGTGCCGTCGAGGCGGGTGACCGCGTGCTCTTCGACCCCGAGGACAAGGCCGAGGTCGAGGTCCAGGGAGAGGTCTACGTCGTGATGCGCGAGCGCGACGTCCACGCCGTCGCGGCCGAGCGCCTCGAGGGCGGATCGACCGGGCTCTACCTGTGACGACCGTGACGGCTCGCTGATGGGCTACCTCGTCAAGCAGCAGCACCGCGTCCCTCCGGTCACCGCCCCCGTGCCGGTGGACGAGTCGCTGCCGCGCGCGTGCGTGATCGGGGCCGGCTCGTCCGGCATCGCCGCGGCCAAGCACCTCTACCTCGCCGGCATCCCGTTCGACTGCTTCGAGGCCGGCCACCACGTCGGCGGCAACTGGGTCTTCGACAACTCCAACGGCACGTCGGCCTGCTACGAGAGCCTCGAGATCAACACGTCCTGCCCGCGGATGGCCTACTCCGACTTCCCGATGCCGCCGGACTACCCCGACTACGCCCGCCACCACCAGGTGGCGGCCTACTTCGAGCAGTACGTCGACCACTTCGGCTTCCGCGACACGATCACCTTCGGCACGACGGTCGACGAGGTCTCCCGGACGGCTGACGGCCGGTGGGACGTGCGGATCACCGGTCCGGACGGCACCGAGACGCGGACCTACGACGCGGTGCTGGTCGCCAACGGCCACCACTGGGACGCCCGCTGGCCCGAGCCGGCCTACCCCGGGACCTTCGACGGCGAGCAGGTGCACGCCCACGACTACCGGTCCCGCGACCAGCTCGCCGGCCGCGACGTCGTGGTCGTCGGCGCGGGCAACTCCGCGATGGACATCTCGGTCGAGGCGTCCTACGTCGCGCGGTCCACGACGTGGTCGGTGCGGCGCACCGAGTGGGTGCTGCGCAAGTACTTCCTCGGCAAGCCCAGCGACCAGGGCCTGCTCCCGCCCGGCTGGGTGCCGTGGTGGGTGACCGCGCTCCGCCTGCGGATCGGGGCGACGAGCGCCGGCAGCATGACGAAGTACGGCCTGCCCGCCCCCACCCACAAGCCGGGCCAGTCGCACCCCGTGCAGTCGGAGAAGATCCGCGAGCGCCTGGCGGTGAAGGCCGTCACGGCGAGGCCCGCGATCGAGCGCCTGGACGGCGACCGGGTGGTCTTCGTCGACGGCACCAGCGCGCCGGCCGACCTCATCGTGTGGGCGACCGGCTACCGGGTCAGCTTCCCCTTCCTCGCCCCCGACCTGGTGTCGGTCGAGGACAACGAGCTGCCGCTGTGGAAGCGGACCGTCCACCCGGACCTGCCCGGCCTCTACTTCCTCGGCCTGCTCCAGCCCCTCGGCGCGGTCATGCCGCTCGCCGAGGCCCAGTCGGCGTGGATCGCCGAGACGCTGACCGGCGACTACGTGCCGCCCGCCGACGCCGTCGTACGCCGTCAGATGCGGGCCGAGCACGAGCGCGACACCCGGCAGTTCTACCCCTCGCCGCGCCACACGCTCGAGGTCGACTTCGACCACTACCTGTGGGACCTCGACCGCGAACGGAAGAAGGGACGTGCTCGTGCTTCGTCGTAGGATCGCGCGCCTCGCCCTGCGGGCAGTGCGCTGGAAGGCCGTCGGCGAGGTGCCGGAGCGCGGCGTGCTGGTCGGCGCCCCGCACACCTCCAACTGGGACTGGGTCCTGACGCTGCTGCTCGGCTGGACCTACGGCATCGACATCAAGCTGCTGGTCAAGCAGGAGCTCTTCGTCGGCCCGCTGGGCTGGCTGCTGCGTCGCACCGGCGCCGTCGAGCTCGACCGGAAGAACCCCTCCGCGACGATCAAGAAGATGCTCGAGGAGTCCGCGGGCGGGGACCCCTGGGTCATCGGCATCGCCGCCGAGGGCACCCGGTCGCGCGGCGAGTACTGGAAGTCCGGCTTCTACCGGATCGCCCAGCAGACCGGGCTGCCGATCACGCTCGCCTTCCTCGACGTGCCGTCGCGCACGGTGGGCTGGGGACCGACGTTCCACCCGACCGGCGACGTGAAGGCCGACATGGACGTCCTGCGGGAGTTCTACGCCGACAAGACCGGCTTCAACCCCGAGGACTTCACCCCGCCGAGGCTGCGCGAGGAGGGGTGATCCCTGCCCTCCGTTGGGGTGTGGCTCGTTTCTCGCGCGCCCCGTCGAGGGCTAGGTTGGCGACGTCCAACGAAGGGAGCTTGTCATGGCATTGCTGCTGTGGATCCTTGCCGTCATCCTCGTGGTGTCCGGCATCGTGTCGCTGGTCCGAGGCCAGCTGCTGATGGGCATCGTCCTCATCATCGTCGGCCTCCGGTCGGCCCTGGTGGAGTGAGCCTGTTCACGAAGTAGCACCGTGGGGGAAGCATGAGGAGCCGGTCCGAGAGGACCGGCTCTTCGTCTCCGTGCACGAGGACCTGGACGAGGACCTGGAAGAGGACACATGACCGTCGCGCCCAGCACCGGCTCGCGTGAGGAGGTCGAGCGCCTCCTCGCCCGCATGGAGGTCGTCGAGCCGCTGGTGAACGCCGTCTGCACGCCCCACCCGGACGCAGTCGCGCAGGCGGAGGCGCTCGACCGCGAGGCGGCCGACGGGCGCAGCCGCGGCCCGCTCCACGGCCGGGCGGTGCTGGTGAAGGACAACGTCGACACCCACGACCTGCCGACCACTGCGGGCTCCCTGGCGCTCGCCGACGCACCGCCGCCGTCCCGTGACGCCGCGCTCGTGGCACGGCTGCGCGCCGCAGGCATGGTCGTGCTCGGCAAGACGAACCTGTCCGAGTGGGCCAACATCCGCGACGAGTCCTCCGCCTCCGGGTGGAGCGCCTACGGCGGCCTGACCCGCAACCCCTACGCGCTCAACCGCTCGGCAGGAGGCTCGAGCTCGGGCAGCGGCGCCGCAGTGGCGGCCGGCCTGGCGTCGTACGCCATCGGCACCGAGACCGACGGGTCCATCACCTGTCCCGCCGCCTTCAACGGGTGCGTGGGCATCAAGCCCACCGTCGGCACCGTGCCCACCGACGGCGTCGTCCCGATCTCCGCCTCGCAGGACTCGCCCGGCCCGATGGCCCGGACGGTCCGTGACGCGGCGGCCCTCCTCACCGTCCTCGCCGCGGACGGGCGCGACCTCGCCGCGCACGCCGTCGAGGGCCGGCTCGCCGGCAAGCGCATCGGCGTCCCGCGCAGGACCTACTGGGGCTACTCGCCCCACGCGGACGCCGCGGCCGAGCGGGCGCTCGGGCTGCTGGCGGCCCAGGGCGCGGTGATCGTCGACGCCACCGACCTGCCCGAGCTCGGCGACGACGTCTGGGAGGACGAGCTGCTCGTCCTGCTCGCCGAGTTCCGCAGCGGCGTCGCCGACTACCTGGCCACCCGCGTCGGCGACGTGCCGCGCACGCTGGAGGACGTCGTGCGCTTCAACCGCGAGCACGCCGGCACGGAGCTGGCGCACTTCGGCCAGTCGCTCCTCGAGAAGGCGCTGGAGGGCCCGCGGGCCGGCGACGCCGCCCACCTCGAGGCGCGCAGCCGCAGCGCGACCGCCACGCGCGAGGCGATCGACGAGGTGCTGCGCGAGCACGACCTCGACGCCCTCGTCACCCCGTCCTACGCCCCCGCCCACCCGATCGACCTGGTCAACCCCGAGTCGTTCCCCGGATCGTGCAGCGGCCCGACGGCGGTGGCGGGATACCCGCTCCTCACCGTGCCGACCGAGATCGCGGCGGGCCTGCCGGTGGCGATCTCGTTCTGGGGGACGGCGCGGTCGGAGCCCACGCTCATCGAGGTCGCGCACGGCTACGAGCTCGCTCGCGACGCGTCGTCGGGACCGCTGCCGGAGCCGACGTTCGAGACGTTCGTCTAGCGGTCGAGGAAGTCGCGCACGACGCGGTGGAACTCGTCGGGGTGCTCGACGAAGGGACCGTGCCCGCAGCGACCGAGCACGTGCAGGCGTACGTCGCCGAGCAGGTCGAGCAACGGCAGCGCGGACGTCTGCAGCGGCGTGACGCCGTCCTGGGCACCGTGGACGAGCAGCACCGGGCACGGTGATGGCCGACAGCGCGTCGGGGGAGAGGGTCAGGTCGTCGGACCACCGCTGACGCGGCGGCGGGAAGAGCCCGGCGTACGCCGCAGAGCCGGCCTCCATGGCCGCGGCGCGGGACGCGACGGCCGACTCGGTCACCAGCGACTGGTCGTGGAAGAGGCGGCGGAGCATGTCCCGGGCGCCGTCGGCCCCCGGAGCGGCGGCCCACAGGGCGTCGAGGTCCGCGGACAGGGGAGCGCCGGGTGCGCCCATCGCCGAGACGCCGACCACCCGGGTGACGTGCTCGGGGTGGTCGGCGGCGAGGGACAGTGCGACCGCGCCGCCCATGGAGTGCCCGACCACGGCGTAGGAGTCGAGCGACAGCGCGGCCATCAGTGCGGCCGCCTGGTCGGTCCAGGTGCGCAGCCCGCCCGTGGAACCGGGAGGCAGGGGAGTGAGACCGAAGCCTGCCTGGTCGGGGGCCACCACCCGGTGGGTGCCGGCGAGTGCTTCTGCAGTCGCCGACCAGGCCCCGGACCCGGTGGTGCCGGGTCCGGAGCCGTGGAGGAGGAGCACCGCCGGGCCGTCGCCCGCCTCGAGGAGGTGGACGGGTGAGCCCTGGACGTCGACCGTCCGGGACCGGCTCACCGGCCGGCGGGCGTGCTCATGCGGAACGGGCCTCGGTGCTGCCGGACGCGGCGACGGACTCGTCGAAGAGCGTCATCATCGCGCGGCCGAACCACGGCATGTCGGGCCAGCCCCGGCACGAGACCAGGTTGCCGTCGACGACGTCGGGGGCGTCGATGACCGTCGCCCCGGCGTTCTCCATGTCCCCGGTGATGGGCGGGAAGCACGCGGTCTTGCGACCCTTCAGCAGGCCGTAGACGGCCGGCACCTGGGCGCCGTGGCACACCAGGGCGATCGGCAGGTCCTTGGCGAAGAAGTGCTCGGTGATGCGGCGGACGTCGTCGTCCACGCGGATCCACTCCGGGGCGCGGCCGCCGGGGATGATCAGCGCGTCGTAGAGGTCGACGTCGACCTCGGCCCACGGCACGTCGACGGGCAGCTTGCGGCCGTTCTTCTCGACGTAGGCGTCGGAGTTCGGGTCGAACTCGTGGATCACCAGCTGGATGTCGCGCAGGGTCTTCGACGAGACGTCGACGTCCCAGCCGCCCTCCTGGACGCGGTAGTAGGGATACATCGTGTCGAGCTCCTCGGCGGCGTCGCCGGTCAGGAGCAGCGCTCTGGGCACCTGCGGTCTCCTTGCACTTGCGGGGTCGGGGTCGCTTTCCTGACGGATCGCGGATCAAATCCGATTGGATCGAGTGTGACGAGGACAACAATCGTGGCTGGAGCCGCGATCGTCAAGCATCGGTCTGGTCCTGCGCCTCGTCGTCGCCGCGGAAGAGCCGGCGGAAGCGGTCGCGCGAGAGCAGGATGTGGCGCCGCATGGCGTAGGCGGCGGCGTCGGGGTCGCGCGCGGCGATGCCGGCGAGGACGTCGTCGTGCTCGCCCATGGCGAGGTAGGTGACCTCGGTGTCGTAGACCAGCCGGAACAGGTGGACGTGGGTGTGCAGCCGCGCCAGGGCGTCCCGCACGAGCTGGTTGCCGGCGCTGGCCGCGACGAGGTCGTGGAAGGCCGCGTCGCGCAGGCCGAAGGCGCCGTAGGCCAGGTGACCGTCGCCCTCGGCCAGGTCGGCCATCTCCTCGAGCATCCGCTTGAGGTGCTCCACCTGCCCGCTCGTCGCACGCTCAGCGGCGTGGCGCGCGGCGGCGGGCTCGAGCAGCAGCCGCAGCTCCACCATGTCCTCGAAGCGGGCGCGCGTGATCTGCGGCGGGATGCGGTAGCCCGCGTTGGGCACCCGCACCACGAGGCCGTCGGCCTCCATCCGGTTGAGGGCGTCGCGGATGGGCGTCTGGGACACCCCGAGCTCGCGGGCGAGCGCATCGATCGTGACGCGCGAGTCCGGCACGATCCGCAAGCGACATGAGCTGCCCGAGCAGGGTGTCGTAGACCTCCTCCGCCAGCCGTCCGGTGTGCCTGGCCGCAGCCGGCGGCCGCACTCCCTCGGCCCTCTGGCCGGGCGGCTGCCACGCCTTCGCTACGCCGTCCACTGGCGGTCCCCTCGTGTGCATCGTCGGTGTGTCGGTTGACACACACCGTATCGCTACCCCATGCTCTCGCCACCAGATCGTATAGGAAATGGCTCTCTCGGTGGAGCGATGGCCCGTCGATCCTCTCGCACCACCGACCTCCCCGGAGCCCTTATGAGCATGCTCGGAGTCCTGCGCGGACCGCGCCAGGTCCTGTTCGGAGCCGGGCAGCGTCGCGCCCTCGGACCCGTCGTCGCGGCGCTCGGCTCGCGGGCACTGGTCTGTACCGATGCCAGGTTCGGCGCGACGCAGGAGTTCCGGGAGCTGGTCGGGCTGATCGAGGCGGCCGGCGTGCAGGTCACGACGTACGCCGAGGTGCAGCCGGACGTGCCCGTCCACCAGGTCGGCGAGTGCGCCGCGATGGCGGCCGAGGTCGGTCCGGACGTCGTGGTCGGCATGGGCGGGGGCAGCTGCCTCGACCTGGCCAAGGCGGTCGCCGTGCTGCTCACCCACGGCGGCGAGCCGTCCGACTACTACGGCGAGTTCCGGGTGCCCGGACCGGTCGTCCCCGTGGTGGCGGTCCCCACCACCGCCGGGACCGGGTCCGAGGTGACGCCCGTCGCCGTGCTGACCGACCCGGCGCGGGTGAGCAAGGTGGGCATCTCCAGCCCGCACCTGATCCCGCACACCGCGATCTGCGACCCGGAGCTCACCCACGGCTGCCCGCCGGCCCTCACCGCGAGCGCCGGCGCCGACGCCCTCTGCCACGTGATCGAGGCCTTCACGGCGGTCCGTCGCCCCGTCGCCCCGAGCTGGCCGCCGAGCGCGTCTTCGTCGGCAAGAACGAGCTCACCGACACCTACGCCCTCCTCGGGGTCGGCCTGATCTCCGGCAGCCTCCAGCGGGCCTGGTCGAGTCCCGACGACACCACCGCCCGCGAGGCGATGATGCTCGGCGCCACCGCCGGCGGCTTCGCCCTCGGCACGGCGGGCACCGCCGCCGCCCACGCGATCCAGTACCCGGTCGGCGCCGCGACCCACACGCCCCACGGGCTGGGGGTGGGCGCGCTGCTGCCCTACGTCATGGAGTTCAACCGGCCCACGCGGGTGCCCGAGCTGGCGCAGATCGCCCTGGCGATGGGCGCCTCGCGCGACGCCGCACCGGAGGACCTGGCCGACGAGGCGATCGACCGCGTCGCCGTCGCTGCTGGCGTCGGTCGGCGTGCCGACGACGCTCGCCGAGCTCGGGCTGACGGCCGACCAGCTGCGGTGGACCGCGGAGCAGGCGATGGGGGCCGAGCGCCTGGTCGCCAACAACCCGCGACGCCTCGACGTGGACGCGCTCGAGCACATCGTCCGCGCCGCACACGCCGGCGACCGGGCGGCGCTGCGGGACTCGGGCACGGTCGATGCGGCCGATGCAGCGGACGCCGCACGGACGGCGGACGCGCGATGACCGTCATGGACTCCTCCCTGCGTCCCGTCCTCGACACGATCGAGGTGCCCACCGACCTGCTCGTGGCCGGCGCCTGGCGCCCGGCCACGAGCGGCCGCCGGCTGGAGGTCCGCGACCCGGCCCAGGACACGGTGCTCGCCACGGTCGCCGATGCCGACTCCAGCGATGCCACGGCGGCCGTCGACGCGGCGGCCGCCGCGGCGGCGGGCTGGGCGGCCACCTCGCCCCGCTCCCGCTCCGACCTCCTGATGCGCGCCTTCGACCTGATGCACGCCAGGAGCGAGGAGCTCGCGCTGCTCATCAGCCTCGAGAACGGCAAGTCCCTCGCCGACGCGCGGTCGGAGGTGACGTACGCCGCCGAGTTCTTCCGCTGGTACGCCGAGGAGGGCGTCCGGCTGCGCGGACAGGTCGGGACGTCGCCGAGCGGGGCCAACCGCCTGCTGGTCGGCTACCAGCCGGTCGGGGTCAGCGTGCTGGTCACGCCGTGGAACTTCCCCGCCGCCATGGCCACCCGCAAGATCGCGCCCGCGCTGGCGGCCGGCTGCACGATGGTGCTCAAGCCCGCGGCGGAGACGCCGCTGACGGCGCTGGCCGTCGCCGCGCTGCTGGAGGAGGCGGGCCTGCCCGCCGGCGTCCTCAACGTGGTCACCACCTCCGAGCCCGGCCCCGTCGTCGAGACGATGCTGCGCGACCGGCGTACGCGGATGGTCTCCTTCACCGGCTCGACCGAGGTCGGGCGGATCCTGCTGCGCATCGCGGCCGACGGCGTGCTCAAGTGCGCGATGGAGCTCGGCGGCAACGCCCCCTTCGTCGTCCTCGCCGACGCCGACGTCGACGCCGCCCTCGAGGGCGCGATGGTCGCGAAGATGCGCAACGGCGGGCAGGCGTGCACCGCCGCCAACCGGTTCTTCGTGCACACCGACGTCCACGACGCCTTCGTCGACGGGCTCGTCGAGCGGATGTCCGCGATCAGGGTCGGCCCCGGCCCCGACGAGGCGTCCCAGTGCGGCCCGCTCATCAACGCGGCAGCCGTGGACAAGGTCGACGCCCTCGTGCGCGACGCCGTCGACGCGGGGTGCCCGCGTGCTCGTGGGCGGCACGCCGCGACGACGGCCCCGGCTTCTTCTACCCGCCGACCGTGCTGGTGGACGTGCCGCTCGAGGCCCGGATCCTCCACGAGGAGGTCTTCGGGCCCGTGGCCCCCGTCGTGCGCGTCCAGGACGAGGACGAGGTGCTCGGGCTGGTGAACGACACCGACTTCGGCCTCGTCAGCTACCTCTACACCCGCGACGTCGCCCGCGGCCTGCGCCTGGCGGAGGGCATCGAGAGCGGGATGGTCGGCCTCAACCGCGGACTCGTCTCCGACCCCGCCGCGCCCTTCGGCGGCACCAAGCAGAGCGGCCTGGGACGCGAGGGCAGCAGCGAGGGACTCCTCGAGTTCATGGAGGCGCAGTACATCGCGACGTCCTGGTGACGCGCCCACCCAGCTCAGCACCACAGCTCGGAACCACAGCTCGGAACCACAACCAGGAACGACAGCTCGGAGCACGGCGCACCACAACTCATCGCAACAGCCCCGGATCAAGGAAGCAGGACGACACATGCGGTACGGAACACGAGTGGGACGATGGTCCTCGCCCAGCCGGCCCCTGCGGCTGGCGACGGCAGCAGTGGTCATGGCCGCTGCCCTGGCCGCCTGCGGAGGCGGCGGTGACGACGGCGACGGTGGCGGCGGCGGCGGCGCCGAGGCGTCCGGCCCCAAGGCCCCGGCCACGATCCCGGAGCTCAGCGACGACCCGACCACGCTCAGCTTCGTCTGGTTCGAGTGGCCCCCGGCCCAGGCCCTGGAGGACTTCGCCAACGCGGAGTACACCAAGGAGCGGCCCAACGTGACCGTCGAGGTCAACACGGTGCCCAACGCCAACTGGCACGACGCGATGTTCACCCAGTTCGCCGCCCAGCAGACCGACTTCGACATCGCGATCCTGGACTCCCAGCACATCGGCGAGGCCGTCACCAACGGCAACATCCTCGACCTCACCGACTTCGTCAACGAGAACATCGACGTCGACGCGTACGACCCCTACCTGCTCGCCGCCTACGGCCAGTACCCGCAGGCCGAGACCGGTCAGCGCGACGAGGACGCCAGCCTCTACGGCCTGCCGCTCCTCGGCGACACGTGGACGATGATCTACCGCAAGGACCTGATCGGCGACGAGCCGCCGGAGACCTGGGACGAGATGATCGCGACCGCCCAGAAGTGCCAGGACGAGAACCCGGGCGTCAGCGGTCTGGCCTTCCACCAGGCCAACGGCTCCGACGCGGCCGCCGTCACCTACAACACGGTCAACGGCGTCTACGGCGGGAACCTGTGGGACTCGGCCGACAAGAAGATCGAGGGCGTCATCAACGACGAGGCCGGCCAGAAGGCCATGGACGTCCTGGTCAACCAGATGAAGCCGCTCACCGCCAAGGGCTCGGGCAACTGGTTCATCGACGAGATCAACGCCGCGGTCGCCCAGGGCAAGGCCTGCATCGCGTTCCAGTGGATCGCCGCCGCCGGCGGCCTGCTCGACCCCGCGCAGTCGACGCTCGGCACGACCGAGGACGAGATCCTCGACAAGCTCGGCTTCGCGACCCTGCCCACCCAGGACTCCGACGTCGTGCCCGCTCGGCGGCATGGGCATGCACGTCTCCGCCTACGCCCCGGACGACCCAGCAGGCCGAGGCGCTCAACTTCATGAAGTGGTTCGAGCAGGAGGACATCCAGAAGAAGTGGGCCGCCGCCGGCGGTGTGCCGTCGCGCACCGACGCCATCCAGTCGCCGGAGTTCCTCGAGGCCGGACCGTTCAACCAGGTCTACGCCGACTCGGTGGCCCGCATGCGTGACATGTGGAACGTGCCGGAGTACGCCCAGCTCATCGACATCGAGAACACCAACGTCAACGCCGCGCTCAACGGTGCCAAGAGCCCCGAGGACGCGCTGAACGACATCGCCGAGCAGCAGCAGGGCGTGCTCGACGGCGGCGGCGGCGGGCTGTGATCTGAGCGATGACCACCACGACCGACCGCCCGGTGCAGGAGGCGTCCTCGACGCCTCCTGCACCGGGGGGTTCCCCCCGACTCAGCGACCGCGGCCTGGCCGTGGCGTTCATCTCGCCGGCGCTGCTGCTGCTCCTCGGGATGTCGGTGTTCCCACTGCTGTGGGCGCTCTACCTGTCCTTCACCGACTACTCCGCCACGCGCGCCACCGGGGCCGACTTCGTCGGCTTCGACAACTACAGCCTCATCCTGAGCTCGTCCGAGGTGCACAAGCGTGCGTTGACGACGTTGATCTACGTGGTCGGGGCGGTCCTGCTCCAGACCGTGCTCGGGTTCGCGATCGCCTACCTGATCTCGCGGCGCACGCGGGGCCGGGGTGCGCTGACCACCCTGTTCCTGGTGCCGATGATGCTCTCGCCCGTGGTGGTCGGCCTGTTCTGGAAGTTCATGCTCGACGCGCAGTTCGGCGTGATCAACTCGATGCTCGGGTCGCTCGGCTTCGGCCAGGTGGAGTGGCTCACCCGGCAGCGGACGGCGCTGTTCTCGCTGATCGTGGTCGACACGTGGCAGTGGACGCCGTTCATCATGCTCATCGCGCTCGCCGGTCTCACCGCGGTGCCGAACTACCTCTACGAGGCGGCATCCATCGACCGGGCGTCGGAGTGGTTCCGCTTCCGGCACATCACGCTGCCGATGGTCTGGCCGCTGCTGCTCATCGCGGTCATGTTCCGCGCGATCGAGGCGTTCCGGCTGTTCGACCTCGTCTACATCCTCACCAGCGGCGGGCCAGGGGTCTCCACCGAGACGCTGTCCTTCCACGTCTACAAGGTCGCGTTCCTCGGCTTCAACACCGGGACCGCGTCTGCCTACGGGATCCTCATGGTCCTCGTGGTCATCGTCCTGGCGCAGTTCTACCTGCGCTACCTCAACAAGCTCAAGGAGGGCTGATGGCCATCTCCATCGACGAGGCCGTGCCCGCCCCGGTCACCGACGACGCCTCGTCGCCGCGTCGCCGCGGCGGCAGGGCACGGCGGGTGGTCGAGGTCGTGCTGCTCGTGGTGATCGCCGTGGCCATGCTCTTCCCGGTGCTGTGGATGGTCGAGACGTCCATCAAGGAGAACCGCGACGTCTACGCCGTGCCCGGCGAAGTTCTTCAACTTCGACTTCACCCTCGAGCACTTCAAGGACGTGTTCGTCGCGCAGGGGGGCGGCAGGTCGGACCTGTCCGGCTCCTTCCTGAACTCCGTCATCGTGGCCGGCGCGTCCACCGTGCTGGCCACCGTGCTCGGCGTCCCGGCGGCCTGGGCCTACTCGCGCTTCAGCCTGAGGGCCAAGAAGGACCAGCTGTTCTTCATCCTCTCGACCCGCTTCATGCCGCCCGTGGTCGTGGTGATCCCGATCTTCCTGATGTACCGCGAGCTCGGGCTCATCGACAGCAAGCTCGGCCTCGTCCTCATCTACGCGGCCTTCAACGTGCCGTTCACGATCTGGATGATGAAGGGCTTCGTCGACGAGGTGCCCGCGGAGTACGAGGACGCCGCCATGCTCGACGGCTACACCCGTCTGCAGGCGTTCTGGAAGTTCACCCTGCCCCTGCTCGTGCCCGGGATCGCGGCCACCGCGGTCTTCGCCCTCATCTTCTCCTGGAACGAGTTCGTGTTCGCCATCTTCCTCACCTCCAGCCAGGAGGTCCGTACGGCACCTCCCGCCATCGCCGGGCTCATCGGCGGCACGACCGTGGACTGGGGCCTGGTGGCCGCCTCCGCGGTGGTGTTCGCCATCCCGGTGCTGGTCTTCGCCTTCCTGGTGCGCAAGCACCTGGTCGCCGGCGTCACCCTCGGGGCGGTGCGTCGCTGATGGCCGGCATCGAGGTGACCAACCTGCACAAGCGCTACCCCGACGGGACGGTCGCGGTGGAGCAGGTGGACCTGTCGATCAAGGAGGGCGAGCTCTTCGTGATGCTCGGCCCCTCCGGCTGCGGCAAGACCACCACGCTGCGCGCGATGGCCGGCCTGGAGCGACAGACCTCCGGCGACATCCGGATCGGGACCACGCTGGTCAACGACCTGCCCCCGGCGGAGCGCGACATCGCGATGGTCTTCCAGTTCTACGCCCTCTACCCGCACCTGAAGACGCGGGACAACCTCGCCTTCCCGCTGCGCGCGGAGGGCCTGCCGGAGAAGGAGGTCAGCGAGCGGGTCGCCGAGGCATCGCGGATGATGCAGCTCGACGCGCTCCTCGACCGACGCCCCCACCGGCTCTCCGGCGGCGAGCAGCAGCGCGTGGCGCTGGCGCGGGCGCTGGTGCGCCGACCGCAGGCCTTCCTGATGGACGAGCCGCTGACCAACCTCGACGCCGAGCTGCGTGCGGACACCCGCACGGAGATCAAGCACCTGCAGGCCGAGCTCGGCACGACGATGGTCTACGTCACGCACGACCAGGTCGAGGCGATGTCGCTCGGGCACCGCATCGCGATCCTCAACAAGGGTCGCGTCGAGCAGGTCGGGACGCCGCTCGAGGTCTACGACCGGCCGGCCAGCCTCTTCTGCGCCTCGTTCATCGGCTCGCCGCCGATGAACCTCATCGACGTGGAGATCGCCGAGGGCGCCCTGCGCGGCCCCGGCGGACTGGTCCTCCCGCCGCCGCCCGGCCTGCCGCGCGACCGCACCCTGGTCGCCGGCGTACGTCCCGAGGCGCTCGAGGTCACCGCCGCGGGGACCGAGGGGACCGTCGACGCGCGCGTGGTGTCGGCCGAGGCACTCGGCGACGAGATCATCTACGTCCTGGACCACGGTGGTGAGCGGGACGTCCGCGTCCGGATGCCACCCACGGTGCGGTTCGCGACGGACGCCCCGGTGGGGCTGCGGCACGCCGGCGGGATCCCGCCGGTCTACGACGTGAGCACGGAAGAGCTGGTGGCCTGATGGGAACCGTGGCGGCACACGAGCTGCGCAAGTCCTTCGGTGAGGTGCAGGCGCTGGACGGCGTCACGCTCGACGTGCCGGACGGTGCGTTCTTCGTGGTGCTCGGACCCTCGGGCGCCGGCAAGACCACCACCCTGCGCGCGATCGCCGGGCTCGAGCCGCTCGACGGCGGCTCGGTGCACCTCGACGGGCGCGACGCGACGGCGGACACGCCCGCCGCGCGCGACCTCGCGATGGTGTTCCAGAGCTATGCCCTCTACCCGCGCAAGACGGCGTACGAGAACATCGCCTCGCCCCTGCGTGCCCGCAAGGCGTCGTCGGGCGAGATCAAGGAGGCCGTGCAGGAGGTCTCGGAGCTGCTGCACATCGAGCGCCTGCTCCAGCGGCGCTCGGCACAGATGTCCGGTGGCGAGCAGCAGCGCGTCGCGCTGGCTCGTGCGCTCGTACGTCGCCCACGGGCGTTCCTCATGGACGAGCCGCTCACCAACCTCGACCTCAAGCTGCGCGTCGAGATGCGCACCGAGCTCACCCGGATCCACCGCAGCCTCGGTGGCACCTTCATCTACGTCACCAACGACCAGGTCGAGGCGCTGTCCATGGCCGACCAGGTGGCGGTGCTGCGCGAGGGCAAGGTGCAGCAGGTCGGCACGCCGACCGAGGTCTACGAGAGGCCGGCCAACCAGTGGGTCGCCGGCTTCGTCGGCAGCCCGAGGATCAGCCTGCTCGCCTGTCGCGCCGAGGGCGACCGGCTGGTGGGGGAGCAGGGGTGGACCCTGCCCCGGCCCCGCTGGACGACGGCGCAGGACGGCCGTCCCCTGGTGCTGGGCCTGCGCGCGGAGGACCTGTCCGTGGAGAGGCGGAGCGAGACGTCCCTCGACGGCGAGCTCTACGGCCTCGAGCCGCTCGGCGACCGCACCGTGGTCGACGTCAGGGTCGGCACGGAGATGCTCAAGGTCAAGGCACGGCCGGCGGTGACCGGCACGCCCGGCGAGCGCCTGTCCGTCGCGGTGGACCTGGACCGGGCCCACCTGTTCGACGCCGACACGGGCCTCGCGCTCTCCGCTGCCGGCCGGTAGTCCGATGCCGCAGCCCGGTGGATCGCACAGGATCGAGCGGTCCATGTCGGGCTGCGGCGCGCCCTGCAGTGCCAGCGAGCGCCGCCACTGCAGGAACCGGTCCCGGTTTCCGATAGGAAAGATGGACGCGGTGCTTGCGCACCGCGCGGCTCCTGCCTTAGTTTGAGCGTCGCCCCAACAAACGTGATCGGCGTCACACCCCCTCTTCCGCTCCGCCCCCGCCTCGCACCGGATCGCCGACCCGCACTGCCGCCGACGGCAGCCGCGTCGCACGTCCCTGCCGTCTGCCTCCACCTGCCCGTCTGCCCCCTGCCCCACCCCTGCCGAGAGGAGTGACCCGTGCCGGACCACCGCATCGCCCATCCCGACGTCCGTCGCTCCAACCTCGGCCTGGCCCTGCGCCACCTGCGCGACCACGGTCCGCGGTCCCGCTCGGCGCTGGCCACGGAGCTGGGGATGACCCGCTCGACGATGTCGACCCTCGTCAGCGAGCTGATGGAGCGCGGCCTGGTCTCCGACGGAGAGGTCGTGCAGAGCGGGATCGGGCGCCCCAGCATCACCGTGGAGCTGGACGGCCGCACCGTGATCGGCATCGGCGCCGAGGTCAACGTCAACCACGTCTCGACGATGGCGATGGACATGCGCGGCGACGTGCTCGAGGAGAGCCGCGTGGCGCTCGACGCGCGCGCCATGGACGCCGAGAGCGTGCTCGTGCGCCTCGCGGACCTCGTCCGGACGACCGTCGCGCGGGTCGACCGGCGCGGAGCGACCGTCGCCGGCATGACGGTCGGCGTCGCCGGCCTCTACGACCAGACCCGCGACCTGCTCACCCACGGACCCAACCTCGGCTGGTACGACGTCCCGGTCGGCGCGCTGCTGCGGCGCGAGCTCGGGGCGTCGTTCCCGATCCTGGTCGACAACGAGGGCAACCTGGCCGCCGCCGCCGAGGTGACGCCGGGGGACCCCACCCGGCAGGACATCCTCGTGCTCCACGGCGAGGTCGGTGTCGGTGGCGGGATCGTCAGCGGCGGACGGCTGCTGCGCGGCAGCCACGGCTACGCCGGCGAGTTCGGGCACATGATCGTGCAGGAGGACGGCCGCGAGTGCGGCTGCGGGCGCCACGGGTGCTGGGAGACGGTGATCGGCCTGGACGCGGTGCTCGCGGGCGCCGCCGACGTCGACGACCCGATCCGGGACCCGGCCATGGCCCTCGACGACCGCCTCGCCGAGCTCAACCGGCGCGCCGACCTGGGGGACGAGCGCACGCTGCGCTCCCTGGACGCCGCCGGCACCTGGGTCGGGACAGGCGTGGCCATCCTCGCCAACGCCCTCAACCCGGCGGCTGTCGTCCTGACCGGCTACTACGCCGCCGTCGGCCACCACATGCGGGCGGCGATCGAGCGCGGGCTGCGCGCCGGCGTGCTGGCCCCCGACGCCGGCGGCACCCGCGTCGAGCTGTCGAGCCTCGGGTTCCGCGCAGCCGTGCGCGGCGGGGCGACCGCGGCCCTCGAGCCCGTCTTCACCGACCCCACCCTGGTCGCCCGGACGATGCCCACCAGCGCCTGACACGACCATCCGAGCACGACCGACCAGCACGACCGACCCAGCACGACCGACCCAGCACCACCGACCGACCAGCACGAGCACCACGACCACCCGCACCACCAGCACGACCAAGGGCCGAACGCCCGGGGACCCGCCCCGGAACCGATGGAGCGCAATCCATCAAACGAAGGGACCGTGATGAACCGAATCATCACGCGGCCGCGAGGGCGCGCACGCGCCGCTCTCGGCTCGACCATGGCCATGCTGGTGGCGCTGCCACTGGGCGCGGCGCTCGGGATGGGACCGGCAGCGGCGACGCCGGCGGCCCCCACCGCGGCGGCCTCCACCGCCACCCCCCAGGAGGAGGTCCAGGACACCGCGGCGCAGGCCGAGCCGACCCTCGGCCGGGCGGTCCCGTGGACCGCGGGCCGCCAGTCGAAGGCCGAGGCCGCAGCCGCTGCTGCGGGCTCGTTCGACGCGCTCGTGTTCTCCAAGACCGCCGCGTTCCGCCACGACAACATCCCCGCGGCCAAGGCCGCCATCCAGAAGCTGGGCGTCGACAACGGGTTCAACGTGACCGTCACCGAGGACGCCACCGCCTTCACCGAGGCCAACCTCGAGCAGTACGAGGTCGTCATCTTCCTCTCGACCACCGGCGACGTGCTCAACCCCAGCCAGCAGGTCGCCTTCGAGAACTACATCAAGGCCGGTGGCGGCTACGCGGGCATCCACGCCGCCTCCGACACCGAGTACGACTGGCCCTGGTACGGCGAGCTGGTCGGCGCCTACTTCAACAACCACCCCAACGGCACACCGACCGCGACCGTCAAGGTCGAGGACCCGGCCCACCCCTCCACGGCCGGCATCGAGCCGCTGTGGCAGCGCACCGACGAGTGGTACAACTTCCGCAGCAACCCCCGCACCAAGGTGCACGTGCTCGCCTCCATGGACGAGACGTCGTACGCACCGGGCGCGGGCGCGATGGGTGCCGAGCACCCGATCGCGTGGTGCCAGGACTACGACGGCGGCCGCAGCTGGTACACCGGCATGGGCCACACCGACGCCGCCTTCGGCGACCCGAAGTTCCTCGGCCACATCCTCGGCGGCATCCAGACCGCTGCCGGCGTCGTCGACTCCGACTGCAAGGCGACCCTCCAGCCCAGCTTCGAGAAGGTCGCCCTCGACGAGAACACCTCGAACCCGATGGAGCTCGCCGTCGCCAACGACGGCCGGGTGTTCTACATCGACCGCATGGGCGCGGTGAAGATCATCCTCGCCAACGGCAACGTGGTCACCGCCGGCACGATCCCGGTCTACACGGGCCAGGAGTTCGGCCTGCTCGGCATCGCCCTCGACCCCGACTTCGCGACGAACAACTGGGTCTACCTCTACTACTCGCCCACCACGGGCGGGTCGATCGACCGCATCGCGCGCTACACGATGTCGGGCAACACCCTCCAGCTCGGCACCGCCACGACGATCCTGGACGTGCCGACGCAGCGCAACGAGTGCTGCCACGCAGGTGGGGCCATGGAGTTCGACAACACCGGCAACCTCTACCTGACCGTCGGTGACAACACGAACCCCTTCGCGTCCGACGGCTACGCCCCGATCGACGAGCGTGCGGGCCGCGAGGCCTGGGACGCCCAGCGCACCTCGGGCAACACCAACACCCTCAACGGCAAGGTGCTGCGCATCAAGCCCCTCGCCGCCGGCGGCTACTCCATCCCGGCCGGCAACCTCTTCGACGAGGCCGCCGACACCACCAACAAGACCAAGCCCGAGATCTACGCCATGGGCTTCCGGAACCCGTTCCGGATGGGTCTCGACGTGCAGAACAACAAGATGCTCGTCGCCGACTACGGCCCGGACGCCACGTCCGTCAGCGCCACGCGCGGACCCAACGGCCGCGTCGAGTGGAACATCCTGAGCCAGCCCGGCAACTACGGATGGCCCTACTGCGTGGGCAACAACACCCCCTACAACGACTACAACTTCGCCTCGAGCACGTCCGGAGCGACGTTCAACTGCGCCGCGCCCGTCAACGACTCGCCCAACAACACCGGCCTGGCCAACCTGCCGGCGGCGAAGCCCGCGACCATGTGGCAGAGCAACAGCACCTCGCTCACCGGCACCCCGGAGATCGGCGCCAGTGGCGCGCCGATGACGTCGGGCACCTACAAGTACGACCCGGACTCGACGTCCGACCACAAGTGGCCGGCGTACTTCGACCGCAAGGCGATCTGGGCCGACTGGAACAACAACCGCCTGTTCACCGTGCAGATGAACATGGACGGCACCAACTACACCGACCTCAACCGCTTCCTCCCGTCGCTGCCGATGAAGCGCCCGCACGCGCTGCAGTTCGGCCCCGACGGTGCGCTCTACATGATCGAGTGGGGCAGCGGCTTCAACGGTGACAACGCCGACTCCGGCATCTACCGGATCGACTACGTCGAGGGCAACCGGGCACCGGTCGCCAGGGCGAGCGCCGACAAGACGTCCGGTCCTGCTCCGCTGTCGGTCAACTTCGACGGGTCCGCGTCGTTCGACGCCGACACCGGCACCGCTGCGGGTCTCACCTACTCGTGGGACTTCAACGGCGACGGCCAGCCCGACGGCGTCGAGCCGACGGCCAACTACACCTACACCGCGGCCGGCAACTACACCGCTCGCCTCACGGTGACCGATGAGGGTGGCCGCTCGGGCACGACCAACATCAGCATCACGGTCGGCAACACCGCGCCCGTGGTCAAGCTGGTCCTGCCCAAGAACGGTGGGTTCTTCGAGTTCGGGGACACCGTGAAGTACCAGGTCCAGGTGACCGACGCGGAGGACACGACGATCGACTGCTCCCGCGTCACCGTCACGCCGGGCCTCGGCCACGACCAGCACGCCCACGACTACGAGCAGTACAAGGGCTGCTCCGGCTCCTTCCCGCTGCCCGGTGACACCGGCCACGGCGGCGCCAACATCTTCGGCGTCATCAAGGCGACCTACACCGACAACGCGGTCGGGGCGGCCGGTGCGCTGACCGGCGTCGACGGCATCGTCCTCCACACCAAGAAGAAGGAGGCGGAGTTCTTCGACCAGACCGGTCGCACGGGCTCCGAGACCGCAGGCACCGCCGGCGTCATCACCCAGACGACCACCGACACCAACGGCGGCAACAACGTCACGGGTGTGGAGACCGGTGACTGGTTCCGCTGGGACGTCATGAACCTCACGGGGATCACCGGCGTCACGATGCGGGCCGCGTCCGCCACGACCGGTGCCGCCTTCGCGGTCCGGCAGGGCTCGCCCACCGGCACCACCATCGGCACCATCACGGTGCCGAACACCGGGGGTGCGCAGACCTGGCAGAACGTGCCGGTCACCTTCACGGGTGCGACGGACACGAGCGTCCCGCTCTACTTCGTCGCCACCACCGGTGGGGCGAACGTCAACTGGCTCGAGTTCAACGGTCGCGGCGTCACGGACAACCAGCCGCCGAACGTCGCCATCAGCGCCAGCACCCTGTCGGGGACGGCTCCGCTGCCGGTCAGCTTCACCAGCACCGTCACGGACCCGGACAACGACGTCCCCGTCGCCTACGCGTGGAGCTTCGGCGACACGACCACGTCGACGGAGGCCAACCCCAGCAAGACCTACGCCACTCCCGGCAAGTACACGGTCTCGCTGACGGTCACCGACGCCCGGGGCGCGAAGACCACCAAGACGTTGGAGGTCAACGTCACTGCAGCGCAGAACATCTGCTTCAGCGGTCGGTCCGACGACTTCGTCGGCACGTCGCTGGACACGACCAGGTGGAACAGGAGCGTCCGGGTCGACCAGGGGTTGACCGTGGCGGACGGGACGCTGAACATCCCGCTCACCAACTCCGACCTCTACCAGACGACCAACACGACGCCGAACATCGTCCTGCAGGACCTGCCGTCCGGGGCGTTCGAGGTGACCACCAAGGTCACCCTCGCGGCGACGAAGGGCTACCAGCAGGGCGGGTTGATCGTCTACGGCGACGACAACAACTACCTGAAGCTCGTCTACTCGGGTCGTTCGACCGCGGCCGGCGGCAGCAAGGCGGCCAACGTCATCCAGTTCGCCAAGGAGGTCAACGCCGTCGCGTCGGAGTCCAACTCCACCAACCTCGGGGCGGCCTTCCCGGACACCGTGTGGCTGCGGATGACCAGCACGAACGGCACCTCCGTCACGGCGTCGTACAGCAGTGACGGGGCGACCTGGCTCCCGATCACGACGTCCTCCGGCACGGCCCCCGCGCGGGACCTCACCGGCATCACGTCGCCGAAGGTGGGCCTCCTGGGCCTGGCCTCGACGACCGCGGGTGCGGCGGACAACCTCATCGCCAAGTTCGACTACTTCACCCTCACCCCGGACAGCACGGCCACGCCGTGCAGCCCGCCGTGCGTCGTCGAGGACTTCAACGGCTCCGGGCTGGTCTCCGACTGGAGCGTCGTACGCCCCAGCGGCAACCTCGTGGTGTCCAACGGGTCCCTCAAGATCCCGCTCGAGGCGACCGACCTCTACCAGACCACCAACAGTGCACGGGACCTGGTGCTCCGCACCCTGCCCTCGGGTCCGTTCGTGGTCACCACCAAGGTCACCGCACCGATCAACAGGTCCTACCAGTCGGCAGGCCTGCTGATCTACGGCGACGACGACAACTACATCAAGCACGTCTTCCAGGGACGCAGCACCGATCCCAACGCCGCGTCCAACATCATCCAGACAGCGAAGGAGACGTCGGCAACGGCCGTCGAGACCAACTCCGCGGCCCTCGGGGCCACCTTCCCCTCGACGGTGTGGCTGCGCCTCACCAGCACGGACGGCACCGCCGTCCTGGGGAGCTGGAGCACCGACGGAGCCACGTGGACGAACATGTCCTCGGGCTACGACCTGACGGGGATCACCAACCCGCGGGTGGGAGTGCTGGCAGCCGCCAACACCACCGCCGGGGCCGGGATCACCGCCACGTTCGACTGGCTCACGCTCGGCAAGGACGGCTCGTGCCAGCCCGGCACCGGGCCGGCCGACACGACCGCCCCGACGACGACGCTCACCATCGCAGCGGCCAACGCCGCCGGCTGGTACACCACGCGTCCGTCGTTCACCCTGGCGGCCACCGACGGAGCGGGCGGGTCGGGCGTCGCCTCGACCGAGTACCGCATCGCCGGAGGTGCGTGGACTCCCTACACCGCGGCGGTCCCCGTCCCGGGAGAGGGGACGCGTCTGATCGAGTACCGCTCCACGGACTCGGCAGGCAACGTCGAGGCGATCAAGTCGCAGACGGTCAAGATCGACACGGTGGCGCCGACGGCGACGCTCACCATCCCCGCGGCTGACGGCAGCGCCGGGTGGTACACCGAGCGACCGTCGTTCACCGTGGCCGGCACCGACGGTGCGGACGGGTCGGGCATCGCCTCGATCGAGTACCGCATCGCCGGCGGTGACTGGACGCCGTACACCCTCGCTGTCCCGGTCACCGGGGAGGGCGCGCGCCTGGTCGAGTACCGCGCGAAGGACACCGCCGGCAACGTCGGGTCCGTCGGTTCGCAGACGGTGAAGGTGGACACGGTCGACCCGGCCGTGACCGCCAAGGTGGGCGGTGACCGGGCCAGGATCATCACCCTGACCGCGAGCGACGCCACCTCGGGCGTGGCGAGCATCGAGTACCAGCTCGACGACGCCACGACGTGGACGACGTACACGTCCCCCGTCACCATCGACGAGCCCGGCACCCACGTCATGCGCTACCGCGCCACCGACGTGGCGGGCAACCGCGGCACGGGCGAGCTCGAGGTCGAGGTCTCCGAGCCCGGCGACCCGGTCGTGGTCGAGGACCCGTCCGTGTCGATGGTCACGGTGCCTGCGGCGGCGAACGGTCGCAGCAGCTGGTTCACCACGCCGGTGACGGTCGTCCTCACGGGCGACGGTGGCGAGGGCAGGCTGAGCCTCGAGCACCGCGTCGGCAACGGCCCGTGGACGGCGTACACCGCGCCGTTCCAGGTGAGCGCCGACGGGGTGACGGTGGTGCAGGCCCGGGCCACCGACGCCGGCGGCCGGACCTCGGCGGTCGCGACGCTCACCGTGAAGGTGGACAGCGCGGCTCCCGCAGTGACCATCGGCGGCATCGCCGAGGGTGACCGGCTCGACGTCGCGGCAGTGCGGACGGCCTCCGTCACGCTGGCGGACGGCACGTCGGGTGTCGCCGAGAGCGCCGTCCTGCTGGACGGCACGACGGTGGCCTCGCCCGTACGCATCGACGCACTGTCGTTGCTCAGCGGGACGCACACCCTCGAGGTCGCCGTGCGCGACGAGGCGGGCAACCTGACGACGCGGACGATCACCTTCGAGGTGGTCGCCACGTACGCCGGCGGCGCCAGGCTCGTGAAGCGGCTCGACGACGCGGACGTGGTGGGCCCCAAGCTCGCCACGGCGCTGAAGGCCGAGCTCAAGGCGGCCGCACGTGCCGACCGGCGCGGTGAGGAGAAGGAGGCCCGCAAGGCCCTCCGACGCTTCACCAAGCTCGTCCGACGAGTCGACGACGAGGAGGCCGCCAGCGCGCTCAAGGACCTGGCGCGCACCCTCAAGGCCCAGCTCTAAGCGGCCGGGTCCGAGAGGGAGGAGAAACACCAGACGTCCGCAGACGGTGGCCCGGCCACGCGACACCCCCGGTGTCGCACCCGACCGCTCGCAGGTTCGGCCCTGCGAGCGGCCGGTGGCCGGGCACTCCGTCCGGGCGGGGTGGCGGCGTCGAGAGGCGCCGTCCCTCGCAGCCGGTGCCGGGACAGCGCGCTCCGTCCCGGCACCGGCTCGCACCATTCCCGCCGGCGCCACTGATCAGCACACCCACCATCACCCACCATCTCCATGACCCCGAGGAGCCCCAGATGACCCGTGCCGTCGCCGCGGTCCTCGTCGCCCTGCTCGCGACCCTGCTGGGGTGGCCGGCCGTCGTGCCGGCCGCGGCCCACGGGGAGCTCCTCTTCTCCGACCCGTCCGAGGGCGGCGTGCTCGAGGCCCTGCCCTCGCGGGCCTTCCTGACGTTCTCCGACTCCGTGAGCGAGGTCCGCGAGATCACCATCGTCGGGCCGGAGGGGAGCGTCACCAACGGTGCGCCCACGACCTACGGGCCCGAGGTGCGCCAGACCCTGTGGGCGGGGGTGGACGGTGCCTACACGCTCGAGTACTTCGTGGTGTCGGCCGACGGCCACGACGTCCGCGGCGACGTGCACTTCCAGGTCGGTCCCGCGCCGACGGCCGCGCCCGCGGGGGCCTCCGCCTCCGCTGCCACTCCTGCGACCGACGGGTGGTGGGAGCGTGGCCGAGGAGCCGTCCTGCCCCTCGTCCTGGTGCTGCTGGCCGCCGGGACCGCCCTGCTGCTGGTGCGACGCCGCCGCACGTGAGGACGGCCCGGGTGGGTCAGTGCGACCAGACCCGCACCCAGTCCACCTTCGCGGTCTGCCGCATCCCGGCAGCGGTGAGCTTCTCCAGCTCGTAGTCCGGAGGTGAGCATCGACAGGAGCAGGTACTCCGGGGCGCGCGACACGACCTGCGTCTCGCGGTGGAACTCACGGCCGTCGACGCGGAAGACGACCGCCTCGGGCGTCCGCTCGGCGCTGAACACGTGGTAGGCGTTCGACCACGTCTCGGCCCGCTTCTTGAGCCGGTTGGCTGCGGGGAACTTGCCGCCGAGCTTGTGGTGCACGTCGTCCGCGTCGTACCAGTGCAGGAACGCAGCGATCTGCGAGTCCTTCTTCGTGCGCCCGAAGAACTCGACGACGTCGATCTCCGTGCCCTTCGCCGGGTCGCCGGGCGTGTACCAGCTCGCGGGCTGCATCCAGAAGGAGGCGTGCATGCCCTTGTCGAGGTGCATCTTCATCCGTACGGCGGCGTAGCCGTAGGTGAAGGCGAACGTGCCACCCGTGTAGAGCTGGGTGTTCAGCATGTAGGGGCTGGAGCCCGACTGGCCGTTGAGGCTCCACGTGCAGCTCTGGCCGGTCCGGGCGGGGTCGTGGGCGACGCCCATGCTCAGCACGCCGCCGCCGACGGTGCGGGCCCCGGGGGAGAGGCGCGAGCACATCCGCATGTAGGCCGGTGCCAGGGTCGGCTGGTCCGACCACTTCGCCAGGTCGACCCTCCGGCCGGAGAACTCGTCGCGGAAGATCGTCCGGAAGCGCCTTCCCCGCACCTCGTCGGTCACGGCGACGGTCGACCCCGAGCGCGAGAGGGCCACGGCCCGGTAGAGACCCGTGGCGTCCGGGAGGGTGAAGATCGTCGACCCGCTCCGGTGCTGCCGCCCGCGCGCGACGGTCTGCCACCCGGCTCCGGTGTCCTCCTGCAGCACCACGGCCTGCCCGGTTCGGGTGTCGGAGAACGTCGCCAGCGCCTGTGTCCTCCCCGTCGAGGAGGCCGGTCGCCTGCCCGGCTGGGCGATGGCCGGGCGCAGGTCGAGCGTGCCGGTCCCGATGCGTGCGTCCGTGCGCAGGGACGGTGTCGGCGTGGGTCCTGCGGTCCCGGCGACGGACGGCGACTGCACCAGGGCCGCCACGCAGGCGAGCGCGAGCACCAGGGGTCCCAGCGACAACGGCACGGGTCGTACCTCTCATGAGGACTGCGCCCCCGTGCGGCAGTCGTGTCCGGCAAGTCCGCCGAGGCTAGTGGACCGGACCAGCACGCCGCACGAAATCTCCGTCAAGTCTCCCCGGACGATGGGTCGCCGACGCAGGGACGGCAGGCCTAGCGTCCGAGGACCATC
The DNA here is from genome assembly GCA_963795275.1 of uncultured Actinomycetota bacterium. Classification (GTDB taxonomy): domain Bacteria; phylum Actinomycetota; class Actinomycetes; order Propionibacteriales; family Nocardioidaceae; genus Nocardioides. Next base: position 43,327 of record CAWCHD010000009.1, read on the forward strand.
TCGACTCATCCCAGGAGGCACCATGAAAGCAGTGGCCGTCATCGGACTCGGGGTCGTGTGCACCGTGGCCCTGGCCGTCCCGCGCACCCGCGTCGGCAGCCCAGAGGTCGGCTGCCCCGGCGCGAGCAAGTGGGAGCACGTCACGCTGCAGGAGGCCGCGCAGCGCATCTTCGACGAGGCGAACAACAACGGGTTCACCAGCGTGCAGGAGGTCTACGCCGTCCTCGACGGCAAGTACGACAAGAACGGGAACGACCAATGCGCGTTGACCCGGTGCCCTTCCAGGAGCGCCAACCCAACTCCGACCTGACCTGGTACTACCTGCGCGACGACAACTCCAACGGGGGCTAGCGACGCGGCTCCACCCGCAGCACGACGAAGGCCCCCGACCATCGGTCGGGGGCCTTGCTCGGTACGCC
>CAWCHD010000010.1:0-271016 GCA_963795275.1 uncultured Actinomycetota bacterium
GGCGGGCTGGGCGTGTCCGATGTCGGCTACTGACCCTCACCTCAGACTGCGGTTGCGTAGTCCAATGGCTCGGTGAAGTAGAGCTCCACCCCATCCTCGATGGACTCGGCCATGGCCGCCGCCTGCTGCGTCGGTCAGCCGCGTCGTCCCGGTGTGGTCGACGAGGAACGCCTGGCCGTAGGGCGTACGCCAGAGATGGCGGCCGGGGCCGACGACTCGGGTGGTGAGGCCACCGTGGGTCTTGGTGCGGTGGTGGCTGCGGCGCAGCGGGCCGGAGTTGTGGGGGCCGGTCTGGCCGGGTGGGCCGGTGTCGTCGTAGGGGACGGCGTGGTCGTAGTCGACGCCGTCGCGGGTGGCGCTGCGCGGGGTGAAGGGGAAGCAGTCGCCGCCGGTCTGCACCCAGACGTGGTCCTTGATCGTCTCGGGGTGCTCGTAGGCGTCGACGCGGCGGCGCATCCGCGAGGTCGAGGACGGGGGTGACGGTGACGTCGGCGTTGCCGAGGACCTCGTGGAGCTGGCGTACGTCGATGGGGCCGACGCCCTCGATCCGGGCGACGCCGGTGCGGGTGCGGAGCGCTTCGTCGGTGATGTGGACGAACAGGCGTCCGCGGCCGCGGAGCTTCGCGAGCTTGCGAGCGGGAAGGGCGCACAGCCGATCGATGGTGTCGCGCATGTGGTCGGGTGCCCACGCGGGCTGCTCACCATCTGAGGTGTCCGTGTGCTCGAGGAGCAGCTTGATCAGCTCGACCGGTCGGGCCAGCCAGCCCATCGCGATCGAGCGGAGCTCGTCGTGGTTGTGGTCGTGGCCCATCGTCTCGGCGAGGATCTCGGCCACGCGCTCGACCATGGCGTCGATCCAGGCGGCGTCGCCGGCGGTGACCTTGGCGACGATGTAGCGGTAGCCGAACTCGTCGGCGCGCGAGAGTCGGACGTAGCGCTCGTGCCGGATGCGCTCGCGCTCGGCGCGGTGGGTCTCGGGGTCGGCCTCGATGACCTTGGCGCGGGCGATCTCCAGGACGGTCGAGGGTGCGTGGCCGGCGATGGCCTTCGCCACGGCGCGGTCGACCCGTCCGACCTGCTCGGAGAGCAGGGCACGGGAGAGGACGGCGACCTTGCGGGCCACCCACGGCTCGCACCGGCCGGCCTCGACGACCGCCCAGGTGCGGGGGAGGCGGTGGACGAGGTCGAGGCCGTCGGCGATGAGCGCTCGCGTGGTGGCGGGGTGGGTCTCGCGCGCCATGGCGAGCTCGGGGATCGCGTGCTCCCGGACGGCCGGCGTGCCGTCGCCACCCGGAGTGACCAGCGGGTCGCGCTCGTCGCGCGCATGTCCCTGCACCACCGCCCACTGGATCGCGAGCCGGAGCTCGGCGACCTCCGCCAGGCGGCGGGTGCGGAGCGCCTCGGTAGCGCTGTCCAGCAGTGCCTTCGCCGACGCCTCATCGGCCGCCTGGGGCGGCTGGTGGGGGAGGACGGCGACGGACATGCTTCATTCTATCGAACAGGTGTTCGAACAACAAGGGTTGGACAGCAGCTGGGGACAACGAGTGAACGCACGACCGCCCGGGCCCCCACGGGACCCGGGCGGCGTACGGCAACCACTCAGCGGCGGACGCGCACCTTCTTCTTCGCGGAGCTCGCGGCCACCGAGTCGGACCCGGCGTACGAGACCTTGACGGTGTGCTTCCCGGGCGTGAGAGCCAGGCGGAGCACGGCCTTCCCGTCGTCGAGGCGGACCGTGCGGACGCCTTGCCGTCCACCTTCACCGACACCTTGCCGGTCGCGCCGACCGAGGCCGGGCGCGTCGAGACGAGGACCTTCAGCGACCGCCCAGCCAGACGGAGCGTGACCTTCGACTTCGCCTTGGCGACCGGTGGCGTTGCCAAAGACCGAGCCACGCCAGCAGGACCGCCGGCACGCGAGGCCGTGACCTGGACCGAGATCCGGTGATCCACGTCGTCCGCGCCCAGCACCAGCGACGACGAGGTGGCGCCGGCGATCGGCACCCCGTCGCGCAGCCACTGGTAGGCGTAGGTCAGGTTGCCCTGGTCCCAGCCGCCCGGGGTGGCGGTGAGGGTCCGGCCGACCGTCGCGTTGCCCGCGGCGACCGGAGGAGCCACCGAGACCGGAGCGGCCGGGGCGGGACCGGGCACGGCCGCCACGGAGAGCGAGCTCACCGCGGACACGTTGCCGGCCACGTCGGCGGCACGGACGTCGATCGCGTGCGCCGAGCCGTCGAGCTGGACGGGAGAGGTCCAGGCGAGCCAGGGCCCACCGTCGAGGCGGTACTCCCGCACCGCGACCCCCGAGGCGTCATCCGTTGCCGTCACGGACAGCTCGCGAGAGGACGACACCGAACCAGAGGCGGTCGGCGGGGCCTTGTCGACCTTCACCGACTGCGTCCAGACCTGGCTCCACTGGCCGTTGGCCGAGCGGGCGCGCCAGGCGACGTCGTACGACCCGGCGGGCAGTGCCACCGGCGAGGTGTACGCCGTCCACGCGCCGTCACCGATGCGCACCTGACGGGTGCCCGAGCCCGAGAGCGTCAGCGTGGCGTCGGCGCCGTACCAACCGGAACCACCCGCGTCGGACACGGACGCCGTCACCGGGCCGTCGGTGTAGGTCAGTCCGTCGACCGACGACAGCGTCGGCACGACCTTCTGGATCAGGCCGTCCGCACCGAAGGTGAGGCGGTCGATCGTGGTCTCCCGGTGCGTCCCGTCGCCGCCGGCGGAATGGACGAAGCGGTGGTAGGCGATGTACCACTCGTCGGTGCCCGGCACCTGCACGATCGAGCTGTGGCCGGTGCCGAGGATGCCCTGCGAGGCGTCCTTCTCCAGGATCACGCCGCGGTAGGTCCACGGCCCGGTGGGGCTGGTGCCGGTGGCGTAGCCGACGCGGTAGTTCGGCGAACCGGTGTCGTCGATCGCGTAGGTGAGGTGGTAGATCCCGTCGCGGTAGTTCATGAACGAGCCCTCGCGGTAGTCCGTCAGGCCGTTCATCCGCGCGATCGTGCCCGGCTTCAGCGACACCATGTCGTCCGCGAGCTCCGCCATCACGGGCGAGCCGTTGCCCCAGTAGAGGTAGTACTTCCCCGACACCGGGTCGTGGAAGGCCGCCGGGTCGATCGCCTGGCCGGAGGTGACCGCCTCGTTGTTGAGGATCATCGCCTGCGGCTGCGCGGTGAACGGGCCCGTCGGGCTGTCCGCGACGGCGACGCCGATCGTCTTGCGGTCGAGCGCGGCGTTGTGGCCGGAGAAGTAGAAGTAGTACTTCCCGCCGCGCTCGATGATCGTCGGCGCCCACGCGTTGCCGCTCGCCCACGGCACGTCGCCGTTCGCGCCGTCGAGGGTGAGGAACGGCTCCTCCGAGCGCGTCCAGGTCTCGAGGTCGGGGGAGCTCCAGACGTAGAAGTCCTTGCCGCCCCAGCCGGGAGTGCCGTCGGTGGTCGCGTAGATGTAGTAGGTCCCGTCGAAGACCGCGATGTTGGGGTCGGCGTAGAGACCCGGCAGCACCGGCGAGCGCATCTCGACGGCCGTGACCGTCCAGACCCGGCTGTCGGCGCCGTTGGTGACGGTCAGCGCGACCGGCGAGGTGTAGTCGGCCGGCCCGTCGGGCGAGACCGTGGCGCCGGACACGACGGCGTACGTCGGGTCGAGCGTCGTCAGGTCCGTGCCCGGCTCCACCGGCAGGGTGATGGTCCCCGCGGTCGCGTCGATCATGGCCGGGACCTTGAGCGAGTCGAGCTCCACACCGATCACGTCGGTGGGTGCCGCGGCCAGCTCGGCCACCTCTGCGCCGGAGAGCGCGCGCGAGTAGAGCCGGAAGTCGCGCACCTTGCCGCGCAGCCGGTTGTCACCGTCGTACGCCGACCGCCCGATGTAGTTGGCCGTCGTGACGCCGTCGCCGATGTCGCCGGGCGTGAGCGAGGTGTTGGCGTTGCGGGCGACCTGGCGGCCGTCGAGGTAGAGCGTCGAGACGCCGTCGCCCAACGTGTAGGTCAGCGTCTTCCACGCGCCGCGGGCCAGGGCCGAGCCGGACGTCATGCCCTGCTCGGTCGTGCCAGTTGCCCGACGCGATCGCGGCCCGGTAGGTGCTGTTGCCGGTGGCGAAGAGGTAGCCGTTGCCGACGCCGTCCGTGCCGGTGTTGCCGAGGTTCCACACGAAGTAGTTGCCGGACTGGGCCGGGTCGACCCACACCCTGGTCGAGACGGTGATCGCGTCGAGGCCGCTCATCATGTTGTCGGGCAGCTTCACGTGGCCGGTCGAGCCGCCGAGGGTGAGGGCGCCGTCGGCGAAGGTGGCGTCGCCCGTGACGGTGCCGTCGTAGCCGTGACCGCTGACGTCCTCGGCGTCGCCGGTCAGCGGGTACTCCGCGACCAGCCCGTCCTCGGTGCTCTGCACCGGCGGGGGCGGGGCCGGGAGGTCGGCGCGCAGCGCGTCGAGCTCGGCCTGGGTGACCGGCAGGACCGTGCCGTGGCGGGGGCTGGCGGGCAGCTTGTAGCCGGCCGGCACCTTCCAGTCGGGCGCCTCGAGGTCGTCGGTGGTCAGCGGGATGTAGCCGCGGCCGCCGTACTCGTCGACGAAGAGGTAGTACTGACCACCCGAGGTGTCACCGGGGTTGCGCTTGAAGACGGTCGGGCCCTCGACGGCCGAGGTGCCGGCGTCGCGGCCGATGCAGCCGTCCTGGAAGGCCCACGCCTTGGCGCCGACCAGGTCGGGCTCGGTGAGGCTGTCGTTCTTCTCCTGGATGATGTCGGAGCAGCCGGTGCTGCCGGCGCCCTCGTCCTTGGTGAAGCGGTAGTAGGTGTCGCCCTCCTTGATCACCGTGGAGTCGATCCGCGAGGAGCCGATGTCCTGCCAGGTCTTCGCCTCGCTGAAGGTCACGAAGTCGCGGGTCGTGGCGTAGAGCATCTTGTTGTAGGTGTTGCCGGTGTGGCCCGGGTCGTTCTCGGCGTAGAGCTTGGACGCCCAGAAGACGACGTACTGCTGCAGGTCCTCGTCCCAGTAGGCCTCCGGTGCCCAGGTGTTGCCCGCGGTCGGCGGGGAGACGAGGACGTGGCGCTGCTCCGACCAGTTCTTCAGGTCGGTGGACTCCCAGATCTCGAGGTAGCGGCTGCCCTGGCGCTGCGAGCGGTCCCAGTCGCCGTTGCGGCCGATCGAGAGGTCGGTGGCGATCAGGAAGAAGCGGTCGCCCTCGGGGGAGCGGATGAGGAACGGGTCGCGCAGGCCCATCTCGCCGAACGTCGAGTCGAGCACCGGCTGGCCGCCGTTGAGCTCGTCCCAGCGCAGCGCGTTGTTGCCGCGGCTGGCGGCGAAGTAGATCTTCTCGCCGGCGATCGAGTTGCCGGTGAAGTAGCTGAAGGCATAGCCGGCGTACGGCGCCGGGGCGGGCGCCTGCCGCACGGTGAGCGGGAACGGCCGGGTGGCGGTGGCGTCGCCGACGGTGACCGTCGCGGTGAGGGTGACGCTCGCGTCACCGGCGCCGGGAGCGGGCCGGTCGACGATGCCGTCGGGCGCGACGATCGCGGGGGCCGAGGAGGCCCAGGTGACGGTCGAGGAGTACGTCCCCGTGGTCGGCAGCGTCAGGTGACCGCGTACGTCGTCGGGGTGCACGAGCGCGAGCGCGGCGGCGGCCGCGTCGGCCTTGGACTGGTCGCCCTCGTCGGGGAGGACGGTCGCGTCGAAGGTCCGCGTCGCGGTTCCGGAGCCGCGGGTGAGCGTGGCGGTCAGGGTGACCTGCGGCGGGGTCGGCGCCGGCGCCGGGCCGGGTGACGACACCGGTGCTGGAGATGGTGCCGGGGGCGCTCGACGCCCAGCTGATCGCCGAGCCGAAGGAGCCGGTGGTCGGCAGCGTGAGGTTGCTGGTCACGCCCGAGAGGTCGCCGAGGCCCAGCGCATCGGTGTCGGAGGACAGCCGGTTGGCGTCGGTCAGCGAGATGTCGGCGACCTCGGCGGCGGTCAGCGCCCGGTCGTAGATCCGGAAGTTCTTGACCTTGCCCTTGAGCGAGTTGTCGGCGGCGTAGTTGGACTCACCGAGCACGTTGTTGGTCGTCGTGCCGTTGCCGATCGCGCTCGGCAGCACGGTGACGTTGGTGTTCTGCCCGACCTGGACGCCGTCCTCGTAGAGCGTGCCGGTGGTGCCGGTCTGGGTGTAGGTGACCGTCTTCCAGACGCCGCGGGCCAGGTTGCGCGCCGGGGAGGGGGCGGTGTTCTTCTCGTTGTTCCACCAGGTGTTGGTGATGCTCGCGCGGAAGGTGTTGCCCGACGCCATCAGGTAGCCCGAGCCGGAGGCGGGACTGCCGACGGCTGGGTTGCCGAGGCCCCAGAGGAAGTAGTTGCCGGCCTGGCTCGGCTCGATGAAGACGTCGCTCGAGACCGTGACCGAGGACAGCCCGGCCAGCACGTTGTTCGGCAGCTTCACGTGGTCGTCGACGCCGTCGAGGGTCAGGCCGGTCGTCCCGGTCCAGGTGCCGCCGCCGCTCAGGGTGCCGTCGCGGCCGTTGCCCGAGGAGTCGGTCACGACGGTGCCCGAGGTCTGGGTCAGGTCGTAGCGCAGGAGGAGGCCGTCGGTGACGTCGGCCGCCGACGCGGCCGGGGTGAGCGGCGCCAGCAGCGCGAGGGGTGACGCCAGCAGGGCGATCACCGCGCCTCGTGCCGTGCGTCGGGCGAGTCGAGCGGACAACGGGACCTCCGAGGGATGTGAGCGCTAACAGTTCGAGTGTGACCGCGGTCACCGGCAGACGTCAACGGTGCGGCTCCGAATCGGCCGAGCCCCTTGACGGACGAGGTGTTAGCGCTAACACTCGGGTGTGGTGCCCGTCACACCGCGTGACGGCCCGGACTCTCGAGGACCGACATGCCCTTCTCCCACCGCCGCCCGGCCGCTGCTCTGACCGCGGCCGTCCTGCTCGCCGCCGGACTCGCCGCGACCACCGTCGCGGCCACGCCGGCCGTCTGCCGTCGACGAGACGGTCTCGTGGACCGACGGCTTCGACGGCTCGTCGCTCGATGCCCGCTGGCAGGTCGTCAACCCCGACCCGGCCAACCTCGCCGTCTCCGGCGGCGCGCTGCGGATCGCGGGCCAGCCCGGCGACACCTACCAGACGGTGAACTCCGCGAAGAACGTCGTCATGCTCGACGTCCCGGCCGGCGACTTCACCGCCACGGCCGACGTGTCGGCCGCCGTCGCGAAGGTCTACCAGGGCGCCGGCCTCATCGCCTGGCAGGACATGGACAACTACGTCCGCTCCGGCCTCACCTTCGTCGGCGGGCTCTCCCCGTCCGGCCGTGCGATCGAGACCGACCGCGAGAGCGGCGCCACCTTCAGCGCCGTCAGCTTCGCCGACCGCCCGGGCTCCAGCGCCGAGCGGCTGCGCCTGGCCCGCGCCGGCGACACGATCACGACGAGCTACTGGGACGGCACCGACCTGGGTCACTGCCGCCACCACCGACGTCTCCTTCGACACCACGCAGGTCGGCCTCTACGCCCTCGCCGCCCAGGACGGCACCGTCCTCCCGGCCGCCTTCGACTCCTTCACCATCGAGCACGCGCCCGGCGCCGACGTCACCCCGACCGGCCCCTTCGTGCTGCAGGCCGACGGTGACGCGCCCTACCTCGTCGTCGACGGCAGCGCCCTCGCGCTGAGCGACCAGCAGCCGACCGCCAGCCTGCGGCTGACCGCGACCGACCTCGGCGACGGCGCGGTCGCGCTCGCCGCCGACGCCGGTCCGCTCGTCCTGCGCGACGGCGCGCTCGTCCTCGGCGCCGTCGGCGACGAGCCGACCCCGATGCGGCTCACCGACGCCGGCGGCGGCAAGGTCGTGCTGCGCGCCGCGGCCGACCCGACGTCGTACGTCGTGCTGGGCGCCGGCGGTGCGCTGGTCGCCGGCGCCGAGGCCGACGCGGTCCGCTTCGCGCTCTCCGAGGTCGACGAGGGCACCTCGACGCTGAGCATCGACGGCGACGGCACCGGCGCCGCGATCAGCGACGACATGTTCGGCATCTTCTACGAGGACATCAACTACGCCGCCGACGGCGGGCTCTACGCCGAGCTGGTCCGCAACCGGTCCTTCGAGTTCAACTCCTCCGACAACGGCTCCTTCACCGGCCTCACCGCCTGGCAGGTGCTCGACCGCAGCGGCGCCGGCACCACCGGCACCGTCGTCGACGACGACACCCGCCTCAACGCGATGAACCGCAACCACCTGCGCCTCACCGCCGCCGCGGCCGGCGACGGCGTGCGCAACATCGGCTACAACAACGGCTTCGCGCGTCAAGGCCGGAGCGGCGTACGACGGCTACCTCTGGGCCCGCAGCACCACCGCCCAGCAGCTCACCGTCCGGCTCGAGAACGCCGCCGGCGACGCCACCCTGGCCACGTCGACGATCGCCCTCGACGGCAGCGACACCTGGAAGAAGTACCCGTTCACGCTCAACCCCGGCACCACGACCGACGCCGCGCGGCTCGTCGTGCTCGCCGGTGCGCCGTCGGTCATCGGGCTCGACATGGTCTCGCTGATGCCGGCCGACCGCTGGGTCGGCCCGGTCAACGGGAAGTCGGTCCTGCGCAAGGACCTCGGCGAGAAGATCGCCGCGATGAACCCCGGCTTCCTCCGCTTCCCGGGCGGCTGCGTCACCAACGTCGGCACCTTCCGCACCTACGAGGAGAGCGGCTACACCGACCGTCGCCGCACCTACCAGTGGAAGGAGACCATCGGCCCGGTCGAGGAGCGCCCGGCCAACTGGAACTTCTGGGGCTACAACCAGTCCTACGGCATCGGCTACCTGGAGTACTTCGAGCTCGCCGAGGACCTCGGCGCCGAGCCGCTCCCGGTCGTCTCGGTCGGCGCCAACGGCTGCGGCGGCGCGGGCATCCCCGAGATGCACGACCCCGAGCAGATCGACCGCTGGGTCGACGACACCGTCGACCTCATCGAGTTCGCCAACGGCGGCACCGACACCGAGTGGGGCGCCAGGCGCGCCGCGCTCGGCCACCCGGAGCCGTTCGGCCTCGACATGATCGGCCTCGGCAACGAGGAGAACACCACGACCTTCGAGCAGAACTTCCCGGAGTTCCGCGACGCCATCAAGGCCCGCTACCCGGACATCGAGATCATCTCGAACTCCGGCCCGGACTCCTCCGGCGCCCGCTTCGACACCCTCTGGGACTTCAACCGGGCGCAGAAGGTCGACCTGGTCGACGAGCACTACTACCGCGACCCGCAGTGGTTCCTGGAGAACAACGCCCGCTACGACTCCTACGACCGCGAGGGCCCGAAGGTCTTCCTCGGTGAGTACGCCTCGCGCGGCAACACGATGTACAACGCGCTGTCCGAGGCGTCGTACATGACCGCGCTGCAGCGCAACGCCGACGTCGTGAGGCTCGCGTCCTACGCCCCGCTGCTCGCCAACGAGTCGCACATCCAGTGGAACCCCGACGCCATCTGGTTCGACAACGACGAGTCGTGGGAGACGCCCAACTGGGAGGTGCAGAAGCTCTTCGGCAACAACGTCGGCGACGAGGTCGTGCCCAGCACGTACGACGCCCCGGCGACCGCCGCGGACGACATCACCGGTGGCGTGTTCCTCTCGACGTGGGCCACCGCGGCGGCGTACGACAACGTCACGGTGAAGGCCAACGACTCCGGCGAGACGCTCTTCTCCGACCAGTTCGCCGACGCCTCGCAGTGGACGCCGCAGGCCGGCACCTGGGCGGTCGACGGCGGCCGCTACGTGCAGACGAGCACCTCGGTCACCGACGCCCGCACCGTCCCGGTCGGCGCCTACGGCAAGGACTGGAGCAACTACACGCTCGAGCTCGACGCCACCAAGACCGCCGGTGCCGAGGGCTTCCTCGTCGGCTTCGGCGCGACCGGCGCCAACAACTTCTACTGGTGGAACATCGGCGGCTGGGGCAACACCCGCTCGGTGCTGCAGCGCGCCACCGGCGGCAGCGCCTCGGAGGTGAAGGCGCTCGAGAACAGGAGCCTGGTCACCGGCCAGACCTACCGGGTCAAGGTCGTCGTCGACGGCACGCACATCGAGCTCTACCTCGACGGCGTCCTGCAGATGGAGTACGACCAGCCCGCCCCGCCGGCGAAGCTCTACCAGGTCGTCACCCGCGACACGAGGAGCGGCGACCTCGTCGCCAAGGTGGTCAACACCTCGACCAGCCCGGCGCGCACCCAGGTCGACGTCTCCGACGCCGGCATCGAGGGCACGGCCACCGTCACCACGCTGAGCGGCGCGCCCGGAGCCACCAACACCAAGGCTGCCCCGAACCTCATCAAGCCCCGGGTGCGTGAGGTCCAGGGGATCTCCGACTCCTTCGTCTACGAGTTCCCGGCCTCGTCGGTGACCTTCCTCCGGATGCACACGAAGGACGCCGTGGCCCCCGTGGTCGACGAGCTCCGGGTCATGGGCGAGGGCGTCAACGGCTGGTACGCCGACCCCGCCACCGTGCGGGTCACCGCGACCGACGACCGCAGGGTCGCCGCGCTCGAGGTGTCCGTCGACGACGGCGCCGTGGACGCGCACCGACGGCGACACCGGTGACGTCACGGTCCGCGGCGACGGGCTCCACACCGTCCGCGTCCGGGCGATCGACGCCGCCGGCAACGTCGGCGAGGTCCGCCCGCTGACCGTCGGCATCGACGCCACTGCCCCGGTCACCCGGGCCACCTTCGACAGCGCGGCCCGCACGGTCACGCTGGCGGCGGCGGACGCCGGCTCCGGGGTCGCCACGATCGAGTACCGCCTCGGCGACGGGCCGTGGACGACGTACGCCGCCCCGGTGCGGGTCGGCGACGCCGCCACCACCGTCGACTTCCGCGCCACCGACCGGCTCGGTCGCGCCGAGCAGCCCGGCACCCTGGCCGTCCCGGCAGCGGGGCAGCAGCTCGCGGCCACCGCCACGGCCGCCGTCACCTCCGACGAGGCGGTCGCCCTGGGTGACACCGTGTCCGTGGACGTGTCCGTCAGCAGCCAGGGCGGCACGCCCACCGGGACGGTCACGCTGTCCGGCCCGGCCGGCGCGCTGGCCACCGGCACGCTGGCCGGCGGCAGGGCGGTCCTCCGGGTCCCCGCCACCGACCTCGGGGTCGGCAGCCACGCGCTGACCGTCCGCTACTCCGGTGACGCGGCTCGCGCCGCCTCGCAGGACACCGTCACGGTCGTGGTCGCCCAGGCGTCCTCGGCCACCCGGGTGCACGGTCCGGCACCGCACGCCGTCGGCGAAGAAGGCCGTCGTCACCGTGCGCGTGAGGTCGGCCGTCGAGGCCACCGGCACCGTCCGGATCACGGTCGGGACGGGCACGAAGGTCAAGGCCCGCACCGTCACCCTGCGCGACGGGAAGGCACGGCTCGTGCTGCGCGGCCTCGCGCCGGGCAGGCACCGCATCACCGCGACGTACGCCGGTTCGCCGGACGTCGCGCGCTCGACGGACAGCACCGCCCTGCGAGTCACGAAGGCCGGCCGATGAGCCGCGCGAGCACCGAAGGAGACGCATGACGACCGCGGACAGGTGGCGCAGGGCCGCGCGGGCATGGACGGTCGGCACGCTGGTGACGGCCGCCTCGATGGGCGGGTTCGTGGCCGGCGTGACACCGACGGCCTCGGCCGTCAGCACGGTCGCGGCCGCCTCGGCGCAGTCCGACGTCGACGCGATCGAGCTCGTGCACCCCGACGACGTGCGCGGCAACCTCACCCTTCCGGCCACCGGCGCCGGTGGCACGTCCTTCGCGTGGTCGAGCGGCACCCCGGCGGTCGTGAGCAGCACCGGTGAGGTCACCCGCCCGGCGCACGGCAGCGCCCCCGTCGACGTGGTGCTCACCGTGACCGGCACCCTCGGCGCCGCGACGGCGACGCGGTCGATCACGGTCAGCGTGCAGCCGCTTCCCGAGGCCGCCGACTACGAGGCCTACGCCTTCGCCTACTTCGCCGGCGAGAGCACCGACGACGGCGAGAAGATCTACTTCGGCGCCAGCCGCGGCAACGACCCGCTCGACTACGACGTGCTCAACGACGGCCGAGCCCGTCCTGTCGTCCCAGCTCGGCACGAAGGGACTGCGCGACCCCTTCATCATCCGCTCCGCGGAGGGTGACCGCTTCTACCTGCTCGCCACCGACCTCAAGGCCTACCCGGCCGTCGACTTCGGCGAGGCGCAGGAGAGCGGCAGCAAGTACCTCGAGGTGTGGGAGTCCACCGACCTCGTCCACTGGTCCGACCAGCGGCACGTGAAGGTGTCGTCCGACTTCGCCGGCAACACCTGGGCACCGGAGGCGTTCTACGACGAGGAGGCGGGGGAGTACGTCGTCTACTGGGCGTCCGCGCTCTACCCGACGACCGACGTGGCGGGCCGCGACATCAACACGTCCTACCAGCGGATGATGTATGCCACGACGCGCGACTTCGTGACCTTCAGCGACCCCCAGCCGTGGATCGACGTCAAGCGCGGCACCGGCCGCGGCATGATCGACGCGACCGTCGTCCGGGACGGCGACACCTACTTCCGCTTCGTCAAGGACGAGGCCGTGATGACGCCGCGCCAGGAGCGCTCGACCGACCTGCGCGCCACGGTCACCGGCTCGCTGCCGACGACCACGTCGTCGCCGGGCTGGCAGCTCGTCAAGGAGCAGGTCGGCGTCGGCCAGCCCAACCCGTGGGGCGGCACCTACACCCAGGGCGAGGGCCCGACGGTCTTCCGCGACAACGAGGTCGCCGACCGGTGGTACATGTTCATCGACCAGCCGAGCTATCACGGCGGTCGCGGCTACCTCGCCTTCCGCACCGACGACATCGCCAGCGGCAACTGGCAGTCCGTGCCCGACCGCGGACCTGCCCAGCAGCCCGCGCCACGGCACGGTGATCCCGGTGACGCAGGCCGAGCTCGACCGGATGCGCGCGGCCTACCAGCCCGACCTCCTCATCGAGTCCGTCGGCGACGTCGCCGTCACGACCCGCGAGGGCACGGCGCCCGCCCTGCCCGCCACGGTGGCGGCCGAGCTGGGCGACGGATCGACCGAGCAGGTCGAGGTGCGCTGGGACGCCGTCGCCCCGGCGTCGTACGCCGCTCCCGGCACGTTCACCGTCACCGGCACGGTCGTCCGCGGCTCCGCCGACCACCCGGTCGCCACGGTGACGGTCACCGACGCCGCCGACCCCGTGGTCGCCCTGGCGGCAGGCACGGCCGACGGCGACGACGGCTGGTGGGTCACCGACCCGGTGCGCGCGACCGCCACCGCGACCGACGGGACCGGCGTCGAGTCGGTGTCCGTCTCCGTCGACGACGCACCCTGGGTGCGGACCGCCGGCGCGACGGCCTCCGCCCAGGTCGCCGGCGACGGCACGCACACCGTCCGGGCCCGCGCGCTCGACACGACCGGCAACACCTCGGCCGTCGAGTCGCTCCAGGTGCGGATCGACACGAGCGACCCGGTCAGCCGGGCGACGTACGACGCCGACCGCACGGTCACGATCCGCGCCGCCGACGCCACCTCCGGGCTGCGCCGCACCGAGTACCGCATCGGCGACGGGTGCGTGGACGACGTACGCCGGTCCGTTCGCGGCCGGTGGCGGCGAGGACGATCGACTACCGCGCGGTCGACCTCGCCGGCAACGTCGAGCCCGCGAACGCGCTGACGCTGCCCGCAGTCGGTGCCGAGCCGGCGGCGACGCTCGATCGCCGCGTCCGGCGCAGCGACTGCGCGCTGGGGCACGACCAGCCCCCTCGTCGTGCGGGTCAGCGGCACCACGGGCACCCCGACCGGGACCGTGCGGGTGATCACCGGCGACCGGCTGGTGGCCTCCGGGCAGCTGGTCGACGGGCGGGTGCGCCTCGCGGTCGACACCACCGGCCTCGGGGTCGGCACGCACGACCTGCAGGTGCGCTACGACGGCAGCGCGGGCCACGCGGCCTCGACCACGACGTCGAGCCTGCAGGGTCGCGAAGGCCGGGTCGACCACGACCGTCCGCGTCGTCCGCACCGTCGCCCGGGTCCGGGTCGTCACCGACCCGCACGGGCAGGTGCCCGAGCGGGTGCGCGCCGCACTGCTGCGACGCGGCGAGGTCGTGAGGTCCCGCTGGCTCGACCTGTCCGACGCCGGCCGCGCCCGCTGGCGGGTGTCGGGTCGACCGGGGACCTACGTCGTCCGCGTCGTCACGCCCGCGAGCGCGACGCTCGACCGCTCGACCGACTCCGCACGCGTCCGCCTGCGGTGACAGACCTGGCCTGCCGGGAGCGTTCCGCCTCCTTTCTCCCGGCAGGCCGGACCCACGCCCGCCGTCGCGATCGACGAGGATGTCCCCGTGACCACTGAGCGCGTCTTCGGACACCTGCCCGACGGACGGGACGTCCGCCTCCTCACGATCGGCTCGGCGCCCGGCCCGGTCGTGGAGGTGCTGGCGCTCGGCGCGACCGTGCACCGCCTCGAGGTGACGCGGCGGCGACGGCGTAGCGGCGCAACGTCGTGCTCGGGCACCCCGACGTCGCCGAGCGGCTCGCGAGCAGCGACTACATCGGCGGCACCATCGGGCGCTACGCCAACCGCATCGCCGGCGGCCGCTTCGTGCTCGACGACCGCGAGGTCACCGTCGGCGCCCACGACCGCGGCAACAGCCTGCACGGCGGGCCGGACGGGTTCGACGTACGCCTCTGGGACGTCGTCTCGCACGGCCCCGACGAGGTGGTGCTGTCGCTGACCAGTCCCGACGGCGACCAGGGCTTCCCCGGGACCGTCGAGGTGACCACCACCTACCGCGTCGAGGGCGACACCGTGTCGGTGGAGATGACGGCCACGACCGACGCGACCACCGTGGTCAACCTGACCAACCACGCCTACCTCAACCTCGACGGTGAGGGCGCCGGCACGATCGACGAGCACCTGCTGCTCGTCGAGGCCGACCTCTACACGCCCGTGGACGCCACCGGCATCCCGCTCGGCGAGCACGCCGCGGTCGAGGGCACGCCCTTCGACCTCCGCGAGGCGTCCGTCCTCGGACCGGCGATCCGCGCCGAGCACCCGCAGGTCGTCGACGCGCAGGGGATCGACCACAACTACGTCGTCCGGGGCGAGGGCCTGCGGCGTGCCGCGGTGCTCACCTCGCCGCGCACCGGGACGAGCGTGGAGCTGTGGTCCGACCAGCCGGGGGTGCAGGTCTACACCGGCAACTTCCTCGACGGCAGTCGCCGTTCGACCAGCGGCGGCCGCTACCGCCAGGGCGACGGGATCGCGCTCGAGCCCCAGCTCTTCCCCGACTCGCCCCACCACCCGGAGTGGCCATCGGCCGTCCTCGAGCCGGGTGAGACCTACCGCGCGCGGATCGAGTGGCGATTCGGTCGGTAAGGTCCACGGGGGAGCATCCACCGTCGGGGTGACGGTGGATGGAGCAAGGGAGCGACGTTGTCCGAAGCACGCACGAACATCACCGAGTTCGCCGATCTCGCCCGCGCGCTGGGCGCGGCGGGCGAGGAGAGCGACCGACTGATGCTGGCGGTCGAGGCGGCCGTCGAGCTGATCCCGGGGTGCATCCACGCCGGCATCACCATCAACCGCGGCGGTGAGTGCCACACGCTGGCCTCCACCGGTGACGTCCTGCCGCGCATCAACGCGCTGCAGAACGAGCTCGGCGAGGGCCCGTGCCACGCGCCGGACCGCGAGGACGAGGTCGTCGAGATCTCCGACCTCGTGGGCGACGAGCGGTGGTCGGTCTGGGGCGGTCGCATCAACGGCGACTTCCAGCTGGGGTCGATGATCTCGATCTTCGTCTACACCGCCCGCGGGTCCTACGGGACCCTCAGCCTCTACGGTGCGGACACGCACGCGTTCGATGCCGACGACCTCGCGACCGCGCAGGCGCTCGCCGGGCACCTGGCCGTGGCGCTGGCCGCCGGGCGCGAGATCGACGGGATGGGCGCCGCCCTGCAGAGCCGCACCGTGATCGGGCAGGCGGAGGGCATCCTCATGGAACGGCTGGGCGTCGACAGCGACCAGGCGCTGGCCTACCTCAAGCGGATCTCGTCGCACACCAACACCAAGCTCGTCCAGGTCGCCGGCGACATCGTGCGGACCAGGCAGCTCCCCGAGGCGCCCGACCGCACGATCGGCTGACCCTCAGGTGTTGGCGCCGCGCGCGTCCACCGGCCAGGTGTCGTCGCCCACGACGTAGGCGTCGGCGAGGTTGACGGTCGTGCAGACGTGGTTGGGGACCACGCGCACCCGGGTGCCGCGCGGTGCGTCGAAGCCGGTCACGGTCGCGTGGTGCTCGGACAGCGCGGTGATGCGGGCGTCCGGGTGGTCGAGCAGCCGCCCGTGCCCGGTGGCGTACGACGCCCGGTCGGCGCCGAGCACCTTGCTGCCGGCGTCGAGGACCACCCGGTCGGGGTAGCGGCCGACGACCGTCGCGACGACGGTGAGGGCGAGGTCCGCGGGGTGGGCGACGCCGAGCTCCCACTGCTGCGCGTCGCCGAAGACGTACACGCCCGGTCGTACCTCGGTCAGCACCTCGCCCCGCACGAAGCCGACCGACGGCGTCGACCCGCCGCTGACGACCGGGCACGCGATGCCGGCGCCGAGGAGGACGTCCCGGGCGGCAGCCAGCTCGCGCTCCTCGTCCGCGGCGGCGGACGCGCGGGCATCGGGGGAGTAGGAGTGGCCGGGGAAGGTGAAGACGCCGTCCACGGCGAGGCCGACCTCCACTGCAGCCTGCGCGACGGCCGCGGCCTCGGCAGCCGGTACGCCGCTGCGGTGGTGGCCGCTGTCGACCTCCACCCGCACCCGCAGCCCGGCGTCCGCGAGGGGTGCGAGCCGGCGTACGGACTCGACCGAGTCGACGCCGACCGCCACGGACGACCGCGACAGCACGCGGCGCAGACGGGCTGCGCGCTCGTCGTCGACCCAGAGCGGGTAGGCGATGAAGAGGTCGTCGCAGACCTCGGCGAAGACCTCCGCCTCGGCCACCGTCGCGACGGTGAGGCCGACCGCGCCGGCGGCGAGCTGGCGCCGCGCGACCTCGAGCGACTTGTGCGTCTTGGCGTGCGGGCGCAGCGCGAGCCCGGAGGCGGTCGCCGAGTCCTGCATCGCAGCGATGTTGCGGTCGAGGACGTCGAGATGGATCTGGACGTGCGGGGTCGGCGTGCTCACCTCGACATGCTCCCGCACCGACCCCCTACCCTTCGCGCATGGCGCACGACGTGCTGGACGAGCCCGCACCCCGGCTGACCGACGAGGGTGTCCGCCGACTGGTCGAGGACCACTGGGGCGTGCGGGCCGACGTCACCGCGCTGTCGAGCGAGCGCGACGTCAACTTCCTCATCGGCACGAGCCACGTCCTCAAGGTCGCCAACCCGGCGGAGTCGCGGGAGCTCCTCGAGATGGAGGTCGCGGCGATGCGGCACGTGGCGGCGACCGACCCCGACCTCCCGATACCGCGCACGGTCCCGGCCGGTGGCGAGGACATCGTCACCCTCACCGACGACGACGGCCGCACGTGCCTGGCGCGGCTCATCACGACCGTGCCCGGCGAGCAGCTCGAGGGTCAGGTCGTCACCCCGGACGTCGCCGAGCAGGTCGGTGCGGCCACCGCCCGTACGGCGCAGGCCCTGCGCGGCTTCTTCCACCCTGCGGCGGCCAGCCGCCTGCTCGACTGGGACGTCCGCGCCCTGCCGCGCGTCGCGGCGAGGTGGGGGCTCACCGACGACGACCCCCTCCACCCCGTCGTCGACCGGGTGGCCGCGGTGCTGCCGCGACTGCTCTCGCTGCCCAGCGGGATCCACCACGCCGACGTCACGCTCACCAACCTGCTCGCGACCGACGGCCGGGTCACCGGCGTCATCGACTTCGGCGACCTCCACTTCACCGCCGACGTCGCCGACCTCGCGGTCGCCCTCACCTCGGTGCTGCGCAACACCAGCGACACCCAGGTCTCCTCGCTGTGGGAGCTCGCCGGCGCGACGCTCCGCGGCTACCAGCGCCTCCGCCCGCTGTCCCACGACGAGGTCGAGGTGCTCGGCGAGCTGGTGCTGTCGCGGCTCGTGCTCAGCACGATCATCTCGCGGGGTCGCGCGGCCGCCCACCCCGACAACACGGCGTACATCACGCAGTACGACGACGCCAACGCCCGTACGACGGCCACGCTGGCGCAGCTGTCGCCGAGCGAGCTGGCGCAGAGGTTGCACCGGCTCGCCGGCACCCGCACCGCCGCTCCGGGCCGACGACGTCGCCGCCCGACGGGCCGCTGCGATGGGCGGCACCGTCGCGCCGCTCTTCTACGACCAGCCGCTGCAGATCGTCAGCGGAGAGGGTCCGTGGCTGACGGCCGCGGACGGTCGCCGCTACCTCGACGCCTACAACAACGTCGCCGTCGTCGGCCACGCCGACCCGACGGTCGCGCTCCGCGTCGGCCGCCAGCTGCGGCGGCTCAACACCCACTCGCGCTACCTCCACCCCGAGGTCGTCGAGCTCGCCGAGCGGATCGCGGCGACCATGCCGGGCGAGCTCGACACCGTCCTCTTCACCACCTCGGGCACCGAGGCCAACGAGCTCGCCTGGCGGCTCGCCACCGAGTGGACCGGCGGCACCGGCGCGCTGGTCGTCGAGCACGGCTACCACGGCACGACCCGCTGGATGGCCGACCTCAGCCCCAACGAGTGGCCGCCGGGACACCGGCCCGACGCCGTCGGCACCTTCCGCGCACCGGTCGCGGGTGGCGACCTCACGACGGAGGCGACGACCGCCATGGTCCGCACGGCCTGGCAGGACGTGGCGGCGCGCGGGCACCGGCCGGCGCTGCTGCTGGCCGACTCGGGCTTCACCAGCGAGGGCGTCCACGACGCGCCGCCGTCCTACGTCGCCGGGCTGCGCGAGGGAGCGCACGCCGAAGGCGCACTGTGGCTCGCCGACGAGGTGCAGATCGGCTACGGCCGCACGGGTCCGGCGATGTGGCGCTTCGCCACCTCGGGCGTCGTGCCCGACCTGGTCACCCTCGGCAAGCCGATGGGCGCGGGCTACCCCATCGGCGCGGTCGTCACCCGGCGCGAGGTCGTCGACCGCTTCGCCCGGCGCTGGGAGTACTTCTCGACCTTCGCCGCGACGCCCGCCGCCGCGGCCGCCGGCAACGCCGTGCTCGACGTGCTGGAGGACCGGCAGCTGCCGGAGAGGGCCGTCGTCACCGGTGCCCACCTCGCCGACCGGCTGCGCGACCTCGCGCGTACGACGGACGTGCTGGGCGAGGTCCGCGCGATCGGCCTGGTCGCCGGCATCGACGTGGTCGACCGGCCGACGGCCCGACGCCTGCTCCAGGCGCTCGTCGCCCGCGGCGCCCTCGCCGGACTGACCGGACCGGGTGGCGACGTGCTCAAGGTGCGCCCGCCGCTCGTCTGGGACCAGACGCACGTCGACGACTTCGTCGACGCGCTGGCGGGCGCGCTGGAGGACGTCAGGCCAGGCGGTTGAGCACCGTCGTCATGTCGTCCTCGGTGTCGCTGCCGATCTTCTCGAAGACGATCTTCATGACGGGGTCGGCGATCTTCGCCGCACCGGACAGCTCGATCACGGCCTCGTAGGTCACCCGGCTGCCGGGGCCGTCCGGGCTCGGCACGACGGTGATCGTGTCGGTCGAGGTCGCCGTGTCGTTGCGGCCGACCAGGACGATGGTGTCGTCGGTGAGGCTCTGCAGGGTGTAGTCGAGCTCGGTGCTGACGCCCGCGATCTTGGAGACGTTGTGCCAGGTGGACCCGACCTCCACCGGCCCGTCGGCGCCGGTCCGGGTGCACGACTCGGTGCCGGGGTCCCACTCCTCCGCGTGGCTGAAGTCCTTGAGGTAGTCGATCACGACGGAGGGCTCGGGGCGGACGTCGAAGGTGCGGTTCACAGTGGTCATGCCGTCGAGAGTAGGCACGCTAGCCTCAGCGGGTGGCTCCCTCCATCGCGACCAACACCGACGTGGACCTCGACCAGCTGCTGGACTTCGTCCGCCCGCGCCACCGCATGGTGCTGCTCACCCGCCGCTCCGACGGCTCGCCGCAGGCGTCGCCCGTCGCCGGCGGCGTCGACGACAGCGGCCGGATCGTCGTCGCGACCTACCCCCAGCGTGCGAAGACCCGCAACGCCCGCAAGCGGCCGGAGGTCTCGGTCGTCGTGCTCTCGGACGAGTGGGACGACGCCTGGGTGCAGGTCGACGGCACCTGCGAGGTCCTCGACGCCGTCGACGGCGACGAGGCCCTCGACGCGTTCGTCGAGTACTTCCGCACCATCGCCGGCGAGCACTCCGACTGGGACGAGTACCGCGCGGCCATGGTCGCGCAGGGCAAGTCGCTGCTGCGGATCACGCCCACGCGGTGGGGCACCGTCTCCACCGGTGGGTTCCCGCCCGAGGTGGCCGAGCGCTCCTGAGCAGTTGTCGCCGCTTGTCACCATGGAGGGCATGACAGGGCAGGTCGTGCGCCGCGACTCGTGGCAGGTCGCCGCGCTGGTCACCGGCCTCTTCGTCGTCCTGCTCTGGGTCCTGGAGATCGTCGACACCGCGTCGGGCCACGCCCTCGACCCGTACGGCATCCAGCCCCGCAGCGAGGACGGCCTCGTCGGCATCGCCGCGGCGCCGCTGCTGCACTTCGGCTTCGAGCACCTGGTCAGCAACACCGTGCCGGTGGCGGTGCTCGGCTTCCTGACCCTCGCGACCGGTGTCGCGCGCGGCCTGCTCGCCACCGCGATCATCTGGGTCGTCGGCGGGGTCGGCGTGTGGGTCTTCGCGCAGCCCGACAGCAACCACGCCGGCGCCTCGGTGCTGATCTTCGGCTGGATCGTCTACCTGGTCGTGCGCGGCTTCCTCAACCGGAGCACGACGGAGATCCTCGTCGGCGTCGCGGTGTTCCTGCTCTACAGCGGTGCCCTGCTCGGCGTCCTGCCCGGCCAGCCCGGCGTCTCCTGGCAGGGCCACCTCTTCGGTGCCGTCGGCGGTCTCCTCGCCGCCCGGCTGCTGACCACGCGCCGCAGCGCCGACCCGTACGACTACTGAGCCGGGCGGGCTCAGCGTGGGTCGGGGATCGTGTCGGGCAGGTCGCGGACCGGCATGACGACGACGTCGTTGATCTTCCAGTCGAGGTCACGCAGCACCTGCACGGCGTCCTCGAGCTGGTCGAGCGTCGGCGCCGCCCCGGCCGGACGGACGAACGACTCGACGTGGAAGACGTGCCCCTGGTCGCGCACCCGGCTCCGGCTGTCGGCGACCCAGTCGAGGCCAGCGAGCGCCACGTCGACCTGGCGCGTGAGCGGGTGCGGCTCGGAGTCGTCGTACGTCCGCGCGCGCTGGTCCATCAGGGCGGTCGTCGCGTGCTGGAGGTTGGTCCAGCCGTCCCGCACGATCGACAGCGAGATCAGCAGCGCGGCCCCGGCGTCGGCCCACCACAGGCCGACGCCGATCCCGAGGACTCCGACGATGGTCCCGGCCGCGGTCATCCAGTCGGCCTTCTGCATGGCGGCGTCCGCGTGGAGCACCTTGTCGTGGAGCTGCTCGGACAGCGGCAGCTTGAGCCGACCGAGGACGAACGGACCGACGCCCGTGTAGACCATCGCGGCCACCATCAGCCACCCGGCCCAGAAGGTCTGCCCCAGCAGGTGCACCGTCCCGATCGGCGGGTGCTCCGCGCGCAGCAGGCTCATGGCCGAGTCCTCGATCAGGAGCAGCCCGACGGCGAGCAGAGCCACCGCCGCCGTGAGGTGGCCGACGCCGGTCGAGCGGTGGAAGCCATAGGGATGGTCGGCGTCCGGACGCGCCCGCGCGCGCCGTACGGCCACGAGGAAGGCCAGCGGCGGGATGAGGGCGAGCGCGTCCTCCACCCACGCCGTCTTCATCGCCTGGGAGCCCCCCGCGGTCGCGAAGACCACGGTCACGCACGTCAGCATGTAGACGAGCGTCACCACCTCGAGCCGCGAGGCACGACGGAGCGCGTGCACCTGGTCCGGCGGCAGCTCGGTGTGGCCGAAGCGCGGGGCGAGCCGACCTCCGGGTCGCCCGCGGACGTCATGACCGGCCGCCGTGGTCGTCGAGCCAGCGCTCGAGCCCGGACTGGAGGGCGTTCTCGCCCATCGGCACCATCATCACGTGGGTGCCGGTGTAGGGGCGGGTGAGGCCCACCTCGTCCACCCAGGCGTTGTCCTCGGTGAAGCCGCCGACCGCCAGGTCGATCTCGCCCTCGTCGAGCATCGTGACGAGGTCCTCCTCGCCGCTCACCGTCCACTCGACCCGGACGTCGAGGGCGGCGGCGAAGTCCTCGACGAGACCGGGCTCGCGACCCGTGGGCCCACCGTCGTCGGACAGCTCGACCCACCCCGGGGTCGGGGAGGCGCCGACGCGGATCACGCCGTCGTCCCGGACGCGGTCGAGCGTGCCGCCCGGATCGGTCGGGATGGAGACGCCACACCCGCCGAGCAGCAGTGCCGCTGCGGCGGTGGCCGCCACCGGTCGAGGAAGCCTCACGGGATCGTCCTTTCGGTCGGGGTGCTCCTCCGTACCCACTTCCCGCATGACCTCCCGGGAGCGGGGTACCTCACCCGCGTCGAGGTCCGTCGGGGACCACGCCGTACGCCGTGCGAGGTGCCCCGACGGATCTCGTCGTCGTATGGCGGCGACGGCATCGGGTACGGACCGGCCATGACCGACCTGACCTGTCTCGTCCTGAACTGCACCCTCAAGCCCTCGCCCGCCGAGTCGAGCAGCGGGCTCCTCGGCTCCCAGGTGCTCGCCGCGTTCCGCGAGCTCGGCGTCGCCGGATCGATGGAGCGGGTCGTCGACCACGACGTGCGGTTCGGCGTGACGACCGACGAGGGGGACGGCGATGCCTGGCCGGCCCTGAGGCAGAAGATGCTCGACGCGGACATCTTCGTGATGGTGACTCCGATCTGGATGGGCCAGCCGTCGTCCGTGGCGAAGATGGTGCTGGAACGTCTGGACGCCGAGCTGTCCGAGACCGACGACCAGGGTCGGCAGCTGACCTTCGGCAAGGTCGCTGCAGTGGGCGTCGTGGGCAACGAGGACGGGGCGCACCACGTCAGTGCCGAGCTCTTCCAGGCACTGAACGACGTCGGCTTCACCCTGCCCGCCCAGGCCGTGACCTACTGGGTCGGCGAGGCCATGCACGCGGTCGACTACCAGGACCTCGACGAGACCCCGGAGGAGACCGCCGGCACGACCGAGGTCCTCGCCCGCCACGCCACGCACCTGGCCCGCCTCCTCAAGGAGTCGGCGTACCCCGCCGGGGACTGAGCCTCAGGGCTTGCCGAGCGGCGCGTCGTCGAGGTGGTCGAGCAGGTCGCGCGGCCCGGCGTGCACCGACGTGGCACCCGCCGCGAGGAGCCGCTCCGCGCTGACCCCGCCGCTGCGCAGCCCGATCGAGTCCGCGCCTGCCGCCGTCGCCGACTCGACGTCCCACGTCGCGTCGCCGATGACCACGGCGGGACCACCGCCCGCACGCTCGATGGCCAGCGCCACCGAGTCGGGCGCGGGCTTGCTGGCCGCGTCGTCGGAGCCGGTGACGACCGCGTGCAGCCGGTGCCCCACGCCGACGATGTCGAGCAGCTCGTCGACGAGCTCGGCCTCGGACGAGCTGGCCAGCACGACCCGGTGGCCGCGCTCGACGAGCGCCTCCACCAGCTCGGAGGCGCCGTCGAGCGGGCAGATGGTGCGCAGGCCGGCCGCGAAGTAGGCGTCGTGGAGACGGCGCAGCCTCGTCACCGACGGCCGCCTCGGCGGGGTCGCCGGCGACCGCGGCGACCAGGCGGTCGCCACCCATGCCGATGGCCTCGTGGATCTGTACGGCGCTCACGTGGAGGCCGACGTCGTGGAAGGCGGCCTGCCACGACACGACGTGCTGGTAGACCGAGTCGACCAGGGTGCCGTCGAGGTCGAGGACGACCACGGGACGTGCGGATGCAGTGCTCACGGCGGCGCCGTACCCCGATCGGCGGGCGTCATGCGCAGGCGGACCGACCGCCCCGGCGGGTGTGGTGCTCCACGCGCGGGGGGAGGAACATCGATGGTTCGGACGAAACGGACGTCGAGGGGGAACGCGTGGAGCTGCTGCCCCAGAGCAAGGAAGCCCTGGACGAGTACGTCACGCCGACGGTCGACGACGTCGAGGGCCTGCTGCGGGTCATCGAGGGGTGGGCGCTGCGGACGGTCCCGGAGTGCGTCGCGCTGAGCGTGACCCTCCTCGACGACGACCTCACCTTCACCCTCGTCGACACCGAGGCCCGGGCGGACCCGGCCGCGCGGCCCCCCGGCGCCGCGTCGGCGAGGAGCCCGAGTTCGCGCTCGACGAGCGTGGCTGGGCCGACATGGCGCGCGAGCGCGCCTTCGCCGGCATCGCCAGCACCGTCTGCCTCCCCGTGGTGGAGGAGGGGCGCGCCGTGCTCAACATCGACCTCTACGCCTCCACCGCGCACGCCTTCCACGACCGGATCGACGGACTCGTCGCCGCGCTCGGGGCGTGGCAGGCCGGCGCCGTGACCAACGCCGACCTGGGGTTCGACACGTTGCGCCGCGCCGAGGCGGCTCCCGAGCGGCTGCGCGTGCAGCGCCTCGTCGACGTCGCGATCGGCCTGGTGGCCGCCCGTGCCGGCGTCACCACGGACGACGCCTCGCTCATGCTCACCCAGGCCGCCGAGCGGGCCGGGGTCACCGAGTCGCAGGCCGCGACGGTGGCCCGGGTGCTGCTGGCCTGAGCCGCGAGCGAGGAACGGACCCGGTCCGCGGCGTATGCGCCACGCCCATCGGGGTACGTCTGGTCATGGAACGACAGGGCACCACCGCACCCCGGCACATCAAGGTCGCGATCATGGACGAGAGCGAGCTCGTCGTCCACGGCCTCCGCGCCATGTTCGAGCCGCACGCCGCCGTCATCTCCGTCGTGCCCTACCGCACGACCGGGCCTGCCCCGCTGTGCGACCTGACCCTCTACGAGCCCTCCGCCCAGCGGCGTACGACGTCCGCTCCGCAGCGGTTCCCCACGCGCATGGTCGCGTTCGGCTGGGACTGCAGCCCGGAGGCCGTGTCGACCGAGATGTCGCGCGGCGCGGCCGGCTTCGTCAGCAAGTGGCTGCCGACGCGCCGCCTCATCTGGAACCTGCTGCAGATCGCCGACGGTCGCGTCGTCGTGGACGCGTGGTCCGGCAAGGGCGAGCCCACCAGGCCGACCGCCGAGAAGTGGCCGCTGACGCACCGCGAGACCGAGGTGCTCTCGATGATCGCCTCCGGCCTGGCCAACCGCGACATCGCCGAGCAGACCAACCTCAGCATCAACTCGGTGAAGTCCTACATCCGTGGTGCCTACGCCAAGATCGAGGTGACCTCACGGTCGCAGGCGGTCCTCTGGGCGATCCAGCACGGCCTGCTGGTGCCCAGCGACGTGGAGGTCGCCCGGCCCCGCGTGGCCGTTCGCGCCTGACGTCACCGACGTCAGTCGTCGTACTCCGGGTCGCCCTCGACGTCGGCGGGCCGGGCCTCGTGCCCGTCCCGCCCGCGGGTGCGACGCAGCTCCTTCATCTCCGCCTCGAAGACGTGCCGCTGGCCGTCCATCAGCTCGTCGAGCGCGCGCTGGTGCAGGTCCTTGGCGCGGGCGTAGAAGCCGTCGTCGTAGGCCTCGACCATCTGGAACGACCACATGCCCGGGATCGGGTTGCCACCGAGCACGTCGCGGTCCATCGCGTCGGCGAGCTCGGCGTGGCCGGCCTCGCGCATCAGCTCCTCGGCCTCCTCCATCGTGCTCTCGGCGCTGCCCATCAGGCGGTGGAAGGCGTAGAGGTGCCCGCGGGCGTCCTCCACGTGGTCGAGCGCAGCGGACAGCTTGCCGACCGCTTCGACGGTCTCGTCGGTGACGCCCTCGGGGCGCCGGTGCTCGGGTGCGGGCCTGCTCATGGCCCGAGCCTCACACCTCGCCGGCACCCTCGACCACGTCCGTTGGGGCGGTTCTGAGCACTCCACACGTGCATGCGGCTCGCAGGTCCGGGGCACTGGGCCCGCATGCAGACGCCTCGGAAGAACCCCAGCCCGACGACGACCCCCGCGACCAGCGAGGTGTCGGCGTGAAGGCGGTGACCTGGCAGGGTCGCCAGGACATGCAGGTCATCGACGTCCCGGACCCCGTGATCGAGGAGCCGACGGACATCGTCGTCGACATCACCTCGACCGGGCTGTGCGGCTCGGACCTCCACCTCTACGACCCGCTCACGCCGTTCATGACCGACGGAGACGTCGTCGGTCACGAGCCGATGGGCATCGTGCGCGAGGTGGGCTCGGCCGTCGAGACGCTGCAGGTGGGGGACCGTGTCGTGGTCCCCTTCAACATCAGCTGCGGGTCGTGCTGGATGTGCGACCGCGGCCTCTTCAGCCAGTGCGAGACCACCCAGAACCGGGAGTCCGGGACGGGTGCCAGCCTGTTCGGCTACAGCAAGCTCTACGGCGCCGTGCCGGGTGGGCAGGCCGAGATGCTGCGGGTGCCCTTCGGCGACAAGCTGCCGATCAAGGTGCCGCACGGCCCGCCGGACGACCGCTTCCTCTTCCTGTCCGACGTGCTGCCCACCGCGTGGCAGGCGGTCGAGTACGCCGACGTCGAGGACGGCGGCACGCTGGCCGTGATCGGCGCCGGCCCGATCGGCGACATGGCGGCGCGCATCGCCCTGCACCGCGGTCTCGACGTGATCGTGGTGGACAACGTGGCCGAGCGACTGGCCCGCGTCCAGGGCCGCGGCGGCCGGACGATCGACCACGGCGAGGTCGACGGGGTCGGCGACGCGATCCGCGAGATGACCGACGGCCGCGGTGCCGACGCCGTCATCGACGCGGTCGGCATGGAGGCCCACGGGTCGCCGGTCGCGGAGACGGCGCAGAAGGCGCTCGCGCTCCTGCCCAAGAAGGTGCAGGAGAAGATGATGCTCAACGCCGGCTCCGACCGGCTCGCGGCGCTGATGAGCGCCATCGACTCCGTGCGCCGGGGCGGCACCATCAGCATCTCCGGCGTCTACGGCGCCCCGACCGACCCGCTGCCGATGTTCCAGCTGTTCGACAAGCAGGTGCAGATCCGGATGGGCCAGGCCAACGTGCGTCGCTGGAGCGACGACATCCTCGACCTGCTCCAGCAGGACGAGGACGTCCTCGGCGTCGACTCGTTCGCCACCCACCACCTGCCCCTCGAGGACGCCCCCGAGGCCTACCGCAAGTTCCGCGACAAGGAGGACGGCATGGTGAAGGTGGTGTTCACCCCGTGAGGATGCCCAAGCCGCGCGGCCCGCTCAGCGAGTGGGTCGTCGCGCGGCTCGCCACTCCCGTCGAGGGCGGGCACGCCCCGTCCACGGACGAGTGGGACGACGAGTGCGTGGCGCTCTGGACCCTCCACGAGACGGCCTACCGCGGGTTCGAGGACGCTGCCGACGACGCCGAGTGGCAGCCGACCCTGCTCGGGGTCCGGCGCGAGCTGGAGCAGGCGCTCGAGCAGCGCCTGCGCCGTCGCTGGCGCGGTGCGGGTCCGGAGGTCGCGGACGTCCCGGCTGCCGACGTCCCGGCTGCCCTGGAGGCGCTCGTCGCCGCGGACGACGGCCCGTCGCTCGCCGACCACGTGCGCCGGCACGCGAGCCTCGACGAGGTCCTCGAGCTGCTGCGGCAGCGCTCGGTCTACCAGCTCAAGGAGGCCGACGCCTCGACGTGGGTGATCCCGCGCCTGCCCACCCGGGCCAAGGCGGCCCTCGTGGAGCTGCAGTACGACGAGTACGGCGACGGCGACCCCAACCGGATGCACTCCCACCTCTTCGCGCGCGGCATGGCGGACGTGGGCCTGCGTCCCGAGTACGGCGCCTACGTCGACGACGCGCTGCCCGCAGACGCTCGAGATGAACAACGTGATGAGCCTGTTCGGCCTGAACCGGCGGCTGCGGGGCGCGGCCATGGGTCACCTCGCGGCCTTCGAGATGACCAGCAGCCTGCCCTCGCGCAAGATGTCCCAGGGCCTCGACCGGCTCGGGCTCGGCGGGGCGATGACGGCCTACTACGACGAGCACGTCGAGGCGGACGCGATCCACGAGCAGCTCGCCGCGCGTGACATCTGCGGCACCCTGGCCGAGGACGAGCCCGACCAGGCCGCCGAGATCCTCTTCGGTGCGTTCACCTGCCTCGACCTCGAGGCGCGCTTCGCCACGGCCCTGCTCGGCGTCCTGGGACGCCGCGTGACCGGGCGCGCACCGGAGGACGAGTTCGACCACCCCGACGTCGTCGTCGTGCCCCACGGCCCGATGCTGCTGCGGGGCGCCGCCTCCGTGCGCGACGAGGCCGGGAAGGTCCACCCGCGTCCACCGTCCGGTGGTGGCGATCTGCCGCTGCGACAAGTCCGGTCGGCTGCCCTTCT
Organism: uncultured Actinomycetota bacterium; assembly: GCA_963795275.1. GTDB lineage: Bacteria > Actinomycetota > Actinomycetes > Propionibacteriales > Nocardioidaceae > Nocardioides. The sequence continues at coordinate 28,389 of CAWCHD010000010.1, forward strand.
GCGACGGGACGCACAAGCTCATCCCGCGGCGCTGAGCAGCTCCGGATCTAGAGGGGTCGGTCGAGCCGCACCAGCACGCCGCGCTCGTGCTGGCGCACCTCGACCTGCACGAGCCGGCCCGAGGTGAGCGCCGGCTCGCGGCCGAGCGCGTCCGCCTGGTCGGTCGTGCCGAGCTGCAGCACGGCCGAGCCGCCCGGAGTGAGGTGGTCGGCGATGACGGCCAGGCACGCCCGCGCGACGTGGAGCCCGTCGTCGCCGCCGTCGATCGCCGAGAGCGGGTCGCGGGGGAACTGGCCGGTCCGGTCACGGGGCACCCACGGCGGGTCGGCGATGACCACGGGGAACAGCTCGTCGTCGACGCAGCGCGGTCTCCAGCCGGCCCTCGCGCACCTCGACGCGCTCCGCGATCCCGGCCGCGAGCGCGTTGGCGCGGGTGTAGTCACAGGCGACGGGGTTCGCGTCGACGCACAGCAGCCGACGGCCCGAGGTCGCTGCGGCCAGCAGCCCGATGTGCCCTGCGCCGGCGCAGAGCTCGAGGATCGTGCCGCCGGGTGCGCGGGCGGCGATCTCGGCTGCCCACTCCGACTGCGCGGTCGTCCACGGGCGCGGCTCCAGGACCCGGCTGTCGTACGCGATCGACAGGGGCCCGAAGGCGATCTGGTCGGTCATCGCGTACGCCGTCCGGGCAGGGCGCGCAGCCGGTGGTGCCACAGCGCGGCGCGGGCCGCGTTGGCTCCCGCGGCGCCGTGGACGCCTCCGCCCGGGTGGGCGGCCGCCGAGCCGAGGAAGAGCCCGGGCACGCCCGTCGCGGCGCGTCCGCGCATCGCGGGCACCGGGCGGAAGACCAGCTCCTGGTGGAGCTGGGAGGTGCCGCCGTTGACGGCGCCGCCGATGAGGTTGGCGTTGCGGGCCTCGAGCTCGTGGGGTCCGAGCACCCGACGGGCAGCGACCAGCGAGCCGAAGCCGGGCGCGCGGGCCTCGAGCCTGGCCTGCATCCGGTCGGCGAACCGCTCCAGGTCGTCGTGGTCCCACCGGCCGCTGATCTCGCCACCGGCGTCGCCGCGGGTGGCCGACGGCTGGGGCACGTGCGTGTAGGCCCAGAACGACTCGGTGCCGGCGGGGGAGCGCGACGGGGTCGCTCGTGGTCATCTGCCCGGTGAGCAGGAACGGCCGGTCGGGCACCGTGCCGGACGCCACCTGCGACAACGTCTGCGTCATCTCCTCGACCGAGTCCGCGATGTGCACGGTGCCGGGGTTCGCGGCCGGGCTCCCGGCCCACGGGACCGGACCCGTCAGCGCCCAGTCGACCTTGACGGTGCCCGGGTCCAGCTCGAAGTCCCGCATGCCGCGCACCACGCGCGGCGGGAGGTCGTCCTCGCCGACGAGCCCGCCGAAGAGGTGCGGGGCAGCGACGTCGGCGACCACCACGCGGGCGTCGTACGCCTCGCCGTCCCGGGTGACGACGCCCGCGACGGCACCGTCGCGCACGACCACGCGGGTGACGGGCGCGTCGCACTCGACCCGCCCGCCCAGGCTGGTGAACCGGGTGACGAGCGCGTCGGTCAGGGACTGGGCGCCGCCGCGCGGCACGGGGAAGCCGACGGTCTGGCCGAGCATCGTCATCAGCACGCCGAAGACCCCCGAGCCCGGCGACGCGAGGGGGAAGTCCGCGTGACCGGCGTTGCCGGCGAGCAGCAGCCCACCGGCGGGTCCGCCGAAGAGCTCGCGGCCGAGCGACGCGACGGGCGTCGCCAGGCGGCGGACGGTGTCGAGCCCACCGGCCCGCGCGAGACCCGGGAGCAGCCGCGCACCGGCGCGCACCGGCGGGAAGGGCGAGGTGAGGGCGTCGACGAGCGGGCCGCCGATCCGGTCCCAGGTGCGGCACAGGTCCAGCCAGGCCTCGCCGTCGCCGGCGTGGAGGGCCTCGAGGCCGGAGGCGGTGAGCTCGCGGTCGCGGTGCAGCAGCGCCCACTGGCCGTCGCCGAACGGGTGCCCGAGCACGGCGGGTGCGTGCTCCCACTGCAGCCCGTGGTCCTCGAGGCGGAGGGCTGTCATCGCGTGCGACGCGACCGCCAGCGGGTAGAACGCGCTGAACGTGTCGTGCACGAAGTCGGGGTGCACCTCGCGGTCGCTGCGCACGGCACCGCCGGGCGTGGGCTGCGCCTCCAGGACGAGCACGTCCCAGCCCGCGTCGGCGAGCATGTTGGCCGCGACCAGGCCGTTGGGCCCGGCACCGATGACGACCGCGTCGTACGTCCGAGCAGCCGCAGCCGTCACCTGAGGCGCCCCTCCTTGGCCCGGCCCTCCACCACGAACGCCAGCCGGCGCAGCGCCTCCACGTTGCGGACGTGGAGCTGCGGGTCCTGGACCGCCTTCGGGATCAGCGCGCCGGGCCCGGCGGTCGCCTGCTCCACCATCGTCACCACGGTGTCGGTGCCGCGGGGCTCCAGCGTGATCTCGACGTGGGCCTGGCCGGCCGGCCAGCCGCGGGCGAGCAGCAGCAGCCGCTCCTCCTCCTCGACCTCGAGGACCTCGGTGGTGTCGTTGATCAGGAGCGGCCAGGTGCCGACGCTGTGGTGGAGCCGCGCGCCGACGGCGGGCCACGTGTCATCGACCTCGCGCATCCGCGCGGCACCCACCACGAACAGGGGATACATCCAGCCGTCCGCGAGGACGGACCACACCTCCGACGGGGTGGCAGAGATCGGACGGCTGGTGCGGCTCATGCGGTGGGCTCCTGCATGGCGCGAAGGTACCCCGGTGGTCACACCGTCATGCGGTCCACGGAGCGCGCCGCGTTTCACTGGTCCGGTGCCCGTCGGCTACATTCTCGCCGACTCCAGAACACGGGTCGTAGGAGCTCTCCTCCGAGGATCTTCCTTGTCGTCCCACGACTCCTCCGCCGTGTTCGCGGCGCTGGCTGCCGAGCTGCAGCAGGAGCCCGACGAGGCCGTCACCTCGCGCGCGATCGTCACCCGGATGCGCGAGCTCGTCCCCGAGGCCGTCCACGTCAGCCTGACGGTCCGCACGTCACGCGGCGTGCACCTGACGCTGGCGAGCAGCGACCGGACCGCCGAGGAGGCCGACGCGCTGCAGTACGACCTGGGGGAGGGGCCGTGCGTCGAGATCGCTGACACGGGTGGCTGGCTGCGCAGCGGCGACGTGGGCGCGGACCCGCGCTGGCCGCGGTGGGGGCCGCGCGCAGCGGCGCTCGGCGTCGCGTCGCTGCTGGCCGTCGCGGTGACCGAGCGCGACGAACCGCTCGGGGCGCTCAACCTCTACAGCGACGTGCCGGGCGGGTTCGCCGACCGGGACGTCGTCGACCTCGCACTGGTGTACGCCGTCCACGCGACGACCGCGCTGTCGTCCGCGCGCCGGGCGACCACCCTGCAGACCGCGGTGAGCTCGCGCCACGTGATCGGGATGGCGCAGGGCATCGCGATGGAGCGCTACGACATCGACCAGCACCAGAGCTTCGAGCTGCTGCGCCGGCTGTCGTCGACCACCAACGTCAAGCTGCGCGAGGTGGCCGCCCAGATCGTCGAGACCCGGGCGATCCCGCACGAGCACGAGCCGGCCGAGGACTGATCGTCAGGCGGGCAGCCCGCCGGTGCCGAGCACGTGCTCGGCGACCTCGCCGATCTTGGTGCGGCGGCTCCGCGCCGCGGTGCGCAGCGCGTTGAACGCCTCGACGGGGTCGAGCTCTTCCTTGGCCATCAGGTAGCCGACCGCGCGCTCGATCACGACGCGGTAGTCGAGGGCGTACTGCAGCTGGCGCGCCAGCTCGCCGGCCGTGTGGGCCTGCACGGCCGCGGTCATGGTCGTCGCGATCACCTCGGCGTAGCGGGCGAGTGCGGCGACCTCGCTGTCGTCCCACTCGTGCGGGCTCTCGCGGTAGACGTCGAGCGTCCCCACCGTCACGCCACCGATGCGCACGGGCGTGCCCAGCACCGCGCGTACGGGTTGCCCTGCCATGGCGCTGGCGAGGACGGGCCAGCGGTCGTGCTCCGCCGTGACGTCGGTCGAGGTGATCACCGCGCCACTGACGAAGGCCTCGGTGCACGGTCCCTGCCCGGCCTCGGCCTCGGTCTGCTCGAGCAACCGGCCGGGACCGTCGCTGGCCGCGACGAAGCGGAGCACGTCCTGCTCGTCGGCCGACAGGATGCCGGCGCCGTCGACGCCGAAGAGGTCCACGCACGCGTCGAGCACCTGCTCGAGCGCACCCACGATGCCGTCGTGCCCCTGCCCGGTCGTGGCCAACGCCCGGAGGCTCTCGGCGAGCGCGGCAGCGTCGATGTTCATGACCGCGATGCTACGTGGACGGCCCCGTGATCCGGCCGGGCGCCGGGAGCTGGGCCTCGAAGGTCCGGAGGACGTCGTGGTCCTCGGGCGTGGCCGTGCCGTCGTGGACGGCGACCAGCACGCGCGCCACGGTGCGGACCTTGGTGTTGCTGTCCTGCGAGACGCGGAGCATCGTCCGCCACGCCTGCTCGGTGCTGCAGCCGTAGGTCGCCGACAACAGCCCGACCGCCATGCCGATCGCACGCTGCGAGCGCACGGCCTCGTGGAGGTGCGTGATCTCGTCGCGCAGCTCGTCGCCCGGACGGAGGGAATCGTCGGAGGTGGGAGGGGTCCCAGACATCGGTCACCTTTCAATGACGTCAGTCCGCGGACACAGGGCGGAGATCGGTGAAAGCCGTGCTCACTCTACAAGGGGGCACTGACACTGCCGAGCGAGGTGCGCAGACCCTCGTGGACGCATAGGATCGACGTCGACTCCAGCCACCGGGTCGTCGCTGCTCTTCACCGCCAGGAGTGTCGTGTCGCCCTCGCGCTCCGCTCGTCGACGCTCCGCCGAGCCGTTCGGCTTCGAGGGCTCGGGTGACGAGGCCCGCGGGTGGCTGGACGCGGCCTACGGCACCCAGCTCCGGCTGACGGGTCCGCTCGGGACGGTGCGGCACGACCGGGTCGACCACGGCGACGTCGTCGTCGACCACATCCGGATCGACGCGACGTACTCCTTCGACTCCGACCCGATGCCGATGCTGGTGGTCGTCGACGTCCTCAGCGGGACGTGCACCTACGTCCGCGACGGCGTCACCGACGTGGCGCGCGACGGCGACTCGGTCCTCTCGGCGGGGTGGGACATGCCGTTCGCAGGATCGGCCGACCACCCCCAGCTGCGCACCACGTCGCTGTCCTGGGACGCCCTGCTCGCAGCAGTGGCGGACGCCGAACCCAGGGATCCCCGTCGGCGCCTCATCTTCACCTCCTACGTCCCGCGCTCGCCGGCGGCGGGAGCACGGTGGCGGGCGACGGTCGACCAGGTGGGGGCGATGCTGCCCCGTGACGCGACCGCGGAGCAGGAGCACGCGGCTGCCCGGCTCCTCGGCCACACCCTCCTCCACACCTTCGCCAACAACGTCGTCGTCGACGCCTCGCTGCCCGGTGGCAGCGGCGACGACCCCGACGACTCGCCGTCGACCGTCCGCCGCGCGGCCCGGATCATCGAGGACCACGCGTCCGAGGACCTCACGCCCGGTGAGCTCGCCCGCGAGTGCAACGTGTCCCCGCGGGCCCTGCAGTACGCCTTCCGCAAGCACCTCGGCTGCACCCCGCAGGACTACCTGCGGCGCGTGCGGCTCGACCTGGCCCGCCGGGCCCTGCGTGACGGCTCGGCCGGCTCGGTGAGCGACGCAGCCGCCATGAACGGCTTCTTCAACCCCGGCCGGTTCGCGGCCTACTACCGCGAGCAGTACGACGAGAACCCCGGCGACACGCTGTCGCGGAGCACCACCCCCTGAGGGTGGTGACCCTTTCGCTTTGCGGCTGGCGCGGTGGTCTGGACCGTGTGAGTCTCGAGAGGTCGTTTGCTGGAGACCACGGTGGACGCACCTACTGCATGTTAGGAGCGAAGCCGTGGTCTCCACTGCAATCCTCCCCGAGCACACCCCGCTTTCCGTCCTCTCCGTCAGCAGCCGTCCGGCCGACGGGAAGGAGCGCGCACGGCGCACGGACATCATCGTCGCCGACCTGCGCCTGGTGGAGTCCGACACCGTCGGGTCCCACCTCATCGACGACCTCATCGAGACCAACGTCGGTGTCGCCCGTTCGATGGCCAGCCGCTACCGCAACCGAGGCATCGACCTCGACGACCTCGAGCAGGTCGCGCTGCTCGGCCTGACCAAGGCCGCCCAGCGCTTCGATCCCGACGCCGGCCACGACTTCCTGTCGTACGCCGTCCCGACCATCCGTGGCGAGCTGCGCCGCCACTTCCGTGACGCGGGGTGGATGGTCCGTCCGCCGCGGCGCGTGCAGGACCTCCAGTCGCGCATCTCCCGGGCCCAGGAGGACCTGGAGTGCCGGCTCGGCCGCTCGCCGCGACCGACCGAGGTCGCCGCCCACCTCGGGCGTCGACATCGACGAGGTCATCGAGGCGCTCACGGCCGACGGGTGCTTCACGCCCACCTCGCTCGACGGGCCGGTCGGCGACGGGTCGTCGTCGCTCGGCGACCTGCTCGGCTTCGAGGACCGCTCGGTCGCCGCGGCCGAGGCGCGCATCGTCCTGGAGCCCCTCGTGGCCACGCTCCCGGCGCGGGACCAGCGCATCCTGCGGATGCGCTTCGTCGACGAGGCCACCCAGCAGGAGATCGCCGAGGCGGTCGGGTTGACGCAGGCGCAGGTCTCGCGTGTCCTCACGCGCATCCTGTCCGCCCTGCGTGCCGACCTGACGGGGTACAACCCCGCCGCCTGACGCGTCAGCTGTCGAAGCCGAGGCCGGCCGCGTCGAGGGCGCGCAGGAACACGTTGCGCTGCCCTCGACGGTGGTCGGCCCGGTCGAGCGACCAGCGCGTGAGGTTGATCCCGACCGACGCGAGGGGTTCGGGCGGGAACGGCAGCGGTCGCTCGCGCACCATCCGCAGCGACGTCCGCTCCGTCTCCTCACCCGACAGCAGGTCGAGCAGGACCTCGGCCGCGAAGCGCGTCGCGCCCACGCCGAGCCCGGTGAAGCCGGCCGCGTGGGCGACGCGGTCCTCGTGGCTGAGCCCGTAGAACGCCGTGAACTGCGTGCAGGTGTCGATCGCTCCCGCCCAGCGGTGCGTGAAGCGGACGTCCTCGAGCTGCGGGAACACCGCGAGGAAGTGCGAGGCCAGGCGCGCGTGGCTCTCCGGCCGGTCCTCGTGGCGCGCCGCCACCCGGCCGCCGGCGGGGTAGACGGCGTCGTACCCGCCCCACAGGATCCGGTTGTCCGCGGTGAGCCGGGAGTAGTGGAACTGGTTGGCCAGGTCGGCCAGGCCCTGGCGGCCCGACCAGCCGATCGACGCGAGCTGCTCGCCGGTGAGCGGCTCGGTCATCAGGACGTAGTCGTAGACCGGCACCGTCATCAGCCGGTTGCGGCGCAGCAGCGACGGGAACACGTTGGTCGCGAGCACGACGTGCGCCGAGGTGACGACGGCGCGGTCGGTGTGCACCTCCATGCCTGCTGTCGTACGCCGGAGCGCGGTCGCGGCGGAGTGCTCGTGGACCTCGACACCGAGGTCCGCGGCGACCCGGGCGAGCTCCAGCGCCAGCCTGGCCGGGTGCACGAGGGCCGTCTCGTCGGGCCGGATCGATCCGGCGAGGAAGAGCGGACTGTCGATCTCGGCGCGCACCTCGTCGCGGCCCAGGAAGCCCGGCTCCCCGCGCAGCCACTCGACCTGGTGCTCCTCGACGGCGACCGAGAGGGTGCCGGTGCGCTCCCACTCGCAGGCGATGCCGAGGTCGCGGACGTCGGCCTCGAAGCCGGCGAGGTTGTCGTGGCCGAGGCGGGCCAGCACGTCGTGCTCGTCGGGCCAGCGGCTGCGACCGTTGTCCTCCCCGTGCGTGAGCGTCGCCTCGCAGAAGCCGCCGTTGCGGCCCGAGGCCGCCCACCCGACGGTCCTCGCCTCGAGGAGCACGACACGACGGCCCGGGTCGCGGCGCTTGGCGTGCACCGCGGCCCACAGCCCGAGGTAGCCCCCGCCGACGATCGTCAGGTCGGCGCGCGTCGACGCGGTGCAGCTCGTCGTACGACGTCGCGTCGACGTCGTCGAGCCAGAAGACCGACTGCTCACTGCCGGCGAGCGCCCGCTCCACGACGCGGGGGTCGGGAGCGTGGCGCTCGTAGGCGGTGCGCTCAGGCCGTCGCATCGAGGGCGGCGTCCAGGATCGCGAGCCCCTCGCGCGCCTCGTCGTCGGTGGTCGTGAGCGGCGGCACGACGTGGATCCGGTTGTAGTTGACGAAGGGCAGCATCCCGCGCTCCTGGCAGCCCTTGACGATCGCGCCCACCTCCGGGCTCGACCCGCCGTAGGGCGCGAGCGGCTCGCGGGTGGCGCGGTCGCTGACCAGCTCGATCGCCCAGAAGGCGCCGGTGCCGCGGACCTCGCCGATCCGCTCGTGCTTCTCCGCCAGCGCCCGCAGGCCGGGGCCGAGGACGTCCTCGCCCAGGCGCGCGGCGCGGCCGACGACGTCCTCGTCCTCCATCGTGCGGATCGTGGCGACCGCCGCGGCGCAGGCCAGCGGGTGGCCGGAGTAGGTGAGGCCGCCGGGGTAGGTCCGGTGGGCGAAGGTGGAGTAGATCTCGTCGCTGATCGCGACGCCGCCGAGCGGGACGTAGCCGGAGTTGACGCCCTTGGCGAAGGTGATCAGGTCGGGGGTGATCTGGCCGTGCTCGACGGCGAACCACCGACCGGCCCGGCCGAAGCCCGACATCACCTCGTCGGCGACCAGCACGATGCCGTGGCGGTCGCAGATCTCGCGGACGCCGGCGAGGTAGCCCGGCGGCGGGACCATGATCCCGGCCGTGCCGGGGATCGCCTCGAGGACGATCGCGGCGACGGTCGACCGGACCCTCGAGGGCGACGACCTGCTCGAGGTGCTCGAGCGCGCGCTGGCACTCCTCGGCCTCGGTGGTGGCGTGGAAGGCGCTGCGGTAGAGGAACGGACCGAAGAAGTGGACCGTGCCGGTCGAGCCGTGGTCGCTCGCCCAACGGCGCGGGTCGCCGGTCATGTTGACCGCGAGGTGGGTGCCGCCGTGATAGCTGCGGTAGGTCGTGAGCACCTTGTGCCGCCCGGTGTGCAGCCGCGCCATGCGTACGGCGTGCTCGTTGGCGTCCGCGCCGCCGTTGGTGAAGAAGACGTGGTCGAGGTCGCCGGGGGTGTGGCTCGCGATCAGCCGGGCGGCCTCGGAGCGAGCCCCGTTGGCGACGGCCGGCGCGATCGTGCAGAGGTGCGCGGCCTGCTCCTGGATCGCGGCGACGATGCGCGGGTGCTGGTGCCCGAGGTTGGTGAAGACCAGCTGGGAGCTGAAGTCGAGGTAGCGCTTGTCGTGCGCGTCCCAGACGTGGCTGCCCTCGGCGCGGGTCACCACCATCGGCGTGATCTCGGCCTGGGCGGACCAGGAGTGGAAGACGTGCGCGCGGTCGAGCTCGTAGGCCCGCTGGGCGTCGTACGTCGTGCTCAGGTCGCTCTTGTTCATCAGCTCAGTCATTGCGCGGGAATCCCAGCTCGAGGCCGCCCTCGGGGCGGTTGGCGGGGTCGATCCACCGGGTGGTGACGACCTTGCCGCGGGTGAAGAAGTGGACGCCCTCGGTGCCGTGGGCGTGGGTGTCGCCGAAGAGCGAGCGCTTCCAGCCGCCGAAGGAGTAGTAGGCGACCGGCACCGGGACGGGCACGTTGACGCCGATCATGCCGACGGTGACGTCGGCCTCGAAGCGGCGGGCGGCGCCGCCGTCGTTGGTGAAGACCGCGGTGCCGTTGCCGTACTCGTTGGCGTTGACCAGGGCCACCGCCTCCTCGTAGGACCGCACGCGGACGACCGACAGGACGGGGCCGAAGATCTCCTCGCGGTAGATGTCCATGTCGGGGGTGACGTCGTCGAAGAGCGTCGGGCCGAGCCAGAAGCCCTGCTCGGCGCCTCGTGCCCGGACGTCGCGGCCGTCGACGACGACCTTCGCGCCGGCCGCCTCGCCGGAGTCGATGTAGGAGCTGACCTTGTCGCGGTGGGCCTTCGTGACGAGCGGACCCATGTCCGCCTCCTTGTCCGCGCCGGTCGCCGACCGCCCGCCGTCGCCGATGAGCAGGGTGCGGGTGCGGTCGGCGATCCGGGCGACGAGCTCGTCGCCGATCGGGTCGACCGCCACGAGCACGCTGATCGCCATGCAGCGCTCGCCCGCGCTGCCGTAGCCGGCGTTGACGGCCGAGTCGGCGGCGAGGTCGAGGTCGGCGTCGGGCAGGACGACCATGTGGTTCTTCGCGCCGCCGAGGGCCTGGACGCGCTTGCCGTGGCGGCTCGCGGTCTCGTAGACGTACTCCGCGATCGGGGTCGAGCCGACGAAGCTGATCGACTGCACGTCGGGGCTGGTCAGCAGCGCGTCGACCGCGGTCTTGTCGCCGTGCAGCACGTTGAAGACGCCGTCGGGGAGACCGGCCTCCGTCCAGAGGGCGGCGAGCCAGTTGGCCGCGCTCGGGTCCTTCTCGCTCGGCTTGAGCACGACGGTGTTGCCGGCGGCGATGGCGATGGGGAAGAACCACATCGGGACCATCGCGGGGAAGTTGAACGGGCTGATGATCCCGACCACGCCGAGCGGCACGCGCTTGGAGTGCACGTCGACACCGGTCGATGCCTCCTCGCTGTGGCCGCCCTTGAGCAGGTGGGAGATGCCGCACGCGAACTCGACGACCTCGAGGCCGCGCGAGATCTCGCCGATGGCGTCGGAGTGCACCTTGCCGTGCTCCGCGGTGATGATCGCGGCGAGCTCGTCCTTGCGGCTGTTGAGCAGCTCGCGGAAGGCGAACATCACCTGCGTACGCCGGGCGAGCGAGGTGGTGGCCCACCCGTGGGACGCCTTCTTCGCCGCGGCGATGACGTGCGCGGCGTCGGCCTCGCTGGCCAGTGCGACGCGGCCGGTGACCTGGCCGGTGGCGGGGTTGGTCACGTCGGCCCAGCCGCCGGGGTCGCCCGCCAGCGCGGCGCCGTCGACCCAGTGCACGATGTCAGTCGTCTCGGGGGAGCTCATGGCGTCCATCCTCCGCGGACGAGCCTCGTGCCGCGGGTGTCGGATCGTAGGATTCCCGCGCCTCGCTCGGACATTCCGTCGCCCTGCGCGCGCGTAGGCTGCCGTACGTGACCGAGGTGACGCCGGGCGTGACGCTCGAGGAGGCGCTGGGCCTGCCGACGTTCCGTCGCGCCGTGCCCGAGGTCGTGGCCGGCCGGGCCGGGCTCGACCGGCCGATCCGCTGGGTGCACGCCACCGAGCGCCTCGACGCAGGCGCGCTGCTCCGCGCCGGTGACCTCCTGCTCACCATGGGGACGGGCCTGCCCGCCGACGACGACGCTGCCGCGCTGACGGCCTTCGTCGACGAGCTCGTCGACTCCGGTGCCGTCGGGGTCGTGGTGGAGCTCGGCCGGCGGTGGGCGGGCGAGCTGCCCGCGCCGCTGGTCGACGCCTGCGAGCGGCACGGCCTCCCGCTCGTCGTCCTCGGCCAGGAGACGCGGTTCGCCGCGCTGGCCCAGGAGGTCGGCGAGCGCGTCGTGGACCGCCAGCTCACCGAGCTGCGCGAGGCGCAGCGCGTCCACGAGACCTTCACCGAGCTGTCCTTCGGCCAGGCCGGCCCGGTCGAGATCCTGCAGGCCGTCCAGCGGATGGCGGCGGGACCGGTGGTCGTGGAGAACGCCCAGCACCGACCGCTCGACTACTTCGCCGGCCCCGACGAGGCCGGCGGCTTCCTCGACGGCTGGCCGGCCCGGTCACGTCGCGTGGAGGTCGCGGCCCGCACGGGGTGGGACGCCGCCAACGGCTGGCTGGTCACCCGGCTCGGCACGTCGGACCAGGTGTGGGGACGGCTCGTGATCGGGTCGCCGCAGCCGCCGTCGCAGCGCCTGGTCGCCGTCGCCGAGCGCGCCGCGGCGGCGCTCGCCCTGCACCGGCTGCACGACCGCGACCGCGGCACCCTCATGAGGCGTACGCACCTCGAGCTGCTCACCGGCCTGACCGACGACCCCGACTCCGACGACGTGCTCCGTCGCTGCGAGCTGGCGGGGTTCGCCGTGCGGCGGCGCTCCTTCGCCGGGGTCGTCGTGCGGCCCCGGATCGGGTCGGCGTCGCCCGCCGACCTCGACGAGGTCGCGGCCACGGTCGTCCGCGCCGCCCACGGGCTGCGGCTGCCGGTGCTGGTGTGCGAGGTCGAGCGCGACCTGCGGGTGCTGGTCTCGGCGGCACCCGCGGCGGACGCCGACGACCTCGTCGACCGGCTCGCGGCCCGCGTCCTCGCCCACCACGACGTCGTCCTGGCGGCGGGGCGGGTGGTGGCCGAGCGGTCGGCGATCTCGCGCTCCGTGACCGAGGCGGGCCAGGTCGCCGACGCCGCGCCGCAGGTGCGCCGCGACACCGACCCCGACGTGCACCGGCTCGCCGACCTCCACCTGCGCGGGCTGCTGGCGCTGCTCGGCGAGGACGACCGGCTGCGGCTCTTCGCCGACCGCGAGCTCGCCGCGCTCAAGGGCCACGACCGCGCCGAGGGCGCCCGCACCGACCTCCTCGCCGCCCTGCGCGCGCTGGTCACGCACCCGGCCAGCAAGACCGAGGCGGCCGCCAGCCTCCACCTCTCCCGCGCCGCGTTCTACGACCGGCTGGCGCGGATCGAGCAGATCCTCGACGCCGACCTCGACGACCCCGACGTCCGCGTCTCGCTGCACGTGGCCCTCCTCGCGGACGACCTGTCCAGTGATCCCCGGTCGGCCGGGGATCACTGAACTTGTCGGCCCGTGCACGGCCTGACATGTTCAGGAAGAGCCTGACATGTCCCGCGCCCGTCCGCCGGATCGTCCGGCTCGGGCGACAACTGCCGACAGATCGTCGGGCCCTCGTGCCGCACGCCGGGGGACGATGACGCCATGTTCCGTGTGCTCGACGTCGACGCCGACGTGCCCACCACGCCCCTCGACCCGGGCACCGTCCTCGACGGGGCGCCCGAGGCGGGCTCCCGTGCGCTCGCCGCGGTCGCCGGCGTCGAGGTCGGCGTGTGGGAGATGAGCCCCGGCACGGCCACCGACGTCGAGGTCGACGAGGTGTTCGTCGTGCTGTCCGGCTCGGCCACCGTCACCTTCGACGACGGCGAGGCGGTCGACCTCGCGCCGGGCAGCGTCGTACGGCTGCGTGCCGGCGAGCACACCACCTGGGTCGTCCGGGAGACCCTCCGCAAGATCTACGTCGCCTGAGAGGCTGCCGCCATGAGTGAGACCATCCGCAACTTCATCGACGGCGAGCTGGTCGAGTCGGCCGCCACCGACTTCATCGAGCTGGTCGACCCGACCACCGGCGAGGTCGACGGCCGGTCGCCCGTCTCGACGCCCGAGGAGGTCGACCGGGCGTACGCCGCCGCACTCCGCGCGTCGGAGTCGTGGAAGCGGCTGACGCCGGGTCGCCGGCAGGCGTACCTCCTCGACCTCGCCACCGCGGTCGCCGAGCGGCGCGACGAGATCGCCGAGGTGCAGGCGCGCGACACCGGCCAGCCGGTGCGCTACATCGCGAGCGAGGAGGTCGACCAGGGCGTCGACCAGCTCAGGTTCTTCGCCGGCGCCGCCCGGCTGCTCGAGGGGAAGTCCGCGGGGGAGTACCTCGAGGGCCACACCTCCAGCATCCGGCGCGAGCCGATCGGCGTCGTCGGCCAGGTGACGCCGTGGAACTACCCCTTCGCGATGGCGATCTGGAAGATCGCGCCCGCGCTCGCCGCCGGCAACACGATCGTGCTCAAGCCCAGCGACACCACGCCGCGCTCGACGGTCCTGCTGGCCGAGATCGCCGGCGCGATCCTGCCGCCCGGCGTCCTCAACGTCGTCAACGGCGACGCGACGACCGGCCGGCTGCTCGTCGAGCACCCGACGCCCGGGCTGGTCGCGATCACCGGGTCCGTCCGCGCCGGCATGGAGGTCGCCTCGTCGGCCGCGAAGAACCTCAAGCGCGCCCACCTCGAGCTCGGCGGCAAGGCCCCGGTCGTCGTCACGCCCGACACCGACCTGCCCCGCGCGGCCGGGCTGATCGCCGCAGCGGCCTACTTCAACTCCGGCCAGGACTGCACGGCCGCGACCCGCGTCATCGTCCACAGCAGCATCCACGACGAGCTCGTCGACCTGCTCGTCGCCGAGGCCGAGGGCACCCGCCCCGGGCCGCCGTCCGACGCCGAGGCCGACTACGGCCCGCTCAACAACGCGGCCCACCTCGCCAAGGTCGAGGCGTTCCTCGCCGACCTGCCGGCGCACGCGACCGTGCGCACCGGCGGCACGCGGCACGGCGACACCGGCTACTTCTTCGCACCGACCGTCGTGACCGGGGTGCGCCAGGACGACCGCATCGTGCAGGAGGAGGTCTTCGGCCCCGTGCTGACCGTGCAGGCCTACGACGACGAGGCCGACGCCGTGCGGATGGCCAACGACGTCCCCTACGGCCTGGCGGCCAGCGTCTGGACGCGCGACCACGGCACCGCCGACCGGCTCACCCGCGAGCTCGACTTCGGGTGCGTGTGGGTCAACACCCACATCCCGTTCGTGTCGGAGATGCCGCACGGCGGCTTCGGCCACTCGGGCTACGGCAAGGACCTCTCGGGCTACGGCTTCGACGACTACACGCGCATCAAGCACGTGATGACCGCGCACTACTGAGTCACTGGTCGGGTACGCCCACCTCGTAGACCGCCAGCAGGTCGGCCAGGGTGCGGTAGTAGCCGACGAGCACCGTCAGCTCGGTGATCGTCGTCGTGCCGAGCACGGCGACGAGGTCGGCGTACTCGTCGTCGGTGAGCCGCGCGCTGCCGGCGAGCAGGCGCCGGCAGAGGTCGTACGCCGCCCGCTCGACGCCGTCGTCCGGTGCGAACGAGCCGTCCGCGATCGCGGCGAGCTCGTCGTCGGTGATGCCGACGGCGCGGCCGACCCGCTCGTGGGCGAAGCGCTCGAAGTCGCTGTCGGTGGCCGCTGCGACGGTGAGGATCGCGATCTCGCGGACGCGGTCGGTGAGCCCGGTCGTGTAGCGGACGGCGCTGCCCAGCTCCTGCAGCGCCCGGCCCAGTGCGGGACCGTGGATCATCACGGCGAAGGGACCGGTGAGCGCACCGTCCGGCGTGGTGAGCGGGAAGTGCTGGGGTCCGGTCCCCCTCGGGCCGCCGACGATCGCGTCGTACAACGCCCGCTGCTCGGCATCGAGGTCCTCGGGGAGCAGGTCGGGCAGGCGCATGTGGATCTCCTCACCAGCGGTCAGGCGGTGGTTCCGCTGCTCCGCGACGAGGACGATCCTCGCTCGGCCAGCCTGCGCCTGGCGAGCGGGAGGCCGAACAGGGCGCTCTGCCACGGGGTTCCTCCTGGGTGTGCGGGGTCCGGACGCAGCGGCGCCGCGCCCCGAGGCGCGGCGCCCGACTGCATCAGGGTCGTGCTGACTACTTCTTGAAGGCGTCCTTGACGTTCTCGCCGGCCTGCTTCACGTCGGCGGCCGCCTGGTCCTTCTTGCCCTCGGCCTTGAGCTTGTCGTTGTTGGTGACGTCACCCGCGACCTCCTTCGCCTTGCCGGCGAGGTCCTGCGCGGTGTTCTTGGCCTTGTCTGCGATACCCATGACGGGCTCCTTCCCTCGGTGGTTGGTGTCGAGGGTTGGTCGTGTGCAGCACGCGGATCGTCACGCGAGTGTGAGCCGGATCTCACGGATCGGGCATGCTGGCGCCATGCGCTTCACCGAGCACGAGCTGACCGTCGCCGTCACCTCCGCCGCGAAGACCGTGGCCGGCGCGCGGATCGGCCGTCGCGGCGCGGGCAAGGGCGAGGAGAAGTGGGAGGCGATGAGCAGGGTCGAGCGCTACCACCTCCTCGAGGCCGTCGGTGGCCAGGTGCTCCCGGTCCTGCTCGCGCTGCCCGACGTCGAGGTCGAGGCCGGCACGCGCCCGACGTTCACCGACGCGCAGATCGCGACCGCGGTCGAGGAGACGATGGGCGAGAGCGGCGTCGGGCGGATGCGTCGCAAGGTGGCGGTCGCCGCCCGCCTCACGCTGGTGCGTACGGCCCTCGCCCAGCTCCCCGTCCGGCAGGACCCCGACGCCCTGGTGGTCCCCGACCACCTGTGACGGCCTGGCCCCGGCCCCCTCTGGAGTCACCGGATATCCGGTGACCGCCATGGTTAGCAGCCCAGATCTGGGCCACCAACCATGGAACTCGGGTGCAAAGCCTCCCGGAGGGACCCTGAGAACGGCGCTCAGGTTGGGTGCGTACCGTCGAGGGCGATGAATCACCTCATGCGCACCCGTACTGCCCTCGGCCTCGTGGCCGCCGCCAGCCTCCTCGTGCTCTCCGCCTGCGGAGGGTCGTCCGACGACGCGTCGGCCGACAAGGACGCCTCCGCGAGCGAGACGCCCAGCGCGAGCGCCGACCCCGGCGCCGCCTCGACCGACGGCCCGGACGTCTCGGGCATCCCCGACGTCGTCGCCGAGGTCAACGGCGAGGAGGTCACCAAGGACGAGTTCGTCCCGCTCTTCCAGGCGGCCTACCAGCAGGCGGCCGCGCAGGCCCAGACGAGCGGCCAGGCTCCCGACGAGGAGCAGATCAAGAAGCAGACCGCCGACGACCTCGTGTCGACCGAGCTCCTCACGCAGGAGGCCGAGTCGCGCGGCATCGAGGTCAGCGACGACCAGGTCGACGCCGAGCTCGAGAACATCGCGAAGCAGAGCCAGCTCGCCTCCGCCGACGAGCTGCTCGAGGCGATCGAGAAGAACGGCATGACCGAGGACCAGGCCCGCAACCAGGTCGAGATGCAGCTGCTCGTCGAGGGGCTCGTCGAGGACGAGGACGGCAGCACCACGCCGAGCGAGAAGGAGCTCCGCTCCATCTACGCGGAGGCCAAGCAGCAGGCCGCCGGCCAGCAGGGCCAGGAGATCCCGCCCTTCGCCCAGGTCCGCGACCAGATCGCCGAGCAGGCCAGGACCGAGCAGGTCGGCAAGGTCGCCCAGGGGCTGCTGAAGGACCTCCGCAAGGGCGCGGACATCCAGATCAACCTCTGATCGGTGGTGCGACCCGCGGGTCGTCGGCACGGGTGAGGGCAATTCCTCGATGTTGGCTTCGCGTGGCCTCGTGAGGAACTAGCGTTCATCGCGTGTATCAGTCTCGTGGCCGCCTGGCGCTGGGCTTCGCCGTTTCGTACGCCGTCCTCGCGGTGCTGGCGCGCCTGACGGTCCACGAGGGTCAGGCCACCAGCCTCGTGTGGCCGGAGCAGGCGTCGCGATGCTGTGGCTGCTCGCGGACGGGTCCGGGCGCACAGCGCGTGTGCTGGTCCCCCTGGGGTTGATCCACGCCGCGGTCACCACGGTCACGGGCGCGCCCGCACCCCTGGTCGTCCTCGGGGCCCTCTCGATGGTGCTGCAGACCTGGGTCGCGGTGGCGCTGGTGCGCCGCTGGTGCCCGACCCTCCTCGGCGCCGGAGGGACCGCGAGCTTCCGCTCGCCGCGATCCGTGGCGTGGACCTGCGCCGCCGCAGCGGTGGGCAGCGTCGTGGGCGCCGCCGTCGGCAGCGTCGGCGTGTGGCTGGCCGGGGTGGACGTCTGGAGCACGTGGGCGCTCCAGGGATGGTTCGGCCGGCAGTTCACCGGCCTCGTCGCTGTCGGGTGTGTCGGCCACCTCGCGTGGGAGTGGTACACGCAGGAGGTCGCCCCGCGGACCCGCGGTGGGAGCCGTCGCGAGCTCGCGACCCTGTACGCGGTGTCCGTGCTCGTCGTGGCGTTCGTGTTCGTGCAGCCGCTGCCGATCGTCTTCCTCGTGATGCCACTGTGCGTGTGGTCGGCCGCTCGCTTCTCGACGTTCGTCGCGTCCCTCCACGCCGTCGCTCTCGGCGTGGGCGGGATCCTGCTGACGCTGGCCGACCTCGGTCCCTCGCGCAGCCTCCACGGCAACCCGATGCAGGTGACGCTCGTCGCCCAGCTCTTCCTGGTCTCGGTGCTGCTGACCGGGCTGGCCGTCGGCACCCTGGGCGACCGGATCGACGAGCTGGTGGGTCGGATGGCGCGCGCCCGCGCCACGGCCGCCGAGCACGCCGAGCTGCTCGCCGAGATGACCGAGAGCATGGACGAGGGGCTCATCGTCCTCGATCGGCAGGGACGCATCGATCGCAGCAACGGCGCCAGCCGCCGCCTGGCCCACCGGGTGCTGCCGGGAGCCCCGGACGAGGAAGCGCTGGCACGGCTGGTGGAGCTGGTGCTCGAGCCCGACGCATCGCACACGGGTGCCGTGCGCGCCGAGCTCGGCGTGGGCGACGTCCAGCTCCCGGTCGCTCCGGGCGACGACCTCGTGGTGGCCGTGTCGCGGACCCGGCTGGACAACCAGTCCGGCGACCAGGCCGGTGCGGGGGTGCTGCTGGTGCTCAGCGAGGTCACGGAGCACCGCAACGGGATGCGTCCGCTGGTGGGCTTCGCCTCGACGGCGGCGCACGACCTCCGGGGCCCGCTGACGGCGATCAGGGCCTGGCTCGACGTGGCCGCCCTCGACCTCGACCCCGAGAGCGACGCGGCGAACTCGATCCGGCGCGCCGAGCAGTCGTCGGTGCAGATGGCCGGGCTCATCGACGACCTGCTGGCCCACGCGGTGGCCGAGGCCGGTGACCTGGTGCCGACGGACGTCCGGCTGACGGTGGCGGACGGGGCCCTGCGCCAGTCCACTGCCCTCCTGCGTCCCGAGGACGTGCTCGTGCTGCCGGAGGAGCCGCTGCCGCTCGTGCACGCCGACGAGGTGGCCGTGCGCCAGCTCTTCGCCAACCTCGTCGGGAACGCCGTGAAGTACGCCCGCCCGGGGTGCCGGCCGTCGTCCGCATCTCCGCCGAGCGCCACGGGTCGCGCGTCGTCGTCGACGTGGAGGACAACGGCATGGGCGTCGACGAGAGCGACAGGGCCCTGATCTTCCGTCGCCTGCACCGGGGGGACGCGACGAGTGCCGGGCGCCGCGGCACCGGCATGGGGCTGGCCATCTGCCACGCGATCGTGCAACGCCACGGCGGCACCATCGAGTGCCTGCCTGCGGAGCCGGGACCCGGATCGGTCTTCAGGTTCGACCTGCCGGCGGCGCTGTCGGACGCTGCCATCGTGTCAGGAGCGGTGCCGACAGTGCCCGCTGCTGGCCGTCCTCGAGGCGGCGCCCGCGGCGCCGGTGCAGGAGCTCGCGTCGGCCTGAGGGACCTCAGACGTTGCGGCGGTACTGCCCGCCCACCTCGAAGAACGCCTCGGTCACCTGCTGCAGCGAGCAGACGCGGGCGGCGTCCATCAGCACGGCGAAGACGTTGTCGCCCGCGATCGCGGCGTCCTTGAGCCGGGCGAGCGCCTGCTGCGCCTCGGCGCCGTGCGCGGCCTGGAAGGCGCGCACGCGGGAGAGCTGCGACTCCTTCTCGGCATCGGTCGCGCGGGCGAGCTCGATCTCCTTGGGCTGCGCGTCGGCGGCCGACTCCTTGACGAAGGTGTTGACGCCGATGATCGGCAGCGAGCCGTCGTGCTTGCGGTGCTCGTAGAGCATCGACTCGTCCTGGATCCGCCCGCGCTGGTAGCCCGTCTCCATCGCGCCGAGCACGCCGCCGCGCTCGTTGATCGAGTCGAACTCCGCCAGCACCGCCGCCTCGACGAGGTCGGTGAGGTCGTCGATGACGAACGAGCCCTGGAGCGGGTTCTCGTTCATCGCCAGGCCCCACTCGCGGTTGATGATCAGCTGGATCGCCAGCGCCCGGCGTACGGAGTCCTCGGTCGGCGTCGTCACCGCTTCGTCGTACGCGTTGGTGTGGAGGCTGTTCGCGTTGTCGTAGATCGCGATCAGGGCCTGCAGCGTGGTGCGGATGTCGTTGAAGTCCATCTCCTGCGCGTGCAGCGACCGGCCGCTCGTCTGGACGTGGTACTTCAGCTTCTGCGAGCGCTCCGAGGCGCCGTACTTCTCCTTCATCGTGACCGCCCAGATGCGGCGGGCGACGCGGCCGATCACGCTGTACTCGGGGTCCATGCCGTTGGAGAAGAAGAACGACAGGTTGGGCGCGAAGTCGTCGATGTGCATGCCGCGCGCGAGGTAGGCCTCGACGTAGGTGAAGCCGTTGGCGAGGGTGAAGGCGAGCTGGCTGATGGGGTTCGCCCCGGCCTCGGCGATGTGGTAGCCGGAGATCGACACCGAGTAGAAGTTGCGCACCTGCTGCTCGATGAACCACTCCTGGATGTCGGCCATCATCCGCAGGCAGAACTCCGTGGAGAAGAGCGCGGTGTTCTGGCCCTGGTCCTCCTTGAGGATGTCGGCCTGCACCGTGCCGCGGACGTTGGCCAGTGCGTACGCCGACAGCTGCGCGTGCTCCTCGGCCGACGGGTCACGCCCCTCCCGCTCGCGGAACGCGTCGACCTGCTGGTCGATCGCGGTGTTGAGGAAGAACGCCAGCACCGTGGGCGCGGGACCGTTGATGGTCAGCGACACCGACGTCGTCGGGGCGACCAGGTCGAAGCCGTCGAAGAGCTCCTTCATGTCGTCGAGCGTGGCGACGGAGACGCCGGACGTGCCGACCTTGCCGTAGACGTCGGGACGCGGGTCGGGGTCGCGGCCGTAGAGCGTGACCGAGTCGAACGCCGTCGACAGGCGGGTCGCGTCGTTGCCCTCCGAGAGGATCTTGAAGCGGCGGTTGGTGCGCGCCGGGTCGCCCTCGCCGGCGAACATCCGCGCCGGGTCCTCGTTGTCGCGCTTGAACGGGAAGACGCCGGCGGTGAAGGGGTAGTAGCCCGGCAGGTTCTCGTTGCGCCAGAAGCGGACCAGCTCGCCGTGGTCGGCGAAGCGGGGCAGCGAGACCCGCGGGATCTTGTTGCCGCTGAGCGACTCCCGGGTCAGCCTGGTGGTGATCTCGCGGTCGCGGACCTTCACCGTCTGCTCGTCGCCGGAGTAGGCCTCGACGACCGCGGGCCAGCGCTCGATCTGGTCGGCGATGTCGTGCGGCACCGCCTTGCGCGCGGCCTCGAGCAGCTCGGGCACGCCGCCCGCTTCGCCGTCGCCCAGTGCGTCGGCGACGTACTGCACCCGCTGGAGGTTGCGCGCGGCCTCGGCCAGCTCGGTCGTGCGCGCGTGGTAGCCGCGGACGGTCTCGGTGATCTCGGAGAGGTAGCGCACGCGGTCGGCCGGCACGACCTGCCGGATGCCGGAGGAGTGGCGTACGTCGACGTGCGGCAGCGTGCCGTCGGTGACCTGCAGCCCGGCGTCGGCGAGCTCGGCGCGCAGGTGCTGGTAGAGCGCGGTGACGCCGTCGTCGTTGAACGTCGCGGCGCTGGTGCCGAAGACGGGCATGTCGTGCGGCTGCTTGCCGAAGGCCTCGCGGTTGCGGACCAGCTGGCGGCCGACGTCGCGCAGCGCGTCCTTGGCGCCGCGGCGCTCGAACTTGTTGATCGCGACGGTGTCGGCGAAGTCGAGCATGTCGATCTTCTCGAGCTGCGAGGCGGCGCCGAACTCCGGCGTCATGACGTAGAGCGAGTGGTCGACGAGCGGCACGATGCCCGCGTCGCCCTGGCCGATGCCGGGCGTCTCGATGATCACGAGGTCGTTGCCGGCGGCCTTGAGCACGTCGATCACGTCGGCGAGGTGCTCGGGCACCTCGTGGGCGCCGCGCGTCGCGAGCGAGCGGAAGAAGACCCGGTCGCCGTCGAGCGAGTTGGCGCGGATCCGGTCGCCGAGCAGGGCGCCGCCGCCCTTGCGCCGGGTCGGGTCGACGGCGATCACGGCGATGCGCAGCTTGTCCTGCTGGTCGGTGCGGAAGCGGCGTACGACCTCGTCGGTCAGCGACGACTTGCCCGAGCCACCGGTGCCGGTGATGCCCAGCACGGGCACGACCCGGCGCGTGGCCGCGGCACGGATCTCGGCGAGCATCGCCTCGTCGAGCCGGCCGCCCTCGGCGCCGGTGATCGCACGGGCGACGGCGAACCGGTCGCCGGTCAGGACCTGCTCGACGGTGACCGAGCCGTCGGCCCACAGGTCGACGTCGCAGTCGGCGACGACGGAGTTGATCATGCCGACGAGGCCCATCTTCTGGCCGTCCTCGGGGGAGAAGATGGTGACGCCGGACTCGCGCAGCCGGGTGATCTCGGACGGCACGATCACGCCGCCGCCACCGCCGACGACCTTGACGTGGCCGGCGCCCTGCGCGCGCAGGGACTCCACGAGGTACTCGAAGTACTCCACGTGGCCGCCCTGGTAGGACGACACGGCGACGCCCTGCACGTCCTCCTCGAGCGCCGCGTCGACGACCTCCTGCACGGAGCGGTTGTGCCCGAGGTGGATGACCTCGCAGCCCTGGCTCATGAAGATCCGCCGCATGATGTTGATCGACGCGTCGTGGCCGTCGAAGAGCGCGGACGAGGTCACGAGGCGGATGGGGTTCGTCGGCGTGTGCAGGTCGGCCATGAAGAGATACTAGGACTTCCAAGTATTACTCGCGAGTCACCTGCTGGCGGCGGCTGGAGTCACCGGATATCCGGTGACCGCAACGGTTGTCAGCCCAGATCCAGGCCGACAACCATGGAACTGGGGTGCACAGGTCAGTCGGCGTCGCCCAGCCCGGCCCGCAGCGCGGTCAGCCGGTCCGTCAGCTCGCGTACGTCGCCCTCGGGCAGGCCGGGGGCCTCGAAGACCTCCCCGTTGAGGGCCGCCGTCGCCTCCTCGACCGCCTCGCGGCCGGCGTCGGTGAGCACGGCCCGTACGACGCGGCGGTCGGCGTCGCCGCGGACCCGCTCGACGTACCCCTGCGCCACCAGCCGGTCGACGGCGCTCGTCACGCTGGTCGGGTGCACCTGCAGCAGCGAGCCGAGGCGCGACATCGGCATCGCCGCCTCGCGGGCGAAGGACAGCAGCCGCAGCACCTCGTAGCGCGCGAACGTCAGGCCGCGGGGGCGCAGCACGGCGTCGATCCGCTCCATCAGCAGCTGCTGCGCGCGCACCACCGAGGTCACCATCGCCATCCCGTCGGCGGCGTCCGGCCAGCCGTGCGCCACCCACTGGCGGTGGGCCTCGCCGATCGGGTCCCGGGTCATGCGTGGAGGCTAGTCAGCATCTCGTGCGCCTCGACCATCGCCGGGCCGTACCAGGTCAGCAGCCGCCCCGACACCAGCCGCGTCGGCGTCCGCAGCGCCTCGGGTCCGTCGGACGCGGTGAAGACGTAGGGCTCGTCCGGCAGCAGCACGACGTCCGCACCGGCGTCGTCGATCTCCGCCGGTGTCACCGTCGGATAGCGCCCGGCGGAGGGGTCGGCGGAGGGGTCGGCGAGCACGTTGACCAGCCCGGCCCGGGCGAGCAGGTCGTCGGTGTAGGTCGGGGACCCGACCACCATCCACGGGTCGCGCCAGATCGGGACGGCGACCCGGAGCCGGGGAGGAGCGGGCGTCGACCACAGCGACCGCGCCCTGGTCAGCCACGGGGGATCATCGAGCCCGAGCGCCGAGGAGAACAGCCGCGACATCGACGCGAGCGACTCCTCGACGGTCTCGATCCGGGTGACCCACACGGCGACGCCGGCGTCGCGCAGGCGGCGTACGTCGAGCTCGCGGTTCTCCTCCTGGTTGACGACCACGAGGTCGGGGGAGAGGGCGCGGATCGCTGCCAGGTCGGGGTTCTTGGTGCCGCGGACGCGGGTGACGGACAGGTCCGCGGGATGCGTGCACCAGTCGGTCGCGCCGACGAGGACGTCGGGCGCCGAGGCGGCGATCGCCTCGGTCAGCGACGGGACGAGGGAGACGACCCGCTGCGCGGGCCCGGTGAGGGGGACGTCGGCTCCGAGGTCGTCGTGCATGCGTCCGAGGCTAGAGGGCGGGCTACCGACGCGCGCCCTTGCGCCACGCGCTGTAGGACGTCAGCCGCTGCCCGGCCGGACGCACCAGCCACGGCCAGGGCAGCAGGTGCGCGACGTCGACGGCGGCCGAGCGTCGTACGAAGCCCGGCACCGGCGCGAAGGTGACGGCCACCGGCGTGCCCGCGAGCTCCTCCACCGGCGAGCCGAGGCGTACGTCGACCTCGCGGCGGCCGGCGAGGTCGGCCAGGCACTCGACGAGGAACACCAGCCGCTTGCCCGACAGCCTCAGCGTGCGCAGCAGCGGCTCGTCGAGGACGAAGACCACCGGCAGGTCGGGGTGCGCCGCCAGCGCGGGGTCGGTGTCGCCCAGCGACTCGGCGGTCAGCCACACGGCCTCCGGCTCCCCGGTGCGTACGCCGTGCTCCGGACCGCCGCCGGGCGCCGTGCCGGTCTCGTCCGGCGACGTGCGCGGCCCCGGGGTCGCGTCGGGCCAGCCCTGGATCGGGCAGGCGTTGCGGAGGGGGCACGAGCGGCACAGCTGCGGTGCCCGCTTCTCCACCTGCCAGCGGCTGAACCCGTAGGCCTTCCCGGTGCCGCTGCCCACCGTCCACTGCCACCCCAGCCGGTTGGCCGCGCGCGAGCCGTCGAGGAGGTGGCGGAAGAAGTCGTCCTCGCCGTCGCGCCAGCTCCGGCCGTGCCGCACGGTCCAGTGCGAGGCCCACCACATCCGGGTCTGGTTCACCAGCCAGCCGTTGCCCTCGAGCTCCTCGCGCAGCCACGACGTGCAGGCCATCTCCTCGTCCCACTCCGGCGGCGCCGGCGGGTGCGGGGGCTCGCGGCGCAGGGGCTCGGCGAGGGCGGACGCCGTGCCGGCGTAGACGTGGCGGGCGTACTCCTGCCACATCAGCTCGTCGCGGTAGCGGTTGCGGTCGGACGTCGGGGCATCGGCCACTGCGTCCCACACCTCCGGGAGCGAGACGAGCCCGTGGCGGATGTAGGGCGACATCCGGCTGGCGCCGCGACGGTGCTCGGGCAGGACCGTCGAGCGCGAGCGCGCGTAGCCGGCGACGTCGAGCGTGGCGAGCGCCGTGTCGGCCGCGGCCTGGCCGCCCCGGTGCCCGCCGGCGCGTACGCCGTCCGGTCCCTCGAGGGTCAGGTGGCCCAGGTGCGAGGCGACCCAGCCGAGCACGGCGTCGCGGTCGTCGACGTCCGGCAACGGGGGGAGGGAAGGCACCTGGTCACCCTGCCAGCAGGGGTGTCACCCGACGTCGGCCGTCACCCTGACCTCGTCGCGGAGCCGGTCGGGCAGCTGCTCCGGCAGCACCGTCGGCTCGGGATCGGGCTCAGGGTCGGGACCGGTCCCTGCGTCGACGGGTCGGCCCGACGGCGCCGCGCGGCAGCGCCGTACCGATGACCACGCCGAGCAGCAGCACCAGCGCGACCCGGATCCACGGGAACCCGCCCGGGCCGGCCGTGCCCTGGCCGACGTCGACGGCGAACTCGCCGCTGGAGACGGCCCGGCCGCCGGCGCGGAACTCGACCCGGAGGGTGTACGCCCCGGCGACGGGGTAGGCGAGCGTCAGCTTCGACTCGTTGGTCGGCAGCATCGGCGCGGTCTCCTCGCTCAGCAGGGTGGTGCCCCTCAGCGTGGTGGACTGGTCCTTGTCGCGCGTGTGCAGCTCGACCGCGACCTCGTCGTAGGGGACCGGCGCGCCGAGCAGGTCGTAGAGCCGCAGGTTGTGCTCGATGTCGAGCCCGGAGACCGGCGTGTGCGTGTTGAAGGTGAGCAGGAGGACGTTGGAGCCGTCGACGTACTTCATGTCGTAGGACCCACCGTGGGCCTGGACGGGACCGACGCCCGCGCCGGCGAGCAGCGTGGCGACGAGGACGAGCAGCAGCCGGCGCATCACTGCGGCGCGTTCATGTCGGCGGTGATCTCGGTGGCGGACAGCACGCGGTCGTAGACGCGCACCTCGTCGATCTGTCCGGCGAACCACTCGCCCCAGACGGCGTTGCCGCCGATCTTGAGGGGGCCGGTCGACACGGCCACCGGCGCGGTCGTCGCCCTGTCCGTGCGCAGCACCCCGTTGACGTACAGCCGGAGCCTGCTGCCGTCGTAGGTCGCGGCGACGTGCGACCAGGTGCTCGCGGCCAGCGCCGCGGGGCCGATGGACGAGGCGTCGCCGATCCACGCCGACGGGCGGTTGGTCGAGGAGGCGGAGTAGAGCGAGTAGGCCAGCGAGGTCGGCGTCTCCTTGAGCAGGACCGTCCGCCACCCCGAGCTGGCCGTGGGCCGGACCCACGCCTCGAGCGTCATCGACGGGCCGAGGTCGAGGCTGGCCGAGTCGGGCACGGTGACGTAGTCGTTGGTGCCGTCGAAGGTGAGGGCGCCGCCGTACTTCCCGGCAGCGGTCCACACAGGTCCGACCACCGTGCCGCTGTTGCCGCGCCCGGACCCGTCGGTGAGTGCCGTGCCCGCGCCCTCGTTGAAGGACCAGGCGGCGACGAGGCCGCCGGGCGGCGGTGTCGTGGCGTTGGTGACCGTCACCGACACCGGTGGCGAGGTCGCGGTGTTGCCTGCGGCGTCGCGGGCCACTGCCCGGATGGTGTGCGCACCGTTGGCGACGCCCGTCGAGGCCCACGGGACCGACCAGGGCGCGGTCGTGTCCTCGGTGCCGACCGCGGTGCCGTCCACCTCGAAGCGGACACCGGCCACCCCGACGTTGTCGTCCGCCGAGGCGGTGAGGGTGACGGTGCCGGACAGGGACGCACCGCCGGCCGGGGAGGTCATGGAGACGGTGGGCGACGTGGTGTCGCCGACCGGCGCGGTCCCGCGGAGCTGGATGATCTTGGCCATCGACGGGACGCCGTTGGAGTCGACCGCGAAGACCATGTAGTAGTTGGCCGGCGCGATGTTGGCGTTGGCCGGGGCGTCCGACGGTGAGGGTGTTGCCGCTGCGGGTGAAGGACAGGTCGACGAAGCGCTGGTTCCAGTCGGCGGTGTGGGTGACCGACCCGAGGCTGACCAGGCTGACCTTCGCGATGTCCGCGGCCTGCGGCGTCACCAGCTCCATCGTCGAGCCGATCGTGGCCTGGCCGGGGAGCGAGGTGATCGTCGGCCGCGGACCCTTGAAGAGGTAGCCCGGTGAGTACATCTGCATGTTGAGCTGGTCCGGCGACGGAGCCAGGCGCCCGCCGCCGGCGGAGAGCACGCGCCCGTCGGGCATCAGCATCGACACCGAGTGGTACATCCGCGGCCGGGCGGGCGAGGCGAGCTGCTTCCACGTGTTGGTCGCCGGGCTCCACTGCTCGGCGGTGAGGGTGCCGTTCGGGCTGAAGTCGTTCACGTCGGTCGACCCACCGATCACCATCGCGTCGCCGGTGGGCAGCATGGTCACGTTGTGGAACGAGCGCGCCGTGGCCATGTCCGGGACGGTGCCCCACACGGGGGTCCCGCTGGTCATGTCGAGCGTCCTGGCCTTGCGGACCGAGGGCACAGGGTTGCTCGGGTTGTAGCTGTCGAGCGTCGCCGAGCCGCCCGTCACCAGGAACTTGCCCGGGGCGTACGACGTCCACGCCCCGAACGGGACCTGGGTCGTGCCGAGGTCGTCCCACGCGTTGGTGCGCGGGTCGAAGGTCATGATCGAGCCGTGCTCGGCCGAGATGGCGAGGACCTTGCCGCTGGGGAGGACCGCCGTCTGCGGGTACTGCTCCTCGTGCATCTGCGGCGTGGTGATCGGGACCGTGGTGACGCGGTTGGTGGTCGGGTCGAAGATCTCCGGGGTGTCGGCGAAGACGTACGGCGTCTTCATCCCGCTCAGGGTCAGCATCCGGCCGTCCGGCAGCTGCGTCACGCTCGGGTACCACCGGGCGTACTGCATGTCCGGCTTGCGCGTCCACGCCCGGGTGTCGGGGTCGAAGGAGTAGACGTCCTTGATGCCGACCTGCCCGCCGCCGTGGCCGCCCATCACGACGAGGTTGCCGTTGGCGTCGGTCGCCTGGCCGGCGCAGAAGAGGCCCGCGCCGACCGGGACCTCGGTGAACACGTTGGTCGTCGGGTTCCACAGCTTCGCCCGCGCCGTCGGCGTCTCCCACGCGTCCCACATCAGCACCTCGCCCGACTTGAGCAGGGTCGCGTGCACGGCGACGAGCGGCCAGGTCGTGAGCGGCCCCCACTCCCCGACGCTCGCGCGCGGGTCGGTGTTGGACACCGTCACGTCCACGGCGGCCGAGGTCGTGGCGTTGACCGAGTCGCGGGCGCGCGCGGTCAGCCGGTGCGTCCCGTTGGTGGCGGTCGTGGTGTCCCAGCTCGCGGCGTAGGGCGCCGAGGTGTCCTCGCTGCCCAGCGGGTTGCCGTCGAGGAGGAGCTGGACGCCGGCCACGCCGGTGTCGTCAGTGGCCGCCGCGGTGACCTGCACGGTGCCGGAGACGGTGGCCCCCTGCGCGGGCGCGCTGACCGACACGCTCGGCGGCACCGTGTCGGGCGCGGTCGTCGTGAAGGTGACCGTGCCGCCGCTGCCGGGCACCTCGGCATGGCTGCCGTCGGCGACCACGGCCTCGACGACGTGCGGGCCGCCGGGCACGCCCGTGAAGGTCCACGACTGGTCGCCGTCGGTGTCGAAGTCCATCGTGGTGCCGCGGTCGTCGAGCCGCAGGTGCACGTGCTTGCCGTCGCCGGCCACCCAGGCCCCCGCCTTGCGGTAGCGGACCGTGACGGTGGTGCCGTTGACGGTGCTGCCGGGCCTCGGGCGACACGATCCGGACGGTCGCCGGGTTGGCGGTGCGTACGTCGACCGGCGCGCTCGTCGTGCGTCAGGCCGGCTCGTGTCGGTGGCGACGGCGGTGAGCCGGCGCGGGCCGTCGATGAGTCCCGTGGTGTCCCACGACGTGGTGAACGGGGCCTGGGTGTCGGGGGCGCCGAGGTCGGTGCCGTCGAGCCTGAACTGCACGGAGGCGATCCCGGCGTCGTCGCCGGCAGTGGCGGCGACCGTCACCGTGCCGCCGACGTCACCCGCGGCGGGTGCGGTCAGCGCCACGGTCGGCGGCGTGACGTCGCTGGCGAAGGTGGCGTTCATCGAGAAGGTGACGCCCTGGCTGCTGAACCCGCCGAACGACGCCGGCCAGGTGCCGTACGCCTGCCCGGCCGACCGCCAGCCGCTGGATCCGCCGTTGGTGTAGCGGAGGTTGTTGACGCTGGTGCTGGCGCCGTTGGTGTTGTAGCCGAGGTAGTAGGACGTGGCGGGCGCGAGCGTCGCGCTGATCGGGACCGTGTTCCACGAGTTCGCCACCAGGGTGCCGGTGCCGCTGGTGGCCACCAGCGCGCCCGGCACCGAGCCGTTGGCGGCGTAGATCGCCATCTGGAAGCTGCGCCGGGCGACGGAGGCGTCGACCGCGCCGACGTTGGCCGAGAGGGAGACGACCTTCCCGCCCTCGCCCGTGGTGACCCGGGTGACGTTGATGCCGTTGGAGTCCGACGAGTCCGTGAGGGTGCCCGCCGTGGTGGCGCCGAGGGCGGTGGTGAGCGTCCGGTCGGCGGAGGCCGTGAGGTCGCCGGCCGCGTCCCTGCTGCGGACCTGGAAGTGATAGGTCCGGTTGGCGGCGAGCCCCGTCAGGGTGACCGTGTGGGCCGTGGTCCGGGCCGTGTTGAGCGTGCTCGTGGTGCCGTACGTCGCGGTCGGGCCGTAGGCCACCTGGGTGTCCGCCGCGATGTCGGTGCTCCACGCGATGGTGGCGGTCGTCGCGCCGAGCACGGTGATCCGTACGTCGGAGATCGCGGGTGCGGTCGCGCCTGCCGGATCGGCGCCGAGCGACGCGAGGAGCGAGCCGGAGGCGACGAGCAGGAGGCCGACGAGGAGGTGGAGGGGGCCGCGCACGCGCGGGCGCCGGTTCGGGGGTGGCACCATCTGCTGACACTGGGGCTGCCGCCGGGCGCGCACATCGCCAATTTCAGGGGTCTGGGGGAGTCGGGGGAGCGAAGGCACCTGGTCACCTTGTCACTGACGTGCCAGCCCACCGGGTGATGGAGACGACGCCCCCGACGTGATGGAGTGCGCCCCATGAGCAAGCGATTGCGGTCCGCCGCGGTGCTCCCCGTCGACGGCGTGGAGCACGCGACCGTCGAGGGACGCACGTTCGCGGCCGTCGAGCCCGCCACGGGCGAGACCTTGTGGCAGGTGCCGGACGCCGGCGCGGAGGACGCGGCCGCGGCCGCCGTCGCCGCCCGCCGGGCGCTGCTCGAGACGCCGTGGAGCACCGACCGCACGCTGCGCGGCGAGGCCCTCCGGCAGCTCCTCGAGGCGCTGCAGGACCGGTCCGACGACCTGGCCACGCTGATGGCGAGCGAGACGGGCGTGCCGGTGTCGCTGCGCGCCGACCACCTGGACGCGGCGATCGCGCAGCTGCGGTTCGAGGAGCCGGACGAGCAGCCCGCGGTGACCGCGGTGATCACCCCGGGCACGTCGCCGCTGGCCGTCGCCATCGAGGAGATCGGTCGTGTCCTCGTCGCCGGTGGGACGGTGGTCCTCAAGCCCGCGGCCGAGGCGTCGAGCGCGGCCCTCGAGGTCGGCCGGATCGCCCTCGACATCCTTCCTCGCGGGGTGCTCAACGTCGTCACGTCCCGCGACGTCGACGTCGCCATCGCGCTCACCCAGGACCCGCGCATCGACGCGGTGTCCTTCACCGGGTCGTCGGTCAGCGCGGAGCGGGTGCTGGTCGCGGCGGACCGCGCCGGCAAGGCGACGCGCATCGACGTGGGCGGCCCGAGCCCCGTCCAGGTCGACGACGGCGACGACCTCGCGGAGGTCGTCCGGTGGGCCGTTGCCGAGGTCGGCGCCAACGCCGGGCAGGGGTGCCGGCTGCCGACGAGCGTCCTGGTCCCGACCCACCGGCACGACGAGGCGCTCGCACTCGCGGTCGAGGCGATGGCGGCCGTGACGGTGGGCGACCCGACCGACCCCGGCACCCGGTGCGGCCCGCTCCGGTCGCGCGTCGCGCGCGACCGGGTCCTGCGCTACCTCGCGCTCGCCGAGGCCGAGGGTGGCACCTTCGCGCTCGGTGGCCACGCGCTCGACCGCCCCGGCTGGTGGATCGCCCCGACCGTGGTCGGCGGCCTGTCACCCCGCTCGCGGCTGGTGCGCGAGGAGGTCCTCGGCCCGGTGCTCATGGTCGTCGCGGCCGACGCATCGGCACGTGCATGATGCCGTCCTCGTCGAACTCCGGTCCGGTCACCTCGAAGCCGTAGCCCTCGTAGAACGCG
Source organism: uncultured Actinomycetota bacterium (assembly GCA_963795275.1). Lineage (GTDB taxonomy): Bacteria > Actinomycetota > Actinomycetes > Propionibacteriales > Nocardioidaceae > Nocardioides. Next base: position 59,462 of record CAWCHD010000010.1, read on the forward strand.
GTGAGCCCGGTCTGCGCGTCGAGCCGCACCTCGCGGTCGCCGCACAGCGTCATCGCCTCGCCCATCAGGACGGCCGCGAGACCTCGTCCGCGAGCCGGCGCGGCGACGACGACGCGGCCGACGCGCGCCCAGTCGCCGTCGTCGAGCACCCGCAGCGTGCCGACCACGGCCTCGTCCTCCACCAGGACGACGTGACGGGTCGCCGGTTCGAGGTCGCGCCCGTCGAGGTCGGGATAGGGGCAGTCCTGCTCGACGACGAACACCTGCTGCCGCAGCCGCCACACGTCGTACGCCGTCCGCGCCGGCAGCTCGTCGAACGACGCGGTCAGCACACGGGGGCCACTCATGTCACGAGCGTAGGACTACGCTGAGGGCACAAGACAGGGGAGCACGCGCAGGCGTGCTGAGAGTGCGGGCGAGACCGCAGACCCTCCGAACCTGATCCGGTTAGCACCGGCGATAGGGAGTCCACCCGATGCCCGCACCCGTCCGCGCCCTCACGGCCACGATCGCTGCCGCCCTCGTCTCAGCCACGCTCAGCAGCTGCAGCCTGATCGGCGGCGACCCGGCCGAGCCCTCCACCTCCGCCTCCGACGGAGGCGGCACCACCGGCGGGACCGTCGTCCTGGCCACCCACGAGTCGTTCCACCTGCCCAAGAAGCTGGTGCGCGCCTTCGAGGAGGAGTCCGGCTACACCCTCGAGGTGCGGGGCTCCGGCGACGCAGGCACGCTCGCCACCAAGCTCAGCCTGACCGCCGACAACCCCATCGCCGACGCCGCCTTCGGCATCGACAACACCTTCGCCTCGCGACCGCTGGACGAGGGCGCCTTCGCGCCGTTCACCCCGTCCACGACGCCCCCGGAGGAGTACGCCCTCGCGGACGGCGGCGACCGGCTCGTCCCGATCGACTCCGCGAGCGTCTGCGTCAACGTCGACACCGCGTGGTTCGACCGGGAGGGCCTCGAGCCGCCGCAGACGCTCGACGACCTCACCGACCCGGCGTACGCCGACCTGCTGGTGACGCCCGGCGCCTCGACGAGCAGCCCGGGCATGGCGTTCCTCCTCGCCACCATCGCCGAGCACGGCGACGACTGGCCCGACTACTGGACCGACCTGATGGCCAACGGTGCCAAGGTCGTCGACGGCTGGGAGGACGCCTACTACGGCGACTTCACCGCCGGCTCGGAGAACGGCACCCGCCCGATCGTCGTCTCCTACGACTCCTCGCCCGCCTTCACCGTCGCCGACGGCGCGACCACCACGGCCGCACTGCTCGACACGTGCTTCCGCCAGGTGGAGTACGCCGGCGTGCTGGCCGGCGCGGACAACCCCGACGGCGCCGAGGCGCTCATCGACTGGATGCTCAGCGACGAGGTGCAGAGCGCGCTGCCGGAGTCGATGTACGTCTTCCCGGTCGTGCCGGGAGCGACGGTGCCGGACGACTGGGCCGCGTTCGCCCCGCAGCCCTCCGATCCCCTCGAGGTCGCGCCCGACGAGATCGCCGCCAACCGCGAGCAGTGGCTGACGGAGTGGACCGACGTCGTGTCGATGACCACCCCACGACGTTCTCCTCCCCCGCTGCGCTCCTCCGGACAACGCCGCGGGACCCCGGATGAGGCGCATCGTCGCCCTGCTCCTCCTGGCCGCCGGGCCGGTGCTGGTGCTCGGCGTCCTCTTCGTGCTGCCGGTGACCGGGATGGTCGCCGAGGGCTTCGTGGCCGACGGCCGCTTCGCGCCGGGCGCGGTCCTCGACGTGCTGGCCCGACCGCGCGTGCACCGGGTCGCGTGGTTCACCGTGTGGAGCTCGAGCGTCGCGACGCTGCTGTCGGTCGTCCTCGGCCTGCCGGCGGCGTACGCCCTGCACCGGCTGGCACTTCCCGGTCGGACGGCGGTGCGGGCGGCACTGCTCGTGCCGTTCGTGCTGCCGACGGTGGTCGTCGGGGTCGCGTTCCGCCAGCTGCTCGGTGAGGGCGGGCCGCTCGGTGGCCTCGGGCCTCGACGGGACGCCGGTGGCGATCATCCTCGGCCTGGTCTTCTTCAACGTCGCCGTCGTGGTCCGCACCGTCGGCGTCGCGTGGGAGTCGCTCGACCCGCGGCCCGGGCAGGCGGCTGCCGCCCTCGGCGCCTCGCCGTGGCAGGTGCTCCGCACGGTGACGCTGCCCGCGCTGCGCCCGGCGATCGTCGGTGCCGCGAGCATCGTCTTCCTCTTCTGCGCCACGGCGTTCGGCATCGTGCTGACCCTCGGCGGGGTGCGGCACGCGACGGTCGAGACCGAGATCTACCTGCTGACGACGACCGTCTTCGACCTGCAGGCGGCGGCCGCGCTGTCGGTGCTGCAGATCGTCGTGGTGGTCGGCCTGCTGGCGCTCGCCGCACGCCTGCGGGCGGTGCCCGACCCGACCGCCCACCGCACGGTGACGCCCGCGCGGGCCGTACGCCGCAGCGACGCGCCCGTCGTCGTCGCCACCCTGGCGGTGCTGGCCGCGATGCTCGTCCCGATCCTCACCCTCGTCCTCGGGTCGCTGCGCGTCGGCGGCGGCTGGGGGCTCGGCAACTACCGCGCGCTCACCAGCACGGGCGACGACCAGGCACTGCTGGCGCCCGTGACGTCGGCGCTGACGACCAGCCTGCGCACGGCGGTCGACGCGACCTGGATGGCGCTCCTGGTCGGCGTCCTCGTCGCGATGATCGTCACCCGGCGCTCGCACTCCCGCGCCGAGCGCCGCGTGCGCTCGACCCTCGACGGCTTCTTCATGCTGCCGCTCGGCGTCAGCGCGGTGACCCTCGGCTTCGGCTTCCTCATCACCCTCGACCAGCCGCCGCTCGACCTGCGCGACTCGCCCCTGCTGGTGCCGATGGCGCAGGCACTCGTCGCGCTGCCGCTCGTCGTCCGCACGCTGACGCCGGTCCTCGGCGGCATCGACGACCGGCAGCGCCAGGCGGCCGCCTCGCTGGGGGCGTCGCCCTGGCGCACCCTGCTGACCGTCGACCTGCCGGTGGCGTGGAAGCCGATGCTCGCCGCCAGCGGCTTCGCCTTCGCGGCGTCGCTGGGGGAGTTCGGCGCGACGTCGTTCCTCGCGCGCGACGACAGCCCGACCCTGCCGGTCGTGATCTTCCGGCTCCTCGGCCACCCCGGTGCGATGAACTACGGCATGGCCCTCGCCGCGTCCGTCGTCCTCGCCGCCGCCACGGCGGTCGTGATGCTCGCCGTCGAGCGGCTGCGCGTCCCCGGCGTGGGAGCGTTCTGATGGCGCTGTCCCTCGAGGACGTGACCGTCCGCTACGGCGACACCGCCGCGGTCGACGACGTCTCGCTCGACCTCGCCACCGGGCAGGTGCTCGCCGTGCTCGGTCCGTCCGGCTGCGGGAAGTCCACCCTGCTGCGCGCCGTCGCCGGCCTCGAGCCCCTGTCGGGCGGCCGCATCTCGTGGGACGGCGCCGACCTCGCGGGCACGCCCACCCACCGGCGCGGCTTCGCGCTGATGTTCCAGGACGGCCAGCTCTTCGCCCACCTCACCGTCGCCCGCAACGTCGCCTACGCGCTCCGCCTGCGACGTACGCCGTCCGCACGGGTCGCCGCGCGGGTGCGCGAGCTGCTCGCGCTGGTGGGGCTCGAGGGGTACGACGACCGGTTGCCCGGCACGCTCTCCGGCGGCGAGCGGCAGCGGGTCGCGCTCGCGCGGGCGCTCGCGGTCGAGCCGCGGCTGATCCTCCTCGACGAGCCCCTGTCCGCCCTCGACGCGACGCTGCGCGAGCGGCTGGCCGGCGACCTCCGCACCATCCTCCGCGCGGCCGGGACGACGGCCCTGCTGGTGACGCACGACCACGAGGAGGCCTTCGCCCTCGCCGACCGGCTGGCCGTGATGCAGTCCGGCCGCGTCGTGCAGAGCGGCGCGATCGACGAGGTGTGGCGTGAGCCCGTCGACGAGGAGACCGCCCTCTTCCTCGGCTACGCGCGCGTGCTGCGCGACGACGCGGCCGTCCGGGTGCTGGCCGCGGCGGGCCTGCGGTCGGCGTACGCCGTCGCCCTGCGCCGCTCCGCGCTCGTCCTCGACGCCGGGGGACCGCTGTCCGCCCGCGTCGAGCAGGCGCGGGTCACGCCCGAGCAGGTGCGGCTCGTGGTGGACGTCGACGGCCTCGGCACGGTCGACGCCGTCGCCCCGCTCGGCAGCCGGGTCTCGCCGGGCGACGACGTCGCGCTGCGGGTCGATGTGACGAGGCTCGCGGTCCTTCCGATCGCCGCGGGCTCTTGACCCCTCCCTAGACTGACGTCCGTGTACCGACCGGCCTATGCCCTCCTCGTCGGCGTCGCCGCCACGATGGGCGTGCTGGCGCTGGTGGCGTCGTTCACCCTCGACCGGCCGCTGGTCGACCCCGAGGGCTTCCTCGGGCCGTCGTGGCTGAGGCTGCCGCTGCTCGTCCTGGGCGCGTTCCTGCTCGACCTGCTGCCCCGCACGCTGTGGGCCTCGCGGTTCAAGCCGGCGCTGATGCCCGACCTGGCGCGCGAGCGGATCCGCACCCACTGGGACCGCGAGCGGATCACCCTCGTGGTGCTCGGGCTCGTGTCCTTCTACATCACCTACGTCTGCTACCGGAACCTCAAGTCGTTCCTCCCCTTCATCATGGGCGAGGACAAGTACGACCGGGAGCTGCACCTCGTCGACCGCGCGCTGATGTTCGGCCACGAGCCGGCGACGATCCTCCACACGATCTTCGGCACCGGGATCTCGTCGCACTTCCTCTCGACCATCTACCTGTGGTTCCTGCCGCTGGTGCCGCTGGCCCTCGCGGCGTGGCTGGTGTGGTCGCGCAACATCACCTTCGGCTACTGGTTCGCCACCTCGCAGTGCCTGGCCTGGAGCATCGGCACCGCGTCCTACTACGCGCTGCCCACCCTCGGCCCCGGCTTCCAGTACAGCTACCTCTACGCCGACCTGCCCAACACCGGGTCGAGCCAGCTGATGGAGGCGCTGTCCTACGGCCGCGACGGCGTGCTGCGCCGTGGCGCGGAGGGCGCCGTGCAGTCGGTCGCCGGCTTCGCGTCCCTGCACGTCGCGATCACCCTGCTGGTCGCGCTGCTGGTGCAGTACACGCTGCGCAACCGCATCCTCCACATCGTCTTCTGGGCCAACTTCGCGATCACCGTCGTCGCCACGCTCTACTTCGGCTGGCACTACATCGCCGACGACCTCGCGGGCGTCGTCATCGCCCTCTTCTCCTTCTGGCTCGGCGGGCTCGCCAGCGGGCAGAAGTTCGACCGGCGGGGGCTCGGGTCCCATCCGACCTCGACGACGTCCCAGGTCCCGGTCGACGCCGACTGAGCCGTCGCCTTCCCCCTCTGGAGTCACCGGATATCCGGTGACCGCCATGGTTGTCAGCCGAGATCTGGGCTGACAACCATGGAACTCGGGTGCACAGGTCGTCACGCCACGGTGGTCGTGCGGGCGGCCATCACCTTGCGGATGCGCGTGGCGACCAGCTCGGGACGCGCGAGATCGGCCCAGGTGATGCGGATGCACGACCAGCCAGTGAGCTGGCAGACCAGCTCCTCGCGCTTCTTCTCCCGCATGAGGAACTCGTCGAGCGTCTCGCCCTCGCGCCGATGGCGCTCGTACTTGACCTTGCCGTCGAACTCGACGAACACCCCGAGCTCCGGCCATGCGAAGTCCAACCGCGCCACCATCGTCCCGATCTCGTCGAAGACCTCGAACTGCGGCTCGGGCTTCGCCAGTCCCTGCTTGAACACGAGGTAGCTGAAGCGGTCCTCCCCGACGGACTCGAGTCGTGCGTCGGCGAGGTGAGCCACGAGGTTGGTGGTCAGGCTGCCCGGCCAGTCGCGGTGGGCGGCGGCCTGCTCCTTGAACTCGTCCATGGTCATCGCTTGCGCGTGCAGCAGACGGTTGACCGCCACCAGTCCGCGTTCCACTCCGCCCAGGGTGGTCACCTCGAACGCCGACCGCGCCGCCGTGCTCGCCACCACGCCGTTGATCTCCTCGCGATCCTCGGCGCCGAGGATGCCGCGATGCGGTACCCAGTCGGACTGTCGCCGTCCCGCGCGTTGGTCGCCGCCGGTCCGCGTCGTGTGGACGACGTCGAGCGGGAATCCCCACAGCGACAGGCCGCGCTCGATGAGTGAGGACACGTGCGTCAGGGCGACCGCACTGTGTGCCCGCGCCCTGACCGCTCGAGCGAGCAGTCGGTGCTGGTCCTCGGGGGACAGCTGTTGCCAGACGTCGTACGGGACGTAGGCGCCGTACCGGATGCGTTTGAGGACCTTCGCGCGCACCAGCCGGTCGATCTGGGGGTCGGTCATGCCGCTCGCGAGGAGGTCGCGGCGAAGACGTACGAGACCCTCGAGATCCACCTGTGGTTCGGTCATGCCCTTCACCTGCCCGCACGGCGGCGGCGTACGCACGCGGGTTCGGCGCCTGTGGACAACGCCTGGCAGCCGAGCTTCGTCGTCGAGTCCCACGGTTTGTCGTCGAGATCTGGGCTGACAACCGTTGCGGTCACCGGACATCCGGTGACTCCAGTGCCGCCGCCTCAGAAACTACAGACGTGTAGTTTGCAAGCCGACACGCCGGGCGAAGGTGAAAAAGTTGAGGAAACCGTTCCCAGTGTGACGAAAGTTCACTAGCGTGCCTCGAGTTGCCCGTGCGATGGGGAAGTCGCGCGGTCACTCCGAGACCCGACAGGGGAACCCCCGTGCCCGTCGCCACACCGCTGGACCGCGCTCCCGCGCCACGTCGTACGACGTCGCGCTGGGCCACGGCCGCGGTGCTGGTCGTCGGGCTGGCCATGGGTCACGGAGCGGCCTTCGCCGACGACGACACCGTGCCCACCGAGGCCGACGTCGCCGCTGCCGAGAGGGACGCGGCCGACAAGGGGCGCGACGTGGCCGCGGTGCAGGCCGACCTGATCCGCGCGAACCTCGCCCTCGACAGCGCCGGCGACACCGCCGCCCAGGCCGCGGAGGCCTGGAACGGCGCCCGGTGGCGGGCCGACGAGGCGCGGAAGGAGGCCGCCGAGGCCCAGCGGGCCGCCGAGGCCGCGCGCGACGACGTCACGACGCAGCGCGAGCTGTACGCCGCCACGGTCGTGCGGTCCTACGAGGAGTCCTCGCAGATCCAGGGCCTCGCCGCCGTGGTCGAGTCGGAGGGCATCGCGGCGCTCATCGACCGCACCATCACGGTCGGCAACACCTCGCAGGTCCTCGACCAGCAGTACGACTCCTTCACCGCGGCCTCGGCCGTCGCCGACCGTCACCGCGACCGCCGCCGACCGGGCGGCCGAGCGGGCGAGCAGCGCCGAGGCCGAGGCCGAGGCGGCTCGGGACGCCGCCGCGCAGGCCCAGGCCGACGCCGGCACGCAGGCCGAGTCGATCGCCGCCGACAAGGCCGAGCTGATCGCCGAGCTCGCCCACCTCCAGGGCATCAGCGTCCGACTCGCGGAGAAGCGCCAGAGCGCGCTCGAGCAGGCCGCGGCCGAGGCTGCGGCTGCCGCCGCGCAGGCCCAGGCGGAGGCCGAGGCAAAGGCGCAGGCGGAGGCCGAGGCGGCAGCGTTGGCGCTCGCCCAGCAGCAGGCCCAGCAGCAGGCGACCCAGACCCCCACGAGCAAGCCCTCGCCGACGAGAACGCCGCACGCCGACGCCGACGTCGAGTCCGACCAAGACCCCGACGCCGACCTCGACGCCGACCCCCACGCCGACCCCCACTCTCGCGCCGACGCCGACCCCGACGCCGACCCCGACGCCCACGCCGACGGTCACCCCCACCCCGGTCACCCCGACGCCGGTCCCGACCCCCACCCCGCCGCCCGGCGGCGGAGCAACGGCCGCGATCGCGTTCGCCGCCTCGCAGATCGGCAAGCCGTACCGCTACGGCGCCGCCGGCCCCGACGCGTGGGACTGCAGCGGGCTGACGGCGGCGGCCTGGGCGCAGGGCGGAGTCGCGCTCCCGCACTACTCCGTCGCGCAGTACACCCGGTCGACGCAGATCACCGCCGCCCAGCTGGCTCCCGGCGACCTGGTCTTCTGGGGCTCGTCGAGCAGCCCGTCCTCGATCTACCACGTCGCGATCTACATCGGCGACGGCCAGATCATCCACGCCCCGCGCACCGGCCGGAACGTCGGCCAGGAGTCCATGTACTACTGGCGTACGCCGAACTTCTTCGCGCGCCCCTGACGGGTGACTGTGCACCCGAGTCTCACGCTTGTCAGCCGAGATCTGGGCTGACAACCGTGGCGGTCACCGGATATCCGGTGACTCCAGAGCAGGTGACTCCAGAGCAGGTGACTCCAGAGCCGGCGACGCACCACCTCACCGCACCTTCCGCGCGAACCTCGCCGCCAGCTCGCCGGGGTCGAGGTCACCGTCGAGGACGAGGCGGGTCGGCCAGGCGGAGGTGTCGATGCCGGACAGCTCCTCGAAGAGCGCCAGGTCGCGGGCGTACACCTCGGCGAGGCCGGCCACGTCGGCGGCCGTGGGCGCGGTGCCCGGCACCTGCTCGGCGCCGGCGTGCCAGTTGCGCAGCGGCGGCACGGTCTCGAAGCGCGGCAGCTCGAGGAAGTCGGTGGTGCGGTCGACCGCGGCGGGGAAGTCCGCCAGCATCGCGCGCAGCTCGAGCAGCAGCCACTGCTGCCGGCCGAACAGCTCGAAGCCGCGCTGCAGCTGCTCGCCGTAGAAGCCCCGGGCCAGGCCCGTCATGTGCCGCCACCGCATGGTGCGTACGTCGGCGGGGTCGGGCACCGCGTCCGGCAGCGAGGCGTGCGGCCACTCGGTGAGGAAGTCCGGCCAGTCCGGCCAGGCGAGGTTGCGCGAGCGCAGCATCACCCAGTGCGAGAAGAGCCGCTCGAGCGGGTCGCGGAAGACGGCGATCAGCGGCATCCCCGGGTCGTAGGCGCGCATCCGCTCGAGCGCGTGCGGCCAGTAGAGGTAGGTCGGCGACGCGTCGCCGACGAGCCGGTGCATCGGCGCGCGACGGGGTGCGGTGTAGTCCCGCGCGTAGTCCGGGGCCGACCAGTCGACCTCTTCGTCGTCGAAGTAGTGGCGCTCCTTGTCGGGCGGCTGGCAGACCAGCGGGTGCTGGTTGAGCGTCACCGCCAGCGTCGACGTGCCGCCCTTCTGCACGCCGACGATCGCGTAGTTGTACGGCATCGCCCCCAGGGGGGTGGCCTCGGACACGTTCATCGCCGCGAACCTACCGTCACGGCTACTTTGGGGGGCATGTCAGTGGACAACGCCACCGAGCAGGTTCCCCCGATCGCCGACGAGCTGCCGACGCCCGTGCCGGAGAAGTCCGAGTCGGCCGCAGCCCCGACCAGCGAGTCGACGCACGCGTCGGACAAGGGCTACCGCCAGCCCGTCGTCGACGTCGCCGCGCTCCGCCGGTTCCTCGACGGCCACTACGCCGAGGTCCGCGACCTGGTGCGCGACAACCTCGCCGAGCACGCGCAGGTCCTCCGCGACGAGGAGGAGATGACGACCGCCGAGTTCCGCGAGCGGGTCAAGGACGTCGTGGTGATGATGGCCGAGACCGGCCAGACCGGCATGGGCTTCCCCGAGGAGTACGGCGGTGGCGGCGACATCGGCGCGTCCATCGCCGCGTTCGAGACCCTCGCCATGGGCGACCTGTCGGTGCTGGTCAAGGTCGGCGTGCAGTTCGGCCTGTTCGGCGGCGCGATCCTCCAGCTCGGCACGAAGACCCACCACGACGCCTACCTCGCCGACCTCGTCAGCGGCCGCACCATGGGCTGCTTCGCGATGACCGAGAGCGGCCACGGCTCCAACGTGCAGGCGCTCGGCACCGTCGCGGCGTACGACACCGCGACGCAGGAGTTCGTCATCACGACCCCCGACGACGCGAGCCGCAAGGACTACATCGGCAACGCCGCCGCGCACGCCGAGGTCGCCGCGGTGTTCGCCCAGCTCGAGGTCGACGGGGAGCGACACGGCGTGCACGCCTTCGTCGTCCCGATCCGCGAGGGCGGGCGGGTGCTCGACGGCGTACGCATCGAGGACTGCGGCCCCAAGATGGGCCTCAACGGCGTCGACAACGGCCGCATCTGGTTCGACGGCGTGCGGGTGCCGCGCACCGCGCTGCTCAACCAGTTCGCCGAGGTGACGCCCGAGGGCCGCTACCTCTCGCCGATCGACAACCCCAACAAGCGCTTCTTCACGATGCTCGGCACCCTCGTGCAGGGCCGCGTCTGCGTCGGCGGTGCGGGCATCAACGCCGCCAAGGTCGCGCTGACCATCGCGACGCGCTACGCCGTGCGCCGCCGCCAGTTCGAGGCGACCGGGCCCGACGAGGAGCAGGTGCTCCTCGACTACGGCATGCACCAGCGCCGCCTGCTGCCGCTCGTCGCGAGGACGTACGCCCTCCACTTCGCGCAGGAGGTCGTCGCCGGTCAGCTGCACGACGTCTTCTCCGGCCCCGGCCCGACGGAGGAGGGCGGCGACGAGCACGGCCGCCGGATGCTCGAGTCGCGCGCCGCCGCCACCAAGGCGCTCGGCACCTGGCACGCGACCCGCACCATCCAGGAGTGCCGCGAGGCGTGCGGTGGTGCCGGCTACATCAGCGAGAACCGGTTCGCCGCGCTCAAGGCCGACACCGACGTCTTCACCACCTTCGAGGGCGACAACCACGTCCTGCTGCAGCTGGTCGCCAAGGGCCTGCTCACCGACTACGCCGGCGAGTTCGAGGACATGGACCAGCTCGGCATGGCGCGCTTCGTGGCGGCTCTCGCCGTCGAGACCGTCGTCGAGCGCACGGCGGTGCACAAGCTCGTCCAGTCGGTGCGCGACCTGCTGCCCGGCGGCGAGACGTGGGACCAGGAGGCCGGTCTCCTCGACCCCAACTACCAGCTGGCGATGCTGCGCTTCCGCGAGGAGCACATGATCGGCGGCGTCGCGCGACGGCTCAAGCGCGGCATCGACCAGGGCCAGAACCCCGGCGCCGTCTTCTCCCGCGTGCAGGACCACGTGATCGCCGCCGCCCGCGCGCACGCCGAGCGACTGGTGCTGGAGGCGTTCGTCGCCAAGGCTGCCTCGCTCCCCGAGGGCGACCTCAAGGTCGCGGTCAACCTGCTCTGCGACCTGCACGGGCTCAGCACGATCGAGGCCGACCGGGCCTGGTTCATGGAGCACGGTCGGCTCTCGAGCGCCCGCTCCAAGGCGATCAGCCGCGAGGTCGGGTCGCTGTGCCGCAAGATCCGCCCGATCGCGGTGGACCTGGTCGACGCCTTCGGCGTGCCGGAGGAGATGCTGCGCAGCCCCGAGCTGCTGACCTGGACGGACACGGGTCCCGCGCAGTGAGGCTGCCGGGGCTGGGCGGCTGGCGCGAGGACCCGCTGTGGTCCTACGTCTACCCCTGGCTCGTCGAGCACCCCGAGGTCGGGCGTCCCGCGTGGCGGCTCGGCACGGGGAGCGACCTGCGGTTGATCGACGAGGCGGCGGCCGAGCTCGGCACGCTGCCGGCCGGTGCGCGGGTCCTCGACGTCCCGACCGGCTCGGGCGTCGCGCTGCGCGGCGTACGCCCCGGGCAGGGCCTGCACGTCGTCCTCGCCGACATCTCGCCGACGATGCTCGGTCGCGCGACCGCCACGGCCCGGCGCCTCGGTGTCGCCGACCAGGTGGCACCGGCCGTCACGGACGTCGGGCGGATGCCCTTCCCCGACGGCACCTTCGACCTCGTCACGTCCTTCACGGGCCTGCACTGCTTCCCCGACCCGCGCGCCGCGATCGACGAGATGGTGCGCGTCCTCGCGGACGGCGGCGTGATCACCGGCAGCTCGATCCTCACCGACACCGGCGCGCGCTTCGAGCCGCTGCGCCGGGCCGGCGCCCGCGCCGGGATCCTCGGACCGATGTGCAGCTCCCACGACGCGATCCGCTGGCTCCGCGCGGCCGGGTGCGACACGGTGGACCTCCGGCTCCACGGAGCGCTCGGCTACTTCCGGGGCACGAAGGGGGACACGCAGTGACCTTCGGAGGACTGCCGACGCGCTGGGAGCCGGCGGGCGTGAGCCGCGGCGTGGCGCTGGTCGCGCCGGGTCGGGCGTACTCACCCAGCGCCCCGCTCCTCGAGCTCGCCCGGCGCGCCCTCCTCCAGCACGGGTTCACCGTCCAGCAGATCTGGTGGGACTCCACGGGACGGGCCGAGGACGAGGACCCCGAGCAGTGGGTACGCCGCCACGTCGAGGCCGCGCACGCAGCCGAGGACGCGGACCACGTGCTGGTCGTCGGCAAGTCGCTCGGCACCCGCGCCGCGTCGTACGCCGCCGAGCGCGGGCTCGACGCGATCTGGATGACCCCGCTCCTGGTCGAGCCGGCGCTGGCCGAGGCGATCGCCGCCAACGCCGGTCGACAGCTCCTCGTCGGCGGCCTGCGGGACGAGCTCTGGGTCCCGTCGATCGCGCAGGAGCTCGGGGACAACGGCTGCGACGTGCTCGAGGTCGCCGATGCCGACCACAGCATGGGCACCGACGACGCGGTCCGCACCGCCGAGATCCACGTCGAGGTCGCGCGGGCCGTCGACGCGTTCCTCGCCGGCCTCTAGGACCCAGCTCTCATTGCGGGTGCAGCGACCACTCGTCGCCGTCGCTGTCGATCGTGGCCCCGGTGGTGCCGCCGCCCGCGCCGTCGGTGCGGAACTCGAACTGGACGGTCTGGTGTCCCTCCGCGTTGACGGTGATCGTGAGCTCGCCCACGTCGTCCGGGTCACCGCTCACCTCGACGGGATCGGGCTCGACCTCGACGCCGTCCGGCGCGTCGACGGAGACGGTGCCCGGGAAGTCCGTCGGAGCGCACACGTAGACGGTCAGGCTCGAGCCGACGGAGCGGCTGTCCTGTGAGTACGCGACGTTCCAGCCCGAGACCCCGTCGGCGAAGTGGTGGCCCTGGCTGTCGGGCGCCGCCTCGAAGCACTCCGCGGCCGTCCTCGGTGCGGCGAAGTCGGCCCCGCACCCGGTCGCGAGCGGTAGCACGGCGAGCGCCGCCGCGACGGCCCGGAGATGCATGGCCCGAGTGTCACAGATCCCACCTGACCGGTGTCTCCATGTCGTACGACACGAGACCGACACCGATCAGATGGAGACACGACATGCCCAGCAGCTTCCGGATCCCGAAGGCCCGGCTCGACGGCGTCTACGGCGCGGTGATGACCCGCGTCGCGAAGCGCATGTGGGGCGAGGTCCCCGACAACGCCTACGTCCTGTGGCACCACCTGCCCGTCGCCAAGGCGGTCTTCGGCTTCGAGCAGAAGGTCGCGAAGTGGTCGGCGCTCGACCCGCACCTGAAGTCCTACGCCGAGATGGCGAGCGCCGGCGCGATCGGCTGCTCGTGGTGCCTGGACTTCGGCTACTTCCTGGCGCACACCAAGGGCCTCGACGAGTCGAAGGTCCGCGAGGTGCCGCGCTGGCGGGAGTCGGAGGTCTTCACCGACCTCGAGCGCGAGGTGATGGCGTACGCCGAGGCGGCGTCCGCGACCCCGCCCACCGTCACCGACGAGATGGTGGCGCGGCTCGACGAGCAGCTCGGCCACGCCGCGGTCGTCGAGCTGACGATGATGGTCGCCATCGAGAACCAGCGCTCACGCTTCAACGCGGCGATGGGCCTGGCCAGCCAGGGCTACAGCGACGTGTGCGAGCTGCCGCTCGCCCGGGCTGCGACGATCAGCGGGTGACCGCGGACCACGTCTCGACCCATCGCAGCCTGCTGTTCACGGTGGCCTACGAGATGCTCGGCTCCGCGGCCGACGCCGAGGACGTCGTGCAGGAGGTCTGGCTGCGGTGGGCCGACGGCGACCGCGCCGACGTGCTCGACCCGCGGGCGTACCTGGTCCGGATCACGACCCGGCTCGCGCTCAACAAGCTGCGCGGCAACGCCCGCCGCCGCGAGGACTACGTCGGCGCCTGGCTTCCCGAGCCGCTGCTGACGTCCGCCGACGTGGCCGACGACGTCGCGCTGGCCGACAGCGTCTCGACCGCCATGCTGCTGGTGCTGGAGACGCTGCCGCCCACCGAACGGGCGGTCTTCGTGCTGCGCGAGGTCTTCGACGTGCCGTACGCCGAGATCGCGGACGCGGTCGAGAAGTCCGAGCCGGCGGTGCGCCAGATCGCCAGCCGCGCCCGCACGCACGTGGCGGAGCGCCGACCGCGCACGTCCGTGACCACGGCCGACCGCGATGCCGTGATCGAGAAGTTCCGCGCTGCCGCCGAGGGTGGCGACCTCCAGTCGCTGATGGACGCGCTCGCGCCCGACGTCGTGCTGATCACCGACGGCGGTGGCAAGGTGCAGGCCGCGCTCAACCCGATCCGCGGCCGCGACAAGGTCCTCCGCTTCCTCACCGCGGTCACTCCCGACGCGCTCGAGCTGCAGCCGGTCTGGCTCAACGGGTCGCCGGCGATCCAGTTCGTCCTCGGCGGCCGGCGCGACGGTGTCGGCACGATGCTGGTGGAGGACGGCGTCGTGACCCGCCTCTACCTGGTCCGCAACCCCGACAAGCTCGGCGCGGTCGTCTCGGGAGGTCGACCTCAGGGTCGCGGGTCGGTCGGACGCCGGCCGTTCGCGGTGGGCGAACCGACAACCGGAACACGTCTCCGGTTGTCGCGCGTTGACAAGGACATGACGCACAACGTTGCTCTCCCCGTGGTGTTCCTCCACGACACGGTCGTGCTGCCCGGCATGGTCGTGCCCATCGAGCTCGACGAGCACGCGCGTGCGGCGATCGACGCCGCCCGCCTGGCCCACGACACCGACCCCGACGGCGGGCCCGCCCGGGTCCTGGTCGCCCCGCGCCTCGAGGACCGCTACGCCACGCACGGCGTCGTCGCCGTCGTCGACCGGGTCGGACGCTTCGCCGGCGGCCGACCGGCCGCCGTCCTCCGGGCCGAGCGCCGCGTCGCCATCGGCGCCGGCGTGACCGGCCCCGGTGCCGCGCTGTGGGTGGAGGCCGAGGACGTGCCCGCGACGCCCGTGACCGACGAGCTCCGCGCGCTCGCCGAGGACTACCGGACGCTGGTCGTCTCGATCCTCGAGCGGCGCGAGGCCTGGCAGGTCATCGAGACCGTGCGCCAGCTCGACGACCCCGACGCCCTCGCCGACATGTCCGGCTACGCGCCGTACCTCTCCGACGACCAGAAGCGGCAGGTCCTCGAGACCCCCGACGTCGGCGACCGGCTCCGGCTGCTCGTCGAGTGGACCCGGTCCTACGACGCCGAGGACGAGGTCAACGACAAGATCAGCCAGGACGTCCGCGAGGGCCTGGAGAAGAACCAGCGCGAGTTCCTCCTGCGCCAGCAGCTCGCGGCGATCCGCAAGGAGCTGGGGGAGGGCGAGCCCGACGGGTCCGACGACTACCGCGCCCGCGTGGAGGCCGCCGACCTGCCCGACGCGGTCCGCGAGGCCGCCCTGCGCGAGGTCGACAAGCTCGAGCGCTCCAGCGACCAGAACCCCGAGGCCGGCTGGATCCGCACCTGGCTCGACACCGTCCTCGAGCTGCCGTGGAGCGTGCGCACCGAGGACTCGCACGACGTCGTGGCCGCCCGCGCGGTGCTCGACGCCGACCACCACGGCCTCGACGAGGTCAAGGACCGGATCACCGAGTACCTCGCCGTGCGCGCCCGCCGCGCCGAGCGCGGCCTCGAGGTCATCGGCGGTCGCGGGTCCGGTGCCGTGGTGCTGCTCGCCGGCCCTCCCGGCGTCGGCAAGACGTCGCTGGGCGAGTCCGTCGCCCGCAGCCTGGGCCGCTCGTTCGTCCGGGTCGCCCTGGGCGGCGTCCGCGACGAGGCGGAGATCCGCGGCCACCGGCGGACGTACGTCGGTGCGCTGCCGGGCCGCATCGTCCGCGCCATCAAGGAGGCCGGGTCGATGAACCCCGTCGTGCTCCTCGACGAGGTCGACAAGGTGGGTGCCGACCACCGCGGCGACCCCGCCGCCGCGCTGCTCGAGGTGCTCGACCCCGCGCAGAACCACACCTTCCGCGACCACTACCTCGAGCTCGACCTCGACCTGTCCGACGTGCTGTTCATCGCGACCGCCAACGTGGTCGAGCAGATCCCGTCCGCGCTGCTGGACCGCATGGAGCTCGTCACGATCGACGGCTACACCGAGGACGACAAGGTCGCCATCGCGCGTGACTTCCTCATTCCCCGCCAGCTGGAGCGGGCGGCCCTGACGCCGGACGAGGTGACCGTCTCCGACGAGGCGCTCGCCGAGATCGCCGCGAACTACACCCGCGAGGCCGGCGTACGACAGCTCGAGCGGCTGCTGGCCAAGGCCTTCCGCAAGGCGGCGACCCGGCTGGCCACCGGTCAGGCGGAGCGCGTCGACATCGACCGCGACGGCCTGGCCGACCTGGTCGGGCGGCCGCGCTTCACGCCGGACAGCCACGAGCGGACCGACGTGCCCGGTGTGGCGACGGGTCTCGCGGTGACCGGTCTGGGCGGCGACGTCCTCTACGTCGAGACGTCGGTGGCCGAGGGACCGCACGGGCCTCACGGTCACCGGACAGCTCGGCGACGTGATGAAGGAGTCGGCGTCGATCGCCCTCTCGTGGGTCCGCGCCCACGCGGGCGAGCTCGGGATCGAGCCGAGCGCGTTCGAGCAGTCGATCCACGTGCACTTCCCGGCCGGCGCCGTCCCCAAGGACGGTCCGTCAGCCGGCGTCACGATGGTCACGGCGCTCGTGTCGCTGCTCACCGGACGACCGGTGCGCTCGGAGGTCGGGATGACGGGCGAGGTGTCGCTGTCCGGCCGGGTGCTGCCGATCGGCGGCCTCAAGCAGAAGCTGCTGGCCGCGCAGCGCGCCGGGCTCACCACCGTCTACGTGCCGGAGCGCAACCGCCCCGACCTCGACGACGTACCGGCCGAGCTGCTCAGCGAGCTCGACGTACGCCCGGTGGGGCGGGTGACCGACATCCTGGCCGACGCCCTCGAGCCGGCGGACCGGGTGGCCGCGGCCGCGCCGCCTGACCTCAGCGCTGTAACGCCGGGTTACTGCTACTCCTACTGTGTTGCAGCAGGGGTGGAACAAGCAGTAACCCGGCGTTACAGCGGGGCCGAAGCCTCAGGCGTCCTCGCCGAGGTCGTCGTCGGCGATGTTGTCGAGGTCGTTGCCGTGGCCCTCGGTCGTGAAGCGCTCGAACGAGGCCCGCACCTCGGCCTCGGCCTCGACCCGGCCGACCCAGTCAGCGCCCTCGACGGACTTGCCGGGCTCGAGGTCCTTGTAGACCTCGAAGAAGTGCTGGATCTCGAGCCGGTCGTACTTCGAGACGTGGTTGATGTCGCGCAGGTGCTCCAGGCGCGGGTCGTGGGCGGGCACGCACAGCACCTTGTCGTCGCCGCCGGCCTCGTCGGTCATCCGGAACATGCCGATGGCACGGCAGGCGATCAGGCAGCCCGGGAACGTCGGCGCCTGCAGGATCACGAGCGCGTCGAGCGGGTCGCCGTCCTGGCCGAGGGTGTTCTCGATGAAGCCGTAGTCGGCCGGATAGGCCGTCGAGGTGAAGAGCATCCGGTCGAGTCGGAGGCGACCGCTCTCGTGGTCGACCTCGTACTTGTTGCGCTCACCCTTGGGGATCTCCACCAGCACGTCGAACTCGAGCACGTCTTCCTCCACCTTCTCCGGCACGTCGTCGGGCCATCGTCGCGCGTCCGGCGGTGAGCCCGACGCGTCCTGCTGGGGGCAGTGTCGCGCACAATGGCCCCGATGCGCGAAGCGAGAGGGTCCTCAGGGGGGCGAGGTGAGGTACGCCACCTCGCGAGCCGCTGGCTGCCGATCGTGCTGGTGCTCGCCATCCTCGGCGCCGGGGTCGGTGCCTACCGGTTCGAGTGGGGCCCGCGCTACGTCCCGTGGCTGGCCGCCGACCCGGTCACCGAGCCCGAGGCGGTCCTCCCGCCCGCCGGCCTCGACCTGCCGGAGTGGGACCCCGCCCGCACCGACGCCGACCCGCTCGTCGGAGCGGCCGACATCGCTCCCGAGAAGGTGGCCGCCGCCGTCACGCCCGACCTGACCGACCCCGACCTCGGGCGGCACGTGGTCGGCGCGGTGAGCTCGCTGGCGCCGGGGACCCCGGTGTGGACGACCGGCGACGGGCGCTACCTGCCGGCCTCGACGACCAAGCTGCTGACCCTCGGCGCCGCCCTGGCCACCCTCGGCCCCGACCACACGTTCACGACG
This sequence comes from uncultured Actinomycetota bacterium, assembly GCA_963795275.1. Classification (GTDB taxonomy): domain Bacteria; phylum Actinomycetota; class Actinomycetes; order Propionibacteriales; family Nocardioidaceae; genus Nocardioides. The sequence continues at coordinate 77,642 of CAWCHD010000010.1, forward strand.
ACGGTCGTGCGCGGCGAGCGGCCGCGCGAGGTGGTGCTGGTCGGCGGCGGCGACCCGTTGCTCGCGAGCCAGCCGCTGACGGTCGCCGAGGCGGAGTCGACCTACCCCGCCCGCGCCGACGTGACCACCCTGGCCCTCACCGCGGCGAAGGCGCTCGGCGGGCGCGGCCGGGTGCGGGTGGGCTTCGACGACAGCCTGTTCACCGGGCCGACCGACAACCCCGCCTGGCGCCGCGACTACGTCCCCGACGACATCGTCAGCCCGATCACCGCGCTGATGGTCGACAGCGGCATCGCGCCCGACCAGCAGTCGCGCTCCGACGACCCCTCCCTCGCGGCCGCGCAGGCCCTCGCGTCCGCCCTCGCCAGCGCAGGGCTCGAGGTCGTCGGAGCGCCGCGGCGGGTCGTCGTACCTCCCGGCACGGAGGTGCTCGCCTCCGCCGAGAGCGCACCGCTGTCCGAGATCGCCGAGCGGATCATCGACGTCAGCGACAACGAGGGTGCCGAGGTCGTCGGCCACCAGGTCGGCCTCGCGGTCTCGGGGGAGGGCTCGTTCGCGGCCGGCGCGGCGGCGGTCCTCCAGACCCTGGGCGGGCTGGGGATCGACGTGACCGGCGACGAGGTGTACGACGGATCCGGGCTGTCGCGGCGCAACCGGGTCTCGACCGCCACGCTGCTCGCCCTGATCCAGCACGCCGCCGGTCCGGGCGGCGAGCAGGTGCGCAGCATCATCAGCGGCCTGCCGGTCGCGGGCTTCACCGGCTCGCTGACCTACCGGTTCGACGAGGGGCCGCCCGTCGCGCGCGGGCTGGTGCGCGCCAAGACCGGGACCCTCACCAACGTGCACGCCCTCGCCGGGATCGCGGTCGGTCGCGACGGCGAGCCGATGGCGTTCGTCTTCGGCGCCGACAGGTCGCCGGACGCGAAGAAGCTCGACGCCCAGCAGGCGCTCGACCGTGCCGCGGCCGCCCTCGCGGCCTGCCGCTGCTCACAACCCACTGGCTAGGGTCGAGAGCATGAACATGGTCGACTGGGACTTCGCGGTGACCGTCGGGTCCAAGGTGGCCGGGCAGGGGCCCGTGGTGTCCGCCGACGAGGCCCTCGCCGCCGTCGCCGAGCTCCGCGCGGGCGCCGACCGTTCGACGCCGCTGGTGCAGGAGTTCACCGGTCTGCGCACCGAGGCCGGCACCGCGCCCGTCCTCGTCGTCGACCGCGCCGGCTGGATCCAGGCCAACGCCGACGGCTTCGCGACGATCCTCACGCCGATCGTCGACCGGCTCACCGAGAAGAAGGGCCAGCCCGGTCCCGTCGCCAACGCGATCGGCTCACGGGTGACCGGCGCCGAGGTCGGCCTGATGCTCGGCTTCCTCGGCACCAAGGTGCTCGGCCAGTTCGACCCGTTCCATGCGCCCCGCGGGCGGCTGCTGCTCGTGGCGCCCAACATCGTGCACACCGAGCGCGAGATCGGCGCCGACCCGTCCGACTTCCGGCTGTGGGTGTGCCTCCACGAGGAGACGCACCGCGTCCAGTTCACCGCGAACCCCTGGCTGGGCGAGCACCTGCTCGCCCAGATGAACCAGGTCGCCGGGTCGATCGAGCCCAGCGCCCTCGTCGACGGACTGCGCCGCGCGGCGGAGTCGATCCGCAGCGGCGACGGCAGCATCATCGACCTCGTCTCGTCGCCGGAGCAGAAGGAGATCCTGGACCGGGTGACCGGCGTGATGTCCCTGCTCGAGGGCCACGCCGACGTCGTGATGGACGGGGTCGGCCCGACCGTGATCCCGTCGGTCGCCCAGATCCGCAAGAAGTTCAACCAGCGTCGCCAGGGCGTCGGCACCCTCGACAAGCTGCTGCGCCGCCTGCTCGGCCTCGACGCCAAGATGGCCCAGTACCGCGACGGCGCCGTCTTCGTCCGCCACGTCGTCGACAAGGTCGGGATGGACGACTTCAACGCCGTCTGGACGGGGCCGGACACCCTGCCGTCGAAGGCCGAGATCGCCGACCCCGACGCCTGGATCACCCGCGTCCTGTGACGCTCCACCCGTCCGTCGCCGCGGTCCGGGTGCCGGTCCGCGCCGCACTGTCGCAGCTCGACCCCGGGGATGCCGTGGCCGTCGCGTGCAGCGGCGGGGCGGACTCGCTGGCGCTCGCCTCGGCGGCGGTGTTCGAGGGCCACAAGCTCGGCCTGCGGGTCCTCGGCGTCACCGTCGACCACGGCCTCCAGCCGGGCTCGGCGGAGCAGGCCGACCGGGTCGTGACCCAGCTCGCGACGGTCGGCGTCGACGAGACGGTCACCGCCCGGGTGCAGGTCGACACCTCCTCGGGGCTGGGGCCCGAGGCGGCCGCCCGCGAGGCGAGGTACGCCGTCCTGCAGGAGGTCGCCGAGCGGCTGACCGTGCGCCTCGTGCTCCTCGGGCACACCCTCGACGACCAGGCCGAGACGGTGCTGCTCGGCCTCACCCGCGGCTCGGGCGGCCGGTCGCTGCAGGGGATGCGGCCCGGCTTCGGCGTCTTCGCGCGCCCGCTGCTGGCCGTACGCCGTGACGACACCGTGACGGCCTGCCGGGTCGAGGGCCTCGAGCCGTGGGACGACCCGCACAACGAGGACCCCGGCTACACCCGCGTGCGCGTACGCCGCCGGGTCCTGCCCGTGCTCGAGGACGAGCTCGGGCCGGGGATCGCCGAGGCGCTCGCCCGCACGGCCGACCAGCTGCGCGAGGACACCGCCCTGCTCGACGACCTGGCCGCGGCGGCCCTCGTCGACGCCCGCCGGCCCGACGGCCTCGACGTCGAGGTCCTCGCTGCCCAACGACCCGCGCTGCGCCACCGGGTGGTCCACGCGGCGGCCCTCGCCGCCGGCGTACCCCCGGCCGAGCTGACCCGCCGCCACGTGCTGGAGGTCGACCGCCTCCTCGTCGCCTGGCGCGGCCAGCAGTGGGTGGACCTGCCCGGCCACCTGCGCGCCCGGCGCCGCGACGGACTGCTGGTGATCGAGGGGCCCTGACAGCATCTAGGCTGCAGCCCATGGACTCGTCCCACGTGGAGCACGACCTGGTCAACATCCTCTTCACCGAGGCGCAGATCCAGCAGCGACTGGGGGAGATGGCCCTCCAGATCACCGAGGACTACGAGGGTCGCGACCTGCTGGTCGTGGGCGTGCTGCGCGGCGCGGTCATGGTGATGGCCGACCTCGCGCGGGCGATGCCGATCCACCTCGAGATGGACTGGATGGCCGTCAGCTCCTACGGCTCGGGCACCAAGTCGAGCGGCGTCGTGCGGATCCTCAAGGACCTCGACACCGACATCAGCGGGCGCGACGTGCTGATCGTCGACGAGATCATCGACACCGGCCTGACGCTGAGCTGGCTGGTCAACAACCTCTCGAGCCGCAACCCCGCGAGCGTCGAGATCGCGACGCTGCTGCGCAAGCCGGAGGCGCTCTCGATGCCCGTCGAGCCGAAGTACGTCGGCTGGGACATCCCCAACGAGTTCGTCGTCGGCTACGGCCTGGACTACCGCGAGCGCTACCGCAACCTGCGCGACATCGGCACCCTCGCGCCCCACGTCTACTCCTGACGAAAGGGCGAAGAGGACCCGCCGCTTCACCCCTCCTGAAAGAATGAGGGTCCGCGGGGCCTGTAGCGTCGCCCCACCTACTCCGAACCGGTGAAAGTTGCCTGTGAAGCGCATATTCAAGGGTCCCTGGCTGTGGATCGTCCTCTCCGCCTTCGCGGTGCTGCTGGCGATCCAGTACTTCGCGCCCAGTGACGGCTACGACGAGGTCAACACCTCGACGATGTCGTCCTACATCCAGGACGGCAAGGTCGACAAGGTCGAGATCAACGGCGCCGACTACGAGATCCGCGCCACGCTCGACGACGGCGCCCGGGACGCGGGCGACAAGGTCGTCGCGACCTACGTCCCCGGTCAGGAGGAGACCCTCGTCGCCTCGGTCGAGAAGGCGGTCCAGGACGGCACGATCGAGTCCTACAAGGCCGAGATGCCCTCGCCCAGCTTCATCGGCTCGCTCCTCGCCACGCTCCTGCCCTTCGCGCTGATCATCCTGCTGTTCATCTTCTTGATGAACCAGGCCCAGGGCGGCGGCGGTCGTGGCGTCATGCAGTTCGCCAAGTCCAAGGCCAAGCTGATCACCAAGGACATGCCGAAGACGACGTTCAGCGACGTCGCCGGCTGCGAGGAGGCGATCGAGGAGCTCGGCGAGATCAAGGAGTTCCTCACCGACCCGGCCAAGTTCCAGGCCGTCGGCGCGAAGATCCCCAAGGGCGTCCTGCTCTACGGCCCTCCCGGCACCGGCAAGACGCTGCTCGCCCGCGCGGTCGCGGGTGAGGCGGGCGTCCCGTTCTACTCGATCTCCGGCTCCGACTTCGTCGAGATGTTCGTCGGCGTCGGCGCCTCCCGCGTGCGCGACCTGTTCGAGCAGGCCAAGGAGAACCCGCCCGCCATCGTCTTCATCGACGAGATCGACGCCGTCGGCCGCCACCGCGGCGCCGGCATGGGCGGCGGCCACGACGAGCGCGAGCAGACCCTCAACCAGCTGCTCGTCGAGATGGACGGCTTCGACGTACGCGGCGGGGTCATCCTCATCGCGGCCACCAACCGCCCCGACGTGCTCGACCCCGCGCTGCTGCGCCCGGGCCGCTTCGACCGCCAGATCGGCGTCGACGCCCCCGACCTCAACGGCCGCCACCAGATCCTCAAGGTCCACTCGCGCGGCAAGCCGATCGCGCAGGACATCGACCTGCTCAGCATCGCGCGACGCACCCCCGGCTTCACCGGTGCCGACCTGGCCAACGTGCTCAACGAGGCCGCGCTGCTCACGGCCCGCAACAACGAGAAGCTGATCACCGACGACGCCCTCGACGAGGCGATCGACCGCGTCATCGCGGGTCCGCAGCGTCGTACGCGCCTGATGAGCGAGCGCGAGAAGCTCATCACCGCCTACCACGAGGGCGGCCACGCCCTCGTCGCCGCGGCGCTGCCCGGCACCGACCCGGTGCACAAGGTGACGATCCTGCCGCGCGGGCGCGCACTCGGCTACACGATGGTGCTGCCCGACCGCGACAAGTACTCCCAGACGCGCAGCGAGATGCTCGACAACCTCGCCTACATGCTCGGCGGGATGGCCGCGGAGGCGCTGATCTTCCACGACGTCACCTCCGGTGCCGGCAACGACATCGAGAAGGCGACGGGCCTGGCCCGCGCGATGGTGACCCAGTACGGCATGACCGAGCGCCTCGGCGCGGTCAAGCTCGGCGACAACAACTCCGAGCCCTTCCTGGGCCGCGACATGGGCCACACGCGCAACTACTCCGAGGAGACCGCAGCGGCGGTCGACGGCGAGGTCAAGGCGCTGCTGGGCCACGCCCACCAGGAGGCGTTCGAGATCCTCGAGCGCAACCGCGACGTCCTCGACGCACTCGTCCTGGAGCTCCTCGACAAGGAGACGCTCGACAAGGCCGAGATCGCCGCGATCTTCGAGCCGCTGCGGATGAGCCCGGTGCGACCGGCGTGGACCGGCTCGCCCGACCGCGTGCCGTCGACGATCCCGCCGGTCGACATCCCGCAGGAGATCCGCGACCGCGTGCACGCCGGCGCCGTCGCCCAGGAGGAGGAGACCCGCGGGGGCGGTGCGATCCTGACGCCGCCCGGCGCCGGCGGCGACGTCCACGGCGGCCCGGCGATGCATCCGGACACCCCGACCCCTCCGTCGCCGGACGCGCCGTGACCGACCCGATCAGCGTGCCCGAGCGCGCGCCGGCGGACATCCCCGCCTTCGACCACGAGCGTGCCGAGGCCGCTGTCCGCGAGCTGCTCGCGGCGATCGGGGAGGACCCCGATCGTGAGGGGCTGCGCGAGACGCCGGCCCGCGTCGCGAGGGCGTACGCCGAGCTGACGCAGGGCCTGCGGCAGACCGCGCACGACGTCCTCACCACCACCTTCGACCTCGGTCACGAGGAGATGGTGCTGGTGCGCGACATCGAGCTGTGGTCGATGTGCGAGCACCACCTGGTGCCGTTCACCGGGGTCGCGCACGTCGGCTACATCCCGGCCGAGACCGGGAAGATCACCGGGCTGTCCAAGCTGGCCCGGCTCGTCGACGTCTACGCCAAGCGACCGCAGGTGCAGGAGCGGCTGACCACCCAGGTCGCCGACTCGCTGCTCGAGATCCTCGAGGCGCGCGGCGTGATCGTGGTGATCGAGGCCGAGCACCTCTGCATGACGATGCGCGGCGTCCGCAAGGCCGGTGCCCGCACCATCACGTCCGCCGTGCGCGGCTCCTTCCTCAGCGACCCCGCGACGCGGGCCGAGGCGATGGCCCTCATCCGCTCGGGCACCAGGTGAGCCGATGACCGGGGCTGGCTCCCAGCCCCGTGTGCCCCTGGTGATGGGGATCGTCAACGTCACCCCCGACTCCTTCTCCGACGGTGGCCGCTTCGTGACGACCGAGGCGGCCGTCGCCCACGGCCGGCTGCTGCTGGAGCAGGGTGCCGACCTGCTCGACATCGGCGGTGAGTCCACCCGCCCCGGCGCCATCCGGCCGGACGTGAGCGACGAGCTCGACCGGGTCGTGCCCGTCATCCGCGAGCTCGCCGGCGCCGGCGCTGTCGTGTCCGTCGACACCATGCGGGCCGAGGTGGCCGCGGCCGCGCTCGAGGTCGGCGCCGCGGTGGTCAACGACGTCTCGGGCGGCCTCGCCGACCCGGCCATCCTCGACGTCGTCGCCGGCAGCGACGCCACCTACGTCGCGATGCACTGGCGCGCCCACGCCGACCGGATGCGCGACTTCACCGACTACGCGCCGGACGGCGTCGTGGCGACGGTGTGCCGTGAGCTCGCCGAGCGGCTCGACCGGGCCGTGTCCGCCGGCATCCCGCGCGAGCGGATCGTCCTCGACCCCGGGCTGGGGTTCGCGAAGAAGCCGCACCACAACTGGGAGCTGCTGCGCGACCTCGACCAGCTCGCCGCGCTCGGCTGTCCGCTGCTGGTCGGGGCGAGCCGCAAGTCCTTCCTGGGCACGCTGCTGGCGGACGACGCCGGCCCGCGGTCGGTCGACGAGCGCGAGCACGCGCACGCCGCCCTGGTCGCGCTCCTGGCCTCGCACGGGGTCGACTACCTGCGCGTGCACGACGTACGCGCCACCCGCGACGCGCTCGCCGTCGTCGCCTCGATGGAAGGACCTGACATGACCGACGAGCTCGCCATCACGGGCCTCGAGTGCTTCGCGCACCACGGGGTCTTCGACTTCGAGAGGCGCGAGGGGCAGATCTTCGTCGTCGACCTGGTGCTGGGGATCGACACGAGCGCCGCGGCGGCGTCGGACGACCTCGCGCAGACCGTGAACTACGGCACCCTCGCGCTCGACGTGAAGGCTGCGGTGGAGCGCGATCCGGTCGACCTGATAGAAACCGTGGTCCAGCGCATCGCGGACGTGTGCTTGATGGACTCTCGTGTTGAATGGACGCGGGTCACGCTCCACAAGCCTGATGCACCCATCGACGCGACGTACTCGGACGTCGCGCTGACGATCACCAGAACGCGAGGCAACGCTCATGACTGAGACCCCCAACCCCAACATCGTGGACACCGACTCACTCACCGGTGAGATGCACCCGATCCGTCGGGTCGTCCTCGCTCTCGGCTCCAACCTCGGGGAGCGCCTCGCGTCGCTCCAGGGCGCGGTCGACGCGCTGGCCGACACCCCGGACTTCTTCGTCACGGGCGTCTCGCCGGTCTACGAGACCGACCCGGTCGACGCCCCCGAGGGCTCCGGGCCCTACCTCAACGCCGTGCTGCTCGCCGACACGACCCTGCCGGCGGCCCGCCTCATGGAGCGCGCGCTCGCCGTCGAGGACGCCTTCGAGCGCGAGCGCAGCGACGTGCGCAACGCCCCGCGCACCCTCGACGTCGACCTGATCGTCGTCGGTGACCGTCGCTCCAACGAGGACTTCCTGCGCCTGCCGCACCCGCGCGCCCACGAGCGCGCCTTCGTGCTCCAGCCGTGGCACGACCTCGAGCCCGACGCGGTCTTCCCCGACCGCGGCCCGATCGCCGAGCTGCTCACCGCGACCGACGGCTCGGGCGTCCGCAAGCGCGACGACATCGCGCTCGAGGTCAATTGAGTCACTCCCCACGACGCCGCGGGGGACCCGCATGACACCCGAAGGTCCGGCGGGTCCGGACGAGCCTCCCGGGCCGCAGGGCTCGCTCCGCCCGACCTCCGCGCGCGCACTCACGGTCTGCGTCGTCGTCGGCCTGCTCGGCGGCTGGGGGATCCACCGCGTGCTGGGCGCGGTCACCGGCAGGCCGCCGCTCGTGTCCTGGACGCAGGCGCTCGCCCTCGTCCTCGTCGCGGTGATCATGGGCTTCCTGGCGTGGCACACCTGGCAGACCGTCCACGTGCGAGGCCGGCGCCTCGAGCCGCAGCAGGCGGTGAACCGGCTCGTCCTCGCTCGTGCGTGCGCGCTCGGCGGGGCGCTCGTCACCGCGGGCTACCTCGGGTACGCCGTCGGCTGGCTCGGTGACCAGTCGCAGTTCGCCGACCGGTGGATCGCCCACTCCCTCGTCGCTGCCCTCGGCGGCGCCGGTGTCACGCTCGCCTCGCTCGCCCTCGAGCGTGCGTGTCGCACGGACGGCGGTCGGCCGCGGCCCTAGTCTGAGCCGCATGCCTTCCCAGCAGCCCCAGCAGTCACAGGCGTCACGTACGCCCGCTCGCCGGCGCCAGCGCAGCACCCGCCTGGTCGTCGCCATCGCCCTGCTCGCGGTCGCTGCCGCGGTCGTGCTCGGCGCCCTCGCCTCGTCCTCCGCCGTCCTCACCGCCATCGCCGCCGTCCTGGCCCTCCTGGCCGGCGCCGCCGCGACCCGCATCACCCACTCCGAGCTGATGGCCGCCCGGGTCGAGGCCGCGCAGGACCGCGCCGTCCAGGCCCAGGAGTACCGCGCGATCACGGAGCGTCGTACGGCCGAGTCGGCCGCCTTCGCCGCCGACATGCGCCGCAAGATCAACGAGCGCGAGGAGGCCATCGACGTCCTCGAGCGTGCCCTCTCCTCGGCCCAGAAGAACGCTGCCGAGCAGACCATCAAGCACGCCCAGGAGACCCGCCGGGCCGACGCCGCCGTCCGCGGTCGCGACGACGCCGAGCGGGCCCGTGACGCCGCCGACGGGCGCGCCGCCGAGGCGATCGTCACGGTCGCCGAGCTCGAGGCCGAGCTCGACGTGCTCCGCGCCGAGGTGGACTCGCTCCGCGTCGCCGCAGCGCGCCGGGACAACCGCAGCGCCTGATCGACGTACGTCCGCCCGAGCGGTGGTCCAGCCACACTCCTGACGCCGGGAACGTGGGTGGACCACCGCTCGTGCGCGTGTCGGCGCTGGGCGCGCCAGTGGCGGTGGCACAGCCACCTCCGAGGCGTACGAACTGTCGCTGCACCACCGCTCGGCGAGCGAGGCCGCCGCGTGCGGAACAATGACCGTCCGTGAGCCCCGACGACAACCGGTTCGAGAGCGATCCCGCCGACCTGCTGCCGGAGGACTCCGGGCTCCCGGAGGGCTGGGTCGCGGAGGCGCCCGACGGCGCCGACCCGGCCACCGTCGAGCAGCTCACCGAGCTGCTCCGCGCCCACGAGCGCGCTGCGCGCGGGTGGGCGGGCTCCGGTGAGGACGAGGTGCTGGTCGAGGTCTCCGGCCTCGCGACGCGCGAGAACCTCGTCGTCCGCGATCCCGACGGCCGGATCCGGGCCTGGGGCAGCGTCCACGACCGGGCCGAGGGCCGGATGCTCTTCGTCCACGTCGTCGACCGTGACATCGACGCGCCTCTGGCCGACCGGTGCAGCGACGTGCTCGTCGAGTGGGCGCACGCGCAGGCGCGATCGGTCGGCGCGGCTCGCGGCCTGACGGTCCAGCAGATCGACACCGGCTCCTTCGCCGGCGACGAGCGCCAGCACCGGTGGCTGGCCGGTGCCGGCTTCGAGCGCGTACGCACCTGGTGGCAGATGAGCCGCCCGGTCGAGGCCGCGGAGGCCGGGCTCGTCCCCGACCCGGCGCGCTGGGAGCGCAAGGGCGTGGTCTTCCGGCTCGTCGAGCGACAGGGGGACGGCCTGCCCGACGAGGCCGACCTGCGCGCGGTGCACGACGTGCTCGAGGGGGCGTTCACCGACCACTTCAACTCGGCGGAGGAGACCTTCCACGAGTTCATCCACCGGCTCCGGGAGGACCCGGGCCACCGCTGGGACCACTGGTGGATCGCCGAGATCGTCGACGCGGAGGGAGCCGACGAGCCCGAGCCGGCCGGCGCCCTGGTCGGCACGGTCAGCGAGTCGGACGCGGGTCCCGACGGGTCCTACGTCTCCTACCTCGGCGTCCTCGAGTCCGCCCGTGGCCGCGGTGTCGCCACCGGGCTGCTGCGCACGATCATCGCCGACGCCGCCGCGCGCGGCAGGGACCGCGTGGGCCTCGAGGTCGACGCCGACTCACCGACCGGTGCCGACGGGCTCTACACCTCGATGGGGTGGGCGACGAAGTACGTCACCGAGTCCTGGCACAAGGACGTGACCGTCTGAGGCGCACCTAGCGCAGCGACTCCCGCAGCGCCCGGTGCACCCCGGCCGGCGTCAGCACGCCGACGAACGTCGGGCCGCGACGGACCCCGATCATCGGCTTGTCGTCGCGCAGCATCGCGGCGAGGGCTTCCTCGAGCGAGGAGTCGATGTCGATCGCCGAGCCGAGGTCGCCGGTGGCGATGCCGTCGAGCGGCTCGAGGTGGTCCTCGCGGAGGCGGGTGACGGTCAGCATCCGCAGGCCGCCGCCACCGACGAAGTCGGCCACCTGCTCGTCGGCCGGGTGGGCCAGCAGCTCGCCGGGGGTGGCGTACTGGGCGAGGCGACCACCGGCGGCGAACACGGCCACCCGGTCGCCCATCCGGATCGCCTCGTCGATGTCGTGGGTCACCAGGACCACGGTCTTGCCGAGCTCGGCCTGCAGCCGGCGGAACTCGTCCTGCAGCCGGTGCCGCACGACCGGGTCGACGGCGCCGAACGGCTCGTCCATGAGGAGCACGGGCGGGTTGGCCGCGAGGGCGCGGGCCACGCCGACCCGCTGCCGCTGACCACCGGACAGCTCGTGCGGGTAGCGACGGGCGTACTGCTTCGGGTCGAGGCCCACGGTCTCGAGGAGCTCGTGGGCGCGCTCACGGGCGGTCGACTTCGACTCGCCGTAGAGCAGCGGCACCGTCATGACGTTCTGCTCGATGCGCTGGTGCGGGAACAGGCCGATCTGCTGGATGACGTAGCCGATGCCGCGGCGCAGCTCGACCGGGTCGGCGTCGGTGACGTCCTGGCCGTCGAGCCAGATGCGGCCGGTGGTCGGCTCGATCAGGCGGTTGATCATCTTCAGCGTCGTGGACTTGCCGCAGCCGGACGGGCCGACCAGGCAGACCATCTCGCCCCGCGCGACGTCGAGGTCGAGCTCGTGGACCGCCACCGTCCCGTCCGGGTAGGTCTTGCCCACACCTTCGAGCCGGATCATCGACTCGTCGCCCCGTGTAGCGTCCATGCGTGTGACCTTACTGGGAGCCGCCGACGATCCGAGCTGCTACAGCCGCCTCGTCAACGACTGGGTCTGCCTGGACTACGTGTCCGACCGTCAGCAGGAGATCGTCGACGCGACGATCCAGCACATCGGGATCACCGTCGTCTCCGTGGTGCTGGGGCTGGTGATCGCCTTCCCGCTCGCGCTGCTCGCCCGTCGGCTCCCGCGCCTCGAGTCCGCGATCCTCGCGATCACCACGGGCATCTACACCGTGCCCTCCCTGGCGCTGTTCCCGCTGCTGGTGCCGTTCACCGGGCTCACCGCGACGACGGTGGTGATCGGCCTGGCCCTCTACGCGCTGACGATCCTCGTGCGCAGCCTGCTCGAGGGGCTGCGGTCGGTCCCCGACGACGTACGCGAGTCGGCGACGGGTCTCGGCTACGGCCGCGGCCAGCTGCTGATGAAGGTGGAGCTGCCGCTCGCGCTGCCGGTCGTGATGGCCGGCCTGCGGGTGGCGACGGTCTCGACGGTCGCGCTGACGACGGTCGGGTCGCTCGTGGCCTACGGCGGCCTCGGCAACCTCATCAAGGACGGCGTGCTGACCAACTTCCGCGCCGAGCTCTTCACCGCGTCCCTGCTGTGCGTGATCCTCGCCTTCGCGCTCGACGCGCTGCTGGTGCTGGCGCAGCGGATGCTCACGCCCTGGACGAGGGGAGCGCGCGCATGACGGTCTTCAGCGACATGTGGCGCTACCTCTCCGACGGCGCCAACTGGTCGGGCAGCGACGGCATCGCCGCGCTCATGGGCCAGCAGCTCCTGCTCACGCTCACCGCGCTGCTGATGGCGATGGTCGTGGGACTGCCGATCGCCCTGTGGCTCGGCCACCTCGGCCGTGGCGGCTTCCTGGCCATCAACATCTCCAACGTCGGCCGCGCCATCCCGACCTTCGCGCTCCTGGGCCTGCTGGTCGTCGCGCCCTGGCCGGGCACCGACCAGCTCGGCCCCTACGGCCGCGCCGGGCTGGCGACCCTCCTCGCTCTGACGCTCTTCGCGCTGCCCCCGATCATCACCAACTCGTACGTCGCCATGCGCGAGGTCGCGCCGGAGGTGCGGGAGGCGGCCCGGGGGATGGGGATGACGGGGATGCAGCGCTTCTGGAGGGTCGAGCTCCCGCTGGGCCTGCCGCTCATCATGTCGGGGCTGCGCCTGGCGCTCGTGCAGGTGTGGGCGACCGCGACGATCGCCGCGCTGGTCGCCGGACCGGGGCTCGGGCAGATCATCACCGACGGCTTCTTCCGCTCCAACTACGGCAAGGGCATCGCCGGCGCGCTCGTGGTGGCGGCCGTCGCCCTCGTCCTCGAGCTGCTGGCTGCGATGGCGCAGAGGGCGGTCGACCCGACCCGTCGCGGCACCCCAACGGGTGTCCGGAAGGACGCGTTGTCGGTGACCGGGGCTACCGTTGACCCGCCCGCCGAATCCGTCGGCTGACGCAGCACGTCCGGACACGCGCAGCACCCGCTGCGGGACACAGAAGGAACACCCATGCACCTCGCACGCTCGCTCGCCGCGGTCCTCGCCGCCAGCGCCCTCGCCCTGACCGGCTGCGCCGGCGACGACCTCTCCAACGACACCAACGCCTCCGACGACTCGAGCCCCTCGGCCGAGGCCGACAAGGGCTCGGTGACCATCGCCGGACAGAACTTCCCCGAGGCCACGCTCGTCGCCTCGATGTACGAGCAGCTGCTGGAGGACGCGGGCTACACCGTCGACACCAAGCTCGTCGACTCCCGCGACGCCTACATGCCGACCTTCCCGGGCGACGTCGACATCGTCCCCGAATACGTCGGCGGCATCGTCAACTTCCTCAACAGCCAGGAGAACGGCGACTCCGCCAAGCCGTTCGAGGCCGGTGACGGCCAGCAGCTGGCCGACGACGGCGCCGACCTGCTGGAGGCCGCAGGCATCGAGCTCCTCGACGTCTCGCCCGCGACCGACACCAACGCCTTCTTCGTCACCCAGGACTACTCCGACTCCGAGGGCGTCACCACGCTGTCGGACCTCGAGGGCACGAGCGTCGTCCTGGCCGCGGCCCCCGACTGCGAGGGTCGCCTCGACTGCGAGGGCGGCCTGTCCGACCAGTACGGCATCGACGTCACCAAGGTGCTCGAGCTCGGCTACGCCTCCGACCAGACCTACCAGTCGGTGATCGACGGGGAGTCGCAGCTCGGTGAGACCTCGACGACGGACGGCACCCTGGAGTCCCAGGGCCTCGTGGTCCTCGAGGACGACAAGGAGATCCAGCCCGCGCAGAACCTCGTGCCGGCCGTCTCCGCCGACTTCCTCGCCGAGCACGCCGACGTCGCCGACATCCTCAACCCGCTGATGGCCGCCCTCACCACGGAGAACCTCACCGAGATGAACGGCAAGATGGCGGTCGACCGCGCCAAGCCGGAGGACGTCGCCAAGGAGTTCCTCGAGTCCGAGGGCCTGCTCGGCTGACGTACCGCCCCTTCCGCCGTCCCTGTCGCTCCACCATGGGATGTCGGTGAACCTGCACTTCCCCGGGTGAATTCACCCGGGGAAGTGCCGATTTCCCGACATCCCATGGTGGAGCAGCGAGGTCAGTCAGGACCTCGTGGTCCCGCAGCGCCAAGCGCCTCCGGGGCCACGGTCGTCTCGTCGAGCACCGACGGCGGCACCGAGAGCCGCCAGGCCCCGGTCGCCACGTCCTGCGCCCGCGGGGCCGGCCCGTCGAGCGTGGCCACCCACTCCATCAGCGCGATCACCTCGGCCCGCCGGTCCTCGGCGACGAGCCAGCCCGCCAGCCGGTGCACCGGCGGCAGCCCGCTGTGGACGAGCGACCGCTGGCCCCAGAGCTCCAGCACGCCGGCGCGCAGCAGCCGCCACCACTCCTCGGGCGCACCCGGGACGAGCAGGAAGTAGCGCCAGAGGTCGCCCGCCAGCACCCGGTCGACGAAGACCTGCTCGACCTCGGCGGAGCCGTACGCCCGCACCGACGCGAGCGACTGCCGCTTGGTCTCCCAGCGGTCGGCGAGGTCCTGCACCGACGAGGCGCGGGTCTGGGTGATCGAGCCCTCGCGGATCCGCCAGTGGTAGACGACCTCGTCGCAGCACGTCGAAGACGCCGCGCAGGAACGACCGCGTCGTCGTCGGCTGGTCCTCGTAGCGCACGCCCTCGGGCCACGCCGAGCCCGGCGTCGTCCCAGAACCGAGCGCCGCCAGAGCTTGTTCCACGCGAAGACGTCGCCGAGGATCTCGGGCCGGTCCTCGACCCGCGCAGCGCGCAGCGGAGCGGTCGGTGGAGCCGGCGCATCCAGGGCGGCTCGTCCAGGGCGTCGGCCCTCCCAGCGCACGATCGAGCCGGTCGCGAAGTCGGAGCCCGACTCGCTCGAGGGCGCCCACCAGGTCGCGTACGCCGTGGGCGGCAGGACGTCGTCGGAGTCGAGGAAGGCGAGGTAGTCGCCGCGCACCTGCTGGACGCCCGACGTTGCGGGCGGCGCCGAGACCGCCGTTGACGGAGTGGATGACGCTGATCCGGTTGTCGCGGTGCGCCCACGTCGTCGGCGATCTCGCCCGGTGCGGTCGGTCGACCCGTCGTCGACGATGACCGCCTCCCACCGGCGGTGGGTCTGGGCGAGCAGCGACCGGACGCAGTCGTCGAGGTAGTCCTCGACGCCCTACGCGGGGATCACCACGCCGACGAGCGGAGCCCGCGAGAACAGCCGCTCATGGGGGCGAGCCTAGTGGTGCGAGCCTCGACCCGGTCGCCGGTAGGCTGCCCGCCGTGACTGAGCAGGCCAGAGCGATCGACGAGATCGAACCCCGACGGTGTGCCGCGGAAGGTCCTCTTCGTCGCCGGCGCCGGGCGCAGCGGGACCAGCACGCTGGCCGGCGTCGTGTCCAAGCTCGGCATGCACGTGCCACTGCCCGAGGTGCCGCCGGACGACTCCAACCCGCGCGGCTTCAGCGAGCCGCAGTGGGTCGTCGACGTCCACGACGAGTGGCTCCGCGAGGCGCTCGTGCAGGTCAGCGACTCGCGCCCCACCGCGTGGTTCGAGACCGGCAAGATCTGCAGCCGCGAGCCTGCCCGGATCCGGGTCAGCGAGTGGCTCGAGCCGCACTTCGACCAGCACCCCGAGCTCGTCGTGAAGGACCCCCGGCTGAGCTGGTTCCTCGGCCTCTGGCGCGTCGCCGCGATCCGTACGGGCGCGACGCCGGTCTTCGCCACCATGCTGCGCCCGCCGGCCGAGGTCGTCGGCTCCAAGCAGAAGTACTACGCCAACAAGCTCGGCTCCGCCCACCTCGCGGCCAGCTGGGTCAACATGCTGCTCCACACCGAGCGCGCCACCCGCCCGGCCGACGGTGACGGCGGCCGCGTCTTCGTGCGCTACGAGGACCTCCTGACCGACTGGGTGAAGACCACGACCGCCCTCGGGCACGCGCTCGACCTCCAGACGATCATCCACACCCGCAGCGACCAGATCCGCGAGGTCCACCGCTTCATCGACCCGCACCTGCGTCGCGTCACCGCGACCCTCGACGACCTCGCGCTGCCCAAGCGGCTGCACGACCTGACCGCCGAGACGTGGGAGCAGCTCAACGACCTCGCCGACGAGGGCGGCGACACGGCCGAGGCGCACGCGACGTTCGACCAGCTGCGCGAGGCCTACGTCGAGCTCTACGAGGAGGCCGAGGCGATCAGCCGCTCGACCGCCGAGCACGCCCGCCACCAGGCCCGCCGCCGGGCGCTGGCCGAGGCAGCGACCGAGCCCCGCTCGCTCGCGGACCGGGTGCCCCACGACGTACGCGCCGCGATCCCGCCGTCGGTGCGCCGCGGGGTGCGCAAGGCGCTGGGGCGCGAGCGGGACGACCAGCCGTGACGGTCCCGATCGGGTCGGGCCACGGCCTGACCAACCTCGAGGGCCACGAGGACTTCGACATCGTCTGGCCGTGGAACCAGCCCGGCGGCCTGCGCCGCGGCGCCACCGCGGTGCTGCGGGTCAAGAACGAGGCCCCCGGCCTGCGCTTCGTGCTCCCGCCGCTGCTGCGGGCCTGCGACCACGTGCTGCTGGTCGACAACGGGTCCGACGACGGCACCGGCGAGGAGGCGTTGCGGGTCGCGGCCGAGCACGGCCTGTCCGACCGCTTCACGCTGAAGGAGTACCCCTTCCAGGTCGCCCGCGCCGGCGCCGAGCACCTGTCGGTCAACGAGCGCTCGGTCCACTCGCTGGCCTACTTCTACAACTGGTGCTTCTCCCACGTCCGCACCCGCTACTCGTGGAAGTGGGACGGCGACATGGTCCTCACCACCGAGGGCGAGGTGTCGATGGCCGACCTGTCGTGGCAGGTCGGGATGGCCGAGGCGGTCATCCGCTTCCCGCGCCACGGGCTCTACATCGAGTCCGACCGCAAGGCCTACCTCGACCTCGGCCTGCGCAACATCGAGGAGTGGGGCTTCCCGATGAGCCCCGACTACGTCTACACCAAGGCGCCGGAGTGGGAGATCCGCACGACGCCCGACCGGATCGAGCAGTTCGCGCTGCCGCAGGGCCTCTGCGTCGAGCTCAAGTGGCTCGACGGCGACGAGTTCGCCCACTGGACCAACCCCGAGTCGTTCGCCACGTCGATCCGCAACCGCCGCAAGCGCCGCGAGTGGCTGGTCTGGAACGCGCTCCACGACGGCGAGGTCCCCGAGGGGGTCGTCGAGATCGTCGCCCCCGAGGGCGAGCACGTGGTCGACCACGTCACCCACACCTGGCTCCCGCGCGCCCCGCGGCCGTTCGTCGTCGACGACCCCGACCACGCCCAGCTGCACCTGCGCGCCTGAGGCGCCACGTGGCGCGCGTCACCCCTCCGGACCGTTCCCACCGCGGAATCCGCAGGCGTAGGCTCGGTGTTGATCGCAGTAGATCGGTACCCGCGAGGGACTGAAACGAAGAGGTCGACATGAGCAGCACGTTCCGCATCGGTGTCATCGGCGCAGGCCGCGTGGGCGCCGTCCTGGCCGCAGCCCTCCGCGCAGCCGGCCACGAGGTCGTCGCCGCCGCAGGCGAGTCCGACGCCTCGCGCCGTCGCATCGACGAGCTGCTTCCCGGGGTCGAGGTGGCCAAGCCCACCGACGTCGCCCGCCGCAGCGACCTGCTGCTGCTCACCGTCCCCGACGACATGCTGTCCAACGTCGTCACCATGCTCAGCGCCAGCGGTGCGATCAGCGAGGGCCAGGTCGTCGTCCACACGAGCGGCCGCCACGGCCTCGCCGTGCTCGAGCCCGCCCGCGAGGTCGGTGCCCGCACCGTCGCGATGCACCCGGCGATGACCTTCACCGGCACCGACGTCGACCTGCCCCGCCTCGCGGGCTGCGTCTTCGGCGTCACCGCGGACCCCGCCGACCGTGAGCTGACCGAGGGCCTCGTGGCCGACCTCGGCGGCCGCCCGATGTGGGTGCCCGAGGACCGCCGCACGCTCTACCACGCGGGTCTCGCCCACGGTGCGAACCACCTCGTCACGCTCGTCGCCGAGGCGATGGAGATCCTGTCCGCCGCCGGTGCCGACGACCCGGCCGCGACGCTGCGGCCGCTGCTGACCGCGGCGCTCGACAACGCGCTCGACCAGGGCGACGCCGCCCTGACCGGCCCGATCGTCCGCGGTGACGTCGAGACCGTCCGCGCCCACCTCGCCGACCTGGCGGCCAACGCGCCGCAGACGCTTCCGTCCTACCTCGCGATGGCGCACGCCACCCTCGACCGCGCCGTCACCGACGGCCGGCTGCTGCCGATCCGCGCGGCGAAGATGCTGCGGGTGCTCGACGCCGCCGAGTCCGACGCCCGGGTCGAGCACCGCACGTCATGACCTCGAGCCCCGTCCTCGCGAGCACCCGCGAGGAGCTCGCCGGCCTGCTCGCGGACGCCCGTCGATCGGGCGAGAAGGTCGCCTTCGTCCCGACGATGGGAGCCCTGCACGAGGGCCACGCCAGCCTGATGCGTACGGCTCGCGCGTCGACCACCGGTCCCGTGGTCGTGAGCATCTTCGTCAACCCGATGCAGTTCGCCCCGACCGAGGACCTCGACCGCTACCCCCGCACGCTCGACGCCGACCTCGAGGTCTGCGCGGCCGAGGGTGTCGACGTGGTCTTCGCGCCGAGCGTCGAGGAGATGTACCCCGGCGGCTTCAGCCACGACTCGGTCCACGACGGCGTGACCGTCGCCCCCGGCGCCCTCGCCACGATCCTCGACGGGGAGTCGCGCCCCGGGCACTTCGACGGCGTGCTGACGGTCGTCGCCAAGCTCTTCGGCCTGGTCCGTCCCGACGTCGCGGTCTTCGGGCAGAAGGACTACCAGCAGCTCACCCTCATCCGCCGGATGGTGCGCGACCTCTGCATGGGCATCGAGGTCGTCGGCGCCGAGACGGTCCGCGAGCCCGACGGCCTCGCGCTCTCGAGCCGCAACCGCTACCTCGACGCCGAGCAGCGGCAGACCGCGGCGGCCCTCAGCAGGGCGCTGCGTGCCGCGCAGGAGCGGGCACCGTACGGCGTACCTGCCGCGCGCTGGGCCGCGATGTCGGTCCTCAACGTCGAGCCCGGTCTCGAGCTCGACTACCTCGCCCTCACCTCGCCCGACCTCGGGCCGGCCCCGGAGACCGGCGAGGGCCGGATCCTGGTGGCGGCCAGGGTCGGCACCACGCGCCTGATCGACAACATGGCGATCGATCTCGATCGGATCGCCGCACCGGCGGGGACCGCGTCCGCGGCCTCGACCACCTCGGAAGGGAACGACTGATGCTGCGCACGATGATGAAGTCCAAGATCCACCGGGCCACGGTCACCCAGGCCGACCTGCACTACGTCGGCTCGGTGACCGTCGACGAGGACCTGCTCGACGCCGCCGACCTGCTGGCCGGCGAGCTCGTCCACATCGTCGACGTGACCAACGGCGCCCGCCTCGAGACCTACACGATCGCCGGCGAGCGCGGCTCCGGCGTGATCGGCATCAACGGCGCCGCCGCCCGCCTGGTGCACCCGGGGGACACCGTGATCCTGATCGGCTACGGCCAGATGGACACCGCGGAGGCCAAGGCGCTCGAGCCGCACGTCGTCTTCGTCGACGCCGACAACCGGGTCGTGGCGACCGGCCACGACCCGGCCGAGACGTTCGGCGACGACGCGCTCGTGCGCGGCGACCTCGTCGCTCGCTAGCCTGCCGGGATGACTCCACACCGGCCGGTCCCCGGCCGCCTCCGCGCGCCCGCGCCCGGCTGGACCACGCGCGCCGACGTCGTGGTCGTCGGCTCCGGCATCGCCGGCCTCACCGCCGCGCTGCGGATCCACGCCGCCGACCCCTCGCTCCACCTGCTGGTCGTCACCAAGGACGTGCTCGCCGCGGGGTCGACCCAGTGGGCGCAGGGCGGCATCGCGGCCGCCCTCGGCCCGGGCGACACCCCCGAGCAGCACGAGCGCGACACCCTCGTCGCCGGCGCGGGGGCGTGCGACGTCGAGGCCGTACGGATCCTGGTGACCGAGGGCCCCGAGGCCGTCCGCGAGCTGATCGCGCTCGGCACGCAGTTCGACCACCACCCCGACGGCGAGCTGTCGCTGACCCGCGAGGGCGGCCACCACCGCGACCGGATCGCCCACGCCGGCGGGGACGCCACCGGCGCGGAGATCCAGCGCGCCCTGATCGCAGCGGTCGAGCGCGCGCCGGAGATCGAGGTCGTCCAGCACGCGCTGGCCGTCGACCTCCTGCGCTCCGCCGACGGCGGCATCGCCGGACTGACGCTCCACGTGCTCGGCGAGGGCCAGCACGACGGCGTCGGTGCCGTGCACTGCCGGGCAGTGGTCCTCGCCTCCGGTGGCCTCGGCCAGGTCTTCAGCCAGTCGACCAACCCGAGCGTGTCGACGGGCGACGGGATGGCGGTCGCGCTGCGCGCCGGCGCCCGCCTGCGCGACCTCGAGTTCGTCCAGTTCCACCCGACGGTGATGTGGCTCGGACCGGACTCCCAGGGCCAGCAGCCGCTGATCTCGGAGGCCGTCCGCGGCGAGGGCGCGTTCCTCGTCGACTTCGACGGCAACCGCTTCATGCAGGGCGAGCACGAGCTGGCCGACCTCGCCCCGCGCGACGTCGTCGCCAAGGCGATCACCCGCCGGATGATCGAGTCCGGCCAGCCGCACATGTGGCTCGACGCCCGCCACCTCGGCGCAGGCCTTCTGGGAGCGTCGCTTCCCGACCATCCTCCGGGTCTGCCGCGAGCACGGCGTCGACCCGGTCACCGAGCTGATCCCGGTCGCGCCCGCCCAGCACTACGCGTCCGGCGGCGTCGCGACCGACCTCTGGGGGCGTACGTCCGTGCCGGGCCTCTACGCCACCGGCGAGGTCGCCTGCTCCGGGGTGCACGGCGCCAACCGGCTGGCGTCCAACTCCCTGCTCGAGGGCCTCGTCTTCTCCCGCCGGATCGCCGACGTGCTGCCCGCCGAGCTGCGGGCCTGGGCGGAGCCCGCGGAGGACCACCGGCCGGAGGGCCTGGTCGACGGCGAGCGCCGCCGGGCGATGCAGGACGTGATGACCACCCGCGTCGGGGTGCTGCGCCACGCGGCCGGCCTCGCCGAGGCGATCGACCTCCTCGGCGCCGTCGACCCGGGCGACCCGGCCGTCGGCCCGCCCGCCTGGGAGACCAGCAACCTCCACACGATCAGCACCGCGCTCGCCGCAGCGGCCGCGATCCGCACCGAGACCCGCGGGTCGCACTGGCGCGAGGACTTCCCCGACCGCGACGACGCGAAGGCCGGGCACATCGACTCCTGGATCGACCCCGACGGCAGCATCCGCGCCGAGTGGACGTACGCGCCCTCGACGGATCCCTCCACCGCCGAGGTGACCGCATGACGAGCCCGGCCGACGTGCCCGCCGACCTCCGTGACGAGATCACCGCAGCCGGGCTCGACCTCGACCACGTCTGGGACACGATCGCCCGCGCCCTGGCCGAGGACCTCCCCGCCGAGCCGCACGAGGACCCGACGAGCTCCTCGACGGTCCCGCTCGACGCCCGCGGCGAGGCGGTCTTCGCCGCGCGCGAGGACGGCGTGGTCGCCGGGCTCGGGGTCGCCGCCGTCACGTTCTTCATGCTCGGCGCGGACGCCACGATCTCCGACCGGGTGGCCGACGGCACCCGCGTGGCGAAGGGCGATGTGGTGATGCGGGTCGCCGGCCTGACCCAGCGGATGCTCGTGGCCGAGCGCACCGCACTCAACCTCGCCTGCCACCTGTCCGGCATCGCGACCGCGACCTCGCGGTGGGTGGACGCCCTGGAGGGCTCCCCGACCCGGGTCCTCGACACCCGCAAGACGCTGCCCGGCCTGCGCGCGCTGCAGAAGTACGCCGTCCGCTGCGGCGGCGGGGTCAACCACCGCACCAGCCTCCAGGACATGGCGATGGTCAAGGACAACCACGTCATCGCCGCCGGCGGCGTCGTCCCGGCGCTCGCGGCGATCCGCGACGGCCACCCCGGTCTGCCGGTCGAGGTGGAGGTCACGACGCTCGACCAGCTCGAGGAGCTCCTGGCCCTGCCCGAGCCGCCGGAGCGGATCCTGCTCGACAACATGACCGACGAGCTGATGACGGAGGCCGTCCGCCGTACCGCCGGCCGGGTGCCCCTCGAGGCCAGCGGCGGGATCACCCTCGAGCGCGCCGCGCGCATCGGTGCCACCGGCGTGGACTTCGTCTCCGTCGGGGCCCTCACCCACTCGGTCGTCGTGTTCGACCTGGGCATGGACCTGACGGCATGAGCCTCCTCGCGGCCGACATCGGCAACAGCCACACCTTCGTGGGCCTCCTCGACGGCGACGAGGTGACCGACCACTGGCGGGTCAACACCGACGAGCGCCGCACCGCCGACGAGTGGGGCGTGCTGCTGCGCGGCCTCCTCGCCGAGCGCGCCGACGACGTCGACGGCATCGCCGTCTGCGCGACGGTGCCGTCCGTGCTGCACGAGTGGCGCGAGATGCTCGAGCGCCACTTCGGCGACGTGCCCGCGCTCGTCGTCGAGCCGGGTGTGCGGACCGGTCTCCCGGTGCTGATGGACAACCCGCGCGAGGTCGGCACCGACCGCATCGTGAACTCGCTCGCCGCCGCCACCCTCCACGGCGGTCCGGCGATCGTCGTCGACTTCGGCACCGCGACGACGTTCGACGTGGTCAACGCCAAGGGGCAGTACGTCGGTGGCGCCATCTCGCCCGGCATCGAGATCTCCCTCGAGGCGCTCGGGCGGCGCGGTGCGCAGCTGCGCAAGGTCGAGCTCGCGCGCCCGCGGACCGTGATCGCGAAGAACACCGTGGAGGCACTGCAGAGCGGCATGATCTTCGGCGTCGCGGCCCAGGTGGAGGGCCTGGTCGCGCGGATGATCGCCGAGCTGGGTGTCACACCTGATGACGTCACCGTCATTTCCACCGGCCATTTCGCATCGCTCCTCATCGATGACTGCCGGTGTTTCACGGTGAATTCCCCGTGGTTGACTCTTCAAGGTTTGCGACTGGTGTTCGAACGCAATTCCTGAGACGCGGGTCAAGCCATTCCTGACTTCCTTTTCGCCTTTTGTGCAGGTGTGCCTTTCCTGCCACACTGCATTCGATGCGTTTGGCCCCGAGCGCTCAATGAGGGAAAAGGAATTCGACATGGCACAGAAGGTCAACATCGTCCTCGTCGACGATCTCGACGGCACCGAAGCGACCGAGACCGTGACGTTCGGCCTCGACGGCACCACCTACGAGATCGACCTGAACGACGCCAACGCCGCCGCCCTGCGCGAGGCGCTGAGCGGCTACGTGGGTCACGCCCGCAAGGGCTCCGGCGGCGTCGCGCGCGCCGCAGGACGGGCGCCGGCTCGGCCGCGTCGTCCCCAACACCAAGGACGTCCGCGAGTGGGCCAAGGCCCAGGGCATGGAGGTCTCCGAGCGCGGCCGCATCTCCGCCGACGTCCAGCAGGCCTACGACGCCGCGCACTGAGTCCACTGAGTCCACCGCCGGCACCTGGCCGGTGGCCGACGGCTCAGGAGTCGGCGCGGATGGCGTGCCGCACCTCGGTGGTGAGCTCGACGTACTCCGGTAGCGAGCGGATCTCCTCGACCGGCACGCGCGCGTCCTCGCTGCCGAAGCGCGCGGGGCGGTCGAGGACGATCCGCCCGGGCGCGGGCTCATCACCAGCACCCGCGACCCGAGGTAGACCGCCTCCTCCACGCTGTGGGTGATGAACAGCACCGTCTTGTGGGTCTCGCGCCAGATCTGCAGCAGCTCGCCCTGCAGCCGCTCGCGGGTGAGCGCGTCCAGCGCACCGAACGGCTCGTCCATCAGCACGATGTCGGGGTCGCCCGCGAGCACGCGGGCGATCTGGCAGCGCTGCTGCATGCCGCCGGACAGCTCGTAGGGGCGGTGCCCGGCGAACCCGGCCAGTCCCACCATCTCGAGGTAGTGCTCGGCTCGACGACGGCGCTCCGCGCGCCGGCACGCCCTGGAAGCGCGGGCCGAGCTCGACGTTGCGTCGCACGTCCAGCCAGGGGTAGAGCGTGGGCTGCTGGAACACCACGCCACGCTCGTGCCCGGGCCCGGAGACCGCGGCACCCGCCACGGTCACCGAGCCCCGGGTCGGCGCGGTGAAGCCGGCCAGGATGCGCAGCAGCGTCGTCTTGCCGCAGCCGGACGGCCCGGCGAGGGTGACGAACTCGCCGGGAGCGATGGTGAGGTCGGTACGGGCGAGGGCGGGCACGGTCTCGCCCGCGACCTCGAAGTCCTTGGTCACGCCCTCGATCACGATGTCGCGCTCGTGACCGCTCGCCCGCACCTCCGGTGCCGCTGCCGACGCCCGCTGGCTCACTGCGCCACCGAGGCGGCCGGGGCCGCGTCGACGTGCGCGGCGTAGTCGGACTTCGAACCGACGGCCGTGATGCCGCCCTGGTCGAGCAGGAAGCCGGCGGTGGTGTGCAGGTCGTCGGCCAGCTTGCCGCCGAGGTAGTCGGGTCCGGCCTGCTCGGCAGCGTCGAGGTAGGTGAGGCCGGCGAACTGCTTCTCCGCCTCGGCCGGCTCGATGCCGAGCGCGACGGCGACCGACTCGGCCGCGGTGGCGGGGTCGTCCCGGATCATCGTCACGGCGTGGTCCTCGACCTTGGCCCACTGCTCGCAGGAACTCGGGGTTCTGCTCGGCGAAGGCCGCGTCCACCGTGCCGAGGTCGAAGGTGGGGCGACCGGCCTCGGCGGTGTCGGCGCTGGACAGGATGCGGGTGCCGCCGTCGGCGAGCAGCACGCTCTGGGTCGGGTCCCAGACCCAGGCGGCGTCGATCTGGTCGCCCTGCCAGGCGCCGGCCATCTTCTCGGGGTCGAGGTTGATCACCTCGACGTCCTTGTCCGGGTCGAGCCCGGCGTCGATGAGCGCCTGCAGCAGCGAGTAGTGCGCAGTGCTGCTGAACGGCACTGCGATGGTGCCGCCCTCGAGGTCCTCGAGGCTCGTCACCGACGGGTCCTTGGCGATCAGCGACTCGGCCTCGCCGATGACGTCGTGGACCCAGATCACGTCGAGGTCGACATCGGCGTCGGTGGGGGCGGACGAGGCGATGGTGGCGGGCGAGGAGCCCATGAGTCCGAGGTCGACCTCGCCGGCCGCGTAGTAGCCGACGACGTCGCCGCCGGACGCCGCCTGCACCCAGCTGATGTCGGCGTTGGGCATGCACGCCTCGAGCAGGCCGAGGTCCTTGACCACGACGTCGGCGTTGGGGACGGCCTGCCAGGCGATGCGGGCAGTGGTGTCGATCGACTCGTCCGGCGTCCAGGGGCAGGCGGAGTCGCCCTCGGCGGGCGCTGCGGTGGAGGAGCGCCCGGACTCCACGCAACCGCTGAGCGTGACGGCGAGGGTGGCGGTGACGGCAGCGGCGCCGAGGAGGCGGCGGTGGTGCGACGGGGACTTCACTGGATCTCCTGGGGTGAGGGGGGTGAGGGGTGGGAGGGGTGCATCGGATTCGTGGCCGGATGGGCGGCGTGTGGTGCGGGCGGCGTACGGCGGTGGTGCTCAGGCCTTGCCCCGCCACGGGACCAGGGCCCGCTCGAGGCTGCGCAGGCCGAGGTCGAGCGCGATGGCGGCCAGCCCGATGACGGCGATGCAGGCGACGACGAGGTCACTGCGCAGCTGCTCGCCGGACAGGTAGGCCAGGCCGCCGATGCCGGGGATGCCGTTGGCGATCTCGGCCGCGACGACCGTGGTCCACGCGAACCCGGTGGCGACCCGGATGCCGGTGAGCACGTCCGGCAGCGTCGCCGGGAGGACCACCGCCCAGAGGGTCTGGGGCCGACGGGCGCCCAGGCTCAGCGCGGCGTTGACCTGGTCCTCGCGCACGCCGCGGACGCTCGCCATCGTCGCCATCGCGATCGGCGGGAACGCGGCGAGGAAGAGCAGCCAGATCTTGGAGGTGTCGCCGATCCCGAACCAGACGATCAGCAGGCCGATGTAGGCCAGGGGCGGGAGGGAGCGCAGGAAGCTGAGGTAGGGCTCGAGCAGCGTGCCGAGGAACGTCGTGCCCATCACCAGCCCGAGCGGCACGCCGAGCGCGATGCCGCCGCCGACGCCGGCGGCGATGCGCTGGAGGCTGGCGAGCAGGTGCTCCCAGAGGTAGTAGTTCTGCTCACCTCGCACGATGCGGCTCGACCCGGCGCTGACGGGGTGGTCGGAGTTGGCCCGGACGAAGGCGTCCCAGACCGCCCCGGGGGAGGGGAGGAACAGGGGGCGGACCAGCCCGGCACGGGTGACGGCCCACCAGGTCCCGAGGAACACCGCGAACGTCGCGAGGTGCAACGCCGTACGCCTCAGCCGCAGGCGCCGCGAGGCACGGCGACGCTGGTCGGCGACGACGCGGTCCGCTGCGCGCTCGGTGACGAGCGGCGTCGCGGGGGTCGTCGCGGGGGTCGTGGTGGTGCTCACGGTGCGGCCTCCGGGGGTGGTGCGGACATCGCTGGGATCATAACTGTAGTGAATTACTGCAGTATCAATCGGTCCGACCCACGGACGGTGCGCGCCGTTCGCTGTCAGCGGACGGGCTCGTGCGCCGGGTGGGAACACGTAGGCTGACATCGGGCGTTGAGCCCAGTGTCCGCAACCCGGCGACTGCGCCGAACCGCGGACCACGCAGACGTAGAGGAGCGCACATGTTCGAGCGGTTCACCGACCGAGCCCGGCGAGTTGTCGTGCTGGCCCAGGAAGAGGCCCGCATGCTCTCCCACAACTACATCGGGACCGAGCACATCCTGCTCGGCCTCATCCACGAGGGCGAGGGCGTCGCCGCCAAGGCCCTCGAGTCCCTCGACATCTCCCTGGAGGCCGTGCGCGCCCAGGTCGAGGAGATCATCGGCCAGGGCCAGCAGGCCCCGTCCGGCCACATCCCGTTCACGCCGCGCGCCAAGAAGGTGCTCGAGCTGTCGCTCCGCGAGGCGCTCCAGCTCGGCCACTCCTACATCGGCACCGAGCACATCCTGCTCGGGCTGATCCGCGAGGGCGAGGGCGTCGCGGCCCAGGTCCTGCAGAAGCTCGGCGCCGACCTCAACCGGGTCCGCCAGCAGGTCATCCAGCTGCTCAGCGGCTTCCAGGGCAAGGAGTCGGCCGCGTCCGGCGCCCAGACCTCCGGTGCGGGTGGCGAGGCTCCGTCGAGCTCGCTGGTCCTCGACCAGTTCGGCCAGAACCTCACGCAGGCCGCCCGCGAGGGCAAGCTCGACCCCGTCATCGGGCGCGAGCAGGAGATCGAGCGCGTGATGCAGATCCTGTCGCGCCGCACGAAGAACAACCCCGTCCTCATCGGCGAGCCCGGCGTCGGCAAGACCACGATCGTGGCCGGCCTGGCGCAGGACATCGTCAAGGGCAACGTGCCCGAGACGCTGAAGGACAAGCAGATCTACACGCTCGACCTCGGCGCGCTCGTCGCCGGGTCCCGCTACCGCGGTGACTTCGAGGAGCGCCTCAAGAAGGTCCTCAAGGAGATCCGCACCCGCGGCGACATCGTGCTCTTCATCGACGAGATCCACACCCTCGTCGGTGCCGGCGCGGCCGAGGGCGCGATCGACGCCGCCAGCATCCTCAAGCCGATGCTGGCCCGCGGCGAGCTGCAGACCATCGGTGCGACCACGCTCGACGAGTACCGCAAGTACCTCGAGAAGGACGCCGCGCTCGAGCGCCGCTTCCAGCCCATCCAGGTGCAGGAGCCCTCGATCGCGCACACGATCGAGATGCTCAAGGGCCTGCGCGACCGCTACGAGGCGCACCACCGCGTCACCATCACCGACGAGGCCCTGGTCTCGGCGGCGACGCTGGCCGACCGCTACATCTCCGACCGGTTCCTGCCGGACAAGGCGATCGACCTCATCGACGAGGCCGGTTCGCGACTGCGCATCCGTCGGATGACCGCTCCGCCGGACCTGCGCGAGTACGACGAGAAGATCGGCGACGTGCGCCAGCGCAAGGAGGCCGCGATCGACGGGCAGGACTTCGAGGCCGCGGCCCGCCTGCGCGACGAGGAGAAGCAGCTCTCCGCCCGCCGTGCCGAGCGCGAGAAGCAGTGGCGCGCCGGCGACCTCGACGAGATCGCCGAGGTCGACGAGGAGCTGATCGCGGAGGTCCTGGCCGTGGCCACGGGCATCCCGATCGTCAAGCTCTCGGAGGAGGAGTCCACCCGTCTGCTCAAGATGGAGGACGAGCTCCACAAGCGCGTCATCGGCCAGGACGAGGCCGTCAAGGCACTGTCCCGCGCCATCCGGCGTACGCGTGCGGGCCTCAAGGACCCCAAGCGCCCCGGCGGCTCGTTCATCTTCGCCGGTCCGTCCGGTGTCGGTAAGACGTGGCTGTCCAAGACGCTCGCGGAGTTCCTCTTCGGTGACGAGGACTCGCTGATCCAGCTCGACATGAGCGAGTTCTCCGAGAAGCACACCGTGTCGCGCCTGTTCGGCTCGCCGCCCGGATACGTCGGTTATGAAGAGGGTGGCCAGCTCACCGAGAAGGTGCGTCGCAAGCCGTTCTCCGTGGTCCTGTTCGACGAGGTCGAGAAGGCCCACCCCGACATCTTCAACAGCCTGTTGCAGATTCTCGAGGAAGGCCGTCTGACCGATTCCCAGGGTCGTGTCGTCGACTTCAAGAACACCGTCATCATCATGACGACCAACCTCGGCTCGCGTGACATCGCCAAGAGCGTCAACCTCGGTTTCGGCGCGGTCGGCGCCGACCCGGCGGGCTCCTACGAGCGGATGAAGAGCAAGGTGTCGGAGGAGCTCAAGCAGCACTTCCGCCCCGAGTTCCTCAACCGTGTCGACGAGATCGTCGTGTTCCCGCCGCTGTCGCAGGAGCAGATCGTCGCGATGGTCGACAACATGGTCGCCGCCGTCGAGCTGCGCCTGAAGGACCGCGACATGTCCCTCGAGCTGACCCAGCCCGCCAAGGCGCTGCTGGCCGAGCGGGGCTTCGACCCGGTGCTCGGCGCGCGACCGCTGCGTCGCACGGTGCAGCGCGAGATCGAGGACGTCCTCGCCGAGAAGATGCTCTTCGGTGAGGTCGGCCCGGGCCAGATCATCCTGGTCGACGTGGAGGGCGAGGGCCCGACGGCGACGTTCACCTTCCAGGGCCAGAAGAACTCCAGGGTCCCCGACCTGCCGCCGTTCGAGACCGCCGACCTGGCGCTCGAGCCGCAGCGGGACGACGAGGGCAACCTCGAGGGCCCGGACGACTCCGAGGGTCCGATCGACATCCCTCGCGACCCGGCCTGATCCTTCACGGCCGAGCCAGTCACCAGATCACCCCGGGAGCGCCCAGCGCCCCGGGGTGATCTGCGTCAGCGGTCGAGTGGGCGCGTATGTACGCGGAATCGGCGCCGAGTGGGCGCATGTGTACGCGGAACGGGCGCCGAATGGGCGGGTATGTACGCGAAAGTGGTGGCGAGCCGGCGCGTATGTGCGCGGGTCGGGCACAGATGCGACGACTCGATATGGATTGGGCGTACAGATGCGCCCACTCACCCCGTTCTGGGCGTACAGATGCGCCGACTCGGCCTCCGGACGCGCAGATGCGTCAACTCACCCCGGGAGCGCCCAGCGCCCCGGGGTGATCTGCGTCAGGAGCCCGTCGTCGACGAGGCCGGCGAGGCAGCGCTCGCGCTGCTCGGTCCCGGGCCAGACCGCCTCGACCTGTGCGGTGGTGACGACGTCGTGGTCGCGGGCGAGCGCCATGATGCGGCCCCGGCACTGGCGGTCGGTGCCGGCCCAGGCCTGGCCGCGACGCGGCGGTCCGTCGTACGCCGGGTAGCCGGCGCCGCGCCACGCGCACAGGTCCGCGACCGGGCAGGAGGCGCAGTCCGGTTGGCGAGCGGTGCACACGAGCGCGCCGAGCTCCATCGTCGCCACCGCCCACGTCGCGGCGGTGGCATCGTCGTCGGGCAGGACCGCGGTGGCCACGTCACGCTCCGCGCGGGTGACCGCGGTGGCCGGGAACTCGACGCCGGACACCACGCGCGCCAGCACCCGGCGCACGTTGGTGTCGAGGACGACGTGGCGCCCGCCGAAGGCGAAGCTCGCGATCGCCGAGGCGGTGTAGTCCCCGACGCCGGGGAGCGCGAGCAGGTCGTCGTACGCCGTCGGCACCGCCCCGTCGTGCCGCTCGACGATCGCGACGGCGGCGGCGTGGAGGCGCAGCGCGCGGCGGGGGTAGCCGAGCCGGCCCCACATCCGCACGGCCTCGCCCGTCGAGTCGGCCGCGAGGTCGGCCGGCTCGGGCCAGCGGTCGAGCCACGCCTCGTGCACGGGCAGGACGCGGGCGACGGGCGTCTGCTGGAGCATGAACTCGCTGACCATCACCGACCAGGGCGAGGCCCGGACGCCGCGCCACGGCAGCTCCCGCGCGTGGTCGTCGTACCAGCCGAGCACCGCCTCGTGCAGGGCTGCGGGGGAGGCCGCGCGGGAGGGGGTGTCCATCGCAGCGATCCTAGGCAGGCCGGTGCGCCTCCGCCGAGACGGGCCGCTCGCTGCCTAGCCTGACCCCATGGCGTCGACCGTGCGGCCTCGTGGGCCGCTCCCGGCCCGGGTCTACTGGACCCGGCGCATCGTCGTGCTCGCCGTCCCCCTGCTCCTCGTGGTGGTCCTGGCGCGCGTCCTGGGCGGTTCGTCGGACGGCAAGGACGCCACCGACGGCACGGCGACCCAGGCCGGCGCGAAGGTAGAGACGAGCCCCGCCCCGAGTGCCGGTCCGACGGCCGGCGAGGAGGTCGCCGGAACCGCGACGGGCAAGGGCAAGAAGGGCAAGGGCAAGAAGAACCAGGACGTCCCGGTCGAGACCACCCCGCCCGCGCCGGTGCTGGCCGAGCCCACCGGCCCGTGCGACGACTCCGACATCGTCGCGACGCCCGTCATCACCTCGGCCCCCGGTGGCTCCGACGTCGCGATCACGGTCAACCTCCGCACGACCTACACCGAGGCCTGCACCTGGCAGGCGTCGCCGCAGACGATGACGGCGACCATCACCTCGGGCGAGGACTACATCTGGAGCACCCGCGAGTGCCCGGTCGGGATCCCGCCGCAGGACGTCGTGGTCCGCCAGGCGGTCGACACCCCGGTGGTGGTGACCTGGTCCGCGAAGCGCTCCGACGAGACCTGCTCGGCCCGTACGGCGTACGCGATGCCGGGGTTCTACCACGTCGAGGTGGCCGCCCTGGGCGGCGAACCGACCGACGTCCAGTTCGAGCTGGTGCCGCCGCAGCCGGGCGTGGTCACCAAGACCGCCGAGCCCGAGCAGGACGGCACGAAGAACGGCACGAAGAACGGCGACAAGTCCCACACCCCCGGCGAGGACGGCGCGGGCAACTCCGCGGGCTGACCTCAGATGTAGCGCTCGGTGATGCTCGACTCGGCGAGGCGGGAGAGGCCCTCGCGCACGCTGCGGGCGCGGAGCTCGCCGACGCCCTCGACGGCCTGGAGGTCGTCGATGCCGGCGGACAGCAGCTGCTGGAGGCCGCCGAAGTGCTCGACGAGCCGGTCGACGACGGCGGCCGGGAGGCGCGGGACCTTGGCCAGCAGGCGGTAGCCGCGCGGCGCGACGGCGGCGTCGAGGTGCTCCGCGCCGCCGAGGCCGATGACCCGCGCGACGGCGGCGGGGTCGACGAGATCGGTGGGGGAGAGGCTCTCGAGCTCGGCGAGGTGGAGCTCGGGGCTGGTCTGGCGGCGCTTGCCGGCGGGCAGGTAGTCGCGGACGACGAGCTCGCGCTCCGCGTCGACGCCGGTGACGAGCTCCTCGAGCTGGAGCGAGAGCAGGCGGCCGTCGGTGCCGAGCTCGAGCACGTAGTCCTCGATCTCGCGCGCGATCCGGATGACCATCTCGAGGCGCTGGGCGACCACGGCGACGTCGCGCACGGTGACCAGGTCCTCGATCTCGAGGGCCGACAGGGTCGCGGACACCTCGTCGAGGCGGAGCTTGTAGCGCTCGAGGGTGGCCAGCGCCTGGTTGGCGCGGGAGAGGATCTTGCCGGAGTCCTCGAGCACGTGGCGGATGTCGCCGACGTAGGCCGCGATGATCTGCATCGACTGGCTGACCGAGATCACCGGGTGGCCGGTCTGCTTCGCGACCCGCTCGGCCGTACGGTGCCGGGTGCCGGTCTCCTCCGAGGGGATCGTGTGGTCGGGCATCAGGTGCACGGCCGCGCGGTGGATGCGGGTGAGGTCCTTGTCGACCACGATCGCGCCGTCCATCTTGGCCAGCTCGCGCAGGCCGGTGGCGGTGAACGGGACGTCGAGGGTGAAGCCGCCGGTCGCGATCGACTCGACGGTCTTGTCCAGCCCGAGCACGATCAGGGCGCCGGTGCGGCCCCGCAGGATCCGCTCGAGCCCGTCGCGCAACGCCGTACCCGGGGCGATGGACGCCAGGGTCGCGCGCAGGCGCAGCTGCTCGTCGATGCGCTCGGCCACGGGTCCTCCACCTGTCTGTGCTGGCCCGCCCCCGGACCCCCGGTGAAGTGTAGGGCGCGGGAGGCCGATCGAGCCTTCCGTTAACAACCCGTGACCTTGCGGGTCGGACCGCCTCAGAGCGGCGGGGTCAGCTCGAGCGCGAGCAGCGCACCGAAGATGTCGTCGACCTCGACGACCGTGAGGCCGTCGACCACGCGCCGGCTCGGGATGCCGCGCTCGCTCGGCAGCGGGCGGCCCCGCGGCACGACGGCGACCTTGAAGCCCAGCCGGGCGGCCTCGGCGATGCGCTGCGGCAGGTCGCGGACCCGACGCAGCTCGCCGGCCAGGCCGATCTCGCCGATGGCCACGGCACCGCGCGGCGCGGGCACCCCGAGGTGGGAGCTGGCGACGGCGACCGCGATCGCCAGGTCGGTGGCCGGGTCGTGCAGCTTGGCGCCGCCGACGGTCGCGACGAACGTGTCGCTGCCGGCGATCCGGAGCCGGGCGTGGCGGGTCAGCACGGCGAGCACCATGTCGACGCGGGACGACTCGACGCCCGAGACCGTACGACGGGGGCGCTCGAGCGGCGACGGCGTGAGGAGCGCCTGCACCTCGGCCAGCAGCGGCCGACGGCCCTCCATCGTCACCGCGACGCAGGTGCCGGAGACGTCCTGGGTGTGGTGCTCGACGAAGAGGCCGGTCGGGTCGGTCACCGCGGCGATGCCCTCCGACGACAGGTCGAAGCAGCCGACCTCGTCGACCGGGCCGTAGCGGTTCTTCATCGCGCGGACCATCCGGAAGCGGGAGTTGCGGTCGCCCTCGAAGTGGAGCACGACGTCGACGAGGTGCTCGAGCACGCGCGGCCCCGCGATCGAGCCGTCCTTGGTCACGTGGCCGACGAGCACGGTGGTGATGTTGCGGGTCTTGGCGACGCGGATCAGGGCCGCCGCGACCTCCTTGACCTGGGTGACGCCGCCGGGCACGCCGTCGATGCCGGAGGCGCCGATCGTCTGCACGGAGTCGACGACCAGCAGGGTCGGGCGGACCTCCTCGATGTGGGTGAGCAGCGCACCGAGGTCGGTCTCCGCGGCGAGGAACAGCTCGTCCTGGACGCCGCCGGTGCGCTCGGCGCGGATGCGCACCTGGGCGGCCGACTCCTCGCCGGTGACGTAGAGGGTGCGCTGGCGGGTGCGGGCGGTCTGCGCCGCGACCTCCAGCAGCAGGGTGCTCTTGCCGACGCCGGGCTCGCCGGCGAGCAGGATCGCGGCGCCGGGCACGAGCCCGCCGCCGAGCACCCGGTCGAGCTCGGGGACGCCGCTGGAGCGTGCGACCGACTCGGTGATCGCGACCTGCCCGATCGGCACCGCCGGCGTGGACACCGGTCCGGCCGCGGCGCGGAGCGTCGGCGCGCCTGCCTCGGCGACCGACCCCCACGCCTGGCACTCGCCGCAGCGGCCGACCCACTTCACGGTCTCCCAGCCGCACTCGGAGCAGCGGTAGGAGGGGCGGGAGCGGGCCTTGGTCGACATGCCTCCCACGCTAGGTGAGCGCACCGACAGCGACGACGTACGCCGCGCGCGACGGCTCCCGAGGTCCACGCCCCGGTACGGACCACCTCTCCACAGGAGAGGGCCACCACCTGTGGAGCACGCCCCGATCCTGTGGAGGAACGGGTCGCAACCTGGGGATGGGGAGGGCCTTTCGGTGGACGGGGAAACCCGTGCTCCGCAGGCCTTGCGCGGGTCGTCGCGGACCCCGTAGAACTCTCCCTACGCAGCCCCGCAAGGGGAGGCGGGACGACTCGGAGACGAGGGTCCATCCGGCAGGGAGGCTTCGGCCGAACAGCCGCCGCGACTGGGTGACGCAGGCGCGGGGACTCGCGGGGAAGGGACGTCGACCGGAGGTCGTCACACGATCCGGTCACCCGAAGGGCCCTTGCGACTCATACTCGCAAGGGCCCTTCACCATTTCCCTCCTTCGCCACGGCTTATGCTGCGGGGAGTTGGATCGATCAAGGGGGAGCCATGGCGCGCAGCGACCATCGGTCCGGCAGCCAGCTGCCGGTGACTCCGACGACGCTCGCCGACGTCGCCGAGAAGGCGGGCGTCTCGCGGCAGACGGTCTCCAACGCGGTCAACAACCCCGACCTGCTGCGCCCCGACACCCTCGAGCGGGTGCGCCAGACGATCGCCGAGCTCGGCTACTCGCCCAACCGCGCGGCCCGCAACCTCCGCACCCGGACCTCGTCGCTGATCGGGCTGCGCTTCACGCCCGGCCAGGAGGGCACGGCCAACGCGACGATGGACCGCTTCGTGCACTCGCTGGTCGAGGCCAGCGACGAGGCGGGCTACCACGTCCTGCTCTTCCCGGCCGACGACGAGGACCCGGTCGGCGGCTACGACAACCTGCTCCGCTCGACCGCCGTCGACGCCTTCGTCGTGACCGACACCTACCTCGGCAACCCGCAGGCCGCCTGGCTGAGCGAGCAGCGGGCGCCGTTCGTCGCCTTCGGCCGGCCGTGGGACGACGACGTCGCGCGGCACGTGTGGGTCGACGTCGACGGCTCGGCCGGCACCCGGCTCGCGACGCAGCACCTCATCGACCGCGGCCACACCCGCATCGCGTGGATCGGCTGGCGCAAGGACTCGCCCATCGGGGAGGACCGCCGCGCGGGGTGGGTCTCGACGATGCACGCCAACGGCCTCCCGACCACGGGACTGGCCTCGCGCGTCGAGGACGTCGTCCACAGCGGCGCCGAGGCGGCCGCCGTGCTCCTCGACGAGTCCGAGCCGACCGCCTTCGTCTGCGCGTCCGACACCCTGGCGATGGGCGTGCTGCACACGCTCTGGATCCGCCAGCTCGCCCCCGGCCGCGACATCGCGGTGGTCGGCTTCGACGACTCCCAGGTGGCGCAGGTCTTCCCGGTGGGCCTGACGTCCGTACGCCAGCCGCTGGAGGACGTGGCGGTCGAGATCGTCCGGACCCTGCGCGCGCTGCTCTCGCACCAGCCGGTCGAGGCGCGCGGCGTGCTGCTCGAGCCGTCGCTGGTGATCCGCCAGTCCAGCTAGTAGTGGCGCCACCAGAGGTTGACGGCGTAGTCGACCTCGGTGCCGGTGTGCTCGGCGAGCGCCTCCTCGGCGGCCGCGGGCGGCAGCTCGATGCGGACGACGGACTCGAGGTCCTCGCGGGTCGCGAAGGACCAGCCCATGTCGACCTGCTGCCGCTGCCAGCCGTGCATCGACCAGAACCGCTCGACCGCACCGGGATCGACCTCGGGGAAGCCGCGACCGAACCAGCGGCCGAAGGTGGACCGGGTCGGGTCGTTGTCGATCACGAACGCGGTGCCGCCGCGGCGTACGACCCGGTCGAGCTCGCGCAGCCCCGGCTCCGACCCGGGTCCGAAGAAGTAGGCCCACCGGGCGTGGGCCACGTCGACCGACGCGTCGCGGAGCGGCAGGGCCTCGGCCACGCCCTGGCGGACGGTGACGTTGCGCAGCCGGCGCGTACGACGACGCGCGATCGACGCGAGCGGTGGGTGCGGCTCCACCCCGACCACCTTCGCGGCCGACTCCGCCCACTGCGGGAGGTGGAAGCCGGTGCCGCAGCCGATGTCGAGGAAGGCGCGTCCGGACCAGTCGGCGATCTCGCGCATCGCGGCGGCGATGCGGCCGTGCGGGTCGGCGGCCCGGTTCTCGAGCTCGTAGAGCTCGGGGGTGTTCCAGATGTTGGGGGAGGGCCGGGGCGTGTGGGCCAACCTCAGATCCGGACGAGCCCGTTCGGCGTCTGCAGCTGGACCGCGACGATGCCGGGGGTGCCGTTGGGGGCGACCCACTCGACCTTGATGTCCTCCAGCGGGGCCTCGACGGTCTCGCCGAGCCACTCGCTCACGCGCTGCGGGTCGCCGGCGATCTCGAGGCAGGCCAGCGAGTAGTCGCCGGTCGCGCCGTGGCTGGGGTGCAGCTCCGTCGGCGACTGCCAGTGGATGAAGTAGGGGAGCTGCGGGTCGTTGAGCAGGCCGTTGACGCCGACCTGCTGCCAGAGCAGCTCGGTGCCGTCGGGGCGGTGGCGGTTGCCCTTGACGGCCTCGCGGCCCAGGCGCGCCTCGACGGGGGTGATGTCGTCGACCGCCACGACCCAGCCGAGCCAGCCGCCGCCGAGGGCGGAGCGGGCGCGCACGGCCTGGCCGAACGGGGCCTTGTCGCTGGCGGGGTGGTCGAGCACCTCGACGATCTCGAGGTAGATGTCGCCGGCGAGCGGCAGGATCATGTTGCGGGTGCCGAAGCGGGGGTGCACGCCTCCGGTCGCGAACTCCGTGCCGAGCAGCCCCCCGATGCGCTGGGCGGTGCTGGCGAGTCCATCAGGTCCGGCGGCGAAGCTGACGTGGTCCAGGCGCATGCCGAGATTCTGTGCCTTTTCGTCCTGGGGGCTGACACCGGGGTCGGGTTCTCTTGACGTCGAGGAATCCGGGGACGCGGACGCGGCGCCCGTCAGCGGGGATCAGCGGGGATCGGCGGGGTGCAGCGCGAGGGCCGAGCGGGACCGCACGTGGGCCTCGCAGTGCTGCACCAGCTCGACGTACGCCTCGCGTCCCATCAGCTCGACCAGCTCGGCCTCGTGGGTGACGAAGACGGGCTCGAGGGCGACGTGCGCCTCGGTGTTGCCGGAGCAGTACCAGTCGAGGTCGTGCCCGCCCGGACCCCAGCCGCGGCGGTCGTACTCACCGATCGAGACCTCGGTGTAGGACGTGCCGTCCTGGCGCTCGACGGAGCGGTACTGCCGGCGGATCGGGAGCTGCCAGCAGACGTCGGGCTTGGTCTCGAGCGGGTTGCGGCCCTGGCGCAGGGCGAGGCCGTGCAGGGCGCAGCCGGCGCCGACGTGCCCGCTGTCGTTGGTGAAGTCGGTGCGGTTGTGGAACACGCACGCCTGCTGCCCGTCGACCTCGACGGCCAGCGTCTTGCGCTCGCCGTCGTCGTCGGTCTCGATCCAGTCGGACTTCTTCACCGCGCGGCCGGGGTGGAGCTGCCAGTCGTCGGGGGTGAGCTGGGCGACGAAGCCGGCGACCCGCTTCTCGTCGTCCTTGTCGGCGAAGTGGGCACCGAGGGTGCAGCAGCCGACGTCGGGTGCATCGGCGTAGATGCCCTGGCAGCCCTGGCCGAAGATGCACATGTAGGCGGACGTCAGCCAGGTGAGGTCGCAGCGGAAGACCTGCTCCTCGTCGGCCGGGTCGACGAACTCGACGTACGCGCGGGGGAAGACGAGGTCCACTTCAGGCACGTGGGGAGCCTAGTAGTTTGGTCCGCATGCGCCTGGGCGTCCTCGACATCGGCTCCAACACCGGCCACCTGCTGGTGGTCGATGCGCACGGTGGCGCAGCGCCGCTCCCGGCCTCGTCGCACAAGCAGCCGCTGCGCCTGGCCGAGCACCTCGACGAGGACGGCGCGGTGACCAAGAAGGGCATCAAGGCCCTCACCGACTTCTGCGCGTCCGCGACGGAGATCGCCGAGGACAAGGGCTGCGAGGAGATGCTCGGCTTCGCGACCTCCGCGGTCCGCGACGCGGTGAACTCCCACGACGTCCTCGAGCACGTCGAGAAGCACGGCGGCGTCAGGCTCGAGGTGCTGTCCGGTGAGGACGAGGCGCGGCTGACCTTCCTGGCCGTACGCCGGTGGTTCGGCTGGTCGGCCGGCCGGCTGGCGGTCTTCGACATCGGTGGCGGTTCGCTGGAGATCGCCGGCGGCACCGACGAGAACCCGGACGTCGCGTGGTCGCTGCCGCTGGGTGCGGCCCGGATGGCGCGGATGTGGTTCGCCGGCGGCCGTCCCTCCGAGGACGACATCCGCGACCTGCGCAAGCAGGTCCGCGCCGAGATCGCCCGCGACGCCGGCCACCTGCTGCGTCCCGGCGTCCCCGACCGCGCCGCCGCCACGTCGAAGACGTTCCGCTCGCTCGCGCGCATCTGCGGTGCGGCACCCAGCGCCGACGGTCCGCTCGTGCCGCGGGTGCTCGAGCTCGAGAGCCTGTCGGGCTGGATCCCCAAGCTGATGGACATGTCCCCCGAGGAGCTCGCCGACCTGCCCGGCGTGTCCCCGAGCCGTACGCACCAGATCGTGCCGGGCGCGCTCGTCGCCGAGGCCTGCATGGACATCTTCGACCTGTCCGAGCTGGAGATCTGCCCGTGGGCGCTGCGCGAGGGCGTCATCCTCGAGCGCCTCGACCAGATCTCGGTCGTGACGAGGTCGCACTGATCCCATGGCTGCCACTCCCATGCCCTCTCGGACCCCGCTGATCGGCCTCTCGACCGCCTCGGTCTATCCCGAGTCGACGGCGCACGCCTTCGGGTGGGCGGCGTCGCTGGGCTACGACGCGGTCGAGGTGATGGTCGGCATCGACGCGCTGAGCCAGCAGGTCGACTCGGTGAAGAAGCTCAGCGACCACCACCAGGTGCCCATCTGCGCGGTCCACGCGCCCTGCCTGCTCTTCACCCAGCGGGTCTGGGGGACCGACCCGTGGGGCAAGCTCGAGCGGTCGGCCGAGATGGCCGAGGCGGTCGGCGCCGACGTGGTCGTCGTGCACCCGCCGTTCCGCTGGCAGAAGGACTACGCCGCCGGCTTCGTCGAGGGCATCGCGTCGCTGGAGGCGCGCACCGGCATCGCGTTCGCGGTCGAGAACATGTACCCCTGGCGGGCCTCGTCGCGCCGCGGCATGGAGATGTACCTCCCCGGCTGGGACCCCAGCGAGGAGCCGTACGCCAACACGACCATCGACCTGTCGCACGCCGCGATCGCGAAGAGCGACGTCGTCGAGATGGCCGAGCGGATGGGCGGCTCGCTGCGCCACATCCACCTGACCGACGGGTCCGGCTCGGCCAAGGACGAGCACCTCGTGCCGGGGCGCGGCGTGATGCGGGCCCAGGAGTTCCTGCAGCACCTGACCCGCACCGGCTTCTCCGGCCACGTCGTGCTCGAGATCAACACCCGGCGCTGCGCCGACCGCGAGGAGCGCGAGGCCGACCTGGCCGAGTCGCTCGCCTTCGCCCGGACGCACCTCGGCGTCACGACCCCGTGAGCACGTGAGCGTGTCCAGGGGGCGCCGGCCCGGGGCGCCGGACACCCGCGCCGAGGTGCTCGCGGCCGCGCGCACCTCCTTCGCGGAGAAGGGCTTCCGCGGTACGACGATCCGCGCCGTCGCGGCCGCCGCCGGCGTCGACCCCGCCCTGGTGCACCACTACTTCGGCACGAAGGACGACCTCTTCGTCGCCGCGCTGCAGATCCCGGTCGACCCGCGCGAGGTGCTGGCGCCGGTCGTGGCCGCCGGCCCGGACGGCGCGGGCGAGCGCCTGCTGCGCGCCTTCCTCTCGGTCTGGGACGACCCCGAGATCCAGCCCGGGCTGGTCGCGCTCGTCCGCTCGCTGATGTCCGACGACGGCGCGGGCCTGGTGCGCGACGGCTTCATCCCGGTCGTCGTGGGGCCGGTGCTGGCAGGCCTGGTGCCGGACCGGCCCGAGGTGCGGATCCCGCTCGTCGCCAGCCAGGTCATCGGCCTGATCCTCGCCCGGTACGTCGTCGCCCTCCCGCCGCTGGCCGAGATGCCGGCCGAGGACCTGGTGGCCCGGATGGGTCCGACGCTCCAGCGCTACCTGACCGGCGACCTGCCGTAGCGCGTCGTACGGCCCCTCCGCCGTCCGAGCGGTGGTCCACCCACATTCGGTGCCGGCAGAACGTGGCTGTGCCACCGCCCCTCCGGCGCGCCGGGCCCGACGCGCCCGCTGGCGGTGGTCCACCCACCTTCGGCTGTCGAGAAGTGTGGCTGGACCACCGCTCCGCGCGGGTTGACGCGTGCACCCTCCGGGCGCACAATTCAACACATGATGAAAAACGTCGTGGAGGTGCGCGACCTCGTCGTCGTACGCGGCGCGCGGGAGGTGCTGCCCGGCATCTCGCTCGACGTGCCGGCGGGCGTCACCGGCCTGCTCGGACCGAGCGGGTGCGGCAAGACCACGCTGATGCGCTGCCTCGTCGGGGCGCAGCGGGTGCGGTCCGGCACGGTCGAGGTGCTGGGGGAGCCGGCCGGGAGCGCGCCGCTGCGGACGCGGGTCGGCTACGTCACCCAGGCCGCGAGCGTGTACGACGACCTCACGGTGGCGGAGAACCTGAGGTTCTTCGCGCGGGTGCTCGGCGTCGATCCCGCATCGGTCGACGACGCCATCGGGTCGGTCGACCTGACGGGCCACCGCGACCAGGTGGTCTCCCGGCTCTCCGGCGGCCAGCGCAGTCGCGTGAGCCTCGCCGTCGCCCTGCTCGGCCAGCCGGACCTCCTCGTCCTCGACGAGCCGACGGTCGGGCTGGACCCGGTGCTGCGCCGCGACCTGTGGGAGCTGTTCCACCGGATCGCCGACGCGGGCGCGGCGGTCCTCGTGTCGAGCCACGTCATGGACGAGGCCGAGCGGTGCCACCGGCTGCTGCTCATGCGCGAGGGCCGGATCATCGCCGACGGGTCGCCCGACGAGGTCCGCGAGCGCACCGGTGCCGCCGACATCGAGGGCGCCTTCCTCCGCCTGGTGGAGGCGAGCGCATGACTCCCAGGATCACCCTCGCCGTCGCCGGCCGCGTCCTGACGCAGGTCCGCCGCGACCGCCGCACGCTCGCGATGCTGCTGGTCGTCCCGTGCGTCCTGATCAGCCTGCTGTGGTGGATGTTCGACGAGCTCCCGGGCGGCATGTTCGACCGCTTCGGGCCCGGGCCTGCTGGCGATGTTCCCCTTCATCGTGATGTTCCTCGTGACGAGCGTGACGACGCTGCGCGAGCGCGGCAGCGGCACCCTCGAACGACTGCTCACGATGCCGATGGGCAGGCTCGACTTCCTCCTCGGCTACGCCCTCGCCTTCGGCCTGCTCGCCGCCGTGCAGGCAGCGCTGGCGGTCGGCGTGAGCGTCGGGCTGCTCGGCCTCGACGTCAACGGACCGGTCTGGCTGCTCGGTGTCGTCGCGGTCGTGGACGCCGTCCTCGGCACCGCCCTCGGCCTGCTGGTCAGCGCGTTCGCGACGACGGAGTTCCAGGCCGTGCAGTTCATGCCCGCGTTCGTGCTCCCGCAGATCCTGCTGTGCGGGCTCTTCGTGCCCCGGGCGGCGATGCCGTCGGTCCTCGAGGCGATCAGCAACGTCCTGCCGCTGTCGTACGCCGTCGACGCGATGCAGGAGCTCGTCGGGACGGCCGACGACGCCGCGGTCTGGCGTGACGTCCTGGTCGTGGCGCTCTTCGCGCTGGCGGCCCTCGGGCTCGGTGCGGCGACGCTGCGGCGGCGTACGCCCTAGCGACTCGGGGTCGTCGACCTCGCCCGCGATCCTCGAACATCGCCACCTCTGCAAAGCGCGCGATGTCGGGGTTTCCCCGCTCAGGCGGGGAAACCAGAGGGGGACCAGAGCGGCTACGCCGGGACGCGGCGGAACAGCCACGCCGCGAACGCGAAGAGGGCGGCGTACATCCCGGTCAGCATCACCACGTCGGCCAGTGAGGCGCTCACGCTGTCGGTGGCGACGACCACCGCCGACCACGCTCCGGCGAGGAGGGTGGTGACGGCGGCGGCGCCGAGGGCGAGGGTCATCCCGGCCGCGCGGAATCGGGTCGCGACGGCGACCAGCAGGGCGACCGCCGGTGCGGCGAGGTAGACCGCGTCGCGCTCGCCGTCGCCGACGATCCCGAGCGCACCGATGCCGAGCAGGAGGAAGAGGACGGTGCCGGCCGACACGCAGGCGGCGAGGAGGTAGCGGGTGGTGGTCGAGGGCGAGGACGTCATGGATCCGACGCTAGGCGCGCAGCCCGTCGCGGGTGGTGGAGGAGGTGTGAAGGTCCGGTGCGGGTTCGGTGAGGCAGCGGCGTAGCCTTCGGAGCATGTCGTTGCTCCGTCAGCCGATCCTCCTCCTCGCGCGCAGCCAGGGGGTCAAGAAGCTCGTCTCGACCATGCCCGTCTCGAGCGGCATCGTCACCGGCTACGTGCCCGGCGAGCAGACCGCCGACGCCGTCCGCGCCACGCAGGAGCTGGTCGACGACGGCCTGCGGGTGACGCTCGACTACCTCGGCGAGGACACCACCGACGCCGCCAGGGCCGAGGCCACCGTCGCGGCCTACAAGGAGGTCCTCGCCGACCTCACGGCGAAGGGGCTCGCCCCCCACGCGGAGGTGTCGGTGAAGCTCAGCGCGATCGGCCAGTTCCTCCCCGACAACGGCCACAAGGTCGCCCTCGAGAACGCCCGCGACATCTGCCGCGCCGCGCGCAACGCCGGCACCACGGTCACCCTCGACATGGAGGACCACACCACCACCGACTCGACGCTGTCGATCCTGCGCGAGCTGCGCAAGGACTTCCCCGAGACCGGTGCCGTCCTGCAGGCGATGCTGCACCGCACCGAGGCCGACTGCCGGGCGCTCGCCTACGAGGGGTCGCGCGTCCGTCTCTGC
Source organism: uncultured Actinomycetota bacterium (assembly GCA_963795275.1). Classification (GTDB taxonomy): domain Bacteria; phylum Actinomycetota; class Actinomycetes; order Propionibacteriales; family Nocardioidaceae; genus Nocardioides. Next base: position 120,588 of record CAWCHD010000010.1, read on the forward strand.
AAGGGCGCCTACATGGAGCCGGCCGAGGTCGCCTTCCAGGAGAAGATCGAGATCGACAAGTCCTACGTCCGCTGCCTCAAGGTGCTGCTCGCCGGCCAGGGCTACCCGATGATCGCGACGCACGACCCGCGGATGGTGCAGATCGCCTCGTCGCTCGCGAGCCGCTTCGGCCGCCGCGCGGGGACGTACGAGTTCCAGATGCTCTACGGCATCCGGCCCGATGAGCAGAAGCGCCTGGCCGCCGCCGGGGAGACGATGCGCGTCTACGTCCCCTACGGCACGGAGTGGTACGGCTACCTGATGCGCCGCCTCGCGGAGAAGCCGCAGAACCTCGCGTTCTTCCTGCGGTCGCTCGTCTCGAAGAAGTGACCTGACGCAGTAGATTGCGCCCATGAGCACAGCGATCATCGGCGCGGGCGTGATGGGGGAGACCCTGCTGTCCGGGCTCGTACGCGCCGGGCGTCGCGTCGACCAGCTGATGGTCGGCGAGAAGCGTCCGGAGCGCGCCCGCGAGCTCGAGGACCGCTACGGCGTGGCCGTCGTCTCCAACCGCGAGGCCGCCGCCAAGGCCGACACCGTCGCGCTGGTCGTGAAGCCGCAGGACATGGGCGACGTGCTCGAGGAGATCGCCCCGGAGCTGCGCGCCGGACAGCTCGTCGTCTCGCTCGCCGCGGGCATCACGACCTCCTTCATCGAGGCGCGGGTGCCCGAGGGCGTCGCCGTCGTGCGGGTCATGCCCAACACGCCCGCGCTCGTCGACGAGGGCATGGCGGCGATCTCGCCCGGCTCGCACTGCGACGACACGCACCTCGCCGAGGTCGAGTCGCTGATGGCGTCGACCGGCAAGGTGATGCGCATCCCGGAGAAGCAGATGGACGCGGTCACCGCGATCTCCGGCTCCGGCCCGGCCTACATCTTCTTCGTCGTCGAGTCGATGATCGAGGCGGGCGTGCACCTGGGCCTGCCGCGCACGACCGCGACCGAGCTCGTCGTCCAGACCCTCGTCGGGTCGGCCACGATGCTGCGGGAGACCGGCACCCATCCCGTCGTCCTGCGCGAGCAGGTCACCTCGCCCAGCGGGACGACCGCCTCGGCGCTGCGCGAGCTCGAGGTGCACGGGGTCCGTGCGGCCTTCCTCGCCGCGATGGAGGCCGCCCGCAACCGGTCCCGCGAGCTGGCCGAGGGTTCCTGAGCCGAGCCGGCTGTCGGACCGCGGGCATACCGTCCCCGTCATGAAGCGCTTCCTGGACGAGGACCTGTCGGGCGCGGAGCTCCGCGAGTGCGACCTCAGCAACGCCCGCCTGGTCGGCGTCGTCATGCAGGACGCGGTGATCGACGGGCTGGTGACCAACCTCGTCGTCAACGGCGTCGAGGTGACGGCGTACGTCGAGCAGGAGCTGGACCGACGCCACCCGGTCCGGCTGCTCATCCGGTCCGACGACCCCGACGACCTGCGCCGGGCAGCGCGACAGCTGCGCGCGGACTGGTCGGCGACCGTCGAGCGGATGCGTCAGGCACCCGGGGTCGAGCACGCCAGCGTCAACGACGAGTGGTCGGCCGTGCAGACCCTGCGCCACCTCGTCTTCGTCCACGACTCGTGGTTCCGGCGGTGCTGCCTCGGCTCCACCGAGGCGTTCACGTCGATGGGGCTGGGCATCGAGGACGTCCCGGACCGTGAGGCGCAGGGCCTCGACCCGACGGCCGACCCGACGCTCGACGAGGTGGTGGCGGTCCGCGACGCGCAGCAGGCCGAGCTCGAGCACTGGCTCGACGCCGTCACCGCCGAGCAGCTCGCGGCGCCGGCGCCGGTGCCCGACGACGACAGGTGGCCGCCCTACGCGCGCGGCCGGTCGGTGGCGCGGTGCCTGCGCACGGTGCTCAACGAGGTGCACGAGCACCACGGCTTCTGCGTGCGCGACCTCGACCTGGTCGAGCGCTCAGCCACGGAGTGAGCGCACCAGGCCCAGTCCGTCGTCGACGAGCCCGCGGACCAGCGGCAACCGGGTGAGCCGGACCGACCGGTCGACGAGCGGGACGAGACCGGCGACGAGCGTGCGAGTACGCCGCTGGCCCGGGCTGTCGTCGTACACCCAGAAGAGCACGACGCCCATGTGGAGCAACCACAGCAGCTCGGGCAGCTCCTCACGCAGGGCCGGGGCGACCTTGAGGTCGGAGCCCTCGACCGCCCGGCGGAACAGGTCGGTGCTGGCCTCGCGGGCCGGCGCCGACTCCGACGAGAAGGGGGAGAGCGGCGAGCGTGGATCGGCGGCGTTGCGGAAGAACTGGCCGCCGAAGTCGTGGAACGGCCCGGCGACGTCGACGAAGGTCTCCATCACGCCCCGCAGGCGGTCGGCGAAGGACCGAGCCGATCGAGCGCCGCCTCGGCGGCAGACGCGTGCTCCACCTGGATCCGGTCGTAGAACGCCTGGATCAGCTCCTCCTTGCCGGAGAAGTAGTAGTAGGTGCTGCCGAGCGAGACGCCTGCCTCCTCGGCGATCGCGCGCATGGTCGTCGCGTCGTAGCCGGACGCACCGAAGAGTCGCAGTGCGGCCTCGACGATGCCGGCGCGGGTCTGCTCCGCCTTCGCAGTCCGCTTCTCCGCCACGGTCGTCACCCTAGGAGACCGGTCGGGGCAGCTCGTCCTTGCCTGCTGCCCACGCCGCCAGTGCGCCACCCAGCAGCGACGGCACCAGGAGCGGAACGATGTCGTCCCAGCCAGCGCTGGTGAGCCCGCCCAGTGCCAGGACGCCGGGGTCGCGGAGCACCACAGCGAACGCCGTGAGCGTCGCGAACGGGGACACCAGGGCCCCCAGGACGAAGGCCCGGCGCCGCGCGACCCGCCTCGTGAGGTGGCGACCGACGAGGAAGATGAACGGCAGTCCGGCGAAGAACCCGGTGACGGCTCCGAAGAACCCGCCGACGAGCACACCGCCGACGAGCACCGCGGGCGCTCCTGTGGCCACCTCACCGAGGGTGAGCGGCTGGGGATCGGCCAGCGCGACAGCCGTCACGATGCCGACGACCGTGAGCGTGCCGGCGCACGCGCCGATGAGCGGTCCCGTCAGGAGCCACAGGTACTGCGGCCGGTAGCTGCTGGTCATCATGATCTCCTGTGTTGAACGTGTTCAAAACAAGGGTGGCACAAGAACTGAACATGTTCAACTCGTCCACCGACCGGACCAGCGCCAGCGCGGGGGTAACGTCCGCCACATGGAGTGCGCCGGTCCGACGTCTGTCGTGTTCGACCCGACGCTCACCGCCTACAACTTCGGCCCCGGCCACCCGATGTCCCCGGTGCGGGTGGACCTGACGATGCGGCTGGCCGAGGAGCTGGGCGTGCTCGACGGCCTCAAGCTCGTCGACGCCCCGATGGCCACGGACGAGCAGATCGCCACCGTGCACGGTCAGGGCCTGATCGACGCGGTCACCCGCTGCGGCACCGAGCCCGGCCACGAGTCGCCGGAGCACGGACTCGGCACCGACGACGACCCGGTCTTCAAGGACATGCACCTCGCGAGCGCGCACGTCGTCGGCGCCAGCCTCGAGGCGGCCCGCCAGGTGTGGAGCGGCGAGTCGTTGCACTCGGTCAACATCGCCGGTGGGCTGCACCACGCCATGCCCGACCGGGCGAGCGGCTTCTGCATCTACAACGACGTCGCGGTGGGCATCAAGCAGCTCCTCGCCGACGGTGCCCAGCGGGTGGCGTACGTCGACATCGACGTGCACCACGGCGACGGCGTCGAGTCGATCTTCTGGGACGACCCGCGGGTGCTGACGATCTCCCTGCACGAGACCGGCCAGATGCTCTTCCCCGGCACCGGTTTCCCCGACGACACCGGCGGCGCCGGGGCCGAGGGCACGGCGGTCAACGTCGCGCTCCCGCCCGGCACCTCCGACGCGGGCTGGCTGCGCGCGTTCCACGCCGTCGTACCCCCGCTGCTGCGCGAGTTCGCCCCCGAGGTGCTCGTCACCCAGCACGGTTGCGACTCCCACATGGACGACCCGCTCGCCCACATGATGCTCAGCGTCGACGGCCAGCGGGCGGCCTACCTGGCGCTCCACGAGCTCGCCCACGAGGTCGCCGACGGCAGGTGGGTCGTCACCGGCGGTGGCGGCTACTCGGTCATCGACGTGGTCCCGCGGGCGTGGGCGCACCTGCTCGCGATCGCCTCCGGCCACCCGATCGAGCCGACCGTGGCGACGCCTCCGGCGTGGCGGGCGTACGTCGAGGAGGTGCTGGGGGCGACCGCCCCGCACCGGATGACCGACGGCCGCACGCCGGCCTACCGCGACTGGTCCGCGGGCTACGACCCCGACTCCTGGCTCGACCGGGCGATCAACGCGACCCGCACCGCGGTCTTCCCGCTCCACGGCCTCGACCCGCTGCCGTGAGCGCGGGCCGTGGTCGCGGTCGGTAAAACTTCAAGTAGACACGCCGCGAGTCCCACAAGTTTCTTTGGCATTCCTCTTCCCCACGCGTCACGCTCCCCCTAATCTCAGTCGGAGCGGCACGCCTGTGACGCCGGTGGGGAAGCCGGCGCCGTTCCGCAACGAAGGATCGGTGCACACCCATGGTCGAGAACACCCACGGAGACATGTCGGAGGCACGGTTCCTCACCATCGCCGAGGTCGCTGCCAAGATGCGCGTCTCGAAGATGACGGTCTACCGGCTCGTCCACGGCGGCGAGCTGCCCGCGGTCCGCGTCGGCCGCTCGTTCCGGGTCACCGAGGACGACGTCAACGAGTACCTGCGCAAGTCCTTCTACAACGCCGGCTGACGCCCGGCCCGGGCCTGCGGTCCCACCTGCCTGAGGCGATTCCACCCCCTGCAGCCATGGCCAGTAGGGTGTCGGGGTCCGGCCGACGAGCGTCGGCCGAAAAGGAAGGTCTGATCCACGTGGGTTCTGTCATCAAGAAGCGGCGCAAGCGCATGGCCAAGAAGAAGCACCGCAAGCTGCTCAAGAAGACGCGCGTCCAGCGCCGCAAGCTCGGCAAGTAACACCCCTCGACCATGGGACGGGTCGTGCTGGTCACCGGGATCTCCCGGGACATCGGCCGACGCTTCGCGCGCGCCGCGGCCGGCGACCCGTCCATCGAGCGAGTCATCGGTGTCGACGTCATCCCCCCGCGGGGCGACATCGGCGACGTCTCGTTCGTGCGCGCTGACATCCGCAACCCCGTCATCGCGAAGGTCCTCGCCAAGGAGGACGTCGACACCGTCGTCCACATGAGCGTGATCGCCACGCCCGGCTCGGCCGGCGGGCGGGGGACGATGAAGGAGCTCAACGTCATCGGCTCCATGCAGCTGCTCGCTGCGTGCCAGAAGTCGACGACCGTCGACCGCCTGGTGGTGAAGTCGACGACCACGGTCTACGGCTCGAGCCCGCGCGACCCGGCGATGTTCACCGAGGACATGGGGCCCAAGCGGCTGCCGTCCTCGGGCTACGCCAAGGACGTCTACGAGATCGAGGGCTACGTCCGCGGCTTCGCCCGGCGGCGGCCCGACGTCGACGTGACGATGATCCGCGCGGCCAACGTGATCGGCCCGCACGTCTCGAGCCCGCTGACCAGCTACTTCCGGCTCCCGGTCATCCCGCGCGTGCTGGGCTTCGACCCGCGCCTGCAGTTCCTCCACGAGGACGACCTGATGCGGGTGCTCACCCACGCCGCGACGCGCGCGGTCCCCGGCACCTTCAACGTCGCGGGCGACGGGCTGCTGACCCTGGCCCAGGCCGTACGCCGTCTCGGCACGCCGTCGGTGGCCATGCCCCGGTTCGCGGTCGGTCGCCTCGGCGCGACGATGCGTCAGGCCCGCCTGTCGGACTTCTCGCCCGAGCAGCTGGGGTTCCTGACCTACGGTCGGGGTGTGGACACGACCCGGATGCGCAGCGTGCTCGGCTTCGAGCCGTCGTTCACGACGGCCGAGGCGTTCGCCGACTTCTGCCGCTCGGTGACGCCGGCGGTCCCGCGCGTCGCGGAAGGTGCCGGCCGTGGCTGAGGAAGCACGCACGTCGCAGGGGGAGGACGCCGTCGTCATCCCGATCGGCACGGGCGGTCGCCCGGGTCGCGGGACCGGCAACGCACGTCCCTCCTCCGCCGCGCGCAACCTGTCGTCCGGCCGCAAGCCGGCCGCACCGAGGAAGACGCCCCCGGCGCAGAAGCCTCCCCGCGCGAGGACCCGCCCGGCACCGGTCAGCGAGCCGGCACCCGCCGAGCAGCCGGCCCCGGCAGCCCCGGCGGGCGACGCGCCGTCCGCGGGCGCCGCGCCGACGACCGGCATCCCGGTCGGCGACTGGCTCGCTGCCCTCCAGGCGGCGGCCGTCGAGATCTTCGGCGACGACTGGGAGCGCCGCGCCGCCGAGCTGATGGCCTTCGTACGACGCCGGCTGGAGGGCGACTACGAGGTCGACGACTACGGCTTCGACCGCGAGCTGACCGAGCGCTTCTTCATGGCGGCCCTCCGCCCGATCGCGGAGAAGTGGTTCCGCCTCGAGGTGCGCGGCCTGGAGAACATCCCCGCCGAGGGCGGGGCGCTCGTCGTCTCCAACCACTCCGGCACCGTCCCGCTCGACGGGCTGATGACGATGCTGGCCGTGCACGACCACGCCCACCGCTTCCTGCGCCCGCTCGGTGCCGACCTCGTCTTCAAGATGCCGGTCGTCAGCTCGCTGGCCCGCAAGGGCGGCGCCACGCTCGCCTGCGTCGAGGACGCGGAGCGGATGCTGTCGGACGGCAACCTGGTCGGTGTGTGGCCCGAGGGCTTCAAGGGCATCGGCAAGCCGTTCAGCGAGCGCTACAAGCTGCAGCGGTTCGGCCGCGGCGGGTTCGTCTCGGCGGCGCTGCGCACCGGCGTACCCATCATCCCGCTCTCCGTGGTCGGCGCCGAGGAGATCTACCCGCTCGTCGGCAACATGCCGTCGCTCGCGCGGCTGCTCGGGGTGCCCTACATCCCGATCACCCCGTTCTTCCCGTGGCTCGGCCCGCTCGGCATGGTGCCGCTGCCGTCGAAGTGGATCCTCGAGTTCGGGGAGCCGATCCGCACCGACGCCTACGAGCCGGGCGAGGCGGAGGACCCGATGCTGGTCTTCAACGTCACCGACCAGGTGCGCGAGACGATCCAGCACACCCTCTTCGACCTCCTCCGCGAGCGCGGCGGGGTCTTCAGCTAGATCAGGGCAGCAGTCCGCCGGTCAGGCCCTTGACGGTGCCGCCGGTCGCCTGGTCGAGCGTCCCGGTGAGCTCGCCGATCAGGCCGCCCGTCGCGTCGTCGACGGCCCCGGTGAGCCCGCCCACGGCTCCGCCGGTGACCCCGTCGAGCTGCTTGACCAGGTCACCGGTCGTGTTGGTGACGGTGTTCGTGACCGTGTTGGTGAGGTCCTTGACCGGCGTCGGCGGGGTGACGCCCGCGGTCGGCGTCGGGGTCGGCACGGGCGTGGGGGTCGCGGTCGGCAGGGTCGGGGTCGTCGGCACGACCTGGCTCGGCGTGGCGGACGGGTCCGGGAGCAGTCCGCCGGGCGACTGGAGCGCCTTGGGGATCGTGATGCCGGCGACGTCCTGGCCCGAGAGCGGGGCCGCGGCCTCGAGGGTGAGCTCGTCGATGTCGAGGCCCTTGACGAGGTCCGGTGCCGCCGCGTTGGTCAGCAGGAAGTCGGGCGTCGTGGTGAGCGCGCCGTCGCACAGCCCGCAGGCCGTGCTGATCTCGGTGTCGAGGTCGGTGAGCGTACGACCGGCGGCGAGCAGCTCGTCGCTCGCGGTGACCGGCAGCTCGCGCTGGAGTGCGTCGAGGCGCTCCATGCTGCTCGAGGTGAAGGCCCGTGCGACCTGGACGTCCTGGTCGGACCCGCCGGAGCCGTAGGACGTCAGCAGGCTGCGCACGCCCTCGCCCGACTGCTCGGTGAAGGCGTCGAGCGTGTCGGGGATGAGCTGCTCGGCGCCGCCCGTGCCGGCGGCGAGCCCCTCGAGCTCGGTGAGCCGGGTCTCGGCCTGCGCGAGGAGCGTACGGCCGCGAGCAGCGTCGTCGCCGGCGAGGCGGACCTCGGCCGACTCGATGCCGCGCTTGACGCCGTAGAGCGACTCGCCCGGGAGCGACGTCTGGGCCGCCACGGCCATGGTCGCGGTGGCACCGACGAGGGCGGCACCGCCGAGCAGGGTGGCCACGCGACGCTGGCGCGGGCGGGTGGTCGACGGCATGGCGAGGCGCTGCGGGGCGGCGGGCTGGCGCACGAGGACCGTGTCGGCCTCGGCCATCAACCGCTCGCGGAGCGAGCCGACGAACTCGGCCCGCGGGGTGGCCTCGGGCAGGGCGCGGAGGTCGGACACGAGCGCCACCAGCTCGGCGAACCGGGCGGCCTCCCGGTCGCTGAGGGGCGCACCGGGACCCCGGGTGAGGAGGGCCTCGAACTCGTCGGCACGGCGTCGTGCCGAGAACGCGGATGTCATCGCGTCCTTCCTGTCTCGCTGCTGGTGGGTCCTCCCACACAGACGAACGAACAAGATCGGGTGCACGTTACGGGTGCGAACCACACGAATGGGGCCATCAGTCCCTCAACCCCTCCGGCATCAGCTTGGCGAGGTTGCGTACGCCGCGCAGCTGGAGCTGCTTGACCGCGCCGTCCGAGCGGTTGAGCGCCTTCGCCGTCTCCGCGATCGACATGCCCTGGAGGAACCGCATGATCAGGCACTCGCGCTGCTCGGTGGGCAGCTCGGTGAGGGCGGTGAGCAGCACCTCGTTGGTCAGCGAGGCGAGGACCTCGTCCTCCGGACCGTCCGTCGCGTCGTCGTGCGGCGTCATGTCCTCGGTCGTCATCTCGAGGCGGGTGCGACCGGCCTTGAAGTGGTCGGTGGTGAGGTTGCGCGCGATGGTCATCAGCCAGGCGCCGAAGTCCTTGCCCTGCCACCGGAAGCTGTTCATGCTCCGCAGCGCCCGGAAGAACGTCTCCGAGGTGAGGTCCTCGGCCAGCGACTGCGAGCGCGTGCGGTAGTAGAGGAAGCGGTAGACCGAGGCCGCGTAGTGGTCGTAGAGGAGCCCGAACGCGTCCTTGTCGCCCTGGCGGGCGAGCTCGACGAGGGCGATCAGCCGCTCGCGCTCGGCCTCGTCGACCTCCGAGGACGTCGCCTGGTCCTCGTCGCCGACGGGGGAGCCGGGGGCGGGGGCGCCGAACCGGTCGCCGTGGCCGTCACCGACCGGGAGGGAGGCCGCGCCGGGCGTGGCCGTCTCGGCGTACGCGATCCCGCCGACCATCCCACCGGCGAGGCCGAGGCCGGGCACCGGGCGGGGAACGAGGGCAGCAAGCACCGCGCGCCTGAGCGCGTCGAGGCCGTCCTCGAAGGTGTGCATGCGGTGTCCCTCCCGGTTGCAGCAGTCTTCACGATAAGTGCCGTCGGCGTCCTTGTGAACCCGTGAGTAACCGCGAGTTACAGCAGCGGACGCAGGTCAGGACCGATCGCGACCGCGCACGCTCACGCCGGCGGCGACCGCTCCCGACACCGCACCCGCGACCGCGGCCGTCACCAGTCCGGCCCGGGCGGCCTTGCGGCCGGTGCGGTAGTCGCGGACCCGCCACCCGTGGGCCTTGGCGTGGGCGCGCAGCCGCGAGTCGGGGTTGATGGCGCACGCGTCGCCCACCATGGAGAGCATCGGCAGGTCGTTGAAGGAGTCGGAGTAGGCCGAGCAGCGGGCCAGGTCGAGCCCCTCGCGCTCGGCGAGAGCACGCACCGCCTCGGCCTTCGCCGGGCCGTGCAGCAGGTCGCCGACCAGCCGTCCGGTGTAGACGCCGTCGACGTGCTCGGCGACGGTGCCCATCGCACCGGTCAGCCCGAGCCGCCGCGCGATGATGCGGGCGATCTCGATCGGGGCCGCGGTCACCAGCCACACGCGCTGGCCCTCGTCGAGGTGCATCTGGGCCAGGGCGCGGGTGCCGGGCCAGATGCGGTGGGCCATCGCCTCGTCGAAGATCAGCTCGCCGAGCTCCTCGAGCTCCACGGTGGTGTGGCCGGCGATGAAGGCGAGCGCGGAGGTGCGGGTCTCGGCGACGTGGGCGGGGTCCTCGACACCGACGACGCGGAAGTAGGCCTGCTTCCAGGCCGCCCCGAGGATCTCGCGGGTGGTGAAGAACTTGCGCCGGTGCAGCCCGCGCGCGAGGTGGAAGATGCTGGCGCCCTGCATGACGGTGTTGTCGACGTCGAAGAAGGCCGCGGCCCCCGGGTCGCTGGGCAGGAGGAGCGCGCTCTCGACCTCGGCGGCCGCTGCTGCGGCCTCGCCCGCGAGGGCCGAACGCTGCTGCAGGTCGAGCCTGCGCGGTCGTTCCGTCGGGGTCACCCGTCGAGCCTAGCCGCGTCCGCGGACCGCATCGCTGTGGAAGTATCACGCCATGCCGCGCACCGACGTCTCCGCGTTCGTGGCCGAGGCTGCCGAGGACGTGCCGGACCGGCAGGCCCTCGTGGAGAGCGGCGGACGGACCCTCACCTGGGCCGGCCTCGAGGACGAGGTCGCCCGCATCGCGACCGGTCTCGGGGCACGCGGGATCCGTGCCGGCCAGCGGGTGATGATCGTCGTCGGCAACCGGATCGAGTTCGTGACGGCCTACCTCGGCGTGCTCCGCGCGCAGGTGGTCGCGGTGCCGGTCAACCCGCGCTCGAGCGCCGGCGAGGTCGCCCGGATGATCGCCGACTCCGGCACCCGGCTGGTCGTGGTCGACGACACCGCGCTCGACGTCGTACGCCGCGCGCTGGAGGAGCTGCCCGGGCTGGGCGACGCAGCCACGCCCACCGTGGTCGTCACCGGCGCGGAGCCCGGACCGGGCGAGATCGGGTTCGCCGCCCTGCGCGCGGACGTCGTACGCCCCGTGCCGCCGCTGCCCGACCCCGAGAAGCTCGCCGCCCTCCTCTACACGAGCGGCACGTCCGGACTGCCGCGCGCCGCGATGCTCAGCCACCGCGCGCTGCTGGCCAACATCGAGCAGGTCGCCTCCGTCGAGCCGCCGATGATGCACGGCGACGACGTCGTCCTCGGCGTCCTCCCGCTCTTCCACGTCTACGGACTCAACGCGGTCCTCGGCGGCGTGCTGCGCCACCGCGCCCGCCTGCTGCTCGTCGAGCGCTTCGAGCCCCAGGCGGTGCTCGACCTGATCGACGACGAGGCGTGCAGCGTGGTGCCGATCGCCCCGCCCGTCTTCGTCCACTGGCTGCCCGACGAGCACCTGCGCGAGCGGCTCGGCCCGGTCCGCCTGGTGCTGTCCGGCTCGGCGCCGCTGGAGGCGCGGGTGATCGAGCAGTTCACCTCCCTCACCGGCATCCCCGTCCACCAGGGCTACGGGCTGACCGAGGCCTCGCCGGTCGTCACGAGCACGCTCTGCAGCCGCGAGCCCCGCGCGGGCTCGGTCGGCGCGGCCCTGCCCGGCATCGAGCTGCGGCTGGTCGACGAGGCCCGGCGCCCGGTGGTCGGCGAGGACCCGGGCGAGATCCAGGTCCGCGGCGCCAACCTCTTCAGCGGCTACTGGCCCGACCGGACCGACGGCCCCGACGAGGACGGCTGGTACGGCACGGGCGACGTCGGCTTCCTCGACGACGGCGACCTCTACCTCGTCGACCGGGTCAAGGAGCTGGTCATCGTCAGCGGCTTCAACGTCTACCCGACCGAGGTCGAGGACGTGATCCGCGAGGTCGACGGCGTCGCCGATGCGGCCGTCATCGGGGTGCCCGACGAGGAGACCGGCGAGGCGGTGGTGGCGTACGTCGTCGCGTCCCGCCCGATGACGCACCTCGAGGAGGCCGTCCGGGCGCACGCGATCGTGCGGCTGGCGCGCTTCAAGCACCCGAGCCGGATCGAGGTCGTCGACGCGCTGCCGCTCACGGTGACCGGCAAGGTGCAGAAGGGCCGCCTGCGCGGCCTCGAACGGCGCCGGCTCGACGGGCTGCTCTGATGAGCACCCCGACCGGCGCCGCGCGCGTCACCTTCTACACCCGCCAGGGCTGCCACCTGTGCGAGGACGCCCGGAAGGTCGTCGCGCGCGTGTGCGACGACCTGGGGGAGTCCTTCGACGAGGTCGACATCGACGCCGACCCCGACCTCGCGGACCGCTTCGGCGAGGAGGTCCCGGTGACCTTCGTCGACGGCCGCCAGCACGACTTCTGGCGCGTCGACGAGACCCGGTTGCGGGCAGCCCTCGGCTGAGCCGGCTTGTGCCGGTCAGTCCTCGTCCGCCTGCGCGGACCGCGGTCGCGCGTCGGGCTCGTCGTACCTGACGGCCTCGTCGGGGAACGCCTCGCCGACGGGGTGACCCGTCCCGGGCGATCCCTGTGCCGGGTCGTCCTCGCCGCGAGCCGCGGCGCCATCCGTCGTCGATGACGGCTCGGCCGCCTCCTGCTCGTCGTCGAGCCTGCCGAGCTGCTCGGATCCGTCCTGGGTCATCCGATCCTCCGATCGTCGGGGTCTCCTCGCGACGTACCCGCCGGGTCCCGGCGCATGCGCGGTCGAGGTCCAGCACCCGGTGAGGGACGAGCTCGGTGAAGTGACGTTCGTGCTCCGTCACATGTCGCGGTAGCGCTGCGCGGCGGCGAGGGCGTCCTGCAGGATCGCTGACGTCGTCGCGGGTCGGGCCGGCCAGTCGGGGTATGCACTGCCGGGGACGGCGTACGGGGTCACGTAGGCGGAGGTGTCGCGCTGGAAGCGCCACCCCTCGGCGAGAGCACCGACGTCGAGGGTGTCGTACCCGATGGCGTCGAGGAGCTGCGTGACCGTTGACTTGGCCGCTGCGTCGTCGCCGGCGATCGGGAGGGCCGAGCGTTCGGGATCGCCCGCGGGGCGGGCGAGGGTGGCGAGGTGGTCGACGTAGATGTTGTTGAACGCCTTCACCACAGAGCTTCCTTCGAGGTGTGCCTGCAGGAGCTCGCTCGTGGTCGTGGACTCGTCATCGAGCTGCGCGATGTGACCGTCCCGGTCGGGGTAGTAGTTGTTGGTGTCGATCACGACCTTGCCGCGCAGGGGTTCCACCGGGACCTGACGGTAGTTCTTGAGGGGCACTGTGACCACGGCGATGTCGGCGGCCGCTGCTGCCTCTGCCGCGGTCGCCGCCCGGGCGTGCGGACCCAGCTGCGCGACGAGATCTGCCAGGGTCTCGGGTCCGCGACTGTTGCTGAGCACGACGTCGTACCCCGCATCCACCGCCAACCGCGCGACGGTGCTGCCGATGTTTCCGCTGCCGATGAGTCCGATGGTCGTCATGCCTGTCCGAACGCTGCCTGCCCGCACGGGATTCCTGGCGCCCGCCCATCGGACGGGTCGAGGGCGGTGGTCACCACACCGCCACGACGCTGTCGACCCCCGCCACGGGTGGGTCATCTCACATGTGCTAGCAGGCCCTCGTCTCGTTTTGTTCTCCCGTTCACAAACTCCTACAGTGACGGAGTCAGGCGATCCCCGTCCCTGGCTGGAGAGAAGCAAGCTGTGACCGCACGGACCCCCGACTCTGCCCGGGACATTCCCGAGGCAACTGTCGCTCGGCTTCCCGTGTACCTGCGTGCCCTCATCGGCCTCGCCGAGGACGGCACGACCACGTGCTCCAGCGAGGAGCTCGCGGCGTCCGCCGGCGTCAACAGCGCCAAGCTCCGCAAGGACCTCTCCTACCTCGGCAGCTACGGCACCCGCGGTGTCGGCTACGACGTGGAGTACCTCCGCTACCAGATCGCCCGCGAGATCGGCGTGACGCACGACTGGCCCGTGGTCATCGTCGGCATCGGAAACCTCGGCCACGCCCTCGCCAACTACTCCGGCTTCCGCAGCCGCGGCTTCCGGGTCGTCGCGCTGCTCGACGCCGACCCCGACCGGCACGACGAGGTCGTCGCCGGCCTCGACGTCCGGTCCTTCGAGGACCTCGAGTCGATCGTCACCGAGCACGACGTCTCCATCGGCGTGATCGCGACCCCGGCCGTCGCAGCGCAGGCGGTCGCGGACCGGATGGTCGCCGCCGGCGTCACCAGCATCCTGAACTTCGCGCCGAGCGTCCTCGCGGTGCCCGAGGGCGTCGACGTACGCAAGGTCGACCTGTCGATCGAGCTGCAGATCCTCGCGTACCACGAGCAGCGCAAGTCGGTGGGCACCGGAGCGGAAGGGGTCTCGTGAGCGTCCTGGTCGTGGGGATCTCCCACAAGTCCGCCCCGGTCGAGCTGCTCGAGCGCCTCGCCATGGACCCCGACGGCGCGGTCAAGCTGGTCGCCGACGCGGTGGCCGGCGAGCACGTCACCGAGGCCGCCGCGATCGTCACGTGCAACCGCCTCGAGGTCTACGCGCAGGTCGACCGCTTCCACGGGAGCGTCGAGGACCTGTCCGGCCTCTTCGTCGAGCGTGCGTCGCTGGCCACCGAGGCGCTCCTGCCGCACCTCTACGTCCACTACGACGAGGGCGCCGTCTCCCACCTCTTCCAGGTGGCGGCCGGCCTCGACTCGATGGTCGTCGGCGAGGGCCAGATCCTCGGCCAGACCCGCAACGCGCTGCGCGTCGGCCAGGAGCACGGCACCGTCGGCCCCGTCCTCAACACCCTCTTCCAGCAGGCGTTGCGCGTGGGCAAGCGCGCCCACGCCGAGACCGACATCGACCGGGCCGCGCCGTCGCTCGTCACCGCCGCGCTCGAGCGCAGCATCGTCCCGGTGGAAGGTGCCCGCGTCCTCGTGATCGGTGCCGGCGCGATGGCCTCGCTGGCCGCCGCCCACCTCTCGCGCGGCGGCGCGTCCGCGATCACGGTGCTCAACCGCAGCGCCGCCAGCGCCGAACGCCTCGCCCAGGAGTACGGCGCCCGCTCGGCGCCGCTGGCCGCGCTCGCCGACGAGCTGCCGCTGGCCGACATCGTCGTCTCCTGCACCGGTGCCCCCGAGCCGCTGGTCCGCCTCGCCGACGTGGTCACCGCCCGCGCCGGCAGCGACCGCCCGCTGGTCGTCATCGACCTCGCACTGCCCCACGACGTCGACCCGTCGGTCGCCGACCTGCCCGGTGTCGAGCTGATCAGCCTGGCCGGCCTCGCCGACGAGCTGCGCGGCCTCGAGGCGGCCGCGGGCGTCGACGACGTACGCACCATCGTGGCGCAGGAGATCGCCGCCTTCCTGGCCGTACGTCGCCAGGCGAGCGTCACCCCGACCGTCGTGGCCCTGCGGTCGATGGCCACCTCGGTCGTCGACGCCGAGATGCAGCGGCTCGCCGCCCGGCTGCCCGAGCTCGACGACGCCACCCGCGCCGAGGTGCTGCAGACGGTCCGCCGGGTCGCCGACAAGCTGCTCCACGAGCCGACCGTCCGGGTCAAGGAGCTCGCCGACGCCGAGCCCGCCGTGTCCTACACCGCCGCGCTGGCCGAGCTGTTCCGCCTCGACCCCGAGGCCGTCGACGCCGTGACGCGAGCGGAGGGCAAGCCATGACCGTCCTCCGTCTCGGGACCCGCGCCTCCGCGCTGGCCACCACCCAGTCCGGCCTCGTCGCGGACCTGATCCGCGAGCGCCTCGGCCGCGAGGTCGAGCTCGTCGAGGTGTCCACCGAGGGCGACCGCAGCACCGCACCGCTGGCCGCGCTCGGCGGCACCGGCGTCTTCGTCAGCGCGCTGCGCGACGCCCTGCTCGCCGGCACGGTCGACGTCGCGGTCCACTCGCTCAAGGACCTCCCGACCACGCCCGCCGACGGCATCGCGCTGGCCGCCGTGCCGCAGCGCGAGGACCCGCGCGACGCGGTCGTCGCGCGCGACGGGCTCACGCTCGGCGAGCTGCCCGTCGGCAGCCGCCTCGGCACCGGATCGCCCCGTCGGGTGAGCCAGCTCGAGGCGCTCGGCCTCGGTCTCGAGATCGCCGGCATCCGCGGCAACGTCGACACCCGGATCCGCAAGGTCCGCGACGGGTCGTACGACGCCGTGGTCCTGGCCCGCGCCGGGCTCGCGCGCCTCGGTCGCCTCGACGAGATCACCGAGGTGCTCGACCCCCTCCAGATGCTTCCCGCCCCCGGGCAGGGCGCGCTCGCCATCGAGTGCCGCTCCAGCGACACCGACCTGGTGGCCGCGCTCGGCCGGCTGGACGACGCCCCCACCCGTGCCGCGGTCACCGCGGAGCGGGCCGTGCTCAACGCCCTCGAGGCCGGTTGCTCCGCCCCGCTGGGCGCGCTGGCCGAGGTCGTCGAGGGCGAGGACGGGGAGGAGCTGTGGCTGCGCGCCGTGGCCCTCTCCGAGGACGGCGGCCTCTCCGTACGGATGAGCGCCACCGGCCCGGTCACCGAGGCCGAACAGCTCGGCAGACGACTCGCGAGCGACATGCTCGACGACGGAGCAGCAGACCTGATGCACGCACCACCAGTGAGGAACACACACGCATGACGCGAGTACAGACCCCGCAGGCCACCGCCACCGGACAGGGCAAGGCGGCCACCCCCGGCTGGGTGTCGTTCGTCGGCAGCGGGCCGGGCGACCCGGGCCTGCTGACGGTGCGCGCCGTGGAGCTGATCCAGAGCGCCGAGGTCGTCGTCACCGAGGCGCCCGAGCACGTCGACCTGGTCCGCACGGTCCTCGGCCTGCCCCTGGGCGCCGAGGGTGGTCCGGAGATCGTCGACGGCGGCTTCGGCGAGGACGGCCAGCCGCTGACCCACGCGGCCCGCGCCAAGGTCGTCGTACGCCTCGGCAAGAAGCAGCGCGTCGTGCGCCTGATGACCGGTGACCCCTTCCTCTACGCCTCCGGGCCCGAGGAGGCGCAGGCCTGCGTCAAGGCCGGCGTCGGCTTCGAGGTCGTCCCCGGCGTCTCCTCGGTGAGCGCGGTCCCGGCCTACGCCGGCATCCCGCTGACCGACAAGCGCCACCGCGAGCTCGCCGTGGTCACCTGCGGCGACAAGGTCGACTGGAGCTCCTACGCCGACGACCGCACGCTCGTCCTGCTCTCCGGCGTCGGCAGCATCGGCGAGACCGCCGCTGCGCTGGTCGAGGCCGGGCGCTCGCCCGAGACGCCCGTCGCGGTGACCCGCGTCGGCACCACGACCGAGCAGCAGACCCTCATCTCGACGCTGGCCACCATCGCCGCCGACGTCCGCGCCGCGCGCATCGCCCCGCCGGCGATCATCGTGATCGGCGACGTCGTCGACCTGCGCCAGACGCTGTCGTGGTTCGAGACCAAGCCGCTCTTCGGCTGGCGCGCCCTGGTGCCCCGCACCAAGGAGCAGGCCGGCTCGCTGTCGCGCCGCCTCCGCGAGTACGGCGCCGTGCCCGAGGAGGTGCCGACCATCTCGGTCGAGCCGCCGCGCAACCCGCTCCAGATGGACAAGGCCGTCCGCGGCCTCGTCGAGGGTCGCTACGAGTGGATCGCCTTCACCTCGGTCAACGCGGTCAAGGCCGTGCGCGAGAAGTTCGAGGACTACGGCCTCGACGCCCGCGCGTTCTCCGGCCTCAAGATCGCGGCCGTGGGCGACAAGACCGCCCAGGCGATCGCCGACTGGGGACTGCGCGCCGACCTGGTGCCGTCCGGTGAGCAGTCCGCCGCCGGCCTGCTCGAGGAGTGGCCGCCCTTCGACGACGTGCTCGACCCGATCAACCGGGTCTTCCTGCCGCGCGCCGACATCGCGACCGAGAACCTCGTCGCCGGCCTGGTCGACCTCGGCTGGGAGTGCGACGACGTGACGGCCTACCGCACGGTGCGCGCCACCCCGCCGCCCGCGCCGGTGCGCGACGCGATCAAGACCGGCAAGTTCGACGCCGTCGTCTTCACCTCGTCCTCGACCGTGCGCAACCTCGTCGGCATCGCCGGCAAGCCGCACCCGTCGACGATCATCGCGGTGATCGGGCCGCAGACGGCGAAGACCGCCGAGGAGCACGGCCTCCGGGTCGACGTCCTCGCGCCGTCGCCCGACGTCGAGGTCCTCGTGGACGCGCTCGCCGACTTCGGCGCCTCGCGCCGCCTCGCGATGCTGGAGGCGGGCGAGCCCGTCACCCGGCCGAGCGAGCGCACCGCCTCGGGCCGCCGGAAGGCGCGCGCGAAGTGACCGACGGGCACCGCGAGATCCAGCCCCCGCTCGTCCGGCCCCGCCGGCTGCGGCGCACTCCTGCGCTGCGCCGGATGGTGGCCGAGACGGCGGTCCGGCCGAGCTCGCTGGTGCTCCCGGTCTTCATCCGTGAGAACGCGACCGAGCCGCGGCCGATCGCCTCGATGCCGGGCGTCGTCCAGCACTCGCGCGACTCGCTGAAGGCGGCGGTCAACGAGGCGGCCGAGCTCGGCCTCGGCGGCGTGATGCTCTTCGGCATCCCGGAGACCAAGGACGCCACCGGCTCCGGCGGCATCGACCCCGCCGGCGTGCTCAACCTCGCGATCACCGACGTGGTCGCCGAGGTCGGCGACCAGCTCACGGTGATGTCCGACCTGTGCCTCGACGAGTTCACCGACCACGGCCACTGCGGGCTGCTCACGCCCGACGGTGACGTCGACAACGACCTCACGCTGGCGGCGTACGCCCGGATGGCGCTCGCGCAGGCCGCTGCCGGCGTCGACATGGTCGGGCCCAGCGGCATGATGGACGGCCAGGTCGGCGTGGTGCGCGACGCCCTCGACGCGGCCGGCCACCACCACGTCTCGATCCTCGCCTACTCCGCGAAGTACGCCTCGGCGTTCTTCGGGCCCTTCCGCGAGGCCGTCGACTCCTCCCTGGTCGGCGACCGCAAGACCTACCAGCAGGACCCCGCCAACGCCGTCGAGGGCGTGCGCGAGGTGCTCCTCGACATCGAGCAGGGCGCCGACATCGTCATGGTGAAGCCCGCCCTGGCCTACCTCGACGTGATCCGCCGCGTGCGCGACGCCGTCGACATCCCGGTGGCCGCCTACAACATCTCCGGCGAGTACTCCATGGTCGAGGCCGCCGCCGCCAACGGCTGGATCGACCGCGAGGCCGCCATCCTGGAGACCCTCACCTCGATCAGCCGCGCCGGCGCCGACGTGATCCTCACCTACTGGGCCGCCGAGGCCGCGAGGCTGCTCCGCGCCTGAGTCGGCAACGGCCCTCCCGCCGCCCGAGCGGTGGTGGAGCGACATTCGGCAGTCGCCGAATGTCGCTGGGGCACCGCTGACCCGCGTGTCGTCGTACGACACGGCCGGCAGCGGTGGTGGAGCGACGTTCTGGTGCCGCGGAACGTGGGTGGGCCACCGCTTGCCGAGCGGTGGCTGAGGAGGGTTTGCGGGCCGCGGGATGCCCCACACGCACCGCTGGGCGGTCGTCGTACGCCGCGCGCGCAGCAGCGGTGGTGGAGCGACATTCCGCCACCGCAGAAGGTGGGTGGACCACCGCTCGTCCGCGTGGGTCGTACGACACGCCCGGCAGCGGTGGCGGAGCGACGTTCTGGGGCCGCGGAAGGTGGGTGGGCCACCGCTCCGAGGGCCGTCAGGGGTTGAGCAGGTTCGCCACGCAGGCGTCGAGGGCCGACTTCTGGCTGGGGGAGAGGGCGAGCATGCCCAGCACTCCGCTCACGATCCCGTCGAGGCCGAGGTCCGTGAGGCACTTCGCCGTGGCCTGGGCCTGGGTCAGCGTCTGCGAGATCGTGGCCGTCGGGAGCGGCGGCAGCGTCGTCGGCAGGATCGTCGGGAGCGTCGTCGGGACCGCGGTGGTCGGCACGGCGGTCGTCGGCGACTTCGTCGGCGTCTCGGTCGGGGTCTGGGTCGGCGTCTGGGTGGGCGTCGGCGTGGGGGTCTGGGTCGGCGTCGGCGTCGCGGGTGGTGGTGGGCGTCTTCGTCGGCTTCACGGTCGGCGTCGAGGTGCTCAGGGCGCCGCCGGTGGGCCCGCCCTTGCCGCCCTTGCGGCCACCGCCGGTGCCCTTCGTCTCGGGCATGATCACGCCCGAGGTGAGGACCGAGGACGGGACGGCGCTGAAGTCGCCGTCCATGTAGGCCCGCATGATCGACAGGACCAGGTCGACGTAGTCGTTGGAGTGGTTGTAGCGGTAGACCGAGGCGCGCTGGCCCTTCTCCTGCGACAGGTCGTCGTCGCCCGAGCAGAGGTAGACGGCGGTCGCGAGGGCCGCGTCGTCGATGTCCTGCGGGTTGCGCGTGCCGTCGCTGTCGCCGTCCACGCCGACGACCGACCAGGTCGAGGGGATGAACTGCATCGGGCCGACCGCGCGGTCCCACTTCGAGTCGTCGTCGTACTGGCCGCCGTCGGTGTCGGCGATGCTCTGGGTGTTGTTCTTGCCGTTGAGGGCGATGCCGTAGATGCCGGGGCGGGCCACGCCCTCGTCGTCGAGCATGTTGCCGCCGAAGCGACCGTGGTCGGACTCCACGCGGCCGATCGCCGCGATCAGCTCCCACGGGATGGCGCAGCCGCGGTCGGCCTTGTTGATCACGGCCTCCGCGCGCTGGTAGGCGGTGAGCGCGGCCTGCGGGATGCTGCTCGCCGAGCCGGGGGTGAGGGCGGCGGCGCGGGTGACGGCGTCGCCGACGCTGGCGGGCGCCTCGATGGCCGAGGCCGGCAGCACGGTCCCGTCGGGGAGGGTGCCGGGGCCGTCCTCGTCGGCGCTCGCGGCGGTCACGCCCACGCCTGCGAGGCTGGCGGTCCAGGCAGCACTCAGCACGGCCAGCGGGACGATGATCGTCGCCCTGTGGAGTCGCTTTGCACTCGACATGTCTCTTGCTCCCCTTGTAGTGCTGCACGCCATGATGCCCCCTCCGGACATCGCGTACACCCCCCAACGAGTGAAAAGCGCCACAAGTTACGCACCGGTACCCGTGACTCGCTGCGGACGGCGGGGCGAGCGGCCCGACGCCGAATGGGCAGCCTTGGCCGGCTACGCGACAATGAAGGGGTGACCCCCGCTACGACGCCTGCCACGACAGCGGCCAGCGAGGCGCTCTTCGACCGCGCTCGCGCCGTGACGCCGGGAGGCGTGAACTCGCCGGTCCGGGCCTTCACCGCGGTCGGCGGCACCCCCCGCTTCATCACCTCCGCGTCCGGCGCCTGGCTGACCGACGCCGACGGCAACGACTACGTCGACCTGATCTGCTCCTGGGGCCCGATGCTGCTCGGCCACGCGCACCCCGACGTGCAGGCGGCCGTCGCGGGAGCGGTGGCCCGCGGTACGTCGTACGGCACCCCCACCGAGCCCGAGGTCGAGCTGGCCGAGGAGATCGTCGCGCGCACCCCGGTCGAGCGGGTCCGGTTCGTCTCCAGCGGCACCGAGGCGACGATGTCGGCGATCCGGCTGGCGCGCGGCGCGACCGGTCGCGACCTCGTCGTGAAGTTCGCCGGCTGCTACCACGGCCACGTCGACTCGCTGCTCGCCGAGGCCGGCTCCGGGGTCGCGACCCTCGCGGTGCCCGGCACCAGCGGCGTGCCGGCGACGTCGGCGGCCGAGACGCTGGTCCTGCCCTACAACGACCGCGAGGCCGTCCGGCTGGCCTTCGAGCGGCACGGCGACCGGATCGCCTGCCTGATGACCGAGGCGTTCCCCGGCAACATGGGCGTCGTCCCGCCCGCGCCGGGCTTCAACGCCTTCCTCGCCGAGACCTGCCGCGCCCACGGTGCGCTGTTCATCAGCGACGAGGTGATGACCGGCTTCCGCGCCACCGAGCAGGGCGGCTGGGGCCTGGATGGGGCCATCGAGGGCTGGGTACCCGACCTGATGACCTTCGGAAAAGTGATGGGTGGCGGGTTCCCCGCCGCAGCCTTCGGCGGCCGTGCCGACCTCATGTCCCACCTCGCGCCCGAGGGGCCCGTCTACCAGGCCGGCACCCTGTCGGGGAACCCGGTCGCGACCACCGCCGGGCTCGCCACGCTGCGACTGGCGACGCCCGAGGTGTACGCCCAGCTCGACGCGACGGCGCTGACCATCCGCAACGCGGTGGCCGAGCACCTCGAGGCCGCGTCCGTCCCGCACGTCGTGCAGGCGGCGGGCACGATGTTCTCGGTGTTCTTCCGCGACCAGCCGGTGCGCGACTTCGCCGAGGCCGCGCCAGCAGGACACCGCGGCCTACGCCGCCTTCTTCCACTCGATGCTCGACCAGGGCGTCTACCTGCCCCCGTCGGCGTACGAGGCGTGGTTCGTCTCCGCGGCCCACGACGACCGCGCGATCTCGACGATCATCGACGCGCTCCCCGCCGCCGCGCTCGCCGCTGCGACCGCCTCCGGCACGTCGACGAGGGAGGCCGCTGAGATGGGCGTCCAGACCATCGTCCACCTGCTGCGCCACGGTGAGGTGCACAACCCCGAGGGCGTGCTCTACGGCCGCCGCGACGGGTTCCACCTCTCCGACCTCGGCAACCAGATGGCCCAGCGGATCGCCGACACCATCGGCGACCGCGACATCGTGCACATCCGTACGTCGCCGCTCGAGCGCGCGCAGGAGACCGGGCGCGCCGCTCGCCGCGGTGCGCGGCCTGACGCCCGTCATCGACCCGCGGGTGATCGAGTCGAGCAACAAGTTCGAGGGGATGAGCTTCGCCGACGGGCGGCATGACCTTCGTCAAGAGGCCGCACCTGCTGCGCTTCATGTACAACCCGCTGCAAGCCGTCGTGGGGCGAGCCCTACGACGAGATCGCCGCGCGGATGGTCGCCGCGGTCCACGACGCCCGCGACGCTGCCGTCGGCCACGAGGCCGTGGTGGTCTCCCACCAGCTGCCGATCTGGACGACGCGGCTGTTCCTCGAGAAGCGCAGCTACCTCCACCACCCGCAAGAACCGCCAGTGCACGCTGTGCTCGCTGACGAGCATCGTCTTCGACGACGACCGGATGGTGCAGGTGCGCTACTCCGAGCCCGCCGGCGACCTGATCCCCGTCGCCGACCGGTCCGCCCCGTTCTCGGCCGGCGGCGCCGCCGCAGGAGGACCGGCCCTGAGGATCCTCCGCGCGCTCGTCGTACCCCTCGTGGGGCTTGCCTGCCTGCTCGCGCTGGCGGGCTGCTCGAGCCTGTCCGGCACCGGCGACAAGGGCTACATCACCGGCGAGGGCGTGCCCACGGAGGTCAAGGCCGTCGACCGCGGCGCACCGGTCGAGCTGACCGGCACCGACCTCGACGGCGACGACGTCGACCTCGCCGACCTGCGCGGCAAGCCGGTCGTGGTCAACGTGTGGTGGTCGGAGTGCCCGCCGTGCCGCGTCGAGCAGCCCGACCTCAACGAGGCGGCCGCCGAGCTCGGCGACTCGGTGGCCTTCCTCGGCCTCAACATCCGCGACTCCGGGCGTGGAGAAGGCGCAGGCCTTCGTCCGCAACTACGAGGTGCCCTACCCCTCGATCTACGCCCCCGACGGCCGCGGCGCTGCTGTCCTTCGCCGGCACGCTCAACCCGCGCTCCATCCCGAGCACGGTGGTGCTCGACGAGGAGGGCCGCGTCGCCGCGTCGGTCCAGGGCCGGATCCCGACGCACCCAGACGCTGCTCTCCCTGGTCGAGGCGGTCACCGGTGAGTGACTGGTTCCGCGAGACCGCGCTGTCGGGGTCGCTCGTCCTCGCGCTGCCGGTCGCGCTCGTCGCCGGGCTGGTGTCGTTCTTCAGCCCCTGCGTGATCCCGCTGCTGCCGGGCTACCTGTCCTACGCCACCGGCATCTCCGGCGGTGACCTCGAGGACGCGAAGCGCAGCCGGCTCGTCACCGGCGCGGTCCTCTTCGTGCTCGGCTTCGCGCTGGTCTTCGTGCTCCTCGGCAGCCTCACCGGTGCCGCCGGCGCGTGGCTGTTCGTGCACACCCGCCAGCTCAACGTCGTGCTCGGCGTCATCACGATCCTGCTCGGCATCGCGTTCCTCGGCGCCTTCGGCTTCCTCCAGCGCGACTGGCGCATCCACAAGGTGCCCGCGGTCGGCCTGGCCGCGGCGCCGGTGATCGGCTTCCTCTTCGGGGTCGGCTGGACGCCGTGCGTGGGCCCGACGCTCGCCGCGATCAACGTGCTCTCGGTCAACGAGGCCACCGCCACCCGCGGCGCCGTGCTGTCCGCGGTCTTCGCGCTCGGGCTCGGGCTGCCCTTCATCGCCGCCGCCCTGGCCTACCGCCGGATGACGCGCGCCTTCGCCGTCGTACGCCGCCACCAGATGCTCATCGTCCGCCTCGGCGGCGTGATGATGATCGTCGTCGGCGTCCTCCTCGTCACCGGCTGGTGGGAGCGGCTCGTGCAGTGGCTCCAGGGCGTCGTCCTCGGGTTCTGGGTGCCGGTGTGACCCAGCTCGACCGACGTCCCTCCGACGACCGCCAGGCCACCCCGCTGCCCGCCGACCTCGACGCGCGCGACCTCGCCCGGTGGAGCTGGCGCCAGCTCACCTCGATGCGTACGGCGCTCGTGCTGCTGCTGCTGCTCGCGCTCGCCGTCGATCCCGGGCTCGGTGATCCCGCAGGAGGACATCGACTCCCTCGCGGTCTCGCAGTGGCGCGACAACCACCCCCGGCTCGCGCCCGATCTGGGACCGGCTCGACCTGTTCTCGGTCTACGGCTCGGTGTGGTTCTCCGCGATCTACATCCTGCTGATGATCTCGCTCGTCGGGTGCATCATCCCGCGCCTCTTCGTCTACGCCCGCGCCCTGCGAGCCCGGCCGCCCGCGCGCACCCCGCCACCTCTCGCGGCTGCCCGAGAGCACGTCGTACACCACCGACGAGGACCCCGACGTCGTGCTGCGCCGGGCCGAGGACGTCATCCGGCGCCGCCGCTTCCGGGTCGACTGGGACGCGGGCAGCGACGCCGTCGCCGCCGAGCGCGGACACCTGCGCGAGGCCGGCAACCTGCTCTTCCACCTCGCCGTGATCGTCGTGCTGGTCGGCGTCGCGGTCGGCAGCCTGTTCGGCTACAAGGGCGGCGTCATCATGTTCGACGGCAAGGACTACGGCTTCTCCAACAACCTCACGCAGTACGACGACTTCGCCCCCGGCAGCCTCTTCGACCCCGACGTGATGGAGCCGTTCTCCTTCGACATCACCGACTTCGACGTCGACTGGCTGACCGAGGGCGACCGCGCGGGCATGGCGCGCGAGTTCGTCTCCGCAGCTCGACTACGAGACCGAGCCCGGCGGCGAGACGCAGGACTACGACCTCAGGGTCAACCACCCGCTGACCATCGGCGGCACCGACGTCTTCCTCATCGGCCACGGCTACGCGCCGGTCATCACGATCCGCGACGGCGAGGGCAAGGTCACCCAGAGCGGCCCGGTGGTGTTCCTGCCGACCAACGCGCAGACCTTCGAGTCCTTCGGCGTGGTCAAGGCCGCCGTCGCCCAGCCGAGCAGATCGGGCTCGAGGGCACCTTCTACCCGACCTTCGCGATGGGCCGCGACGCCGACGGCAACCTGACCATGCCGTCGTCGGTCTTCGGCTACGCCATCGACCCGCTGGTCTCGATGAGCCTGTGGACCGGCGACCTCGGCATCGACGACGGCACCGCGTCGTCGGTCTACGTCCTCGACAAGGCCGACGCGACCCAGGTCCTGAAGGACGACGGCCAGCCGTTCCGGATGGACCTGCGTCCCGGCGACACCGTGACGCTGCCCGACGGGCTCGGCACGGTGACGTTCGAGGGCGTGCAGCGCTGGAACAAGATCCAGATCAGCCGCACGCCCCGGCAAGCTGGTGGCGCTCGGCGGCGTCGTGCCGCCCTGGTCGGCCTGCTGGGCTCGCTCTTCGTGCGCCCGCGCCGGATGTGGGTGCGCGCGCGCAGGCAGGACGACGGCACCACGCTGGTCGAGGTGGCGCGGCTCGACCGGTCGTCCGGCGGAGACCCCGAGGACGGCGCGGCCGAGCTCGGGGACGGCATCGTGGCAGCACTGAAGACGAACAGACAGGAAGGACGGTCGTGACCGACGGACAGTGGGAGGTCTTCAGCTACGAGGCCGTCATCGGCGCCGCGGTGCTCTACTTCCTCGCGATGCTGGCCTACTTCTTCGAGCTGGCGAGCCTGCGCCACGGCCAGGACGAGCAGGCGGTCGCGACGGTCGGTGCGGCTCCGGGCGGCACGCCCGCCGTCGGAGACCCGGCCGAGGACGCACGGAGCCGTCGCAGCGAGGTCGCCGGGCGCCTCGGCCTGGTCCTGACGGTCTTCGCCGTCGTCGTCCACCTCGCCGCGCTCGTCGCCCGCGGCCTCGCCGCCGACCCCAACCGGGTGCCGTGGGGCAACATGTACGAGTTCACGATCTCCGGCACCTTCGTGGTCGCGCTCATCTTCGTGCTCTCGACTCTCCGGACCGACATCGAGTGGCTCGGCCCCCTGGTCTCCACCTTCGTCGTCGCCGCGCTGATGGCGGCGTTCCTGGGCCTGGACGACGCCGTCCTGCCGCTCCCGGACGCGCTCAACTCGCCGTGGCTGGTGATCCACGTGGTCTCGGCCGTGATCTCGACCGGGGCCTTCACCATCGGCGCGCTGCTGTCGGTGCTCTACCTCGTCAAGGCGCGCTCGAGCGCGACCACGGGCTACCTCGCCCGCGTGCCCGAGCCCAAGGTCCTGGACCGGCTGTCCTACCGGATGCACGCGTTCGGCTTCCCGGTGTGGACCTTCGCGGTCCTCATCACCGGCCCGATCTGGGCGCACCAGGCGTGGGGCGCCTACTGGAACTGGGACCCCAAGGAGGTGTGGGCGTTCATCACCTGGGTGGTCTACGCCGCCTACCTGCACGCCCGCGCGACGGCGGGCTGGCGCGGGCGCAACGCCGCGATCCTGGCGCTGGTCGGGGCCGCGACGCTGTGGTTCAACTTCATCGGCATCAACTTCTTCAGCAGCTCCAGCCAGCACTCCTACGCTGAGGGCGCAGGGGCGGAGCGCTCAGTCGTCCTCCGGGTCGCGGCGGCGCCGGTCGAGTCCCCGCAGGAAGTCCGGGTCGTCGTCGGGACCGACCACGCGCGGCGGTGACGCACCGCCGCTGCCGCCGTCGAGGCGACGCAGCGCGAGCTTGACCAGCACCCACACGACGACCGCGATCGCGGCCACCACGAGCAGCACCTTCAGCATTCCTCCAATGTAGTCAGGTCCACCTAGGCTGGTCGCCGTGAAGGAGTTCGTGGTCTACACCGCCCTGCGGATCGTGCTGTTCCTCGCCTCGTTCGGGATCGTCATCGGACTGATGGCACTGGTGCTCGGCGGGCGCTACAACCTGTTCTGGGCGGTCGTGCTCGCGTTCCTGATCTCCGGGATCGCGTCCTACTTCGTCCTGGACCGCCAGCGCGAGGCCTTCGCCCGGCGCGTGGAGGAGCGGGCCGCCCGCGCGGCCGCCGCCTTCGAGGAGCGCAAGGCCCGCGAGGACCGCGACGACGGGAAAAGGCGCCGAGATGGCGGGCTAGAGCACGCGACGCGCACTTCGCGTGCAGGATGGAACCTATGCCTGTCGGGCATCGGAGACTGACACTAGCCCGCGAGATGATGCGCATGGAGACGACACGACGACCACGAGGACCCGCGCTGATCCTGGCTGGGCCCTGCGCTCAGAAGCCCGTCAGGCTGTACGCCGGCTCGCTGAGGTCGGCCATCGCTGCGAAGCGGCGTACGGCCTCGTCCGAGCCGACCACGCGGCCGGCACGGTGCAGCTGCCGCACGGGGACTCCGCCGAGGTAGAGCGAGCCCAGCGCCTCGGCGCTGAGGCGTACGTCGGGCGCGTCGTCGGCGCGCACGACCGTCGCGGCGCCGTCCGCGGTCGTGACCGCGAAGCGTCCCGCCGCGTGGCCCTGCGGGTCGTCGACCTCGAGCACCACCGAGCCGTCGGCCGACCAGGGGCGGGCGACGAGGGCACGGGGCACGTCGAGCACCCGCAGCCAGAGGAACTCCTGGACCTCGGTGGTGCTCACGCGGTCGAGGTCGGTGAGGGCCCACATCAACGGGTCCTCGGGGTGGAACAGGTTGAAGGTGACCTTGGCGGTCTGGTCCATGTGGCCGAGGAAGGACCAGAGCGCGAGCTGGGCCTGCGGCGTGAGCGCCACCATCTCGTCGACCTTGACCGTCTTGTCCTCGCCCGGCTTCCAGATGGCGAAGCCGTCGACCGCGCCGCTCGCGTCGAGGTGCACCACGACCCGGATCTTGCGGTTGGCACCGCCGCCGCTGGGGTCCCAGGCGCCGGTGTGCATGTCCTCGTACGGCGCGGGCCAGGCCACCGAGCCCCGCTGGCGGGCGTGGAAGGTGTCGAAGACGGCCTTGACGTGCGGCCACGCGTCCGCGGGCTCGAGGAGCTCGACGCGTCCCGGGTCGACGAAGTCGCGCAGGCCGAAGCCGGGCGTGGTGTCGACGCTGACGCCCGTGCGGAAGGTGGCCGGGCCGAAGCCCCAGCGACCGTAGATGGTGGCCTCGGCCGCGGTCAGGGCGGCCATCGGGACGCCCCGGGCGACGGCGTCGGCGAGGTCGTCCTCGATGAGCCGGCGCAGCAGGCCCCTGCGGCGGTGGGCCGCGCTGGTGGTGACGTCGGTGACCATCCGCAGCGGCAGCAGCTCGCGACCGGCGTTGAGCGTCTTGTCGAAGCTGGCGTAGGTCGCGACGGGCAGGGGGCCGGCGCCGAGCTCGCCCTCGGGCAGCCAGGCGCCACGGACGATCACGTCGTCGGCGCGGTAGTGCCGCACCCACCGCTCGACGCTGTCGTCCTCGGGCCGGTCCTCGCGGAACCCGCGCAGGACCGCCGTGATCCACCCGCGACGGCGGGCGGCCGCGGCGGGGGAGTCGTCGGAGAAGTCGAGGAGGGCGAAGTCGTAGTCCACCCGTCCACGCTAGTGAGCGGCCCGGTGGCCCGCCACGGGTTATCCGAGCAGGAGCAGCGGCACCGCGACGAGCACCGACCACAGCAGCTCGGAGGCGCCCGTGGCCGCGAGGACCGGGATGAGTGCGGGCCCCGTGGCGCCGCCGAGGACGGCCCGGGTCGGGACCGCGGCGCGGGCCAGGAAGCCGAGGCCGATCAGCGCCCACCACGTCGTGGCGGCGGCGACCGCGACGACCGCCGCCGCTGCGACCAGGACGAGGAAGGCATAGAGGAAGCGGGTGCGCTCGTCGCCGAGGCGCACGGCCAGGGTGCGCTTGCCGGCGACGGTGTCGGTGGGGATGTCGCGCAGGTTGTTGGCGACCAGGATCGCGCACGCCAGCGCGCCGATGCCGACGCCGGCGTAGAGGGCCGCCCACTCCCACGTCTGCGTCTGGACGTAGGTCGTGCCGATCACGGCCACGAGGCCGAAGAAGACGAAGACCATGACCTCGCCGAGCCCGAGGTAGCCGTAGGGCCTGTCGCCACCGGTGTAGAACCAGGCCGCCACGACGCACACCAGGCCCACCACCACCAGCCACCAGGCGGTGGTCGCGGCGAGGACCAGTCCGGCCACGGCGGCCACGCCGAACGCGGCGAAGGCCGCGGCCTTCACCGCTCCCGGGGTCGCCGCACCCGAGCCCACCAGCCGCATCGGCCCGACCCGGTCGGCGTCGGTGCCGCGGATGCCGTCGGAGTAGTCGTTGGCGTAGTTGACCCCGACCTGGAGCGCGAGGCTCACCACGAGGGCCAGCAGGGCCTTCCACCACACCGCGTGGTCGGCGTGTGCCGCGACGCCGGTGCCGGCGAGCACGGGGGCGACGGCGGCGGGGAGGGTGCGGGGCCGGGCGCCGGCGAGCCAGTCAGCGGTGGAGGTCACCGGTGGATTCTGGCAGGGGGCCGTCCGGCTCCATCGGCAAGGGCTCCTGCGAGAGCGCGACGTCCGCGGGCTCGGGTCCGCCTGCCCGCGCGTCGGCGAGGACGTCGGCCGGGACGTGCTGCTCGAGGAAGCGTCGCCCGGAGTGCGCCGAGACATGGAGGCCGACGGCACCGACCGTGACGATCGCCGCGATGGTGAGCCACCCGAAGGCTCCCCACTCCATCGCGAGGAAGCCATAGGCCGCGGGCGCCCAGAACCGGCCGAGCGTGCCGCCGAGCTCGGAGACGCCCTGGTAGTCGCCGCGACGGCGGGGGTCCATCAGCTCGGCCTCCAGCGTCCAGCCCGAGGCGGAGAGGAACAGCTCGGCCCAGGTGAGGACGATGTGGCCGACGAAGAACAGCACGATCGTCAGCCAGCCGGTCGTCTCGTGGGTGGCCAGCGTGACGAGGCAGGTCAGCACGAAGAACAGAGTCGAGAGGCGTACGGCGCGCAGGGCGGTCTCGACGTCGCGGATGCCGCGCGAGGCCAGCCGCGGCAGCACGATGCACATGAGCGTGTTGGTGCCGAAGAGCACCGCGACCAGGACCTTCGGGCGCGTCGGTCTCGGTCACCAGCCACACGGGGATGACCGTGTGCAGCAGCACCTGGTTGGTCCACATGACGCCCGTGAAGAACGTGACCGCGATCCAGCTGCGGTTGCGGATGGCGGGGATGCCCTCGGGCTTCACCCGCGGCTCGGAGCTGCGTACGTCGTGGGTGGCGTCCGGCAGCCGTGGGATCGCCGCGCTGTTGAGGAGGAACAGCACCGCGCTCACCAGGGGCGCCCACCGCAGGGCCTCGGTGCCGAAGGCGATCGCGCCCGCGCCGAGGAAGGCGCCGATGCTGAAGCCGACGTTGAGCGCGGAGTAGAGGTAGGCGCGCGACTCCACCCGCTCCGCCGGCGGCAGGATGTCGATGACGTAGGCGCCGTGCGCCGTGCCGCCGAGGGTGCCAGCGACCTCCATCGCCACGGCGAGCGCGACGTACTCCGGAAAGCTGTCGATGAAGGGCCACGCCAGGAAGAGCGCCCCCTGGACCGCCGCCGACAGGGTCCACATCCGCTTGGGGCCGAAGTGGTCGACGAGCTTGCCCATCGGCACCGCGACGATGAAGCTCGCGACCGCCGCGATCGTGAGGCCGATGCCCACCTCGCCCAGCGAGAGGCCGACCACCAGGGTGAAGAAGACCGCCGACCCGGCGAGGAAGGTGCCGTCGCCGGAGGCGAAGAGCAGCGACTGGATCGACAGCCGCCGGGCGAGGGTCGACGGGGGCGTGGCGTAGTTCTTCAGGGCGGTGAGCATCGCCGGTCATCCTCTCCCGCGGGAGCGACGGACGTCCTGCCATTTTCGGACGCGACAGTCGCTGTCGGAGTCCGTCGGTCACGTGACACCGCTGGTTGAGCAGCGAGGCCGCCCGCGGTGACACCGCTGGTTGAGCAGCGAGGCCGCCGCGGTGACACCGCTGGTTGAGCAGGGAGGCCGTCCGCGGCGAGCGTGTCGAAACCAAGGCCATCCGGGTCGGCGTGTCGAAAAGACGTTCTCCACAGATCCCTTTCGCGCAGGTCAGAGTGTCGGTGGTCGCTGGGATGATGGACCCATGTCCACCACCGCCCCGGCTCCCGCAGCCACCAGCACCCGGCCCGCCGGCCGCGACGTGTTGGAGCGTGCGGTCGCAGCCCAGGCCGCACGCCGGCGAGCCGACGTGGAGGTTCTCGAGGCCGCGCTCGCGTGGGCCCACGCACACGTCATGTCCGTGGACGACGACCCCGCCCTGGTGGCCGGGTGGCGTACCGACACCATCCACATCCCCGGCACCCCTGCTGCGTTGTTCGGTGAACGGCCCGTGCCGCTGGCCGGTCCGGGCACGCCGCTGGTCGCGGAGTTCGCGGTCATCGAGCTCGCCGCGGTCCTGGACCAGTCCCACGAGGCCACCCTGACGCTGCTCGGCGACGCCCTCGACCTCGCCCACCGCCTCCCACGCCTGTGGGCACTGGTGCGCGACCTGCGCGTGCCGGTGCGTCTCGCCCGGGAAGCAGCCACCGCCTCGCGTGACCTCGACCCCGCGGCGGCCGGGCACGCGATCGGCTTCTGGCTCTGGCAGCCCCGCCGGCTCAACCCGCACCGCATCGGCGTCCTGGTCCACGAAGCGAGGCTCTACGCCGACCCCGACCGTGCCATCGCCGACCACGACCACGCCCTGGCCACCCGCCGCGTGGAGGTCCACCACGACGACGGCGCCCCCGGCACGTCCGCGGTGTTCATGACCCTCGACGACCACCGACGCCGTCTCGTTCGACCACACCGTGTCCACCATGGCCGCGACCATGCGTTCCCTGGGCCACCACGGCGACCTCGGCGTCCGCCGCGCCCACGCCGTCGGGCTCCTGGCCGACCCCCACAAAGGCCCTCGACCTCCTCACCGCCGCCGACATCACCGACGCCCGACCGGCCCCGTGCCCGATCGATGACGAGCCCACCATCTGCGTCGCCGAAGACGCCGCCTACGCCGACCCCCACCCCCTTCCGCAGGCCCGAACGGTAGGCTCCGCAGCACGGGTGGTGGCGCGTCGGGTGAGGTGAAGCTCGTCGTCCACGTCACCGACCGCGACCTCCTCACCAGCCAGCACACGATCGATTCGACCGGCGTCGCCCGATCTCGACGACCTCGGCCCGATGCTGATCGGCCGGCTCCGGTCCTGGCTGCTGACCGCAGGGAAGGTCACCATCCAGCCCGTCCTCGACCTCGACCCCGACACGGCCTCGATCCCCGCAGTGGACCAGCACGACCCACCCGCCCCGATGGCAGCCGCGGTCCGGCTGGGTGACGCGACCTGGGTCTACCCTCACTGCGGCCGGCCATCCGCAGCGGTGCGACCTCGACCACATCGATCGACTACGTCCCCCTCGACGACGGCGGACCACCCGGCCAGACCCAGCCCAGCCAACCTCGCACCCCTGTGCCGCAGGCACCACCGGGCCAAGACCTTCAGCGACTTCACCTACCGGCGACTTCCCGACGGGTCCTACCACTGGACCCTCCCCACCGGCAACCCAGGTCACCACCGACCCACCCGACCCCGACGCCCCAGGACCTCAGCACCGCGACCAAGACCCTGACCGCCCCCCAGCCCGACACCCACGCGGTGATCGGGCCACCGGCGTGTCGCAGATCTGCGAGTCACGGACTCGGTCAGCAGACGCGAGCTTCGCTGCACGGGCTGGGGAGCGCCGCGGTGTGAGAGTTTCCCGCATTCCTGTGCTGTGGCCACATGAGGGAGCCAGCCGAAGCACCGCGCGTACGAGGTCCGCCTCGCGCGCGTGGAGGAAGCCTGGCGACGTCGCTCGCGTGTGCGAGCGAGCGGCTTTGCGGTGTCATCGGTCGGGCTGCGGTCGGCGGGTGACCGTGGAGCGTCAGACAGCCGCTGTACTACGACGTGTCACGCGTGCGGGACGAGATCGCGTCGGCAGGGGAGGCGCCGGCATGGCAGGGCTACGCGGTCGCCGCGACCGACGAGGGCAACGTCCTTCGGGCTGCGGGGGGCGGCGTGCACGAGACGCGGGTGGTCGGGAACCTCTACGTGCCGCGTACACTCGGACCTCGGGCTCCGGGGGCGCGGGATCGGGACGTCTCTCCTCGACTTCGTCACGGCAGCAGCAGAAGTGCTGCGGGCGCGACGGAGCAGTGGGTCTCCGTGACCGACGGCAACCGGCTCGTCCTTCCCTTCTACCTCGCTCGCGGTTTCGTCGTTCGCGACAGGGTGCCGTTCGACGCCACGCACGATCCTCCGGAAGCCTTCTCGCTGAGGATGCAGCGCGCCATCGCCGAGCGTCGGCGATGCCCGTCGGCGCGTCGCCTCTCGAACGAGCATGGCCACGACGCGTCCCGCGTCGTCACCTAAGACGACGACCGCGGGCACGAGCCGGAAACGTCGAGGCTGGCGTTGAAGATCCCGGACGGCTCGTCGAAGGAAGCGCCCTGGCGAAGGTCACCTGCACCTTGTCCTTGTAGGTCTCGATCGTGCAGACCAGGCCGTCGACGGAGAAGGTCGGACGCCAGCGGGGTCGGACGCCTTGCGCCACTTCACGTCCTCGGTGGCGTCGGGCTTGGCCTCGAGGATCAGCGCCCGCGCCCTGCTGACGGTCTGCTCACGCCAGGCGCCGGCCATCGCAGCGCTAGGCCCCCGGGACCACGCGCAGGTCGCGGTCGGCGCCGTCGCCGAGGGCGCGCAGGGCCTCCTGGTAGGCCTCGCTGTCGTGGGCGGCGCGGGCGGCCTCCACCGACGCGAACTCGATGACGACGGTGCGGGTCTGCTCGCCCTGCTCGTAGGTCACCTCGGGGTTGCCGCGCGCGAGGAACCGGCCGCCGGCCTCGCGGATGGCCGGCCCGGCCAGCTCGGCGTACGCCGCGACCTTGGCGGTGGTCGTGCACGGCCTCGTAGACACAGATCCAGTAGGCACTCATGACCCAGATCCTACGGGCGCGCCTCACGCGGCGACCGTGCCGCGCGAGATACCGCTCGGCAGCGCGCGCGGACGGACCCATGGTGAGCGTCGCGACGATGAAGATCGCGGCGATCGTCACCCAGCCGAGGGAGCCCTGCTCCATCGCGAGCCACGTGAAGAGCGCGGCGCCCAGACGGAGCCGAGGGTGCCGCCGATGTGCGCGCGCCCTGGTACTCCGCGCGCTGGTCGACGTCGGTGAGCTCGGACATGAAGCCCCAGGGGCCGGCGGACTGGAAGAGCTCGGCGCCGGTGACGGTGACGTGGCCGAGCCAGACCAGGAAGATCGTGAGCCAGCCGATGGTGTCGTGCGTGACGAGCACGATGGCGCACGACAGGACGAAGAACCCGGCGGAGATGTAGGACGCGCGCAGCGAGCGCGCGACCGAGTTGACCCCGCGGGCGGCGGCGACCTGGAGGAGCACCGCCATCACGGTGTTGGTGCCGAACAGCCACGCGAGCAGGACGCGCGGTGCGTCGGTCTCCTCGACGAGCCAGAGCGGGATCACGATGTTGAGCAGCACCTGGTTGGTGCCGAGCACGCCGTCGCCGGTCATCAGGGCGAGGAAGGCGCGGTTCTTCAGCGCGGCCGGCTTGACGACGGCCTCCTCGGTGGCGACGCGGCTCGCGAGCAGGCGGGTGCCGGGAGGCGGGTGATCCAGTAGGTGTTGGCGAGCAGGATCAGCACCGGTGAGGATCGGCACCGCCCGGACCACGGTGTCGCTGTTGGTCGCCAGCGCGAGCCCGCCGATCAGGGCGCCGAAGGTGAAGCCGATGTTGAGGGCTGCCCGCATGAAGGCCTGCGACTCGACGCGCTCCTCGCTTGGTGAAGATGTCGATCGTGTAGGCGCCGCGGCCGCTCCAGCCGGCCTGGCTGACGATCTCCAGCACGACCATCATCACGAGGAAGGCCGCGAAGCCGTGGAGCAGCGGCCACACGAAGTAGAGCAGCGACGTGCCGAGCGCGCTCATCGCCCAGATCCGCTTCGTGCCGATCCGGTCGGCGAGCTTGCCGGCGGGCACGGCGAAGAAGAACGACACGAGGCCGGCGACGGTCAGGCCGATGCCGACCTGGGCGGCGGACAACCCGACGATCTGCGTGAAGAACACCGCCGAGCCGGTGATGA
This sequence comes from uncultured Actinomycetota bacterium, assembly GCA_963795275.1. GTDB lineage: Bacteria > Actinomycetota > Actinomycetes > Propionibacteriales > Nocardioidaceae > Nocardioides. The sequence goes on from CAWCHD010000010.1 coordinate 155,796, forward strand.
ACGTTCCCTCGCCGACCGCGAAGAGGATCGACTGCACCGACAGGGATCGGGCCAGCGGGCTCGGCGGCAGCTGCCGACGCCACCACGACTCGCGCCTGCGTCGCAGCCTGTGGCTCAGTCCGTCCATCGCGCCCATGGTGGCAGAGCCACTAGCGTTCGGCGGTGAGTTTCCTCCGGCCCTCGGACGAGCCCTCGGTCGCGATCAGGCAGCTGTCGCGGTGGCTCGAGGCCGACAACGCCGCCCCGCTGCTGATCGAGACCTCCGGCTCCACGGGCCGGCCCAAGGGCGTCGTGCTGCCGCGCCGGGCCGTCCTCGCCAGCGTCGAGGCGTCCGCGCGCAGGCTCGGCGCGTCGGGCCGCTGGCTGCTGGCGCTGCCGTCGTCGTACGTCGCCGGGGTGCAGGTGATCGTGCGCTCGCTGGTCGCCGGGCACGAGCCGGTCGTCGTCGACGGGCTCGACGTCGGACGCGCCGTCGGCGGCCCACCACGGCGACACCCCCACCTTCGTCTCGCTCGTGCCGACCCAGCTGCACCGGATCATCACCGACCCCGAGCAGGTCGCCGCCCTCGCGCGCTGCCACACCGTGCTCGTCGGCGGGGCCGGGCTCGACCCCGACCTGCTCGCCGCGGCCGAGGAGGCGGGCGTCCGCCTCGTCTCGACCTACGGCTCCTCGGAGACGGCGGGCGGGTGCGTCTACGACGGCGTGCCCCTCGACGGCGTCGGGGTCACGCTCGGCGCAGAGGGACGCGTCCGGATCGCCGGCCCCACCCTCTTCAGCCACTACGACAACGACCCGGAGCTGACCGCGGCGTCGGTGGTGGACGGCTGGTTCGTCACCTCCGACGCGGGGCGCTTCGACGAGGACGGCCGGCTCCAGGTCGTCGGTCGCGTCGACGACGTCGTGATCAGCGGCGGGGTGAAGATCCCGGTCACCCGCGTCGCCGAGCGGCTGCGCCAGCACCTGCAGGTCGAGCAGGCCGAGGTCTTCGGCGTGCCCGACCCCGAGTGGGGGCAGAGGCTCGTCGCCGTCCTCGTCGGCACCGCCACCGACGCCGAGCTGCGCGACTGGATCAGCGAGGTCCACCCCCGGTCGTGGGCGCCGCGCGAGTTCGTCCGCGTCCGAGCCTCCCGACTGCTGCCCAACGGCAAGGTCGACCGCCAGGCCATCCGGGCCGGCCTGTGATGCGGGCGCGCGCACGCACCCTCGCTCTCACGTCTTCGCGATCGCGCTGCGCACCCGCTTCCGCGGCATCACCGTGCGCGAGGGCGTGCTGCTGCGCGGCGACGCCGGGTGGGGGGAGTGGTCGCCGTTCCTGGAGTACGACGACGCCACCTCGCGGCCGTGGCTCGCCTGCGCGCGCGAGGCCGCCGACGTCGGCTGGCCGGAGCCGCTGCGCGAGCGAGGTCCCGGTCAACGTCACCGTCCCGGCGACCGACCCCGAGCGGGCCCACGCGATCGTCGTCGCCGGCGGCTGCCGCACCGCCAAGGTCAAGGTCGCCGAGCGCGGCCAGGTGCTCGCCGACGACCTCGCCCGCGTCGAGGCCGTCCGCGACGCGCTCGGGCCCGGACGGGCCTGATCCGGGTCGACGCCAACGGCGCCTGGGACGTCGACGAGGCGGTCCGCGCGATCGCCGCGCTCGACCGGGCGGCCGGTGGTCTGGAGTACGTCGAGCAGCCGGTCATGTCGGTCGAGGACCTCGCCGTCGTACGCCGCCGGGTCGGCGTCGCGATCGCCGCCGACGAGTCGATCCGGCGAGCCGAGGACCCCTACCGGGTGCGCGACCTCGAGGCCGCCGACATCGCGGTGCTCAAGGTGCAGCCGCTCGGCGGCGTGCGCGCGTGCCTGCGGATCGCCGAGGACATCGGGCTGCCGGTGGTCGTCTCCAGCGCCATCGAGTCGAGCGTCGGCATCGCCGCCGGAGTCGCGCTCGCGGCCGCCCTGCCCGAGCTCCACCACGCCTGCGGGCTCGCGACCGTCCAGATGCTCACCGACGACGTCGCGACCGAGCCGCTGCTGCCGGTCGACGGGATGCTGCCGGTGCGGATGCCCGAGGTGGACGACGCCGCCCTGGCCCGGCTCGCCGCATCGGACGACCGGGTCGACCACTGGCGGCGCAGGCTCGACTCGGTAGGGAATGATCGCTCCTCGTGAGCAACCCGTCGACCGAGCTCGCCCGCACCGTCGTCACGGCGCTCCGCGGCGCCGCCGTGCGCGAGGTGGTCCTGGCCCCCGGGTCGCGCAACGCGCCACTGTCCTTCGCGCTGTACGACGCCCAGCGTCCGCCACGGGGCCGAGCCCGGGCTGCGGCTGCACACCCGCATCGACGAGCGCACCGCCGCCTTCCTCGCGCTCGGCCTGGCAAGGTGAGCCGCCGCCCCGCCGCCGTCGTCTGCACGTCCGGCACCGCCGTGGCCCACCTGCTCCCCGCCGTGATCGAGGCCGCGCACGCCGGCGTGCCGCTCGTCGTCGTCACCGCCGACCGACCGGCGCGGCTGCGCGGCACCGGCGCCAACCAGACCACCGACCAGGTCGGCATCTTCGGCGCCTTCGCGCCGACGCTCGACGTCGCGGCCGCGGACCTCGACGAGCTGCTCGCCTTCCTCCGCACGCCACGACCAGCGACGACCGGTCCACCTCAACGTCCAGCTCGACGACCCGCTCCTGCCCGACGACGACGGCTGGGACGGCGGAGAGCGTGCCGTCGTGGGGAGTCCCGGCCGTCGGCGTCGAGCGGCGGCCGCTCCGGCTCGACCTCGGGCCCCGCACGGTGGTCGTCGCCGGTGACGACGCCGGCCCGCCGGCCCGCCAGCTCGCGGAGAACGGCAGCTGGCCGCTGCTGGCCGAGCCCTCCAGCGGGTGTCGCACGGGCGACACGGTGATCCGCACCTACCGGCTGCTGCTCGGAGGGCGAGCTCGGCGACCGCATCGAGCGCGTCGTGGTCTTCGGCCACCCGACCCTGTCCCGCCCGGTGTCCCGGCTGCTCGCCCGTGACGACGTCGAGGTGGTCTCGGTCCGCGCACCCGGGACTCTGGCCCGACCGGCCCTTCGCGGTGGCCGCGAGGTAGCGAGCACGACGGGGTCAGGGGTCGCGGTCCGACGACCCCGACTGGCTGGAGGAGTGGCACCTCGCCGACCGGTCCGTGTCCCGGAAGCTCGACCTGCTCCTCGCTGACGAGCCCGACCTCACCCCGCACGAGGTCGCGGGTGCGGTGAGCCGCGCGCTGCCCCGCGAGCGGACTGCTCGTCGTCGGCGCCTCCAACCCGGTCCGCGACCTCGACCTGATGGTCGCGCCGCTACGAGGTCGGCGGGCGCCGCAAGGTGGTCGCCAACCGCGGCCTGGCCGGCATCGACGGCACGATCTCCGCCGCGATCGGCGCGGCCCTCGGCCGACCGCAGTCGTCGCGCGCGCTCGCGCTGTGGGGGACGTGACCTTCCTGCACGACACGACCGGACTCTTCCTCGGCCCGCGCGAGGAGCGCCCCGACCTGACGATCGTCGTGGTCAACGACGACGGCGGCTCGATCTTCGCGACCCTCGAGCAGGGGGCACCGGCGTACGCCGACCGCTTCGACACGCTCTTCGGCACCCCGCACGGCGTCGACCTCGCGAGCCTGTGCGCGGCCGCACGCGTGCCGCACCTGCGGGTCACGGGCCTGCCGGAGCTCGAGCAGGCGCTGGCGATGCCCAACGGCGGCATCGAGGTCGTCGAGGCCCGGGTGCGCCGCGACAACCGCGCGGAGCTCGACAAAAGATCCGCGCGCTGACCCCGTAGGGGGCCAACGCGCGGATGCGTGGTTCATCGTTGCGATCGATCAGGGCTGCGGGGTCTCCCACACGCGCACCCAGTCGACGTACATGTGCTGCGGGAGCTGCTTGTCGCTCATCTCCAGCGCCTCGTAGTCGGAGGCGAGCAGGCTCAGGATGAGGTACTGCTGCGTCTTCGAGACGCGGGCCGACGTGCGCCAGGTCTCCTTGCCGTCGATGTAGAAGTGATCGACTTCGGCGTCCACTGGACCGAGAACACGTGGTAGTTCTTCGACCAGCCGTCGCGCTTGTTCTGCAGGAACGACTTCGAGTTCTTGATCCACGAGCCGGTCTTGATCAGGCGCTGGCCCTTGTACCAGTGGATGAAGCTCGTCAGGCCACCCTGCGGGTGCTTGTCGCCGAAGTACTCGATGACGTCGATCTCGTGGCCGTCGCTGCCCGGCTTGTTCTCGCCGAGCGGCTGCATCCAGAAGCTGGCGTGCTGGCCCTGGAGCTTCTGCATCTTGATGCGGGCCGAGGCGACGCCGTAGCGGAAGCTGAAGCGCCGTCGGTGCCGACGTGGCCGTTGAGGCGGTAGGAGATCTTCTTGGTCTGCTTGCGCGAGACCGCCTTGCACTTGTCGCTGCGCGACCTGTCCTTGATGACGCTGAGGCGCAGCGCGCCGCCGGAGACGTCGACGGCCTCCGGGTCGCCCTTGGAGCACACGCGCTTGCTCTGCGGCTCGTAGTCCTGGCCGCGCATGCCCCACACGGGGTTGAGCGTCGAGCCGCTGAACTCGTCGGTGAAGGTCGGGGTGAGCCACTGCGAGGTGTCGACGCTGTTGCTCTTCACGGCCTTGAGCGAGCCGTGCTTCGGGCGGTGACGCGGTAGGTCAGGGCCTGGCCGCCCTTGGAGACGGCGGCCTTGAAGTAGGCCTTGCCGGACTTCTCCTGCTTGGCGGTGCCGACCTTCTTCCACGACGAGCCGTTGCTGCTGCTCGAGGACGACCTTGCGGCCGACCTTGACCGGCTTGATGGTCGCGATGGCGGAGCCCTTGGCCGCGTTGACGCTGGCGGCGCGCTTGCCCGGCTGGACGATCTGCGGGAAGCACCTCCAGCGAGATCTTCTGGCCGGCCTTCTTCGAGGTGACGGACGTCGACGCGGCGCGGGCCGCGGAGTCGGAGCCAGTGGCCGAACCCGTCTCGGTGTTCAGGAGCAGGGACGCGGGCAGGATCAGCGCGAGTGCGCTGCCGGCGAGCACGCGGCGTGCAGACATGTGAACTCTCTTCGTGTCGGGTGCGATTGGTGTGTTCCCCCTGGGCACTCCACCCGTCGGAGGCTGGACCACCTTAACCGTGAACCCCACCCGTCACACGATTCCTGGCATTCGGCAGGCATTCCCCGGCTCGGGCGGCCTAGTCTGGACGGCATGCGGATCACCAAGCTCGGGCACGCGTGCGTACGGGTCGAGGGCGAGGGCGGTGTCGTCGTCATCGACCCCGGCAACTTCACCGACGCCGGCGCGCTCGACGGTGCCGACGCGGTGCTGATCACCCACGAGCACGCCGACCACGTGCACCCGCCGCACCTGCGCGGCACCGACGTGCCGATCTGGACGATCGCCGCGGTGGAGCGGATGCTGCGCGAGGAGGCGCCCGACGTGGCCGAGCGCGTCACCGTCGTACGACCCGGCGACCGGCTCGAGGTCGCGGGCACGGCGGTCGAGGTGATCGGCGAGAAGCACGCGGTCATCCACCCCGACTACCCCCGCTTCGACAACTCCGGCTACGTCCTGGAGGTCGGCGGCGCGAGCGTCTACCACCCCGGCGACGCGCTCACCGCGCCCGGCCGCGTCGGTCGACGTGCTCCTGGCGCCGGTCAGCGCGCCGTGGCTCAAGGTCGGCGAGGCCGTCGACTTCGTGCGCGAGGTCGGCCGCGCCGCACGTCCTCGGCCATCCACGACCGCGTCTACAGCGACGTCGGGCTCGGCATGGTCGAGCGCACATGGCCAACCTGCTGCCCGACGGGCAGGTCTTCGAGCGTCGCGAGCCGGGCACGACCTCTAGTCCGGCCAGGTGTTCGTCCGGCGGGCGCCGGGGGAGGACCTCTAGTCCGAGGGGCCGCCGAGCGCGTCGCGCACCGGCACGAACTTGGCCTGCGACTCGGCCAGCTCGGCCTCGGGGTCGGAGCTCGCCACGATGCCGCAGCCGGCGAAGAGGCGGACGCCGCCGTCGATGACCTGCGCCGAGCGGAGCGCGATGCCCCACTCGCCGTCGCCGGAGGCGTCCATCCAGCCGACCGGGCCGGCGTAGCGGTCGCGCGGCATGCCCTCGATCTCGTCGATCAGCGTCGGTCGCGACGCCGGTCGGCGTGCCGCCCACGGCGGCCGACGGGTGCAGCGACTCGGCCAGCTGCAGCGACGTCGCGAGGTCGTGGACGACGCCGTTCACGTCGGTGGCGAGGTGCATGACGTTGGGCAGGTGCAGCACGAACGGCGCCTCGGGGACGTTCATCGACGAGCAGTGCGGCTCGAGGGCGTCGGCGACCGAGCGGACGGCGTACTCGTGCTCCTCGAGGTCCTTCGACGAGCGGGCCAGCGTCGCGGCGAGGGCGAGGTCGCGCTCGTCGTCGCCCGTACGCCGGATGGTGCCGGCGAGCACCCGCGAGGTCACCAGGCCGCGCTCGCGTCGCACCAGCATCTCGGGGGTGGCGCCGAAGAGGCCGTCGACGTGGAACGTCCAGCACATCTCGTAGTCCTCGGCGAGGCGCTGCAGCGGCCAGCGCACGTCGAGGGGCTCGTCGGTGGTGGCGATCAGGTCGCGCGCCAGGACGACCTTCTCCAGCGCGCCCGCGGTGATGCGGCCGACCGCGTCGGCGACGACCGACATCCACTCCTCGCCGTTGCGGGCGCCGTCGGAGAAGGTGAGCCCGACGGGCGGGCGGGGGGCGGGTGCGGGCACGAGGTCGGGGGCGTCGACCGAGACGGTCGTCAGCCAGGCGCGGTCGCCGCGCCGGCCGACGACGACCTGGGGGATGACCAGCACGGAGTCGCCGGGCTCGTCGGCGAAGGCGAAGGCGCCGAAGCAGACGGGGCCGGAGCCGGGCTCGCCGACCTCGTCGACGACGTCGGCGCGGCCGATCGTCTCCGACCACCACTTCACCGCGTCGCTGAAGCGGGTCGGCCCGGAGGTGTCGAGACGGGCGGCGACGCCCCAGCCGACCAGGCCGTCGCCGCGACGCAGCCAGCTCACGTTGTCGCTGCTCCGGCAGCAGGTCGAGCAGCGGCAGGTCCGCCAGGTCCACGGCGACGGTGCGCACGACGAGGGGTGCGGCAGGTCCCGGCCGGGAGCCGGACGCGGGGGTCGTCACGAGGCAAGAGCGTACGCCGGGGGCAGGAGCCTCCGGACGTGAGATCGGGCAAACGGCGAACAGGACCGCCCCCCGTGACCTACGTTTCGCGGATACATCACGCCCAGCAGGAGGTCGCAAGTGCCTGTTCACGAATCGCCGCTCGCACGGCTCGAGCGCCACGCACGCGCGCGTGCCCTCGAGGTCGCCGTGATCGAGCACCGCGAACGGAACGGCCACGCGGACCACTCGGGGTGGGCCTCCCTCACCTGGAACGAGCTCTACCGCCGCGTCATCGACGGTGCCGCGGGCATGATCGAGGCCGGCGTCAACCCGGGCCAGGTCGTCGTCATCCGCGTCCCCACCGGCATCCGCCAGATGGAGCTCGAGCTCGCCACGCGCGTCGCCGGCGCCGTCCCGCTGCTCCTGCCCGAGCACATGGCCCCGGCCGAGGTCGGTCGCCTGCTCGACGAGATCGAGGTCCGCCTCGTCATCGTCGACGACGAGAGCCGCCTGCCGCTGCTGCGCCGCGCCTCCCTCGCCGACGCCCAGCTCTTCGAGTGCGACGACCGCTCCTGGGAGCGGCTGCGCGGGATGGGCCTCGAGCGCCGCAAGCGCCAGCCCGACCTGCTGTCGTACGTCGACGCCGTGCGCGGCAACGCCGGCTCGGCGTCCAGCGCCGTGCTCGGCCTGCCCCGCGACAAGTCGCTCGCCTGGCTCTTCCGGCCCGAGTGCTCCGGCATGCTCGCCGACCTGCGGGCCGACGACGTCGTCCTGCTGACCGGGGAGGCGACCGACCGGTTCACCACCGTCGCCCGCGACGCCCACCTGACCGCCGGCTGCACGATGGCCTGGGTCGAGAAGCCCGCCCAGCTCGAGGCGGCTCTGGCGCACGTCCGGCCGACCCACGTCCTGCTGGACCACACGACCGCGAAGGTGCTCGAGGACCTGCTCGCCGCCGGTCAGGTCGACGGTGCCCCCTGGCACGAGACGCCGGTCGAGGTCCTCGAGGCCACCTCGGCGCAGGTCGCCGAGGCCAGGCTCCGGGGGAGGAACAAGAAGCTCGCCGCCCAGGTCGACGCGCTCGCGCCGTGGTGGGGCGGACGGCTCCGGATGCTCGTCCTCGACGTGCGCGTCAACCACACGATCAGCGGCATGGCCACCGCGCTGGGCGTGCGGATCGGCCGCGTCGCGCACCACCCGGCGGTCAGGCTCGACCTGGCCCGCGAGCACGAGGTGGTCGTCGTACCTCCCGCGCCGACGCTCCAGACCTCGACCGTCTCCCTGCCGCGTCGCGGCCGGGCGGGCGCGGAGCTCGACGCGGCGTTCTCGCTGGCCTGAGCCCGCTCCGGCTCAGGAGTGGTAGACGATCACCGTGTCGCCGAGCCGCACGTGGTCGAAGAGCCACTCGACCGCGGCGCGGTCGCGCACGTTGACGCACCCGTGCGACGCGCCGTTGTAGCCGTTGGCCGCGAAGTCGGGGGAGTAGTGCACGGCCTGCCCGCCGGAGAAGAACATGGCGAACGGCATCGAGGTGCCGTAGAGGCTCGAGACGTGGTCGCGCGACTTCTTGAACACCGCGAACGCGCCCTCGCGGGTCGGCAGCTCGTCGGAGCCGAAGCGGACCTCGACGCTCTTGAGCACCACCCCGTCGACCACCCAGCGCAGCGACCGCGACGTCTTGTCGACGCACATCGCCCGACCCGTGGTGCAGCGCGGGTCGAGGGCGGGGCCCTGCGCGACGATGTTGAAGAGCTCGGCCCTCGTCGGCTCGTGCGTCATCGCCTTCAGCCGGTCGAGGGTGCGGCGGTCGACCTGTCCGGTGACGGGGATCTTCCGCTTCGCCTGGAATCCCTCCACCGCCTCGACGGTCTTCGCGGTGTAGCGACCGGTCACCCGGGCGTCGTACCAGCGCACCTGCTTGAGCCGGGCCTGGACCTGGCGCACCCACATGCCGCTGTCGCCCTTCTCGAGCAGCGGACGACCGGGCGTGTAGATGTTGTGCAGCGCCTCGGGCGTGGGCTCGGTGGTCAGGCTGACCAGCTTGAGCCAGGTGCGCTCGTCGACGACGCCACCGGTGTCCCAGCCGCGCCTCTTCTGGAACGTCGTCACGCCGGCGCGGGTCTCGGCGTCGTAGCGGTTGGTGACGACCTCCGAGTGGAGGCCGAGCTGGTGCAGCCGGCTCTGCAGCTCGCGCACCCGCCAGCCGGTGTCCCCGGGGCGGATCGGCGCGAAGTCCGCACGGGCCGACGCGCCGGCCGCGGCGCGGGCCGTCCACGACGGACAGCGTGCCGAGCGAGCAGAGCAGGGCGAGCAGGAGTGCGGTGATGCGGCGTGACATGGAGATCCCCCGGGTGCGACGTGGTCCGACGAGTGTAGGGACGCAGCGCAGCCACCCCAGGTTGCGCCCGACCTGCGAACGACGCCTACGCTCGGCGCGTGGCCCGCGCTGACCTGGACAAGCAACCGACCGACGTACGTCGCATGTTCGACACCGTCGCCAAGCGCTACGACCTGACCAACGACCTGATGACGGCCGGCATCCAGCGCAGCTGGCGCCGCTCGATGGTCGCCGCCGTCGACCCGCACCGGGGCGACCTGGTCCTCGACCTCGCGGCCGGCACCGGCTGCTCGAGCGAGCCCTTCGGGACGCACGGCGCCACGGCGATCGCCTGCGACTTCTCCGTCGGGATGCTCCGGCAGGGCAAGAAGGACCGACCGGCCGTGCCGTTCGTCGCCGGCGACGGCACCCGGCTGCCGTTCCTCGACGACACCTTCGACGCGGTGACCATCTCCTACGGCCTGCGCAACTTCGTCGACCCGGTCGCGGGGCTCAAGGAGATGCTGCGGGTCACCCGGCCCGGCGGTCGGCTGGTGGTCTGCGAGTTCAGCACCCCGACCAACGGCGCCTTCCGCAGCCTCTACATGGACGGCTTCATGCAGGCGCTGCCGAGGATCGCCTCGCTCACCGCCAGCGCGTCGGACGCCTACGTCTACCTCGCCGAGTCGATCCGCGCCTGGCCCGACCAGGCGGGCCTCGCGGGGCTCGTCGCCGAGGCCGGCTGGCAGCGCCCCGAGTGGCGCAACCTCACCGGCGGCATCGTCGCGCTGCACCGCGCCACCGCCTGAGCAGCGGCGACATTTAGGGCACGCGTCCGTGGCTTAAATCTGCAGGTCAGGACGGGTGCGGACGGGCCGCCCCCCGACGTGGCGTACGTCGCTCCCGAGTCCTAGACTGTGGCCCGCGCCACTCGTGAAGGCTTTCACAAAGTCACATGCCTCCGTGTCCCGGCGCTGTTGAGTGGGAAGGGAATCGATGGAGCTCTACACGCCGATCCTGGTGCTGACGGCCCTGGCGACGGGCTTCGCGGTCTTCTCCGTGGCGATCAGCGCGCTGACGGGTCCCAAGCGCTACAACCGCGCCAAGCTCGACTCCTACGAGTGCGGCATCGAGCCGACGCCGCAGCCCGTGGGCGGTGGCCGCTTCCCGGTGAAGTACTTCATCACCGCGATGCTCTTCATCGTCTTCGACATCGAGATCATCTTCCTCTACCCGTGGGCCGTGCACTTCGAGGCGATGCGCCTCTTCGGGCTCGTCGAGATGGTCCTGTTCATCGCAACTGTCTTCGTGGCCTACGCGTACGTGTGGCGCCGCGGCGGACTCGACTGGGACTGAGGGAACACCATGGGACTCGAAGAGAAGCTGCCGTCCGGCGTCCTGCTGACCACCGTCGAGGGCGTCGCGGGCTACATGCGCAAGGCGTCCTTCTGGCCGGCCACCTTCGGCCTGGCCTGCTGCGCCATCGAGATGATGACGACCGGTGGGCCCAAGTACGACCTCGCGCGCTACGGCATGGAGGTCTTCCGGGCCAGCCCCCGCCAGGCCGACCTGATGATCGTCGCCGGCCGCGTGAGCCAGAAGATGGCTCCCGTCCTGCGCCAGATCTACGACCAGATGGCCGAGCCCAAGTGGGTCCTCGCGATGGGTGTGTGCGCCTCGTCGGGCGGCATGTTCAACAACTACGCCGTCGTGCAGGGCGTCGACCACGTCGTGCCGGTCGACATGTACCTCCCCGGCTGCCCGCCGCGCCCGGAGATGCTGATCGACGCGATCCTCAAGCTCCACGACCAGGTCCAGGACACCAAGCTCGGTGCGAACCGCACCAAGCAGATCGCCGAGCTCGAGACCGCCGCCCTGCGCGCGCTGCCCACCTCGGAGATGAAGGGCCTGCTGCGGTGAGCGACGACAAGACCGACGACAAGACCGACGACAAGACCGACAAGAACGAGTCGGCCCGGCCCGCCGAGGAGCGCAACCTCGAGGCGGCCAAGTCCGAGACGGGCACGGGCAGCGGCGTCGCGCAGCCCGCCCCCGACCAGTCCCCGGAGAACGTCCCCGCCCCGACCGGCGAGGTCCGCGCGGTCGGCGTACGCCACGGGATGTTCGGCACGTCCGGCACCGGCGACACCTCCGGCTACGGCGGCCTGGTCAGCGCGAAGGTCTTCCCGGCCGCGTCGCAGAAGCCCTACGGCGGCTGGTTCGACGAGGTCGCGGGTGCGCTCGAGGAGCGCCTCGAGGCCACCGAGCTGACCTCCGCCATCGAGAGCGTGGTCATCCACCGCGGCGAGATCACCTTCCACGTCCGCCGCGAGGACCTGCCGTTCGTCGCGCAGATGCTCCGCGACGACGAGCGGTTGCGCTTCGAGTTCTGCGCCGGCGTCAGCGGCGTGCACTACCCCGACGACACCGGGCGCGAGCTGCACGCGGTCTACCAGCTGACCTCGATGACCCACAACCGTCGCATCCGCGTCGAGGTCTCCGTGCCCGACAGCGACCCGCACGTGCCCAGCCTGGTGAGCATCTACCCCACCCTCGACTGGCACGAGCGCGAGACGTACGACATGTTCGGGCTGGTCTTCGACGGCCACCCCGCTCTGACCCGGGTGCTCATGCCGGACGACTGGCCGGGCCACCCGCAGCGCAAGGACTACCCCCTCGGCGGGATCCCCGTGGAGTACAAGGGCGGTTCCATCCCTCCGCCGGACCAGCGCAGGAGCTACAACTGACATGACGACCGAACAGGACTTCTACGCAGCCCCCGGCGACACCAGCCAGGGCAAGGTCTTCACCGTCACCGGTCAGGACTGGGACTCCATCACGCAGAGCATCGGCGAGTCCGCCGAGGAGCGCGTGGTCGTCAACATGGGTCCGCAGCACCCGTCCACGCACGGCGTGCTCCGCCTGATCCTCGAGCTCGAGGGCGAGACGGTCACCGAGGCCCGCTGCGGCATCGGCTACCTCCACACCGGCATCGAGAAGAACATGGAGTACCGCTCCTGGGTGCAGGGCGTGACGTTCTGCACGCGCATGGACTACCTCTCCCCGTTCTTCAACGAGGCGACCTACGTCCTCGGCGTGGAGCGGCTGCTCGACATCGAGGACGACATCCCGGAGAAGGCGCAGGTCATGCGCGTCCTCCTGATGGAGCTCAACCGCATCTCCTCCCACCTGGTCGCGCTCGCGACCGGCGGCATGGAGATCGGCGCGCTGACGGTGATGACGATCGGCTTCCGCGAGCGCGAGCTGGTCCTCGACCTGTTCGAGCTGATCACCGGCCTGCGGATGAACCACGCGTTCATCCGTCCCGGCGGCGTCGCGCAGGACCTGCCGCCCGGCGCGCTCGACGAGATCCGCGACTTCATCGTGCTGATGAAGAAGCGCCTGCCCGGAGTACGCCGCCCTCTGCAACGCGAACCCGATCTTCAAGGGTCGCCTCGAGGGCGTCGGCCACCTCGACCTCGCCGGCTGCATGGCGCTCGGCCTCACCGGCCCGGTGCTGCGCTCGACCGGCTACGCGTGGGACCTCCGCAAGACCCAGCCCTACAGCGGCTACGAGGACTACGACTTCGAGGTCCAGACCTGGGACACGTGCGACTCCTACGGTCGCTTCCGGATCCGGCTCAACGAGATGTGGGAGTCGCTCAAGATCGTCGAGCAGGCCGTCGACCGGCTCGCCGGCCTCGAGGGCGCGCCCGTGATGATCGGCGACAAGAAGATCGCGTGGCCCAGCCAGCTCGCCATCGGCAGCGACGGCATGGGCAACAGCCTCGACCACATCCGCCACATCATGGGTGAGTCCATGGAGGCGCTGATCCACCACTTCAAGCTGGTCACCGAGGGCTTCCGGGTCCCGGCCGGCCAGGCCTACGTCCCGATCGAGTCGCCCCGCGGCGAGCTGGGCGCCCACGTCGTCTCCGACGGCGGTACGCGTCCCTTCCGCGCGCACTTCCGCGACCCGTCGTTCACCAACCTGCAGGCGACGAGCGTGATGAGCGAGGGCGGCATGGTCGCCGACGTCATCGTCGCCATCGCCTCCATCGACCCCGTGATGGGAGGCGTCGACCGATGACGCTTTGACGCGAAGACCTGGGACGAGCTGCGCGAGATCGCGGCCCGCTACCCCGAGGCACGCTCGGGCCTGCTCCCGATGCTGCACCTCGTCCAGTCGGTCGAGGGCCGGGTGACGCCCGAGGGCATCGAGGCGTGCGCCGAGGTCCTCGGCATCAGCGCCGCCGAGGTCAACGGCGTGGCGACCTTCTACACGATGTACAAGCGCAAGCCGGTCGGCGACTACCACGTCGGCGTCTGCACCAACACGCTGTGCGCGGTCATGGGCGGCGACCTGATCTTCGAGCGGCTCAAGGACCACCTCGACGTCGGCAACGACGAGACCACGCAGGACGCCGAGGGGCTCAGGAGCATCACGCTCGAGCACATCGAGTGCAACGCGGCCTGCGACTACGCGCCGGTGATGATGGTCAACTGGGAGTTCATGGACAACCAGACCCCCGAGTCGGCCGTCCAGGTCGTCGACGACCTGCGCGCCGGCACCGAGGTCCAGTCCACCCGCGGCCCGCGGCTGTGCACCTGGCGCGAGGCCGAGCGCGTGCTCGCCGGCTTCCCCGACGACCGTGCCGACGAGGGCCCCGCCGCAGGTGGCCCCTCGCTGGTGGGCCTCAGGATCGCCCGCGAGAAGGGCTGGACCGCCGGCGGCACCTACGACCGGGGCGACCAAGGAGCCCAGGGCGACAAGGGAGAGAGCAAGTGACCGACACGCTGACCCCCGTCCTCACCGACAACTGGGACGCCGAGCGCGCCTGGACCCTCGCGTCCTACGAGGAGCGCGGTGGCTACGCCGCGCTCGACACGGCGTTCGCGATGGCCCCCGACGACGTGATCAACGCCGTCAAGGAGTCGGGACTGCGCGGCCGCGGCGGCGCCGGCTTCCCCACCGGCATGAAGTGGGGCTTCATCCCGCAGGACAACCCCCGACCGAAGTACCTCGTGGTCAACGCCGACGAGTCGGAGCCGGGGACCTGCAAGGACACCCCGCTCATGCTCGCCAGCCCCCACACGCTGGTCGAGGGCGTGATCGTCAGCTCCTACGCGATCCGCGCCAACACGGCGTTCATCTACGTCCGCGGGGAGATCCTCCACGTCATCCGCCGCCTGCAGCGCGCGGTCCAGGAGGCCTACCTCGCCGGACACCTCGGCAAGAACATCCACGGCTCGGGCTTCGACCTCGACCTGATCGTCCACGCCGGTGCGGGTGCCTACATCTGCGGCGAGGAGACGGCGCTGCTCGAGGGCCTCGAGGGTCGCCGCGGCCAGCCCCGCCTGCGCCCGCCGTTCCCCGCGGTCGCCGGCCTCTACGCCAGCCCGACGGTCATCAACAACGTCGAGTCCATCGCCTCGGTGCCGAGCATCATCAACAACGGCGCCGCCTGGTTCGCCGGCATGGGCACCGAGAAGTCCAACGGCTACGGCATCTTCAGCCTCTCCGGCCACGTCACCAACCCCGGTCAGTACGAAGCGCCGCTGGGCATCACCCTGCGCGAGCTGATCGACCTCGCCGGCGGGATGCGCGAGGGCCACGAGCTGAAGTTCTGGACGCCCGGCGGGTCGAGCACCCCGCTGCTCACGCCCGAGCACCTCGACGTGCCGCTCGACTTCGAGTCGGTCGGCGCCGCGGGGTCCATGCTCGGCACCCGCGCGCTGCAGCTCTTCGACGAGACGACCTGCGTCGTCCGCGCGGTGCTGCGCTGGACCGAGTTCTACAAGCACGAGTCGTGCGGCAAGTGCACGCCGTGCCGCGAGGGCACGTGGTGGCTGACGCAGACCCTGGCCAAGCTGGAGAAGGGCGAGGGCAGCGAGTCCGACCTCGACCTGCTCCTCGACCAGTGCGACAACATCCTGGGCCGCTCGTTCTGCGCGCTCGGCGACGGCGCCACCAGCCCGATCTCGAGCTCGATCCAGCACTTCCGGGACGAGTACCTCGCGCACCTGTCCCACGGCGGCTGCCCGTTCGACCCCGCCGCCTCGACCGCCTTCGCCACCTGTGGGAGCCAACTGCATGACGACGACCGACAAGTCGCCCGACACGGTCGACACCGACCTCGTCACGCTGACCATCGACGGCGTGCAGGTGAGCGTCCCCAAGGACACCCTGGTGATCCGCGCCGCCGAGCAGGTCGGCGTACAGATCCCGCGGTTCTGCGACCACCCGCTCCTCGACCCGGTCGGCGCGTGCCGCCAGTGCCTGGTCGACATCCCCGACGCCGGCAACGGCCGCGGCTTCCCCAAGCCGCAGGCCTCCTGCACGCTGCCGGTCGCCGAGGGCATGGTCGTCAACACCCAGGCGACCAGCGAGGTGGCCGACAAGGCCCAGCAGGGCGTCATGGAGTTCCTGCTGATCAACCACCCGCTCGACTGCCCGGTCTGCGACAAGGGCGGCGAGTGCCCCCTGCAGAACCAGGCGATGAGCAACGGCCGCGGCGAGAGCCGCTTCGCCGAGTCCGGTGGCATCAAGCGCACCTTCCCCAAGCCGATCAACATCTCCGCGCAGGTGCTCCTCGACCGCGAGCGCTGCGTGCTGTGCGCGCGCTGCACCCGGTTCTCCGAGCAGATCGCCGGCGACCCGTTCATCGCCCTCGCCGAGCGCGGCGCCCTCCAGCAGGTCGCGATCTACGAGCGCGAGCCCTTCGAGAGCTACTTCTCCGGCAACGCGATCCAGATCTGCCCGGTCGGCGCGCTGACGTCGGCCGACTACCGCTTCCGCTCGCGCCCCTTCGACCTGGTCTCCACGCCGGGCGTGGCCGAGCACGACGCCTGCGGTGCGGCGATCCGCATCGACCACCGCCGCGGCAAGGTGATGCGCCGCCTCGCGGGCAACGAGCCCGACATCAACGAGGAGTGGATCAGCGACAAGGACCGCTTCGCGTTCCGCTACGCGCAGGTCGAGGACCGGATCACCTACCCGCAGGTCCGTGAGGACGGCGTGCTCCGGCCCGCGTCCTGGACCGAGGCCTTCGCCGTCGCCGCCCGCGGGCTCCGCGACGCCGGCGCCGGTGCGGTGCTGACCGGCGGTCGCCTGACGGCCGAGGACGCCTACGCCTACGCCAAGTTCGCCCGGGTCTCGCTCGGCACCAACGACGTCGACTTCCGCGCCCGCCCGCACAGCGCCGAGGAGGCCTCCTTCCTGGCCTCGCACGTCGCGCTGTCCGGTGGCGTGACCTACGCCGACCTCGACGCCGCCCCCGTCGTGGTGCTGCTCGGCCTCGAGCCCGAGGACGAGGCCGCCACGATCTTCCTGCGGCTGCGCAAGGCGGTCCGCGAGGGTCGTACGCAGGTCGTGTCCGTCGCGCCGTGGAGCTCGCGCGGCCTGAAGAAGATGAAGGGCCGCCTGGTCCCCGCCGCCCCCGGCGCCGAGGTCGACGTGATCGCGTCGCTCGCGGACGCCGAGAACGGGGTGACCAAGGACGCGGTCATCCTCGTCGGCGAGCGCCTCGCCACGACCCACGGTGCCCTCACGGCCGCCGCGGACCTCGCCGCCCGCACCGGTGCCCGCCTCGCGTGGGTGCCGCGCCGGGCCGGTGACCGCGGTGCGGTCGAGGCCGGTGCCCTCCCCACGCTGCTGCCCGGCGGCCGCCCGCTCGCCGAGGCCTCGGCCCGCGTCGACGTCGCGGCTGCCTGGGGCGTCGACTCGCTGCCGGTCAAGGCCGGTCGCGACGGCAACGCGATCGTCGCGGCCCTCACCAAGGGCGAGGTCGGGGGACTGGTCGTCGGTGGCGTCGACCCCGACGACACCGCTGACCCGGCCGCGTTCCGCGCGGCGCTCGACGCGGCGGGCTTCGTGGTCAGCCTCGAGCTGCGGGCGACCGACGTGACGGCCGTGGCCGACGTCGTGCTGCCGGTGGCCCCGACGACCGACAAGGCCGGCACGTTCGTGACCTGGGACGGCCGGGCCCGCGAGTTCGGCGCCGTCTTCACCAACCCCGCGTCGCTCCCGGACCTCCGCGTCCTCTCCGGCATCGCCGACGAGCTCGCGGCGCTGGGGCACGGCGCCCCGCTGGGGTTCCGCACGGTCGCCGAGGTGCGCACCGAGATGCAGTCCCTCGGTCCGTGGGACGGACCCCGTCCGCAGCACGTCCTCGGCAAGGCCCCCAAGCCGGCCAAGGCCGGCAAGGCCGGGTCGTTCGCCCTCGCCACCTGGAAGCAGCTCATCGACCTCGGCTCGATGCAGGACGGCGAGGCACACCTGCGCGCCACCGCCCGACCGCCGGTCGTCCGCCTCAACCGGGCGGCGTACGAGTCCGTGTTCGGCCTCCTCGACGACACCGAGCCCGGCAGCAGCCGGCTCGCCACCGTCACCGGTGACCGTGGCAGCATCACGCTGCCGGTGGTGGTCGCCGACCTCCCCGACGGCGTGGTCTGGGTCCCGGCCCGGTCCTTCGGCCGCGGCGTCCTCGCCGAGCTCGCCTCCCCGGGCAGCACGGTCACCGTGAAGGGAGCCTCCGCATGAGCCTGCTCGCCGCCGACCTGCCCGACCCCGGGCTCGCGGCCTTCGGACAGGACCCCTGGTGGGTGATCCTGCTCAAGGCCGTCCTGATCTTCGTGGTCCTGGTCCTGCTGACGCTCTTCAACATCTGGTTCGAGCGTCGCGTCGTGGCCCGCATGCAGCACCGCGTCGGCCCCAACGTGCACGGCCCCTTCGGGCTCCTGCAGTCGCTGGCCGACGGCGTGAAGCTGGCGCTCAAGGAGGACATCATCCCCACGGCGGCCGACAAGGTCGTCTTCATCCTCGCCCCGGTCATCGCGGTCGTGCCGGCGTTCGTCACCTGGTCGGTGATCCCGCTCGGGCCCGAGGTCAACTTCTTCGGCCACCGCACGCC
This sequence comes from uncultured Actinomycetota bacterium, assembly GCA_963795275.1. Taxonomy (GTDB): domain Bacteria; phylum Actinomycetota; class Actinomycetes; order Propionibacteriales; family Nocardioidaceae; genus Nocardioides. The sequence continues at coordinate 174,124 of CAWCHD010000010.1, forward strand.
GCTGCAGCTCACCGACATGCCGGTCGCCGTGCTCTTCATGCTCGCGATCGCCTCGATCGGCATCTACGGCATCGTCCTCGGCGGCTGGTCGTCCGGGTCGACGTACTCCCTGCTCGGCGGGCTCCGCTCGAGCGCGCAGATGATCTCCTACGAGGTCGCGATGGGCCTCGCGCTCGTCGCGGTCTTCCTCTACGCCGGCTCCATGTCGACCTCGGAGATCGTCGCCGCGCAGGACCGGCTGTGGTTCGGCCTGATCCTCGCGCCGTCCTTCGTGATCTACGTGATCTCGATGGTCGGCGAGACCAACCGCGCCCCCTTCGACCTCCCCGAGGCCGAGGGTGAGCTGGTCGGCGGCTTCCACACCGAGTACTCCAGCCTGAAGTTCGCGCTGTTCTTCCTGGCCGAGTACATCAACCTCGCGACCGTGTCCGCGATCGCCACCACGCTGTTCCTCGGCGGCTGGGCCGCTCCGTGGGGCATCGAGAACGTGTGGGAGGGCGCCAACAGCGGCTACTGGCCCCTGCTCTGGTTCTTCGGCAAGGTCTTCATCTTCATCTTCCTGTTCGTCTGGCTGCGCGGCTCGCTGCCCCGCATGCGCTACGACCAGTTCATGGCGCTGGGCTGGAAGGTCCTCATCCCGGTCGCGCTGGCCTGGACCGTCGCCGTCGCCACCATCCGCGTCATCTCCCTCGAGGCGGAGAACGGCATCAACCGCACCTACCTCGTCGCCGCGATCGCCGTCCTGCTCGTCCTGACCGTCGGGCTGATGTTCGTCCCCGACCGCAAGGTCGACGCGGGCGAGTCGGCCGACGCGAGCGACGAGCCCCACGACGCGTTCGCGGGCGGGTTCCCCGTCCCGCCGATGCCGGCCGGGGGCGCCGTACGCGGTGCCGCGCGGCCGCTGTCGTTCACCGACGCGCCCGGGGCCGCACCACCGTCACCGCTTCAGCGGAGGAGAGCCATGAGTGAGTCCACCCCCGGCAGGGGCATCAAGGAAAGCCTCTGGGACCCGATCGCCGGGTTCGGGGTCACCTTCCGCACGATGTTCAAGAAGGTGGTCACCGAGCAGTACCCCTTCGAGAAGCTGCCCACCGCGCCGCGCTTCCACGGCCGCCACCAGCTCAACCGCTGGCCCGACGGCCTGGAGAAGTGCATCGGCTGCGAGCTGTGCGCCTGGGCCTGCCCGGCCGACGCGATCTACGTCGAGGGCGCGTCCAACAGCGACGAGCTGGACGCCGACGGCAACAGCCAGCGCTTCAGCCCCGGCGAGCGCTACGGCCGCGTCTACCAGATCAACTACCTGCGCTGCATCCTGTGCGGGCTCTGCATCGAGGCGTGCCCGACCCGCGCGCTGACGATGACCAACGAGTACGAGCTCGCGGACAACAACCGCGAGGACCTGATCTACGAGAAGTCCGACCTGCTCGCCCCGCTGCTGCCCGGCATGGAGCAGCCGCCGCACGAGATGCGGCTCGGCGACGACGAGGGCGACTACTACCGGGGGTCCACGCCGATGACGCTTCTGGATCCTCGCCCCGATCATGGTGGTCGCCGCGCTCGGCATCCTGTTCGTCCGCAAGGCCGTGCACGCCGCGCTGCTGCTCGCCGTCGTGATGATCAGCATCGCGTTCCTCTACGCCGTCATGGACGCGCCGTTCCTCTTCGCGGTGCAGATCATCGTCTACACCGGCGCCATCCTCATGCTGTTCCTCTTCGTGATGATGCTGATCGGTGTCGACGCCTCCGACTCGACCGTGGAGACGATCCGCGGCCAGCGGGCGATGGCGGTCGTGCTCGGCCTGCTCTTCGGCACGGTCCTCGTCGTCGGCATCAGCCAGGTGACCTACGGCACGGTGGTCGGCCTCGACGAGGCCAACAGCGGCGGCAACGTCCCGGCGATCGCCAACATCCTGTTCTCGCGCTACGTCTTCGCCTTCGAGGCGACCAGCGCCCTGCTGATCACCGCGGTGCTCGGCGCGATGGTGCTCGCGCACCGCGAGCGGCTGACGCCCAAGGCCGACGCAGGCCGCGCTCGCCGCGCAGCGCATCCGCGACTTCGGCGAGCACGGCAAGCACCCCGGCCCGCTGCCCTCGCCCGGCGTCTACGCCCGCCACAACGCGGTGGACACCCCGGCGCTGCTGCCCGACGGCACGGCGGCCGAGTCCTCGGTCTCGCGCGTCCTCGCCGCCCGCGGCACGGTCCGCTCCGCTCCGGCGCTCGCCGACGACATCGACGACGTGACCCGCCAGATCGGTGACCCGGCCCGGATGCCCGAGACCGCGGGCAAGGCCGGCGCCCCTGAGAACACCACGGAGGACGTGAAGTGACGCAGTACGTCGTGCTCTCCGCGATCCTCTTCACGATCGGCTGCGTGGGTGTCCTCACCCGCCGCAACGCGCTCGTGGTGTTCATGTGCGTCGAGCTGATGCTCAACGCCTGCAACCTCGCGTTCGTCGCCTTCGCCCGCCAGCACGGCAACCTCGACGGCCAGATCGCCGCCTTCTTCGTGATGGTGGTGGCGGCAGCCGAGGTCGTCATCGGGCTCGCGATCATCATGACCATCTTCCGCACGCGACGCTCGGCCTCGGTCGACGACGCCAGCCTGCTGAAGTACTGAGGGAGCAGCTGTGAACCTCTTGTCCCAGACCGTCCTGCTCGCCCCGTCGAGGCCCGATGGCAGAGGGTGGTGCCGCGCACGCTCCCGTCGTGGCCCCCGACACCGGCGCCGGTGGTGTGTTCGACCTGCTGTGGCTGGTCATCGCGCTGCCGCTGCTCGGCGCGTTCCTCCTGCTCGGCGTCGCCCCGTTCCTCAAGGGCAGGCTCAAGGAGACCGTCGACGCGCAGGGCCACCTCGTCGGCACCGCGATGTCCGCGCTCTCCTTCGTGCTCAGCCTCGTGCTCTTCTTCTCCCTGCTCGGTCGCGGGGCCGAGGAGCGCCAGGTCGGCCAGCACCTCTGGACCTGGTTCGAGACCGGCTCGCTCAACGTCGGCATGGACCTGCTCTACGACCAGCTCGCCGCGCTGTTCCTGCTGCTGATCACCGGCGTGGGCTCGCTGATCCACGTCTACGCGATCGGCTACATGGAGCACGACCACCGTCGTCGCCGGTTCTTCGGCTACCTCAACCTCTTCGTCGCGGCGATGCTCACGCTGATCCTCTCGGCGAACTTCGTGGGCCTGTTCCTGGGCTGGGAGGGCGTCGGCCTGGCGTCGTACCTGCTCATCGGCTTCTGGCAGCACAAGCCGTCGGCCGCTGCGGCCGCCAAGAAGGCCTTCGTCATCAACCGCGTCGGTGACATCGGCCTGTCGCTGGCCATCGCGCTGATGTTCGCGACCTTCGGCACCACCGACTTCGCCGAGGTCAGCGAGGTCGCCGGCGAGGCGTCGCAGGACACCCTCAACGACGCTCGGCCTGCTGCTCCTGCTCGGCGCGTGCGGCAAGTCCGCCCAGGTGCCGCTGCAGGCCTGGCTCCTCGACGCGATGGAGGGCCCGACCCCGGTCTCGGCCCTGATCCACGCGGCGACCATGGTCACCGCCGGCGTCTACCTCGTCGTCCGCTCCAACTTCATCTTCGAGCTCGCGCCCGTCGCCCAGACCGCGGTGGTCGTCGTCGCGACGGTCACGCTCCTGTGGGGTGCGATCCTCGGCTGCGCCAAGGACGACATCAAGAAGGCGCTCGCCGGCTCCACGATGAGCCAGATCGGCTACATGATGCTCGCCGCCGGCCTCGGCCCGGTGGGCTACCCGTTCGCGATCTTCCACCTGCTCACGCACGGCTTCTTCAAGGCCAACATGTTCCTCGGCGCCGGCTCGGTCATGCACGGCATGGACGACGACGTCGACATGCGCCACTACGGCGCTCTCAACAAGGCGATGCCGGTCACCTTCCTGACCTTCGCGATGGGCTACCTCGCGATCATCGGCTTCCCGGGCTTCTCCGGCTTCTGGTCCAAGGACCGGATCATCGAGACGGCGCTCGCCGACAACCTGCTGGTCGGCCTGCTCGCCCTGCTCGGCGCCGGCATCACCGCGTTCTACATGACGCGCCTGATGCTGATGACGTTCTTCACCGAGAAGCGCTGGGCCAAGGACGTGCACCCGCACGAGTCGCCCAAGGTGATGACCGTCCCGCTGATCGTGCTCGCCGCGCTGTCGGTCCTCGGCGGCGTGCTGCTGCTCGGCGACTGGATCGTGACCTGGCTCGAGCCGGTCACCGGCCACGCCGAGCACCACGAGCCGCCGCTGCCGGCGCTCGTGATCACGCTGATCATCACCGCCGTGGTCGCGATCGGTGTCGCCGCCGCCTGGTTCCTCGTCGGCAAGCGCGACGTCCCGCGCGAGGCCCCGCAGGACGTGTCGTTCGCGACCCGCGCGGCACGTGCCGACCTCTACGGCGACGCGATCAACGACGCGGTCGTCGTACGACCCGGGACGTCGCTCGTCGGCGGCCTGGCCACCTTCGACCGGGTCGGCGTCGACGGCGCGGTCGAGGGCGGGTCCGCCGCCGTCGGCGGCCTGTCGACCACGATGCGCCGCGTCCAGAACGGCTTCGTCCGCTCCTACGCCCTGTCCGTCCTCGCCGGCGCCCTGCTCGTCGTCCTGGCCCTCCTGGCGGTGAACCTCGCATGATCGCTGACCATCCTGATCCTCCTGCCGCTGGTCGGCGCGCTCGTGACGGCCTTCTCGCCGGCCGCGCTCGCCCGACTGGTCGGTCTCGGCTTCGCCGGTGCCACGCTGGTCGGCGGGCGTCGTCGCCGCGGTCCAGTACGAGGTCGACGGGGGCATGCAGCTCACCGAGACCCACGCCTGGATCGAGTCGCTCGGCGTGCACTACGCGCTCGGCGTCGACGGCCTCGGCCTGCTGATGGTGCTGCTCACCGTCGTCCTGGTGCCGATCGTGCTGCTGGCCGGCTGGCGCGAGTCCGACGCCGCGGGCAACAGCGGCGCCAAGGCGTTCTTCGCCTGGACCCTCGCGCTCGAGGCGATGTCGCTGGCCGTCTTCACCGCGACCGACGTGCTGCTGTTCTACGTCGTCTTCGAGGCCACGCTGATCCCGGCGTACTTCCTCATCGGCGGCTTCGGCCGCAGCGGTCGCGGTCGCGCGGCGACGAAGTTCCTCATCTACCAGCTCGCCGGCGGGCTGATCATGCTCGCCTCGGTGATCGGCCTCTACGTCGTCTCGGCCAACGCCGGCAACCCGAGCTTCCTGCTCAGCGACCTCGCCGCGATCGACATCGACCCGATCACGCAGCGCTGGCTGTTCGTCGGCTTCTTCGTCGCCTTCGCGATCAAGGCGCCGATGTTCCCGGTGCACACCTGGCTGGCCGACACGACCGAGAAGGCGACGACCGGCACCTCGGTGCTGCTGGTCTGCATCCTCGACAAGATCGGCACCTTCGGCATGCTGCGGTTCTGCCTCGGGCTGCTGCCGGACGCCTCGCAGTGGGCCACGCCGGTCGTCGTCGTGCTCGCGCTGATCTCGATCATCTACGGCGCGCTGGTCGCCATCGGCCAGGACGACGTGCTGCGCCTGATCGGCCTCACGTCGCTGTCGCACTTCGGCTTCATCGTGCTGGGCATCTTCGTGTTCAGCTCGACCGGCGGCACCGGCGCGATCCTCTACATGGTCAACCACGGCATCGCGACCGCGCTGATGTTCCTGGTCGCCGGGTTCCTCATCCAGCGCACCGGCACCGGCTCGATCCGGGAGATGGGCGGCGTCGAGAAGTCGGCCCCGGTCCTCGCCGGGTTCTTCCTCGTCGGCGGCCTCGCCGCCTGCGGCCTGCCCGGGCTCTCGCCGTTCGTCTCCGAGATGCTGGTCATCATCGCGGCCTTCGACCACCACTGGCTGGTCGGCACGGTCGCGGTGCTCGCCATCGTCCTCGCCGCGTTCTACGCGCTCTGGATGTACCAGCGCACGATGACCGGCCCCGGTGGCGTCGACGTCAAGGACCTCGACCGGCGTGAGGTCGGGATCCTCGCGCCGCTGCTGCTCGCGCTCGTGCTGTTCGGCTTCTTCCCGATGCCGCTGCTCGACGTCATCAATCCCGTCGTCCACGACACCCTCGCCGGTGTGGGCATCGCCCAGGAGGCTGGTCACCAGTGACCGACGTTCGTGAAGCCCAGCGTCGAGTACTTCGAGCTCTGGCCCCTGCTCGTCGTCTTCGGCGTCGCCTGCCTCGGTGTCGTCGTCGAGGCGTTCGTGCCCCGCGCCCTGCGCTACGTCGCCAGGTCGTCCTGGCCCTCGCTCGGCCTCGTCGGTGCCCTGGTCGGCGTCGTGCTGATCGCCCGGGACGTGAAGACGTACGACGACGGCGCCGCCCGCGGCGTCCTCGCGGTCGGCGGCACGATCGCCGTCGACGGGCCGAGCCTGTTCATCTGGGGCCTCGTGCTCGCCCTGGCGATCGCCGGCGTCCTGCTCTTCGCCGAGCGGCACCTCGACGGCGGGTCGTCGGCCTTCGCCGGCCAGGCCGCCGCGGTGCCGGGCACCGACGCCGAGACCGCGGCGGTCGCCGCGCAGCGCGAGCACACCGAGGTCTACCCGCTGATGATGTTCGCGGTCTTCGGGATGATGCTCTTCCCCGCGGCCAACGACCTGCTGACGATGTTCGTCGGCCTCGAGGTGCTCTCGCTGCCGCTCTACCTGCTCTGCGGGCTGGCGCGTCGTCGCCGCCTGCTCAGCCAGGAGGCGGCCCTCAAGTACTTCCTGCTCGGCGCCTTCTCGTCCGGCTTCTTCCTCTACGGCGCCGCGCTGCTCTACGGCTACGCCGGCTCGATGGACTTCGCCCCGATCAACGAGGCCGTCCGCAACGACGTCGGCAACTCCGCGCTGCTGCTCATCGGCACCGGCCTGCTGTCGGTCGGCCTGCTCTTCAAGGTCGGCGCCGTGCCGTTCCAGGCGTGGACGCCCGACGTCTACCAGGGCGCCCCGACCCCGGTCACCGCCTTCATGGCCGCCGGCACCAAGGTCGCCGCCTTCGGCGCGCTCATGCGCCTGTTCTACGTCGCGCTCGGCGCCGACCGCTGGTCGTGGCAGCCGATGATGTGGATCATCGCGATCCTGTCGATGTTCGTCGGCGCGGCGCTGGCGATCACCCAGACCGACATCAAGCGGCTGCTGGCCTACTCCTCGGTCGCCCACACCGGCTTCATCCTCACCGGCGTCCTCGGCCTCCAGGCCTCCGACCAGCTCGCCCTCGGCGAGATCACCTCGCTCCAGGCGGTGCTCTTCTACCTGGCGACCTACGGCTTCGCGACGCTCGGCGCCTTCGCCGTGGTCAGCCTGGTCCGCGACGCCGGTGGCGAGACGACCGCGATCGACCGCTGGGCCGGGCTCGGCAAGGAGTCGCCGGTGGTGGCGGCGGTCTTCGCCTTCTTCCTGCTGGCGATGGCGGGCATCCCGCTCACGTCCGGCTTCGTCGGCAAGCTCGCGGTCTTCTCCGTGGCGCTCGCCGCCGGCGCGTGGCCGGTCGTGGTGGCCGCTGTGCTCGCGAGCATCATCGCGGCCTTCCTCTACATCCGGGTCATCAAGGTCATGTACTTCGACGAGCCGGTCGGCGACGGCCCGAGCGTGGCGTACCCGTCGGTGCTGACGGCGACGACCATCGCGGTCGGTGCGGCGGTCACGCTCGTGCTCGGCGTCCTGCCGGGGCCGGTGCTCGACCTCGCGGCCGTTGCGGGAGAATTCATCAGGTGACCGACTCGCCCCTCGCCCTGCCCGTCGTCGACGCCGAGCTCGAGCAGCGTCTCGTCGATCGGCTGGCGCGCATCGAGGAGCTGCTCGCCGAGCACTGCCACGGACGTACGCCCTACGTCACCGAGGCCGCGACCCACCTGATGATGGCCGGCGGCAAGCGGTTCCGGCCGCTGCTCGTGCTGCTCGCCGCCGAGACCGGACCGACCCCGGACGCCGAGGAGGTGCTCACCGCCGCCTGCGTCGTGGAGCTCACCCACGTCGCCTCGCTCTACCACGACGACGTGATGGACGAGGCCGCGCTGCGCCGCGGCGCCGACACCGCCAACGCGCGCTGGGACAACCACGTCGCGATCCTCACCGGCGACTTCCTCTTCGGCCGCTCCTCCGAGCTGACCGCCGACCTCGGCCCCGACGCCGTACGCATCCAGGCGCAGACCTTCACCCGCCTCGTCGAGGGCCAGATCCTCGAGACCGTGAAGCCCGGCCCCGGCGAGGACCCGCTGGCCCACTACCTCGAGGTCGTGGCCGGCAAGACCGGCTCGCTGATCGCCACCTCCGCCCGCTACGGCGCGATGTTCGCCGGCGCCGGCCCCGAGGTGGTCGAGGCGCTGCGCGCCTACGGCGAGATCGTCGGCTCGGCCTTCCAGCTCTCCGACGACATCCTCGACATCGCCTCGGAGTCCGACAAGTCCGGCAAGACCCCCGGCACCGACCTCCGCGAGGGCGTGCCGACCCTCCCGGTCCTGATGGCCCAGGCGTCGACCGACCCCGCCGACGCCCGCCTGCTCGAGCTGCTCGGCCGTCCGCTCACCGACGACGCCGAGCACGCCGAGGCCCTCGACCTGCTGCGCAAGCACCCGGCGATGGACCAGGCCCGCGACTACGTCCTCGGCCAGGCGACCGAGGCCAAGGGCGGCTCCGAGGCGCTCGAGCCCGGCCCGGTCCGCACGGCCCTCGAGTCCTTCGCCGACATCGTGGCCACCCGCACGTCCTGAGCCTGCTCGGCGCTCGCCGGCACCCTCAGACGGCGGAGGCGTGCGCGACGAGCTGCAGCTGGTGGCGCCGGTGGTTGATCGTCTCGACGGTGAAGACCACGAGCGCGATCCAGACCAGGCCGAAGCCGATCCAGCGGCTGGCCGGCATGTCCTCGTGGAAGACGGGGAGGCCGAGGGCGAACTGGATCGTCGGGGCGAGGTACTGCAGGAGCCCGAGCGACGACCATCGAGACCCGGATGGCCGCCGCCCCGAACAGCATCAGCGGGATGGCCGTGATGACCCCGGTGGTGGTGAAGAGCAGCGCGTGGCCGACCCCGTGGGAGCCGAAGTTGGAGGCGCCGGTCGCCATCAGCCACACGACGTACGCCAGCGCGAACGGCGTCAGCACCATGGTCTCGACCGTGATGCTCTCGACGGCGCCGACGCCGGCCTGCTTCTTGAGCAGTCCGTAGGTGCCGAAGGAGAAGGCGAGCAGCAGCGCGATCCACGGCGGCCGGCCGTAGTCGACGGCCAGCACGACGACCGCCGACGAACGCGATCCCCATCGCCACCCACTGCAGCCGCCGCAGCCGCTCACCGAGGACGAAGACGCCCATCAGGACGGTCACGAGCGGGTTGATGAAGTAGCCGAGCGCGGTCTCCACGACCCGGCCGTTGTTGACGCCCCAGATGTAGCCGCCCCAGTTGAGGGAGATGACGACGGCCGCGCCGCAGATCAGCAGCAGTCGCCGGCGGTCGCGCAGCAGCGCCCTGAGCTGGGGCAGTCGACGCAACAGCGACGACCAGCACGACCATGACGAGGCTCGACCACACGATGCGGTGCGCGAGGATCTCGACGGCGCCGCCGGGCTCGAGCAGGGTCCAGTAGAGCGGGAACGTGCCCCACATGACGTAGGCCAGTGCGCCGAGCAGCAGTCCGCGTCGGCTATCTGGCACTCGGTGAGTCTAGGGGCGCGCTGTCGCCTACGATGGGCGGGTCCCGGGGTTGGGAACCCCGGCGTCATCCCAAGTCATCGTCTCTCGAGGGGGAGTTCCACATGCGCATGTTCCGCACCGTCCTGGCCGCACTCGTCGCTGCGCTGCTCGTCGGAGGTGTGCTCGCCACGGGCGCCACCGCCGGCTCGCTGCCGAAGCGCATCATCGACGAGGTCCCGCCGGGCGACAAGCAGGTCTCCTACAACGCCTTCAAGCTCAAGGGCACCGTGATGGAGCCCCAGGTCGACGGCTCGCTGCTGCCCTACGCCAAGCAGAAGGTGAAGATCCAGAAGAAGGCGTGCGGCTCCTGCAAGTGGAAGACGGTCAAGAAGATCAAGACCAACGAGCGCCGGCAACTACAAGACCCAGATCTACGCGCCCGAGAAGGGTCGCTGGAAGTGGCGCTCGAAGGTCGACCACTCCAACGGCTACGGCAACACCAAGGGCGAGGTCTGGACGCTCTTCTTCGACTGACCCGCACTGCCGGACGGTCAGATGATCGTCCAGGTGTCGCCGCCGCCGATCAGCGCCGCCAACCTGGCGGACTGGTCGGCGGCGTCGTCGTCGGACGCCCCGCCGCGCGAGGTCGCGACCTGCTCGCGCGCCTGGTCGTCGTACGTCGCCCGCTCGACCTGGCGGAAGATGCCGATCGGCGAGGTGTTGAGGTAGCCCGAGTCGGTCAGCCGCGAGATCGCGAAGGCCATCGTCGGGTCCGGGCTGTGGGCGTCGTGCACCAGGACGTCGTCGGCCGCCACGTCGGCGGTCGCTGACGACCTTCACGCCGCCGGTCGCCTCGTCGCGGACCAGGCCTTGGCGCCGTCGTCCGAGCCCCGAACGTGACGGGCTCGCCGTGCACCAGCGGGATGATCGCGTCGGCCTTGGTGTCCGGCGATCTTGATCGCGTCGAAGGCGCCGTCGTTGAAGATCGGGCAGTTCTGGTAGATCTCGACCAGTGACGTGCCGCGGTGGGCGGCGGCCGCGGCGAGCACCGCGGTGAGGTGCTTGCGGTCGGAGTCGATGGTGCGGGCCACGAAGGTCGCCTCGGCGCCGAGCGCGAGCGACACCGGGTTGAACGGGTGGTCGACCGAGCCCATCGGGGTCGACTTGGTGACCTTGCCGGTCTCCGAGGTGGGGGAGTACTGCCCCTTGGTCAGGCCGTAGATCCGGTTGTTGAACAGCAGGATCGTCATGTTCACGTTGCGGCGCAGCGCGTGGATCAGGTGGTTGCCACCGATCGACAGCGCGTCGCCGTCGCCGGTGACGACCCACACCGAGAGGTCCTCGCGCGCGGTGGCGATGCCCGTGGCGATCGACGGCGCCCGGCCGTGGATCGAGTGCATGCCGTAGGTGTCGAGGTAGTAGGGGAAGCGCGACGAGCAGCCGATGCCGGAGACGAAGACGATGTTCTCGCGGCGCAGGCCGAGGTCGGGCAGGAACGACTGCACGGCCTTGAGGACGGCGTAGTCGCCGCAGCCGGGGCACCAGCGGACCTCCTGGTCGGAGGTGAAGTCCTTGCCGGTCTGCTTCTCGGCGCCCTCGGGAACCGTCGGGACCAGCTCGGTGCCGGAGCGCAGGCCGGGCAGGCCCAGGTCAGTGCTCATCAGATGTGCTCCTTCTGCGTGGGCTCGCCCCAGACGCCCAGGTCGATCTCGATGCCCTCGGCCTCGGCGACCAGCTCGCCGATGGCGTCGGCGAGCTCGGTGGCCTTGAGGGGCAGTCCGCGGACGTGGTTGTAGCCGACGGCGTCGACGAGGTACTTCCCGCGCAGCAGCAGCGACAGCTGGCCGAGGTTCATCTCGGGCACGAGCACCTTGTCGTAGCCCTTGAGGACGTCGCCGAGGTTGCTCGGGAAGGGGTTGAGGTGGCGCAGGTGGGCCTGGGCGACCTGGTAGCCGGCCTTGCGCACGCGTCGTACGCCGGCACCGATCGGGCCGTAGGTCGAGCCCCAGCCGATGACGAGCACCTTCGCCTCGCCCGACGGGTCGTCGACCTCGAGCGGCGGGATGGAGTCGGCGATCCGGTCGACCTTGGCCTGGCGGGTGCGGACCATGAAGTCGTGGTTGGCCGGGTCGTAGGAGATGTTGCCGTGCCCGTCGCCCTTCTCCAGCCCGCCGATGCGGTGCTCGAGGCCCGGCGTGCCGGGGATCGCCCACGGCCGCGCGAGGGTCTGCTCGTCGCGCAGGTAGGGCCAGAACTCGGCCTCGTCGCCGGAGCCGTGGTTCTTCTCGGTCGCGAAGTCCGGGTCGATGACCGGGAGCTCGTCGACCGCCGGGCACCCGCCACGGCTCGGAGCCGTTGGCGAGGTAGCCGTCGGAGAGGAGCAGCACGGGCGTGCGGTAGGTGACGGCGATCCGGGCGGCCTCGACCGCGGCGGCGAAGCAGTCGCCGGGCGACTGCGGCGCCACGATCGGGACCGGCGCCTCGCCGTTGCGGCCGAACATCGCCTGCAGCAGGTCGGCCTGCTCGGTCTTGGTGGGCAGGCCGGTGGACGGGCCGCCGCGCTGGACGTCGACGACGACGAGCGGGAGCTCGGTCATCACCGCGAGGCCGATCGCCTCCGACTTGAGCGCCACACCGGGGCCGGAGGTGGAGGTCACGCCGAGGTGACCGACGTAGGACGCCCCGATGGCGGCACCGACGCCGGCGATCTCGTCCTCGGCCTGGAACGTCGTGACGCCGAAGGACTTGTGCTTCGACAGCTCGTGGAGGATGTCGGAGGCCGGGGTGATCGGGTAGGTGCCGAGGAACAGCGGGAGGCCGGACTGCACGCCGCCGGCGACGAGGCCGTAGGCGAGGGCGAGGTTGCCGGTGATGTTGCGGTAGGTGCCGGGCGGCATCACGGCCGGCTTGATCTCGTACTGGACCGCGAAGGTCTCGGTGGTCTCGCCGAAGTTCCAGCCGGCCTTGAAGGCGGCGATGTTGGCGTCGCGGATGTCGGGGACCTTGGCGAAGCGCTTCGTCGAGGAACGTCGTCGTCGGGTCGGTCGGGCGGCCGTACATCCACGACAGCAGGCCGAGGGCGAACATGTTCTTCGCGCGCGAGGCGTCCTTGCGGGAGAGGCCGAACTCCTTGACCGCCTCGACCGTCATCCCGGTGAGGTCGACCGTGTGGAGGGCGTAGGCGTCGAGGCTGTCGCCGTCGAGCGGGTTGTCCTGGTAGCCGGCCTTGGTCAGGTTGCGCGCGGTGAAGTCGTGGGTGTCGACGATGATCGTCGCGCCCTTGTGGAGGTCGCCGAGGTTGGCGCGCAGGGCCGCGGGGTTCATCGCGACGAGGACGTCGGGGGCGTCGCCCGCGGTGAGGATGTCGTGGTCGGCGAAGTGGACCTGGAACGACGAGACGCCCGGCAGGGTGCCCTGGGGGGCGCGGATCTCGGCGGGGAAGTTGGGCAGCGTCACCAGGTCGTTGCCGAAGGCCGCGGTCTCCTGGGTGAAGCGGTCGCCGGTGAGCTGCATGCCGTCGCCGGAGTCACCGGCGAACCGGATGATGACGCGATCCAGCTGCTTGACCTGCTTGGCCGATCCACTCACCTGTGCCCTGCTTCCCTGCGCCGTTCTGCGTGGTGTCGGGGACGTTCCCCCGCTCTCCCACAGTAGTCGCGCACGGGTGGTCTGGACGGCCCTCCCCACGTGATGGACGCCTCGTCGACGCCGGAACTGAGCGTGGATCGGGCGCTCGCGGTCGTGGCCGGCCAGCGTGATCCACGACACGCGCCCGGACCGCGGTCAATGTCATTGGCATCGATAAAGTCATGTATCTTTCTCGACATTGCTACCCGATCAAGAAAGTCGAGATCCCCCCATGCAGATCCGTTCACGTGCCGCTCTCGCGGCAGCCCTCCTCGGCCCGCTGGCCCTGTCCGCCTGCTCGGGTGACGCGGACGCCGGCTCGGACGGCGACGGCGGCACCAACCTCGCGGTCGTCGGCTTCTCCGTCATGGAGACCCCGAACGACGCGGCCTTCAAGGCCTTCGAGGGCACCGACGCCGGCAAGGACGTCACCTTCGACGGCCCCGCCTACGGCGCGTCCGGCGACATGAGCCGCGGCGTCGTCGACGGCCAGGACGCCGACCTCGTCCACTTCTCGCTCGAGCCCGACATGACCCGCCTGGTCGACGCCGGCATCGTGGCCGAGGACTGGAAGGACGGCGACACCACGGGCATCTGCACCCAGTCCGTCGTCGTCATGGTGGTGCCGAAGGGCAACCCCAAGAAGATCGACAGCTGGGACGACCTGGTCAAGGACGACGTCTCCATCGTCACGCCCAACCCGGCCTCGTCGGGCTCGGCCAAGTGGAACCTGCTCGCCGCCTACGGCTCGGTCATCTCCGACGGTGGCAGCGAGGACGACGCCGCGGCGTACATGACGGACTTCTTCGACCACGTCTCGGCGCTGCCCGACTCGGGTCGCGACGCGACCACCGCCTTCACCGGCCGGTCAGGGCGACGTCCTGCTGTCCTACGAGAACGAGGCCATCCTGGCCCGCCAGAACGGTGAGGACTTCGACTACGTCGTGCCCGACACCACGCTGCTCATCGAGAACCCGTGCGCGGTGACGGTCGACGCGCCCGAGCCAGGCGCAACGACTTCCTCGACTTCCAGCGCTCGGAGGAGGGCCAGAAGCTCTACGCCGGGCTTCGGCTTCCGCCCGCCTGGTCGACGTGGGCGACGTCGCAGGTCGAGGGTGCCCTCGACCCGAGCAACGCGTTCCCCGAGCCGGCCACCGAGCTCACCATCGACGGTGACTTCAACGGCTGGGGCGAGGCCAACGACACGTTCTTCGGCGACGGCGAGGACGGCAACACCCTCGGCATCATCACCGAGATCCAGGCCGGCTCCGGGGTCGGTAGCTGACCTTGTCCACCGCGCTCTCACGACCGGTCGGCCGGCGCGCAAGCGCCGGTCGGCCCGGCCGCGTGCCCTCAACGCCAGCGCGAGCCTCGGGCTCGGCGTCGGCCTGCTCTGGTTCAGCCTGCTCGTGCTGATCCCGCTGTCGGCGGTCGTCGTCGAGGCGTCCGGCGGCGGCTGGAGCACGTACCGCTCCGCACTCACCAACGGCCAGACGCTCAGCGCCCTCAAGCTGACGGTCGGCGTCGCCCTGCTGACCACGGTCATCAACATGGTGATGGGCACGATCATCGCCTGGGTGCTGGTGCGTGACCGGTTCTGGGGCAAGCGCGCCCTCGACCTGATCATCGACATCCCGTTCGCGATGCCGACGATCGTCGCCGGTCTCGTGCTGCTCTCGCTCTACGGCAGCCAGGGCCCGCTCGGCACCGAGTTCGAGAACACGCGCAAGGCCGTGTTCCTCGCGATCGCCTTCGTCACCCTGCCGTTCATCGTCCGCACGGTGCAGCCGGTGCTCGAGGAGATGGAGATCGAGGTGGAGGACGCCGCCGCGTCGCTCGGCGCCAACCGCGCCACCATCCTGCGACGCATCGTGCTGCCCACGCTGGTGCCGGCGATCTTCGCCGGTGCCGCGCTGTCCTTCGCGCGTGGCATCAGTGAGTACGGCTCGCTCGTGCTGCTGTCGGGCAACCTGCCCAACCGCACCGAGGTGACGTCGTACCGCATGGCCTCGCTGCTCGAGGGCGGCAACCGCCCCGCGGCGGCCGCCCTCGCGACGATCATGCTCCTGGTCGCCCTCCTGGCGATCGTGGCGCTCGACATCACCCAGCGACAGGCTGGCCCGCCGTGGCTAGCGCGAGCACCGCGGTCGGCAACCGTTCCCGTGCCACCGCCTGGCTCCTGCGCGATCCTGGTCATCGGCTACCTGGTCATGCTCGTCGCCTGGCCGACCGGCCTGATCGCCAAGAACACCTTCGCCGACGGCTTCGGCGGCATGCAGCGCGCGCTCGAGGACCCCGACGTGACCCACGCGCTGTGGCTCACGGTGCGCGTCGCGGTCATCGCGGTGGCGATCAACCTGGTCTTCGGCGTCGGGATGTCGCTGCTGCTCGTGCGCTACGACTTCCCCGGCAAGCGGGCCCTGTCGGCGCTGCATCGACCTGCCGCTGTCGGTCTCGCCGGTCGTGGTCGGCCTCGCGCTGGTGCTGGTCTACAACCCGCCGCTACGGCTGGTTCGGCGAGGGGCTGCACGACCGCGGCATCGACGTCGTCTTCGCCACCCCCGGGCATCGTCATGGCGACCTGCTTCGTGGTCCTGCCGCTGATCATCCGCGAGGTCGTGCCGGTGCTCGAGGAGCTCGGCGACGACCAGGAGCAGGCGGCCCGCAGCCTCGGCGCCAACGGCGTGCAGACGCTTCTGGCGGATCACCCTGCCCGGCATCAAGTGGGCGATCGTGTACGGCGTGGTGCTGAGCCTGGCCCGGTCGCTCGGCGAGTTCGGCGCGGTCAAGATCGTCGCCGGCCGCAGCATCGGCAGACATGGAGACCGCCACCCTGCTCGTGCAGCGCGAGTACCAGAACTTCCACGAGGACGTCGCCTACTCGGTGTCGTTCCTCCTCGTCGTGGCGTCGGTGCTCTGCCTGATCGTCGTCGCCATCCTGCGCCCCAACGAGGGCCACGCCGCACCCACCAAGGAGAAGAAGTGAGTATCGAGGTCCGCAACCTGAACAAGCGGTTCGGCGACTTCGTCGCACTCGACGACGTCAACGTGTCCCTGCCGTCGGGCCAGCTCACGGCCCTGCTCGGCCCGTCGGGCGGCGGCAAGTCCACGCTGCTGCGCATCATCGCCGGCCTGGACTCGGCCGACTCCGGCACCGTGTCGCATCGAGGGCACCGAGGCGACCCACCTGCCGCCGCAGAAGCGCAACGTCGGCTTCGTCTTCCAGCACTACGCGGTCTTCAAGCACATGACGGTCGCGAAGAACGTCGCCTTCGGCCTCGAGATCCGCAAGCGCCCCAAGGACGAGGTCGCCCGCCGGGTCGACGAGCTGCTCAAGCTCGTGCACCTCTCGCAGTTCTCCCACCGCATGCCCTCCCAGCTCTCGGGCGGCCAGCGCCAGCGCATGGCGCTCGCCCGCGCCCTCGCGGTCGAGCCGACGGTGCTGCTGCTCGACGAGCCCTTCGGCGCGCTCGACGCCAAGGTGCGCAAGGAGCTGCGCGAGTGGCTGCGCCGCCTGCACGACGAGGTGCCGTCACCACGGTCTTCGTCACGCACGACCAGGAGGAGGCCCTCGAGGTCGCCGACGAGATCGTGGTCATCAACGAGGGTCGCGTCGAGCAGGTCGGCACCCCCGACCAGCTCTACGACGAGCCGGCCAACGACTTCGTCATGTCGTTCCTCGGCGAGGTCACGCACCTCGGTGGCGTCTCGCTCCGCCCGCACGACATCGACGTCGAGCCGTCCCCCAAGCACGCCGGGACCATCGAGGGCACCATCTCCCGGATGGTCCGCATCGGCTTCGAGGTGCGGCTCACCGTCCTCACGCTCGAGGGCGAGGAGGTCTCCGTGGTGCTGTCCCGCACGCACGCGCGCTGCGCTCGGCCTCGAGGAGGGGAGCACCGTGTTCCTCACCCCTGCGGCTGGAGCCATGGTCATTCCCCGCATGGCGGTGGCCGGCTGAGCGCGTCCCACCCCGCGAAGCGTGTCCGCACGCGTGAGCGTAGCGGCTAGCGTTCGATCGTGACCATCACCACGACCACGGACGAGCTCTGGGCCGCGGTCGAGACCTTCGACGCCGAGACGGCGGAGATCGCCCTCGCCCGGCTCTTCTGGGACGTGCCGCTGTCCGGCGCCGTCACCGGCGTCGTGCTGCCCTTCCTGCGCGAGGTCGGTGACCGCTGGGAGGCGGGCACCCTGTCGGTCGCCCACGAGCACTTCGTCAGCGACATGCTGCGCCGCAAGCTCTCGGCGCTGTCGTCCGTGCCGCCCGCAGCAGGTGCTCGCGGACGCCGCGGCGGCGTCGCCGGTCGTCCTGCTCGCCTGCCCGCCGGGGGAGCGCCACGACCTGGTGCTGCTCTGCGTGGCGCTGATGCTGCGCGAGCGCGGCGTACGCGCCCGCTTCCTCGGCGCGGACACCCCGATCCCCGCCGTGCTCACGGCCGCGCGCGTGACCGGCGCCGACGCGGTGGTCCTGGCCGCGACGCGGTCGACGGCCTTCACCGCCCACGGCTCGTCGCTGCTGCGGATCGCCGAGGACCACGCCCTCTACGTCGCCGGCCGCGGGGCGGACCCGCAGACCGTCGCCGAGATCGGCGCCATCGCGCTCCCCGACGACCCGGTCGCGCGCCGTGGTGTTCCTCGTCGGCGCGCTCAGCGAGCTCAGCGGTAGTTGGTGAACTGCACCGCGAAGTCGTAGTCCTGCGACTTCACCAGCTGCTGCACGGCCTGGAGGTCGTCGCGCTTCTTCGACGAGACCCGGAGCTCGTCGCCCTGCACCTGCGCCTTGACGCCCTTGGGGCCCTCGTCGCGGATCAGCTTGGAGATCTTCTTGGCGTCCTCGGAGGTGATGCCCTCCTTGAGCGCGATGTCGATCTTGGAGACCTGGCCGGACTGGCGCGGCTCGGAGGTGTCGAGGATCTTCAGGCTCTGGTTGCGCTTGATCAGCTTGTCCTGGAAGACGCTGAGGACGGCGCTCGCCCGGTCGTCGGCGGAGGCGACGATCTCGATGGCCTGCTCGCCCTTCCACTCGATGCTCGCGCCGGTGCCCTTGAAGTCGAAGCGGGTGGCGATCTCGCGGGCCGCCTGGCTCAGCGCGTTGTCGACCTCCTGGCGGTCCAGCTTGCTCACGATGTCGAAGCTCGAGTCGGCCATGGTGGTGTCTCCTTCGTGTGGGTTCGCGGGGGCTGCCGAGGGTGCCCGGCGATTCGTAGCGGTGTCCGTGCCTTGCTATTGTTCCGCACGCCCCGGCAGGTTGCCCGAGCGGCCAAAGGGAGCTGACTGTAAATCAGCCGGCAACGCCTACAGAGGTTCGAATCCTCTACCTGCCACTGGACGGATCCTCGCTCCAGTCGCCAGACCCCCGCACGTGTGCGGGGGTCTCGTGCGTTGTCGGGCTCCACTGGTTGACTGCCCGGGTGAGCAACTCCGCCGCCCCGCCCTCCGACGACTGGCTGGACGCCGAGTGCCGTCGCCTCCTCGACTTCGGCCGCGACGTCGCGCACCCGGTCGGCGGCGCGGCCTGGCTCGACGACGACGGTCGCCCCGACCTCTCGCGCCCGGTCCACACCTGGATCACCAGCCGCACCGTCCACGTCTACGCGCTCGGCCACCTGCTCGGCGTCGAGGGCTGCACGCCGGTCGCGACCGCCGCGCTCGACGGCCTGCGCTCGACGCTGCACGACGCCGAGCACGGCGGTTGGTTCTCCGCCGTCGACGGCACCGGGTCGCCGACCGGCACCGCGAAGTCCTGCTACGACCACGCCTTCGTGATGCTCGCCGCGTCCTCGGCCGTCGCCGCCGGGCTCCCCGGCGCCGACGCGCTCCTGGCCGACGCGACGGACGTCTTCGAGCGGCACTTCTGGGACGAGCCGGTCGGCCGGGTCGTCGACGAGTGGGACCGGTCGTTCTCCGAGCCGATGCCCTACCGCGGCCTCAACTCCTCGATGCACTCCGTGGAGGCGATGCTCGCCGTCGGCGACGTCACCGGCGACAGCCGGTGGCACGAGCGCGCCGGCCGGATCGCGGCGTACGTCGTCGAGCTCGCGCGGACCCACGACGGCCGGCTGCCCGAGCACTTCGGACCCGACTGGTCGGTCGACCTCGAGCTCAACCGCGACCGGCCGGACGACCCGTTCAAGCCGTTCGGCGCGACGATCGGCCACGGCCTCGAGTGGGCCCGCCTCCTCCTCCACGTCGAGGCGACGCTCGGCGAGGCGGCGCCGGCGGGTCTCGCTGGACACCGCCCGCCTCCTCTTCGACCGGGCGGTGGCCGACGGCTGGGACGTGGACGGCGCACCCGGCTTCGTCTACACGACCGACTGGGACGGCACGCCCGTCGTGCGCCACCGGATGCACTGGGTCGCTGCGGAGGGGATCTCGGCTGCCGCGGCGCTCCACCGGCGTACGGGCGAGGAGGCGCTACGCCGAGCGCTACGCGCAGTGGTGGGCCTACGCCGTCGAGCACCTGCGCGACGTCGAGCGCGGGTCGTGGCACCACGAGCTCGACCCCGCCAACCGGCCGCAGTCGTCGGTCTGGCCGGGCAAGCCCGACCTCTACCACGCGGTGCAGGCGACGCTGCTGCCTCGACTGCCGCTGAGCCCGAGTCTCGCCAGTGCCCTCGCCCTGTCGGGCGGGCTCCGGCCACCGGCATGATGGGGCGCATGACGGACGCACAGCCGCAGGTCCTCGTCATCGGCGAGGCGCTCGTCGACGTCGTGCCCGACGCCACCGGCCAGCCGCAGGACCTGCCCGGCGGGAGCCCGGCCAACGTCGCGATCGCGCTCGCCCGCCTCGGCCGCGACGTCCGGCTGGTGACCCTGCTCGGCGACGACGACCGCGGTGCGGCGGTCCGGTCGTGGCTGGAGGCGAGCGACGTGACCGTGCTCGCCCGGCCCACCGCCAGCGGCCGGACGTCCAGCGCCGTGGTCACCCTCGACGCGAGCGGTGCCGCGTCCTACGTCTTCGACCTCGACTGGCACCTCGGCGAGGTGCCCGAGACCGGCGACGTCCTGCACGTCGGGTCGATCGCGACGGTGCTCGAGCCCGGCGCCGACGCCGTCCTCGACGCGGTCCGCGCCCACCACGGCCGGGCGCTGGTCTCGCTCGACCCCAACGCCCGTCCGGCCATCACCCCCGACCGCACCGGCCCGGTCGCGCGGGTCGAGGAGCTGGTCGACCCTCTCCGACGTGGTCAAGGTCAGCGACGAGGACCTCCACTGGCTGCACCCCGACGACGACCCGGTCGCGACGGCGACGCGCTGGGCCGGCGGTCGGACCCGGGCTGGTCGTCGTCACCCGCGGCGGCGACGGCGCGGTCGCCGTACGCCCCGACGGCACCACGCTCGAGGTGCCGGGCGTCCCCGTGACGCGTCGCCGACACGGTCGGCGCCGGCGACACCTTCAGCGGCGTCCTCGTCGACGCGCTCCTGGGGCTCGGCGTCCGCGACCGGCGAGGACCTGCGCGCGCTGTCCGACCGCGACGTGCTCGGCGCCGTGACCACCGCCGCGATCGGCGCCGCGATCAACGTGTCCCGGCCCGGGGCGAACCCGCCCTCGCGGGCCGAGCTCGACGCCGCCCTCGGGACCGGGGAGTGACGCAGCCGCGTCCCACGCTGCAGGTCCACGACATCGGGAAGAGGCGGGCCTGGGTCATCTGGGGCGTCGCGATCGCGGTCTACGTGCTGGCGGTCTTCCACCGCAGCTCGCTCGGCGTCGCCGGCCTCATCGCGGCCGAGCGCTTCGACATCAGCGCGACCAGCCTGGCGACGTTCACCGTGCTCCAGCTCGTGGTGTACGCCGGCATGCAGGTGCCGGTCGGCGTGCTGCTCGACCGCTTCGGCTCGCGCGCGATGCTGATCTGGGGACTGGCGCTGATGACCGTCGGCCAGCTCGCCTTCGCCTTCTCCCAGTCCTTCGCCGCGGCCGTCGCGGCCCGCGCGGTGCTGGGCGCCGGCGACGCGATGATCTTCGTCAGCGTGATCCGCATCGTGACGGTGTGGTTCCTGGTCCGGCAGGCGCCGATGGTCACCCAGCTCACCGGCCTCACGGGCCAGCTGGGCGCGATCGCGGCGGCCGGCCCGCTGTCGTACCTCCTCCACACCCTCGGCTGGACCCGCGCCTTCGCGCTCACGGCGAGCGTCGGCGTCGTCCTGCTCGTCGCCGTCCTCGCGCTGGTCAAGGACTCGCCCTACCGCCGCAGCGACGTCGTCGCGATCAAGCTCCGCGCGCTCGCGCAGTCGGTGCGTACGGTCTGGGGCAACCCGGGCACGCGGCTCGGGATGTGGTCGCACTTCGTCTCGCAGTTCTCCGCGACGGTCTTCGCGCTGCTGTGGGGCTACCCGTTCCTCGTGCAGGGCCTCGGCTGGTCGGCCGGCGGTGCCAGCACGCTGCTGATGGCGATGACGGCCTGGGCGGTGGTGAGCGGGCTGGTCCTCGCCCGGCTGGTGGCGCGGCTGCCCTACTACCGCTCGTTCATCGTGATCAGCGTGGTCGTCGCGATGGTGGTGCCGTGGACCGCGGTCCTGCTGTGGCCGGGCGCGGCGCCGGCGTGGCTCGTCGTGCTGATGGCCTTCGCGACCGCCAGCGGCGGGCCTGCGGCGATGGTCGGCTTCGACCTCGCCCGCTCCTTCACCCCGGCCCACGCGATCGGCCGCGCCAACGGCCTGGTCAACGTCGGCGGCTTCACCGCCTCGCTGCTCGTGATGGCCCTCATCGGTGTCGTGCTCGACCTGTCGTCGAGCGGCGGGATGGGCTCCTACACGCTCGGCGACTTCAAGCTCGCGATGGCGGTGCAGTACGCCTTCTGGGCGCTCGGCGTCGTCCAGGTCCTGCGCTACCGCCGCCGCGGCCTCGCCCACCTCGCGCGCGTCCACCCCGGCTCGGTCGAGCAGATGCGCGCCGGCCAGCCCTTCGTGCACCCCGGCATCGGGACCGAGGGCGTCTAGCCGGATCGGGCGGCTCAGCCGACCTTGCGGTACTTGCGGTGCATGGTCTGCCGGGTCACGCCGAGCAGGGTGCCGATCTCGGCCCAGCTGAGGCCGGAGTGCCGGGCCCGGCGTACGGCGACCTCCTCGCGCCGCGTCAGCTCGCGCTTGGCCTCGCGGACCGCGGCCAGCTCGTCGTACACGCTGCCGCCGTCGTCGGTGCCCACTGAGGTCTCCATGGCGTCAGCATATGCTGACGAACCAAGGGGTCGCGAGGGATCTTTGCACCCCAGTTCCACGGTTGTCGGCCGAGATCTGGGCTGACAACCGTTGCGGTCACCGGATATCCGGTGACTCCAGAGCCGGGACGCGCCGCAGCGCTCAGCCGAGCTCACCGTCGTCGTCGGGGTCGAGGTCGCCCGTGGGGTCCTCGGCGGCCGGGTCCTCCAGGTAGGCGCCGCCGACCGGGTGGCCCTGCCACGAGACCATCCGCCAGCCCGGCCTCGACGTCGCCGTCGAGCACGATCAGTGCCGTGTTGTGCAGCGGCTGCGTCGCGGGCGGGGCGTCGGGGTGGGGCGTCATCCGGGTCGAGACCCACGTCCGGATGGCGGCGCCGTGCGATGACGATGAGCGCGGCGGAGTGGCCGCTGTCGACGATCGTGCGGACGGCCGCGTCGTAGCGGGCGAGGAACTCCTCGCCGGTCTCGCCGCCGGGCATCCGGTGGGACAGGTCGCCCTCGAGCCACGTCGCGACGGAGCCGATGTAGCCGGCGACCGCGTCGTGGTCGGCGCGCATCTCGAAGTCGCCGGCGTCGATCTCCTCCAGCCCGTCGAGCGGGATGGGGGAGAGGCCGCGAGCCTCGGCGGTGGGTGCCGCGGTCTGGTGGGTGCGCACCCGGCTCGAGACGTAGATCGCGTCGAGGGGCTCGTCGGCGATCGCCCGGCTCGCCGCCACCGCCTGGGCACGCCCGAGGTCGGTGAGGTCGAGGCCGGGGTGCGCGGTGTCGAGCTCGCCGGAGACGTTGGCGTGCGTCTGGCCGTGCCGCATCAGCAGGAGTCGCAAGGGGAGGGTCCTAGCTGTTGAAGGGGGAGGACTTCGACGAGGCCAGCTCGAAGGCCTCCTCGAGCGAGACGCCCTCGAGCGCCTCCTCGATGTCGGAGCCGACGTGGCTGACCTCGGTGCCGCGCTCCAGCGGGACGAGGGTGTGCACGAGGCGGTCGTCGTAGGTGTGGACCATCGTGAAGGACTGGGCGGCGTCGACGCCCGAGACGAAGCGGTCCACCGGCGCGGGGTCGCTGGTGTAGCAGCTCGCCGAGGCGACCGAGACGGGTACGCCGGCGAAGGTCGACCACGTCGACAGGTGGAGGTGGCCCGCGAGGATCCCGCGCACGTCGGTCCCGACGATGACGTCGGCCAGCGACTGCTGGTCGTGCAGCTCGATCAGCTCGGCCGCCCGCAGCATCGGCAGGGGCAGCGGCGGGTGGTGCATCGCGAGGAGGGTGCCGTGCTCGGCGGGGGTGGCCAGGACGTCGGCCAGCCACGCGAGCTGCTCGGGGCGGAGCTCGCCGTGGTGGTAGCCCGGCACGCTGGTGTCGAGGGCGATGATCCGCAGGCCGTCGACCTCGTGGACGCGGTCCTGGAAGCCGGCGTCGTCGGAGTCGTGGAGCCCGCGCGCGAAGGGTCCCCGCTCGTCGTGGTTGCCCATCGTCCAGACGACGATCGCGCCCATCTCGGCCGCGGCCGGCTCGACGATCGAGCGCAGCGTCTCGTAGGCGTCGGGCGCACCCTGGTCGGCGAGGTCACCGGTGAAGACGAGGGCCTGCGGCGCCGGCCGTACGGCGGCGAGCCGCTCGATCGCGCGGCGCAGGTTGGCCACGTTGTCCACGACGCCGTAGTGCAGGCCGCCCTCGGTGATCAGGTGCGGGTCGGACAGGTGTGCGATCGCGTGCCGCGGGGCGGCGTACTGGCCGAGCTGTTTCACGGCGCCAGCCTAGGACCACGCTCAGCGGGCGGGGAGGACCCGTCCGGACACCTCGCCCAGCGTGATCCGTCCGCCGCCGGTGCCGGGTGCGGAGTAGCGCAGCACGACCTCGTCGCCGTCCTCGAGGAAGGTGCGCTCGCGACCGCCGGCGGTGAACGGCTCCTGGCCGCCCCAGCTCAGCTCCAGCAGCGAGCCGCGCTGGTCCCGCTCCGTCCCGGAGACCGTGCCCGACCCCCACAGGTCGCCGGTGCGGACGCTCGCGCCGTTGACCGTGGTGTGGGCCAGCATCTGCGCGGGCGACCAGTACATGGTGCGGTACGGCGGCCGCGCGACGACCTCGCCGTCGAGCACCACCTCCACCTCGATGTCGAGGCCGGCCGGTCCGTCGACCGCGAGGTAGTCGAGCACCTCGGGGTCGTCCTGCCCGGGGAGGTCCGTCCACGCCGCGGCCAGGGCGGCGAGCGGCGTCACCCAGGCGCTGATCGAGGTGGCGAAGGACTTCCCGAGGAACGGGCCGAGCGGGACGTACTCCCAGGCCTGGATGTCGCGTGCCGACCAGTCGTTGAGCCCGACGACGCCGAAGGTGTGACGGGCGAAGTCGGCCGTGCTGACGCGGTCGCCCATCGCCGAGGGGACGCCGACGACGAAGCCGAGCTCGGCCTCGATGTCGAGGCGCTGCGACGGACCGTAGGTCGGCTGGTCGTCGCTCGGCGCCTTGCGCTGCCCGCTGGGGCGTACGACGTCCGTGCCCGAGACCACGACGGTCCCGGAGCGGCCGTGGTAGCCGACGGGGAGGTGCTTCCAGTTCGGCAGGAGCGGCTCGGCGTCGGGCCGGAACATCCGGCCGACGTTGGAGGCGTGGTGCTCGGAGGCGTAGAAGTCGACGTAGTCGCCGACGGTGAACGGCATCAGCATCCGCACCGAGTCGACGGGCGACAGCGCGGGCTCGACCAGGTCGCGCTCGGTCTCGTCGGTGAGCAGGCCGGTGACCCAGGCCCGCGTCGAGTCCCAGACCGCCGGCCCTGCGGCCATGAACGGGTTGAGCGTCGGCTGGTCGAAGAGCGCGTGCGTGTCGACCATGTCGGCCGCCGCCACGATGCTCAGGTCGAGGACGAAGTCACCGATGCGCACCGCGACGCGCGGGTGCTCGCCGGAGCGCGCGAAGACGCCGTAGGGGAGGTGGTCGACGTCGAAGCCGGAGCCGGCGGCTCCCTCGACCCAGGTCTGCATGGTCATGGCTGGTCCACCAATCCGAGTGAGATGAGGTCATCGAGGGGCTCGGTCACCGAGCAGGAGCCGAAGGACGTGAACCAGCGGCGGGCCGAGGACACGTCCGGTCCGGACAGGCTCGCTGCGAGCTCGGCACCGTCGCGCTGCTCGAGGGCCGCGGTCGCGTCGGCGACCGAGCCGCCGTCCCACAGCACCTGGGTGGCGACGAGCACGTTGAGGAAGCCGTGGGCGCCGCCGCCCTCGGGGTCGTGGCGCACGGCGCGGTGCAGCCCGGCGGTCGCCTTGAACGGGGTCTCGCGGTCGAGGGCGGCGTCGATCCAGGCCGCGACCGTCGGGGCGCCGGGGACGAGGTCGTGGTCGACGTGGCCGAGGCGCAGCTTGAGCCGGTGCTCGGACGCGGCGACCTCGTCGGCCGCCGCGAGCCACTGCGCGGTCGGCGGCCCGGGGATCTCGATGAAGAGGGGTACGTCGACCTCGGCGGCGCGGGCGGCCGCGTCGATCCGGCGGACGTTGCCCACCGGGTCGTCGGTGTCGCGCACGGCGACCTCGAGCGCGGCGACGTGGAGCCCGAGGCGGGCCGCCAGCGAGGCGGGTCCGGCGAGCTGGCCGGCACCGCCGGTGACGACGACCGACAGCGGTCCGTCGAAGCCGCGGACGAGCGGCAGGTCGGTGTCGCGCAGGACGAAGCTGCCGACCAGGTCGGCGTACCACTCCTCGCGGCGCGCGCCGAAGGTCGCGGTGGCCTCGTGGAGCGGTGCGTCGCCGGGAGGGAAGATCGCCGCGTCGTCGATCAGCGCACGCCACGGCTCGGGCCACGTCTCGGGCCGGGCCGGCGAGGGTGTCGGGGTGGGTGCCACGCCGCTACTCTAGCCATCGGATAGCGGACACCAGTGTCCGATGATCGGACGAACGGAGCAGGCGATGGCCCACTACCGAGCGGTCGGGCGGTTGCCCCGCCAGCGGCACACCCAGCTGCGCGACGACGACGGCCACCTGTTCCGCGAGGAGCTGATGGGCGAGGAGGGGTTCTCCTCCGACTCCTCGCTCCTCTACCGCCGCGGCGTCCCGAGCGCGATCACCGACAGCACCGTGTGGGAGCTCGCCGACCAGTCGCGCACGCCCAACCACCCCCTCAAGCCGCGCCACCTCAAGCTCCACGACCTCGAGACCGGGACCTGCCCCGTCGAGGGCCGCCGCCTGGTCCTCGGCAACAACGACGTGCGCATCACCTACGTCGTGACCGACACCGAGCCCTCCCCGCTCTACCGCAACGCGATCGGCGACGAGTGCGTCTACGTCGAGTCCGGCACGGGCCGGGTCGAGACGGTCTTCGGCACCGTCGCCTACCGCCCCGGTGACTACGTCGTCATCCCGCGCGCCACCGACCACCGGTGGGTGCCGGCCGAGCAGTCGCGGCTCTACGCGATCGAGGCCAACAGCCACATCCACCCGCCCAAGCGCTACCTCTCGCGCTTCGGCCAGCTGCTCGAGCACGCGCCCTACTGCGAGCGCGACCTCCACGGCCCCGAGGGCCTCGACGAGCTGGTCGCGGGCTGCCGCGACCTCACCGACGTCGAGGTGCTCGTCAAGCACCGGACCAGCGGCGGCATCGTCGGCACCCGGATGACGTACGCCACCCACCCGTTCGACGTGGTCGGCTGGGACGGCTGCCTCTACCCCTACACGTTCAACATCGAGGACTACATGCCGATCACCGGCAAGGTCCACCAGCCGCCGCCGGTGCACCAGGTCTTCGAGGGCTGGAACTTCGTCATCTGCAACTTCCTGCCCCGCAAGGTCGACTACCACGAGCTCGCGATCCCGGTGCCCTACTACCACTCCAACGTCGACTCCGACGAGGTCATGTTCTACGTCGGCGGCGACTACGAGGCGCGCAAGGGATCGGGCATCGACGTCGGGTCGATCAGCCTGCACCCGGGGGGCCACGCCCACGGCCCGCAGCCGAGCGCCATCGAGGCGTCGCTCGGCGCCGAGTTCTTCGACGAGTCCGCCGTCATGGTCGACACGTTCGCCCCGCTGGAGCTGGGCGAGGGCGGCCGGGCGGTCGAGGACCCGGCGTACGCCTGGACCTGGGCGGGTCGCGGTCCGGATGCCACGTCCTCGACGGACGACGGCGGGCCGGCGGTCTTCAGCAACAGCTGATCCCTTCCTTCGGGTGGTCGTTAGCGTGGCTGGCATGACGACAGAGCTGCCCCCGTGCGTCCTCGTCCTCTTCGGCGCCCGCGGCGACCTCGCGGCGCGCAAGCTGTTCCCCGGCCTCTACCGGCTGGCGGTGGCGGACCGGTTGCCGCGCGACTACGCCGTGGTGGGGAGCGGTCGGCACTCGCCCGGGACCGACGACGACTTCCGCTCGGAGGTGCGCGACGGGCTGCGGGAGTCCGTCGACGACCTCGACGACGACGTCGTGGGCGACCTGCTGCAGCGGATCACCTTCCGCACCTCCGACGCCGACGACGGCGCCGACCTCGCCGCGCACGTGCGCGAGGTCGAGGAGTCGCTCGGGGAGCCCGACGAGGTGCGCCGGCTGGTCTACCTGTCGGTGCCGCCCACCGCGATGTCCGGCATGGTCGCCATGCTCGGTCGCGAAGGCCTCGCCGAGCGGGCCCGCCTGGTCATCGAGAAGCCGTTCGGGCTCGACCTGGAGTCCTTCGACGAGCTCGACCACGACGTGCACGAGGTCTTCGAGGAGGAGCAGGTCTTCCGGATCGACCACTTCCTCGGCAAGGAGGCCGTGCAGAACCTCCTCGCGCTGCGCTTCGCCAACGCCCTCTTCGAGCCCGCCTGGGACCGGCGCAGCATCGCCTCGGTGCAGGTGGACGTGCCCGAGACGCTCGCGATGGAGGGCCGCGGCTCCTTCTACGAGTCGACCGGTGCCCTGCGCGACATGGTCTCGACCCACCTCTTCCAGATCCTCGGTGCGGTCGCGCTGGAGGACCCGGGGGAGTGGTCCGCCGACGCCGTGCGCCGGGCCCGCGCCGCCGTCTTCCACGACGTACGTCCGCTCGACCCCGACCGCGTGGTGCTCGGCCAGTACGACGGCTACCGCGACGAGGACGACGTCGACGAGGACTCGACCGTGGAGACCTTCGTCGCGCTCGAGGCGTGGGTCGACAACGACCGCTGGCGCGACGTCCCCTTCCTGCTGCGCACGGGCAAGGCGATGGCCGAGACCCGCCGCACCGTGACCCTGCGCTTCCGGAGCCCGCAGTCGCAGGTGTTCGCACCCGTCCCGACGGTCGACGAGCTGGTGCTCGAGCTCACCGACGAGGCGACGGTGCACGTCGACCTGCTCGGGAAGCGCCCGGGCCCGGAGATGGAGCTGGCGCCGGCCACGATGCGTCTCGACCTCGGTGAGGAGCTTCCCGACGACGACCCGCTCGAGGCCTACGAACGCCTGCTGCTCGACGTGATGGAGGGCGATCACACGCTCTTCGCCCACGCCGAGGAGACCCGACGGCTGTGGGAGGTCTGCCAGCCGGTGCTGGACGAGCGGCCCGACCCGCTCCCCTACGAGCAGGGTTCGTGGGGACCCGGCGCCGCGCTCGACCTGCCGCCCGGCGGCTGGCACCTGGACGGGCGCGGGGGTGACTGACCACGACGGGCCCGCGATCGCCGATCACGGGCTCGTCGGCGACCTGCGCACGGCCGCGCTGGTCGCCACCGACGGCACCATCGACTGGTTCTGCCCCGGCCGCTTCGACGCGCCCAGCGTCTTCGCCGCCATCCTCGACCCGGACGCGGGGCACTGGCGCCTCGGTCCGGACGACCGGCAGGCGCGCAGCCAGCAGTACTACCACCCGGAGACCAACATCCTCGTCACCCGCTTCATGACGGAGCGAGGGGTGGTGGAGGTGCAGGACTTCATGCCGGTCCTGCGCGCCGACGACGACGCGCACCGGCAGCGGCTGGTGCGCCGGGTGGTCGGGCTCCGCGGGTCGGTCGACCTGACGATGCACATGGCGCCGCGCCCGGACTACGGCGCGACCGAGCCCGGGCTCGACGTCCAGGACGACGTCGTGGTCTTCGCCGACGGCGACGTCCACCTGGCGCTGTCCAGCACGGTCGACCTCGACGTGGACGACCACGCGGCCACGGCGCGGCTGTCCCTCGGCGCCGGGGAGGCCGCCCTCTTCGTGCTCGAGGTGCTCGCTCCGGGCGAGGACGCCCAGGGGTGCAGCGAGGCCGACGTCGAGGAGCTCTTCGACGCCACGGCCGCCTTCTGGCGCGGGTGGCTCGCGCAGAGCACGTACACCGGCCGGTGGCGGGAGTGGGTCGACCGCTCGGCGCTCACCCTCAAGCTGCTGTGCCACGAGCCGTCCGGCGGGATCGTCGCCGCGCCGACGGCCAGCCTCCCGGAGAGCATCGGCGGCACCCGCAACTGGGACTACCGCTACGTCTGGGTCCGCGACGCCGCCTTCAGCGTGTACGCGCTGCTGCGGCTCGGCTTCACCGCCGAGGCTGCGGCGTTCGTCCGCTTCCTCTCCGAGCGGCTGGGCGAGGCCGAGGACGACGACGACCTCGGGCCGCTCCGGGTGCTCTACGACCTCGACGGCGCGCACCCCCACGAGCGGGTGCTCGACCACCTCGCCGGCCACCGCGGCTCGAGCCCGGTGCGGGTGGGCAACGCCGCGGTCGACCAGCTCCAGCTCGACGTCTACGGCGAGCTGATCGACTCGGTCTACCTCTTCGACAAGCACGGGCGCGGCATCAGCCACGATGCGTGGAACGACCTGCGCCGCATCGTGTCGTGGCTGATGGACAACTGGGAACGACCGGACGCGGGGATGTGGGAGATCCGGTCGGGTCCGCGCACCCACACCACGTCCCTGGTGATGAGCTGGGTGGCGGTCGAGCGGATGATGCGCGTGGCCCGCCGGCGGGGGCTGCCGGGCGACCTCACGAAGCTCGCAGCGACGCGCGACGCGATCTACGAGCGCGTCATGGAGGACTGCTGGAACGCCGACCTGGAGGCGTTCACCGCCTTCCCCGGCAGCGACGTCCTCGACGCCGGCACGCTGCTGATGCCGATGGTCAAGATGCTCGCCCCGGACGACCCGCGCTTCCTGTCCACCCTGGCCCGGGTGGAGGAGCGGCTGGTCACCGACAGCCTGGTCCTGCGCTACGACCCGGAGGCCTTCGGCGACGGGGTGTCCACCGCAGAGGGCTCCGACACGGCGGCCGAGGAGGGAACGTTCTCGCTCTGCTCGTTCTGGTACGTCGAGGCCCTCACGCGCGTCGGGCGCCTCGACGACGCGCGGCTCGCGCTCGAGAAGATGTTCACCTACGCCAACCACCTCGGGCAGTACGCCGAGCAGGTGGCCCTCAACGGCGAGCAGCTCGGCAACTTCCCGCAGGGCTTCACCCACCTCAGCCTGATCAGCGCGGTGATCAACCTCGACCGCAGCCTGGGGGACTGACGCCCACCGGGTGCGCGGCGCCGCCCGACGCCTCCCTCACCTCCCGCTGGTGGGGGTGGCGGCAGATTGCAGGATCCGGTCGTCCGTGGATGCGATGTGCCGCCACCCCCGGAGGTCGGCCTGGTGGGGGTGGCGGCAGATTGCAGGATCCAGCCGTCCGCGGATGCGATGTGCCGCCACCCCCGACGGCGACGACGCGGCCTAGGAGGTCCAGGCCCGCCAGAGGCCGGCGTACTCCCCGTCGAGGCGGATCAGCTCGTCGTGGCTCCCGAGCTCGACGATCCGCCCGTCGATGACCACGGCGATCCGGTCGGCGTCGTGGGCGGTGTGCAGGCGGTGCGCGATCGCGACCACGGTCCGCCCCTCGAGGAGGTTGTTCATCGAGCCCTCGAGGGTGCGCGCGGTGCGGGGGTCGATGAGCGAGGTCGCCTCGTCGAGCACGAGCGTGTGCGGGTCGGCGATGATCAGCCGCGCGAGGGCGACCTGCTGGGCCTGCGCCGGGGTGAGCGCGAAGCGGCCGGAGCCGATCATCGTGTCGAGCCCCTGCGGCAGCCGCTCGACCCACGACAGCGAGCCGACCGCGCTGAGCGCGTCGCGGACGTCGTCGTCGGTCGAGCCCTCGCGGGCCAGCACGATGTTGTCGCGCACCGAGCCGATGAAGACGTGGTGCTCCTGGGTGACGAGGGCGACCTCGGTGCGCAGCACCTCGAGCGGCAGGTCGACGAGCTCCACCCCGCCGACGCTGGCCGATCCCGTGCGCGGCCGGTTGATGCCGGACAGCAGGCGGCCGAGGGTGGACTTGCCCGAGCCGCTCGGCCCGACGATGGCGAGGCGCTCGCCGGGACCGAGCCGGAGGTCGACGCCGTGCAGGACGTCGTGGCCCTCGCGGTAGGCGAAGCGGAGGTCCTCGCCCACCAGGTCGGCGCCGTCGGGCAGGCGGTCCCCGGCGACGCGGTCCGGCTTCACCTCGGCGATGCCGAGCAGCCGGCTGGTCGACGCCGCGCCCACCTGCAGCCGGTCGATCTCGCTGATCAGCCGGTCGAGCGGGTCCGCGAGCGCCTCGACGTAGAGGACCGCGGCGGTGATCTGGCCGAGGTCGACCCAGCCCTGCGAGTAGGCGTAGGCACCGACCAGCAGGGTGATCACGCGCGGGGTCTGGAAGGCGAAGTTGAGCGCCGCGAAGAGGATGTTGCGCAGCGACATCGTGTAGCGCTCGGCCTGCGACGACACCGCGATGTCGTCGTCACCGGCGCGCACGCGCCGTCCCGACAGGCCCAGCGACTCGACGGTGCGAGCGCCCTCCACGGTCTCGGTCAGGGTGGTGTTGATCCGGGAGTACGTCGACCCCTCGGTGATGTAGGCCTTGGGGGCGCGGCGCAGGTAGGTGCGCACCGCCCACGTCGAGGTGGCGAAGGTCAGCAGCGCCGGCACGGCGAGGACGACCGAGTTGAGGAGCATCGCGCCGATCGACATCACGACCGTCAGCAGCGAGATGATCGCCATCGGGACGCCGTACTGCACCGAGCGGCTCATCGTCCCGACGTCGCGCGTCACGCGGGTGACGAGGTCGCCGGTGCTCGCGCCCTCGACGGCACCCAGCGGCAGCCGCAGGATCGTGCGCACGATGAACTCGCGCGCGGTCGAGAGCAGGTCCTGCCCGAAGAGCGTGGACGTGCGCTGCGCGACGAAGGTGAAGAACGCCTGCGCGAGCACCACGCCGATGATCACCAGCGCGAGCTGGCCGAGCGGTCGGCCGGTGCCGTCGACGGTCGTGTTGACCAGGTCGCCCAGCAGCCGCGGCACGACGAGCCCGGCCCCGGCCGCCAGCGCGTTCAGCACCACGAGGGTCGCGAACGCGCGCTTGCGGGTGCGGAAGAGGTCCTTGAAGAAGGCGAGGACCTCCGCGTTGCCGGCCACCGGCCAGCCCCGCTCGGGGTTGCGGGACGCGGCGTAGACGTCCTCGGCGCGCTGACGACGTACGTCGTGGCGGTGCCGGAAGGCGTGCCACCGCTCGCCCCACGACGCGTCGGTCGGGGGGACCAGGTCGGGGGGCACGACGGGTGCGTCGCGGCTGTGGTCGCGCCAGGTGTCCGGCGAGGTCGCGAGGAGGTCGGTCACGGCGACACCTCCTCGTCCATCGAGCGGACGACGACGTCGCGGTAGGCGGCGTCGTGGGCCAGCAGGTCGGCGTGGTCGCCCTCGGCGACGACCTGGCCGTCGCGCAGCAGCACCACGCGGTCGGCGTGGTGCAGCCACAGCGGGGAGACCGTGCACACGACGGTGGTGCGACCGCGGCGCAGCTCGCTGACCCGCTCGGCGATCCGGGCCTCGGTGTGGGCGTCGACGGCGGACGTCGGCTCGACCAGCACCAGGACCGGGGCGTCGGCGGCGAGGGCGCGGGCGAGCACCACGCGCTGGCGCTGGCCGCCGGACAGGCCGCGACCGCGCTCGTCGAGCTGGCCCTGCCAGCCCTCGGGCAGCGCGTCGTAGACGTCCTCGGCGTTGGCGACGCGCAGCGCGTGCTCGGCCTGCTCGCGCGTCAGCGTGCCGTGCGGGTCGATCGCGTCCTGCAGCGTCCCGGCGAACAGGCTGCTGCTCGTGTCGCTGACCAGCACCTGGCGGCGTACGTCGGCGAGGCTGGCGGCGGACAGGTCGACACCACCGAGCCGGACGCCCCACTCCCGCGTGGCGACCTCCTCGTCGCGTGCGGCGATCCGTGCGCGACGACGTTCGCGGTCGGCCCGGGCGCGACGGGCGGCGCGGCCCTTGAGGCCGTCGCCGTCGTCCTCGCCGACGGGGTCGGTGTCGGGCGGCAGGTAGCGGCCGAGGCGGTCCGCGAGCGCCGAGCTCTGCTCGGGGACGGCGCTCACCACGACGGTCAGCAGCTCGGGGTGGGCGGTGAAGCCGCTGAGGTCGTCGACGATCTCCCGGCTGCCGTCGAGGGGCTGGGGATCGGCGGGGTCGCGCCACGGCGGGCGCTGCTCGAAGATCGCGATCGCCTTGCGGGCGCTGACGAGGGCGCGGGTGGCCTTCTGGGCGAGCTCGAAGAAGGTGCGGATCGGGCCGACCATGAAGAGGCCGTAGCCGAGGAAGCTGACCAGCTGGCCGACGGTGAGCTCGCCGGCCTGCACCTGGCGGGTGCCCAGCCAGACCAGCGTCACGAGGAAGATGCCCGAGAAGAGCACGCCGACGGCCTCGACCGCGGCCTGCCAGATGCCGGACGAGACGCCGGCCCTGCGGGCGTGCTGCGACTGGGTGGCGTAGTTGCGGCCGAAGGTGTCCTCGCCGCCGATGCCGCGCAGGATCCGCAGCCCGGCCACGATGTCGGTGGCGAGCGAGGTCAGCTCGGAGTTGCGGCTGCGCTCGACCTGCTGGCGTCGGTGCAGCGGCCGCAGGAGCGGCATCGCGGCCACCACGAGCACCGGTGCGGCCACGAGGACGACGACGCCGAGCTCCCACGACATCGTCAGCACGATCGCGGCGACCGTCAGGTAGGAGACGAGCTGGGCCGCGGACCGCGCGAGGATCTCGGTCAGCGCGCCGAACTCGTCGGAGTCGCTCGCCGACACGCTCAGCACCTCGCCGGTCGGCGAGCGGCGGGGCAGCACGTGGCCCATCTGCGCGACCTTGCGGGTCACCATCTGGGTCGTCCCGTAGAGGCTGATCAGCCAGCTGCGGACCACGAGGGTGTGGAAGACGACGCCGAAGACGCCGCCCACCAGCACGACGGCGAGCATCACCGCGGCCCAGCCCAGCAGCGCGCTGGTCGAGCCGGCGAGGATGCCGTCGTCGACCGCCCGGCCGAAGATGTAGGGACCGAAGGTCAGGGGCAGCAGCCACAGGAGGCACGACAGGGTCGACATCGCGATGACCTGCCACTGCTGGCGCAGCATCCACCGCAGGAACGCCGCGGGCGACCGGGTGTCGGGGTCCGGCGTGGGGTCGACGTCGGTACCGGTGAAGAACGTCGCGATCCGGGGAGGAAAGTCCTGCATGTCGTGGTCGACCCTAGGTGTCCGTGCGGCTCGCGCACGAACCAATAAAGAGGTGGCTGAGGCTGTGCGGGAGGCCTCAGGCGGCGTCGTGCGCCGGGTAGTCGGTGTAGCCCTCCGCGTCGCCGCCGTAGAAGGTCTCGGGCCGCTGCGGGTTGAGCGGGAGTCCCTCGGCGAGGCGCCGGGGGAGGTCCGGGTTGGCGATGAACGACCGGCCGAAGGCGGCGGCGTCGATGAGCCCGGCGTCGAGGAGCCGCTCGGCCTTGGCGAGGTCGTAGCCGCCGGCGCCGACGATCGGGCCGGGGTGCGCCTCGCGCAGCGCGCGGCGGTAGTCGTCGTCGAGCACCGGGCCGCCGGCCCAGTCGGGCTCGGAGAGGTGGAGGAAGGCGAGCCCGCGTCGGCCGAGCTCGGAGGCGACGTGGAGGCCGGCCTCGGCCCCCTCGGGGTCCTCGGTGCCGTTGAAGGCGCCGATGGGGGAGATCCGGATCGCCACCCGGTCCGCGGACCAGGCACCGATCACGGCGTCGGTGACCTCGAGCATGAGGCGGGCGCGCGCCTCCAGCGAGCCGCCGTACTCGTCGGTGCGCTGGTTGCTGTCGGCGGCCAGGAACTGGTGGAGGAGGTAGCCGTGGGCGCCGTGGATCTCGACGAGGTCGAAGCCGGCCTCGCGGGCGTTGACCGTCGCGCGGCGGTAGTCCTCGACGACCCGCGGGATCTCGTGCAGCTCGAGGGCGCGAGGGGTCGGGCACGCGACGCGCACCGGGCGGCCGTCCTCGCCGCGGACCGAGGTGCGGTTGCGGTAGGGGAGCGCGCTCGCCGACACGGGGAGCCCGCCGTCGTGGAAGGACTCGTGCGAGACCCGGCCGACGTGCCAGAGCTGCGCGGCGATCCGTCCGCCGGCCTCGTGGACGGCGTCGGTCACCATGCGCCAGCCGGCCACCTGCGCGGCGTCGTGGATGCCGGGGGTGTCCATGTAGCCCTTGCCCTCGGGACTGATCTGCGTGCCCTCGGAGACCATCAGCCCGGCACTGGCGCGCTGGACGTAGTAGTCGCGCATCAGCTCGTTGGGCACGTCGCCGGGCACGGTCGCCCGCATCCGGGTGAGGGGCGCCATCAGCACGCGGTTGTCGACCCGGACGGCGCCGAGGTCGAGGGGCTCGAAGAGGGAGGGCACGGGTGGGCCAACCGGTCCCGCGGTCCCGCTATTCCGGCCGTCGACCTGTCCCTCCGGGCGGTGCGCCGTGGGGACGCGCGGGGCAAGATGGGCGCGTGACGTTCCTCTCCCAGCTGCGAGACGTACCGGCCAGGCTCCGCAACGAGTCCCGGCAGGTGCCCACCGACGACATCGACGAGACGGAGGTGGAGGTCGACTCCACGGCGCACGCCGCGGCGGGTGCCACCGCCGTCGCCGTCGCGATGCGGCGCGCACTGGGCCAGATGGGCCCGGTCCGCACGGCGTCGACGCTGCTGCGCCTCAACCAGGTCGACGGCTTCGACTGCCAGGGCTGCGCCTGGCCCGACCCGGCGCCCGGTCACCGGCACGCCGCGGAGTTCTGCGAGAACGGCGCCAAGGCCGTCGCCGAGGAGGCGACCAAGCAGCTGCTCGACCGCGAGTTCTTCGCCACCCACTCCGTCGAGGACCTCGCCGGCCGTACGGAGTTCTGGCTGGGCAAGCAGGGCCGGATCACCGAGCCGATGGTGCTGCGCCCGGGCGCCACCCACTACGAGCCGATCACCTGGGACGACGCCTTCACCACGATCGCCGGACACCTCCACCGGCTCGACAGCCCCGACCAGGCGACGTTCTACACGTCCGGCAAGACCTCCAACGAGGCGGCGTTCACCTACCAGCTGTTCGTGCGGTCCTTCGGCACCAACAACCTGCCCGACTGCTCGAACATGTGCCACGAGTCGTCCGGCTCGGCGCTCGTCGAGACCATCGGCATCGGCAAGGGATCGGTGAGCCTCGAGGACATCCACCAGGCCAAGCTGATCCTCGTCGTCGGCCAGAACCCCGGCACCAACCACCCGCGGATGCTGTCCGCGCTGGAGGAGGCCAAGTCCCGCGGCGCGAAGATCATCTCGGTCAACCCGCTCCAGGAGGCCGGGCTCGTCCGCTTCAAGAACCCGCAGAACGCCAAGGGCCTCACGGTCGGCACCGCGATCGCGGACCTCCACCTGCCGATCCGCCTCAACGGCGACCTCGCCTTCTTCCAGGCCGTGGGCTCGCTGCTGATCGAGTGGGACGCCCTCGACCACGACTTCCTCGCGCAGTACGCCACCGGCTTCACGGAGTACGCCGCCCACGTGGCGGACCTCGACTGGGGCAAGGTCGAGGCCTCCACCGGCCTCACCCGCGACCAGATCACCGAGGCCGCGCGGATGATCGCGGACTCGCCGGCGACCATCACCTGCTGGGCGATGGGCATCACGCAGCACCACAACGCCGTCGGCACGATCAAGGAGATCGTCAACGTCGCCCTCCTGCAGGGCAACATCGGCAAGCCGGGTGCGGGCGTGTGCCCCGTGCGCGGGCACTCCAACGTGCAGGGCGACCGCACCATGGGCATCTGGGAGCGGGTGCCCGACCACTTCCTCGACGCGATCCGCGACGAGTTCGGCTTCGAGCCGCCGCGCGAGCACGGCCTCGACACCGTCGGCTCGATCCAGGCGCTGCGCGACGGGAAGGTCCGCGTGTTCTTCGGCATGGGCGGCAACTTCGTGGGTGCCGCGCCCGACACCGAGGCGACCGAGGCGGCCATGCGCAAGGCCGCCCTCACCGTCCACGTGTCCACCAAGCTCAACCGTTCGCACGTCGTGCACGGCGGCGAGGCGCTGATCCTGCCCGCCCTCGGTCGCAGCGAGAAGGACCTCACCGGTGGCAAGGTCCAGCGGGTCACCGTCGAGGACTCGATGTCGGCCGTGCACGCCTCCCACGGGCCGCTCGACCCGCCGTCGGAGCACCTCAAGTCCGAGGTGGACATCATCTGCTCGATGGCCATGGCCACCCTCGGTGAGGACTCGCCCGTGCCGTGGGCCGCCTTCCGCGACGACTACACCGAGATCCGCCGCCGGATCGCTCGCGTCGTCCCCGGCTGTGCGTCGTACGACGAGAAGGTGAACGAGCCCGGCGGCTTCGTCCTGCCCCACCCCCCGCGCGACAACAGGATCTTCGAGACCGAGAGCGGCAAGGCGGTCCTCACGTCCACGCCGCTCGAGGTCCTCGAGGTGCCCCGCGGCCGGTTCCTGCTGCAGACGATGCGGTCGCACGACCAGTTCAACACCACGATCTACGGCCTCGACGACCGCTACCGCGGGGTCAAGGGCGGACGCCGGGTCGTCTTCGTCAACCCCGACGACCTGCGCGACCTGGGCTACGCCGAGGGCGACGTCATCGACCTGGTCGGCGAGTGGAAGGACGGCGTCGAGCGCGTCGCCCGGTCCTTCCGGGTCGTCTCCTACGACCAGCCGCGCGGCTGCGTCGCGGCCTACTACCCCGAGGCCAACGCCCTGGTCCCGCTCGACTCGACGGCGGAGGGGAGCAACCAGCCGGTCTACAAGTCGATCGTGGTGCGTCTGGACCGGCCGGGCCAGACGGGTCAGGGGACGGGCGAGTCGCACGGCTCGGACGACCAGGGCGAGGGCTCGTTGCGCCGGGACGAGCCGCACCACCTGAGCTGACCGGGGCAGCGGTCACGTCTGCGGCGGTTCACCCGTACGGGTACGGTGGCGCACGATGACCACGCACATCGACGTGCTCACTCCGCGCGAGGTCCCCCTGGGTGGCCCGCGCGCCATGCGCGTCCGACGCACGCTCCCGCAGCGGCACCGGTCACTGATCGGCGCCTGGTGCTTCGTCGACCACTACGGGCCCGACGAGGTCGACGAGACCGGCGGCATGGTCCTCCCGGCGCACCCCCACACGGGCCTGCAGACGGTGAGCTGGCTCTTCGACGGCGAGCTCGAGCACCGCGACTCCGTCGGCAGCCTCGCGACGGTGCGCCCCGGCGAGGTCAACCTGATGACCGCCGGCCGCGGGATCAGCCACACCGAGGTCTCCACGCCGGGCACGACGGTGCTGCACGGCGCCCAGCTCTGGGTCGCGCTGCCCGACGCCAGCCGCGACTGCGACCCCGGCTTCGAGCACTTCGCCCCCGAGCCGGTCCGCGGCCCCGGCTGGGAGGCGCGCGTCTTCATCGGCTCCGCCTTCGGCACCTCCTCGCCGATCACCACCCACACGCCGTTGCTCGGCGCCGAGGTGATGGTCGCGACCGGTGGCACCGTCGAGATCGAGGTCGACGAGTCCTTCGAGCACGGCGTCCTCCTCGACGTCGGGCTCATCGAGGTCGAGGGCCAGGAGCTCAAGCCGAGCGAGCTCGCCCACCTCGCCCCCGGACGTACGACGCTCACGGTCACCGCGCTCGAGGAGGCCCGGCTGCTGCTGCTGGGCGGCCCGCCGTTCGGCGAGGCGATCGTGATGTGGTGGAACTTCATCGGCCGCGACCACGACGAGATCGCCGCCTACCGCCAGGAGTGGCAGGACCAGATCACCGCCGACGGGGCGGTCGTCGGCGACGGCCGGTCGGTCGCGGACGGCCGGTTCGGCCGCGTCGACCTCGACCTGCAACCCATCCCGGCGCCCGAGATGCCGAACGTCAGGCTCAAGCAGCGCCACTGAACCCGGTCATTCTCCGACCGATCTTGACCCTTCCCCGGACGTGCTGGACCTACAGTCGCCGGATGGGGGAGTCCGGGCCGCGTCTGCGCCTGGCCGACGCCGCCTCCGCCTTCACCAGCAACGCGCGCAACCCCGACCTGCGTCGCGCCCAGCTGAGCTTCCTCGGCGCGTGGACGGCCGAGTGGGCCTTCACCGTCGCGCTCGGCATCGTGGCCTACCGCGACGGCGGTGCGGCGGCCCTCGGGCTGGTGGGGCTGCTGCGGATGGTGCCGTCCGCGGTGTGTGCGCCGCTCCTGTCCCCGTTCGCCGATCGCGGGCGGCGCGAGCGGGTCCTCGTCGTCGTCTCCACCGTGCGCGGCGTGGTCACCGGCGCGGCCGCGGTGGTCGCCGCGCTGGGCGGCGCGCCGGTCGCGATCTACGCGCTGGCGGTGCTGTCCACCATCGCCGCGACCATGTTCCGCCCGGCCCACTCGGCGTTGCTGCCCTCGCTGTGCCACACCGGCCACGAGCTCGCCAGCGCCAACGTCGTACGCGGCATGCTCGACTCGGCTGCGACGCTGGTGGGCCCGCTGCTCGCCGCGGTGCTCCTCTCGGTCGCGGACGTCGACGTCGTCTTCGCCGTCGCTGCCGCCGCGTCGCTGTGGTCGGCGGCGCTCATGCTCGGGCTGCACTACGACGCGCCCCCGCGCCCGTCGTCCGCCCGCCCGCACCTGCTGCGCGAGGCGAAGGAGGGCATCGGTGCGGTGGTGCGCAACGGCGACCTCGCCCTCGTCCTGGGCCTCGCCGCGGCCCAGTCCTTCACGCGCGGCGCCCTCACCGTCTTCTCGGTGCTCGTGTCGATCGAGCTGCTCGGGCGCGGTGAGCCGGGCGCGGGCACGCTGATGACCGCCGTGGGGATCGGGGCGGTCCTGGGCTCCCTCGCGGCGTCCCTGCTCGTGGGCACGCGCAGGCTCGGCGCGTGGTTCGCCCTCGGCGTCACCCTGTGGGGGCTGCCGCTCGTCCTGGTCGGGCTGGTGCCCCACGACGCAGCGGCGCTGCTCGCGATGGCGCTGATCGGCTCCGGCAACGCCCTCATCGACGTCGCGGGCTTCACCCTGCTGGGCCGGATGGCCCCCGACGAGGTGCTGGCCCGGGTGTTCGGCGTGCTGGAGAGCATGGTCGCGATCTCGATCGGCCTCGGCGCGGTCGCCACGTCGTGGATCGTGGCCGAGTGGGGGCTGCGCACCGGCCTCGTGGTCGTCGGCCTGGTCTGCCCCGTCCTCGCCGCCGCGTCGTGGTGGCGGCTGCGCGCGCTCGACCGGACGGTCGGGGTCCACGACGCCGAGGTCGCCCTCCTGCAGCGGGTGCCGATGCTGCGCACCCTGCCGCTGCCGTCGGTGGAGCAGCTGGCCCGGGGTCTCGAGCCGGTCACGCTGCCGGCCCGGGCGACGGTGTTCAGCCAGGGTGAGACGGGGGACCGCTACTACGTCATCGAGTCCGGCGAGGTCGAGGTGCTCGGCGACGGGCGACTCATCACGACCCTCGGGCCGGGGGAGGGCTTCGGCGAGATCGCCCTGCTGCGGGCCGGCGCCCGCACCGCGACCGTGACCACGCGGACCCCGGTCGAGCTCCGCGCGCTGGGCTCCGACCACTTCCTCGCCGTCGTCCTCGGCTACACCACCAGCGCCCGCGAGGCCCTCGTGGGCGTCGACCGGCTCCTCGACCGCTACGACCCCGCCCACCCCCCTCCGATCCCACCCGCTCCGACCACGAAGGTGACCCATGGCTTCCACCCAGGGACTGATGCTCATCGCCGACATCGGCGGCTACACGACCTACATGCGCACCCACCGGATGAGCCTGGCCCACGCCGAGGTCAACACCGCGCGCCTCCTGAGCACCGTCATCGACGCGGTGCCCGACCTGGAGCTGGTGGAGATCGAGGGCGACGCCGCCTTCCTCTACCGGCCGGTCGGCACGAGCGATCCCGCCGCGCTCGTCGAGGAGGTGGCCCGGGCCGCGACGGCCATGCACCGCGCGTTCCACCTCGAGCGCCTCTACGTGGCCCACAACCTCTGCCCCTGCGGTGGGTGCAAGGAGGCCAAGGACCTCACGCTGAAGTTCGTCGCGCACGTGGGCGAGGTGGCGACCCAGAGGATCCGGGACCGGCTCAAGCTGGTCGGCATCGACGTCATCCTGGTGCACCGGCTGCTGAAGAACACGGTGCCGCTGCGGGAGTACGTCCTGCTGACCGAGGACCTCTACGGCAGCGGGTCGCCGGCCCTGCCCGACACCGTGCGGCCAGGTCGAGCCCGACCTCGACGGCTTCGGGCCGGTCAAGGCCTACTACGTCGGAGTGGCCGACCTCCAGCCGGGAGACGCGCCCCTGCCGCGGCCGAGCTGGCGCGGCCGGCTGGGCCGCACGGCGTACGCCGCGGGTGCCGGCCTGCCCTACATGCTCGGCCGCAAGGGTCGGCGTCCGGTCGCCACCGCGGGCTGACGCCGCTGTCGGAGCGGTGCGCGAGGATGCCCGCATGGAGTGCGCGGAGTGAGCGGGGTGCCGGCCGTCGTCGGCGCGGACGGGGTGGCCCGGTGCCCGTGGGGCGCCGGCGACCCGGTCAACACGGCCTACCACGACACCGAGTGGGGGATGCGGGTCTCCGGCGAGGCAGCGCACCTCGAGCGGCTCACCCTCGAGGCCTTCCAGTCCGGCCTGTCCTGGCTGACGATCCTCAACAAGCGGCCCCACTTCCGCGAGGCCTTCGCCGGCTTCGACGCCGACGCCGTCGCGGCCTTCGGCGAGGCCGACGTGGAGCGGCTGATGGCCGACGCCGGCATCGTGCGCAACCGCCGCAAGGTCGACGCCGCGATCGCCAACGCGCGCGCCACGGTCGCGCTGCGCGAGGAGGGCGGCCTCGAGGCGTTCATCTGGTCGTTCCGCCCCGACCCGCTCCCGGCGCCCCGCACGACGAGCGACGTGCCGACCACGTCGCCGGAGTCGGTGGCGCTCGCCAAGGCCCTGAAGAAGCGCGGCTTCGCGCACGTCGGGCCCACCACGATGTACGCCCTGATGGAGGCCATCGGTCTCGTCGACGACCACCTGGAGGGCTGTCACCGACGGGGCTGCGGCACTAGCCTCCCCTGATGACCCGCGTGCACGCCTTCTCCGCCGACGACGCCCTGACCGACCTCGACGC
Organism: uncultured Actinomycetota bacterium; assembly: GCA_963795275.1. Classification (GTDB taxonomy): domain Bacteria; phylum Actinomycetota; class Actinomycetes; order Propionibacteriales; family Nocardioidaceae; genus Nocardioides. The sequence goes on from CAWCHD010000010.1 coordinate 216,779, forward strand.
CACCGGGCTGGTCGAGGCCTACCGCGCCGGGACGGTGTCGATCCCCGAGGTGATCGACGCAGCGATCGCCCGCACCGAGCAGGTCGATGCGACGCTGGGTGCGGTCGCGCACGCGGCGTACGACCGGGCGCGGGCCGAGGCGCGCGACCCACGCCCGGGGTGGTTCGCCGGGCGTGCCGACCTTCGTCAAGGACAACGTCGACGTCCGCGGGATGCCCACCCAGCACGGCACGGACGCCTTCCGGGCCGTCCCGGCGCAGGCCGACGGCGACTTCGCCCGGATGTACCTCGCCACCGGCCTGGTCCCGCTCGGCAAGACCCAGCTCTCGGAGTTCGGGTTCTCCGGCGCCGCCGACCACGTGCGCCTGGGACCGGTGCGCAGCCCGTGGCACACCGACCACTACGCCGGCGCCTCGTCGGCCGGGTCCGCCGCGCTGGTCGCCGCGGGTGCCGTGCCGATCGCGCACGCCAACGACGGCGGCGGCTCGATCCGCATCCCCGCCGCGGTCAACGGGCTCGTCGGGCTCAAGCCGACCCGCGGGCGGCTGGCCCAGGACAAGATGATGCGCGAGATGCCCGTGCGCATCGTCTCCGACGGCGTGCTGACCCGCAGCGTGCGCGACACCGCGGCGTTCTACCGCGAGGCGGAGAAGGTCTGGCGCAACCCGCTCCTCGCGCCCATCGGCGACATCACCCGCCCCGGCAGGGCGCGACTGCGCATCGCCGTCGTCACCCAGGGCATCGGGCGCGACTGCAGCCCCGAGGTCCGCGAGCTGACCCTGCGCACCGCGGCGCTCCTCGAGCAGCTGGGCCACCACGTCGAGGAGATCGACAACCCGGTGCCCGCCAGCTTCCCCGACCACTTCGTCCGGTTCTGGTCGCTGCTCGCCTACGTGATCGCCAAGCGCGGCCGCAAGGACTACGGCGAGACGTTCGACCCGGCGAAGCTGGACAACCTCACCCTCGGACTGGCCAGGCACGCCGCCCGCAACCTGCACAAGGAGCCGTTCTCGATCGCCGTCCTCCGCGCCTCGCGCCGGGTCGCCGCCAAGCACCGCGCGTCGTACGACATCACGCTCACGCCGACGCTCGCGACCGAGACGCCCCGGGTCGGGCACCTGCGCCCGGACCAGGACTACGACGAGATCATGACGCGGCTGATGGACTGGGTGGCCTTCACGCCGCTGCAGAACGCGACCGGCGAGCCGGCCATCTCCCTGCCCCTCGCGACGACTGCCGCGGGGCTGCCGCACGGCATGATGCTGGGCGCCGGAGCGGGCCGCGAGGCGCGCCTCCTGGGCCTGGCCTACGAGCTCGAGGAGGCGGTCGGCTGGCCCCGGATCCAGGGGTCCGCGGAAGGGTCCCGAGAGGCCTTTCGAGGCGGGTCGGAAGCGGTCTCCTGAGCCGATTTCTCATCCCACCTAGGGCGTGTGTATCGTTCTCCGTCGTTGCCCCTTTAGCTCAGTCGGCAGAGCGTCTCCATGGTAAGGAGAAGGTCTACGGTTCGATTCCGTAAAGGGGCTCTGGATCGGAATTCCCCTCCCGGGGGGCGTCCGGCCTCCGCGGCGGGGTAGCTCAGGTGGTTAGAGCACACGGCTCATAATCGTGGTGTCGCGGGTTCGAGTCCCGCCCCCGCTACCACCCAGATCTCAGCAGTCTCCCGCACCACCTGCAACGAAAAGGTTCTCCTCATGGCCAGCAAGTCGTCTGACGTTCGCCCCAAGATCACGCTCGCGTGCACCGAGTGCAAGGAGCGCAACTACATCACCAAGAAGAACCGGCGCAACGACCCCGACCGCATCGAGCTCAAGAAGTTCTGCCCCCGCGAGCGCCGTCACACGGTGCACCGCGAGACCCGCTGACGCTTCTCGCTCCACCCCGACCCGTCCGAGCGTGCTCGGACGGGTTGTTGTGTTTCTGCAAGCCCGGCGCACCCGGCTAGGGTCGGGACATGCCTGTCGACCCCTCGCTGGTGGGGCGTGAGTTCCCCGCGCCGGCCTCGCTGACCGTCACCCCGGAGCGCGTCGGCGCCTTCGCCGCCGCCGTCGGACACCCCGGCGACGCCGCCGAGGTGGTCCCGCCGACCTTCCCGATCGTGCTGGCCTTCGACGCGATGATGGCCTTCCTCGACGCCGAGGAGATCGACCTGCACCGCATCGTCCACGGCGAGCAGCGCTTCGCCTACGCCCGTCCGCTCGCGGTCGGCGACGAGCTCAGCGCGACGCTCACCGTCACCGGCCTGCGCCAGATCGGCGGCGCCGACATCATCGCCACCGCCAGCGAGATCAGCGACGCCACGGGCGCGGTCGTCTGCACCGGCAAGGCCACCCTCGTCCACTCGGCCGGATCGGACGGTCCCGCATGAGCACCCCACGATGTTCTTCTCCTCCGCTGCGCTCCCCCGAACAACACCGCGGGGACCCCGCATGAACGCCGGAGACGTCCTCGAGCCGCGGACCTTCACGGTCACCCGGGCCGACCTCGTGGCGTACGCCGACGCGAGCGGCGACCAGAACCCGATCCACCAGGACGAGCAGGTCGCCCGCAGCGTCGGGCTCCCGGGCGTCATCGCGCACGGGATGTACACCCTGGCCCTGGTCGGCCGCGCGGTCGCGGAGTGGACCGACGGCGCGGAGGTCGTGGACCTCGGCGCGAAGTTCACCAGCCCCGTCGTCGTACCCGCCGAGGGTGGCGCGGACGTCGTCGTCGCCGGCACCGTGAAGTCGGTCGGCGACGGCCTGGCCACCCTGGCCCTCGAGGTCACCTGCGAGGGCCAGAAGGTGCTGGGCATGCCCAAGGCCGTCGTGAAGATCGACCGTGCCTGAGCTGCGCGACCACACCACCCTGCGGCTGGGAGGTCCCGGCCGCGAGTGGGTCCGGGCGACGACCGAGGACGAGCTCGTCGCCGCCGTCTCCGAGGCCGACGCGGCCGGCACGCCCGTCCTCGTGCTGGGCGGCGGGTCCAACCTGGTCGTGGCCGACGCGGGCTTCGACGGTCGCGTGGTCGAGGTCGCGACGAGCGGGATCACCACCGACGACGACGGCGAGGCGGACGACCCGACCTGCTCGGGCGCGACCGTCACGGTCGCCGCCGGCGCCGGGTGGGACGACCTCGTCGCGGAGGCCGTGTCGCGCGGCTGGGTCGGGATCGAGGCGCTGTCCGGCATCCCCGGGTCCGTCGGCGCCACCCCCGTCCAGAACGTCGGCGCCTACGGCCAGGAGGTCTCCCAGACCATCGCGCGGGTGCGGGTCTGGGACCGCGTGCTGCGCGGCGTGCGGTCGTTCGCGGCGGCGGAGTGCCAGTTCGGCTACCGCTCCAGCCGGTTCAAGTCCGACCCCGGCCGCCACGTCGTCCTCGACGTCACCTTCCAGCTCCGCCAGGGCGCGCTGGGTGCTCCGATCCGGTACGCCGAGCTCGCCCGCACGCTGGGCGTCGAGGAGGGGCAGCGCGCCCCGCTCGCCGACGTACGCGCCGCGGTCCTCGACCTGCGCAGCGCCAAGGGCATGGTGCTCGACGCCGCGGACCACGACACCTGGAGCGCCGGGTCGTTCTTCACCAACCCCTTCCTCACCCCGGAGCAGGCAGCAGCCCTGCCCGCCGACGCCCCGCGCTGGGAGCAGCCCGACGGGACGGTGAAGTCCAGCGCCGGCTGGCTGATCGAGCGCGCCGGCTTCGGCAAGGGCTGGACGAGCGCGACCGCGGGGGAGCGGGTGTCGCTGTCGACCAAGCACACCCTCGCGCTCACCAACCGCGGTGGTGCGACGACCGACGAGCTGCTCACCCTGGCCCGCGAGGTGCGCGACGGCGTCCAGCGGGCCTACGGCGTCACCCTCGTCAACGAGCCCGTGACGATCGGCTGCTCCCTCTAGGCACCTGTGGCGAGCCAGGCCGCGATGTCCCGCTTCGCGGCGGCGACGACGTCCGACGGGGCCCGCGAGGCCTCGAACGACATCTCGGCCAGCCGCGCGAGGGTCGTGTCGTCGAGGTCGTGGGCGGCCCGCATCGTGGCGTACTGCCCGGCGAGCTGCGAGCCGAACAGCAGCGGGTCGTCGGCCCCCAGCGCCACCGTCGCGCCGGCGGCGAGCAGCTGGGGCAGCGGCACCGAGGTGAGGTCGGAGTAGACGCCGAGCGAGACGTTGGAGACCGGGCACACCTCGAGGGCCACCCCGGCCTGCACGATCCGGTCGAGCAGCTCGGGGTCCTCGGCACTGCGTACGCCGTGCCCGAGCCGCTGCGCACCGAGGCTGTCCAGGCACTGGCGCACGTGCTCGGGGCCGCGCAGCTCGCCACCGTGCGGCACCAGGAGGAGCCCGGCGCGCTCGGCGATCCGGAACGCCCCGGCGAAGTCGTCCGTGCTGCCGCGCCGCTCGTCGTTGGAGAGCCCGAAGCCGACGACCCCGCGACCGGCGTACTGGCCCGCGAGCCGGGCGAGCGTGCGCGCGTCGAGCGGGTGGCGGGTCCGGTTGGCCGCGATCACGACCGCGATGCCGAGGCCGGTGCGCGCGGAGGCGTCGCGGACGCAGTCGAGCACCAGGTCGGTGAACGCGGTGATGCCGCCGAACCGCGCGGCGTAGCCGCTGGGGTCCACCTGGATCTCCAGCCACCGGCCCCCGTCGCGCACGTCGTCCTCGGCCGCCTCCAGCACGAGACGTCGTACGTCGTCCGGCGTGCGCAGGACCGAGCGCGCCACGTCGTAGAGGCGCTGGAAGCGGAACCAGCCCTTCTCGTCGGCCGCGCTCAGCTGCGGCGGCCAGTCCTCGACCAGCGAGTCGGGGAGCACGATGCCGTCGCGCTCGGCGAGCTCGGCGAGGGTCCCGTGCCGCATCGACCCGGTGAAGTGGAGGTGCAGGTGGGCCTTGGGCAGCGACGAGACGTCGCGGTGCCGCCCCACGCGATTGGCCACGTGCCCACCCTGCCACGCCTCGGTTCGACGGCGCTGGTCACCTCCCCGTATGCTTCTCGTTTGGTGGATCCGCCAGATGCTTCGGCATGCCCCGGACGGGGTCAGATCCATCGGAGGGCACTAGCTCAACTGGTAGAGCATCGGTCTCCAAAACCGAAGGTTGGGGGTTCAAGTCCCTCGTGCCCTGCGAGAAGGACTGCACAGCAACAACGAGAAGGTGGGAAACGTGGCCGACGGCAACGCGGTTCAGGACCGGCGCGACTCGCGCGGCGACGACCGTGGGCGCACCAGCCCCGCCACGTTCATGCGCCAGGTGGTGGCCGAGCTCCGCAAGGTGGTGTGGCCCACCCAGCAGCAGCTGGTCACCTACTTCTTCGTCGTGCTCGTCTTCGTGGTCGTGGTGATGGCGCTCGTGACGGTGCTCGACCTCGCCTTCGGAAAGCTCATCTTCGAGATCTTCACCGGTGGCACCTCCACCCAGTGATCCCACGACCGCGGCGGAGCAGCGGCACTCCCGCGCCCACCGGGTCAGCCCGGCCCCGGTCCTCCTGGCCGGCCCCGGCCTCAACAACGAACGTACGGAGTAGACGTGTCTGAGAACAGTGACGTGGACCAGGTCGACGGCCCGGTCGACAGCCAGGTCGACAGCCAGGTCGACGAGGTGACCACCGAGGACGCCGTCGTCGAGCCTGCCGACGAGACCACCGAGGACCTCGCCGTCGAGGACGCCGGCTCCGAGGACGTCGTGGCCGACGACGCCGCGGCCGCCGACGCGGACGCCGACGCGGACCCGACGAGGACGCCGACTCCGACGAGGACTCCGACTCCGGACGCCGACGCGAACGACCCCCTCGAGGCCTTCCGCCGCGAGCTGTGGGCCAAGCCGGGCGACTGGTTCGTCGTGCACACCTACTCCGGCATGGAGAAGCGGGTCAAGCACAACCTCGAGAACCGCATCATCTCCCTCAACATGGAGGACTACATCCACGAGATCGTGGTCCCCACCGAGGAGGTCGCGGAGATCAAGAACGGCCAGCGCAAGATGGTCACCCGCACCGTCCTGCCCGGCTACGTCCTGGTCCGCATGGACCTCACCGACGAGTCCTGGTCGGCCGTGCGCCACACGCCGTCCGTGACCGGCTTCGTCGGCCACAGCCACCAGCCCGTCCCGCTCAGCATGACCGAGGTCGAGGACATGCTGGCCCCCGCCGTCGTGCAGGCCGCCGAGGCCGAGGCCGCCGCCTCGGGCGAGAAGGGTGCCAGCACCACGCCGCGCAAGCCCGTCGAGGTCGCGGACTTCGACGTCTCCGACTCGGTCATGGTCGTCGACGGCCCGTTCGCCACGCTCCACGCGACGATCACCGAGATCAACGCCGAGTCGCAGCGCGTCAAGGCCCTCGTCGAGATCTTCGGCCGCGAGACGCCGGTCGAGCTCAGCTTCAGCCAGATCCAGAAGGTCTGACGCCACCACCCGACGATTTGGTGTCCAGCCGGTCGTCGGGCGGACAATGGTGGCAGCGACATCCCGTGGCAGAGGGCGAAGTGCCCTCGTCGTGACCACATGACAGAAAGAGAAGGACGGCCATGCCTCCGAAGAAGAAGATCGCCGCACTGGTCAAGGTGCAGCTGCAGGCCGGTTCGGCCACCCCGGCCCCGCCGGTCGGTACGGCGCTGGGCCCGCACGGCGTCAACATCATGGACTTCTGCAAGGCGTACAACGCCCAGACCGAGTCCATGCGCGGCAACGTCATCCCCGTCGAGATCACCATCTACGAGGACCGCACGTTCGACTTCATCACCAAGACCCCGCCGGCCGCCGAGCTCATCAAGAAGGCTGCCGGTCTCTCCAAGGGCTCGGGCGTCCCGCACAAGGAGAAGGTCGGCAAGCTGACCAAGGACCAGATCCGCGAGATCGCGACCACCAAGCTGCCCGACCTCAACGCCAACGACATCGATGCGGCCATGAAGATCGTCGAGGGCACTGCGCGCTCGATGGGCGTCACGACCGACAGCTGAGCGAGCTCGCGAGCTCATCAGCCAAGCACCGAAGTGGGAGAGCCGCGCTGGCTCGCCGAAACCACATCCTTCGCACCAGAGAAACGAGAAGAACATGCAGCGCAGCAAGACCTACCGCGCGGCGGCAGAGCAGTTCGACCAGGACGAGCTCTACGCCCCGCTGGCCGCCATCAAGATCGCCAAGGGTGGCTCCAAGAAGAAGTTCGACGAGACCCTCGACGTCGTCATGCGCCTGGGTGTCGACCCGCGCAAGGCCGACCAGATGGTCCGCGGCACCGTCAACCTCCCGCACGGCACCGGCAAGACCGCCCGCGTCCTCGTGTTCGCGAACGCCGAGAAGGCCGACGCCGCCCGTGAGGCCGGCGCCGAGTTCGTCGGTGGCGACGAGCTGATCGAGAAGGTCGCCGGCGGCTGGCTCGACTTCGACGCCGTCGTCGCGACGCCCGACATGATGGGCAAGGTCGGCCGCCTCGGTCGCGTCCTCGGCCCGCGCTCGCTCATGCCGAACCCGAAGACGGGCACGGTGACCCCCGACGTCGCCAAGGCCGTCACGGACATCAAGGGCGGCAAGATCGAGTTCCGCGTCGACCGCCACTCGAACCTGCACTTCATCATCGGCAAGGCGTCCTTCTCCGAGGTCCAGCTCGCGGAGAACTACGCCGCCGCCCTCGACGAGGTGCTGCGTCTCAAGCCGGCCAGCTCCAAGGGCCGCTACATCAAGAAGATCACCGTCTCGACGACGATGGGCCCCGGCATCCAGGTCGACCCCAACCGCGTCAAGAACGTCGCATCCGAGGACGAGGCCGCACAGGCCTGACCCCGGACGCCCCGACGGCCCGGTCACCCCGCGAGGGTGGCCGGGCCGTCGTGCGTCTCGATCCGGTTCCGATCCGGCCCCGAACCCCAGAACGGTCGGGACGGGCCGTTTCGGTGTGGAACCATCGGGTAGGTACCCGGTGACATCCACGCACCACCCCGGTGCCTCTGATCTGCCTCCCATCTGCCTCCCAGGAGCTCCCCATGCGCGTCCACTCACTCTCCCGCCGCCTCGGCGCCGCAGCCCTGGTGCTGAGCGTCGGCGTGGGCGTCTCGGCCTGCGGCAGCGACTCCGGATCCGGGTCCGACAGCGCCTCGAGCTCCGCCGGTGACGAGTCCAGCGACTCCGGCACCGACACGGACAGCACCGACACGGACAGCGAGGAGTCGACGGACGAGGGGACGACCGAGGAGGCCTCGCTCACCGAGCTCTCGGCCGACGAGTTCTACCCCTCGGTGATGGCCGCGCTGGAGGAGGCGGGCAGCTTCACCTTCACCACCACCTCGGGCACGGCCGGCCAGGAGCAGGAGATGTCCGGCGAGGCGCGCTTCGGCGACGGCGGCATCGAGATGAAGGCCACCGGCACGGGCGCCCAGGCGATGGAGATGATCCTCGTCGACAAGGCGATGTACATGAAGTCCGACGCCTTCGGCACCGGTGACAAGTGGCTCAAGATCGACCTCAGCGACCCGAACTCGCTCTTCGGCATGATCGGCAAGGCGACCGACCCCGAGGTCATGTTCAAGGCGATGGAGTCGCCGAAGAAGCTCGAGGTGATCGGCACCGAGGAGGTCGACGGGGTGGAGACCAACCACTACCGGATCACCATGGACCCCACCTCCTACCTCAAGGCGATGGAGTTCCCGGACGCGATGGCCCAGATGCTGCCCAAGGAGCTGGTGACCGAGATGTGGGTCGACGGCGACAACCTGCCGCGCAAGTTCGCCCAGACCGTCGAGGTCAAGGGCGCCGGCGGGCCGGCCACCACCAGCACCACCGAGGGCACCTACTCCGACTTCGGCGTCGAGGTCGACGTCGAGGCGCCGCCCGCGTCCGAGGTGACCGAGCAGCCCGGGATGTGACTCCCAGCCTTCGGCCGGACGACACGACCGAGGGGCGCCGACACTGCAAGCAGTGTGGGCGCCCTTCGGTCGTGTCAGCGCATTCGCCTACGGCTCACTCGCGGAAGACCCGCTCGTCGATCAGCTGCTCCTTGACCTCGGTGCCCTCGGACTCGTAGCGGCCCTGGTCGAAGCGGGTCCGGAACTGCAGCACCACCCCGTCGCGGCCGAACCGGTTCTTCTCGACGGTGAGGACGGCGAAGTCCTTGAACCGCTCGGCGTTGCCGAGGTCGTAGGTCAGGTGGTGGCGAGCGACGATGTCGAACTTGTTGTTGAGCACGAGCACGACGTCGGCCTCGTAGGCCAGCGCGCTCGATCCGCGGAGGTCGTTGGCGCGCATCCGTCGTCCCGACCGGAGCGCCCCCTTGTCGGCCGCGGCGATCGCCAGGATCGGCGCGCCGATGTCGATCGCGATGTCCTTGAGGCCCTCCACGATCTCCGTCGAGCGTGCCTCGTCGTCCTCGTGGGTCGACTTCACCTTCTGGAGGTAGTCGACGATGACCAGCGGCGTGGTGCCGGCGAGCTCCCGGACCGCGTCGATGGCGGTCTGGATCGCGGCCAGGTCTGTGCGGGTGCCGGTCGAGCGGTGCACGAAGAGCATCTCGGAGTAGTGCGAGACCCTGGCCAGCGCCTCGACGCCGGACGGCACGGACTCCAGCCGGTGGTCGAGCGAGCTGACCCACAGGTCGTCGAAGATCGACCGGATGGCCGTCATCCGCACCATGTCGGACTCGTCGAGCTCGCCCGCCTCCATGGCGAGGAGCTTCTGCGTCATGTCCTCGGCGTCGTGCTCGTAGGAGAAGTAGAGGACCGGGCGGCCGCTCGCGGCGTTGTTGCGCGCCACCTGCAGGGCGAACGTCGACTTGCCGAGGCCCTGGGGACCGGCGAGCAGGATCAGCGACCCGGCCCGCATGCCCCCGCCGATCAGCGGGTCGAGCCCGCCGAAGCCGGTCTTCCAGACCCGGCCCGCAGCGTTGCGTCCGGTGAGCATGCGTTCGTCGCTGCGGGCGAGCGAGGCCCCGACGGTCGTGAGCTGTTGGTCCACGCGGACCATTGGACCAGTGTTGGCCTGCCCGCGGGTGCCGAATGGGTCGTTTGGCGACCGCCCCCGCGATTTGTCTGGTCCGCGCGCAGGTGCGTACAGTTCCGTCTCGAAACCCAAGACCGCAGGTTCATCACGTGCTCCAACGCTCGTGGTGCGAAGGTTCGCAGCAGCGGACGGCCGGCGCAGGTGACAGAGCAGCGGATCATTCCGCACCACGCCCTGAGCCTGCGCTCGGGGCGTTCGTCGTCTGTGGGCCGGGCGCCGGTGGTCGACATCGGAAGGAGACCCATGGCGCGGCCAGAGAAGACTGCCGCCGTTGCGGAGATCGTCGACTCGTTCAACGACTCCGCCGGTGCTGTGCTGACCGAGTACCGCGGTCTCACCGTGAAGCAGCTGCAGGACCTGCGGCGAGCCCTCGGCGAGAACGCCCACTACGCCGTGGTCAAGAACACGCTTGCCAAGATCGCCGCCACTGAGGTGGGCATCGAAGGCTTCGACGACCTGCTGACCGGCCCCACCGCCATCGCCTTCATCAATGGAGACGTGGTCGAGGCCGCCAAGGGTCTGCGTGACTTTGCCAAGGCAAACCCCGCTCTTGTCATCAAGGGCGGTGTCCTGGACGGCAAGTCCCTCGACGCTTCCGAGATCGCCAAGCTGGCCGATCTCGAGTCGCGTGAGGTCCTCCTGGGCAAGCTCGCGGGCGGCATGCTCGCGTCGCTCTCCCAGGCCGTCTACCTGCTCAACGCGCCCCTCGCCCAGGCCGCCCGTCTCGCGGGTGCGCTCCAGGCCAAGGCCGAGCAGGACCCCTCGATCCTCGCAGGTGGTGCCGGTGCTCCGGCTGCTGACGCTGCCGAGGACGCCCCGGCGCAGGAGGCCCCCTCTTCGGAGGAGACCACCGAGCCCGAGGCGACCGACGAGTCGGCCGACCAGGCCGCCGAGTCCACTGACGCCTGACCGGGCCGACGTACACCACCTGAAACCCGGCGCAGTCGTACATCGCGACCGCGCCACACACGGAAGGAAACGCCACCATGGCGAAGCTCAGCACTGACGAGCTCCTTGACGCCTTCAAGGAGATGACCCTCATCGAGCTCTCGGAGTTCGTGAAGCAGTTCGAGGAGACCTTCGGCGTGACCGCCGCTGCCCCCGTCGCCGTGGCCGCCGCCCCGGCCGCCGGTGGTGCCGCTGGTGGCGCCGAGGCCGCCGAGGAGAAGACCGACTTCGAGGTCGTCCTCGAGGCCGCCGGCGACAAGAAGATCAACGTCATCAAGGAGGTGCGCGCCCTGACCTCCCTCGGCCTGAAGGAGGCCAAGGACCTCGTCGAGGCCGCGCCCAAGACGATCCTCGAGAGCGTCGACAAGGCTGCCGCGGACAAGGCCAAGGAGGCCCTCGAGGCCGCCGGCGCCACCGTCACCGTCAAGTGACGATCCGCTAGCAACGCTCCGAGGGGCGGTCACCGTGAGGTGGCCGCCCCTCGCTGCATTTCGGGCTGCATTTCGGGCTGCACTTCGGGTGCGGTCGGAGGTCTGTCGCGCGGGGTCCGGACGCACTAGCATCAGGGCATCCCGATGCGCATCATGAAATGAGTTGCTCCATGCGCAACAAGCGTCACGCCGCCACGATGACCCGCCTGCTCGAGAACGCCCGCTACGAGGTGCTCCCGACCGCCACCACCGAGGACAAGGTGCTCGCGCACCTGCCCCGCGACCGCACGATCACCGTCACCGCCTCGCCCGCCAAGGGGCTCGAGACGACCTTCGACCTGTCCGAGCGGCTGGCCGGCCACGGCTACGCGGTCGTCCCGCACATCGCCGCGCGGATGGTGACCGGGCGCCCGGAGCTCGAGGAGATCGTCGAGCGACTGGTGGGCAAGGGCATCACCAGCGTCTTCGTGCCCGGCGGCGACGCCGAGGCGGCCGGTGACTACCCCGACGCGCTGTCCCTGCTCGAGGACCTCAAGGAGATGGGTTCGCCGTTCTCGCACGTCGGCATCACCGGCTACCCCGAGTCGCACCCGACCATCCACGACGACCTCACCGTGCAGTCGATGTGGGACAAGCGCCGCTTCGCCACCCACATCGTCAGCAACATGACCTTCGACCCCGCCGGCGTACGCGACTGGGTGGGGCGGCTGCGTCGTCGCGGTGTCACGATGCCGGTCCTGCTCGGCATGCCCGGCCCGGTCGAGCGCACCAAGCTGCTCACCATGGCGACCCGCATCGGGGTCGGGGAGTCCACGAAGTTCCTCGCCAAGAACAAGGGCCTCTTCGCCCGCCTCGCCGCCCCCGGTGGCTTCACCGGTGAGAGCTTCCTGGAGAAGTGCGCGCCGGCGCTGGGGGAGGACGGGGCGCTCGTCGAGGGCCTCCACGTCTTCACCTTCAACCAGATCGGCGAGACCGAGGCCTGGCGCACCGACCTGCTCGCCCGCCTGCGGGGTATCTAGGGACGATTGCGTAGGCGTTGCGGGCCCCCGACCTACCAGATCGTCCCTAGACAGCGGGAGTGACGAGGTCGGCCAGCGCCCGCTCGAGCCCGTGGTCGCCGGTCTCGACGACCGTGAGGGGCAGGCCGATCCGGTCGGCCGCCTCCTCCGCGAGCGCGCGCAGCTCGTCGTCGGGCTGCTGGGCCAGCCACACGACCCGGGTGTAGTTGCCGAAGTAGGTGTCGCGCAGCTCGGGGTAGCGGTCCAGCCCCATCTCCTGCACCACCGTCCGGGCGAAGGACCGCACGAGGAAGTCGGTCAGCAGGTAGGTGCCGGGCTGCTCGTCGAAGAACGTCTCGAGGCGGGACGGGCCGGCGTACAGGTCGTAGCAGTGCAGCCCGGGCAGCCGCTCGAGGCCGAGCTCGCGGCACACCTCGTCGAGCGCGCCGTAGGTGCCGCAGTCGGCGTAGCCGATCACCGTCCGGCCGTAGCGCCCGGAGAGCCGCTCGGCGAGGGTGCGGACCTCGCCGGCGATCTGCTGCGGGTGGTTGTGGAGCAGCGGCGGGAGCGGGTGCACGTCGACGGGCCAGCCGTTGCGGTCGACGACGGCGGCCGCGGGCTGGGCGATGGCACCGCAGGCGATCAGCGCGACCCGTCCGGCTGCGTCAGGCCCGGAAGGAGAGCTGGTCGACGAAGGCGTCGTTGAAGTCGGGTCGGTCCGAGAGCTCGACATAGGTCACCTCCTCGAGCAGCGCCAGCGCGCCGGCCCGCTCGCGCACCGACAGCAGGGCCATCTTGGCGCCCTCGCCGGCGACGTTGCCGGCCGCGACGATGCGCAGCACCGGCAGCTGCGGCACCAGGCCGATCCGCACCGCGGAGGCGGGGGAGAGGTAGCTGCCGAAGGACCCGGCGAGCAGCACCTGCTGCACGTCGCGGTGCTCGAGGCCGAGCTCCTCGAGGAGCAGCGACCAGCCGGTCGAGATCGCGGCCTTGGCGAACTGGAGCTCGCGGACGTCGCGCTGCGACAGGTAGACGGTCTCGGCCGGCTCGCTGTCGGGCGTGGGGCTGTGCAGGACGAAGACGCGCTCCTCGCCGATCCGGGCCAGGCGGTCGGCGAGGGCGGGGGCGACCTCCTTGGCGTCCTCGTCGGGGATGAGGCGACCGGTGGAGTCGAGCAGCCCGACGCGCACCAGCTCGGCCACGGCGTCGACCAGGCCGGACCCGCAGAGGCCCTTCGCCTCGACGTCACCGATCACCCCGAGGGTGACCGCGGGGTCGTCGCCGGTGGCGTGGGCGTCGAGCTTGATGACCTCGATGGCGCCGTCGGCGGCGCGCATGCCGCAGCGGATGGCGCCGCCCTCGAACGCCGGACCGGCGGGGGCGGCCGTCGACAGGATCGTCTCGCCGTCGCTGAGGACGATCTCGCAGTTGGTGCCGACGTCGATGAACAGGCGGGTGCGCTTGTCGCGGTCCATCCCGGTCGCGAGCATGCCGGCCACGATGTCGCCGCCCACGTAGGCACCGAGGGCGGGGAAGAAGAACGCGCGGGCGCGGGGGTGCAGCTCGAGCCCGATGTCGGAGGCGAGGACCGACGGCGGCTGCGACGACGACATCACGAACGGCGCGACGCCGAGCGGCTCGGGGTCGATGCCGAGGGCGAGCGCGGTCATCGTGGCGTTGCCCGCGACCGCCACCTCGTAGACGTGCGCGGGGTCGACGCCTGCCTCGCGGCAGACCTGCGCGGCGAGGGTGGCCAGCGTCCTGCCGGCGGCCTCCTGCAGCCGGCCCAGGGCGTCGGGGTCCATCATCGTGGCGCTGATGCGGGTGATCACGTCACCGCCGAAGGGCTGCTGGCCGTTGAGCATCGAGGTGACGGCCATCGGCGTGCCGGTGCCGACGTCGAGCAGGGTGCCGACGACCGTCGTCGTGCCGAGGTCGAAGGCGATCGCGTAGCGCGCGGCCGTGGTGTCGCCCGGCTCGACGTCGATCAGGTCCTCGTCGACGATCACGGCGGTGACCTTGAAGTCGGCCTGCCGGAGCACGGTCGACAGGCGCCGGAGCACGTGCAGGTCGGCGGTGAGCTCGAGGTCCTCGATCGCGTCGGTCAGGCGGACCAGGTCGGTGCGCTGGTCGGACAGCGTCGCCTCGTCGAGCTCGACGTACCTCTTCTGCAGGGCGGGTCGCAGGATGACCTGGCGACCGATGCCGACGGTGGCCGCCTTGGGCCGGGTGGTCAGCGGCGGCACCTCGACGGTGAGGTCGCGGGTGGCGTGCACGAGGCAGCCCAGCCGCCAGCCGTCAGCGAGCTGCCCCTCGGTGAACGTGCGCGCGTCGTGCCGGGTGACCGGCACCTGGGCGGTGGAGGTGATCTGCACCTTGCACTTGTGGCACGTGCCGTGGCCGCCGCAGGTGGAGTCGATGGCGATGCCGTTCCACGACGCGGCGTCGAAGACCGTCACGCCCGGCGGGACGCGTACGCCGCGCTGTGCCGGCGGCTGCGCTGCTCCGTCGTCGGCGAGGGTGTGCACGGTGAAGGTCAGGTCGACGCGACCCGTCCCGTCGTGCGTCGCCGGGTCGACGCCCGGCCTCTCGATCAGGCCCTCGCGCGCGACGTCCGCGAGCGAGAAGTCGGGCCCCTCGGGCGGCTGCGTCACCCGACCGCCGCCGCCTCGGCCGCCTGCTTGGCACGGTGTGCCGAGATCCAGGCCATGCCCCAGTCGTCGTGCCCGAGGAACACGTCGGCCGCCTTGACCGCCTCCACGACGTGGGGCGTGCGGGTGTCCATGATCGCGCTCGTGAGGCCGGACGTCATGGCCATCGGCAGCCAGCTGCCGTTGAGGGTGTGCCGACCGGGCATGCCGAAGGAGACGTTGGACGCGCCGCAGGTCATGTTGACCCCGAACTCGTCGCGGATGCGCCGCATCACCTCGAACGTGACCAGCGTGGTGCCGGTGTCGGCGCCGATCGGCATGGCCAGCGGGTCGATGACGATGTCGCACTGGGCGATGCCGTACTCCTCGGTGGCCACGCGGATGATCTTCGCGGTGAGGTCGACGCGCTTGTCGGCCTCCATCGGGATCTCGTCGTGGTCGTTGGGGAGGGCGATGATCGCGGCGTCGTACTTCTTGACGAGCGGGAGGATCGCGGCCATCCGGTCGTCCTCGGCGGTGATCGAGTTGACCAGCGCCCGCCCCTGGTAGACCGCGAGGCCGGCCTCGAGCGCCTCGACGACCGAGGAGTCGATGCAGATCGGCAGGTCGGTGAGCTCCTGCACCATCGTGATCGCCTTGGCCAGCAGCTCGGGCTCGTCGGTCAGGGGGACGCCCATGTTGATGTCGAGGACGTCGGCGCCGCCCTCGACCTGCGCCCGGACGTCACGCTCGATCGCGGAGAAGTCGCCGGCGCGGAGCTGCTCCTGGAAGATCCGGCGTCCGGTGGGGTTGATCCGCTCGCCGATGAGGGTGAAGCGGTTCTCGTGACCGATGACGTGCTCGCGGGTGGCCGAGCGGAGGACGGTCCGGAGTGGTTCGGCAGCCATCAGGCGGGCACCTTCGTGCGCTTGGCCTCGATCAGGCTCTTGGCGCGCTTGACGGTCTGCGAGGCGTCGGCCGCGTAGCCGTCGGCGCCCACGGCGTCGGCGTACTCCTGGGTGACGGGGGCGCCGCCGACCATGACGATCACGTCGTTGCGCATGCCGGCCTTCTCGAGGGCGTTCATGTTGGCCTTGAACATCGGCATCGTGGTGGTGAGGAAGGCCGAGAAGCCGACGATGTCGGGCTGGTGCTCGTCGATCGCGGCGACGAACTTCTCGGGCGCCACCTGCACGCCCAGGTCGATCACCTCGAAGCCGGCGCCCTCGAGCATGATGTTGACGAGGTTCTTGCCGATGTCGTGGACGTCGCCCTTGACCGTGCCCATCAGGAACTTGCCGATGGTCTGCACGCCCGTCTCGGCGAGCAGCGGCCGGAGCCGCTCCATCGCGCCGGACATGGCGCGGCCCGCGATCAGCATCTCCGGCACGAAGAAGTCGCCGCGCTCGAACCGCGCCCCGACCTCCTCGAGGGAGGGGATGAGGGCGTCGAACAGCAGGGTCTGCGGCTCCATGTCGAGGGTCAGGCCCTCGTTGGTCAGCTCGAGCACGCGCGGGGCGTTGCCGACCAGGGTCTCGTCGTAGAGGGCTTTCAGGATCTCCTCGGGGGTCATGCGACCACCTCCTCGGTGCGTGTGGAGCGTTGGGCTGGACGGGGTGGGACGGCGTGCGAGCCACGCAGGAGTGCTGACAGCGTGGCGGACTGGTCGAGCAGGTGACGGCCGAGCTCGTCGAGCCGTCCCTCCAGCCGGGGCGAGGGCCCCGAGATCCCGAGAGCAGCGATGACGTCGCGGTGGACGCCGAAGACGGGGACGGCGACGCCGGTGAGACCGATCTCGAGCTCGTCGAGCGTCAGCGCCCAGCCGCGCTCGCGGGTGCGCTGGCCGTCGCGGCGCAGGGCGTCGCGGTCCGCCAGGGTGGCGGGGGTGAGCCGCTCGAGGGCGCCGGCCGGGAGGGCGAGCGCCTCCCACGCGAGGAGGACCTTGCCCAGCGCCGAGCAGTGCGCCGGCACGTCGACCTCGGTCCAGTCGCGCGTGCCGAGGAGGTAGGTGGAGTCGACCTGGGCGACCTGCACGACGCGCTCGCCGCGGGCGACGCTGAGGTGCACGGTCTCGCCGGTCTCCTCGCCGATCTGCTCCATGGCCGGGCGGGCGAGCCGGACGAGCTCCTCCCACGGGTCGTGCCGTGCGGCGTAGAGCCAGAACAGCCGGCCCGCGACGTAGGACCCCGCGGCGTCGCGCTCGACCAGGCCGGATCGCTCGAGCGCGGTGAGCATCCGCGACGTCGTCGACTTGGCCAGGCCGCTCGCGTCCTGGAGGTCGGCGAACGACATCGGCTCGTCGGCGTGGACGACCGTGGCGACCAGGTCCGCGGCGCGGTCCAGCGCACGCGTGCCGGTGGCGGTGTCGCTCACGACGGTCTCCTCAGCGGTTGGTGCACGGAGGGGGTTCCCTCTGGTTCCATCATGTGGAACCTTGGTTCCACATCATGAGGCTAAGAGCCCGCCGAGTCGAGGTCAAGGAGGATCCGTGTTCCGCAACACGATGCCGCGTTACGAGGTGCTGTCCGAGGAGGCCATGGCCACCCTCGACAAGGGCTGGCGGCGGCTGATGACCGAGCTCGGCGTGGAGTTCATGGACGACCGGGCGCTCGAGCTGTTCCGCAAGGCGGGCCAGCGGGTGGAGGGCAACACCGTCTTCCTCGACCCCGACTTCGTGCTCGAGCAGGTCGCCAAGGCGCCGCGGGAGTTCGACGTGCAGGCGCGCAACCCCGAGCACAACATCCACATCGGCGGCGACGCGATGGCCTTCGGCGCGGTCTACGGCCCGCCGTTCGTGCGGCAGGGCGACGTACGCCGCGACGCGACGATGGACGACTTCCGCAACTTCACCAAGCTGGCCCAGTCGTTCCCGGTGCTCGACTCCGCCGGCGGCGTGATCTGCGAGCCCAACGACACCCCGCTCGACAGCCGCCACCTCGACATGACCTACGCGCTCCAGACGCTGACCGACAAGGTCTACATGGGCAACGTCGTCTCGGGCGTCAACGCTGCGGACACCATCGCGATGACCTCGATCCTCTTCGGCTCGCGCGAGGCGATCGAGACGACGCCGGCCACGATCTCGCTGATCAACTGCAACTCGCCGCTGCGCTGGGACGACCGGATGCTGGAGGCGCAGTTCGAGTACTCCGGCGCCGGCCAGCCGGTGGTGCTGACGCCGTTCATCCTGATGGGCGCCATGTCGCCGGTGACCATCCCGGCCGCGCTCGTGCAGCAGATCGTCGAGGCGCTCTCGGGGATCGCGCTGTCGCAGCTGATCCGGCCGGGCACCCCGGTGATCTTCGGGTCGTTCCTCTCCAACATCGACATGCAGTCGGGCTCGCCGACCTTCGGCACCCCCGAGTCGGGCCTCGGCCTGCTCTGCACCGGCCAGATCGCGCGCCACTTCGGCCTGCCGTTCCGCACCGGCGGCGGCCTGACGTCGTCGCAGGTCGCCGACGCGCAGGCGGGCTACGAGGCGCTGATGACGCTCATGCCGACCTTCCTCGCCGGCGCCAACTGGGTGATGCACTCCGCCGGCTGGCTCGAGGGCGGGCTGGTCGCCGGCTACGAGAAGTTCATCGTCGACATCGAGCTGCTCCAGATGCTGCGCCACGAGTTCACGCCGCTGGAGATCGACGAGGCGTCGATGGCCTTCGACGCCCACCAGGAGGTCGGCCACGGCGGCCACTTCCTCGGCGCGATGCACACGATGGAGCGCTTCCGCACCTGCTTCTACCGCCCGCTCCTGTCCTCCTCGGAGAACTACGAGCGCTGGATGCGCAACGGCGGCAACGACGCCAACGCCCGCGCGACCGTGGCCTACCAGAAGACGCTGGAGGAGTACGAGCAGCCGGCGCTCGACGACGCGATCCGCGACGAGCTGCAGGACTACGTCATCCGCCGGCGCGCGGAGCTCGGCGACTGACGCGACCGAGGGCCGGTGATCAGCTGAGGCCGACGAGGGTGCCGTCGTCGGCGAGGTCGATGCGGTTGGCCGACGGGTCGCGGGGGAGTCCGGGCATCGTCATCATGTCGCCGCACACCACCACCACGAAGCCGGCGCCCGCCGAGAGGCGTACCTCCCGGACGTGCAGCTCGTGCCCCGAGGGCGCGCCGAGCGACGTGGGGTCGGTCGAGAAGGAGTACTGCGTCTTGGCGACGCAGACCGGCAGGTCCGCGTAGCCGTCGCGCTCGATGCGCTGGAGCCGGCGGCGGGCCTTGGCGTCCCAGGTCACCTGCCCGGCACCGTAGAGCCGGGTGGCGATGGCCTCGACCTTCTCGGTGAGCGACATCGTCGTCGTCGTAGGTGAACGAGAACTCGTGGGGCGACCCGGCCTCGAGCGCGGCGAGCACGCCCTCGGCGAGGTCGCGGGCACCGGCGCCCCCGTCGACGAAGTGGGTCGCGGGGAAGGCGTTCACGCCCTCGGCGGCGACGAGCTCGACCACCTTGGCGACCTCGGCGTCGGTGTCGGTCGGGAAGCGGTTGACCGCGACGACGGGCTGGATGCCGTAGACCTCGCGGATGTTCGTCCAGGTGCCGGCGGAGGTTGGCCATGCCGGCGTCGACCGCATCGAGGTCCTCGGTGCCGAGGTCGGCGAGGGCCACGCCGCCGTGGTACTTCAGGGCGCGCACGGTCGCGACGACGACGGCGACGTCGGGGCGCAGCCCGGACTTGCGGCACTTGATGTCGACGAACTTCTCGGCGCCCAGGTCGGCGCCGAAGCCGGCCTCGGTGACGACGATGTCGGCGAGGCGCAGGCCGGCGCGGGTGGCCATCACCGAGCTGCAGCCGTGGGCGATGTTGGCGAAGGGGCCGCCGTGGACGAAGGCGGGAGCGCCCTCGATCGTCTGCACCAGGTTGGGGGCGAGGGCGTCGCGCAGCAGCGCGGCCATCGCGCCGTGCGCGTTGAGGTCGCGGGCGGTCACCGGCATGGTCGAGCGGTCGTAGCCGATGACGATGTCGCCGATGCGCTTCTTGAGGTCGGCCCACGACTCGGTGAGGCAGAAGATCGCCATCAGCTCGGAGGCCACGACGATGTCGAAGCCCTCGGACCGCGGGAAGCCGTTGGCGTGGCCGCCGAGCGCGACGGTCACCTCGCGCAGCGCCCGGTCGTTCATGTCCAGCACGCGCTTCCACGTCACGCTGCGCACGTCGATGTCGAGCTCGTTGCCGTGGTGGACGTGGTTGTCGATCAGCGCGGAGAGCAGGTTGTTGGCCGCGGCGATCGCCGCGAAGTCGCCGGTGAAGTGCAGGTTGATGTCCGTCATCGGCACGACCTGGCTCCAGCCGCCGCCGGCCGCGCCGCCCTTCATGCCGAACACGGGGCCCATCGACGGCTCGCGCAGGCAGGCGACGGTGCGGTGGCCCAGGCCGTGGAGCGCGTCGGTCAGCCCGACCGTGGTCGTCGTCTTGCCCTCACCGGGCGGCGTGGGGGAGAGCGCCGTGACCAGCACCAGCTTGCCGAGCGGGCGGTCCGCCAGCGAGGTCAGGTAGCCGATGTCGACCTTCGCCTTGTAGTGCCCGTAGGGCACCAGGTGCTCCTCGGCGATGCCCAGCGTCTCGGCCGCGACCTCGCGGATGGGCCGCAGGACGGCGGCGTTGGCGATCTCGATGTCGGACTGCATGCCTGCTCCTCGGTGTGGCGGTGGTCTGCGTCGTGGCCCCTGGCCCCGTGTCGCGGGCTAGCGGAAGACGACGGTGCGGTCGCCGTTGAGCAGGATCCGCGACTGCGCGTGCCAGCGCACGGCGCGCGAGAGCACCTGCGCCTCGACGTCGCGGCCCGCCGAGACGAGCTGGTCCTGGTCGTAGCCGTGGTCCACGCGCAGGACGTCCTGCTCGATGATCGGCCCCTCGTCGAGGTCGCCGGTGACGTAGTGGGCGGTCGCGCCCACGAGCTTGACCCCGCGGTCGAAGGCCTGGTGGTAGGGCCGGGCACCCTTGAAGCTCGGCAGGAACGAGTGGTGGATGTTGATCGCCCGGCCCGTCAGCTGCCGGCACAGGTCGTCGGACAGGACCTGCATGTAGCGCGCGAGCACCACCAGGTGGGTGCCGGTCTCGTCGACGAGCTCCATCAGCCGCTTCTCGGCGTCGGCCTTCGTGTCGGGGGTCACCGGCACGTGGTGGAACTCCAGGCCGTACGACCGCACCAGCGCACCCGCGTCGGGGTGGTTGGACACCACGGCGGGGATCTCGATCTGCAGCGAGCCGGTGCTGGCACGGAAGAGCAGGTCGTTGAGGCAGTGCAGGTGCTTGGACACCATGATCAGCGTGCGGGTCGGCGCGGCGGCGGCCCAGAGCTCGTAGTCCATCCCGAACCGCTCGGCGACGGCGGCGAAGGCGGCGCGCAGCCCCTCGGCGCCGGCCGGGGTCTCCACCGCGAAGCCGATGCGCATGAAGAACCGGTCGGTGAGCCGGTCCCCGAACTGCTGGCTCTCGACGATGTTGGCCCCCTGCTCGACGAGGAAGCCGGACACGGCGTGGACGATGCCGGGGCGGTCCGGGCACGAGAGGATGAGGACGAACTCGTCGGCACTCGTGGTGGGACGGGGGACGGGGGACATGCGGCTCCTGGCTCGAAGAAACTGTTGCGCTCGACGGAACGCAGTCTGCGATACGCAACAGCGGCTGCGCTAGTGTCGGGCGCATGTCGGACGTGGTCGAGCTGCCCGAGCAGGCCGGGACGGGCCTGAGCCCGGCCGTCACCGGTGCCGGCGTGCAGTCCGTCGACCGGGCCCTGGGCATCCTCGAGGTGCTGGCCCGCACCGGCGAGTCCGGGGTGACCGAGCTCGCCGTCGAGCTCGGCGTGCACAAGAGCACCGCGTTCCGCCTGGTGGCGACCCTCGAGGCCCACCGCCTGGTCGAGCAGACCTCCGACCGCGGTCGCTACCGCCTCGGCATGGGCATCCTGCGCCTGGCCGGCGCGACCACGGCGCGCCTCGACCTGGTCCAGGAGGCGCGGCCGATCTCGCGGCAGCTCGCCGCCGACACCGGCGAGACGGTCAACATCGCGGTCCTGGCCGAGAGCTCGGCGCTCTACCTCGACCAGGTCGCCGGGTCGTCGGCGCTCCAGCCGCACAACTGGGTCGGCCAGCACATCCCGCTGCACGCCACCAGCAACGGCAAGGTCCTGCTGAGCGGCCTGGACGAGGCGGCCCTCGACGCCGCCCTGGGCAAGCTGGCGTCGTACACCCCCCACACGATCACCGGTCGAGCGAAGTTCCGCGACGAGCTGGCCCGGGTGCGTGAGCAGGGCTACGCCGTCGCCGTCGACGAGCTCGAGATCGGGCTGGCCGCGGTGGCTGCGCCGATCCGCAACGCGCACGGCGACGTGATCGCCTCGATGAGCGTGTCCGGGCCGTCGTTCCGGCTCCCGGAGGACCGGATGGGCGAGGTCGTGCGCCTCGTCGTCGACGGCCGCCGCGGAGGTCTCGCACCGCCTCGGCTGGGGTCACCGATAGGTCACGCTGTCTCGACCACCCTTGACCGAGGGGGTGTCTCCACCCCATCCTTCGGGGTGTCTGGCTGGTTGCGCTCGGAGCATCCGGTTGCGACATGCGCAACAGCCAACCGAGGGCAGGACACGCGTGCCGGATCTCTACGTCGACGGAACATGGGTCAGCGCGCGCTCGGGTGAGCGCCGGGAGATCCGGTGCCCGGCCGACGGGGCGCTCGTCGGGTCCGTCGACGAGGCCGGAGAGGCCGACACCGAGGCGGCGATCGAGGCGGCCCACCGCGCGTTCCACGACGGCCCGTGGCCGACCACGTCGAGCCGCGAGCGCGGCGACCTGCTCCTGCGGCTCGCCGACCTCCTCGAGCGCGACACCGACGAGGTCGCCCGCATGGAGTCCCTCGACACCGGCAAGCGCTTCGTGGAGGGGCAGTACGACGTCGCCGACATCGTGTCGGTGTTCCGGCACTACGGCCGGATCGCCGCCGAGGAGTCGGGCCGGATGGTCGACACCGGCAACCCCGACGTGGTGAGCCGCATCGTCCACGAGCCGATCGGCGTCTGCGCCCTGATCACGCCGTGGAACTACCCGCTCCTCCAGGTGTCGTGGAAGGTCGCGCCGTGCCTGGCGGCGGGCAACACCTTCGTCCTCAAGCCGAGCGAGCTGACGCCCCACTCGGCGATCCACCTGATGCGCCTGCTCGAGGAGGCCGGGCTGCCGGCCGGCGTGGGCAACCTCGTCCTCGGCGCGGGAGCCACCGCCGGCGCGCCGCTGTCGACGGACCCGCGCGTGGACATGGTGTCGTTCACCGGCGGGCTGGAGACGGGGCGGCGGATCGGGGCCGCCGCGGCCGCGACGGTCAAGAAGGTCGCCCTCGAGCTCGGCGGCAAGAACCCCAACATCGTCTTCGCCGACGCCGACCGCGAGGTCGCCCTCGACTACGCGCTGACCGCGGTCTTCCTGCACTCCGGCCAGGTCTGCTCGGCGGGTGCCCGCCTGGTCGTCGAGGAGTCGATCCACGACGAGTTCGTCGACGCCCTCGTCGCCCGGGCGCAGGCGATCCGGCTCGGCGGTCCCTTCGACGAGGCGGCCGAGACCGGACCGCTCACCAGCGCCGCGCACCGCGACAAGGTCGAGGCCTACGTCGCCCGCGGGCTCGCCGAGGGCGCGGTCCTGCGGTGCGGTGGCGCACGTCCCGACGACCCCGCCCTGGCCGACGGCTTCTACTACCTGCCGACCGTGCTGGACGGCTGCACGACCTCGATGTCGGTGACCCAGGACGAGTCCTTCGGCCCGGTCCTCACCGTCGAGACCTTCCGCGACGAGGACGAGGCCGTCGCGATCGCCAACGACAGCATCTACGGCCTCGCCGGCGCCGTGTGGACCCGCGACGGCGGCCGCGCCGAGCGGGTCGCCGGCCGGCTGCGGATGGGCACGGTCTGGATCAACGACTACCACCCCTACGTCCCCCAGGCGGAGTGGGGCGGCTACAAGCAGTCGGGCACCGGACGCGAGCTCGGGCTGGCCGGCCTCGAGGAGTACCGCGAGACCAAGCACGTGTGGCACAACATCCGGCCCGCGGTGCAGCACTGGTTCTCGCCGGCCGGGTCCTCGCAGGACAGCCGGGAGTAGGCCGTGGCAGCGGACCGGTACGACGTCGTCATCGTGGGTGGGGGATCGGCCGGTTGCGCGCTCGCGAACCGTCTCTCGGCGGATCCGTCGGTCTCGGTGCTGGTCCTCGAGGCGGGTCGCACCGACCGCTTCGACCCGCTCATCCACGCACCTGCGGCGCTGCCGTTCCCGATCGGCAACTCGCTCTACGACTGGAAGTACGAGAGCGAGCCGGAGCCGGCGATGAACGGCCGCCGGGTCTACCACGCCCGCGGCAAGGTGCTCGGCGGGTCGTCCTCGATCAACGGGATGATCTTCCAGCGCGGCAACCCGATGGACTACGAGCGCTGGGCCGCCGACCCGGGCATGGAGGCGTGGGACTACCGCCACTGCCTGCCCTACTTCAAGCGGATGGAGTCGCTGATCCTCCCCGACGGGCAGGTCGGCGCCGACGCCTGGCGCGGTGGCTCCGGGCCCCTGACGCTCGAGCGCAGCCCGGCGACCAACCCGCTCTTCAGCGCCTTCTTCGAGTCCGCGCAGCAGGCGGGCTACCCGCTCACCGACGACGTCAACGGCTACCGCCAGGAGGGCTTCGGCCGCTTCGACCGCAACATCGTCAAGGGCGTGCGGATGTCCGCCGCCCGCGCCTACCTGCACCCGGTGATGGGTCGCAAGAACCTGACGGTCGAGACCTTCGCCCACGCCACCAAGGTGCGCTTCGACGGCACCCGGGCGGTCGGCGTCGACTACCTCCGGGCCGGCCGCAAGCACGAGACCGTCCACGCCGGCGAGGTGATCCTGTGCGGCGGGGCGATCAACACGCCCCAGCTGCTCCAGCTCTCCGGCATCGGCAACGCCGAGCACCTGCGCCCGCTCGGCGTGGAGATGGTGCACGACCTGCCGGGGGTGGGCGAGAACCTCCAGGACCACCTCGAGGTCTACATCCAGTACTCCTCGCTGCAGCCGGTCTCGATCGTCGAGGGCCTCAAGTGGCGCAACCGCCCCTTCATCGGCCTCGAGTGGCTGCTCAGGCGGACGGGCACGGCCGCGTCCAACCACTTCGAGGGCGGCGGCTTCTGCCGCTCCAACGAGGACGTCGACTGGCCCAACCTGATGTTCCACTTCCTGCCGATCGCGATCCGCTACGACGGATCCGCGCCCGAGGGGCAGGACAAGTACGCCCACGGCTACCAGGTCCACATCGGCCCGATGTACGCCGACACCCGCGGCTGGGTGCGCATCGCCTCGACCGACCCGCGGCAGAAGCCGAGGATGCTCTTCAACTACCTGTCCACCGAGACCGACCGCAAGGAGTGGGTCGAGGCGGTGCGGGTCGCGCGCGACATCCTCAACCAGCCGGCGTTCGCGCCCTTCAACGGCGGCGAGATCTCGCCCGGACCCTCGGTGGACACCGACGAGGAGATCCTCGACTGGGTCCGCAAGGACGCCGAGACCGCGCTCCACCCCTCGTGCACGGCGCGGATGGGCACCGACGAGATGTCGGTCGTCGACCCGTCGACCATGTCGGTCCACGGCACCGAGGGCCTCCGGGTCGTCGACGCCTCCGTCTTCCCCTACGTCACCAACGGCAACATCTACGCCCCCGTGATGATGGTCGCCGAGAAGGCCGCCGACCTCATCGCCGGCCGTACGCCGCTCCCCGCAGCCGACGTGCCCTACTACCGCCACCGCGGCGGCACCCCGCTCTACCCACCCGGCGACCCGCGCAACCAGGAGACGGCATGAGCGACGCAGCAGCAGCCACGGCACTGTCGGTGAACAACCTCTGGAAGATCTTCGGCAAGGGGTCCGACAAGATCATCGGCACGCCCGACGCCGAGCTCTCGCGCGCCGACCTCAAGCAGAAGACCAACTGCGTGGTGGGGGTCAAGGACGTCTCCTTCGACGTGGCGCCGGGCGAGGTCTTCGTGATCATGGGCCTGTCCGGGTCGGGCAAGTCGACGCTGGTCCGCCTGCTGACGCGGCTCATCGAGCCGACCAGCGGCACCGTGACGCTCAACGGGATGGACATCACCTCGGCCTCCGCGGGCCAGCTCCGCGACGTACGCCGCAAGCAGGTCTCGATGGTGTTCCAGCACTTCGGCCTGCTGCCGCACCGCCAGGTGATCGACAACGTCGCCTACGGCCTCGAGGTGCGCGGGGTCAGCAAGAAGGACCGGCGCGCCAAGGCAGCCGAGATCGTCGACCTGGTCGGGCTGCAGGGCTACGAGAAGTCCTACCCCGACCAGCTCTCCGGCGGCATGCAGCAGCGCGTCGGGCTGGCCCGGGCCCTGGCGGGCGACCCCGAGATGCTGCTCTTCGACGAGCCGTTCTCCGCGCTCGACCCGCTGATCCGCCGCGACATGCAGAACGAGGTCATCCGGCTGCACCGCGAGCTCGGCAAGACGATGGTCTTCATCACCCACGACCTCGCCGAGGCGCTCAAGCTCGGCGACCGGATCATGATCCTGCGCGACGGCGAGATCGTGCAGATCGGCACTCCCGACGAGGTGGTGGCCCAGCCGGCCGACGACTACGTCAAGGACTTCGTCTCCGAGGTGCCGAAGGCCCACGTGCTCACGCTGAAGTGGGTGATGCGCGAGCCGCGCCCCGGTGAGTCGATGGACGGCCCCGAGCTGCCGGTCACCACGGTCGTACGCCAGGCGGCGCGGGCCGCGATCGCCTCCGACGCCCCGATCCGGGTGATGGACGGCGACCGGATGGTCGGGGTCGTCGACGAGGAGGACATCATGCGCGTCGTCGTGGCCGAGGAGGAGTCGTGAGCATCGGCCCGCCGCTGGCCAACCGCAACGAGGTGCACTACGACAAGGTGCCCGGCACCACCGAGAAGCGACCGGTCGAGCCGGGCGCCCCGCCGCCCGTCGTCGAGGACTCGGGCATCAGCCGGTGGATCCCGGCGCTGGGGGTGGTCGTCGTCTGGATCGCGGTCTGGTCGTTCACCAAGGGCACCGACACCCTGGCCCTGCCGGGTCGTGAGCACACCGACCTCCACCAGTCGATGACCGACTTCAACAACGCCTTGCTCGCGGGCCGTGACACCAACCCGGTCATGCAGGTCACCAACGGCATCTCCGACCTCCTGCGCTCGGTCTTCGACTGGTTGCAGCGGTTGCTGGTGCGGCCCAACCTCCCGCGCCCGGTGCCCGAGATCGGGTGGCTCGGCATCGTCGCGGTCGCCACGTGGGTGGGGTACGCGATCGCCAGCTGGCGGATCGCCCTCCTGGTCCTGGCGTCGTTCCTCTCCTTCGGCGTCTTCGGCTACTGGGAGGACTCGCTCGACCTCCTCATCGTCACCGGCATGGCCGTCGGCATCTCGCTCCTCGTCGGACTTCCGCTGGCCGTGCTCGCCGGCACGAACGCCCGGGCCAACAGGGCGATCACCGTCGTCCTCGACTTCATGCAGACGATGCCGACCTTCGTCTACCTCGTCCCGATCGTCCTGTTCTTCGGCATCGGCGTCGGCGGTGCCGTGGTCGCGACGCTGATCTACGCCGTCCCGCCGCTCGTGCGGATCGGCGGCTTCGGCATCCGCGAGGTGTCCACCACGACCATCGAGGCCACCGACTCCGCCGGCCAGACCTACTGGCAGCGGCTGCTCAAGGTGCAGCTCCCGATGGCTCGCCGCACGATCATCGTCGGCCTCAACCAGACCACCCTGGCCGCGCTGTCGATGGCCACGATCGCGGCGTACATCAACGGTCCAGGGCTCGGCAAGGCCGTCCTGCGCGCCCTCGTCAGCCAACGACTTCGGCGGCAGCTTCGTGCCCGGCGTGCTGATCGTGGTGATGGCCGTGATGCTCGACCGCACGACCACCGCCGCGAGCGAGCGGTCCGAGAAGGTGGCGCGCGGAGGTGGGGGCAACGTCCGCGTCCGTCGCATCGTCCTGGCCGCGACGGGAGTGGCCGCACTGGTGGCCGTCTACCTCTCACGGCTGCAGCTCAACCTGGCGGAGTTCCCCGAGTACACCGCCGGCAGCCGGGTCGCCGACGCGGCCGACCGTGCGATGGCCGCCATCGTCGACCTCGTCGGCGGACTCGCCGAGTGCGGTCAAGGACACGATCGACCGACGTACTTCCTCAACCCGCTGCAGTACCTGCTGGCCGAGTCGCCGTGGTGGCTGGCGGGCCTGGGCATCGTCGCCCTCGCGCTCGTCTTCGGCGGCGTGCGTGCGCTCATCACGACGGTGGTCTGCCTGGCGGGCATCTGGTACCTCGACCTGTGGCACGACGCGATGATCACCCTCACCATGGCCCTCGTCGGCACCGTGCTGGTGATGGTCCTGGCCCTGGTCTTCGGCGTCTGGATGGCCCGCGACCGTCGGGTCGACCTCGGCATCCGCCCGCTGCTCGACGCCGGCCAGACCATCCCGCCCTTCGTCTACCTCATCCCGGTGCTCGCGCTCTTCGGCCCCTCCCGCTTCACCGCGATCGTGGCCGGCATCGTCTACGCCGCGCCGGCGGCCATCAAGCTCGTCGCCGACGGCGTCAAGGCCGTGTCGCCGACCACGATCGAGGCCGGTCGCTCGACCGGGCAGACCACGTGGCAGGAGATCACCAAGGTCCAGCTGCCGATGGCCAAGGGCTCGCTCGTGCTCGCCACCAACCAGGGCCTGCTCTACGTCCTGGCCATGGTCGTCATCGGTGGCCTCGTCGGCGCCGGCGCGCTCGGCTACGACGTCGCGCTCGGCATCTCGCGCAGCGAGGAGTGGGGCAAGGGCGCCGCCGGCGGCCTGACCATCGTGCTGCTCGGCGTGATGCTCGACCGGATCACCCGCGCCGCCGCCGAGGTGCGCCGCGACGACGGTCCGACGACCCGCCGCGCCTTCAACGTCCGGCTCCCCATCGGTCCGCCCCGGTAGACCCCCAGAGTTCCCGCACCACCCGATCCACCACATCGCACCAGCGAGGAGAAGCACCATGAGGATTGCCAGAAGTCGAGGAGCCCGGCTGGGCGCCCTCGCCGTCGTCGCCAGCGTGGCGCTCTCCGCCTGCGGCGGTGGCGGCTCCATCGACGAGCAGACCAAGGCCAACGAGGAGCAGGCCGCCGAGTCCGGCGGTGAGTGCGGCGACCTCAACATGGCCGTGAACCCGTGGGTCGGCTTCCAGGCCAGCGCCTACGTCGTCGGCACGGTCGCCGAGCAGCAGCTCGGCTGCACGGTCAACTACAAGGACCTCAAGGAGGACGTCTCCTGGCAGGGCTTCGGCACCGGCGAGGTCGACGTCGTGATCGAGGACTGGGGCCACCCCGACCTGGAGAAGAAGTTCTTCGCCGACCAGGGCGACGGCATCGGCCGAGGACTTCGGCCCGCAGGGCAACGTCGGCATCATCGGCTGGTTCGTGCCGCCGTGGCTCGCCGAGGAGCACCCCGACATCCTCGACTGGTAGAACCTCAACAAGTACGCCAAGGAGTTCGCCACGTCCGAGT
The DNA here is from genome assembly GCA_963795275.1 of uncultured Actinomycetota bacterium. Classification (GTDB taxonomy): domain Bacteria; phylum Actinomycetota; class Actinomycetes; order Propionibacteriales; family Nocardioidaceae; genus Nocardioides. The sequence goes on from CAWCHD010000010.1 coordinate 246,245, forward strand.
CGGGCGGCCAGGGCCAGTTCCTCGGGGCCGACCCGTCCTACGTCCAGTTCGACGAGGCGATCGTGAGCAACCTCGACCTCGACTTCAAGGTCGTCTTCTCCGGCTGCGAGGCCGCCTCGATCGAGGCGTTCCGCAAGGCCGAGGAGAACAAGGAGTGGGTCATCGGCTACTGGTACGAGCCGCAGTACTTCAACGCCGAGGTCGCGATGCAGCGCGTCGCCCTGCCGGCCGTACGAGGACGGGCTGCCAGGACGACCCGCAGACGGTCGCCTGCGACTACCCGGAGACGGAGCTGAAGAAGATCGTCGGCACCGACTGGGCCGGCCAGCGACTCCACGGCCGTCGTCGCTCGTGCAGAACTTCGAGTGGACCAACGAGGACCAGAACGTCGTCGCCGGCTACATCGCCGCCGACGGCATGTCGCCGGAGGACGCCGCGAGCAAGTGGATCGAGGAGAACCAGGACAAGGTGGACGCCTGGCTCGGCTGATCGCTGCTGGCTGCTTGCCACCTGCCCCGCCCCCGGGAGAGCCTTGACACTCGCCCGGGGGCGGAGCAGTATCCGCCCTGTTGCACGCCACGCACTACGTTGCGCATGACGCAACGGGATCGGTAGGCATGATGGCCATCAAGGAACCCGTCGGCGACACGCATCGTACCGCCACCCGCACGACCGGCGACGGCGACTTCCCGCTCGACAAGGTGACCTTCGGCGTCGCCGCGGGGCTCGCGGTCGCCTTCCTCCTCTGGGGGACCGTCGACTCCGAGGGCATGGGCACCGGCACCGGGGAGGCGCTCGCCTGGCTGGAGAAGTCCTTCGGCTGGCTGTTCATCCTGGTCAGCGCGCTCTTCCTGCTGTTCTCGGCCTACCTCGCCGTGACCCGCTACGGCAACATCAAGCTCGGCCCCGACGACTCCGAGCCCGAGTTCTCGACGTTCTCCTGGGTCTCGATGATGTTCGCCACCGGCATGGGCATCGGCCTGATGTTCTGGGGCGTCGCCGAGCCGCTGACCTACCTCACGAGCGAGAGCGCGGGGAGCATCCCGCCCGGTCGCGGCGACCCCAGCACGCCGGACAGCGCGCGCGTCGCGATGGAGTACGCCTTCTTCCACTGGGGCTTCCACCCCTGGTCGATGTACGCCGTCATCGGCCTCGCCATCGGCTACTTCGCCTACCGCAAGGGCGCCGGCAACCTCGTGTCCGGCGCCTTCGGCCCGCTGCTCGGCCGGCACGCCACGGGCGCGCCGGGCAAGGCGATCGACGTCATCGCGATCTTCGCCACGCTGTTCGGCTCGGCGACGTCCCTCGGGCTCGGTGCCCTGCAGATCACCGGCGGCCTCGACGACGTCTTCGGCAGCGGGCAGCTCCAAGTGGCTCACCGTCGCGCGTCATCGCGGTGCTGACGCTCTGCTTCGTGCTCTCTGCGGTGACCGGGGTCGAGAAGGGCGTCCAGCTCCTCTCCAACGCCAACGCGGTCGCGGCGCTGCTGCTCGTCTTCTTCCTCTTCGTCGTCGGCCCGACCGTCTTCATCCTCAGCACCTTCACCGAGTCGCTCGGCGGCTACCTCACGCACCTGCCGACGATGTCGTTCCGCACCGGGGCCTTCGGCAGCAGCGAGTTCCTCAACACCTGGACGATCTTCTACTGGGCCTGGTGGATCTCGTGGACGCCGTTCGTCGGGATGTTCATCGCGCGCATCTCCAAGGGCCGCACGATCCGCCAGTTCGTCGTCTACGTGATCCTGGTGCCCAGCGTCGTGTCGTTCGTCTGGTTCTCGATCCTGGCCGGCTCGGCCTTCGACCTGCAGCTCTCCGGCGCCAAGGACCTCGGCGCGGTGCTCGCGGACGAGGGCACGCGAGAGCGCGCTCTTCTCCATGCTGCGCGAGTACCCGCTCGCGAGCATCACCGTCGTGCTGGCGGTCTTCCTGGTGGCGATCTTCTTCATCACCGGTGCCGACTCGGCCTCGATCGTGATGGGCATGCTCAGCCAGCACGGCAAGGAGGAGCCGATGCGCTGGCTCGTCGTCTTCTGGGGCGTCGCCCAGGGCGCCGTGGCCGGCGTGCTGCTGTTCTCCGGCGGACTGGGAGCCCTGCAGACGCTGGTGATCATCGTGGCGGGGCCGTTCATGCTCGTCATCTGCGCGATGTGCGTCTCGCTGATGAAGGCGCTGCGCGCCGAGCCCTACGAGTCGACGCTGCCGCCGCGCGTACGCCGGGCCGTGCTGCACGCGCAGCAGTACGACCAGATGGAGCACCACACGGTCGCGCTCGCCGCCTACGGCGCCGAGCCGGAGGAGGTCACCGACTCCGGCGACGACCCGTCCCGGCGCTGACCCGGCGCCGACCGTCGCTGACCCCGCCCGCCGCCCCCGAGCCTCCTTGACAGTGCTCGGGGGCGGCGGCGTACATTTGCGCTGTCGCACATAGCGCAACGTGTTGCGCAATGTGCAACGCCACTGGATTCCAGCCCGGCCCAGGAGGCACCCCCATGGCAGAGGTCCCCGCGACCGCCGACGTCGTCGTCATCGGAGCCGGCATCGTCGGCAACAGCCTCGTCCACCACCTCACCCGGCTCGGGTGGAAGAACGTGGTGCAGATCGACAAGGGAGCGCTGCCCAACCCGGGCGGCTCGACCGGTCACGCGTCCAACTTCATCTTCACCGTCGACCACTCCCGCGAGATCACCGACATCACCCTCGACTCGGTCGCGCAGTACAAGGAGATGGGCGTCTTCACCGAGTCCGGCGGCTTCGAGATCGCGCGCACCGAGGAGCGGATGGAGGAGCTGCGGCGCCGCATGTCGAGCGCCCGCGCCTGGGGCATCGAGGCCGAGCTCGTCTCGCCGGCCTTCGTGAAGGAGAAGGTCCCCTTCATCGAGGAGGACCAGTTCATCGGCGCGTTCTGGACGCCCGGCGTCGGCGTCGTCGACTCGCTGCGCGCCGGCACGATCATGCGCGAGCGCGCCCTGGCGACCGGCGAGCTCACCGTCGTGCCGACCGTCGAGGTCACGGGCTCGACACCGAGGACGGCCCCCACGGCACGCGCCGGATCACCCGCGTGCGCACGACCGGCGGCGACATCGAGGCCGAAGACGGTCGTCATCGCGGCCGGCGTGTGGAGCCCCAAGCTCGGCGACATGGCCGGCATCAGCATCCCGCTGACCCCCGCCGTGCACCAGATGATCAGCGTCGGACCGTGCCCGCAGCTCGCCGAGAGCGAGGGGGAGATCTCCTTCCCGATCGTCCGCGACATGGACACCTTCTGCTACGAGCGCCAGCACGGCGCCGACATGGAGGTCGGCTCCTACGCCCACCGCGCGATCCTCCACGAGCCCGAGGACATCCCCTCGATCGAGCAGGCCAAGCTGTCGCCGACCGAGATGCCCTTCACCGAGGACGACTTCGACCCGCAGCTCGAGCAGGCCTACGAGCTGATGCCCGAGCTGCTCGGCGCCGAGGGCGCGGAGATCCGCTACGCCATCAACGGCCTGCTGTCGCTGACCTGCGACGGCAACCCGATCCTCGGCGAGAGCGAGGTCGCCGGCCTCTGGACGGCGGCCGCCGTCTGGATCAAGGAGGGCCCCGGCGTCGGCCGCGCGGTCGCGGAGTGGATGACCCACGGCCACTCCGAGATCGACCTGCACCACAGCGACATCGCCCGCTTCCACACCCACCAGAAGCGCCGCGAGCACACCCGGCTGCGCACCACCGAGTCGTTCATCAAGACCTACGGCATCATCCACCCGGCCGAGCAGTACGAGTCCGACCGCGACCAGCGGCTCTCGCCGATGCACGACTCGCAGGCCAAGCTCGGCGCGGTCTTCTTCGAGACCGCCGGCTGGGAGCGACCGTTCTGGTACGAGTCCAACGCCGGCCTCGCTCGAGGAGTACGGCGACGCCGTGATGCCGCGCGAGCACGAGTGGGACTCGCGCTGGTGGAGCCCGATCATCAACGCCGAGCACCTCCGGATGCGCGAGGCCGCCGCGGTCATCGACCTGTCGGCGTTCTGCATCTTCGACATCGAGGGCCCCGAGGCGCTCGACGTCGTCCAGGGCACGTGCGTCGCCCAGTGCGACGTCGCCGTCGGCAAGGTGATCTACACGCCGGTGCTCGACGCCAAGGGCGGCTTCCGCTCCGACCTCACCGTGATGCGGCTCGGCGACGACCACTTCCGGGTGGTCACCGGCGGCGCCCACGGCATGGCCGACCGCGCCTGGTTCGCCGGCCACCTGCCCGAGGGCGGCACCACCACGCTGACCGACCTCACCGACGACGTCTCCACGATCGGCATCTGGGGCCCGCGCGCCCGCGACATCGTCTCCTCGCTCACCTCCGACGACGTGTCCGACGAGGGCTTCGGCTTCCTGTCGTGCCGGGAGATCGTCCGTCGGCGGCATCACCGTCCTGGCCTCGCGCATCTCGTACGTCGGCGAGCTCGGCTGGGAGCTCTACGTCCCGATGGCGCAGGCGGCCGACCTCTGGGAGGCGCTGCTCGAGGCCGGCGCCCCGCACGGTGCGGTCCCGGCCGGCATCGGCGTCTACGGCACCACGGGCCGCATCGAGAAGGGCTACCGCGCCTACGGCGCCGAGCTCGACGGCGAGCGCAGCATCGTCGAGGCCGGCATGCAGCGGCCCAAGGTCAAGGCCGCCGACTTCGTCGGCAAGGAGGCCTACCTCGCGCAGCGCGAGGCCGCGCCGCAGGCGGTGCTCTGCACGCTGACCGTCGACGACCACACGTCGGCGTCGCGGGGTGAAGCGCTACATGCTCGGCGGCGAGCCGATCCTGACCCGCGACGGCGGCGTGCTCACCGACGGCCACGGCCACCACCCCTACGTCACCAGCGCCGGCTCCGCGCCGTCGCTCGGCACGCACGTGCTGCTCGCCTACCTGCCGCCCGACCAGGCGACGATCGGCAACGAGCTGGCGGTCTCCTACATGGAGGAGCTCTACCCGGTGACCGTCGGCTCGATCGACGCCACCCCGCTCCTCGACCCGACCAACGAGCGGATTCGCTGATGACGAATCCGCTGGTCTGCGTGAAGCGGGTCGTCGACTCGTCCGGCGAGGTCGTCCTCACCGAGGACGGCCAGGGCGTCGACGGCCGCTACGCCGGCTTCACGATGAGCGCGCACGAGGAGTGCGCGGTCGAGCTCGCGGTGCAGGTCGCCGGCGGCCGGCGGTGGCGCGGCCACCGTGATGACGCTGGGCGACGCCGACGCCGTCGAGCAGCTGCGCGCCGCGCTCGCCGTCGGGTGCGCCGCGGCGACCCACGTGGTGGCCGACTCCCAGGGCTACGGCCCGGCCGACGTGGCCCGCGAGATCGCCGCCGTGGTCCGCGACCACGAGGCCGCGGGCACGCCCCACGAGCTGGTCCTGCTCGGCAACGACGCCGCCGACAGCGGCGACTTCCAGGTCGGGATCCGGCTCGCCTACGAGCTCGGCTGGCCGGTCGTCAACGGCGTCAGCACGGTGTCCGTCGCCGACGGCGAGGTGACCGCGAGCGGCGCCGGCCCCGACGGCCACGAGACCTACCGGCTGCCGCTCCCGGCGGTGGTCACCATCCTCGAGGGCGGCGTGGAGCCGCGCTACCCGACCGTGCCCGGCCGGATGAAGGCCAAGAAGGCGCCGGTCGAGGAGCGCGAGCCCACCGCCGCGCCGGTCGGCCCGTCCCGCGTGCGGCTCGTGCTGCCGCCGCCGACGCCGTCGAGCGTCGAGATCCTCGGCGAGGGTGCGGCGGCAGCGCCGGCGGTCGTCGACCTCTTCGAGCAGCTGGGGGTGCTGGCCCGATGATCCTCGTCCTGGTGGAGGTCTCGCCCGCGGGCGAGGCCGTCGAGACCTCGCTCGAGGCGATCACGTTCGCGCGCGACCTCGCCGCCGCGGGCGGCGGCGTCCCGATCGACGCGGTCGTCGTCGGCGCGCCCGGCGACGACGTGGTCAAGGCGCTCGCCGCCCACGGCGTGCGCCGCATCCACGCCCTCACCGGTCCGGCGTACGACGCCTACTCCGGCGCCGCGTGGGCCGCCGGCCTGATGGCGGTGCGGGAGAAGACCGGCTCGGTCGTCGTGATGGCCTCCGGCACGCCGCGCGGCAGCGAGGTGCTCGCGCACGTCGGCGCGCGCACCGGGCTGCCGATGGCCGCCAACGTCGTCTCGTTCAGCAGCCTCTCGCCGTTCACGGTGACGCGGCAGGTCGTCGGCGGCCAGGCGCGCGAGGAGATGCAGCTGTCCCAGCGCCCCGCCCTCTTCACGGTCGCCGGCCACGCCGTCGAGGCCGCCCCGGCCGACACCCCCGGCGCCGGCGAGCTGGTGGTCGAGACGCCGGACGTCGCCGACGCCGACCTCGTCGCCCGCGTGGTCTCGAGCGAGGAGCCCGAGCCCGACCTGTCCGGCACGCTGAAGTCGGCCCGCGTCGTCGTCGGCGCCGGACGCGGCGCCGGCTCGGCCGACGGCTTCGGCGAGATCCTCGAGCTCGTCGACCTCCTCGACGGCTCGCTCGGCGTCTCCCGGGTCGTCACCTCGCTCGGCTGGCGCCCGCACCACGAGCAGGTCGGCCAGACCGGCAGCCGGATCTCGCCCGACCTCTACATCCCGTGCGGCATCAGCGGCGCGATCCAGCACTGGGCCGGGTGCAGCAGCGCGAAGAACATCCTCGCGATCAACACCGACCCCGACGCACCGATGGTCACCAAGGCCACCCACGCCGTCATCGGCGACCTCCACGAGGTGATCCCGGCGATCAACGACGAGATCCGACGCGCCGCGCAGGGCTGAGCCCGTCCGGCACCTCGCTCGGCCCATCGGTCAGCGGTGAGCGAGCACATCCTCGGCGCGCAGGATGTCGGTCGCCACGCTCGGCCAGGTGCGCGCGACGGCGACCGCACGTCTCGTGACGACGTCTCCGCAGGCGTAACCTCTCGCGCGCATCCGCCGTTGGACTACCGAGGAGTAGCGGCAGCGGCACGGGGAGGAAGGGGTCGGCGTACATGGGTGTCGAGATCAAGGTCAACGACCTCTCCAAGTCGTTCGGCAAGCAGCTCATCTGGGGCGACGTGACCCTGACCGTCCCCGCCGGCGAGATCTGCGTGATGCTCGGCCCCTCGGGCACGGGCAAGTCGGTCTTCCTCAAGACCCTGATCGGGCTGCTCAAGCCCGACAAGGGCTCGATCATCATCGAGGGCACCGACATCGCGAGCTGCTCCGAGCGCGACCTCTACGAGATCCGCAAGCTGTTCGGCGTGCTGTTCCAGGACGGCGCGATGTTCGGCTCGATGAACCTCTACGACAACGTCGCCTTCCCGCTGCGCGAGCACACCAAGAAGTCCGAGTCCGAGGTCCGCGCCATCGTGATGGAGAAGATGGACCTCGTCGGCCTGCTCGGCTCCGAGGACAAGCTCCCCGGCGAGATCTCCGGCGGCATGCGCAAGCGCGCCGGCCTGGCGCGCGCGCTGGTGCTCGACCCCGAGATCGTGCTCTTCGACGAGCCCGACTCCGGCCTCGACCCGGTGCGCACGGCCTTCCTCAACCAGCTCATCGTCGACCTCAACGCCCAGATCGACGCGACGTTCCTGATCGTCACCCACGACATCAACACCGCGCGGACGGTGCCCGACAACATCGGCCTGCTCTACCACCGCCACCTGGCGATGTTCGGCCCGCGCGAGCAGCTGCTGAGCTCGGAGGAGCCGGTCGTGCGCCAGTTCCTCAACGCGCAGCGGGTCGGGCCCGATCGGCATGTCGGAGGAGAAGGACGCCGACGAGCTCGCGGCCGAGGAGGGCCAGGAGCTGCCCCCGCTGCCGCCGATCCCGCTCCAGCAGGAGCCGTCCAACGGCATCCCGCGACGCAGCCAGCGCCCGCCGGGGGAGTGGTGCAGGGAGCACGGCGTCACCCCGCCCCCCGGTTCCTTCGAGTCCGCCAACGCCGGCCTGGCACCGGGAGCCTGACGCCCCGTGGCCACCTCCCTGTCCTCGCGCGCCCTCGCGCCCGTCGCGGTCGCAGGCAACCTCTTCGCCTTCGCCCTCGACGTGCTCCGGGCGCTCTTCCGGCGTCCGTTCCAGCTGCGCGAGTTCATCCAGCAGGCGTGGTTCATCGCCTCGGTCACGATCGTCCCGACCGCGCTGGTCGCCATCCCGTTCGGCGCGGTCATCGCGCTCCAGGTCGGTGGGCTGATCAAGCAGTTCGGCGCCCAGTCCTTCACCGGCTCCGCCTCGGTGCTCGCGGTGATCCAGCAGGCCGCGCCGATCGGCACGGCCCTGCTGATCGCCGGCGCCGGCGGCTCGGCGATCGCCGCCGACCTCGGCGCGCGCAAGATCCGCGAGGAGCTCGACGCGATGATGGTGCTGGGCATCGACCCGATCCAGCGCCTCGTGGTCCCGCGCGTGCTGGCCTGCATGCTCGTCGCGTTCTTCCTCAACGGCATGGTCAGCGTCGTCGGCGTGACCGGCGGCTACGTCTTCAACGTGATCCTGCAGGACGGCACCCCCGGTGCCTACCTCGCCAGCTTCACCGCGCTCGCGCAGCTGCCCGACCTCTGGATCGGCCTGATCAAGGCGCTCGTCTTCGGCCTCATCGCCGCGATCGTCGCGTCCTACAAGGGCATGAACGCCAACGGCGGGCCGAAGGGCGTGGGCGACGCGGTCAACGAGTCGGTGGTCATCACGTTCCTGCTGCTCTTCGTCGCCAACTTCGTGCTGAGCCTGATCTACCTCCAGATCGTCCCGCCGAAGGGAGGACTGACGATGGCTCCTCAAGCCCCTCGCCTCGCTCGAGACCCTCGGCGGGCAGCTCGCCTTCCACCTCGGCGTGCTCAAGGCCGATCCCGCGCTCGGTCACCCGCTACCCGCGCGAGATCCTGCGGATCCTCGCCGAGGTCACCCTCGGCACCGGCGCGCTCGCCGTCATCGGCGGCACCGTCGGCGTGATCATCGGCATGACCTTCTTCACCGGCGCCCAGGTCGGCCTGTCCGGCTACGCCGCGCTCAACCAGCTCGGCACGGCCGCCTTCTCCGGCTTCGTCTCCGCCTACTTCAACACCCGCGAGATCGCCCCGCTGGTCGCCGGCATCGCGCTGGCCGCCACCGTCGGCTGCGGCTTCACCGCCCAGCTCGGCGCCATGCGCATCTCCGAGGAGGTCGACGCCCTCGAGGTGATGGCGATCCCGTCGATGCCCTTCCTCGTCGCCACCCGCGTCGTCGGCGGCCTGATCGCGATCATCCCGCTGTACGTCGTCGGCCTGCTGTCGTCGCTACTTCGCGAGCCGGCTCGTGGTGACCCAGTTCTACGGCCAGTCCTCGGGCACCTACGACCACTACTTCAACGCGTTCCTGCCACCGGGCGACGTGCTCTGGTCCTTCGGCAAGGTGCTGGTCTTCGCCGTCACCGTGATCCTCATCCACTGCTACCACGGCTACAACGCCTCCGGCGGTCCCGCCGGCGTGGGCGTCGCCGTGGGCCGCGCCGTGCGCACCAGCATCGTGGCCATCAACGTGATCGACCTGCTGCTGTCCATGGCCATCTGGGGCGCCTCGACCACCGTGCGGCTGGCGGGGTGAGCGGACGATGAAGCTCAAGGCACTCGGTGTGGTCTTCCTGGCCCTCATGCTCGCCGTCGGTGTGGGCCACCTACGGCGTGTTCACCAACAAGTTCAGCGACTACGACGAGGTGACCGTCAAGGCCTCCAGGATCGGGCTGCAGCTGCCCCAGCGCGCCGACGTCAAGATCCGGGGCGTCATCGTCGGCGAGGTGCTCGACTACGAGCCGACCGCCGACGGCGCCGACATCACCCTCGGGCTCTACCAGGACCGCACCACCGACATCCCGGAGGACGTCACCGCCTCGATCCTGCCCAAGACGCTCTTCGGCGAGAAGTTCGTGTCGCTGATCCCGCCGCAGGGCGGCTCCTCGGCCCGGCCGATCCGGGCCGGCGACGTGATCGAGCGGACCAACCTCTCGATCGAGGTCGAGCAGGTCCTCAGCGACCTCTACCCGCTGCTGCGCGCGGTGCAGCCGGCCGACCTCAACACCACGCTCAACGCCGTCGCGACCGCGCTCGAGGGCCGCGGCGAGCAGGTCGGCGAGACCATCGAGACGCTCGACGACTACCTCACCCGCTTCAACCCCGAGCTGCCCGGCGCTCGTCGAGGACCTGCGGCTGACCGCCCGGGTCTCCGACACCTACGCCGACGTGCTGCCCGAGGTCGCGACGATCCTGCGCAACACGATCACCACCACGACCACGCTCGAGGACCGCGAGGACAAGCTCAAGGCGCTCTTCAACGACGTCACGAAGCTCTCCGCCGTCACCGAGCGGTTCACCCGCGCCAACGGCGACAACCTCGTCCGGCTCGGCGAGCTCGGCTCCGCCCAGCTCGAGGTCCTCGCGAAGTACGCCCCCGAGTACCCCTGCCTGCTCGGCGGCATCGTCGGCGCCGGCAAGCTCCAGGCCGAGGCGTTCCGCGGCTTCACGCTGCACATCGTGCTGGAGACGCTGCCCAACCAGCCGCGCGGCTACGGGCCGCAGGACGTCCCGGTCTACGGCGCCAAGAACGGCCCCTACTGCGGGACCCTGCCCAACCCGCCCTTCAACCAGGCCAACCCCTTCCCCGACCAGCCCGACTTCGTCGACGGCGTCAACGAGCCCACCGGCAAGGGCACCAGCCGGGTCGGGCCCGGCTGGTCCGGCACCGCCGCGGGCTACGCCGGCGGGCGGGACGAGTCGGCCCTGCTCAAGGCGCTGCTCGCGCCCGGGCTCGGCGTCGGCTCGGACGACGTACCCGACCTGGGCGTGCTGCTCGTCGGTCCGATGGCGCGCGGGGCGGAGGTGTCGCTGCGATGAGCCCCGTGCTGGACAAGAAGACCTCCGTCGACCTGGTGAAGCTCCTGGTCTTCGTCGTGGTCACCTCGCTCGCCACCGCGGTCCTCGTGGTCACCATCGGCAACCTCAGCTTCGGCGACTCGCGCGAGTACAAGGCCGAGTTCACCGACGCCACCGGGGTCAACAAGGGCGACGACATCCGGGTCGCCGGCGTCCGCGTCGGCACCGTCGACGAGGTCGAGATCATCGACCGCACCCGCGCGCTGGTGAGCTTCACCGTCGACCAGCGCACCTCGGTCAACGGCGGCACCTTCGCCTCCATCCGCTACCGCAACCTCGTCGGCCAGCGCTACATCTCGCTGACCCAGGAGGTCGGCGACACCCAGCGCCTGCCGGCCGGCACGACGATCCCGGTGTCGCGCACGCGTCCGGCGCTCGACCTGACCGTGCTGTTCAACGGCTTCAAGCCGCTCTTCCAGGCGCTGTCGCCGGAGGACGTCAACCAGCTGTCCTTCGAGCTGATCCAGGTCTTCCAGGGCGAGGGCGGCACGCTCGAGGGGCTGCTCGCGCACACCGCCTCGGTCACCTCCACGCTGGCCGACCGCGACGAGGTGATCGGCCAGCTCATCGACAACCTGTCCCTCGTGCTCGACCACGTGGCCGACCGCGACAAGCAGCTCACCCGGCTCATCCAGTCCTTCCGCACGCTGGTCGGCGGCCTGAAGCAGGACCGCAACGCGATCCTCGGCTCGCTCGAGGACGTGTCCGACCCTCTCGGTGGAGACCGCGTCGCTGATCGACGGCATCCGCGAGCCCTTCGTCAAGGACATCAAGGAGCTGCGCGCCGTCGCGGGCAACATCGACAAGAACAAGGCCGAGCTCGACCGGGCCCTGCAGGTCCTGCCGATCAAGCTCGACAAGATCGGCCGCACCGCGATCTACGGCTCCTTCTTCAACTTCTACCTCTGCGAGTTCCAGGGCCGGGTCAACCTGCCCCAGAACATCTCGCTCCCGGTGAAGTACGAGACCGGCTCGGATCGGTGTGATCTCGGATGAAACCCTTCCGTGAGCGCAACCCGGTCATCGTGGGTGCCGTGAGCCTCGTCGTGCTGGCGACGCTGCTCGTGGGCGCCCTGCGCGCCGACGACCTGCCGATCATCGGCGGCGGCGACACCTACCACGCGATGTTCACCGAGGCCGGTGGCCTCAAGGTCAACGACGAGGTCCGGATCGCCGGCGTCCGCGTCGGCAAGGTCGACTCGATCGAGCTCGACGACGGCCAGGTGAAGGTGAGCTTCAAGGTCGAGGACACCGCCGACTTCGGCACGGACACCCGTGCCGCGATCAAGGTGAAGACCATCCTCGGTGCGATGTTCCTCGCCCTCGAGCCGGCCGGCGACGGTCAGCTCCCCGAGGACGGCACGATCCCCGCCGCGCGGACCACCTCGCCCTTCGACGTCGTCGAGGCCTTCGAGGGACTGGCGTCCACGTCCGAGCAGATCGACACCGACCAGCTCGCCGAGTCGCTCACCACCCTCGCCGACCTCACCCGCAACACTCCCGAGGAGTTCCGCGGCGCGCTGTCGGGACTGAGCCGGCTCTCGGCCAACATCGCCGAGAAGGACCAGCAGCTCAACACCCTCCTCGTGAACCTCCGTCGCGTCTCCACCGTCCTCGACGAGCGCGACCAGGACATCATCAAGCTCATGGAGGACAGCGACGTGCTGTTCCGCGCGCTGGTCGCCCGCCGCGACGCCGTGCACCAGCTCCTGGTGTCGACCACGACCCTGTCGAAGGAGCTGTCCGGGCTGATCCGCGACTCGCGCGAGGACCTGGCTCCGGCTCTCGCGCACCTCGAGAACGTCGTGGCGGTCCTCAACAAGAACGAGGACAACCTCGACAGCAGCCTGCGGCTGATGGCGCCGTTCTACCGCGTCTTCGCCAACACGCTCGGCACCGGTCCGTGGTTCGACACCTGGATCGCCAACTTCCCTCCCGTTCCGCAGGTGGGCTGACCCATGGACCTCGTGAAGCGCCTCCTCGTCCCCCTGATCGTGCTCGCCTTCGTCGTGGCGGCCGCCGTCACCGTCTTCGGCGGCGACACCGGCCGGACGGTCGTCGCGCACTTCCCGCGTGCGATCTCGGTCTACGAGGGCAGCGACGTCCGCGTGCTCGGCGTAGCGGTCGGCACGGTCACCACCGTCGAGCCGACCGGCACCGACGTGACGGTGACGATGACGTACGACGACGACGTCAGGCTGCCGGCCGACGCCAAGGCCGTGATCATCGCGCCGTCGCTGGTGGGCGACCGCTACGTCCAGCTGACGCCGGCCTACTCCGGCAGCGGCAAGGTCCTCACCGACGGCGCCGAGCTCAGCGTCGACCAGACCTCGGAGCCGCTCGAGCTCGACGAGATCTACGACAGCCTCGACCGGCTCAACGTGGCGCTCGGCCCCCGCGGCGCCAACAAGTCGGGCGCGCTGTCCGACCTGCTCTCCGTGACGGCCGACAACTTCGGCGGCCAGGGCACGACGTTCCGCCAGACCATCAAGGACTTCTCCCGGCTCAGCGCGACCCTCGCGGGCAACAAGGAGGAGCTCTTCGGCTCGGTCGGGGCGCTGGAGGGCTTCATGAAGACCCTGGCGGACAACGACCAGACGGTGCGCCAGTTCAACCAGTCCCTCGCCGACGTCTCGACGATGCTCGCGGGCGAGCGCCAGGAGCTGGTCGCCGCGACGAAGAACCTCTCGACCGCGCTGACCGACGTCAAGACCTTCGTCGAGGACAACAAGGACTCGCTGAGCCGCAACATCTCCGGGCTCAACCGGGTCTCGAAGGTGCTCGTGCGCCAGCGCGACTCCCTCGACGAGATCCTGCACGTCGCCCCGGCGGCCCTCAACAACCTCGGCCTGACCTACAACCCGCAGGCCGGCACGCTCGACACCCGCGCCAACCTCGGCGAGGCGATCAACCAGATCCAGTACGACCCCGCGGCACTGCTGTGCGGCTTCGTGAGCCAGGTCGAGCGGTCGGGCCAGGTCTGCAACACCATCACCAACCTGCTCCCCAAGAACCGACCCGGTGCGCTGGGCAGGCCCGACGTGCTCCCGGCGCAGGACGTCTTCGACCCGACCCTGGGTGGCCTCGTCGAGCCGGACACCCGGGCGGACACGGAGGTGTCGCGATGATGCGCTGGAAGGCACTCGTCCTCGCGGTGCTCGCGGCCATGTTCATGTCGGCCTGCGACGCCAGCGTCTACTCGCTGCCGCTCCCCGGCGGCCCCGACGTCGGCGACGACCCGATCACGATCAAGGTCGAGTTCGCCGACGTCCTCGACCTCGTGCCCCAGTCGACCGTCAAGGTCAACGACGTCAGCGTCGGCAAGGTGACCGCCATCGACCTGCAGGGCTACCAGGCCCTGGTGACCCTCCAGCTGCGCCGCGACGTCGAGCTGCCCGACAACGCGGTCGCCGAGCTGCGCCAGACCAGCCTGCTCGGCGAGAAGTTCGTGGAGCTCAGCGCCCCGGAGCAGGGCGCCAGCCCCAACGCGCTCGCCGACGGCGACAAGATCCCGATCGACCGCGCCGGCCGCAACCCGGAGGTCGAGGAGGTGCTCGGTGCCCTGAGCCTGCTGCTCAACGGCGGCGGCGTGGCCCAGCTCAAGACGATCACCCAGGAGCTCAACCTCGCCCTCGACGGCCGCGAGGACTCCGCGCGGTCCGTGCTCGAGCAGCTGCGCGTCTTCACCGGCCAGCTCGACGAGAACAAGGAGGACATCGTCGCCGCGATCGAGTCGCTCAACCGGCTCGCCCTCGCCGCCGAGAAGCAGCTCCCGACGATCGACAAGGCCCTCGAGGAGCTGCCCAGCGCCCTCGACTCGATCAACCGCCAGCGCGACGACCTCGTCGAGATGCTGACCGCGCTCGACCAGCTGTCGTCGGTCGCCGTCGACGTGATCCAGCGCTCCAAGGACGCCACGATCACCTCGCTGCAGCGGCTCGACCCGGTGCTGACGCAGCTCGCGGCCTCCGGCGACGACTTCACCAACGCCTTCAACGTCTTCCTGACCTACCCCTTCGTCGACGAGGTGGTCGGGCGCGACCCGCAGGTCGCCCGCAACCTGCACATGGGTGACTACACCAACCTGTCGATCACCCTCGACATCGACCTCACCGCCCTCCCGACGACCATCCCGACCACGCTGCCCACCGAGGCCTGCATCCCGCTCAGCGCGCTGCCGCAGGACGGGCCGCTGCCCGACACGAGCAAGCTCTGCCAGGACGCGCTCGACGCGATCAACGACTGCCTCGAGGGCCTGCGACGCGGCGACGTCACCGCGTGCATCGGGCTGCCCGGCTCGGTCATCTCGGTGGTCTGCAAGCAGTTCCCGGTGCCGGGCCTCTGCGGCGGCAACGGCACGCCCACCCTGCCGCTCCCGACGCCGAGCATCCCGACGTCGCTGCCGCCGCTGCCGACGATCACGCTGCCCACGCTCCTGCCGAGCCTGCCGACGCTCGGGTTGAACCGACCAGGGACCTACGACACGACACCACCGGGTCCGCGTCGGCGTGGGCCCACCGTCCGCGAGCTCACCGAGGCCTACGACCCGGCGCTCGTGAGCCTCCTCATCCCCGGGGTGGTGCAGCGATGATCACCCGTCGGACCAAGGTGCAGCTGCTGGTCTTCGCCCTCATCACGCTCATCGGCGTCAGCTTCGTCGGTGCCCGCTACGCGCGGCTCGACCGGGTCTTCGTCGACCAGAGCTACACCGTCGTGGCGCACTTCGCCGACTCCGGTGGCGCCTTCGCCGGCGCCGAGGTGTCCTACCGCGGGGTGCGGGTCGGCGCGGTCGACCGGCTCGAGCTGACCAGGGACGGCGTCGACATCGTGCTCGACATCGACAACGAGTTCGACGACATCCCGGCCGACGCGAAGGCCCTCGTCGGCAACCGCTCCGCCGTCGGCGAGCAGTACGTCGAGCTGCAGCCGCAGAGCGACAAGGGCCCCTTCCTGCGCAACGACTCCGAGATCGCCCGCGACCGCACCGCGGTCCCGATCGCCACCGACACCCTGCTGACCCACCTCGACGAGACGGTGCGCAGCGTCGACCAGGACGACCTCCGCACGGTCACCTCCGAGTTCGGGCTGGCCTTCAACGGGGCGGGCGACGACCTGCAGACGATCCTCGACAGCAGCAGCTCGTTCATCGCCACGGCGCAGCAGAACTTCGACGTCACCGTCGACCTGATCCGTGACAGCAACACGGTGCTCAACGGGCAGATCGACTCCGAGCGGGCGTTCCGCCGGTTCGCACGCGACCTGTCGACGTTCTCCACGACCGTGGCCAACCACGACAAGGACCTGCGCACGCTCATCGACAACGGGTCGCTCGGCGCCAACGAGCTGCGGGTCTTCCTCGAGGACAACGAGGTCGAGCTCGGCGAGCTCATCAACAACCTGGTCACCACCGGCGAGGTCGTCGTCAAGCACCTCGACGGCATCGAGCAGCTGCTCGTGATCTACCCCTACGTGGTGGAGGGCGGCTACACGGTCGTCGCCAAGTCGCCCGGCACCGGTCTCTACGACGCCCACTTCGGCCTGATCCTGACCCAGGACCCGGCGGTGTGCCACGGGGGCTACGAGGGCACCGACCGGCGCTCGCCGCTCGACCTCGCCGACCGGCCGATGAAGGAGGACACGCGCTGCACCGAGCCGGCGTCGAAGTCCAACGCGCGTGGCGCGCAGAACATCCAGGCGCCCCGTCCGGCCACCGGCTGGGGCCCGGCGGACTTCGCCTACGACCCCGACACCGGCACGGTGACCTCCGACCCTGCCGAGGTCGCCCGCCTCGAGCGCAGCGGTAGCGTTGCCCCCCGCAGTCTCGGAGAGGAGACGTGGAAGTGGCTCTACCTCCAGCCCCTGCTGACGCGGGACGGACCACCGTCCTGACTCCCCGGGTCCGGCTCGCGATCGCCTCCGTGCTGGCGCTGGTCGTGGCCGTCTGCGTCGCGCTCCTGGTGTGGATGTCGGTGGCCGGCCGCGCATCGGCCGACGGCGGCCTCGACCTCCCCGACGAGCGCGAGCAGGCGATGAGCCTGACCGACCAGTTCGTGAAGCGCCTCGGGACCTACAGCCCCGACATGGTCGACGGCTCCGGGCAGATGCCGGAGTACCGCGACCAGGTGCGCGAGGTGATCACGCCGAAGTTCGCCGCGGACTTCGACAAGGAGGTCTCGACGGCCGAGCAGCTCGTCGCGCAGGCCGGCATCACCCGCACCGCCGACGTCTTCGCGACCGCCGTGTCGTCCATCGACGACGACTCCGCGCGGGTCCTGGTGGCCGGCGCGTTCACCGACAGCTACGAGCAGGGGAAGGGCACGAAGGCCACGACGATCGACCAGGAGCCGCTGCCGTTCCGCTTCCTCGTCGACCTGGTCGTCATCGACGGGAAGTGGCTCGTCGACGACTTCTCGCCGGTCACCGGTGCCGACGACGAGGGCGCACCGCAGCCGACCGAGGGGAGCACGCCGTGAGCGACGCACCCACCTGGTACGACGTCCTCGGCGTCCGGCGCGACGCCTCGGCCGACGAGATCCGCGTCGCCTGGAAGTCCCAGATCGCCGACCTCGAGCCCGGCGACCGCCGCTTCGACGCGCTCAACCGGGCCGCCCGGGTCCTGCTCGACGCCGACGCGCGGGCGGCGTACGACCTGGAGCACCCGGAGGTCGAGGACGACGACTCGTCCCCGCTGCTCGAGGAGGACGCCCCGGCGCCCGCCACGGCGACCGGACCGATCCAGGGCCTGACGGACCTCGACGCCGAGCGCAGGAGGACCCGGCTGCTCAGGCTCCGCTCCGGGGGACAGGCGCGTGAGGGCGGACGCAGTGGCGTCCCGGGCTGGCTGCTGCTCGGGCTGGGCCTCCTGGCCGCCGGGCTGGTCGCGGCCACCACCTGGATGTGGGTCAGCGGCGACGCCGGGGGAGACGACTCGGCCGCACGCGAGGCGCAGGTCGCCGCGGAGCGGGCGGTCGTGCCGGTGCTCTCCTACGACTACCAGACCCTCGAGGAGGACCAGCGGGCCGCGCAGGCGCTGATGACGGGCTCCTACCGCCGCCAGTACGACGAGCTCTTCGCGGTGCTGGAGGAGAACGCGCCGGAGACGCAGACCAAGGTCACCGCCTCCGTGGTGGCGTCCGGGATCGTCCGGGCATCCGCCGACCGCGTGCAGGTGCTGGTCTTCGTGGACCGGCCGACGACCAACAAGCTCAGCGCCGAGCCGGTCGTCTACAAGGACCAGGTCACGCTGTCGATGCAGCTCGTCGACGGCGAGTGGCTGGTCGACGACATGCTCACCTCGCCCGTCCAGGGCTGAGCCCGGCAGCGTCCGCCACCTGCCCAAAAGGTGTGTCCTGCTTGACCCGGGGGCCGCGGGAGTTCATAGTCATCCGCAACGCGCGGCGTTTTCCTTCCAGGATTTGACCCCGCGTTTGAGGCGTGTCCGCATGTGCGCTATCGTGTTGCTTTGCGCCTGCCCTCAGATGCCCAACGCCCTCCGGACGGCGTTAGCGGTGGTCGGCGGCGCCGATCAATGCTCATTTGTGAGGACACCTCTTGGCCGCGCGCAGCTCCGCTGGTAACCACCGTCGCATCTCTTTCGCAAAGATCGCCGAACCTCTCGAGGTTCCCCCCCTCATCTCGCTCCAGACGAGCAGCTTCGACTGGCTGGTCGGCGGAGAGCGCTGGGAGGACGAGGTGGCAGCCCGTCGGGCCGCCGGCGAGGACGTCTCCGAGAAGACCGGTCTGCAGGAGATCTTCGAGGAGATCTCCCCGATCGAGGACTTCTCCGAGACGATGATGCTGTCGTTCGACAACCCCGTCTTCCTCGACGAGAAGTACACCGAGGAGGAGTGCAAGGAGAAGGACTTCACCTACTCCCGGCCCCTCTACGTCTCGGCCGAGTTCATGAACCACGAGACCGGTGAGATCAAGGGCCAGACGGTCTTCATGGGCGACTTCCCCATGATGACCAAGAAGGGCACCTTCATCATCAACGGCACCGAGCGTGTCGTCGTCTCGCAGCTCGTGCGCTCGCCCGGCGTCTACTTCGAGTCGTCCCCGGACAAGACCTCGGACAAGGACATCTACACCGCCAAGCTCATCCCGAGCCGTGGCGCGTGGCTGGAGTTCGAGATCGACAAGCGCGACCTGGTCGGCGTACGCCTCGACCGCAAGCGCAAGCAGAACGTCACCGTGCTGCTCAAGGCGCTCGGCTGGACCACCGAGCAGATCCGCGAGGAGTTCGGCCAGTACGAGTCGATGATGCTGACGCTCGAGAAGGACAGCGTCCGCTACGAGGTCGTCCAGGAGGACCTGGCCAAGAAGGCGCGCGGCGAGGCCCCCACCGCCGAGCAGATCAACGACGAGGTCACCCGCCTCGCGCTCCTCGACATCTACCGCAAGCTCCGTCCCGGCGAGCCGCCGACGGCCGAGGCTGCGCAGACGCTGCTGAACAACTACTACTTCAACGGCAAGCGCTACGACCTGGCGAAGGTCGGCCGCTACAAGATCAACAAGAAGCTCGGTCTCCACGAGGCCTTCGACCAGCAGACGCTGACCATCGACGACGTCGTGGCCGCCATCCGCTACGTCGTGCAGCTGCACGCCGCGGGTGACACCGTCGAGGCGCCCGACCTGCTCGACGCCACGGGCACCGTGGTGGAGGGCCCCGACGGCAGCCCCGTCAAGGTCCAGGCCGACGACATCGACCACTTCGGCAACCGCCGCATGCGCACGGTCGGCGAGCTCATCCAGAACCAGCTCCGCACGGGCCTGGCCCGCATGGAGCGCGTGGTCCGCGAGCGGATGACGACCCAGGACGTCGAGGCCATCACGCCGCAGTCCCTGATCAACATCCGTCCCGTCGTGGCGGCGCTGAAGGAGTTCTTCGGCACCTCCCAGCTGAGCCAGTTCATGGACCAGACCAACCCGATCGCGGGCCTGACGCACAAGCGTCGCCTGTCCGCGCTCGGTCCCGGTGGTCTGTCCCGTGACCGCGCCGGCATGGAGGTCCGTGACGTCCACCCGTCGCACTACGGCCGCATGTGCCCGATCGAGACCCCGGAAGGCCCCAACATCGGCCTGATCGGCTCGCTCGCGTCCTACGGGCGGATCAACCCGTTCGGCTTCGTCGAGACCCCCTACCGCCGCGTGGTCAAGGGTGTCGTCACCGACGAGATCGACTACCTCACCGCCGACGACGAGGACCGCTACGTCATCGCCCAGGCCAACGCGCCGCTCGACGCGAAGATGAAGTTCGTCGAGGACCGCGTGCTGGTGCGCCAGCAGAAGGGTGAGGTCGACGCGATCCTCGCCGAAGAGGTCGACTACATGGACGTCTCGCCGCGCCAGATGGTGTCGGTCGCGACGGCCCTGATCCCGTTCCTCGAGCACGACGACGCCAACCGCGCGCTCATGGGCGCCAACATGCAGCGTCAGGCCGTCCCGCTGGTCGTCAGCGACAGCCCGCTCGTCGGCACCGGCATGGAGTACCGCGCCGCCGTCGACGCCGGTGACGTCGTCGTCGCCGACAACGCCGGAGTGGTGAAGGAGGTCTCCGCCGACGCCATCGAGACGATGAACGACGACGGCACCTACCAGACCTACCGCCTGGCGAAGTTCAAGCGCTCCAACCAGGGCACCTGCATCAACCAGCGCCCGCTGGTGAAGGCCGGCGACCGCCTCGAGGTCGGCACGCCGATCGCCGACGGTCCCTGCACCGACGACGCCGAGATGGCGCTGGGCACCAACCTGCTCGTCGCCTTCATGCCGTGGCAGGGCCACAACTACGAGGACGCGATCATCCTCAGCCAGCGCCTGGTGCAGGAGGACGTCCTCACCTCGATCCACATCGAGGAGCACGAGGTCGACGCCCGCGACACCAAGCTCGGCCCCGAGGAGATCACGCGGGACATCCCCAACGTCTCCGAGGAGGGCCTGGCCGACCTCGACGAGCGCGGCATCATCCGCATCGGCGCCGAGGTCACCACCGGTGACATCCTGGTCGGCAAGGTCACGCCCAAGGGCGAGACCGAGCTCACCCCCGAGGAGCGCCTGCTCCGCGCGATCTTCGGTGAGAAGGCGCGCGAGGTGCGCGACACCTCGATGAAGGTGCCCCACGGTGAGTCCGGCACGGTCATCGGCGTCCGCGTCTTCGACCGCGAGGAGGGCGACGACCTTCCCCCCGGCGTCAACCAGCTGGTCCGGGTCTACGTCGCCCAGAAGCGCAAGATCTCGGTCGGCGACAAGCTCGCCGGACGCCACGGCAACAAGGGCGTCATCGCCAAGATCCTGCCCGTCGAGGACATGCCGTTCATGGAGGACGGCACCCCGGTCGACGTCGTGCTCAACCCGCTGGGTGTGCCGCGACGGATGAACATCGGCCAGATCCTCGAGCTCCACCTCGGCTGGCTCGCCAAGCAGGGTTGGGACCTCAACCTCTCCGGCGAGAAGGGCGAGGCGGACTGGAAGAAGCGCCTCATCTCGATCGGCGCCGACAAGGCCGACCCCAACACCAAGGTCGCGACCCCGGTGTTCGACGGTGCGCGCGAGGACGAGATCACCGGCCTGCTCGGTGCGACGCTGCCCAACCGTGACGGTGAGCGGATGGTCAAGGAGGACGGCAAGGCCGCCCTCTTCGACGGTCGCTCGGGTGAGCCGTTCCCGGAGCCGGTCGCCGTGGGCTACATGTACATCCTCAAGCTGCACCACCTCGTCGACGACAAGATCCACGCCCGCTCGACCGGCCCCTACTCGATGATCACGCAGCAGCCCCTGGGTGGTAAGGCCCAGTTCGGTGGCCAGCGGTTCGGCGAGATGGAGGTCTGGGCGATGGAGGCCTACGGAGCGGCGTACGCCCTCCAGGAGCTCCTCACGATCAAGTCCGACGACGTGCCGGGCCGCGTGAAGGTCTACGAGGCCATCGTCAAGGGCGAGAACATCCCCGACTCGGGCATCCCGGAGTCGTTCAAGGTGCTCGTCAAGGAGATGCAGTCCCTGTGCCTCAACGTGGAGGTGCTGTCGCAGGACGGCTCCGCCATCGCGTTGAAGGACGCGGAGGAGGACGTCTTCCGTGCGGCCGAGGAGCTCGGCATCGACCTGTCGCGGCGCGAGCCGAGCAGCGTCGAAGAAGTCTGAGGTGACTCCCGGGCGGCGTCCGCGCCGCCCGGGTCCCTCGGTCCCCCCGATACGGGCAAGCCACCCAGTGGCGTACTGACTCAAACAGCAACCAAAGGAACACATCTTGCTGGACGTGAACTTCTTCGAGCAGATCCAGATCGGCCTGGCCACCGCGGACGAAATCCGCGGGTGGAGCCACGGCGAGGTCAAGAAGCCGGAGACCATCAACTACCGCACGCTCAAGCCCGAGCGTGACGGACTCTTCTGCGAGAAGATCTTCGGTCCCACCCGGGACTGGGAGTGCTACTGCGGCAAGTACAAGCGCGTGCGCTTCAAGGGCATCATCTGCGAGCGCTGTGGCGTCGAGGTCACCCGCTCCAAGGTGCGTCGCGAGCGGATGGGCCACATCGAGCTCGCCGCGCCCGTGACCCACATCTGGTACTTCAAGGGCGTCCCGTCGCGCCTGGGCTACCTCCTCGACCTGGCGCCGAAGGACCTCGAGAAGGTCATCTACTTCGCCGCCTACATGATCACCTCGGTCGACGAGGACGCGCGCCACCGCGACCAGGACTCCCTCGAGAACAAGGTCGGCCTGGAGCGCGAGCGCCTCGAGAAGCGTCGCGACACCTCCGTGGAGGACCGCGCCAAGAAGCTCGAGGAGGACCTCGCCACCCTCGAGGCCGAGGGCGCCAAGGCCGACGCCAAGCGCAAGGTGCGCGACGGTGCCGACCGCGAGATGAACCAGCTCCGCGACCGCGCCAACCGCGAGATCGCGCGCCTCGAGGAGGTCTGGGACACGTTCAAGAACCTCAAGGTGCAGGACCTGCTCGGCGACGAGCTCCTCTACCGCGAGATGAAGAACTGGTTCGGCAAGTACTTCGAGGGCCACATGGGCGCCACGGCGATCCAGAAGCGCCTCCAGGACTTCGACATCGAGGCCGAGGTCGAGTCGCTGCGCGACACGATCGCCAACGGCAAGGGCCAGCGCAAGGTCCGCGCCCTCAAGCGCCTCAAGGTCGTCGACGCCTTCCGCAAGACCGGCAACCAGCCCATCGGCATGGTGCTCGACGCCGTCCCGGTGATCCCGCCGGACCTGCGTCCGATGGTCCAGCTCGACGGTGGCCGCTTCGCCACCTCCGACCTGAACGACCTCTACCGCCGCGTCATCAACCGCAACAACCGCCTCAAGCGGCTGCTCGACCTCGGTGCCCCCGAGATCATCGTCAACAACGAGAAGCGGATGCTGCAGGAGGCCGTCGACAGCCTCTTCGACAACGGCCGTCGTGGTCGCCCCGTCACGGGCCCCGGCAACCGTCCGCTCAAGTCGCTGTCCGACATGCTCAAGGGCAAGCAGGGGCGCTTCCGCCAGAACCTCCTCGGCAAGCGCGTCGACTACTCGGGCCGCTCGGTCATCGTCTCGGGCCCGCAGCTCAAGCTGCACCAGTGCGGTCTGCCCAAGCAGATGGCGCTCGAGCTGTTCAAGCCGTTCGTGATGAAGCGCCTCGTCGACCTGTCGCACGCGCAGAACATCAAGTCCGCCAAGCGGATGGTGGAGCGCGCCCGCCCGGTCGTGTGGGACGTCCTCGAAGAGGTCATCACCGAGCACCCCGTGCTGCTCAACCGTGCACCCACCCTGCACCGCCTCGGCATCCAGGCCTTCGAGCCGCAGCTGATCGAGGGCAAGGCCATCCAGATCCACCCGCTCGTCTGCGGCGCGTTCAACGCCGACTTCGACGGTGACCAGATGGCCGTCCACCTCCCGCTGTCCGCGGAGGCGCAGGCCGAGGCCCGCATCCTGATGCTGTCGACCAACAACATCCTCAAGCCCTCGGACGGCCGTCCGGTGACCATGCCCTCGCAGGACATGATCATCGGCCTGTTCTGGCTCACCGCCGAGCGTGAGGGCGAGGCCGGCGAGGGTCGCGTCTTCTCGTCCCCGTCCGAGGCGATCATGGCCTACGACCGTGGCGAGATCGGGATGCAGAGCAAGGTCCGGATCCGTCTCAACGACATCGTGCCCCCGCTCGACCTCGAGCTCGGTGCCGACTGGGAGGAGAAGACCGCGGTCCTCCTCGAGACCACCCTGGGCCGCGTGCACTTCAACGACACCCTCCCGGCGGACTACCCGTTCGTCAACGAGGAGGTCGGCAAGAAGCGCCTCGGCGCGATCGTGAACGACCTGGCCGAGCGCTACACCAAGGTCCAGGTCGCCGCCTCGCTCGACGCCCTCAAGGACGCCGGCTTCCACTGGGCCACGCGCTCGGGTGTGACCGTCTCGATCGACGACGTCACCACCCCCGACAGCAAGGTCGAGATCCTCGGCCGCTACGAGGCCCAGGCCGAGAAGGTCCAGAAGAACTACGAGCGCGGCGTGATGACCGACGACGAGCGTCGTCAGGAGCTCATCGAGCTCTGGACCCAGGCTGCTGCCGAGGTCGGTCGTGCGATGGAGGCCAACTTCGACCGCAAGAACCCGATCTACATGATGGTCGACTCGGGTGCCTCCGGAAACATGAACCAGATCCGGCAGGTCGCGGCCATGCGTGGTCTGGTGGCCAACCCGAAGGGCGAGATCATCCCGCGCCCGATCAAGGCCAACTTCCGCGAGGGCCTCTCGGTGCTCGAGTACTTCATCTCGACCCACGGTGCCCGCAAGGGTCTCGCCGACACCGCGCTGCGCACCGCCGACTCGGGCTACCTGACCCGTCGTCTGGTGGACGTCTCGCAGGACGTCATCATCCGTGAGGACGACTGCGGCACCGAGCGCGGCCTGCCCAAGCGCATC
>CAWCHD010000011.1:0-21911 GCA_963795275.1 uncultured Actinomycetota bacterium
TGCGCCAATCGCCCGGGACGCGGGAACGATATCCCATCGCGCGCGCCGTCCGGCGATCGGGTCAGCCCTCGGCCGTTGAGCTGCTCGCACCCGGTCCTTGATCTCCTGGATCTCGGCTGCGTGGTTGCCGTGGAAGCGGCGGTAGCTGTAGATGATCAGGCCGATCGCGATGAACGCCGACGCGACCTGGGTGATGCCGGTCCACATGCCGCCGGGCAGCCACAGCAGGTCGCGGAGCGGCCACCACGACGGCGGGCCGGGCGGATCCATGATCCAGAGCACGCCCGAACCCGCCAGCGCCACGGCGCCAGCACCGACAGGATGATGCGCGGGCCAGCTCTCGACTCCCTGCGCCGCACCGAGCATCGCCCTCAGCCGCACCGGCTCGACACGCCTCTCGGCCCAGTCGTACTGCTGGGAGAGCAGGAGCAGTCCGGCGAAGATCCCGAGCAGCCCCGGACCGGGCAGGAGAATGGCGATGATGCCGATGACGAGGAGCGCCCAGCCGGCCACCTCGAGGCCGATGCGCTTGGCTGCCCCAGTCATGGAAGAGAACCTACCGGGCCACCCCAGCCCCGTGTGGCCGAAGGAAACGCTAACGTTTACCCAAGTTCGTCATGAGTGATCATCAAGAACAGGTCTGGACCGGTCCGGGTCATTTTTGAGGGTTTCGCATCACGAGGCGGCGCAGATGGCGTCTCATGAGCAACCGAGTCCGGAAACCCCCGATCAGGTCTTTCTCAAGGAGCAGCGATGAACATGTCTGGTAGCGGTCACACGCTGGCCGATGTGACGTGCGCCATCACGGTGGAGTGCACGGACGAGCGCGGCATCCGCCACGAGATCGCGACGGTGCTCGGCTACCGCAGCTCCGACCCGTTCGCCGTGGCGATGACCTTCGTGACGCCCGAGGGCGACCTGGTGTGGACCTTCGGCCGCGACCTGCTCATCCGGGGCGTCGTGGCCCCCGCCGGCGACGGCGACGTGCACGTGTCCCCGGCCCTCAGCCTCACCGGTCGTGCGATGGTCAGCATCGAGCTCAGCTCGCCCGACGGCCACCTCGTGCTGCACGCCGGCGCCGGCGACGTCCAGGACTTCCTCGCCCGTACCGCCGCCGTGGTCGCCCCGGGCACCGAGTCGGACCACTTCGACGTGGACATGCTCATCTCGCAGGTCTTCGCGGCCTGACCCGCTCCTGACCCGCTGCTGACGCCGACCCCGCTCGAGCGGGTCCTCCCGCTACACCTGCGAGTGCTGGGCGATCCAGCTCGCGTGCAGGCCCGCGTAGACGCTGCCCTCCTGGGTCACCAGGACCGCGTGCGGCCCGCGCTGCACGACCCGCCCCTTGTCGACGACGATCACCTCGTCGGCCCCCTCGGCCGTCGAGAGCCGGTGGGCGATCGTCACGGACGTGCGCGACTGCATGAGCCGCTCGAGCGCCCGGCCGATCTGCATCTCCAGCGCCGGGTCGACCGCGCTGGTGGCCTCGTCGAGCACCAGGAGGTCGGGGTCGGCGAGGTGGGCGCGCAGGAGCGCCACCAGCTGCCGCTCCCCCGCGGAGAGCGACTCGCCGCGCTGGCCGACCTGCGTGTGCAGGCCGCGCGGCAGGCCGGCGAGCCAGTCGTCGATGCCGAGCTCGATCGCCGACTCGCGGATCTCGTCCTCGGTCGCCTCGAGCCTGCCGTAGCGCACGTTGGCGGCGATGGTGTCGTCGAAGAGGAAGCCCTCCTGGGGCACCAGCACCACGCTGCGGCGCATCGACGTGGCCTCGATGCGGCGTACGTCGACGCCGTCGAGGAGCACGGCCCCGTCGACGGGGTCCATCAGGCGGGTGAGCAGCTTGGCGAAGGTCGACTTGCCCGACCCGGTCTCGCCGACGATCGCCACCCGCGTGCCGGCCTCGATCGCGAGGTCGACCTCGCGCAGCACCGGCGGACCACCGGGGTAGGAGAAGGTGACGTCGGCGAACCGGACGTCGATCGGGCCGCGCGGCAGCGTCTCGCCGTCGGGACCGGGATCGACCAGGTCGGCGGGCGTCTCGAGGATGCCGATCACGCGGCGCCAGCTCGAGATCGCGTTCTGGGCGTCGGTGAGGATCTGCGTGCCCATCTGCACCGGGCCGACGAAGAGCGAGACGAGGAACGCGAAGGCCAGCACGCGGCCCGGCGTCATGTCGCCGGTGAAGCCGAGCAGCACGCCGATGATGATCACCCCGGCGTTGGCGAGCCCCGCGGAGAGGCCGCCGAGCGAGAACGACGTGACCGTGTAGGTCTGCGCGTGGGTGTAGGCGTCCTGCCAGTCCTGGATGGCGGTGTCGATGCGGGCCTGGGTGCGGTCCTCGACGCCGTAGGAGCGGACGACGGCGGCACCGACCACGGGCTCGGAGATCGCACCCAGCAGCACGCCCACCTGGTGGCGTACGACGGTGTAGGCGGCGGACAGCTTCTTCTGGAACCAGCGGATCGACAGGAAGAGCGGCGCGAACGCGAGCCAGACGACCGCGGCGAGCTGCCAGCTGTAGACGAGCATCAGCACGGTCGCGACCAGCATCTGGCCGATGCTGACGACGAAGATCAGGCCGCCGAAGACCAGGAACTGGCTGACCTGGTCGACGTCGGTGGTGACCCGGGAGACGAGCGCGCCGCGGCGCTCGGTGTTCTGGGTGAGCAGCGGCAGGTCGTGGACGTGGCGGAACGCCTTGGTGCGCAGGGTCGCGAGGCCGCGCTCGGAGGTGGTGAACAGCCTGCTGGTCATCGCGTAGGACGCCCAGCCGCTGATCCCGATCGCGAGGGCGGCGAGCACGCCCATCCAGATGACGAAGTCGAGTCGCGGGCCACCGGGCGCGTTGAGGCCGCGGTCGAGCGTCTGCTGGACGGCGATCGGGACGACGACCTGGCCGCACGAGGAGATGATCGCCAGGACGAGGGTGAGCCGGAGGCCCTCGCGGAGCTCGGGTGAGTACTTCATGCCGAGGCGGATCGTGGCGAAGGCGCCGATCTCCTCGCCGGTGTCCATCGTGGTCCCGGCGGTGGCCCTGACGGGGTCGGTGGGGTCCGTGGGCTCGGTGGTCGGGTCGGTCGTGGTGCTCATGCGAGGTCCCCTCCGCCGGTGCGGCCGGAGCCGGAGTCGGAGCCGACCTCGGCCGGTCCCTCGGTCTCGTAGGCGTTGACGAGGTGGGCGTAGGCCGGGCTGGTCTCGAGGAGCTCGGCGTGCGTGCCGCGGCCGACGATGCGACCGCCCTCGAGGTGGGCGACCTCGTCGGCCAGCGAGATGGTGGCCTTGCGGTAGGCCACGACCAGGAGCGAGGCGGCCGAGCCGTGGACGTCGTCGCGCAGCGAGGCCAGGATGCGGGCCTCGACCTCGGGGTCGACCGCCGACGTGGCGTCGTCGAGGATCAGCAGGCGCGGACGGCGTACGAGCGCGCGGGCGAGCGACAGCCGCTGGCGCTGGCCTCCGGACAGCGAGGTGCCGCGCTCCCCCAGCCGGGTGTCGAGGCCGTCGGGCAGGGCCGCGACGAACCCGTCGGCCTGCGAGGTGCGCAGGGCGCCCCAGACCTCGTCGTCGGGGACGTCGGCGCCGAGGGTGACGTTGCCGCGCACGGTGTCGTCGAACATGAACGCCGTCTGCGGGACCAGCGCGACGTCGCGCGGCAGCTCGCCCTTGCGCAGCGTGCGGAGGTCGCGGCCGTCGATGAGCACGCCGCCGTCGTCGGGGTCGACGAGGCGGGTCAGCAGGCTGGTGAGGGTGCTCTTGCCCGAGGCGGTCGCGCCGACCAGGGCGACCGTGCGGCCGGGCCGGACCTCGAGGTCGATGCCCTGCAGCAGCGGCGTCGCGGGGTCGTAGGAGTAGTGGAGGTCCTCGACCTGGAGGAGCGCGCCGGACTCGGTGCGCGGCAGCTCGTCGGCGCCGTAGGGCATGTTGCCGGTCGCGTCGAGCACCGCCTTGGCCCGGCGGTAGCCGACGACCGAGCGCGGGAACTCGCCCAGCAGCCAGCCGATGGCGCGGATCGGGAAGGAGACGATCGTCAGGAGGTAGGCGATGGTCACCACGTCGCCCGCGCTGGTCGCCCCGCTGGACACGCGCGAGACGCCGACGGCGAGGACGACGAGCACGCCCAGGCTGGGCAGGCTGGCCAGGGCCGGGTCGAAGACCGCACGGATCCGGCCGGCCCGGATGTTGACGTCGCGCAGCTCGTGGGCCTTGGCGCGGAAGCGGTCGGTCTCCTCGACCTCGCGGCCGAGGGTCTTGACGACCATCGCGCCGTCGAAGGACTCGTGGGCGATCTCGCTGACCTCGGCGCGCAGGCCCTGGGCACGCGTCATCAGCGGTGAGGCGTAGCGCTGGTAGAGCAGGTTGGCGACCACGACCGCCGGGAAGACGAGCAGCCCGACGATGGCCATCACGACGTCGGCGACGAACATCTGCACGACGGCGATCACCATCATCACGACCGTGCCGAGCGCCATCGGCAGCGGCATGATCGGCGACCAGGCCGCCTCGACGTCGGAGTAGGCGTTGGAGAGCAGCTGGCCGGTCGGGTGGCGCTGGTGCCACTCCATCGGCAGCGAGAGGTACTGGCGGGTGACGCCGCGCCGGGTGTGGGACTGCATCCGGTAGTACATGATCCCGCCGCCGAGGCGGCGCGCGACGATGCCGATCGCACGCAGGATCGCCACGCTCATGAAGAGCACGAAGACCCACACCAGCAGGTCGGTGCCGATCTCGCCCTTCTCGAAGGCGGGGATCAGGACGTGCTGGGTGGACCAGCCGAGCACCCACGCGTCGGCGACGGTCAGGACGCCGAAGAGCACCGCGCCGAGCGTGGCGACGGTGAACACCGTGGGCTCGCGCTTGACGCCCACCCACAGGACGCGGAACCCGTCGAGCGTCGTCGTGCCTCGCAGCTCCGCATCTCCTGCCACCGGTGTCGCCCGCCTCCTCGTCGTCGTCGCTCGTCAGTTGCTGTCCGCAACCAAGGAGCTCCGTCAGGCTATTCCTCACCACCGACAGGCAACGAATCCGTCGGGGCCCGGACAGCCCCGAGGGGTGGCCTACGCGCGGATGCGCGACAGGAACGCGCGGGTGCGCTCCTCCTGCGGGTCGCCGAGCACCTGCTCGGGCGTGCCCCGCTCGTGGACGCGGCCGTCGTGGAGGAAGCAGACCTGGTCGGCGACCTCGCGGGCGAAGCCCATCTCGTGGGTGTTGAGCAGCATGGTCACGCCCTCCGCCTTGAGCTCGCCGAGCAGGTCGAGGACCTCGCCGACGAGCTCGGGGTCGAGCGCGCTGGTGACCTCGTCGAGCAGCATCAGCCGCGGGTTGGCCACGAGCGCCCGGGCGATCGCCACGCGCTGCTGCTGACCGCCCGAGAGGTCGTCGGGGCGGGCCTCCGCCTTCTCGGCGAGGCCGACGCGGTCGAGCATCTCGAGGCCGCGGGACCGGGCCTCGTCGGCCGCGACGCCGTGCACGAGGCGCAGCGCCAGGGTCACGTTGCCGATGACGTCGAGGTGCGGGAAGAGGTTGTAGGCCTGGAAGACCATCCCCATCCGCGAGCGGATCTCGTCGCCGTCCACGCGCGGGTCGGTGATGTCGCGGCCGTCGAAGGTGATCACGCCGTCGTCCACGACCTCGAGGAGGTTGACGCAGCGCAGCAGGGTCGACTTCCCGGAGCCCGAGGCGCCGATCAGCACGACGCACTGGCCCGGCTCGACGGCGAGGTCGACGTCGCTCAGGACGACGTTGTCGCCGAACGACTTGCGGACGCCGTCGAGGCGCAGCAGCTCGGTCACAGGTGGCCTCCGGCTCCGTGGTAGCCCTTCTTGCGGGCGTAGCGGTCGGTGAGCCGCGCCATCGGGATGGTGAGGCAGCAGAACAGGAACCCTGCGACGACGTACGGCGTGTAGTTGAAGTCGAGCGCCGTCTCGATCTGCGCCTTGCGGATCGCGTCGGTGACCCCGAGCACCGCGATGAGGCCGGAGTCCTTCTGGAGCGAGACGAGGTCGTTCATCAGCGGCGGGATGACCCGGCGCCACGCCTGCGGCAGCACGACGTGGCGCAGCGTCTGCCCGTAGGACAGCCCGAGCGAGCGTCCGGCCAGCCGCTGGCTGGGGTGCACCGACTCGATGCCGGCGCGGAACACCTCGGCGACGTAGGCCGAGTAGGACAGGACGAGCGCCGTGCCGCCCCAGAAGAGCGGCGAGGTCGGCAGCCCCTGCAGGCTCAGCGCCGGGCCGCCGAAGCCGAGCAGGAAGATCACCAGGAGCAGCGGCAGGCCGCGGAAGATGTCGACGTACGCCGTGCCGAGCAGGCGCAGCGGGAACGCGACCGGCCCGCGCAGCGTGCGCACGACCGCGACGGTGAGGCTGAGCAGCAGGATCAGGATCCAGCAGACCACCATCACGCGGATGTTGAGCCAGAGCCCGTCGAGCACGGCCGGGAACGACGAGACCGCCTTGTCCCAGCTGAAGTAGGTCTCGCGGACCCGGTCCCAGCCCGGCGAGCTGACCACCGCGCCGCCGATCACGCCGAGCAGCAGCAGCGTGCTGCCCGCGGCGATCACCGCGCTGCGGAACGTACGGCGCCGCCGCCACTCGTCGCGGTCGCGCTGGACCCCCGAGGGCTGCCAGGCCGCACGCGGCTCGGCGGCCACCCGGTCGGTCATCAGGAGAGCTCGGGAGCGCCCTGCTGGGCCAGCCACTCCTGGTTGATCTGGTCGAGGACGCCGTCGCTGCGCAGCGCGTCGACGGCACCGGAGACGCAGTCGGTGAGCGGGCTGCCCTTGCCGAGCACGGCGCCGAACTGCTCGGGCTCACCGTCGGGAAGGGGCAGCTGGCCGACGATGACGCCGTCGTCGAGCTGCACGGCAGCCATGAAGTACGCCGTCGGCAGGTCGACGACGATGCCGTCGATCTGGCCGTTCTTGAGCGCCTGGACCGCCTGGTCGTTGGTGTCGAAGACCGCCGGGTCCTGCGAGGGCTGGATCTGGTCGGTGATCGCGGTGTAGCTGGTGGTGCCGACCTGCGCACCGAGCTTGGCGTCGGCGAGGTCGGCGACCGAGGTGACGCCGTCGATCGCGCTGCCCTTGTTGGTGACCACGGTCTGCACGACGTCGAAGTAGCCGGAGGAGAAGTCGACGGCCTTGCGGCGGGCCTCGGTGATGGAGACCTGGTTGACGTCGAAGTCGAAGTCCTTGGGACCCGGCTGGACGACCTTGTTGAACGGCACCGTCACCCACTCGACCTGGTCCTGGGTGTAGCCGAGCTGCTCGGCGATGGCGTACGCCACCGCGGACTCGTAGCCCTTGCCGTTGGTCGGGTCGTTGTCGACGAACCAGGGCTCGTAGGCGGGGTCGTCGGTGGCGACGGTGAGGGTGCCGTCGGTGACGGTCTCCATCGTGTCGGGGGTGCACTCGTCGGCGGCCGGCGTCTCCGAGCTCGACTCCGACGACGCGTCGCTCGAGCCGGTGTCGCTGCCGGAGTCGGCCTCGTCGGTCGGGGCGCACGCGGTGGCGGCGAAGGTGACGGTCGCGAGGGCGGCGACGGCGAGGTGGCGGTGCGCGACGCGCCGGGAGGTCTTCAGCATGCGCGAATCCTACGACTCCACTCGACTTCAGCGAACGGGGTGACCGGCCGTGGACAGACCGGCCTTGACGTCGCTGATGCTGAGCGTCCCGAAGTGGAAGACGGTGGCTGCGAGCACGGCGTCGGCCCCGGCGTCGACGGCGGGCGGGAAGTGCTCGACCGCACCCGCTCCCCCGCTCGCGATGACCGGGATGCTCACCTCGCGGCGTACGGCCCGGATCAGCTCGAGGTCGAAGCCGTCGGTCGTTCCGTCGGCGTCCATCGCGTTGAGCAGGATCTCCCCCGCCCCGAGCTCGGCGGCGCGCGCGGCCCACTCGACGGCGTCGAGCCCGGCGCTCTTGCGACCGCCGTGGGTGGTGACCTCGAAGCCGCTCGTCGTCTTCTCCGCCCGGCGTGCGTCGACGCTCAGCACCAGCACCTGGTTGCCGAACCGGTCGGCGATCTCCGCGACCAGCTCGGGCCGGTGGATGGCGGCGGTGTTGACCGCGACCTTGTCGGCGCCGGCGCGCAGCAGCCGGTCCACGTCGTCGACGCTGCTGACGCCCCCGCCGACGGTGAGCGGGATGAAGACCTCCTCCGCGCAGCGACTGACCACCTCCATCGTGGTGGCCCGGCCCTCGTGCGAGGCGGAGATGTCGAGGAAGGTCAGCTCGTCGGCGCCCTCGGCGTCGTAGAGCCGCGCGAGCTCGACGGGGTCGCCGGCGTCGCGGAGCTCCTGGAAGTTCACGCCCTTCACGACGCGACCGCCGTCGACGTCGAGGCACGGGATGACGCGGATCGCGAGGCTCATGGCTTCTCCTGTCGGGCCGCCAGGGCGATGTCGACGATCTCCGAGCGGGGCTGGCCCTCCAGCTCGACCAGCGGCACCCACTGCGCGTGGTCGGTCGAGCCGTCGACCTCGGTCGTCCCGAGCGTCCCGCCGGTGATGGTCGCCTCGAAGACGAAGCGCTGCGACCTGAACGGGCCGTCGAAGGTGCGGCCCTGTGCCGTGAAGTGGTGCTCGGCGAGCAGGGCGCCCGGCTGCACGTGGTAGCCGGTCTCCTCGAACACCTCGCGCACGACGCCGTCCATGATCGACTCGTCGTAGTCGATGCCGCCTCCGGGCAGCGACCACTCGGGGTCGCTGTGCCCCTCACCGTTCCACCACGCGAGCAGCACGCGGTCCTGGTCGTCGACGATGAGGACGTACGCCGCCAGGCGGGTGTGGTACTCGAAGAACTCCAGGCTCACGGCTTCGTCAGCTCCAGTGCGTCCTCGAGGGTGAACCGGCCCTCGTAGAGCGCCGTGCCCGCGATGGCCCCCTCGACGCCCTCGCCGACCAGGCCCATCAGGGCGCGGATGTCGTCGAGCGTGGTGACGCCGCCGCTGGCGACGACGGGCCGGTCGGTCGCGGCGCAGACGTCGCGGAGCAGCTGGAGGTTGGGGCCCTGGAGCATGCCGTCCTTGTTGACGTCGGTGACGACGTAGCGGGCGCAGCCCTCGCCGTCGAGGCGCGCGAGGGTCTCGTAGAGGTCGCCGCCCTCGCGGGTCCAGCCGCGCGCGGCGAGCGTCGTGCCCCGCACGTCGAGGCCGACCGCCACCCGGTCGCCGTACGTCGCGATCGCCCGCGCGCACCACTCGGGCTGCTCGAGCGCAGCGGTGCCGATGTTGACCCGCCGGCAGCCCGCGGCCATCGCGGCCTCGAGCGACTCGTCGTCGCGGATCCCGCCGCTCATCTCGACCTGGATGTCGAGGGTGCCGACGATCTTCGCCTGGAGCTCGCGGTTGTGCCCGTGCCCGAAGGCGGCGTCGAGGTCGACGAGGTGGATCCACTCCGCGCCGGCCTCCTGCCAGCGCAGCGCCGCCTCGATCGGGTCGCCGAACCGCTTCTCCGAGCCGTCCACGCCCTGCACGAGCTGGACGGCCTGGCCGCCCTTGATGTCGACGGCGGGCAGGAGCTCGAGGTAGGGCTGCTCGGGGGTGCTGGGCATGGCTCGATCCTAGGAGCGGCGGGTCCGTACGTCGTACGCGCGGTGGCCGGGCGAGACGCGCGGTGCGTGCTTCGATGGGCGCCGCACGCGGAGGAGGAGCAGATGACCGCACGACCGACGCTGTACCTGATGGTGGGTCTGCCGGGCACCGGCAAGACGACGGCGGCGAAGCGCATCGAGTCCGAGCACGGCGCGCTCCGGCTCACCAAGGACGAGTGGATGAAGGCGCTGTACGGCGACGACAACCCGTCCTCCGGGTCGGACGTGATCGAGGGGCGACTGGTCGAGATCGGCCTGCGCGTGCTCGAGCTCGGCACGAGCGTGGTCATCGACTTCGGCCTCTGGGGCCGCGACGAGCGCTCGTCGCTCCGCCGGGCAGCGATCGACCGCGACGCTCACGTGGACCTGCGGTACTTCGAGGTCGCGCCGCAGGAGCAGCGACGGCGGCTCGACCGTCGTCAGGAGCTCGAGCCGCACACGACCTGGCCGCTCTCCGAGGACGAGATCGCCGGTTGGGCGGCCACCATCCAGGTCCCGACCCCGGGAGAGATCGCAGGCAGCGAGCCGGTCGACGAGCCGCCGGAGGGTTTCTCGACCTGGGACGAGTGGCGGGCGGACCGCTGGCCGCCTGCGGTCACCACTGAGGGTCGTTGATCCAGTTGGCCAGGTCGGAGAAGGCGCCGGTGCCCAGCGCAGGGGCCAGCAGCAGCGGCAGGGCCACCACGACCACGACGAAGGCGAGCATCCCGAGCCACGGCCTCCCCTTCATGCCGTGCAGGACCATGCCGGCTGACGGCTGCCGGGACGACGAACGGCAGGGATGCGGGCAGCTGCCACCAGCACCAAGCGACCACGGCGACGTAGAGCAGGAGACCTACGATGCGGACTCCGACGGCCCGCGCCCAGGACCGTGGTCTTCCGGTCCTCGTCGGCTCGCTGTGGCGGAGGAGGTCGGACATCGGGAGGTGACACTCGCGACAGCCGGACGCGGTAGCCGGAACCGGGTCCCCACACAGCGGGCAGGTGACGCTCGCCGAGGACGGCTGGCGGATCGTGGACACGGCAGAACGGTAAAGGCCGCGGGTGGCCGCGCGGAGGAGAATTGCGAAGTCGACTGCCGGTCGGTTCGGGCTCAGGCACGACCACGGCCCCGCCATCGTGAGGACTGGCGGGGTGCGGGGCGGGGTCATCGTCGGCGGGGTCGGGGGATGCCGGGCGGGCGGTCGTCGGCTGGGTCGAGCGCGTGGTGCCGGTGCGGTCGCGTCGGAAGCGGTGGCCGTGGGGGCTGGTCCACTCGAAGACGCCGGTCCGGTGATGCGGTAGCGCCAGGCGGTGTGGGTCTTGAGGCGGTGGTGGCGTCGGCACAACGCGGCGAGGTTGTCCGTCGCTGTCGGCCCGGGCTGTGGTCGGTCTTCGGCTGCGGCGTCGTGGTCGTAGGGGATGACGTGGTCGATGTCGCAGCCGCGGGCGGGTCTGGTGCACCACGGGAAGACGCAGGTCCGGTCGCGCAGGATGACCTGGTCGCGGATCCGGTCGGGGATGTCGTAGCCGGGTGCGGTGAGCTGGGCGTTGAGGTCGATGACGGGCTTGATCGTGATCTTGGTGCGGGAGTCGCCGCACCAGCTCTTGAGCTGGTCGAGCAGGATCAGGCGCTGGCGTTCCTCGAGGCGGCCGGTGGGACCGAAGACGGTTGCCTCGCCGACGGTGCTGGCGTCGAAGTGGGCGTGGAGGACGACCTCCCGGGCGGCGGGGAGGTCGGGTCTCGATACGCCGGCTCGTTCCTCACCGGCTACTCGACCACCGGTGGCAGGTTCGGGTCCTTGATCACCGGCTACTCGACCACCGGTGGCGAGCGGAGGTCGAGCGCGGTCTGGGTGCGGGCGAGGTCGCCGAGGGCCTTGGAGCGTCGTACGTCCAACGACTCCGTCGAGCCGAGGGCTTTCTGCTCGGCCGCCTTCTGCGCCAGGGACCGGTCGAGGTCCATCGCGTCGGCGATGTCGAGCTCGGCCTCGAACCGCATGGTGCCGGCGAAGTGGACGTCCTCGTCATGCAACGTCGCGTGCCGCGGGTCGACGTGGAGGTAGCCGTCCTCCGGGTCGGCAGCCGGGTCCGAGACCGCCAGCTCGAAGCGCTTGATCGTCTCCGCGACGAGGCGGTCCAGCTGGGCGGGACCGATGCGTCCGGCGACCGCAGCGACCTGCGCGTCCACGAAAGCGCGCGGCCTCCACGGGTCAGCGCCGGAGCTGGTGTGGATCGTGACCTCGGCGACGGCCCGCGCCCGCCACGCGGGGACGCGACCCGAGTGGACCTGCGACCACAGGCGCGGGAGGCGGTGGCGGAGCTCGAGGGCGTGACCGATGAGCTTCTTCGCCGACGTGGTCGAGATGCCGAGGACGGCTCCGAGCTCGGCGATGCAGAACTCCGCCACCAGCGGACATCCCTCGCCGGCGATGGGTTCCTCGTGCTCAGAACCGCGGACCTCGAACGCCGCAGCGGAGTGGATCGACTCGGGTGGGTGGAGGTCGGCCCAGCGGGCGGCGAGGTCGAGCTGGCGGGCGGCCGCAGCGTTCTCGACGTGCCGGCGTTCGGCGCGGATCGAGGCGAGCAGGTCGGAGGCGGTGAGGGCGTCTGCCTCACCTGTTCCGGGTCCTGCCAGCGTGTCGATCATGTGTTCGATCCTAGAGGTCACCACCGACAGTCGCCCGCGGTCGATCGAGGGGTTGTGGAGAGGTCTCGTGACGCGACTTCGTCGCTCCTCGACCAGCGGGCGCGGGGCGGGGTCTCGATACGTCCGCTCGTTCCTCGCGGACTACTCGACCAGCGGGCGCGAGGGGTCTCGTGACGCGACCCGGGTTCGTCGCTCCGCGACCAGCGGCAAGGGAGCCGGTGGGAGGATCAGCCTGTGATCGGGGACCGGTGGGGCGTGAGCGACGCGGAGGTGGCGCGGCGCTACGGGTGCGACGACGTCGTACGCGCTCCCACGCTCGAGGCCTGGCGCGGGGTCACGGTGCACGCGGATGCCGAGCGGGTGTGGGCGCGGGTGCGGCAGGTGCGGCTGGCGCCGTACTCCTACGACCTCGTCGACAACCTGGGACGCCGGTCGCCGCGCGAGCTGCGGGACGTGCCCGAGCCGCGGCCGGGCGATCCGTTCACCCGTGCGTTCGGCATCGACCAGGGTCGGGTGGTCGCCGTGGACCCCGGCCGCGAGCTGACGGCGCGCATCATGGGCGCGCACATGTCGTACGCCGTCCTGCCGGAGGGCAGCACCACGCGCCTCCTCCTCAAGGTCGTCATGGGAGGGAGCCGGTGGCTGGCTCCTGCGGTGTCCGTCGGCGACCTCGTGATGGCCCGCAAGCAGCTGCTCACCCTCAAGGAGCTCGCCGAGGGCGATCAGCGCCAGACCGGGGCGACCTCGCGCTTGTAGCGACGCGCGAGCAGTGCGGTGAGGACGGTGACCACCGGTCCGGGGACGGTCGCGCGCAGCGCCGCACGCTCCCGCTCCCCCGCCCCGTCCTGCATCCAGGCCAGGGCGTTGGCGGCGTCCACGATGCTGGCGGGACGCAGCTTCTTGGTCAGCTCCTTGAACTCGGGGTCGTCCTCGAGGTCACCCATCAGCGCCTCGACGTCGCCCTCCTCGTGGGCCAGGTGGTCGTTGATGACCACCTCGGCCCGTGACGTCTCGTCCGCCGCAGCGACCGCGTTGGCGGCCGTCGGCGCGGCGACCAGGTCGTCGATCCGCGTGCTGACGGCCGCGAGCGCCGCCTTCATCGCGACGTGCTCGGCCTCCATCTGCTCGAGGAGTGCCGGGTCGAAGCCGCGCGTCTCGAGGAA
Organism: uncultured Actinomycetota bacterium; assembly: GCA_963795275.1. Classification (GTDB taxonomy): domain Bacteria; phylum Actinomycetota; class Actinomycetes; order Propionibacteriales; family Nocardioidaceae; genus Nocardioides. The sequence continues at coordinate 13,379 of CAWCHD010000011.1, forward strand.
CGGCCACATGTGCTCGTCCTCGGCCTCGTGGTGGTGCGTCAGCTCGCGCACCAGGTTGCGCCAGGCGCGCTGCACCTGCTGCGCCCGGTCGCCGTCCCCGTCGCGGAGCCGGCGCAGTGCGGCCTCGGTCCGGGCGACGTCGCGGCGCACCGCGGCGTGGATGACTCCGTTCATGCTCATGGTCCCCGTCATGCCGGGACGGTAACCGTCGGGCGAGGACGGTGGCGACCGAGTTGCCCCACCGGTCTGCACCAGCGTGGGGACATGACAGCGACGCCGTGAGAGGCCACGATGCCGGGACACGACACAGGGGGAACCATGCATCGACTCGTCCGCGCGTGCCTCGCCACGTCACTGGCCGCGACCGTGCTCGGCACCGCTGCCGGCCCAGCGTCCGCCGAACGGTGGTGGGGACGAGACAAGACCGGGGACGTGACGCAGTACCGCTACCTGCCGGATCCACCGCCGTGCGGAACGCTCCGGGAGGCAGCCACGCCGGACGACGCCACCACCGACCTGGTCGGGCTGGGCGTTCGTCACGAGCACGGAGTCGTCGAGCTGCGGGCCCAGTTCGGTGACCTCACCACCTGGGGCGAGCGGAGCATGTCCTTCGAGCTGGAGACCGCCTCCGGCCGCTTCGACGTGGCGGTCATGCGGGGCATCAGGGGCACTGAGGACAGGCGCGCTCTCCGCGCAGCTCTTCGAGCCGGGCCAGGTCGGCCCGGTGAGCGAGTGCGGCACGTACAGCTCGATCAGCCTGGGGCTCCCGTGCGACCACCTCACTGTCGACCGCTCACCCGCGCGCGACCTGCTGACCGTGGTGGTGCCGCGCGGGTGCCTGGACTCGCCCCGGTGGGTGCGGGCGGGCGCCTCGGTCTACCGACAGATCGGCCAGCGGGCGCGGTCCGACTTCTGGGGCACGCCGGTCCGACAGGACGACACAGGCGTCTACGAAGCCGCGAAGAGCCCGCGGATCCGCTACACGCGCTAGAGCGACCCCACCCAGTTGCGCAGGAGCGCCGCGCCGGCGTCGCCGGACTTCTCCGGGTGGAACTGCGTGGCCGTCAGCGGTCCGTTCTCGACGGCGGCGACGAAGCGGTCGCCACCGTGCTCGGCCCACGTGACCAGCGGAGCCCGGGTGCGGTCGTTGGTCACCAGGTCCCACGAGCGCGCGGCGTAGGAGTGCACGAAGTAGAACCGCTCCCCCTCGACGCCGGCGAAGAGGCGCGTCTCCTCCGGCACCTCGACGGTGTTCCAGCCCATGTGCGGCACCACGTCGGCCTCGAGCCGCGTGACCAGGCCGGGCCACTCGTCGCACCCGTCGGTCTCCACGCCGTGCTCGACCCCGCCCGCGAACAGGACCTGCATGCCGACGCAGATGCCCAGCACCGGACGTCCACCGGCAAGGCGACGACCGATGATCCGCTCACCCTTGATCGCGCGCAGCCCCTGCATGCAGGCGGCGTACGCCCCCACGCCGGGCACGACGAGGCCGTCGGCCGCCAGCGCGGTGTCGAAGTCCGAGGTCAGCGTGACCGACGCGCCGGCGCGCTCGACCGCGCGCACGACGGAGCGCACGTTGCCCGAGCCGTAGTCGAGGACGACCACCTCGCGAGCGGGCCCACCGGTCACAGGGCGCCCTTGGTGGACGGCACACCCGTCTCGCGGGGGTCGATCGCGACGGCGTCGCGCAGCGCGCGGGCGAACGCCTTGAACTGCGCCTCGACGATGTGGTGCGGGTCGCGGCCGCCGAGCACGCGGACGTGCAGCCCGAAGTGGCCGTGCTGCGCGATCGACTCGAAGACGTGCTGGGTCAGCGAGCCCGCGTAGAGCACGCCGGAGCCGCCGATCGCGGCGTAGACCTGGCCCTCGGGCTCGCCCGTGTGCACGCAGTAGGGCCGGCCGGACACGTCGACGACCGCCTGCACGAGCGCCTCGTCGAGCGGCACGGTGGCGTCGCCGAAGCGGCGGATGCCGGACTTGTCGCCCAGCGCCTGGCGCAGCGCCTGGCCGAGGCCGATCGCGGTGTCCTCGACGGAGTGGTGCGCGTCGATGTGGGTGTCGCCCTCGGTGTGCACGACGAGGTCGACGAGCGAGTGGCGCGCGAAGGCGTCGAGCATGTGGTCGTAGAACCCGACGCCGGTGGACACGTCGGAGCGCCCGGTGCCGTCGAGGTCGACCTCGACCAGGACCTGGGACTCCGTGGTGGTGCGCTCGATCCGCGCCGTGCGGCTCATGCGGGCTCCTCTGTTCCGATGACCTGCTGGGTCTTCATTGTCTCCGTGAGCGCCGCACGGAACGCCGCCATCTCATCCGCGGTGCCGACCGAGACCCGCAGCCAGCCGTCCGGCCCGGTCTCGCGGATCAGCACGCCGTGGTCGACCAGACCCTGCCAGACCGCGTGCCGGTCGGCGAACCGGCCGAAGAGGACGAAGTTGGCGTCCGAGTCGGCCACCTCGAGACCCTGCTCCCGCAGCCAGCCCACGGTGGCGTCGCGCTCGACCCGCAGGTCGTCGACGTGCGCGAGCAGCTCGTCGACGTACGACAGGGCGACGCTCGCGGTCGCCTGCGTGGTCGCAGACAGGTGGTAGGGCAGCCGGACGACCCGCAGGGCGTCGCAGATCGCGGGGTCCGCGGCCAGGTAGCCCAGGCGCGCACCGGCCAGGGCGAACGCCTTGCTCATCGTGCGGGTGACGACGAGGTTGCGGTGCTGCGGCAGCAGCTCGAGCGCGCTCGGCGTGCCGGTGCGGCGGAACTCGCCGTAGGCCTCGTCGACCACGAGCAGCCCGCTGTCGCCGACGGCCTCGCACAGCACCGACACCGCCTCGGGCGGCAGCGCCGTCCCGGTCGGGTTGTTGGGGCTGGGCAGCAGCACGATCGCGGGCCGTCGCTCCTCGATGAGGGCCCGCGCACGCTCGAGGTCGAGGCCGAAGTCCTCCTCGCGGTGTCCGACGGACCACTCGGTGAGGGTGTTGCGGGCGTACTCCGGATACATCGAGTACGTCGGCGCGAAGCTGAGCGCGAGCCGCCCGGGGCCGCCGAACGCCTGCAGCAGCTGCTGCATCACCTCGTTGGAGCCGTTGGCCGCCCACACCATCTCGGGCGTGATGTCGCTGCCGCCGGAGGTGTTGAGGTAGGCCGCCAGCTCCTCGCGCAGCGCGACGAACTCGCGGTCGGGGTAGCGGTTGAGCTCGACGGCGACCGTCGAGATCGCCTCGGCCAGCGACGCGGCGAGCGCCTCGGACGGGGCGTACGGGTTCTCGTTGACGTTGAGCTGGACGGGCGCCCGGTCGTGCGACATCTGGGGCGCGCCGTAGGGCTCGATCCCCCGCAGCTCGTCACGCAGCGGGGGGAACGGGGTGCTCACGTCTGGGACTCGAAGCGCACGGACACGGCCTGGCCGTGGCCCGGGAGGTCCTCGGCCTCGGCCAGCGTGACCACGTGGTGGGCGACGTCGGCGAGCGCTGCCCTCGAGTAGTCGACGACGTGCACCGACCGGGTGAACGCGCGCACCGACAGCCCGCTGGAGTGGCAGGCGCAGCCGGCGGTCGGGAGCACGTGGTTGGAGCCCGCGGCGTAGTCGCCGAGCGAGACCGGCGCCCACGGCCCGACGAAGATCGCCCCGGCGTTGCGGACGCGGGCTGCGACCGCGGCCGCGTCGCGCGTCTGGATCTCGAGGTGCTCGGCGGCGTAGGCGTCGACGACCTGCACGCCCTGGTCGACGTCGTCGACCAGCACGATCGCGGACTGCGGTCCCCCGAGCGCCGTCGTGACCCGCTCGGTGTGGCGGGTGGCGAAGACCTGCTTGTCGAGCTCCACCTCGGTGGCGTCGGCCAGCGCGAGGGAGTCGGTGACCAGCACCGACGCGGCCATCGGGTCGTGCTCGGCCTGGCTGATGAGGTCCGCGGCGACGAACGCGGGGTCGGCGGAGTCGTCGGCGAGGATCGCGATCTCGGTCGTGCCGGCCTCGGAGTCGATGCCGACGGTCCCGCGGACGAGCCGCTTGGCCGCGGCGACGTAGATGTTGCCGGGACCGGTCACGAGGTCGACCGGTCGGCACGGGCCGGCGCCGTGGGCGAACATCGCGATCGCCTGCGCCCCGCCGACGGCGTACACCTCGTCGACGCCGAGCAGCGCGCACGCGGCCATGATCGTCGGCTCGGGAAGACCCTCGTGGTTCTTCTGCGGGGGGCTGGCCAGCGCGATCGACCGGACGCCGGCGACCTGGGCGGGCACGACGTTCATCACGACGCTGCTCACCAGCGGGGCGAGCCCGCCGGGGACGTAGAGACCGACGCGGTCGATCGGCACCTTGCGGTGGGTCACGGTCGCGCCGGGAGCCACCTCGCTGGTCACGTCGCGCTCGAGCTCGGCCTCGCACGTGGCGCGCAGGCGACGTACGGACTCCTCCAGCGCCGCGCGGACGTCGGGGTCGAGCTCGGCCAGGGCGTGCTGCAACGCCTCGCGCGGCACCGTGATGTCCTCGCGGTCCACGCCGTCGAACCGTGCCGACAGCTCCACGATCGCCTCGACGCCGCGGGTGCGGACCGCGTCGATGATCGGCTGCACCTGATGCGTCGCGGCCTCGACGTCGAACGCGGCGCGAGGCACGCTCGCGCGATAGTCGACGGACGCCGGATCGGCGCCCCGCAGGTCGATGCGGCGGATCAGGGACATGGGCCCGAGTCTAGGTTCCCCGGCGGGTCGCCCCCGAGTCACGGGTGCACCGTGGACGCGGGTGGTTAGGTAGGTCACGTGAGCGACCAGCTGCCGATGTTCCCGCTGAGCACCGTGGTGTTCCCGGGGATGAGCGTGCCGCTCCACGTCTTCGAGGACCGCTACCGCCTGCTGGTCCGGCACCTCCTCGAGGTCGACGACCCGGCCGAGCGCGTCTTCGGCACCGTCGCGATCCGCGAGGGCTACGAGGTGGGCGACCACGGCGCGCAGTCGGTCTACCGGGTCGGGTGCGTGCTCCAGCTCACCGAGGTCGACCGCAACGACGACGGCACCTTCGACATCGTGGCCGTGGCGCGCGAGCGGCTGGTGCTCGAGGAGATGCAGCGGGGGTCCGACTTCCCGCACGGCGTCGTCGCCGTGCTGCCGGAGCCCGAGGTCGAGGTGCCCGCCGAGGTGCTCGAGAAGGCCCGCGCCACCTTCACCGCCTTCCGGGTCGCGATGACCGAGCTGCAGGGCGACCCCTTCAGCGGCTCGCTCCCCCGCGACCCCGACTACCTGGCGTGGACGCTGTCGGCGCTGACCCCGCTGCCGATGGCCGAGCGCCAGTCACTGCTCGAGGCGACCGACGCGACCGAGCGGCTCCAGCTCGTCACGCGGCTGCTCACCGAGGAGCTGCGCGCGATCAACGTCATCCCCTCGCTGCCCGCCACCCAGGTCGCCCGTACGGCCTGGTCGCCCAACTGACGGCCGGCCCCCGTGGCGAAGAAGTCCCGGGCCGCCGGTGGTACGCCGGCCACGGTCGCGCTGACCGCCGCCGGCATCGCCTTCGAGGTGCGGGCCTACGAGCACGATCCGCGGGCAGCCTCCTACGGCGCGGAGGCGGCGGAGGCGCTCGGCGTCGACCCGGCACGGGTGTTCAAGACGCTGCTGGCCAGCCTCGACGGCGCGCTGGTCGTCGGGATCGTCCCGGTGACCGGACAGCTCGACCTGAAGGCCCTGGCCCGGGCGCTGGGCGGGAGCAAGGCCGTGATGGCCGAGGTCGCCGCTGCCGAGCGTGCCACCGGCTACGTCGCCGGCGGCATCTCGCCCATCGGCCAGAAGCGCACGCACCCGACCGCACTCGACGTGAGCGCGCTCGAGCACGCGACCATCCTCGTCTCGGGTGGCCGTCGCGGCTTCGACCTGGAGCTCGCACCCACCGACCTGGTGGCGATCACCGGAGCGGTGACCGCCACCATCGGTCGCTAGCGGGACCGGTCAGTCGGTCGTCAGCTTGAGCATGCCGTGGACGACGTCGCCGTCCACCCAGCCGCTGACGCCGAAGGCGGACAGCGGAGCGAGGTTGTCGCCGACCTCGGCGCCACCGCCGAGGTCGTCGGAGATCCGGACCAGCCAGTCGTCGTCGGCGTCGAAGTTGACGTAGAGCACCGACTGCGCGTCGCCGCCCTCGATCACCTTCGCGTAGTCGTCGCTGCCACCGAGGTCGCCACCGCTCTCGAGCGTGCTGCGGTAGGCGTCGGAGAGCGCGATCACGGCGTAGCCGTCGCCCTCGGTCACCTCGAGGAACTCCGCGGCCTCGGGCCCGGCCAGGTCGCTGATCTTGTCGAGCACGGCCTGGATCTCGCCCGCGTCGCCCTTGATCCGGATGCCGGCCGGGATCTCGCCGGGGCCGCCGTTGGTGATCGCGTCGGGGTCGATGCCGCTGCCGAGCGAGATCGTCACGCCCTCACCGAGCAGGGTCTCGACGTCCTCGGGGAACGCCAGACCGGTCTCGCTCTCGAACTGGGCGAGCTGCTCGTCGATCGTGTCCGCCTCTTCCGGCACGCTGGTCTTCACGTAGTCGAGCAGGGCGTCGGCCCAGCCCTCCTTGAGCCCGAAGCCCATCGCGGCGATGGTGTCGTCGGGGAGGCTGCCGACCATGTCGACGCCGGCCTCGGTCGCGACGAACTTCGTCACGTCCTCCTGCCAGTTGGACATGGCGTACTCGACCTCGACGGACCCGTCGTCGAAGCGGACCGTGGCAGCGGCACCGTCGAACTGGTCGATGAGCTCCTGCAGCTCCTGCGGCACCTGCTCGTCGCCCGGGGTGGTGCCGTCCATGCCCTCCATGCCGCCGTCCATCGACATGTCACCGAGCATGGAGCCCATGCCGGCCGCGTCGTCGAGGTACTGGGCGGCGGCCTTGGCGACGTACATCGTCATGAAGCCGTCGTCGCCGGCCTCGCCGGTCCACTGACCGAACGCCGAGTCGCTCGCGAGGGTGCCGCCGTCCTTGGCGTCGACCACCTGCTGGGCGATCTCCTTGGTCTCGCCGATGACCATCCAGTCACCGTCGACGACCCAGCCGCCGGCACCGTCGTCCTCGGCGCCGCCGCACTTCTCCACCAGGGTGGCCATGCCGTCCTCGGCCTTGCCGCTGTCGGTCACCTGGACCACGCCGACCGGGGTCGGCTCGTCCTCGCCGAGGTCGACCGCGGCCATCGCCGCCCGGGAGCCCAGCCACGGCTTGACGTCGGCGTCGTAGTCGAGGCCGTCGCACTCACCGGACTTCGTGATCTCCTCGAACATCCGCTCGCGGATGTCGTCGTCGGTCTCGAGGTCGACCTTGTCGTCGAAGGCCGGGAACTTCTTGAGCATCTTGATGGCCTCGATCTTCTGGCCACCGCTCGGGTCGAGGTCGACGCCGAAGTAGGCGATCGTCGAGTCGGGCAGGGCCTCGGCCGGCTGCGACCCGGTCGCGAAGAAGCTGGTCGCGGCCCAGGCGCCGCCGGCGATGACGGCACCGCCGGCCACGATCGCGCCCACCGCGATCAGGCGCTTGCGGTTGTCGTTGCCCGGCTCGTGGGCGTGGTCGCCGGCGTGGGCGGACCCTCCCCGGGCTCGAGCCGTCCAGGTACTCCGGGTTCCCCGGTGTGGTGGTCATGACAGTTCTGCTCCCCCGTTGCACGTGTCCCGAGCTGCTCGGGACGGCCCACTTGTGGTCGCGGCCACCCTACCCACGCGAACGCCGCGCCAACCCCTGACTCCCGAAGAGAAACATCCCGACCAGACCAGTCATCGCACCCGCCGGGAAGGCGACCAGCGCGGTCGAGTGCCACTGCGTACGACCGAGGGTCGGGCGCCGTGAGGCCGAGGTCGCCCGGGAGCGGGGTGTAGTCGGGACTCGCGGCCGCGAGGACCTGCGGATCGGGAGGTCCGAGTGCAGCGGCCGATCGGCGTACATCACTCCGACGCCGGGCCAGCGGTCGCGAGCTGACGAGCGACGGTGACGACGGCTGGCCAGCTCGCGGGCGCGGCGCAGGTCCAGGCCACGAGCGCGGACGTGAGTCACGCCGCGCCGGCGAACGAGCGTGACTACTACGCACGAACTGCGCGACCCGGCTGAGAAGGCGACGTGGAGGCCCGGCGAGGCTCGAGGTACCAGGTGCCCTCGATAGGCGAGGCCGGCCGTCGGGCTCCAGCAGCGTCTCACGAGGATCACCGGCGACCGCGCCGGCACCGGCGACGAGGACCGCCACGAAGCGCGAGCGCTGGGCCCATGCCGGAGCGCCACGGGCCTGGACACGCTCAGCCCGGCAGGCATACCGGGGCCGCAGGCAGCTGCTCGAGGTCGGCGAACAGGGCCGGGCTCGGGGTGACCCGCAGGTTGTCGTCGAGGCGCAGCACCTTGGTGGAGCTGCGGGTCAGCAGCCGCAGCTGGACCTCGGTCATGCCGGGGTGCGTGCCGAGCACGTCGCGCAGCTGGGCCACGACCGGAGGCGTGCAGCGCGTGGACGGCAGGCTGATCACGACGGGACCGGTCGGACCGTGCGTCAGGTCGGGCGCCGTGACCTCCTGCGCGCGCAGCTCGGGCTGC
>CAWCHD010000012.1:0-157251 GCA_963795275.1 uncultured Actinomycetota bacterium
TTCTCCCCGACGAACCTGCGCTGGAGCCACATCGCCAGCGCGGTGAGCAGGAGGTTGACGATGACGTAGATCGCCGTGATCACGATGATCGTCGGCACGTGGTTGCCGAAGGTCTGGTAGATCGGCTTGGCGATCCGGGTCAGGCCCAGGCCCGCGACGGCGTAGCCGAGGCTGGTGTCCTTGAGGGCCACGACCATCTGGCTGATGATCGCCGGGATCATGATCTTGACGGCCTGCGGGAGCAGCACCACCGTCATCACCTGGGTCTTGCGCATGCCGATGGCGTACGCCGCCTCCGCCTGGCCCCTCGGCACGGCGTTGATGCCGGCGCGGAAGACCTCGGCCAGCACGGCGCCGTTGTAGAGGGTGAGCGCGGTGACGACCGACCAGTACGTGCGACGGCTGAGCGGGTCCATGCCGCCGTAGATCGCGTAGAAGAAGAAGATCATCAGCATGATGACCGGGACGGCGCGGAAGAACTCCACGACGAGCCAGCACGGCCACCGCAGCCACCGGTGCTCGGAGAGCTTGCCGATGCCGAAGAGCACGCCGAAGACGAGCGCGCCGATGACCGCGCTGAACGCCATCTGCAGGGTGACGAGCAGGCCGTCGACCAGGATCGCCTCGATGTAGCGCGGCGTGACGAACGGCTCCCACTTGTCGTACTCGAGCTGCCCCGTGACCTGCAGCCGGTAGACGACGAACGCGACAGCTGCCAGCAGCGCGACGCCGGCGATGACGCTGTACGTCCGGTGGCGCGCGCGGGTCGCGGGACCGGGGCTGTCGAAGAGGACTCCGGCGCTCATGGTCAGGCCACCTTCCAACGTCGCTCGAGCAGGCCGGCGATCGCGGAGACGATCTCGACGAGGATGATGTAGCCGAGGGCGAAGGCGATGAAGATGCCCCAGCGCTGGTTGGCGTAGTCGTTGGTGAAGCCCTTCATCCGACCGACCGCCTCGATCACGCCGAAGACGCCGGCGATCGAGGTGTTCTTGAGGAGCGCGATCAGGGTGCTGGCCAGGGGCGGGACCGAGGCCCGCACCGCCTGGGGAAGCACGACCTGCGTCATCACCCCGCCGAAGGGCAGCCCGATCGCGCGAGCGGCCTCGGCCTGGCCCAGCGGCACGGCGTTGATGCCGGCGCGGATCGCCTCGCAGATGAAGGCGGCCGTGTAGAGGCTGAGCGCCGCGACGGCGGCGCTGAAGAACGAGGTGAAGTCGAACGTGCCGAGGTGGACGTCCACCCAGCTGAACCGCGCCCAGTCGAAGATCTTGCCCGCGCCGAGCTGGAAGAACAGGAAGATCATGACGAGTGGCGTGTTGCGCACGAGGGTGACGTAGGCCGTCCCGAACGTTCGCAGGACCGACACCGGGCCGACGCGCATGGCCGCGAGGAGCGTGCCGAGGAGCAGCGAGAGCACCGCGGAGACGAGGAACAGGAAGACCGTGTAGCCGAAGGCCTTCAGGACCAGGTCGAGGTTGTCCAGGACGGCGTTCACGCCACTCCTCTCAGGTGGGGTTCTCCGACCCCGGGCCCGACGTCGCCGCCGGGCCCGGGGTGCGGATCGAGGTGCTCAGGACTCGCAGGAGTCCATCTCGGGGAGCTCCGGGACGTCGACGCCCGAGGGGCCGAGCGTGGCGGTGAAGGCCTCCTCGTAGGTGCCGTCCTCGTAGGCCTTCGTGATCGTGTCGACGATCCACTGGCACATCTCGGGGTGGTCCTGCGAGTAGCCGACGCCGATGCGCTCCTCGGAGAACTCGTCGCCGACGACCTTGAGCTCGCCCTCGTTCTGCGCGGCGTAGCCGGCGAGGATGGTGCCGTCGGTGGTCATCGCCGAGACGGTGCCGTCGAGCACCTTCTCCACGCACTCGCTGTAGGTGTCGAAGCCGACCGGCTTGGCGCCCTCGGCCTCGATGTTGTCGAGCGAGGTGGAGCCCGTCACCGAGCAGACCTCCTCGCCCTTCACGTCCGCGACGTCGGCGATGTCGCTGTCGGCCGCGACCAGCAGCTGCTGGCCCGTCACGAGGTAGGGGCCGGCCTGGCCGACGACCTGGCGACGCTCGTCGGTGATGGAGTACGACGCCAGCACGAGGTCGACGGTGCCGTCCTCGAGGAAGGGCTCGCGGTTGTCGGAGATCGTCTCGACGTAGTCGACCTTCGAGGTGTCCTCGGGGTCGATGCCGAGCGAGGCGACGAGCACCTTGGCCATCTCGACGTCGAAGCCGGTCGGGATGTCGGAGGCCGCGTCCTTGAAGCCGAGGCCGGGCTGGTCGTACTTCACGCCGACCTTGATCGTGCCCGCGTCGGCGAGCTCCTTCATGCGGGTGCCGTCGTCGAAGCTCGAGGCGGCGTCGTCGGCCACCTCGACGTCGGCGCCCTGGGTGTCCTCGCCGGCGTCGCCGCAGGCAGCGAGCGACAGGGCCAACCCCGCCGTGGCGATGATCGCCTTGGTCCTGGTGAATCTCATCCTTGCTCTCCTTCTGTTGGCGGCCCGAGGCCGTCGATGGGGGTGTCTGGGGATGGAGTGGTGCTGTTCCCGAGTCTGTGGGTGGTCGTACGGCTCAGTGCTTGAGGATCTTTCCGAGGAAGTCCTTGGCGCGGTCCGAGGTGGGGTTGGTGAAGAACTCCTCCGGGGTGTTCTCCTCGACGATCGCGCCGTCGGCCATGAAGACGACGCGGTGCGCGGCCGTGCGCGCGAAGCCCATCTCGTGGGTGACCACGATCATCGTCATGCCCTGCTCGGCGAGGTCGACCATGACGTCGAGGACCTCCTTGATCATCTCCGGGTCGAGCGCGGAGGTCGGCTCGTCGAAGAGCATCACCTTCGGCTCCATGGCGAGCGCGCGGGCGATCGCGACGCGCTGCTGCTGGCCGCCGGAGAGCTGGGCGGGGTACTTCTCGGCCTGGTGGCCGACGCCGACCCGGTCGAGGAGCTCGCGCGCCTTCTTCTCCGCGGCCTCCTTCTTCTCCCCGCGGACCTTGATCGGGCCGAGCGTGACGTTCTCGAGGATCGTCTTGTGGGCGAAGAGGTTGAAGCTCTGGAAGACCATCCCGACCTCGGCGCGCAGCGCGGCGAGGGCCTTGCCCTCCTGCGGCAGCGGCTGGCCGTCGAGGGTGATCGTGCCCTCGTCGATGGTCTCGAGCCGGTTGATCGTGCGGCACAGGGTCGACTTGCCGGAGCCGGACGGGCCGATGACCACGACGACCTCGCCGCGGGTGACGGTGAGGTCGATGTCCTTGAGGGCATGGAGCTGTCCGAAGTGCTTCTGCACGTCGCTCAGCACGACGAGGGGCTCGCCCCGGTTGGCCGTTGCGGATCCCGATCCCTGCGCGGTCATAGGCGCAACCTATCGGCAGGTGGTCCGTTCGGGCCATCGACCATGGTCACATCGGGCTGTCACAAAGTGGTGACGATTCCGGCCTCGGGGTCCCATCGCCGCAGCGCGGTGACGGTCATCACCACGTCCTCGTGACCGAGCACCTCGAGGGCAGCGGGTACGTCGGCCCGGCTCACGCGGCGGGCCAGGGTGAGGTGCGGGAGCCAGCCGGAGTGCTGCACGTCCGGCACGAACGAGCGCAGGTCGAGCACCGCCCGGACGAGCGCGTCGGGCACGTCGAGCAGCCGGACCAGCGAGACCTTCCTGCCCCCGAGGAGCCCGATCCCACCGGTCCTCAGGTCGATGGGCAGCAGCGCCGCGACCAGGTCGCGGGCCCGCTGCTCGTGCTCGGCGGCCAGCGCGGGTGCGGCGACCACCGTGACGTGCGGGCTGTTGGTGGTGCCGCGGTGGTCGAGCTGGCTGGGCAGCCCGGCGTCGCGCAGCGCCTGCCAGTCACGACGTACGACGTCACTCCCGGCAGCGTCCGTGAGCATCTCGATCGAGTGCAGGCGGGGCATGCGGCGAGCCTAGGTCGGGGACGAGCGTGAGGTGCTCGACGACCTCGAACACCTCGTAGTCGCAGGTCAGGACCGACAGGGCGATGCGCTGGCGGGGGAGCGCCATGCCCCGCCGCTCCCGGTGCTGCTCCTCGCCGTCGATCCGGTAGACCCGCTCCCACGCGGTCCACTCGACGGCGTAGACGTGCGGTGCCGCGTCGGTCATCGGGCACCTGCTGGTGCGAGTGTGGTGGTCACGCGTCCCCCGATGCTTGCCGCCGTTGTTACCCCTGTGTAGACCTAACGTTGATCTGGCAGATCAGTTACGTGACGGCCGACGCACCGAGCGCCGCCCGTGGGTCGTCCGCGACGCGGTGGTCGAGGCGGCATCGAAGACCCGCACCCAGTCGACCTGCGCGGTGTCGCCCATCTCGTCCGCCGTGAGGTCGCCGAGCTCGTAGTCCGAGGTGAGCATCGAGAGCACGAGGTACTGCTGCGCCTGCGAGACGGCCCTGTGCTCGCGGTAGTGCTCGCGGCCGTCGACGCGGAAGACGTACTCCGTCGGGGTCCACTCGACCGAGAAGACGTGGAACTCGTCCCACCAGTTGCGTCCCCTGCCGAGGGCCTGGCGGGTGGCGCGGAAGGTGTCGCCGAGGGTGACCTTGTTCCAGCCGGACTCGTAGTAGTGGACGTGCGAGCCGATCGACTCCGCGCCGCGGGTGGACTCCCCGAAGAACTCCATCACGTCGATCTCGGTGCCACCGGCCGGGTTGCCGTCGACGTACGTCGTGCCCTGGGGAAGCATCCAGAAGCCCGAGTGCATCCCCCGGGCGCGCTGCGGCTTGATGCGCGCGGCGAAGATCCCGTGGTCGAACGACCGGGTGAGCTCGGTCGCCACCTGGGAGTTGAGGACGTACGGGCTGGTGCCCGAGGACCTGCTGGTGGTGTAGCTGCACGGGAGGCCGAGGCGTGCGGGATCCGCGGCGACGCCGAGCTCGAGCACGCCGCCTCGCACCCGGCGCGCGGCGGGGTCCACGCGGGCGCAGGTACGCGGTGCGTACACGCTCTCGTGCTCGCGCTTCTGGTCGTTCCAGACCGAGGCGTCGAGCTCGGTGCCGTCGAAGGTGTCCTCGAAGGTCGGCGTCCAGGCAGCGGTGGTGACGCTGCCCGTCACCCAGGAGCGGTCGAGGGTCGTGGTGCGCGCCCGGTAGGTGCCAGGCGCCGGGGCGGCGAAGGTCGCGGCGCCGCCGACGTCCTCGGCGGCCGAGTCGACGACCTTCCAGCCGCGAGCCGTACGCCGCTCGAGGACCACGCGCTGGCCCGGGTCGACCGGCGAGAAGGTCGCGACGATGCTGCCGTCCCGCTCGGGGGCGGCCGGGGTCCTGCCCGGTTGCGTGATCGGGGGCAGCGAGACCAGGGTGCCGCGCACCGCGCCGGTGCGGGCCTGGTGGCCGTGCTTCGAGTCGTGCTTCGAGCCGTGCTTCGAACCGTGCTCGGTCGCGTGGACCGGTCGGCGCGCGTCGGCCGAGGCGGGGGACGTCGTCGTTCCCAGCAGGACGGCCACCACGAGGGCGGGGGAGAGGACGACGGCGAGACGCCGCAGGTGGATGGATGTGCGCATGAGGAGCTCCCGAAGTCGACGGCCGCGTGCGCACGGGACGGTCAGGCCCCAACGCGGCTGTTACCTTTTTGTGTACGAGGGGCAAAGGTTGTGGATTTTCTGTTCAGAAGTCCGAAGATCTGGCCGGAACCACCCGAAGTGACCATGGGGGTGGCCCATCCGCGCCGGGCCGGCACCGACTCGTACGGATTGCCCCGGCTCCCTCGCGCCGCCGTAGGCTGGACGGCGCCATGAGCACCACCGCCGACGCCCCCGCGCGCACCTACGAGGTCAAGACCCACGGGTGCCAGATGAACGTCCACGACTCCGAGCGCCTCGCCGGGCTGCTGGAGGACGCGGGCTACGTCCGGGCGAGCGCCGGCCAGGCGGACGTCGTCGTGCTCAACACGTGCGCGGTCCGGGAGAACGCGGACAACAAGCTCTACGGCAACCTCGGCCAGCTCGCGTCGGTCAAGGCCGCGACACCGGGGATGCAGATCGCCGTCGGCGGCTGCCTGGCGCAGAAGGACCGCGAGACGATCACGTCACGCGCGCCGTGGGTCGACGTCGTCTTCGGCACCCACAACATCGGCTCGCTGCCGGTCCTGCTCGAGCGCGCGCGGCACGCCGAGGAGGCGCAGGTCGAGATCCTCGAGTCGCTGTCGGTCTTCCCCTCGACGCTGCCGACGCGGCGCGAGTCGGCGTACGCCGCCTGGGTGTCGGTGTCGGTCGGGTGCAACAACACCTGCACGTTCTGCATCGTCCCCGCGCTGCGCGGCAAGGAGAAGGACCGCCGCCCGGGCGAGATCCTCGCCGAGATCGAGGCGCTGGTCGCGGAGGGCGTCACCGAGGTCACGCTGCTGGGGCAGAACGTCAACGCGTACGGCGTCGAGTTCGGCGACCGGCAGGCGTTCTCCAAGCTGCTCCGCGCGTGCGGTGACGTCGAGGGTCTCGAGCGGGTGCGCTTCACCTCGCCGCACCCGGCCGAGTTCACCGACGACGTCATCGAGGCGATGGCCTCGACGCCCAACGTGATGCCGTCGCTGCACATGCCGCTCCAGTCCGGCTCCGACAAGGTGCTGCGCGACATGCGCCGCTCCTACCGCCAGTCGAAGTACCTCGGGATCATCGAGCGCGTGCGCGCCGCGATCCCGGACGCCGCGATCACGACCGACATCATCGTGGGCTTCCCCGGCGAGACCGAGGAGGACTTCCGGGCCACCCTCGACGTCGTGCGCGCCGCCCGGTTCTCCTCGGCCTTCACCTTCCAGTACTCCAAGCGCCCCGGCACCCCCGCCGCCGTCCTCGACGACCAGGTCGCACCCGACGTGGTCAAGGACCGGTACCTCCGCCTCGCGGCGCTCGTCGACGAGGTCGCGTGGGAGGAGAACAAGGCACTCGTCGGCCGGACGCTCGAGCTGATGGTCTCCGAGGGCGAGGGCCGCAAGGACGCCGCGACCTCACGCCTGTCGGGTCGCGCGCCCGACAACCGGCTGGTCCACTTCGCGGCCGACTTCTCGGGCCTGGCCGAGTCGTCCGTGCGTCCCGGCGACATGGTCACCGTCGCGGTGACCTACGCCGCCCCGCACCACCTCGTCGCCGACGGCCCGGTCCTCGCGATCCGTCGGACGCGCGCGGGGGACGCGTGGGAGCGGCGTACGGCGTCGCCCGCCGCGTCGCCCGGCGTGGGCCTCGGGATGCCGACGGTCGGGGTGCCCGCTCCGCTGCCGCCGGCTGCTCCTGCCTGCGGCTGAGGGCCCTCTTCTCTCTGGAGTCCCCGGATATCCGGTGACTCCTCACCTTGTGCGGTGATGGCGACGTACCAGGTACGTCACCGTTACCGCACTAGCGACGATCAGCCGGCGAGCTCCTCGACGCCGCGGCAGCTGGGGCACTTCGTAGGCCGCCCCCACCAGCCACGCGCCATGAGCAGCTGCCCGACGCGGACGGCCGTCTCGCACGGGCGGCCGAACACCTGCCCCCACCCGAGGCGTACGGTCGCGAGCCGCTCCACCGCCGCGTCGAGGTCGCGGTCGAGGTCGGCGTCGCGCTGGGCGGCGTTGTCGTGCCACATCCGACCGTCGAGCTCGACGACCTGGTCGTACTCGTCGTACAGCACGTCCCGGTAGAGCGACCGCCGTCGGAAGTCGTGCACCTGGCGGCGCGCGGTCGGCAACCCGTGCGGCCGCTCGACCAGGGTCAGGTAGCCGTGCTCCAGGACCGAGCACGTCCCGTGCTGGAGGTCGACCAGGACTCCGGTGAGGAAGTCGCGCCGCGGCACGCGAGGTCGTGCGTCGAGGGCCGCGCGGATGCGGACCGCCTGCGTGCGCCTCGCCTGGATCGCGTCCGCGAGCACCGTGATGGCACCGAATTCGTCGGGGCTCCGCACAGCCACGTCGATCAGCGCCTCCTCGATGCGGACCCGCGGCGGACTGGCGTTCCACAGGACCTGTTCGTCGAGGCGCGGCAGGCGGTGCAGGCGATAGCCGGCGGGCACGCGCGCACGGCGGTCGCGATCGACCGCCAGGTGGATGACCGAGTCGTCCCGGCCGGTGCGCCCTGGGCCGTCCGCTGCACGGATGGCGCTGTCCTGCGCGAGGGCGGCCGGCCACGCGAGCTGCACGCCGACCCACGCCCGCTGCAGCCAGGTCAGCTCGCCGGTGTGGTTGACGAAGACGCCGTCGTGCACCCGGACGAGGTCCCGCCGCCGCAGCAGCCGCTCGATGTCGTACGGCTGGAGGCGGGCGTCGTCGAGCAATTGGCGGCGGGCGACGACGCCTGACTGCAGCGCCAGCAGGTCGGCGTACGCCTTGAGGTCCATCCCTCATCCTCGGCAGCGCGTCGCCGTACCCGCCAGAGCAGGTCGCCGACCTGTGGAGAACGCACTGTGTGGTGATGGCGACGTACCAGGTACGTCAGGATCGCCGCACAAGCGCGGGAGTCACCGGATATCCGGGGACTCCAGAGGAGTCAGCGGCGGACCTCAGGCCGGAGGCTCCGGCGACCCGTCCTCGGCGGTCTGCCCGGCCTTGGCCCCGGAGGAGGAGTCGGTCGTCCCGGCCTCCGCGTCCGGCCTCGCCCTCGGGCGCCTGCGACTTGTCGTCGGGCTCGGAGATCTCGTCGGGCACGGCGTCGTCGACGGCGGGGTTGTCGTCGGGGTCGAGGTCGCGGCCCAGGCCGTTGTCGGCGGGGTCCTCCCCGATGGCGTCCACGCCCCCGGGGACCAGCTCGGGCTCCTCGGTGACGGGGGTCGGCATCGGGCTCAGGTCGTCGTTGCTCATCGGTTCCCTCCCATGGGTGGTGGCTCAGATGGTGCCCCGCCGGGCCGGAACTGACCACCCCCGAGGGGACGGGTCAGAAGCCGAAGGTCAGGTAGACCGCGTCGGACGACAGGTGCGCGAGGGCGTACGCCTCGTGCGGCACCATCGGCTCCGGCAGGGCGTCGAGCGGGAACCACCCGATCTCGGCCGCCTTGTGCGCCTCGACGACCCGCGGCTCGCCGCTCCACGACCGGGCGGTGAACATCCAGTCCACCCGCTCGTCGATCGCGTCGGCGTGCTGGGTGCGCTGCATGGTGAACTCGAGCGTCAGGTCGAGCCCGGTGATGCCGAGCTCCTCGACCGCCTCGCGGCGCGCAGCGTCGTACGCCGTCTCGCCCCGCTCGACGTGACCGGCCGCGGCCGCCGCCCAGTGGCCGTCCATGTAGGGCGTGCCCTGGCGCAGCTGGAGCAGCACCTCGGTGCCGGCGTCACCCTCGCGCAGGAGGTAGACGTAGGAGGCGGGGACGAGGGCGAAGCGGTCGGTCACGCCCCGACCCTAGGGCCGTCAGCGAGCCGGGGGCGCCGGCGGGATGTCGTCGTTCTTGCCGTCGAGGTTGTCGAGGGCGTCGCGGGCCTTGCCGGTGGCCTGGTTGATCTTGTCGGCGTGCTTGCCGCCGGTCTTCTCGTTGGCGAGCTTGCCCGCCTTGTCGATGCCGTCGGCGATCTTGTCGCCGTGCTGGTCGACCGCGTCGGTGAGCTTGGCCTTCGCCTTGTCCAGGAAACTCATGGGGTCCTCCTCGAGGAGCGCCGGCCCACCCCGATGGGTGAGCACACCGGCGATGCCGAGACTAGCCACACTGCGACAATCGGGACATGCCCCAGCCGATCGTCGCCCTCGTCGGTGCGACGGCATCGGGCAAGACCGGGCTCAGCCTCGACCTCGCCGAGCGCCTGGGCGGCGAGGTGGTCAACACCGACGCGATGCAGGTCTACCGCGGCATGGACATCGGCACCGCCAAGCTCCCGGTCGACGAACGCCGCGGCATCCCGCACCACCTGCTCGACATCCTGGACGTCACCGAGCCCGCCACCGTCGCGCACTTCCAGGGGTGGGCCCGCTCGTCGATCGCGGACATCCGGGGCCGCGGCGCGACGCCGGTGCTCGTCGGCGGCTCGGCGCTCTACACCCGCGCGATCGTCGACCGCTTCGAGTTCCCCGGCACCGACGACTCGCTGCGCCGCGAGCTCGAGGCGGAGCTCGAGCGGGTCGGCGGGCCCGCCCTGCACGCCCGGCTCGCGGGCGTCGACCCGGCCGCCGCCGCGCAGATCGAGCCCGACAACGGACGTCGTACGGTGCGCGCGCTCGAGGTCATCGCGCTGACCGGCCGCCCCTACGGCGCCGGCATGCCGCGCCTGGAGTACGCCGACCCGCTGACCGTCCAGATCGGCGTCGACATCGACCGGCCGACCCTCGACGAGCGGATCGCCCGGAGGGTGGACGAGATGTTCGCCGCGGGGTTCGTCGAGGAGGTCGAGGCCCTGCTCGGCCGCGGCCTCGCCGACGGGCTCACCGCCCAGCGGGCCATCGGCTACCGCGAGGTCATCGGCTTCCTCGCCGGCGACCGGACCCTGGCCGAGGCGATCGAGCAGACCAAGACCGGCACCCGCCGGTTCTCCCGCCGCCAGGACGGGTGGTTCCGCAAGGACCCGCGGATCGTGTGGGTCACGCACGACGACCCCGACCGCGTGGCGAAGGCGGTCGGGGCGGTCGAGTCGCTCAGCTGACCCGGGCGAGCGGGCGTACGTCGACGGGTCGGCCGGGACGGCTCGCGTCCGCCCGGCCCAGGTCGGCCGCGTCGCGGATCCACGCGGCGACCTGCGCCTCGCTGCGCCCGCGGACGTCGGCGTACCTCGTCACCTTCGTCGGCTTGATGCCGCAGAACTCCATGGTCCGACCGCGCACCTGCTTGACGGTGGTGTCGCCGACGAGCGGGAGGTACCACCGCGGTGAGTCCGAGGTGACCGCGAGCCGACCGGTCCGGCCGGAGAGCAGGCCCTCGGGCATGCCGTTGTCCTGGTAGCGGAAGGCCCAGCCGCGCTCGAGCGTGCGGTCGAAGAAGCCCTTGAGCAGCGCCGGCACCGAGCCCCACCACACGGGCGTGAAGACCGCGACGTGGTCGGCCCACTCGAGCAGCTCCTGCGCCCGGGCCAGGTCGGGCTCGAGGTCCTGCGGCGTGCGGTAGCCGGTGCGCAGCGTGAGGTCGAAGTCGAGGTCGCGCAGCACGAGCGCGACCGTGTCGTCACCCGCGCCGGCGGCGTACGACGCGGCGAGCTGGGCGGTGAGCGAGGCGGCGTCGGGATGACCGTCGATGACGAGGATGCGGGCCATGGGAGCTCCTAAGTAGACACTGTCAAGAATGTGGACAACGCCCAGATTGGAGTAGGATGTTGCTCATGTCAAGATCCAGTCCGAGATCAGCTGGCGGTTATCACCACGGAAACCTCCAGGCTGCGCTCGAGGACGCCGCCCTCGACCTGCTCGAGACCACCTCGGCGCCGAAGATCAGCCTCCGCGAGGTCGCCCGCCGGGCCGGGGTCAGCCACAACGCGCCCTACCACCACTTCGGCGACCGCGCGGCGCTGCTGAGCGCGCTCGGGGTGCGGGGAATGGCCGCCCTGCTCGCGGCGCAGGAGGAGGCGGTGGCGTCCGCGTCGAGCCCCGTCGAGCGGGTGCGCGCGCTCGGCCTCGCCTACATCCGGTACGCCGCCGAGCACCCGCAGACCTTCGCGCTGGTCTTCGACCCCGACTACTGCGCGGCCGACTCCCTGAGCGCGGAGATGGCGCCGCTGGTCGCCCGCAACGAGGAGCTGCTCGGCGGCGAGGTGGCCGCGCTCGTGCAGGAGCCCGGCTGGGAGGGGCGGGACGTGATGGCGCTGTCGGCGGCGCTCTGGTCGACCGTCCACGGGATGGCGCAGCTGATCATGCTGGGGCACCTGCCGCTCGAGGCGGCGGAGCCGGCGCTCGAGGCGCTCGTGCGCTAGGCAAGCGCGATCAAGCGCGGTGTCGGTGGTCGGTGAGATGGTCGATCGATGGCGACCATCTACTACACCGGCTGCACCCTCGACGGCTTCATCGCGACCGACGACCACTCCCTCGACTGGCTGACCTCGCGCGACATCGACAACGACGGACCGATGGCCTACCCCGCCTTCAGCGAGCGCACGGGTGCGTGCGTGATGGGGGCCAACACCTGGCAGTGGATCCTCGACCACGACGAGGACCCGTGGGGTCCGAAGCCGACGTGGGTGATCACGCACCGCGACTTCGCGCCGAGCAAGCAGGTCCGCTTCACCGACGCTGCCGTCGCCGACGTGCACGCGGAGATGACCGAGGTCGCCGAGGGCAAGGACCTGTGGATCGTCGGCGGCGGAGAGCTCGTGGGGCAGTTCCACGACCTGGGGCTGCTCGACGAGGTGTGGCTGCAGTACGCCCCGGTGACCATCGGCAGCGGTGCGCCGGTGCTCCCGCGCCACGTCGAGCTCAGGTTGGAGGAGACCGCGCGCAACC
Organism: uncultured Actinomycetota bacterium; assembly: GCA_963795275.1. GTDB lineage: Bacteria > Actinomycetota > Actinomycetes > Propionibacteriales > Nocardioidaceae > Nocardioides. Next base: position 12,303 of record CAWCHD010000012.1, read on the forward strand.
GCGACTTCATGTGCGGGCGCTACAGCGTCGTCCGCTGAGACCCCCCGGGAGGACGTGGACACGTATCCGACCAGCGGGGCAGGGTGGACGGACCAGATCTCTCGGGAGGACCCCCATGCACCTGCGTACGTCCCTTGCCGCCGTCACTGCGACCGGCCTCATCTCCGGGCTCGTGCTCGCGACCCCGACCGGCGCGACCGGAGCCCAGCCACCCGGCGGCGCCGATGCCCGCCCGACCACCAAGGCGCCGACCGCGATCGGCACGGGTGGTGCGGTCACCACGGTCGACCCCGAGGCCAGCGCCGCAGGCCTGAAGGTGCTGAAGGCCGGCGGCAACGCGGTCGACGCCGCCGTCGCCGCGGCCGCGACCCTCGGCGTGACCGAGCCCTACAGCGCCGGCATCGGCGGTGGCGGCTACTTCGTCTACTACAACGCCAAGACCGGCAAGGTCCGCACGATCGACGGTCGCGAGACCGCGCCCAACAAGATGCCGCAGGACGCCTTCATCGACCCGGCGACCGGCAAGCCCTACCCCTTCACCCCCGACCTGGTCACCAGCGGCGTCAGCGTCGGCACCCCCGGCACCCTCGCGACCTGGGACAAGGCCCTGGCCAACTGGGGCACGTGGACGCTCGGCGAGGCGCTGGCCCCGGCCACGAAGGTCGCGGACCGCGGCTTCAAGGTCGACGAGACCTTCCGCCAGCAGACCCTCGACAACGAGGAGCGCTTCCGCGCCTTCAAGGACACCAAGAAGCTCTTCCTGCCCGGCGGTGACGCCCCCGAGGTCGGCTCGGTCTTCCGCAACCCCGAGCTCGCCGAGACCTACCGCACGATCGCCGAGAAGGGCACGGCCGCCTTCTACCGCGGCCCGCTCGCGCGCCTGATCTCCGACGTCGTCCGCAAGCCGCGGACCACGAAGAACACCGAGCTGCCGACGCCCCAGGGCTACCTCACGCCGCGCGACCTGCGCGACTACAAGGTGCGCTCGCAGCGCGCGACGAAGACCGGCTACCGCGGCCACGACGTCTACGGCATGGCGCCGTCGTCGTCCGGCGGCACCACCATCGGCGAGGCGCTCAACATCCTCGAGCGCTACGACCTCGCGGCGATGACCCCCGAGGTCGCCCTCCACCACTACCTCGAGGCGAGCGCCCTCGCCTTCGCCGACCGCGGGAAGTACGTCGGCGACCCGGCCTTCGTCGACGTCCCGGTCAAGCGGCTCCTCGACGACACCTACGCCGCCGAGCGCACCTGCTCGCTCAACCCGACCAAGGCCGCCACCAAGCCGGTCGCGGCCGGTGACGTGACGTCGTACGACGGCGTGTGCGGCCCCGCGGCGACGCCGGGCACCACCGACACCGACACCGAGAACATCTCCACCACCAACCTCACCGTCGCCGACAAGTGGGGCAACGTCGTGGAGTACACCCTCACCATCGAGCAGACCGGCGGCTCCGGGATCACCGTCCCGGGCCACGGCTTCCTGCTCAACAACGAGCTGACCGACTTCTCGACGGTGTACGACGCCGCCGACCCCAACCGGATCCAGCCGGGCAAGCGGCCGCGCAGCTCCATGTCGCCGACGATCGTGCTCAAGGACGGCAAGCCGTTCCTCGCCCTCGGCTCGCCCGGCGGCTCGACGATCATCACCACCGTCCTGCAGATGCTGGTCAACCGGATCGACCTCGGCATGACCGTCGAGCAGGCCATCGCGGCCCCGCGCGCCAGCCAGCGCAACACCGCCACCGTGACCGCGGAGCCGGCCTTCATCGACGCCTACGGCCCCGCGCTGACCGCACTCGGCCACACGCTGGCGCCCGCGGGTGATGCCTTCACCAGCGCGTCCGAGATCGGCGCTGCGACGGCGATCGAGTTCGGCCCGGGCAAGCAGCTGACCGCGGTCGCGGAGCCCAGCCGGCGGGGCAAGGGCTCGGCCAAGGTGGTCACCCCCAAGTAGCACGTCGGCAAGGGGTGGCTCGCCCTGCGACACTTGCCGGGTGAGCTACCCCTTCCTCAAGGGCCACGGCACGGAGAACGACTTCGTGGTGCTGCCCGACGCCGACGGCTCGGTGCACGGCGACCTGTCGGAGGAGCGCGTACGCGCCCTCTGCGACCGGCGGGCCGGCATCGGCGGCGACGGCGTCCTGCGTGCCGTGCGCCAGGACGGCGGCTGGTTCATGGACTACCGCAACTCCGACGGCTCGGTCAGCGAGATGTGCGGCAACGGCATCCGGGTGTTCGCGCGCTACCTGCACGAGCGCGAGGGCGAGCCGTTCCCGATGAAGATCCAGACCCGGGACGGCATCAAGGTCCTCGACCGCACGGGCGACGACTACACCGCCGACATGGGGTCGCCCGAGGTGTTCGACGAGACCGACGTGACCGTCCTGGGGCGCAGCTGGCCCGCGCTGCACGTCTCGATGGGCAACCCGCACGCCGTCGCCTTCGTCGACAACCTCAGCGAGGCCGGCGCCCTCGACGAGGAGCCGGAGCACGACGACGCCATCTATCCCGACGGGGTCAACGTCGAGTTCGTCGTACGCCGCGGCGAGCACCACGTCGCGATGCGGGTCCACGAGCGGGGCTCGGGCGAGACCCGGTCCTGCGGCACCGGCGCCTGCGCGGTCGCGGTGGCGGCCTCGCTCGCCGACGACGCGCCCCGCGGTACGGCGTACCGCGTCGACGTCCCCGGCGGCACGCTCACGGTCGTGTGGACCGAGGACGATCGCGTCCTGCTCACGGGTCCTGCCGTGCTGGTGGCCGAGGGCCTGACCGACCTCTAGGCGGTCGAGTGCCCTCGCGGCACCATCCGCCGCGGAGCCGAGCACTCGACCCTTCTAGGATCCGCGGCATGGACATCACCGGATCCTCCGCCATCGTCACCGGCGGCGCGAGCGGCATCGGTGCCGCCGTCGCGCGCGCCCTCGCCGCCAAGGGCGCCATCGTCGTCGTGGCCGACCTCAACGCCGAGAAGGGCGAGGCGCTGGCCGCCGAGATCAACGGCGTGTTCGCCTCGGTCGACGTGACGAGGACCGAGCAGGTCGCCGCCGCCGTCGAGGCCGCGGCCGAGATCGCGCCGCTGCGCGCCTGCGTCAACTCCGCCGGCATCGGCTGGGCGCAGCGCACCATCGGCCGGGACGGGCTGCTCGAGCAGGCCCACGACCTCGACGCCTTCCGCAAGGTCGTCGAGATCAACCTGATCGGCACCTTCGACATGACCCGTCAGGCCGCGACCGTGATGAGCCGCAACGAGCCCGACGAGGACGGCCAGCGTGGCGCGATCGTCAACCTGGCGTCGGTCGCCGCCTTCGACGGCCAGATCGGCCAGGCGTCGTACTCCGCCTCCAAGGGCGGCGTGGTCGGCATGACGCTCCCCGTCGCACGCGACCTGTCGGCCGCCGGCATCCGGCTCAACACCGTCGCGCCCGGCCTGATCGACACCCCGATCTACGACGCGTTCCCGAACCCCGACGAGTTCAAGGCCAACCTCGGCCAGAACGTGCTCTTCCCCAAGCGCCTCGGTCGCGCCGAGGAGCTCGCCAGCATGGTCGTGGAGTGCCTCACCAACTCCTACATGAACGGCGAGACGATCCGCGTCGACGGCGGCATCCGGATGCCCCCCAAGTGACGTTTGGTGGCTTCGGGCCGGGGTAGTACCTGCGCATGGGGGATGTGCGAAGGGTCCACGCGCGGGTCGCGACAGTGCTGGTCATGGTGGCGGCGGGGCTGCTGATGGTGGTGTCGGGTCCGGCCGCCGTCGCGGCGGGGCCGTTCCCGCCCAGCTGTGTCGAGCAGCCGTACGGCGAGAGCGTGACCGTGCCGGACTACCCGGGGGCGTTCCTGGTCGACCTCGACGTCAAGGTGCAGAACTACCGGAACCCGGACCAGGGCTCACTCGAGCTCGTCAACGGCGACGCGTTCGACCCCTCGCCCTACTTCCGCTGGACGCTGAGCAGCGGGTACCTCGACCCCCGGATCCGCTCGGTCATCTTCGACAACGAGGCGCCACGCCTGCCCCCGGACGGCGGTCAGCCGTATCCCGAGGAGGTGCGGATCCAGCCGGAGGACCGGTTCCCGTACCACTCGCCGTCCGGTGAGAACCGGTGGTCGGTGCAGACGGGGAACCTCTACGGCGGTGCCTCCGGTCGGCCGGTCCCCTTCACCGCCATCCTCACGTGGTCCGACTGCGACGCCGACAGCGACTACGTCGGGGACAGGTCACGCGACAACTGCGTCGGCACGAACAACCCCCGTCAGGAGGACCGGGACGGCGACGGCACCGGCGATGCCTGCGACCCGGACAACGACAACGACGGTGTCGCCGACGTGAGTGACAACTGCCCGGCCGTGGCCAACCGCGACCAGACCGACTGGGACAGGGACGGGGTCGGCAACGCGTGCGATGCCACCCCGGGCACGGCTCCGGCGCCGCCCGCGACGACCCCGACCACGCCCCCGACCACCGGCACACCGTCGTCCACGTGCAGCGCGGGCTGCGCGTACGCCACCACGGTCGGCCTGCGCCACCGCACGGCCAAGCACCGCCTGGTCGGCACGGTCGACTCAGCCGCGCTCGGATGCCGCTCCGACGTCGCGGTCACCATCTGGCGCAAGCGCAAGGGCGAGGACCGCAAGCTGGTCGTGGTCACCACGCGCGCGAGCGGGACGTTCCGCACGAAGGCGCCGCGCAAGCCGGGGCGGTTCTACGCGACGGTCGGGTCACCCGACCAGCCGCTCTGCGGCAGCGCCACGTCCCGGGTGGTCAGGATCAAGCGACGCTGATGCCCGCGGCTTAGGGTCTCCGCATGCGGTGGGGGACTCGGGCGTGGACGGCGCTGGCGGCGGTCGTCGTGGCCGGCTTGACGCCGGTGGGTGTCGCGCCGGCGGTCGAGGCGGCCGTGCCCTGCTCGGTCACGAACAGCACCGCCATGGCCCCCGTCGACCTGGCACCGGGCGAGTCCGCGACCCGTACCTTCACGCCGGCCCTGCCGGACGGTCGCACCGACCTGACCCTCGCCGACCTCGACGTCTACCTCGGCTTCGTCGACTACGCCGCGGGTCCTCAGATCTACCTCGACCACGCGGGGCGGTCGGTGCTGCTCATGGGCTCGTACGACACGACGCCGCGGCCCGACTTCACCATCACCTACGACGACGAGGCGCCGACGCCCGCTGGGTCAGTACTCGCCGAGCGGTCGCTACCAGCCGCCCGGCCGGCTACCCGCCCCTCTCCACGTTCGACGGCACCGCCTGGGGCGGCAGCTACGTGCTGCGCGTCGCCAACCCGACGGGGGTGGCGGTCCGGCTGCGCGAGCTGGAGGCTCGTGATGGCACCCGACACCTGCGACTCCGACGGTGACGGCGTCGAGGAGAGGTCCGACAACTGCCCGTCCGTGGCCAACCCCGACCAGACCGACTGGGACGGCGACGGGGTCGGCAACCCGTGCGACGCCACGCCCGGCATCGCGCCGACGACGCCGGGCTGCACCGTGGGGTGCACCTACGAGCGCACGGTGGGCCTGCGGCACGTGGTCAGGAAGCGTCGCCTGGTCGGGAAGGTCGAGTCCGCCGTCATCGGCTGCCGCTCCGGGGTCTCGGTGACGATCTGGCGCAAGCGCTCCGGCACCGACCGCAAGCTGGTCGTGGTGACCACCCGGGCGACCGGGAAGTTCCGCACCAAGGCGCCACGGAAGGCCGGCCGCTACTACGCGACGGTCGGGTCGCCCGACCAGCCGCTGTGCAGCAGCGCCACGTCGCGCACGGTCCGGGTCAAGCGCCGCTGAGGGCGCGAGCCGGTCGGGAGGTTTCGCCGGTCCGCCGGCGGGGAACGTGCCTGCCATGGGACAGCAGCTCGGTGGTCGGATCGTCGTCGGGGTGGTGCTGGGCGTCGTCGCAGCACTCGGGGTCACGCAGCCGGGCGCGTCCGCCGAGCCGGTGACGTCGGGCGCCTCCGCCCAGGTGGCGGACGGTTCGTCCTCGACCGACGTGGAGCAGTACCCCACGGCGTGCCCGAAGCCCTCCGACGGCAGCAGCGTCGCGCTGTTGCCGCAGGACCCGTGCGAGCCGCCTGACCCCTGCGCCGACGACTCCGACGGCGACGGGGTGTCCGACTGCTACGACCCCTGCCCGGTGGACCCCTACGACACCTGCGACGACCCGCCGCCGACCACCAACCCGCCGACCACCCAGCCCCCGACGACGCAGCCGCCGACCACGCAGCCGCCCACGACCCAGCCGCCCACGACCCAGCCGCCGGTGACGTCGCCGCCGACCGTGTCCCCGACGGTGCCGCCGGGCACCCAGCCGGGCTGCCTGGTGGGCTGCGCCTACGTGCGCGCGGTCGACCTCGCGGTCACGAGGACGAAGCTCAAGGGCACCATCGACTCGACCGCCCAGGGCTGCCGCTCGGACGCCGCGGTCACGGTGTGGCTCAAGAAGAAGGGTGCCGACCGCCGGCTGGCGGTGCTCACGAGTGGGCCGACCGGCACCTTCCGCACCGCCCGGCCCGCACGCGCCGGTCGCTACTACGTCACGGTCACCTCGCCCGAGCAGCCGCTCTGCGCGTCGGTCACGTCGGCCACCGTCCGGGTCGGGCACCGCTGACGTCGTACGCCCGTGGCGAAAACGTTCGCGCTCCGCGGTGCTGCCGACCTACGCTGGTCCGCATATGACGAACGCACCTGACTTCAACCTCACCGACGCCCTCGACGCGACCCGCGGCTGGGACGACGACTCGATCGAGCTGGACGACGCCCTGCTCGACGAGGACGACGGCGACGGCGACACGGACGACGACTCGTTCGAGTCCGGCTACGCCGACGACGCGTCGTACGACGACGCCTGGGACGAGCGCGGACCCCGAGGAGCTGACGATCGGCGCGCAGGAGCTCGCCGAGCGCCACGCGCTGCGCCGGGTCGCCTCGCTGCGCACCGAGCTCGAGGACATCACCGAGGTCGAGTACCGCCAGCTCCGCCTGGAGAAGGTCGTGCTCGTCGGCGTGTGGACCGGCGGCACCGTCACCGACGCCGAGAACTCGATGGCCGAGCTCGCCGCGCTCGCCGAGACCGCCGGCTCCGAGGTGCTCGAGGCCGTCTTCCAGCGCCGCCAGTCGCCCGACCCCGCCACCTTCATCGGTCGCGGCAAGGTCGAGGCGATCCGCGAGATCGTCCAGGCCACCGGCGCCGACACCGTCATCTGCGACGGCGAGCTCGCGCCCAGCCAGCTGCGCAACCTCGAGGACAAGGTCGGGGTCAAGGTCGTCGACCGCACCGCGCTGATCCTCGACATCTTCGCCCAGCACGCGAAGAGCAAGGAGGGCCAGGCGCAGGTCGAGCTGGCGCAGCTGCAGTACATGAAGCAGCGCCTGCGCGGCTGGGGTGGCAACCTGTCGCGCCAGGCCGGTGGTCGTGCCGCCGGCGGTGACGGCATCGGTGGCCGCGGCCCCGGTGAGACCAAGATCGAGACCGACCGCCGCCGCATCAACACCCGCATCGCCAAGCTCCGCCGCGAGCTCAAGGAGATGCGCGGCACCCGCGAGGTCAAGCGCCAGTCGCGCCACCGCAACCACATCCCCAGCGTCGCGATCGCCGGCTACACCAACGCCGGCAAGTCCTCGCTGCTCAACCGGCTCACCGACGCCGGCGTGCTGGTGGAGGACGCGCTCTTCGCGACGCTCGACCCCACCACCCGGCGTACGACGACCAGCGACGGCCGCATCTACACGATGTCCGACACCGTCGGGTTCGTCCGGCACCTGCCGCACGGCCTGATCGAGGCGTTCCGCTCGACGCTGGAGGAGGTCGCCGAGTCCGACCTGCTGCTGCACGTCGTGGACGGCTCGCACGCCGACCCCGAGGGGCAGATCGCCGCGGTGCGCGAGGTGCTCGCGGAGATCAACGCGACCAAGGTCCCCGAGATCATCGTGATCAACAAGGCCGACGCCGCCGACCCGCTGGTGATCAGCCGGCTCCTGGCCCGCGAGCCGCACAGCGTCGTGGTCAGCGCCAGGACCGGTGACGGCATCGAGGAGGCGCTGCGGACCATCGAGTCCGAGCTGCCGCGTCCGCAGGTCGAGTTCGACGTGCTGCTGCCCTACGAGCGCGGCGACCTGGTCAACCGGATCCACCAGGAGGCCGAGATCGGCTCGCTGGAGCACACCGGCGACGGCACGCTCGTCGTCGGGCGGGCCAACGCCGACCTCGCGAGCGAGCTGACGGCGTACGCCCGCTGATCCTTCCGCGGGTGAGGGGCGTACAGTCGCCGAGGTTTGCGTCTCGGTGATCCGAAACCTCGGGACGGATTCGTGCGTTGCACGAGTCCGGTGGAGGATTCGGGCGGTTCGTCTGTCGACAAGGAAGTAACTCGCGCATGTCACGTGGTGTCTGGATCCGGTTCTTCCTCGTGCTCGGCCTCCTGGTCGGGTGCCTGGCGCTGGCGATCAACGTCAAGCCCAACCTCGGTCTCGACCTCAAGGGCGGCGCGCAGTTCGTCTTCCAGGCGGAGGGCACCGAGCAGACGCCCGCCAGCGCGGAGAACGTCGACAAGACCCTGCAGGTGCTGCGCGGTCGCGTGGACGCCCTCGGTGTCGCGGAGTCCACGCTCGTGCGCCAGGGCGAGGACCGCATCCTCGTCGAGCTGCCCGGCGTCACCAGCGACGCCGAGGCGCAGGAGGCCGAGGACCGGATCGGCACCACCGCCAAGCTGACCATCCACGAGGTCGTGGCGACCGCGCAGGCCGACGCCGAGCCCACCAAGAAGGACGACGAGATCCTGCCGTCCGACCAGGGCGACTCGCTCGAGATCGGCCCGACGGTCATCCAGGGTGACGAGATCACCGGTGCGGACGCGGTCCAGCGCGACCAGAGCGTCGAGTGGGTCGTGGCGATCGACTTCAGCGGCAAGGGCGGCGACACCTGGGCCGACATCACCGGCAAGGCGGCCTGCAACCCCTCCGGCGACCCCAAGCGCCGCATCGCGATCGTCCTCGACGGCAAGATCATCTCCTCGCCCGAGGTCAACACCGGCGTCGGCTGCGACGTCGGCATCCGCGGTGGCTCCACCGACATCACCGGCAACTTCACCGCCGGCGACTCCAAGGAGCTCGCCGCGCTGATCGAGGGCGGCTCGCTGCCGCTCGAGCTGAAGGCCATCTCCGACCGCCTCGTCGGCCCCTCGCTGGGTGCCGCGGCGATCGACGCCTCCATCGAGGCCGGCATCATCGGCATCATCCTGACCGGCCTGTTCATCGTCTTCGTCTACCGCCTGGTCGGCCTCGCCGCGACCATCGCGCTCGCGTCGTACGCCCTGCTCGCCTACGCCATGCTCGTCGGCCTCGGCTCGACGCTGACGCTGCCCGGCCTCGCCGGGTTCGTGCTCGCGATCGGCATGGCGATCGACGCCAACGTGCTCGTCTTCGAGAGAGCCAGGGAGGAGTACGCCGCCTACCCCTCCGCGGGGCTCAGGCGGGCGCTCGCGGTCGGCTTCAACAAGGCGTGGAGCGCGATCATCGACTCCAACGTCACCACCCTGCTCGCGGCCGGCCTGCTGTTCTTCCTCGGCTCCGGCCCGATCAAGGGCTTCGGTGTCACCCTGACCATCGGTGTCGTCGCCTCGATGGTCTCCGCGCTGATCGTCGCCCGCGTGCTGTGCGACGTCGCCGGTGGCCAACAGGCCGGTGTCGCGAGCACCGCGGCGTCAGCGGCCTCGGCAACGTCGGCAGGGTCCGCACGTCCCTGGACCGCGAGGACCCCGACACTGATGAAGCGCCGCCGCACCTGGCTCGGCGTCTCCGCCGCCGCGCTGGTCGTCGCGGTCATCGGCATCGCCACCCAGGGCCTGCAGCTCGGCGTCGAGTTCACCGGCGGTCGCCAGCTCGACTACACGGTGAGCAAGACGTCGCCATCGAGCAGGCCCGCGAGGCCGTGGCCGCCGCCGGCTTCCCCGAGGCCGTCGTGCAGACCGCCGACACCGCCGACTTCACCGTCCGCACCGGCGAGCATCTCCAACGACGAGGAGCAGAAGATCGAGGCCGAGCTGGCCAAGGTCGGCGGCGACGTCACCAAGGTCGACGACCAGACGATCGGCGCCTCGCTCGGCAAGGAGCTGCGCAACAACGCGCTCATCGCCTTCGGCATCGCGTTCCTCGCCCAGCTGCTCTACCTCGCGGTCCGCTTCAAGTGGACCTTCGGCGTCTCGGCCGTCCTCTCGATGGCGCACGACGTGCTCCTCGTCGTCGGCCTCTTCGCCTGGCTGCACAAGCCGATCGACGGCATCTTCCTCGCCGCGGCCATGACCATCGTCGGTCTCTCGGTCAACGACACCGTCGTCGTCTTCGACCGCATCCGCGAGCGGTGGTCGGGTCGAGGCCGGAGGAGAAGTTCACCGACGTCGCCAACAAGGCCGCCGTCGAGACCGTGCCCCGCACGGTCAACACCGGCCTCGGCGCGATGTTCATCCTCGCGGCGCTGGCGATCCTCGGCGGCGACTCGCTCCAGGACTTCGCCATCGCGCTGCTCGTCGGACTCGTCGTCGGCACGTACTCCTCGGTCTTCCTCGCCACCCCGCTCCTGACCTACTTCCAGCAGAAGTGCTCCGATGAGCCGGGTCAAGAAGGAGAAGGTCGAGCGCGCGCCCGAGGACTCCGGCGCGGTCGTCTGACCTGCTGCGGTCTCTGCCTCTGGAGTCACCGGATATCCGGTGACCGCCATGGTGGTCAGCCGAGATCTCGGCTGACAACCGTCACGACTCGGGTGCAAAGCCTCGCCGCGGCCGTACCGCTGCCGGGTTCGCCGTCCACGGTCGTCGAGGGCGCGCGGCGTACGCTCACCCCATGCTGTGGTTCCTCGTCATCGTCGTCCTGGGCGTCGTCGCCTACAGGTACCGCGTGAAGCTCCTCGCGAAGATCCTCGGCCAGCCCGAGCGTCGCATCGAGCGCCAGATCGGCCGCAAGAAGACACTGACGCCGCGCTTGTGGACGGCGTACGTCGTGGTGTCGGGGCCGCCCCGTAGGGTTCTCTGGTGCCCGAGACCGCCACCACCGCCAGCCCCGTGAGCGAGGTGCTGGCGAAGGCGGTCGGCGCCCTCGGCGGGCAGCAGCGCGACGGCCAGGTGCAGATGGCCACCGAGGTCGCCGAGGCGATGGAGGAGGGCCGCCACCTCCTCGTCCAGGCCGGCACCGGCACCGGCAAGTCGCTGGGCTACCTCGTCCCGGCGATGCTCCACGACAAGCGCGTCGTCGTCGCCACCGCGACCCTCGCGCTCCAGCACCAGCTCGTCGAGCGCGACCTCCCGCGGCTGGTCGAGGCGGTCAAGGACGTGCCCGGCCTCGACACGTCCTACGCCGTCCTCAAGGGGCGGTCCAACTACGCCTGCCTCCACCGCATCCGCGCCGGCGTCCCCGACGACCAGGGCACCCTCGTCGACGTCCCGACGGGGTCGATGGCCGAGAAGGTCCTCGAGCTGCGGGCGTGGGCGGAGGAGGAGTCCGAGCACGGCGGCAGCGGCGAGCGCGACAACGCACCGCGCCACACCGACCGCGAGTGGCGGCAGGTCTCGGTCAACCACCGCGAGTGCCTCGGCGCCACCAAGTGCCCGTTCGGCGCGGAGTGCTTCGCCGAGCTCGCGCGAAGGAGAAGGCCCAGCGCAGCCACCTGATCGTCACCAACCACTCCCTCCTCGCGATCGACGCGATCGAGGACGTGCCGATGATCCCCGACTACGACACGGTCGTGATCGACGAGGCCCACGAGCTGACCGCCCGCGTCACCCAGGCCGCGACCGACGAGCTCGGCGCGGGCGACATCGAGCGGGCGGCCCGCCGCGCGAGCCGCTGGACCGACGACGCCGGCGGTGACCCGGCCGGCGACCTCGAGGACGCCGCGGCGCGCTCGCCGAGGCCATCGAGGCGACCCCGCCCGGTCGCATCGACCAGGTCTCCGCGCAGCTGTCGGACGCGCTCGTCGCTGGTGCGCGACGCCGCGCGCGCGTGCCTGTCGGCGTTCCCCCGCGAGGCGCCCGGAGGCGGCGACAAGGAGGGCGACGCCGGCCGCACCCAGGCCAAGGGGATGGTGCAGGAGGTCTTCGTCAACGCCGAGCGGATGGCGGCCGGCTCCGACCGCGACGTGCTGTGGCTGGGCGAGGCGCGCGACCGGTTCCCGGCCCGGCTCCACGTCGCGCCGCTCCAGGTGTGGGGCCCGATGCGCGACAAGCTGCTCACCGACAAGACGGTCGTCTTCACCAGCGCGACGCTGATGCTCGGCGGCGAGTTCGGCGCGGTCGCCACCTCGCTCGGCCTCAAGCCGACCGAGCGCGAGGGCTCGGTCGTGGCGCCGACCGACGCCGACACCGCGCTGCCGTGGAAGGGCCTCGACGTCGGCTCGCCGTTCGACTACGGCCAGCAGGCCATCCTCTACGTCGCCCGCCACCTGCCGCAGCCCGGCCGCGACGGCCTCGGCCAGGCCCAGCTCGACGAGATCTGCGACCTCGTCGACGCGCTGGACGGCCGCACGCTCGGGCCTGTTCTCGTCGCGGCGCGCGGCGGAGACCGCCGCCGAGGCCGTACGCGCCAGGCTGCCGCACCTGACCACGCTCGCCCAGGGCGACGCCCAGCTGCCCGAGCTCGCCAAGCAGTTCGTCGAGGACCCGCACACCTGCCTCTTCGGCACGCTGTCGCTGTGGCAGGGCCTCGACGTGCCCGGCGACACCTGCCAGCTGGTGATCATCGACCGGATCCCGTTCCCGCGGCCCGACGACCCGCTGATGTCGGCGCGCGCCAAGGCCGCCGACGCCGCGGGCGGCAACGGCTTCATGGAGGTCTCCGCCACCCACGCCGCGCTGCTGATGGCGCAGGGCGCCGGCCGACTGATCCGCACGATGACCGACCGCGGCATCGTCGCCGTGCTCGACCCGCGCCTCGAGACCGCGCGCTACGGCCGCTTCCTCAAGGCGTCGCTGCCGCCGATGTGGTCGACCACCGACCCGGCGCTCGTGCGCCAGGCGCTCAAGCGGCTGGGTCAGGCGTAGAGCGCGTAGGCCACGACGGCGAGCAGCACGACGAGAGCCAGCACGGCGAGGATGCGGGGCGAGGTGGACCTCACCTCGGTGATGGCGTCCGACCGCGTGGCGCCCGTGGGCTCGTACGCCGACGGGGCGGGCGTCGCCGGGGCGCGCCGGCGCCGCGCCCGCTGACGTCCGACCGAGCTCGGCAGCGGCCTGGTCGAGCCAGCTGTCGACCTCGCCCATGTCGTAGCCCTCACGCAGCCGCACGGGCTCGAACCTCAGGCTGCTGACGTCCGAGGCCGTCATCGACGTCGCCCCGTCGGCGAGGCGACGAAGACGCGGTCGACCGCCTCGTCGACGTCGTCGATGTCGTAGCCCTCGCGGAGCTTGGTGGTGCTGAAGCGTGGTCGTTCGAGCGCCATCGTCAGGCCTCCCGGTCGGTTCGGTAGCCGAAGACCTGGTAGTCGCGGCGGTACATCTGGTCACCAGCTCGCGCAGCTCGTCGGACACCGCCGCTCGCGGGACGCGGTCTGGTTCTTCGGCGCGGTCGGCACGGCGGGTGCGCCGATCCGCTCGCACACCTCGGCGAAGTCGCGGTCGAACGTCTCCAGCCGGCCGACGAAGTCGACCCGGTTGAGGTCGATCATCCGGCTCTGCAGGGTCAGGTGCTGGTCGGTGCCCGGCACCGCCGACAGGTCCTGGGCGGCGGTCCACCGGGCGAACTCCTCGACCGTCTGCATCCGCTCGAGCGTGGCCGGATCGAAGTCGTAGTAGTTGTGGTCCACGACCTTGTCCTGCCACGCGGAGACGAAGCGCTCCAGCGGGTCGCGCACGAACGCGAACGTGAAGTAGTCGGCGTACGTCGCCAGCGGGTAGCGCACCCGCATCGCGTGGTCGACGTCCAGGCTCACGCCGTGCGCCTCGCAGTGGTGGCGGATCGTGCGCGTCGCGACCTTGGCCACGCGGTACCAGACGAACCGGTGGCTGTGGCTGATCGTCAGGTTGTACGCCAGCGGGCTGAGCCAGCCGGACGCCTCGCCCGCGACCGCCAGCCGGTCGATCTCGGCCTGCCCCGCCGGCGTCAGCCGGCGCCGGTTGCCCTCGCGCGTGCGGAACACCTCGGGCGCGGGAACGGCAGGCTCGGACATCGCCGCGAGGCTACCGCGTCGTCCCACCGCTGGTCGAGGAGCGACGAAGTCGCACCGCTGGTCGAGGGAGGGACGACGTCCCGTCACGAGACCCGGTCAGCCGAACGGGATCCGCCCCCGCAGCGACTCCACGTCGGAGACCGGCTCCTTGCCCGTCTCCGCGATGAGCTCGCGCGCCTTGTCGACGCTGTCCCAGACGTTCCAGAGCAGGACCCCGCGGACCGACCCCGACTTCAGGTAGTAGACGACGCCGGTGCCGACCTGGCCGTCCTTCCAGTCCTCGACCATGTCGAGCTGGCTGCTGGTCTCGCCGATCGCCTCGTAGCCGGCGTCGAGGATGTCGGACCAGAAGAACGGCGTGTAGTCGTAGGCCTCGTCCGCGCCCGCCATCACCTTGCCGGCGTGCTCGCCGGACTTCTCGGCGTGGTCGACGTGCTCGACGCGGCGCCGCCCGAGGAGGGCGTCGGGGTAGAGCGCGACGTCGCCCGCGGCGTACACGTCCGTCGCGCTGGTGCGCAGGTGGTCGTCCACGACGACGCCGTTGTCGACGTCGAGGCCGGCGGCCTCGGCCAGGCCGGTGCGGGGGAGCACGCCGACGCCGATGACGGCGGCGTCGGCGGTGATGTCGGTGCCGTCCTCGAGGCGGATCCGCACGCCGCCGTCGGACTCCTCGCCGCCCTCGACCGAGCCGTGCACGACGGTCACGCCGCGGTCGGCGAAGGCCTTGGTCAGGCTCGCGGCGAGCGCGCGCGGGAACATCGGCTCCTGCACGTCCTCGAGGTCGAGCACGAGCGTCACCTGGACGCCGTTCTGCACGAGGGCGGAGGTGATCTCGGAGCCGATGTAGCCACCGCCGACGACCGCGACGTGGCTGCCCTCGGTGGCGACCGCGCGCAGCCGCTCGTAGTCGGCGGCGGTGCGGTAGTAGACGACCCGCGGGCCGGGGTCGATCGACAGCACCCGCGGCTCGGCGCCGGTGGCGAGCAGCAGCTTGCCGTAGCCGACGGTGCTGCCGTCAGCGAGGCGTACGACGTGCGCGTCGGGGTCGATCGCGGTCACGGTGGTGTCGGTGACCAGGTCGACGCTGTCGTCGTCGTCGAGGTCGCCGGCGAGCGAGTTGCCCTCGAGGGTCTCGTCGTCCTTGAGCCAGAGGTCCTTCGACAGCGCCGGCCGGTAGACCGGCTTGTCCGGCTCGGAGCCGAACACCCCGATCGAGCCGCTCGTGTCGCCGGCGCGGATGCCCTTCACGGCGCTGGCCGCGGCCACTCCCGCTCCGACGATGACGTAGTCGTAGGTCTTCTCGACGTCGCTCATGCCGCCATCGTGTCCCGCGGTCGTGACCTTCAACGCCGTCCGCGGTCGAGGCGTGAGTCGGCTCAGAGGCTGCGCAGGACCGCCGTCACGACGCCGAGGATCGTGGCGTTGTCGCCGGGGATCGGGTCGTACGCCGTGTTGTGCGGCAGCAGCCAGACGTGGCCGTCCTTGCGCTGGAACGTCTTGACCGTGGCCTCGCCGTCGATCAGCGCGGCGACGATCTGGCCGTTGGTCGCGGTCTGCTCCTGGCGGATGACGACGTAGTCGCCGTTGCAGATGGCGGCGTCGACCATCGAGTCACCGGAGACCTCGAGCAGGAAGAGCGTGCCGTCGCCGACGAGCTGCTTGGGCAGCGGGAACACGTCGGTGACCTGCTCCTCGGCGAGGATCGGACCACCGGCGGCGATGCGGCCGACGACCGGGATGTTGACCGCGGTGGGCGAGAAGTCGCCGATGCCGGTCTCGTCGACGCTCGACTCGTCACTGCTCGACATCGAGCGACGGGCGGCCATCACCTCGGGCAGGAACACCTCGAGGGCGCGCGGCCGGTTGGGGTCGCGCTTGAGGAAGCCCTTGCCCTCGAGCACGCGGAGCTGGTGGGCCACGCTGGAGGACGACGTGAGGCCGACGGCCTGGCCGATCTCGCGCATGGAGGGCGGGTAGCCCTTGGACTCGATGGAGTCCTTGATGGTGGCGAGCACACGCTGCTGACGCGGGGTCAGCCCGGTGGCATCCGGGGGACCGTCCGGCATCTCGATGACTGTCTTGTCGTCCGACCTGGCCATGACTGGAACCTCTCGTTGCTGCTGGAAAGTCTGCCCACCGTAGTCCTCGCACCGCCCCGGGATCAAACACCTGTTCGAACCCGCGTGTCGCCTGTGGACAGGGCGCGACACGCCGAACAAATGTTCGAGGCGGGTCTTGATTCGTTCGAACACGTGCTCTAACGTCGTACACCTGTTCGATCGAACGTCTGATCGACCCCGACGATCCAGACCCGCTGTCGGTGGCTCCCTCTAGACATGGATCAACAGAAACTCCAGACCGGCTGACACTTCCCCAGGAGGCCACCATGAGCACCCTCAGCCTTTCCCCCGCTTTCGTCCCCACCACCGTCCGTCGCTCGACGGTGCGCCTGACCCGCCGCGGTCGGCTGGTGGTCTTCCTGACCTCGCTGCTCGTGGTCCTGTCCGCCGCCTTCGTGCTGGCCGGCGGCGCCGTCGGTACGGACCAGGCCGGTCAGCCCGCGCCGACCGAGATCGTCCAGGTCGCTCCCGGCGACACGCTGTGGGACATCGCCAGCGACATCGCCACCGACGGCGACGTCCGCGGCGTGATGAACGAGATCGAGCGGCTCAACGCCCTCGAGTCCACCGGCCTCGCCGCCGGCCAGAAGCTCCGCGTCCCGGTCCTCACCGACTGACGCGGAAGGCCTCCATCAGCCGCTTCGACCCCGGCTGGTGGAACCAAGGGGAAGACGAGGGGCGGGCCCATGCGGCCCGCCCCTCGCGCATTTTCCGGCTGCGTGCGATCGAACATGCTCGGGCATCCGATGGTCGAGTAGCCCGCGAGGAACGAGCGGGCGTATCGAGACCTCTCCTCCAGCCTGTGGGTTCTCCACAGTGTTGGTCCTGGGTCTGGCAGCCGGGCATCGCGAGTCGGTACTTTCAGCGTGCTGACGTTGTCTCGGGAAGGCACACCAATGCACGTACGCCGCATCCTCGCGCTGTGTTCCTTGCGGGACCGCTCCTGCTCGCGGGCTGCTCCGACCCGGAGCCGGTCGCTTCCCGAGCCGCCGACCACCTCGCCCTCGCCCACCACGCCCTCGCCGACGGAGTCCGAGACGCCGGAGCAGGAGAGTGCGGAGGACTTCATCCGGCGGTGGTCGGACGTAGAACGTGAAATGCAGGTCACCGGCGACGCTGAGGAGTACCGACGTCTCGGCCCGGATTGCGAGCCCTGTCTGAAGACTGCGAAGCGGGTGGAAACGAGTCTGCGGAGCAGGCTGCAAGCGGCTAGTTCGCGAGCGCAGCCGAGTGGGTCGGTTCATCAGCGCTGCAAGGACGGCACCTCGCGCTGACGGCTGAGGCGATGCTCAGACCCACGCGCGATGCACTCATGGACGAGCGCGGCAACGCCGGTACCGCCGTCTCTCGACACGGAGAGCCGCGGCGGGACGCTGCCTGACGCTGCGAAGTGGGCGACTCGACGCTCCATCGATCTGCGTCCGGATCAGAGCGGTGTGGGTCGTGGCGAACACGGCGCGGAGCTTGCGCAATGAGACCTGCGCAATTACATGCGTCGGTCCTGCTGGTTGCTCGTTCCTCTGCCTGGTTCATGACGGCGCCGTCGGCATCATGCCGGTTGCGGAGGAAGCCGTGACGTATTACGAGTGCTAGCGAAGACGTGCGACTACTCGTCCGCGGAGCTCGAGGAGCAGAAGGCCGAGTACCCCTCAGCCACCTGGACCGTCCACCAGCTCTGCAAGGACGACGGCCGCACCCCCGAGGGCATCTGCTTCAACCCGCAGGAGTGCACGACCGCCGCCGGCGTGCCCGGCACGCGGTACACGCTCTACCGGGACGGCCAGGCCGTCGGCACCGCCTGCCTGACCGCGGAGGAAGAACGCACAGGTGGGCGACCCGCCACCGATCCGCGTCCTGGTCCTCAGGGCGTTCGAGAACCTCGACTGGCAGCCGTCCGACGCTCGTGGTCCAGCCGCCCGGCGGGAAGACCCTGGTCAACCTCGACACGAACTTCTACACCGACAACACGGACGTCACGAGCATCCCGGTCACCCTCGTCCAGTCGAACGTCGTCGTCAGCGCCCGCCCCATCGCGTACCGCTGGCACTTCGGCGACGGGACGCTCGACGACCACGACCAGCCCGGGGGCGCCGTACCCCGACCTCGACGTCGCCCACGTCTACGCGAGCGACCGACAAGGTCGCGGTCAGCGTGGACACGCAGTACGGCGATGCCAGCTTCACGGTCGACGGCGGTCCGCCCGAGCAGATCCCGTCGACCATCTGGATCAGTGGCGCGGGCCAGGACCTCGAGGTCGTCGAGGCGCTCCCGCAGCTCGTCCTGCGCTAGTGCGGTGACTGTGACGCAGCATGTACGTCACCATCACCGCACAGTGCAGGAAGTCACCGGATATCCGGTGACTCCAGCGCCTCAGCGAGCGGCGCGCTTCCCCCCGACCGGCCGAGGCCCGGCAGGCGAGTCGGAGGAGTCAGACGAAGGCGGAGACGTGACCCCCAGCGCCCGCAGCAACCGAGCCACCAGCAGCAGCCCCACGAACAGGCAGGCCATCGCGCCGAGGCAGGCCAGCGCCATGAACCACCACGCCGACGAGCTGCCCCCGCGCGCCGCCGTACCGAAGTCGATGGCGGCGTAGACGAGGTAGCCCCAGGCGACCACGCACAGCGTGATCGCGGCGCCGATGAGCGAGGGCGGCCTTGTTCAGCGTCCGCGGCGCGGAGGACCCGCGACGCGACCCAGCCCGCTTCCCCGACGACACGTGCTCATTGTGGCGGATGTGGCCTGAGTGGGGGAGTGGAACAGGCCGTCGGGCATCGACGACACGCCCGCGATCGAGGGTCCGGACCGGGCATAACGACGGCTGACCTGCGGTTTTACCTGGTGACAGATATTTCCGCGGCGATCTCCGGACGTTCTCTTGCCAAGTGTTGTGGTCGGGACGTACGGTAACCACTACATCTAGTACTTACACCGCTGTAGTTATCCCCAGCTCACTCACAGAGGGACCGGGCTTCGCCCACACCCCAGAGCCGGTTATCCACAGTTCATTCACACCCCACGACGGGCGTATCAAGCGCGCCCGCGCACCGGTTCGGGAGGAGAGGCTGCCATGCACTGTCCGTACTGCAAGAACGAGGACACCAAGGTCCTCGACTCCCGCGTCGCCGACGACGGCGGCTCGATCCGTCGCCGTCGTACGTGCTCGGAGTGCGACCGCCGCTTCACGACGGTCGAGAAGATGCAGCTCACGGTGCTCAAGCGCTCCGGCGCGACCGAGCCGTTCAACCGCGACAAGGCGATCGCCGGCGTCCGCAAGGCCTGCAAGGGCCGCCCGGTCACCGACGCCCAGCTCGCGTGCCTCGGCCAGGACGTCGAGGACGCGCTGCGCCTCAGCGGCGCGGCCGAGTTCGACGCCAACGAGGTCGGCCTCGCC
This sequence comes from uncultured Actinomycetota bacterium, assembly GCA_963795275.1. Classification (GTDB taxonomy): domain Bacteria; phylum Actinomycetota; class Actinomycetes; order Propionibacteriales; family Nocardioidaceae; genus Nocardioides. Next base: position 31,959 of record CAWCHD010000012.1, read on the forward strand.
ATCCTCGCCCCGCTCCGCGCGCTCGACGAGGTGGCCTACCTCCGCTTCGCGAGCGTCTACCGCGCCTTCGAGTCGGCCGACGACTTCGACGCCGAGATCGCGATGCTGCGACTCGAACGCGCGACCCACGATCAGCCCGCCACGACGGGCTGACCCCAGACGGCCCGGCAGATCGTGGGGAAGCGGTCTGCCGGGCCTCACCAACATCACGCGAGACGACCCCTCGCAGCGTTTCAAGACAACCACGGGATAGAGGACACAGCATGACCGAGACGGTGAGCACCGGCGCTTCGAAGGCGAAGGGCAAGGGCAAGGGCCTCACGCTGGAGCGTGTCTTCAGCACTCCTGGCACGCACCCCTACGACGCCATCACCTGGGAGCGTCGCGACGTCGTCCAGCAGAACTGGAAGACCGGCGAGATCGTCTTCGAGCAGCGCGGCGTCGAGTTCCCCGACTTCTGGTCGGTCAACGCCTCCACCATCGTCACCACGAAGTACTTCCGCGGCGCGGTCGGCACCGACGCCCGCGAGTGGAGCCTCAAGCAGCTCATCGACCGGGTCGTGAAGACCTACACCAAGGCCGGCATCGACCACGGCTACTTCGCGACCGACGCCGACGCCGAGGTCTTCGAGCACGAGCTCACCTGGCTGCTCGTCAACCAGTACTTCTCCTTCAACAGCCCCGTCTGGTTCAACGTCGGCACCGCCTCGCCGCAGCAGGTCAGCGCCTGCTTCATCCTGAGCGTGGACGACTCGATGGACAGCATCCTCAACTGGTACAAGGAGGAGGGCTTCATCTTCAAGGGCGGCTCCGGTGCCGGCCTCAACCTCTCCCGCATCCGCTCGTCCAAGGAGCTGCTCTCCAGCGGCGGTACGGCGTCGGGTCCGGTCTCCTTCATGCGCGGCGCCGACGCCTCCGCGGGCACCATCAAGTCGGGCGGCGCGACGCGTCGTGCGGCCAAGATGGTCGTCCTCGACGTCGACCACCCGGACATCGAGGAGTTCGTGATGACGAAGGCGAAGGAGGAGGACAAGATCCGCGCCCTCCGCGACGCCGGGTTCGACATGGACCTCGGCGGCGCCGACATCACCTCGGTCCAGTACCAGAACGCCAACAACTCCGTCCGCGTCACCGACGAGTTCATGCGCGCGGTCGAGGACGGTACGTCGTTCGGCCTCAAGGCCCGCGAGGACGGCCGGGTCATCGAGACCGTCGACGCCCGCGACCTGTTCCGCAAGATCAGCGAGGCCGCCTGGGCCTGCGCCGACCCGGGCCTGCAGTACGACGACACGATCAACGACTGGCACACCAACCCCGAGACCGGCCGCATCACCGCGTCCAACCCGTGCTCGGAGTACATGTCGCTCGACAACTCGTCCTGCAACCTCGCCAGCCTCAACCTGCTGAAGTTCCTCAAGGACGACGACACCTTCGACGCCGCCCTCTTCGCGAAGGCCGTCGAGTTCATCATCACCGCGATGGACATCTCGATCTGCTTCGCCGACTTCCCGACCGAGCCGATCGGCGACACCACCCGCGACTACCGCCAGCTCGGCATCGGCTACGCCAACCTCGGCGCGCTGCTGATGGCGATGGGCCTCGGCTACGACTCCGAGGGTGGCCGCTCGATGGCTGCCGCGCTCACGTCGCTCATGACCGGTACGTCGTACAAGCGCAGCGCCGAGCTCGCCGGCATCGTCGGCCCCTACGCCGGCTACGCCCGCAACGCCGACGCCCACAAGCGCGTGATGCGCAAGCACCAGGCGGCCAACGACGTCGTCCGCGTCCTGCACACCGAGGACGGCCGCGTGCACAAGCTCGCGACGCAGGCCTGGGCCGACGTGATCAAGACCGGTGAGAAGAACGGCTTCCGCAACGCGCAGGCCTCGGTCCTCGCGCCGACCGGCACCATCGGCTTCATGATGGACTGCGACACGACGGGCATCGAGCCCGACTTCTCGCTGGTGAAGTTCAAGAAGCTCGTCGGCGGCGGCTCGATGCAGATCGTCAACCAGACGATCCCGCGGGCCCTGAAGAAGCTGGGCTACCAGGAGGAGCAGATCGAGGCGATCGTCGCCTACATCGGCGAGCACGGCCACGTCATCGACGCCCCCGGCCTCAAGACCGAGCACTACGAGATCTTCGACACCGCGATGGGCGCCCGCTCGCTCAAGCCGATGGGCCACGTGCGGATGATGGCTGCCGCGCAGCCGTTCCTGTCGGGCGCGATCTCCAAGACGGTCAACCTGCCGGAGACGGCCACGGTCGAGGAGATCGAGGACGTCTACATGCAGTCCTGGAAGCTCGGCCTCAAGGCCACCGCGATCTACCGCGACAACTGCAAGGTCGGCCAGCCGCTGTCCGACGGTGGCGGCAAGGCCAAGAAGGACGCGGCCGACAAGCTCGCCGCCGACTCGGCCGTCGAGACCAAGGTCGTCGAGAAGGTCGTCTACGCCCCGGTCCGCAAGCGCCTGCCGAAGTCGCGCACCGCTCGCACCACGTCGTTCACCGTCGGCGGTGCCGAGGGCTACATGACCTCCGGCGCCCACGACGACGGCACCCTCGGCGAGGTCTTCCTCAAGCTCGGCAAGCAGGGCTCGACCCTGGCCGGCGTGATGGACGCCTTCTCGATCGCGGTGTCGGTCGGCCTGCAGTACGGCGTCCCGCTGGAGACCTACGTCTCGAAGTTCACCAACCTGCGCTTCGAGCCCGCCGGCCTCACCGACGACCCGGACGTGCGGATGTCGCAGTCGATCATGGACTACATCTTCCGCCGCCTCGCCCTGGACTACCTGTCCTTCGAGGACCGCTCGATGCTCGGCATCTACTCCGCCACGGAGCGCCAGCGCCACCTCGAGACCGGCTCCTACGAGCCGCTCGTGGAGGAGACCGGCTCGGCCGCCGAGCTCGTCGAGGCCGACCCCGCTGCTGGTCGAGTAGCGAGCGCCAGCGAGCGTATCGAGACCGACGCCGCGGAGTTCATCGACCTCGAGACCAAGGACACCCACGGCAACGAGGCCCGCGAGGTCCCGGCCCAGGTGTCGACGGGCGAGGCCAAGACCACGGCCGAGCTCTTCGAGAAGCTCACCGGCACCGCCGTCGACTCCCCGCTCTGCATGACCTGCGGCACGAAGATGCGCCCGGCTGGCTCGTGCTACGTGTGCGAGGGCTGCGGGAGCACCAGCGGCTGCAGCTGATCCTCGCCACAGAACGGCCCCGACGCCGACGGCGTCGGGGCCGTTCTGTCGTCTGTCCGCACGCACTTCCCGATCCAAAGGGAGCTGCGGTTGCGTTGCGCGGCGTGATCGTTCCGCAGCGACGCTACTGAGCGACGGCTGAGGCGTGATTGAAGAAGTCGGTCGGCATCGGAGTCTGCAGCTTCCACGTGATGGCGATGGGTCGGTCGCCGGTGTGCGACACGTACGACGCCGGGCCGAGGAACAGGTAGGGCGACGTCCCGAAGTCGTCCTTCTGGCTCCTGACGTACGAAGAGCAAGACCGTCGAGCTGCCGTCGAGGTAGCGACGACCGGTGGGGGAGTTGACCGAAGTCGTCGACTGCGACTCCCAGTGGAACAGGTCTCGCGAGATCGGGTAGTCGGCGTACATCGTCGTGGGCGAGTAGTCGGCCTCCGACTTCTTCAGCGTGATGAAGAAGGCGTCCACGTTGCGCTCGGCGAAGTAGAAGACACCCTCGCGGAAGCTGTTGGGGAGGCGAGGGAAGTCGAGCGCCGACAGGATCTCTTCCCGCTGATAGCGAGCGTGGACATGGAGCGGGACGTCGGCCAGAGCTCCGTCCAGAGGGTACTGGGACGTGTCGAGCTGCCTCGAAGCTCAGGTCGACGACGGTGGACACCTCCGAGCGGGCGGCCGCTTCGTGACGCATGGCGTCGAAGCCTTCCTCGATCGAGTCGAACCCTCCGCCGTCGTACCAGAACGAGTGGTAGAGCATGCGCGCGATGCGCTGCTCGCCTGGCGACAGTTCGGCGTATCGAGGTGAGCCGTCCGACAGAGCAGCGACCGATAGGCCGCCGCACGCTGCGGGTCGTCCACGTGCGCGAAGGCGCGTACCCGCTTGAGGAGCTTCGCCTCGAGCTCCGAGCCTGGAAGCGTCTCGAGTCCGGCGTCCTGACGCAGCTTCGTCCACGAGTGGCTGCCTCGTCGCAGGATGTCGCTGAGCTCGAGACCCGAGGACTCCAGGAACGACTCCAGCGAGTCGTCCTTCGTGGCACGAAGTTGGGCCACGATCTGTGCCCACCGGTTGGCGATCTGCGACCTCAGATTCTCCAGCACGACCTCTTGGGTCTGCTTGTCCAGGCGCACCTGGCATCCCGACGGCAGGAACGGGAAGTCCTCCTTCACGGCCTTCTCGAGCTGCTTGCCGTGGATGCCGGTCAGGACGCCGAACTTCCGCGAGAAGTTGAACTCCTTGCGGTGATAGCCCACGAAGTCCAGCACGGTGAGCACGGCCTTGCGGTGAGTGCGTCGAAGGCCACGGCCAAGCTGCTGCATGAAGATCGTCGAGCTCTCGGTCGGCCGGAGGAACAGCACGGTGTCGACGTCGGGGACGTCGAGGCCCTCGTTGAACACGTCGACGGTGAAGAGCACGTTCACTTCGGCGGCCCGCAGCTGCCTGAGCGCGGTCGCGCGGTCATCGCTCGGAGGTGCCGCCCGTGACGGTCCGTGCTGGGATGCCGGCCTCGTTGAAGACATGGGTCATGTACTCGGCGTGCGCCACGCTGACGCAGAAGCCCAGGGCTCTCATCTCGCCGACGTTTGCGATCTTGTCTCGGACCTGGGTGAGCACGATGCGAGCTCGCGCGTCGTTGCCGGTGTAGACGTCGGCCAGCTGACCCTCGTCGTACCGTCCGCGACTCCACGTGATCTGACGAAGGTCTGTCCCGTCTGCAATGCCGAAGTAGTGGAACGGGCACAGGAGGTCGGCGCCGAGGGCGTCCCACAGACGCAGCTCGGCAGCGGTGCGACCGTCGAAGAACGAGCGCACGTCGGTGCCGTCGGCGCGTTCGGGTGTGGCGGTGAGGCCGAGCAGCTCCTGCGGGCGCAGGTGATCGATGATCCGGCGGTAGGTCTTCGCCTCGGCGTGGTGGAACTCGTCGATCACCACGACGTCGTAGGCGTCCGGCGGGATGCTGGCGACGCCGTACGACGTCAGCGATTGGACGCTCGCAAAGACGTGCTTCCAGCGCTCGGGCCGCTGTCCGCCGACGTAGAGCTCACCGAAGTCGCCGTCGGAGAGCACCTCTCGGTAGGTGCGCATCGACTGCTCGAGGATCTCGCGGCGGTGCGCAACGAACAGGAGGCTGGGCATCTGCCCGCCTGCCTGCTGGACCAAGTTGCGGTAGTCCAGTGCAGCGATGACGGTCTTGCCGGTGCCGGTCGCAGCGACGACCAGGTTTCGGTGGCGGTCGTGCAGGACGCGTTCGACCTCGATGGCGTCGAGCATCTCCTGTTGATAGGGGTAAGGCCGGACCTCGAGTCCGACGAGGCTGATGGTCACTCGATCTGAGCTCTTGACCCCCTTCGCTTCGAGGAGAGCGTCGTCAAGACGATCGCGGTCTCGGTCCGGGTCGTACGACTCGAACTCGGGGCTGTTCCAGTAGGCGTCGAACGTCGCTCGGAACTTGTCCAACAGGCTGGGGGTCGCAGCCTTGCTGAGACGAACGTTCCACTCGACGCCTTCGAGCATGGCTGAGGTGGTGAGGTTCGACGAGCCCACGTAGGCCGTGTCGAAGCCGCTGTCGCGACCGAACAGCCAGGCCTTGGCGTGCAGCCGCGTGCGCTTGGCGTCGTACTGGACCTTGACCTCAGCGCCGAAGTCAGACACAAGCCGATCGAGTGCCTCGCGTTGAGTGCCGCCGATGTAGGTCGTCGTGACTACTCGGATCGGGATGCCTGCTTCGCGGGCCGTCGCAAGTTCGCCCTCGATGAGGCGGAGCCCGTGCCACATGACAAAGGCGCACAGGAGGTCGATTGAGTTGGCGGAGCCAATCTCGGCGCGCAGCTCGGACGCGAGACTGGGCTCACCGTGGGCGTTCGTCAGCAAGGCGGCGTCGTTGAGGGGCGTCTTCGGCCGCTGAGTGAAGCGCACGACCTGACCGGGCCCGAGATCGGGTCGAAGTGAGTGCAGCTGCTGCACTGGGCCTAGGACCGAGTCCGTTGGACTCTCGATGGCGCTGAGAAGGTCATTGGCCGCGACGAGACGTGCGGCGGGGTCTTTGATGGACGCCAGTCGGCGGTGAATGGCTGCGCTGATGATGGCGCACCAGCACGTGTGTTTGGTCGCCGTCATCAACCTTCGCCAGCTCGACGGACCGGGTGACCTCGGTCGCGAGCTGTCGCTGCAGCTGAGCTGTCACTACCGATTCATGTAGGCCAGTCGGGAGTTCGCCTGCAGTCGTCACGTCTCGAACCTCTTCAGTGCACCGAAGCGCTGTTCAATGATTTGAATCGCTGGGATGTCGGCAGGAGCCCACGCCAGATCGCGCAGATCGGCGGGATCTCGCCATGTCATGTCCGAGTGTTCCGACAGCTGCGGAGATCCATCGATCAATTCGCAGTAGAACGTCGTGAGGTGGACGATGCCGAACGCGTACTCGTGGCGAGTGGTGGTGACCTTTTCGCCGACGGTCACGTGGCACTCGAGCTCCTCCGCGATCTCCCGGCGCAGCGCTTCCTGCGCGGTCTCGCCAGGCTCGATCTTTCCCCCGGGGAACTCCCAAAGGCCAGGTAGAGCGCCATGCGGCCCACGCTGGACACACAGCACTTTGCCTGACGACACGACGACTGCGCCTACGACGTGAATGTTCTTCTGCACCGGACTCCTTCGTTCGATTGAACGTTAGGTCAAAGTGCAGTCACGCGAGCGGCGCGGCCGGCGAGTGCGCCTAGGCAGGCGAAGGGTCAGAGTCCGTTCTTCTTGGCGCCGAACTCGGCCTGCTCCTGGGTGAAGCCCTCGAACTTCAGCTGCTGGATGAGTCCGTCGCGTGAGAACGAGGTCATCTCCAGGTAGGTCTCGCCGGAGGCCGCGGCCTGCTTCATCCAGTCAGCCTTCTGCGCGTCGACGCCGTAGGTCGCGTCCTTCTCTGAGTAGCCCTCGAACTTCAGCTGCTTGATCAGCCCAGTCCGCGAGAACGCGCTGACGTCGAGATAGGACTCGGCGCTCTCGCGCGCGTTTTCCTGGCCGGCAGTCTCCTTCGGCGCGTCGCTCTTGGCCTTCTCGGCCTTGGCGGGCTTGTCCTTCTTCTTCTGGTTGACAGCCGCGCGGTCGGCGGCGGTCTTACCGTCTTCAGGTACCTCGCAAGCCGTCATGGTGACCGTCAGGACTGAGGCGAGCATGGCTGCGCCAAGAATCTTCTTCATGGTCTGGTTCCCCCGTGATGCTGAATGTGTGGGCAGCAGAGTAGGCACGACAGGACTCGCCCCGAGGCGAATTCGTCAAACCGGTCTTGACGATTCGCAACAGCGCCAAAGCTGAGACGCGGGGTCGCGAACTCTCTACGGTGCTCGTCGAAAGACACATCAACAGGGGGAACCTCATGGCTCAGAATCGCGGACGCTTCCACTTCGACGGGGGCGCTGGAACATACGTCGGGACCGGCATCTTGATGGTCCTGGTCACCGTCTTGACTCTGGGTATCTGCTACCCGTTCGCGCTGGTTCTGGGGGAGCGGTGGCGCGCGAAGCACTCCTACATCGACGGTCAGCGACTCGTCTTCACTGGATCGGGCATCGGCCTCTTCGGGCTCTGGATCAAGTGGCTGCTACTGATCATCGTGACTCTTGGCATTTACTCGTTCTGGGTCATGCCGCGCATTGCCCGTTGGAAGTGGGAGCACACTGACTTCGATGCCACATGGGCGCCGAGCTCGATGCCCACCACTTCGTCCTTCGGTTTGTGAGAGCCGCGCCGCCACCTGCGCATCTCGGCCGTCAATCGGGTGGCGTCACACCGTGGACGACGCTGATGACCGACTACTCCCAGGCGCTCAGGTCGGGCGGTACGTCGACGGAGTGGGACCGCAGCACCTCGAGCGGCACCACCTCCAGTGCCATCACGGACGTCGCGGCCAGGACGACCGGCGCGGCCACCCCGGCGTCGTACGCCTGGAGCCAGCGAGCGGCGACCACGCACCAGCGGTCACCCGGGACGAGGCCGGGGAAGTGCCACTCGGGGCGAGGCGTCGACAGGTCGTTGCCCACCGAGCGCTGGTGGGCGAGGAACTCCTCGGTCATGACCGCGCAGATCGCGTGGAGGCCGACGTCCTGCGGGCCGACCGTGCAGGTGCCGTCGCGGTAGAAGCCGGTGACGGGGTCGGTGCCGCACGGTTCGAGGTCGCCGCCCAGGACGTTGCGCTCGGTCATGGGACGAGCATGCCCTGCCGGCTCACAACGCGTCCGGCTCAGGCCACCATGCGCGGCTCGTAACCGCACGCCTCGGTCATGAAGTCCACCCATCCGTGCTCGGTCACGAGGATGAGCTCGCCCGTGTGCAGGGACTGGAAGTGGTTGGAGTAGCGCCATCCCTTGCACCAGACACCCTCGTTGGGCCCGAGCACCGTGAACCCAGGACGCACGACGATGGTCACGGCCATGTGCTGCGGACCCTGCCCTCGGGTCCACTCGAGGCCGTAGGTCTCCGCTGCGGCGCGTAGGTGAGGGGAGATGTTGTCGTCATCGTCGAGGAGTGCCGGCACGGGCAGCAGGTCGACGCGGAGCAGCCGTTGCTCGGTGGAGGGATGGTGCACCAGTGCCAGCCATGCGGTGTCCTCGGTGAGGTCCACCCTGCCAGCGACCTCGCGGATCAATGACGCGGGATCGCGCAGCTCGTACGTCCTCAGCTCGTCCATGTGGCAAGACTGCATCGGGCCGGCGCCGCGCCGCTCGCGTTCTCCACAGGCTGCGCGACGCATCTGGTGCCCCGCCGGCCGCCCGGGCCACGCTGGGGCCCTCGCCACCGGCATCTGGAGGACGCATGGGTTTCAGCACCGACTTCGTCGGCCACATTGACATCGAACCGCCGCTCAACGACGCGGAGATCGGCTATCTGGGGGCCTTTGCGGGGTCGCGGCGCTACGACCGCGGTGATCCTTACGAGGTGCCGGGCAACCCGCGGGCCGAGACCGGCGAAGGAGCTGGGGATCGCTACAACCGGCCGCCGGACGGGCAGCCGAACCTGTGGTGCGACTGGGAGGTCTGCTGGGACGGGTGCTGCATCACGTGGAGCGGAAAGGAGAAGTCGTACTCGATGGAGCCGTGGCTGCGCTACGTCATCGACCACTTCCTCAAGGAGGGCGCCCATGCGTCGCGTGATCCGCGCTTCGAAGCGTTCACCTTCGACCACGTACTGAGCGGCACGCTCGTCGGCTGCAGGCGGGACAACAAGGAGCTCTTCGCGATCCGGGTGGACGCCAACGAGGTGACGAGAGAGGTCATCACGCCCGCGGATCCGCAGTATCTCGACTTCCCGCCGTTGGCCTACGAGGCCGAGATCGATCGACAGGACGAATACATGCGGCGCCGACGCCGGCGGCCGCTTCCCGAGGAGGAGTCGAAGGTGGTGCCGCTTGCTCGCCGAAGAGTATGATCAAAGTATGAGCATGCGCATCACGGTCAGCCTGCCGGAAGAGCTGGTGGTCGCCGTCAATGCCAGCGTCGCCTCCGGCGAAGCGGCGTCCGTGTCGGCGTACGTCGCGATGGCCCTCCGCGAGAAGGCAGAGAGGGAGTCGGTCTCCGACGTCCTGGCCGAGTGGCTCGCGGAGGCGGGCCCGCTCCGCGACGCGGAGCAGCAGTGGGTGGAGACATCGCTGGCTCGAGCCGGGCTGGAGTCGTGAGCGGAGGGTTCTGCCTCGATGCAGGCGCCTTGATCGCGCTTGACCGCGGACGCCTACCGGTGGTGGACCTGTTGAAGCGCGCGGTCGATGCAGGCGCGTCGCTGGAGGTCCCGACCGCGGTCCTCGCCCAGGTCTGGCGCGACGGCCCGCGACAGGCACGGCTGGCGAGGTTTCTTCGCGCGAACGGAGTCATGCTGGTCGACCTGGACGCGGAGACGGCGCGGGCCATCGGGGTCATGTGTGGTGTCGCGGGTGTCGCCGACGTCGTCGACGGGCACGTGGCCCTGCACGCCCGTCGACGCGGGCTCGCCGTGCTCACCTCGGACCCGGCCGACATCGCGCGGCTGGATCCCGCGCTTGTCGTCGTCGAGGTCTAGCTCGGGCACGAGCTTGGGTGGGACGGGCCTGTGGATGACGGCGTCGCCCTGTCGGTCACTCCTCGTAGCGTCCTGCGGACACGAGGGGAGACGACATGGGAGTGAACAACAAGAAGCGCAGGGCGGCGAGGCAGCGCAAGGAGCAGCGGTCCCGAAGTGAGGAGCGGGAGCGCGAGAGCTGGGACGCGCGGGAGGCGGGCGCCGTGGTCGCGCAGTCGCGTGCTGTTCTCGCTGCGGCTGCTCGGACAGAAGAAGCTGACCGAGGCAGGGGTGACGCAGGCCGCGGAACGACTCGTGGCGAGGGTCGCGCCCTACCCCAGGCACGTGGTCGAGATCGTGCTGCACGACCTCGCCGCCGAGACGGTGGGCGAGGTCGTCGCGGGCGGCTGGTCCCCAGATGACCTGGGCGAGCTGGTCGGACGCAACCTCGGCTCCACGCACCTTCCGGCGCTGGTTGCAGTCCTCCTCGACGACGAGTCCCGCCACCCTCGCGGACAGCAGTGGCGTGATGCCATCGATCGAATGGACTGCGGACCGACTCTGAGCGTCGGTATCGCTGATGTTGCTGCGCTCCTCGGGCTGGTGGCTGTGCTCCGCGCTGCGCCGATGCTCAGCGAGGCGATCACCTCGACTGCGACCTCGTCAGGGCCCGAGCATCCCAAGCTCGCACGGGTCCGGGCCTTGCTGGCCAAGGCGGAGTCCACCGAGTTCGACGAGGAGGCCGAGGCTCTCTCGGCCAAGGCGCAGGAGCTGATCTCGCGCTACGCGCTCGACCGGTTGGTTGCGCACGGACCATCGGCCGGTCGCGACGACCTCGCCACCCGCCGGATCTGGCTCGATCCGCCCTACGTCCACGCCAAGACCCTCCTCGTCTCCGTGGTGGCCGCGGCCAACCGGTGTCGGGCCGCCGGCGCGGACCGACTGGGCTTCAGCGTCGTGGTCGGCAGCCCGGCCGACCTCGACGTGGTCGAGCTCCTCGTCACGTCACTGCTGGTGCAGGCAGACGCCGCGATGCTCCGGCACGGACGACGTACGAGCGCAGCCGGCGCGGGTCGCACGAAGTCCTTCCGCCAGTCGTTCCTGACGGCGTACGCCACGCGCATCGGAGAGCGGCTCGCCGCGGCCACCCACGCAGCCGCGAGTGCCGCCGGCGCCGACCTCCTGCCGGTGCTGCGCTCGCAGGAGGAAGTGGTCGCGGAGGAGTTCGACCGCCTGGTCCCGCACACCCGTGGGAGGTCCGCGAGCGTGACCAACGGCGAGGGGTGGTTCGCCGGCCTCGCCGCAGCCGACCAGGCGTCCCTCGATGTCGAGCGCCCGGTTGGATCGTGCGACGTGACTCCTACCCGGACTCGACCGATGTCGTCAGGTCCGCCCGGACGCGCGTCGTTGCGATCAGCCGTGCGTTGGCCTCGTCGCTCTGCTCGACCCACTGACGCGCGGCCTCCGGCGACTTCCCGAACTGCTGGTGCCGACTGATGAGGCGCTCGCGACGGACGTCGTCCGCGAGGTCGACGTACCAGCACGCGGCCAGCAGCGGGCGTACGTGCTCCCAGCCGCCGTCGGGCAGCAGGAGGTAGTTGCCCTCGGTGATCACCAGCCGCGCCGAGGGCGGGATCGCGATGGCGGCGGCGATCGGTTGCTCGAGGTCGCGCTCGAAGCCCGGGACGTAGAGGACCGAGTCCGGCGACGAGTGCAGGCGGGAGAGGGCGGCGACGTAGCCGTCGACGTCGAAGGTCTCCGGCGCGCCCTTGCGGTCGCGCAGGCCGAGCCGGTCGAGCTGGACGTCGGCGAGGTGGAAGCCGTCCATCGGCAGGTGCGCCACGTCCGGCCCGAGCGCGGCGAGCAGGTCCGCGGTCAGCGTCGACTTGCCCGCACCCGGCGGGCCGGTGATGCCGAGGACCGCCCGTCCGTGCGCAGGGACCAGCGCGCGAGCTCGGGCGACGAGGGCGGGATCCACCTACCGCGTCCCGAAGGTCCGGCTGACGACCTCGTCGAAGACCCGGTCGGGCAGCAGGTCGCGCGAGGTCGTGATCATCCGCGCGCCCTTGCCGACCGGGTAGCGCGCGGCCGGCCGCTTCGCGAGAGCTGCCTTGACGATCTTGTCCGCCACCTCCTCGGGCGTCGAGGCGCGCTCGGGCTCGTCGAAGCGCGTCAGCACCGCGTGCGCGCGGCGGGCGTGGTCGGCGTACGCACCGTCCCCGGAGCGCTCGAGCAACGAGTCGCGGGCGATCTCGTTCCACTCGGTCCTGATCGGGCCGGGCTCGATGAGCACGACCTTGATCCCGAACGGCCGCAGCTCCATGCGGAGGCTGTCGCTGAAGCCCTCCACGGCGAACTTGGTCGCGTGGTACCACGCGCCGAACGGCTCGTAGAACTTCCCGCCGATCGAGGAGATGTTGATGATCCGGCCCGACTTCTGCGCGCGCATGTGCGGCGTCACGAGCTGGACCAGGCGGGCGAGGCCGAAGACGTTGACCTCGAACTGGCGTCGCGCCTCGTCGATCGGCACGTCCTCGACGGCGCCGTACGACCCGTAGCCGGCGTTGTTGACCAGGACGTCGATCCGTCCCTGCTCGCTCGACGATCCGGTCGATGCCGGCGACCATCGAGTCGTCGTCGGTGACGTCCATCGCGAACGCGTGCACACCGAGATCGGCGAGCGAGGCCATCTTGTCGACGCGGCGGGCGACGGCGTACACGGTGAAGCCCTTCGCCAGGAGAGCGCGGGCGGTGCTCTCGCCGATGCCGGACGAGCCACCGGTGACGAGCGCGACGGGGGAGGCGGCGGGGGATGTCATGAATCCGATCGTAGGGACCGGTGCCCCGGGCATACGGTCGTCCCATGACGGGGGAGGACGCGTGAGCCTGCTGCGACCGTTGCTCGGCATCATCGGGTCGACGGCGCTCTACTACCTGCTGCGCCACCTCGGCGTCAGCGTGTACGCCGCCCTCGTGGTCGGCGCGGTCATGTCGCTGGTGCCCGCGCTCGTCTCGCTGGTCCGGGGGAGCCGGCCGGGCGGGCTCGAGGCGTTCTTCACCGTCCTGCTGTTCGCGAGCTTCGCGATCTCCCTGCTGCCCGGCGACGAGCGCTTCCTGCTCGCCAAGGACGCCCTGGTCACCGGAGGCGTCGGCTTCTGGTTCCTCGCGAGCCTGCGCTGGGCCGACCGGCCGCTGGCCTACCAGTTCGCCAAGCCGATGGTGGAGGGGCGGATGGGGTGGCCGGGCGACTGGGAGGGGCTGTGGGAACGAGAGCCGTGGTTCCGCCGGATGTGGCGCACCTCGAGCGCGATGTGGGCCGCGGGGACGCTGCTCGACGCCGTCGCGCGGGTCGTCATGGCCTACACGCTGCCGGCCGACGCGGTGCCGGGACTGAACCTCGCGATGTACGTCGGCACCGCCGTCGTCCTCAACATCGTGACCACCGTCGTCTACGTCCGGGCGGGTGCTCTGGGAGGTCGTCGGGGCCGATGATGCCCATCAGGCACCCCGACGAGGCATACTGGGGGTGCGATGACTCAACACACGAACCGTTCCAAGCAGAGCAGCAGCCCCTTCGCCCCCGCCGCGGAGGTGGAGGTTGCGGTCTACGCGGTCGGCGAGCGCGTGTGCCACGACCTCTACGGCCTCGGCACCGTGACGGCCATCGACCCCTACGCGGTGACGGTGGACTTCGCGGGTCAGCTGGTGCGGATCAAGCCGCCCTACGCCAAGCTCGAGCACCTCTGACGGAGGTCGAGCGTACGGTCGGTCCATGACCGATCTCGAGGCAGTGCTGCGACCGTACGTCGACTCCGGTGCGGTGCCCGGCCTCGTCGGGCTGGTCGCCCGCGGTGACGACGTCGAGGTCGCAGCGCTCGGCGTCCAGGGGACGAGCGGTGCGCCGATGGGTCGCGGCTCCATCTTCCGCGGGGCGTCGATCACCAAGCCGCTGACCGCGGCGCTCGCCATGGTGCTGGTGGACGAGGGGCGGCTCGACCTCGACGCTCCCGTCGACGACCTGCTGCCCGAGCTCGCCTCGCCGCAGGTGCTGCGCGAGCTGGACAGCGAGCTCGACGACACCGTGCCGGCCGATCGCGCGATCACCGCGCGCCACCTGCTGACGGGCACGGCCGGCCACGGCTTCGCGACCTGGGAGTCACCGGTCATCGGCCTGCTGATGGAGCGGCTCGGGCAGGCGGCCGACGACATCCACGACGTGCCGGAGCCCGACGAGTGGATGCGCCGGCTCGGTGAGATCCCGCTGATGCACCAGCCGGGGGAGGGCTGGACCTACAACGCGTCGTACGACGTCCTCGCCGTGCTGCTCGTCCCGAGCCGCCGGGCAGTCCTTCGCCGACCTGATGTCCGACCGCCTGCTCCAGCCGCTCGGGATGGTCGACAGCGGCTTCCACGTGCCGGCCGAGAGGCTCGACCGCTTCACGACGATGTACTCCCGCGACGACGACGGGGTGCTGCAGGTCAGCGACGAGGTCGACGGCGTCTTCACCACCGAGCCGCCCTTCGCGTCCGGGTCGGGCGGGCTCGTCACGACGGTCGACGACTGGCTGGCGTTCGGCCGGATGCTGCTCGCCGGCGGTCTCGGTCCGGACGGGCGGATCCTCCACGAGGACTCCGTCCGCCTGATGACGAGCGACCAGATCACGGCGAAGCACCGCGAGCTGGGTGGCTTCTTCCTCGACGGGCAGGGGTGGGGCTTCGGCGGCGGCGTCGACACCGAGCTGATCGACCCGTGGAACGTGATCGGCCGCTACGGCTGGGTCGGCGGCACCGGCACGTCGGCGTACGTCCATCCCGACGGGACCGTCGCGGTGCTGCTGACGCAGGTCGGGCTGGCCGATCCGGCGGTCGAGATGCTGCAGGCGTTCTGGACGTGCTCGGTCTCGTGACGGGACGTCGTCCCTCCTCGACCAGCGGGAGGGCGGGCCACCCCGATGGACCTTGTGCTCCATCGTGCCCTCGTTACGTTGGAGTGCATGACTGACGAGGAGAAGCAGGCAGCGATCGAGGCAGCGCAGCGAGTCGTCGACGAGGTGAGCTCGTACCAGTACAGCGCGGAGGACGGCACCATCGCCCAGCAGCTCGACGAGGGACTGAGCAAGGCGCAGGTCTCGCTCAGCGACGACGAGCGGACGCGCATCCTGGCCGAGATCGACGGGATGAAGGACGAGCAGTCGAGCGCGCCGCAGGTCCGGTCCGCGACGCCGGTGGCGTGACCCCGTGGACCCCCGCGGAGTGCTGACCGAGGCCTTCGGCCGGATCACCGAGCTGTACGACGGCGTGGCCGAGGGGCTCGACCAGGAGACCCTGCACCACCGCCCGGGCGGCACCGGCAACCCGATCGCCTGGCTGCTGTGGCACCTGGCGCGCGTGCAGGACGACCACATCGCCGACCTCGCCGACACCTCGCAGGTGTGGGAGGAGTTCCAGGAGCGCTTCGGCCTGCCCAACGGCACCGACGACATCGGCTACGGCCACTCCAGCGAGCAGGTCGACGCCATCCGGATCACCGACCCCGAGCTGCTCGTGGCCTACCACCACGAGGTCACCCTCGCGACCGCGCGCTACCTGCAGACCGTCGACGAGCGCGAGCTCGAGCGCGAGGTCGACCAGGACTGGGATCCGCCGGTCACGGCCGGCCAGCGGCTGGTCAGCATCATCGGCGACTGCCTCCAGCACCTCGGTCAGGCGGCGTACGTGAAGGGCCTGCAGGCTTAACGCACGCTTGAGGTTGTCGGGGAAGCGGTGTTATCCGAGCGGTCGCCAGAGTGGGCGACGTACTCAGACATCGACCACCAGGAGCGATCCCGATGAACCGCGCCACCACCCGTACCCGCCTCGCCACCGCCGCCCTGCTCGCGCCCCTCGCGCTGGGACTGGTCGCGTGCGGTGACGACGCCGACGACGCGCCGACCACGACGTCGGCCGACACGTCCACCGGCACCGACGACACCGCACCGCCGACGACACCACCGCTGGCGATGACAGCGCCGCCTCCACCCTCCAGGGCGACGTCGAGACCGCCGCGGAGACGGCGCTCGGTGAGGTGGACGGCACCGTCTTCTCCGTGGACGGCGACGCCCAGGGCTGGGACGTCACGATCGTGGACGCCGACGGGGTCGAGAACGACGTCGACCTCGACCCGGCCGGCACCGCCGTCACCCGCGGCCGAGACGCGCGCTCGCGGCGACGCCGTCACCCGCGGCCGAGCCAGGACACCGACACCGATGCCGACGACGTGGCCGAGACCGAGCGCCTTCTCGGCGTCTCCGTCGACTACCTCGCGGCCATGGAGGCCGCCCTCGCCGAGGTGCAAGGCACCGTCACCGGCGTCGACCTGTCCGAGGACAACGGCACCGCGATCTGGGAGGTCCAGCTGGACGAGGACACCCCGGACGAGGTGACCGTCGAGATCGACGCCGAGACCGGCGAGGTGCTGCGCACCGAGCAGGGCGACTGACCCTGTCGGTGTCACCTGCCTAGGCTGGCGGGATGACGACCCGGTGGCTCTTCGGCGACCAGCTCGGCCCGCACTTCACCGAGGACCACCGCGGCCCGCTGCTGATGGTCGAGTCGAAGGCCGTCTTCCGCCGCCGGCGCTTCCACCGGGCCAAGGCGCACCTCGTCCTGAGCGCGATGCGGCACCGTGCCGCGGAGCTGGGTGACCGGCTGACCTACGTCCGGGCGGAGTCGTACGCCGACGCGGTGGAGCAGCACGACGACGTCGAGGTCGTGCACCCGACGTCGTACGCCGCCCTCGGGCTGGTCGAGCGGCTCGGCTGCACCGTCCTGCCGCCGCGGGGGTTCGCGACGCCGCGTGAGGACTTCGAGCGGTGGGCCGAGGGTCGCCGCGGCAAGCGCCTGCTGATGGAGGACTTCTACCGGCGTGCGCGGGTCGCGCACGGCGTGCTGGTCGAGGACGGCGAGCCGACCGGCGGGCAGTGGAACTTCGACCACGACAACCGCCAGCCGCCGCCGAAGGGTGCGACGAGCCTCGGCGTCACCGAGCCGTGGTGGCCGACCGAGGACGACATCGACGCGCAGGTGCGCGAGGACCTCGACCGCTGGGAGGGCGACGGGGTCGAGTTCATCGGCAACGACGGACCGCGGCTGTTCGCCGCCACGAGGCGTGAGGCGCTGGCCGCGCTCGACCACTTCGTCGAGCACCGGCTGCCGGAGTTCGGCGCCTACGAGGACGCGATCCTCGAGGGCGACCCGTGGATGGCGCACAGCCTGGTCAGCGCCCCGATGAACCTCGGCCTGCTCGACCCGCTCGAGGTCGTCGAGCGGGCGGAGGAGGCCTACCGCAGTGGTGCCGCACCGATCGCGAGCGTCGAGGGGTTCGTGCGGCAGGTGATCGGCTGGCGCGACTACGTCTGGCACACCTACTGGCACCAGGGCGACGGCTACCGCCGGGAGAACGCGCTGCGGGCCACGCAGCGGATGCCGCAGTGGTTCGCCGAGCTCGACGCCGACGCGACCGACGCGCGCTGCCTCTCGCACACCCTCGGCCAGGTCGCCGACCACGGCTGGGTGCACCACATCCCGCGGCTGATGGTGCTGGGGTCGTACGCGCTGCAGCGCGGGTGGGCGCCCACGCAGGTCACCGACTGGTTCCACCGCGCCTTCGTCGACGGCTACGACTGGGTGATGGTGCCCAACATCGTCGGGATGTCGCAGCACGCCGACGGCGGCGTGATGATGACCAAGCCCTACACGTCGGGCGGCGCCTACATCAACACGATGAGCGACCACTGCGGGTCGTGCCGCTTCAACCCGAAGGTGCGGGTGGGCGACGACGCGTGCCCGTTCAGCGCGGGCTACTGGTGGTTCCTCGACCGGCACCGCGAGACCTTCGCCGGCAACCACCGGATGTCGCGCGCGGTCAACGGGCTCGACCGGCTCAAGGACCTCGCCGAGCTCGTCGAGCAGGAGGACGCCCGGGGCAACCGGGCGCCGTAGTCGCCGCAGTTCAGCCGCAGGGCAGCGAGCCCAGCCTCGCCAGTCCCTCGCGGTCGCCCGGTCCGAAGGTGATCTGGCCGGTGTTGTCGCTGAACATCAGCTCCATCGGCTCGCTGACGTGCGCGAGCCCGACGACGTGCGCGAGCTCGTGGAGCACGATCGCCTCCAGCACCCGCGGCTGCTGCGCCACCGCTGCGTCGGTGAACGCCTCGACGTCCAGCACGATGCCACCACTGACGAAGTGCGACCGCCCGCCGCCGCCGCGCTCGGCCACCGCTCCGCCGAGGCCGGCGACCGGTCCGGCGAGCTCCGGGTACTCCACCGCGGTCGCCCACCCGATCACGACCGGGTCGGGTCGGCCGAACAGCGTCACGCCTCCCGGGAACGGTCGCTCGTCGGTGGCGCCCTCGTCCTCGAACGCCAGGCCGGTCGCGTCGCTGATCCGCTCGACCGCGCGGTCGATCAACGCCTGCCCGCCCTGCGGCTCGCCGTCCGGGTTCACCCGGTAGCGGATCTCCTCGCACGGGTCCCAGCCGACGGGTGCGCTGTCGTCACCGGGCTGCGTCATCGCGTAGGTGAACGTCCCACCCCGCTGCACGACGGCGGGCGCCGGCAGCACGCGGTCCCCGCCGAGGCCGATCGCGCGGCGTACGGTCTCGAACCGGTCGGCCGGGTGGAACGCCACGATCCCGAGCACCACGACCAGCGTGGCGAGCAGGGTCAGGACGGTCCTTCGGGGCACCCGCTGATTGTGCGGTGCAGGTGGGCGCCCGTCAGCGGATCGGGGTCAGGAGGCGGCGCTGGTGGCGAGCAACGAGCGTGATCAGGTCGCTCACGGGGACGTGTGGCGGGCGCCGTGGCAGCTCAGCAAGACCTGCCGAGCCGCCGGTCAGACCGGTGACGATGACCGAGATGGCCGCGCCCTCCACGATCATCCGCCCGACCTCGGACAGCAGCGCACGGGTGCGCTCGCGCGTCGCCTCGACCGCGGCGGCGTACTCCTCACACGCGTCGGCCAGGCGCGAGAGCTGCCAGGCGGTGTCGCCGACGAGGGTCCCGAGGTCGCGCAGGGCGTCGACCGCGAGCGGCACCTCGGGGGAGTGCTGCGCCTGCACCATCGTGATCGCGACGTCGACGTGGTCGGCCAGACCCGCCGTCGAGGCCGCCGCTCGCCGCCACGCGGTCGCTGCTGTGCGCAGCCGATCGACGTCGGCGCCGGGCCAGACGAAGCCCTCGACCTGGTCGAGGATCCAGGCATCGACGCCGGTGAGCGAGAACTCTCGATCACCGAGGCTCGGTGGCGGCGCAGCGGGCCGCACCCGGACGTACGCCGACTCGTGGAGGCCGTCGCCGGAGTAGCCGAGGACCTGGAGGCTGCCCGCCGAGGACTCCGCCGCCTCGTGGTTGGCGCCGGTCGTCGTCAGCAGACGGCCCGCGCCGATGAAGGCGTGCGTCAGGTCGGCCAGCGCAGCGACGGCCTCGCGCGCTCCGCCGTCGTACGCCGCGGCGAAGGCGATGCTTGTCGCGTCGTCGCCCGCCATCCCCGCCGTCGGCCCGAGGCGGGACGTCAGCGACGAGGTGAGCACCGCGCTGGTCTGGTTCGCCGTCAAGCAGGCATCCGCCGCCCGGGTGAACCCGCCGCACTCCACACTGATCCGCACACCGACCACCCTTGCCGCGACGCGAGGTCGGTCGCGACCCCGGCGGCGCAATCTGTGGAGGAGTGGGCTTGTCCACAGATCGCCGCATCCGCGTTTCCGCGGTGGTCCCGCCCGGGCACGAGGCCTGCATGACCCACTTCATCGGCTGCATCCAGGTCCGGCCGCCCCTCAACGAGGTCGAGCGCGGCCACTTCCTCGCGCTGCTCGACTCCGACCGCACGCTGCGTGGTACGCCGACCGGGCGGGGCGACGACCAGGTGCCGTTCGCGCGGATGGGCTGGGAGGTGTGCCGCGACGGCTGCTGCCTCGAGTGGGACCACACGGCCGAGGACGCGAAGTGGATGGCCGACACGCTCCGCTTCGTGATCGACCACCTGCTGCGTGAGGGCGCCAAGGCGGAGGGTCGTGCGCGGTTCGACGGCTTCACCTTCGACCACGTGCTCAGCGGGGCGGTGATGGGCCGTGGTCCCGGCGACCGCGCCACCCATTTCGTCACCGTCGCCGACAACGTCGTGCGCGGGCGGGCGGTGCCGGAGCACTGCGTGCTGGTGCCCGTGCCGCGACCGCGCGCCGCGACGAGCGGGAGGCGCCCGACCAACGTCATCGAGTTCCGCCCGCGCCGCGCGTGACAGCATGCGCCCATGGAGGCAGTGGTGCGCGGCGCCGGGTTCTCGCCCGTCAAGGGCATGCGACACCTGGCGCTCGACCACGTCGACCTCGACCGAGCTCGGAGCCGTCGGCGACCGCGCCTTCTGCCTCGTCGACGTGGGGCAGCGCCGGGTGCTCCGGACGGTGCAGCACCCGTCGCTGATGGGCATCGTCGCGCGACGTACGACGACGGGCTGCGGCTGTCGCTGCCGACCGGGGAGGTCGTCGAGGGACCGGCGGCGCCGAGCGGGGAGACGATCACCTGCGACTACTGGGGTCGCCAGGTCGACCTCGAGCTGACCGACGGCCCGCACGCTGACGTGATCTCGACCCACCTCGGGAAGACCGTCCGTCTCGCGCGTGCGCCACGAGGTGCGGTGGTGTTCGGCGATCCGGTCACCGTCGTCACGACCGCGTCGCTGGCCGCGCTGGGCGCGGACGCGGCGAGGTTCCGCGCGACCCTGGTGGTCGAGACCGACGAGCCGTGGGTCGAGGACACCTGGCTCGGCCGGGAGGTCGTCGTCGGCGACGCGACGATCAGGATCGGCGGACCGGTCCCGCGCTGCGCGGTCATCGACCACCACCCGGAGACCGGCGAGAAGGACAGCGCGTCTGCTCAAGGCGCTGGCTCGGCACGCGACCGACCAACACGGCCGGCGAGCCGATGTTCGGCGTCTACGCCACGGTCACGGCTGCGGGTCGCGTGGACGTCACGCGCTGACCTGCTCCCAGAGCCGGAGGTTGGCGGAGGCGGCGCGTGCGTAGGACTCGTCCGCCGCGGTGACGATCGCCCGCAGGCCGGCGAGCGCGGTGACCATGTCGGCGAAGCCGTCCCGCCACCCGTCGTACGACCGCGATGCTGCATCGGCGGCTCGACCGGACCATCCGCTGCGCAGCTGGGCGTGCGCCTGGTCGATCTCGACGGCGATCCCGACGAGGTCGCGCTGGCAGGCGGCGAGGTCGGCGAGGGTGGCGCGGAGCTCGTCGAGGTCGACGTCGTAGGCGGTCATGCGAGCCGCCGCGACAGCTGCTCGGACGACGCGTCGGCGGCCACCGTTTCCACCCGCGCCAGGTCGAGCGCCTGCGCCGCCACCGCCAGCTCCTCGACGACGCCGGCGGTCGCAGCGCTCCACTCCTCCCACTGCGCCCGGAAGGCGTCGGCCGCGCCGCCGCGCCAGGTGGCGAGCACCGACTCGATGGAGCTGTCCGCGCGTCGACGGCGTACGTCGAGGTCCTCGAGCCGCGCCCGCAGCTCGGCCGTCGTCGCCGCGTGGTCGGAGGGGGAGAGGGTGATCGTGCCCGAGAGGATCATGTGGTCGAGCGTGGCGGACGGCGGGCGCCGGCGACACCCGTCGACGACGATCTGTGGAGAACGTCAGGCCAGCAACGTCGGCATCAGCGTGTCGACGCGCGAGGTGAGCACCGACAGCACGTCCTCACGCGCCGCCGTGGGTCCGGTCGCCCAGGCCAGGAGCGACTGGGCGAAGAGCCCGTCGAGCATCCCGTAGGTCGTCGAGGGGTCGAGGGCGGGCGGCCGGCCGGCGAGCTCGGAGTAGCGCGAGACGACGCGCCAGATCATCGCCTCGAGCTGGCCGTCGATCTCGAGCACCACCTCGCGCAGCGCCGGCTCGAACATCGACTGGTTGCGCAGGTCGTACCAGAGCTGGTGCATCGGACCCTCCTCGCGGATGGTCTCGGCCAGCTTGGCGGCGAACCGCGCCTGGAGCTCCTCGGCCGCGGACGAGGAGCCGGCCACGATCTCGTCGTAGCGCGTCACGCAGGTGCGCTTGTAGTAGCGCACGCAGTAGGTGATCAGCTCCTCCTTGCTGGAGAAGTAGTAGTGCACGACGCCGTGCGAGTACGGCGAGTGCTGGGCGATCTCGCGCAGCGAGGTCTTGGCGTAGCCCAGCGCGCCGAGGGTCGTCAGCGCCGACTCCGCGAGCTCGTCGCGCCGGCTGTCGTGCTTGCTCGTGCGCGCGGCCGCGGACGCCACGGGGTCGGCGACCGAGGGAGCGGGAGGGACGGCCATGGGGCGAGCCGTAGGCCACAGGACGCACTCTTGACAGTTGTCCAAAGATTTCCTTGACAGTCGTCAAGACCGCGGGCCAGTGTGATGGCCATCACCCCACCCGCACCTCCCGAGGAGCTCCCGATGACCCCACTCGACCTGTCCGGACGCGTCGCTCTCGTGACGGGAGGTGCCCAGGGACTGGGCGAGGGGATGGCCAAGGCGCTCGCCGCCGCCGGCGCCCGCGTGATGATCGCCGACGTCAACGAGGCCGGCGCCGAGACCGCCGCGAGCCTCGGTGAGGGTCACGGCTTCGTCCGCCTCGACGTCACCGACGACGCCGCCTGGGAGGCCGCGACCGCGGCGTGCGTCGAGCAGCTCGGCGGCCTCGACGTCCTGGTCAACAACGCCGGCGTCGAGATCAGCAGCCTGATGACCGAGGTGCAGACCGACGACATCCGCACGATGCTCGACGTCAACGTCCTCGGCACCGCGCTCGGCCTCAAGCACGGCCTCCGCACGATGCGACCCGGCGGCGGTGCCGGCAACGGCGGCTCGATCATCAACATCTCCTCGGTCGCCGCGACCATCGCCTTCCCGGCGATCGGCGATCTACTCCGGCACCAAGTCCGCGGTCGACCGGATGACCCGCGTGGCGGCGATGGAGTCGGGCAAGCTCGGCTACGGCGTACGCGTCAACTGCATCTACCCCGGGCTCGTCCCGACCGCGATGGGCGCCGGTCTCGCCAACGACATGGCGACCCTCGGCCTCTACGGCAGCCCCGAGGAGGCCGTCGGCGCCGTCATCGAGCTGACCCCGTCCGGCCGCCTCGGCGAGGTCGAGGACATGGCCGACGCGGTCGTCTTCCTCGCCTCCGACCAGTCCCGCTTCATCAACGGCATCGGCCTCCCGGTCGATGGCGGCATGGGCATGTGACCAGAAACCACGAGGAGATCGACATGAGCGAGAAGAAGGTCGTCGTCTACGGAGCGTCCGGCTACACCGGCCGCCTGATCTGCGAGTACCTCCGCGAGTACAACGTGCCGTTCGTCGCCGCCGGGCGCAGCCAGGAGAAGCTCGAGTCCTCCCTGGCCACCAACGTCGCCGGCGTCGAGACCGCCGACTACGAGATCAGGACCGTCGAGCACGACGTGGAGAGCATCGCCGAGCTCCTCGACGGTGCGTCCGTCGTGCTCAACACGGTCGGCCCGTTCAGCACGCTCGGCCCGACGGTCGTCGAGGCCGCGCTCAAGGCGGGCGTCCACTACACCGACACCACCGGCGAGCAGGACTGGCTGATGGCGTGCGACGACCAGTGGGGCGCGCAGTACGCCGAGGCCGGCCTGCTGCTCGCGCCCGGCATCGCGCAGATGTACACCACCGGCGAGATCGCCGCGCAGCTCTGCCTCGACAAGCCCGGCCTCGACACCCTCGACATCGCCGTCTTCTGGGGCGGTTCCCGACGATCGCCTCGACCGAGACGATCCTCGTCAACGCCGCGAACTCCGCCGCGCACTTCCTCGAGCAGAACGCCTACGTCCCCTTCGACCCCGCCCAGGGGCTGACGCCGCTCGTCGTGCCCGGCCAGCACGAGCTCGCCCAGTCGCTGCCCTGGGGCGGCACGTCCCACCCGGTGTGGTTCAAGCGCGACCCGCGCGTGGCCAACTGCAAGGCGCAGGGCGGTGTCTTCAACGCGGCCCTGATGAACGGCGTGCCGCTCATCGTCGCCGGCGCGATCGAGGCCACCAAGGAGATGAACGAGGCGGACAAGGCGGCCGCGCTCACCGCGACCGCGCGCCAGGTGATGGACCAGATGCCGCCGCGCGAGAACCCGCGCGTCAACAAGTCGCTCGACTCCGTGCACGCCTCCGGCCCGCTCGGTCGCGCGCACTGCGTGATCCACGGCAACAGCAACTACAAGCAGACCGGCCTTCTGCAGGCGTACGCCGCCTACTCGCTGCTGCAGCAGCCGCCGCGTCGGGTCGGCTTCGCGTCGGGCTGCCAGGCGTTCGGCCACCACGAGCTCCTCGGGGTGCTGCGGACCTTCGGCCTGGTGTCCTCACCGGTCCTGACGACGCAGGACTGAGCGCGGCGACGAGGACAGAGCGATGCGGCTGCACGACTACCTCGACAAGGGCGCCAGCCTCGGCGCCGACCGCCCGTGCCTGACCACCGACGGCACCTCGCTGTCGTACGCCGACGTGGTGGGGCTGTCGCGGGAGGTCGCGGCAGCCCTGGTCGGCAGCGGGACGCGCGACGGTTCGAGGGTCGCCATCCTGTGTGCCAACGACCCGGTCGCGTTCACCTGCGTGTTCGGGATCAGCCGGGCCGGTGGGGTGTGGTGCCCGATCAACCCGCGCAACGAGGCGGCGGAGAACCGGGAGCTGCTCGCGCTGTTCGGCGCAGAGGTGGTGCTCTACCAGTCGGGTTTCGCGCCGCTGGTGGCCGCGATCCGCGACGAGCTGCCGGGCGTGCACACCTGGGTCTGCCTCGACGCCGACGACCCGGGATCCCTGTCCTGGCAGGGATTCCTCGACCGGGGCGCCGACGCGGCGCTGCCCGATCGCCCAGGACCCCCCGGTGCCGACGAGCTGGCAATGCTCGTCGGCACCGGGGGCACCACCGGTCGGCCCAAGGGCGTGATGCTCACGCCGACCAACCTCGAGACGATGACGGCGCTGACCCTGATGGGCTACCCGTTCGACGGCCCGCCGGTCTACCTCGCGCTCGCGCCGCTCACCCACGCGGCCGGGGTGCTGTGCTTCCCGGTCCTGTCGCTCGGCGGCGAGGTCGTCATCATGCGGTCGCCCGACGTCGGCGGCTTCCTGCGGCTGGTGCAGGAGCACCGCGTCACGCACACGTTCCTGCCGCCGACGCTGATCTACATGGTGCTCGGCAGCCCCCACCTCGAGTCGACGGACCTCAGCAGCCTCCAGTGCTTCTGGTACGGCGCGGCGCCGATGTCGGCGTCCCGCCTGGAGGAGGCGCTCACCCGGATCGGTCCGGTGATGGCGCAGCTCTTCGGGCAGACCGAGGCGCCGATGATGATCTCGATGATGCCGCCGGCCGACCACTTCCGGGCCGACGGCTCGGTCGCCACCGAGCGGCTCACCAGCGCCGGCCGGCCCGCGCCACTGGTGCAGGTCGCCATCCTCGACGAGGACGACGAGCCGGTGGCGCCCGGCGAGCGCGGCGAGATCTGCGCGCGCTCGTCGCTGGTGATGGCCGGCTACTGGGACAACCCCGAGGAGACCGCCCGCACCCTCCGCAACGGCTGGCTGCACACCGGCGACATCGGCTTCCTCGACGAGGAGGGCTTCCTCCACATCGTCGACCGGGCCAAGGACATGATCATCACCGGTGGCTTCAACGTGTACTCGACCGAGGTCGAGCAGGCGGTCCTCGCCCACGACGGCCGTGCAGGACTGCGCGGTGATCGGGCGTCCGGACGACAAGTGGGGCGAGCGGGTCGTGGTCGTCGTACAGCCCCATCCCGGTGCGACGGTCGACCCCGACGAGCTGATGGCGTTCGTCAAGCAGCGGATCGGGTCGGTGAAGGCACCCAAGGAGGTGCACGTCTGGGACGACCTGCCGCGCTCCAAGGTGGGCAAGGTGCTCAAGACCGAGATCAAGGGCGTGCTGCTCGATGCCGTCTAGGGTGTAGCGACCACCCCTCGCCAGCTCGGAGGCTGCTCCCGTGGACACCATGGATCCCGTCTACGGCTCCGGCACGCTGCTGCTCATCGCAGCGGTCGCCGTCGCCGTCCTGCTCGTCCTCATCATCGCGCTCCGGATGCACGCGTTCGTCGCGCTCGTCCTGGTCAGCTTCGGCACCGCGATCGCCGCCGGCGTACCCCTCGCGGACGTGCCGGCGATCTCCATCGCCGCCTTCGGCAGCACCCTCGGCACCGTCGCGCTGCTCGTCGGCCTCGGCGTGATGATCGGGCGGCTGCTCGAGGCGACCGGCGGCGCCCAGGTCCTCGCCGACACCCTCGTGAGCCGGTTCGGCGAGAAGCGCGCACCGCTGGCGCTCGGCGTCGCGTCGCTCCTCTTCGGGCTGCCGATCTTCTTCGACGCCGGCCTCGTGGTCTTCCTGCCGATCATCTTCTCGGTGGCCAGGCGCTTCGGCGGCTCCGTCCTGATGTACGCGCTGCCCGTCCGCCGGCGCGTTCGCCGCGATGCACGCGATCGTCCCGCCGCACCCCGGCCCGGTCACCGCCGCCACCGAGCTCGGCGCCAGCATCGGGCTCACCCTGCTCGTCGGCGTCGTCGTGGCGGTCGTCGCGTGGTTCGTCGGTGTGTACGTCGTCACGACGGCGTGGCTCGGCAAGGTGCACGTCCCGATCAACGACTCGGTGCTGACCGGTGGACAGGAGGCCGAGCACGACGACCCGCCGGCCTTCGGCCACGTCCTCGGCATCCTGCTGCTGCCGCTCGTGCTGATCGGCGCCAACACCGTGCTGACGACGCTGCGCACCAACGAGTCGATCTCCGCCGAGGGCGGCCTCGTCGACGCCGTCATCTTCGTCGGCCAGACGCCGGTCGCGCTGCTCATCGCGCTGCTCGTGGCGACGTACACCCTCGGCGGTCCGGCGCTACCCCCGCGGCGAGATCGAGTCGATGCTCAACGACGCCCTCGGCCCGATCTGCGCGATCATCCTGATCACCGGCGCGGGCGGGATGTTCGGCGGCGTGCTGCGCTACAGCGGCATCGGCGCCGCCCTGTCGGACTCGCTCGCCGACCTCGGCCTGCCGCTGATCGTGTCGGCCTTCGTCATCGCGACGATCCTGCGTGTCGCCCAGGGCTCGGCGACCGTCGCGCTGACGACCACGGCCGGTCTCATCTCCGCCGGCGTCGCCGACGCCGACCCGTCGTCGCTGCAGCTCGTCGCGCTCGTGATGGCGATCGCCGCGGGTGCCACCGTGCTCTCGCACGTCAACGACTCCGGCTTCTGGCTGGTCGGCCGGTTCTTCGGGATGGACGTGAAGACCACGCTGCGCACCTGGACCGTGCTGGAGACGACGCTCGGCCTGTCGATCTTCGTGCTGGCCCTGGTGGTCTGGGCCATCGGATGACGCGTCCACCTCGTCTTCATGGGCGTGTCCGGCTCGGGCAAGTCGACGGTCGCCCGCGCCGTGCAGGAGCGTCTCGGCTGGGAGATGGCCGAGGGCGACGACTTCCACCCGCCGGAGAACGTCGCCAAGATGCGCGAGGGCACGCCGCTCACCGACGCCGACCGGTGGGGCTGGCTGGAGTCCCTGGCCGAGTGGACCGCCGAGCGCGACGCGCGGGACGAGCCGACGATCATCACCTGCAGCGCGCTGCGCCGTACCTACCGCGACGTGCTGCGCCGCGGTGGCGAGGGGACGTTCTTCGTGCACTGCACCGGCGACAAGCACATGATCCTCGACCGGATGAACGCGCGCGAGCACTTCATGCCGCCCAGCCTGCTGGAGTCGCAGCTCGACACCCTCGAGCAGCTGCAGCCCGACGAGGACGGGATGGACGTCGACGTGGAGCTGTCGGTGGACCGGATCGTCGCTGCAGGTCCTGGAGCGGCTCGGGCTCAGTTGAGGACGACGATGCCCGCGTTGAGCGCCGTCGCGAAGCAGACCCACGCCAGGTAGGGCACGAGCAGCCACGCCGCGACCCGCGAGCGCCGCCACGACCAGGCGACGAGCAGGGCGATCGACGCGAGGAGCACGACGATCTCGACCAGCGCGACCGTGTAGAGGTCGGCCGCGAAGAACAGCGGCGTCCACAGCAGGTTGAGCACGAGCTGCACCGACCACAGCCACATCACCCGGTCCCACCCGCCGGCCCGCCACAGCAGCCAGCCCGCGATCCCGATGAGGACGTAGAGCACCGTCCACACCGGACCGAAGAGCCACGACGGCGGTGCGTAGGGCGGCAGCTCGAGCGCGCGGTAGGTCGACTGCGAACCGGCCGCGGCCAGCCCGCCGACGCCCGCCACCACCGCGACCGCCAGCAGGAACGGCACCAGGGTCAGCCAGGTGCGGGCGGGCGGCACGACGGACGCATCCCGGGAGCTCATGCGATCCATCATGCCCACCCGCTCCACGGCGTCAGCCCGCCCGGCGCACCTTGAGCACGGCGTCCGCGATCGCGATCTCCTCGCCGGTGTGCGGGTGCAGCTGGGTGCGCGGCCGCGCCTCGCACGCCTCGACGACGAAGCCCTCCGGGACGGCGGGCAGCAGGTCCTCGGCGGTGAACATGAACGACGTGTGCCCGTGCCGCAGCCCGGTCTCCAGGTCGTCCGGGTGGTGCCCGACCACGAGCAGCGTGCCACCGGGCGCGACCGCGGACGCGAGTCGGCGTACGACGTCCGGCATGCCGCCGTCGGGCAGGTGGAAGAAGTGCGACGTGACGAGGTCCCACGTCTCGCCCGCGGGCTCGAAGGTGCGTACGTCGACCCGGCGGGTCTCGACGCGGTCGCCGACCCCGGCCTCCGCGGCGTGCGTCGCAGTCCGTGCGAGGGCGGCGTCGGCGAAGTCGACCGCCGTCACCTGCCAGCCCTGCTGGGCCAGCCAGATCGCGTCGCCGCCCTCGCCGCAGCCGATGTCGAGCGCCCGGCCCGGCGTGAGGGCGGGCGCCTCGGCCGCGAGCTGCGACGTTGACCCGGCCGCTCCAGACCTTGTCGCCGGAGTAGCGCTCCTCCCAGGCGGGCCGCTCGAAGAAGCCGTCGCGGCGGGACTGCACGGCACGCACCGCGTCGGCCGACGCCATCTCGGCGTTGATCCACGCGCCCACGCGGACGCCGTGCGCGGCCGAGGCGACGAGGATCATCGCGATGTCGGTGGCGTTGCCGGCGGCGAAGATGCCGGGCACCGAGGTGGCGCCGTGCTCGGCTCGACCGTCGATGACCGAGCCGAAGACGGCGCCGTTCATCTCGAAGGGCTTCGGCTCGATGCCGAGCGGGCCGAGGAAGTCGGCGCGCACGTGCGGCTGCGATGGCCACCACGATCGCGTCCCGCTCGAGGACCGAGCCGTCGGCGAGGCGCAGCCCGACCAGGTCGTCACCGTCGACGACGACCTGCTGCGGTGTGCCGTGGGCGAAGCGGACGCCGATGGCGTCCAGCTTCTCCATCTCCTCGTGCGGGATCTCGACCCCGTCGTGCACGACCACGACCACGTCGTCGGACAGCTGGCGGAAGAGCAGCGCCCTGGTGGCCGGCCATCGGTGTCGTCGCGAGCACGGCGATGCGCTGGTCGCGCACCTCCCAGCCGTGGCAGTAGGGGCAGTGCAGCACGTCGATGCCCCAGCGCTCGGCGAGGCCGGGCACGTCGGGCAGCTCGTCGA
This sequence comes from uncultured Actinomycetota bacterium, assembly GCA_963795275.1. Classification (GTDB taxonomy): domain Bacteria; phylum Actinomycetota; class Actinomycetes; order Propionibacteriales; family Nocardioidaceae; genus Nocardioides. The sequence goes on from CAWCHD010000012.1 coordinate 61,784, forward strand.
CGACACCGCCGGTGACGAGGACGCGCCGCGCGCGCACCCGCCGGCCGCCGGCGGTCGTGACGAGGAAGTCGTCGACCTCCCCGGACAGCCCGACGACGCGGTCGGCCAGCACCTCGACGCCGTACGCCGCCACCTCGGCGCGGCCGATCTCGAGCAGCTCGAGCGGGTTGACGCCCTCGCGGCCCAGGTAGTTGTGGGCGTGGTCGGCGGGCGCGTTGCGCGGCTCGCCGGCGTCGATGACCAGCACCGACCGCCTCGACCGGCCCAGGGCCATCGCTCCGCTCAGGCCGGCCGCGCCGCCGCCGACCACCACCACGTCGTACATCTCGTGTTGTCGTCCATGTGTCGAGGATGCGGGCCGTTCGCGGTATTGACAAACATTGTTGCTGGAATGACAAACTGACCGACATGGACGACGAAGGAGTGCTCCGCGGGGTCGGCCCCCGACTGCGCCAGCTCAGGCTCGAGCGCGAGGCCACGCTGACCGATCTCGCCGAGGAGACCGGCATCTCGGTCAGCACGCTGTCGCGGCTGGAGTCGGGGCAGCGCAAGCCGACCCTCGAGCTGCTGCTGCCCCTGGCCCGCGCCCACCGCGTGGCGCTCGACGAGCTGGTCGACGCGCCCGAGACCGGCGACCCGCGGATCCGGTCCAAGCCGGTCGTCCGGCACGGGCGGACGTTCATCTCGCTGACGCGCCGACCCGGCGGGCTGCAGTCCTACAAGATCGTCATCCCGGTCGACGACGTGCCCTCGCCCTCGCTGCGCACCCACGAGGGCTACGAGTGGCTCTACGTCCTCAGCGGCCGGCTGCGACTCGTGCTCGGCACCAAGGACCTCACCCTGGGGCCCGGCGAGGTGGTCGAGTTCGACACCCGGACGCCCCACTGGATCGGCAACCCCGGTCCCACGCCCGCGGAGGTGCTGGCGATCTTCGGCCCGCAGGGCGAGCGGATGCACGTCCGGTCCTGAGGGGTGGTCTCCGGTGCCGTCGGCCGTGGCAGCGTGGAGTCATGGCGATCCGCACCGGCACCGACGTGAAGTGGAAGTGGGGCTCGTCGTGGGCCGAGGGGAAGGTCACCGAGGTGCACCACGACGACGTCACCCGCACGACCAAGGGCGAGAAGATCACCCGGCACGGCAGCGACGACGATCCGGCGTACGTCATCGAGCAGGAGGACGGCACCACCGTCCTCAAGCTGCAGAGCGAGGTCGAGAAGGCCTGAGGCCTCAGGCCTGACGCGCGGCCTTCTTGGCCGCGGCCTCGGCGCGGCGCTCCACGAACCTCGTCGCCTCGGTGTCGAGGGCGGCGACCGCAGCCGCGAGCTCGTCGCGTGCCTTCTCGCCGTCCTCGTCGAGGCCCTCGAGCTCCCACACGCCCCACTGCCGCAGCAGCGGGGTGACGATGTCGTCGTGGTGGATGCGCAGGTCGTAGATCCCCGCCTTGGCCATCTGCACGGCCTTGCGGGAGAAGCCGGGGATGACGCTGCCGGGCATCTGGAAGTCGACGACCTCCTCCGTGATCGCCCGCATCGTCTGGCTCGGCGAGAGCTGCAGCGCCGCGGTGACGATGTTGCGGTAGAAGATCATGTGCAGGTTCTCGTCCTTGGCGACCCGGCTGAGCAGCTTCTCGGCGATCGGCTCCTCGGTGTAGCGCCCGGTGTTGCGGTGCGAGATCCGGGTGGCGAGCTCCTGGAACGAGACGTAGGCGCAGACGTTGAGCAGTGACTTGTCGAGCGCCTCGTAGCCCGTCTCCATCGTCTCCATCCGGGCCCGCTCCAGCTCGACGGGGTCGACGCCGCGGGTGACGAGGAGGTAGTCGCGGATGCAGAAGGCGTGCCGGCCCTCCTCGGCGGTCCAGCGGTTGACCCAGGTGCCCCACGCGCTGTCGCGGCCGAACGCCCGGTCGATCTCGCGGTGGTAGCTCGGCAGGTTGTCCTCGGTCAGCAGGTTGACCTCGAGCGCCGTCCGCGCGATCGGCGACAGCTGTGACTGCGCGACCTCCCACGGGTCACCGCCGAGGTCGGCGAAGTCGCGCCCCAGGCTCCACGGGACGTACTCGTGCGGCATCCACTCGTCGGCCGTCGCGAGGTGCCGGTTGAGGTTCTCCTCGACCACCGGCTCGAGCTCGGTCAGCAGCTGTTCGGTCTCGAGTGCGGTCATGGGTCCTGCCTACACCTGTCCGGGCGCCGTGACCAGAGGTCCGGATCGAGTTGGCGCCTTCGCCGGACAGGGCGATAAATCCGGGTGACGATCTCCCCACAGAACGCCAGCACCCGGGAGACCCACCATGAACCGACAGCAGCCGACACCACCGCCCGGCTGGTACCCGGACCAGTTGGACGCCCGGCTCGTGCGGTTCTGGGATGGTCGGCGGTGGACGGACCGCACATCAGCGGCGTACCCACCTGCTCCCGGACCGACGTCGGCGCCCAACCGTCAGGCATGTCGCTGTGGGGTCGCTGGCGCAGCTTCCGGCTGCGGACGAAGGTCCTGCTGGTCGTTGGAGCGCTGATCCTCTTCGGTGCGCTGATGCCCGGCGAGGACTCCACTCCCGAGGCAGGCGCCGACCAGGCGCCCCGGACGAGCGACTCGGGCGCTTCGGCCGTCGAGGAAGAAGGCACGGCCGACGAAGACGAGGACGCGGAGGCCGACGCGGTCGCCGAGGAGACCGAGGAGACCGTCGTCGAGGAGGTCGTCGAGGAAATCTCCGTGCCGGCCCTTCGATCGCAGTCGGTGGACCAGGCCCGGTCGGCCCTCCGTCGAGCCGGACTCGAGGTCGAGATTGTTCGCAAGCCGTCGTGGGACACGGCCGGCCAGGTGCTGAGGCAGGGCACCAAGGCAGGGGTCGCGCTGCTCGCCGGCACCGTGGTCACCCTGGTGGTCGCGTCGCCGATGCCGCGCGTGCCCGGGCTGCTCGGCAGGGGCGCCGCTGTCGGCAGACGGCACTCACTCGCGCCGGGTTCAAGGTGACCGTCGTCAAGGGCGGGACGTGAGCGACGGGCGCCGACAACGTCGTCCTGAGCCAGACGCCGGCTGCCACCCAACAGGCAGCACCGGGCTCGGTAGTACGCCTCGTCGTGAGCAACTACGTCGCCCCACCGCCGCCACCGAAGCCGACGCCAGTGCCGCCGGCTGCCAGCTGCACGACCTGGCTACAGCCGTGCCTGGCTCCGCGTCGGACTACGACTGCGCAGGCGGGTCAGGCGACGGTCCGCGGTACACCGGCTATGGGCAGGTGACCGGCTACGACCAGTACGACCTCGACTCCGACGGCGACGGCGTGGCCTGCGAGTCCTGACTCCGAAACGGACAGTGGCAGCCCGGAGCCCTGTCGGCGCCGGGCTGCACTGTCGCCAGGAATCAGTTCCAGATCGCGGCCGCCCACTCGGGGTGGTCGATGAACGGGTTCCGGTTGCCCTGCCACTGGGCGTGGATCCGGTCGTTGCGGCGCATCTCGAAGGCGTCGACGGGGTCCGCGGCGCTCCAGGCGAGCAGGACGTCGAGGTCGCCGATGCGCGGGACCGCGCTGCCCGAGACGGTGCTCAGCTCGAGGTCGGCGAAGCCGTCGTCGCCCTCGTAGCGCACCGCCATGTAGAAGAGCATCCGCGCGACGTCGCCCTTGACCGCGTCGCGCGGCTCGAAGGAGTCGGAGTCGGTCCAGCAGTCGGAGCAGCCGGACACGGCCGTGCCGCCGTTGTCGAAGTCCTTGTTGCCGCGGGTGCCGTTGACGGTGACGTCCTCGGCGCGCAGGTGGTGCAGGTCGGTGCCGGGCCCCGCGCTGGTGGTGAAGCCGCCCCGGGACTGGGCGAAGACGTGCTCGCGGTTCCACTGCCCGGCGTTGCCGCCGTTGCTGCTCTTCGGCAGGGAGCGGCCGGTGTAGAGCTCGATGACGTTGCTGGTGTTGTTCGGGTCCTGGTCGGTGTCCTTCAGCGCGGTCCACACGGCGTCGTACGACAGCTTCGTGTTGCCGTCGATGATGTCGTGGAGCGAGGTGCGCAGCGCGGTGCCGGTCCTGCCGATCGCGGGTGCGTAGTAGGTGGAGTCCCACGGGCTCGTGCCGGTCGGTGGGGGATCGGTCGGCGGGGGATCGGTCGGCGTGCTGCCGCCGGCGAGCGCGAAGGCCGACGTGCTCGTCATGCCCGGGTGGGAGAAGTACGCCGACAGCGCGCCGGTCACGTCGATCTGCTTGCCCATCAGCGACGGGTTCGACCTGAGGCCCCACTGGGCGCGGAAGGCCGTGGGGATCTGCACGTAGAGCATCGACGACGTGGTGGTCTGCGACGCGGAGTCCGCGATCGCCAGCGCGTAGTCGCTGGGGAAGCCGGAGCGTACGACGGTGCTCGTCGCGGTCGGCTGCCCCACGACGTAGCCGCGGACGACCTGCGAGGCGCCCGTCTGCTGGGCGATGGCCTGGCTGACGGTGAGGGGTGCGGCCGCCCGTGCCGGCGCGGTGCCCGGCGGGGACACGAGCACGGCCAGCGCGAGCACGAGGGAGAGGACGAGGGAGGAGACAAGGGCAGGCGCGAGCGGCCGGACCTTCCCGAGATGAAGGGTCATGGCGGGTGAGCCTGCCCGAAGTCGCCGTCGGGTGGAAGGGGCAGGACCGACCCCGACATGACTGGACCAGTGGAGCGTGCGTCAAGGAGTCACACCCGTCACTCCACGCCCTCGGGGCACGCGTCGGCTGTGACCGGTGGTGATCGTGGTGCCGGAATCACGCTCACACGGGCCGCCATAACGCCCTTTACACCGCGTCATGCCGAGTTCTGCGAAAACGCCACGGAATGTCGCCGGACTCTTTAGGTTGAGTCTCGCTCCGGCCGCCCGGGGCGTTTCATCGTCGAAGTCGCTCAGACAACGTGAGGCACACATGACTCAGGATGCAGCCCAGCCCCGACGGGGCACGAGCTCGGTTGCTGGCTGGCCGCTCGGTCGCAAGATCGCCATGGCGCTCACGATCCCGCTGCTGCTCGCCGCCGTCCTCGGTGGCCTGCGCGTCTCCAGCGACCTCGGCGACTCCCGCCAGGCCGCCGCGAGCGCCAAGCAGGTCACGATCATCCAGCCCGCGATCGACTACCTGACGTCCTCCGAGGCCGCGATGGTGGCCGCGCAGACCGACAGCGCCGCGAGCCAGGGCGACCTGATCGACTCGATCGACGACATCGTCACCAACGGCGAGGCGCTCACGCAGGCCAAGGACGCCGCCGACCTCACCGACCTCCAGTCCGAGCACGTCGACGCGCTGCTCGACCTCAGCCAGGCCATGCGCGGCACGGGTGCGGAGACGCTCGGCCCGGCCACCTGGGTCGCCCTCGTCCGCCAGCTCGAGTCCAGCGTCTCCCAGCTCATCACCAGCGTGAACGCCGCGCAGGAGACCCCCGAGCCCCGGCTCGAGCAGCTCTCCCAGGTGATGAGCGGCCGGCTGTCCCTCGCCCTGCAGCAGGGCCTGCTCGCCGTCACGCTCCAGCAGTCCACCTCGCAGGACCTCTTCTCCGAGATCGGCGTCGAGGCCGCGGCCATCGACCGTCTCGCGGGATCCGTCGCGGGCGCCGAGGACCAGACCGCCCTCCTGCGTCTGCAGAACACCAAGCACGCCGGCCAGGTCCGCGACGACTCCGCGACCAACCTCGACGGCCGCGACGCCTACACGCCCTACGACAAGATCACCCAGACCCTCACCGCGGGCGTGACCTCGTCGCTCGACGACGCCGCCTCGGTGGCCCAGCGCAACGCGATCTTCGGCGCCGCGCTCACGCTCCTCGCGCTCGCCATCGCGATCGCCATCGCCTTCTACATCGCCCGCAGCCTCCTCGTCCCGATCAACCGGGTGCGCGAGGGTGCCCTCGCGGTGGCCCGCCACCGCCTGCCGGACGCCGTCGCCCGGATCCGCGCCGGCCAGGAGCCGGAGCCGATCACCACGATCGACGTCACCACCAACGAGGAGATCGGCCAGGTCGCCCGCGCGGTCGACGACCTCCACCGCCAGGCCATCCACCTCGCCTCCGGCGAGGCCCAGCTCCGCCAGACCGTCAACGCGATGTTCGTGACCCTGTCGCGCCGGTCCACCTCGCTGGTCAACCAGCAGCTGGCCCAGATCGAGCGCCTCGAGCACGACGAGGAAGACCCCAAGCGCCTCGAGTCGCTGTTCCGCCTCGACCACCTCGCCTCGCGCATGCGTCGTACGGCCGACTCGCTGCTGATCCTGGCCGACGCCCCGAACCGTGCGGCCGGCCAGTTCAGCCTCACCGTCGGCGAGGCCCTCCAGGCCGCGACCTCCGCGGTGCAGGACTACCAGCGCGTGCAGATCCTCTCGCACCTCAACACCCGCGTGGGTGACGAGGCCGCGGCCGACGTGGTCCACCTGCTCACCGAGCTGGTCGACAACGCGCTCACCTACTCGCCTCCCGGCGAGCCCGTGCGCCTGGCCGCCAAGCAGGGCGACGACGGCGTCACGATCACCGTCACCGACTCCGGCCTCGGCGTCCCGCCGGCCGAGCTCGAGGTGCTCAACCGCGACCTCGCCCACGGTGCCGAGGCGACGCCCGACACGGCCCGCCGGATGGGTCTGTTCGTGGTCTCGCGCCTCGCCGACCGCCACGGCATCGACGCCTCGCTCGCCCGCAACCCGGGCGGCGGCATGACGGCGACGGTGGTCCTCCCGACCTCCGTCCTGCCCGACCTGCCGCAGGTCGCGGCGCCGGTCGCCGGAGCCGCCGCTCGCACCGAGGAGCCCAGCCTCGTCGACCGCCGTCGAGACCGTCGACACCGTCGTGGTCGGTACGCCGCAGGAGTCGCGTCGCGACGCCCGCAACCGTGCCCGGGTGGAGAAGGCCCAGGCCAAGAAGGACGCGCGGGCCACGCAGACGGCCGACGCCACCGTCGAGCCCACTGCCGCCACGCCGGCTGCCGAGCCCGAGGGCGCCCCGGACGCCCGTCATCGCTGGACAAGCCCGCCGACACCGAGCGCCCGTCGCTCGACAGCCTGCTGCCGCGTCGCGAGCCCGGCGCCAACATGCCGCGCACCGGTGCGGACGCCTTCCTGCCGCCCGAGACGTCCGGTGCCACCGGCCCGCTCTTCGGCAAGCGCTCGGACGAGTCGAGCGCCACCGAGGCGCCCGCCAGCTCCGAGGAGTCGGCCGCCAGCCGCGTGCAGAAGGTCGCCTCCGTCGTCCCGATCACCGCCCTGGCCTCCCGCCAGCGCGCCCAGGCCGAGCAGGCCCGCGCCGAGGAGCCCGTGGAGGACACGGTCGAGGAGCCGGTCGAGGAGTCGGTCGAGGAGCCCGTGGACGACACCGTCGTCGACGAGACCCGTGGCCGACGCCGACATCGCGGACGAGACGGTCGCCGACGAGCCGGTCGAGGAGCCCGCCCGGGCGCACGACCCGCTGTCGGACCCCCTGCCCGCGGACGCCTTCAGCGAGACCCAGGACGAGCCGACGACCAGGACGAGGCGCAGGACGAGGCCCCGGCCGAGGAGCACGACGAGCCCGTCGCCGAGACCGAGCTCGTCGAGGAGCCCGCCGCGGAGACCGTCGCCGTCGACGAGCACCACGACGACGTACGGGTCGACGCCGACGACCCGCTGGGCCTCGGCACGCCCCCCGTGCAGGACGACCACGTCGTACCCGCCGAGGAGCCCGTCGCCGAGACGGTCGCCGAGGAGGTGCCCGAGCCCGTCGAGGAGCCGGTCGCCGAGGAGCCCGCCGAGGAGCCCGTCGAGGAGCCTGCCGTGGCGCAGCTCGTCGAGCCGGCTGCCCCCGAGGCGGACCACGCCCTCAACGGTCACGGCTCCAACGGCCACGAGCCGGCCCGTGCCGGTGGCGACTCGCCGATCTTCAAGTCGATGCGCTCGGGGTTCCTGACCGGCAACGCCGAGGAGATCCACGAGACCGAGGTCGACCGGGGCTGGGAGATCGCCGCGCAGAACGTCGTCGACACCCCGCCGGTCGCGGAGCCCGCCGTGGCCACCTCGACCGTCACCGGACTGCCGCGTCGTGCCCCGGGTGAGCGCCTCGTCCCCGGTAGCGTGGCGGCGCCCACGGCAGCTCGTTCGCGTGACCCCGAAGCCATCCGCCGCCGTCTCCAGGCACACACCGCGGGAGTGTCCCGCGGTCGCAAGGCAGCCCAAAGTTCGACTCAGCACACGGAAGCAGGCCCCGCATGACGCACGAATCCGCAGCACAGGCCACCGGCGCGACCGGTGACGACCGCGACCTCGACTGGGTGATGTCGCGCTTCGTCGACGACGTACCCGACGCAGCGCACGCCATCCTGGTCTCCGCTGACGGCCTCCTGATGGCCTCGAGCACCAGCATCCCGGTGGAGCGGGGCGAGCAGGTCGCCGCCGTCTCCTCCGGCCTGGCCAGCCTCGCCGTCGGAGCCGCTCGCCTCTTCGAGGGCGGCTCGGTGATGCAGACCATCGTCGAGATGGAGATGGGTTTCCTCATGCTGATGAGCGTCGGTGACGGGTCGAACCTCACCGTCCTCACCACCGAGGAGGCCGACATCGGCCAGGTCGGCTACGAGATGGCCCTCCTGGTGGACCGCGTGGGACGTACCGTCGAGGCCCAGGCCCGCGTCGGTACCGGCGGCTGAGCCGGACCCGTGACATGACGCCGCCCATCGAGCCGGAGGACGAGGTCTACCGACCTCGCCTCATCCGCTCCTACACCATCACCGCCGGTCGGACGGCCACCAAGGTCGACCTGGCCATGGAGGCGACCCTTCGTCTCCAGCCCGGTGTGGAGGCGCCCGTCCTCAGCTATCCGGCAGCGCAGGTCCTCGAGGTCTGCGACCGCCGTTCCGTCGCCGAGGTGTCGGCACTGACCAAGATGCCGATCGGCGTCACCCGGGTGCTGCTGGGTGACCTGATCGAGCAAGGCCTGGTCCGCATCCAGGCCACCATCACCGACAACACGTCGACAGATGAGCGGCTCGAGCTCATCGAAAGGACCCTCCGTGGACTTCGAAACTACTAAGGCACAGCGCGCTGCTGCGTCGACCAAGATCGTCATTGCCGGCGGCTTCGGCGTCGGCAAGTCGACGCTGGTCGGCGCGGTGTCGGAGATCGACCCGCTGCGCACCGAGGCACTCGTCACCAACGAGTCCGAGGGCGTCGACGATCTCGCTGCCGTGCCCACCAAGGCCACCACCACGGTCGCCATGGACTTCGGCCGACTCACCCTGGCCGAGGACCTGGTCCTCTACCTCTTCGGTACTCCCGGCCAGCGTCGCTTCTGGTTCATGTGGGACGACCTGTGCCGCGGCGCCATCGGCGCCATCGTGCTGGTCGACGTGGCCCGCCTGGACGAGTCGTTCTCGCCGCTGGACTACTTCGAGTCCAAGGGGATCCCGTTCATCGTCGCCGTCAACGAGTTCGACGGCGTGCCGCGCTACCCCGCCGAGGAGATCGCTGCCGCACTGGCGCTGCCGCCCGAGGTGCCGATCATCAGCCTCGACGCCCGCGACCGCGAGCAGGCCAAGGGTGCGCTCGTCAAGATCACCGAATACGCCCTCACGCGACTGCGCGAGTCGCTCACCGCGAATGCGAACTGAGACCATGAACCGACGTCCCACCACTGTCCGCGCTGCTGCCGCGGCGCTGTCCTCCGCTGCCCTGATGCTCACGCTGAGCGCCTGCGGTGGCGCGGCCAACGGCGAGTCCGCCGACAGCCTCTCGAAGGTGTCGCTGGTCTTCAAGGGCGCGCTGACCGTCTGCACCGACAGCCCCTACGCCCCCTTCGTCTACGAGGAGAAGGGCAAGCTGGTCGGCTTCGACGTCGACCTGGCCAAGCAGGTCGCCGACAAGCTCAAGGTCGACCTCGACGTCATCGACGTGGCGTTCGACGACATCACCTCGGGCACGTCGCTCAACACCGACGCCTGCGACGTCGCCGTCTCGGCGATGACGATCACCGGCGAGCGTGCCCGCGTGCTCGACTTCTCCAGCCCCTACTTCGACGCCAAGCAGGCGCTCATCACGCCGCGCGGCTCGGGCCTCGACCAGCTGACCGAGCTGGCCGGCGCGCGGGTCGGCGTCCAGAAGGACACCACCGGCGAGACGTTCATGAGCGACTTCGCACCCGCCTCCGCCCAGGTGACGGCGTACGACGACGCCGCCGGCCTCCAGGCCGCCCTCGACGCCGGTGACATCGACGCCGCGATGCTCGACAACACGGTCTCCGGCGAGTTCGTGGCGTCCAACCCCAAGCTCAAGCTCGCCCGCGAGTTCGACACCGGTGAGCAGTACGGCATGGCGGTCAAGAAGGACGGCAACATCCCGCTGCTGCGCAAGATCAACAGCATCCTCGCCGGTCTCCGCGAGGACGGCACCTACGACAAGATCTACGACAAGTACTTCGGCTGATCCACCGTCGTCACGGCCCGGCAGGAGCTTCCTGCCGGGTCGTGCTGCGTCCTGCCTCGGCGGCTCGAGGGGGTGGCGGCACATTGCGGCTTGTGTGGGGTCTTACGTGCGATCTGCCGCCACCCCTCGGAGACCGGCTCGTGGGGGTGGCGGCACATTGCGGCTTGTGTGGGGTCTGACGTGCGATCTGCCGCCACCCCCGCGCAGGCGGAGTCGCTAGGGCGCGATCGTCAGGAAGAGGAACGCCGCCAGCAGCACCAGGTGTACGCCGCCCTGGAGCGTCTTGGCCCGCCCCGGGACGACGGTCAGGATCGCGACCGCGGCGGTCAGGAGCAGCAGCACGGTCTGCAGCTGGTTGAGCCCCAGCTCCAGCGGGCCGTCGAGCCAGATGCTGGCGATCGCGATGGCCGGGATGGTGAGGCCGATGGAGGCCATCGCCGATCCCATCGCCAGGTTGAGGCTGACCTGCACGCGGTTGCGGGACGCTGCGCGGACCGCCGCGATGGTCTCCGGAGCGAGCACGAGCAGGGCGATGACGACGCCGACGACGGCCTGCGGGAAGCCCAGTGCCGCGACGCCGGACTCGATGGCGGGGGACTCGATCTTGGCCAGCCCGACGACGGCGACGAGCGAGACGACCAGCAGGCCCAGGCTGGCGAGGGTGGCGCGGCCGGTGGGCGGGTCGGCGTGGCCGTCCTCGTCGAGGTCGACGGGCTCGTGCTCGTAGGAGTCGCCGGCCCCGGAGACCAGCGGGGAGTGCTGCGCGGTGGTGACCGGCAGGAAGAAGTCGCGGTGCCGGATGGTCTGGGTGAAGACGAACATGCCGTAGAGCGCGAGGGAGGCGATCGCGGCGAACGCGAGCTGGGCGCCGGTGAACTCCGGGCCGGGCTGCGAGGTCGTCACGGACGGGATCACCAGGCACAGCACGGCGAGCGAGATGACGGTCGCCAGCGCGGCGCCCGTGCCCTCGGGGTTGAACACGGCGAGGTGGTGCTTGAGCGCCCCGACGAGCAGCGAGATGCCGACGATGCCGTTGACGGTGATCATCACCGCGGCGAAGACGGTGTCGCGGGCCAGCCCGGAGGCGTCCTTGTCCGCGGTGACCATGAGGGTGACGATCAGGCCGACCTCGATGATCGTGACGGCGACGGCGAGGACCAGCGAGCCGTAGGGCTCACCGACGCGGTGCGCGACGACCTCGGCGTGGTGGACCGCCGCCAGGACGGCAGCCACCAGCAGGAGCGCGAGCGCACCCAGCACGACGATGCCCTCCGGATGGGCGAACCACGCGGGCACGAGCGCCACGAGGGCCAGGAGGGGGGCGACGGTCGTCCACGATGGCCTGCTCACGCGGCCAACCCTAGGTGTTCGAACCTGAGGCCGCTTCTCAGTTCTCGGGCGTGGTCAGCTTCTCCAGCCGCGCGCGCAGGAGCGGCACCCGGTGGCTGTTTCCGTCGAGGGTGACGTACTGCTCGCCGAAGATCGCGAGCAGCGCGTCGTCGAGGCGGCGTACGGCCCCGGCGGGGTAGCGGTAGCCCATCCGGCGGATGACCGCGTCGGCGTCGACCGAGGTGAGCAGGTCGGCGAGGTCGTCGATGGTGTCGATGCCGAGCTCGGTCAGCAGGCCGGCGATCCAGTCGTAGTGGTCGGTGTGCGACCAGCCGGCGTCGCTGTAGTGGCCCGCGAGGAAGGTCGCGAGGTCCTGGCCGGCGATGTGGCCGTCCTCGGCATCGGTGGCGCTGCCGGGTGCCGCGGCCTGGATCCGCTCGCGGATCGTGGCGAACTCGCGGTCGGCGAGCTCGATCAGGCCGGCCGCGAGGGTGAAGCGGCGGTCGAGGTCGGCGGCCGCGTCCTCGGGGACGTTGCCCTTGTAGCGGATGTCGTGCTCGAACTCCGCCCACGCGTGCTGGAGCACCGTCCGCACCTGGACGCTCGCGCGGTGCCCCTCCAGCACGGGCAGCTCGGCGCCGGGCAGGGTCTCCACGAGCAGGTGCCGGCTGGCGTAGCCGAACCGGCCCGAGCGCGCGGTCTCCTCGCCGAGGTCGCGGTCGTCGAGCATCGCGAGCTCGTCGTCGAGCACCTCGGCCACGGCCGCGACGTCGCTGTGGACGTAGGTGATGACGCGGACGCCGACCTGGTCGGTGATCTGCGTCAGCGGGTCGGGGTAGAGGGGGAGGCCGTTCTCGGTGCGGTTGGCCTTGGCGGCGAACGACGCCACGCTCTTGGTCCGCCCGGTGACGCTGAGGTAGTCGATGCCGGCGTCGTCGAGGAGCACCTGGATGAGGGCGACGTAGGCCTGGGTGGCGGCGGCCAGCTGCGGCTGCCGCGCGGCGTAGGCGCGTACGGCCTCGCGCACCGGCTCCGTCACGGCCCCGCCCTCGACATCGCCCACAGTCATGGGCGCAGCCTGCCAGACCGGCCGGACACCCACCACGGTCCGAGCGACGTGCCTGGCCGCGGAGCGGACCCGCCGTGGCTATCGTCTGATGATCATGACTACTCGGACGAGCACCCAGACCGGCCGGACCACCTCCCGGAGCACCTCCCGGAGCGCCGCCTCCGTCGCACTCGCCGTCGCCCTCGGCCTCGGGCTCGCCGCCTGCAGCGACGACGACGGCGGCGACGACGTCGCGACCGACCCGGACGCCACGAGCAGTGCACCGTCGCCGTCCCCGACGGCAGAGACCTCGACCCCCAGCGAGCCCGAGCCCGACGGCGGCACGGCCGAGACGGTCCCGGCGGTCGGCTCCGCCGGCGTCACCCAGGCCACCATGGTGCACGCCACCGCCGTCGGCGGCTCGGCCTCGACGCTCGCGTTCACCCTCGACACCGACCAGGCGGTCTCCGACTTCGTCGGCCAGTTCGACCCGTCGTTCGAGGGACCGCTCGCTGCGGCCATCGGGGCCGAGTCCGCGCTGGCGCCCGACGCGACGCCGTACGCCGCCACCGTCGCCGTGGGCTGCGACGCTCCGCGGTCGGTGGCGATCGACGCCGGCGAGGCGGGCTTCGAGGTCCTCCCCAAGCTGCCCAAGAGCAACGTCGAGTGCCTCGCGCCGATGACCTACGTGGTCGTCTTCACCGTCCCTGACGCCTGACGGGCGTCACCGCGTCGTCCGTCAGGTCGGCGGCGGCGTGGTCGGCGGGACCGTCGTGGGCGGCACCGTCGGCGTGGGGGTCGGAGTGGGGGTCGGGGTCGGCGTGGGGGTCGGCACCACGAGCGGCACGACCGGCGGCAGCTCGCCGGCGTACATCAGCCCGAAGCCGTTGGCGACCTTGCGCTCGCCGCCGTCGGACGGCTCGTTGACCACGGCCATCGCACCGGTGCCGGCGCGCGTGTACATCGCCGACGACCCGCCGCCGTCGAGGTTGATGGCGTTCTCGACGCCGAGGGCGGTCATGAAGTCGGCGAGCTCGACCATCGTGTAGCCACGGCTGGTCGTCGAGCGACCGTCGACCACCAGGATGTAGAGCCGGCGACCGTCGGCGTCGATGCCGACCGCGGTGCGCGGGTGGGCGATCGTGTTGTTGATGACGGTCCGCACGCCGTTGACGAGCAGCGGACGGTCGCCGCTGATCGCGGCGGTCGGACGGCCACCCTCGATCCGCTTGGAGAGGGTGATGCGCTCCTTCATCCTGAGCGTCTTCAGCTGCTTGGCCGCAGCGCCGACCCCGATCAGCACGCGGTCCTTCTTCCGGATCTTCTTGCCGGAGGAGAGCGTGTTGCGGTTGGAGACGACGCGGTTCTTGCGCAGCACCACCTCGCGGGCGTTCTTCTTGCCGTCGGTGACGAGGTAGCCCTTGGTGCGGTTGAAGTCGTGGGTGTAGATGCCGATCTGGTTGCGCGCGACGCGCGGGTGGTTGAAGCCGGTCACCGTCCAGTCGCGGTGCTGCCGGATCGCGTACTGCACGCTGAGCGGGCTCACGTGCGGGCCGGACGCGTCGAACCACAGGGACGAGTTCACGCCGGGGATCCAGCCGTCGCGCGAGCCGTTGAGCACCCCGCTGTCCTTGATCGTCACGCCGAGCGGCGCGTCCGTGCGGCCGATGTCGAAGAAGTCGCCGTTGACGGCGGTCAGCGCGCCGCCCCAGCGGCCGAGCTGGCTGACCGTGCGCCGGCTGGTGACGAAGCTGGGCGTGAGCGGTCCGAAGCTGAGGTTGGGGGCGTCGAGGTTGACCGTCACCAGGTTGATCTTGACCTGGCCGACCGGCTGGCGGCCGTCGACCTGGTCCCACTCGCGCAGCGTGACGCCCGGCGCGATCTCGTAGCCCGTCTCGTTGGCGACGACCGCGGCGCGACTGCGAGCGCGGACCGGCGGGCCGACCACGATGCCCGGCTTGCCGTCCGAGGTCTGGTTGCGCCCGCGGTAGCCGCTCGTGCCACCGGACGTCTGGAGGGACGGGCGTGCCGACGCTCCCTCGCGGTCGCTCGCCACCGAGGGACCCACGCCCGAGCCGAGGGCGAGGCCCGCGACGAGCACGCCGGCCGTCGCGAAGGTCAGGGCAGGACGGCGAGGAAGGAGGGGCACGCGCTCCAGAGTAAAGGACGGTCTGGGACTGGTGTGAAAATTGGGATCAGCGCGTCCTCGCGGACCTCGCGCGGTCCCCTGCGCCGCCCGACGCACGCCCGTAGGCTGCCGCCGTGCCCGCCGAGCCCTGGAACACCTTCCACGCCGGCGACAACCTCGACGTCCTGCCGCGGCTCGCGCCCGGCTCGGTCGACCTGGTCTACACCGACCCGCCCTACAACACCGGCAACGACTTCGCGTACGCCGACCGCTTCCGCGACCACGCCGCGTGGACGGCGATGATGCGGCCGCGACTGGTGGCGGTCCGCGACGTGCTCGCGCCCCACGGCGCCGTCTTCGTCAGCATCGACGACAACGAGGCGGCCCACCTGCGGCTGCTGATGGACGAGGTCTTCGGCGAGGCGAACTTCCTCGCGCAGATCGTCGTCAACCTCAACCCCAAGGGCCGCCAGCTCGGCCGGGGGTTCGCGACGAGCCACGAGTACGTGCTGGCGTACGCCCGACACCTCCCGTCCTGCGTCGTCGAGGGCAGCTCGACCGAGTCCGTCGACGAGGCCGACTTCCCGCTGACGTCGCCGGACGGGCGGCGCTTCCGCTACCTGCCGCTGCGCAACACCAACAAGAAGTTCAACCCGTTGACCGCACCGACGCTGCACTTCGAGCTGTACGGCGACCCGGTGACCGGCCGTGTCGCCACCGCGCCGTTCGACGGCAGCCGTGCGCTGAGCCCGGTCTTCGGCGACGGCCGTCCGGCGGTCTGGCGGTGGTCGCGACCCAAGGTCGACGACCAGCCGGACGACCTGGAGTGCCGGGTGATCCGCGGGCGGACCGGCGAGCGCGCCGACATCTTCCAGCGCGACTGGCTCGAGCGCGAGGGCGGTCGGCGCAAGAAGCTGCGCACCATCTGGCTGGCCGAGGAGATCGGCTCGACCGACACCGCGGTCGCGGAGCTGAAGGCCCTCGTCGGCCACGTCTTCGAGTCGCCCAAGCCGACCGGCCTGGTCCGTCGGATCCTGTCCACCGTGCCCGCCGACGCGGTCGTGCTCGACCCGTTCGCCGGCAGCGGCACGACCGGCCACGCGGTCGCCCTCGCCAACGTCGCGGACGGCGGCACCCGCCGCTGCATCAGCATCAACTCCACCGAGCCGACCCGGGCGGGCTCCAACGCCCGCCTGGCCGGCCTCGCGACGGTCGCCGACATCACCCGCGCCCGGCTGGAGGCGGTTGCCGAGCGGGTCGGCGGTGGGCTGGAGGTCGTGCTGGAGGTCGTGCTGGAGTGATGGCTGGAGTCACCGGATATCCGGTGACCGCAACGGTTAGTAGCTCAGATCTGGGCTACTAACCGTAGGAGTCACCGGATAAGCGGTGACTCCAGAGCACAAGCCCGGTCACAGCCCCGCGGCCCGCTCCAACGCCTTCAGCTCGTCGTCCAGGTACTGCAGCAGCCGCTGCAGGTGCGGGACCGTACGACGGCAGCCGGTGAGGCCGAAGCACATCTTGCCGTCGTAGGACGTGCAGGTGATGTTGAGCGCCATCCCGTTGATCGGGATCGACAGGGGATAGGTGCCGGTGAGCTTCGCGCCGTTCCAGTAGTGCGTGGTGCGCGGGCCGGGGACGTTGCTGACGATGAGGTTGTACGGCGGCCGCACGACGCCCGACATCCGCAGGGCCGGGCCGAGGATGGCCGGCGCCTGGCCGAGGGCGCTCATCGCCAGGATCTGCGCGGGCGTCATCGAGGAGAGGACCTCCTTGCCGTCCTTCATCGACCGGTGGATGGCGTCGAGCCGCTGGGCGGGGTCGGGGAGGTGGGTGCCGAGCTGCACCATCACCGCGCCGACCGCGTTGCCGCCCTCGGATGAGGCCAGTGCGGACTTCTTGGCGTTGAGGCCCACGGGGACCATCGAGACGAGCGTCGTGTCGGGCAGCGCGTCGAGGTCGGTGAGGTAGGTCCGCATCGCGCCGCTGACCATCGCCAGCACGACGTCGTTGATGGTGGTGCCGGTGGCCTTGCCGATCGCGCGCAGCCGCTCGACGGGCCAGTCCTGCGCGGCGAAGCGGCGCGAGCCGGTGATGTTCTGGTTGAGGATCGTGCGGGGTGCGTAGAGCGAGAGCGCGGACGTCTCGTTGCGGACCGACTTGTTGAGGGTGCGGATCAGCGCACCGGGCATCCCGGCGGCCTCGGACGCGAGCGCGAGCGCCGTACGCACCGTGGCGGCGGAGACGTCGGCCAGCGAGGCGCCGCCGTCGTCCGTGCGCGGTCCCTGCTCGCGGGCCGCGCGGGGGCGCATCTCCCACGGGGCGGGCATGTTGCGCTCGTCGGGGTCGGTCGAGAGCACGCTCTGCAGCAGCCGCATCGCCGAGACGCCGTCGACGAGGGCGTGGTGGGTCTTGGTGTACATCGCGACGCGGCCGTCACTCAGGCCCTCGATGACGTGCGCCTCCCACAGCGGGCGCTCCCACGCGAGGCGGGTGCTGTGGAGCCGGGAGCAGAGCTCGAGCAGCTCGCGGATGCGGCCCGGCTTGGGCAGCGCGCTGTGCCGCACGTGGTGCTCGATGTCGAACTGCTCGTCGGGCTGCCACACCAGCTGGCCGGCCGTGCGCGCGGAGCGGTGCGGGTGCTTGAGGAAGAGAGGGGCGATCTGCTCGACGTCGCGCATCTGCTCGTACATCTCGCGGACGTAGCTGCGGCCCGCGCCCTCGGGCTTCTCGAAGAGCTGGAGGCCACCGACGTGCATCGGCATGTTGCGGTTCTCGGCGAGCAGGAACCCGGTAGCGGTCGGATCGATCGGGTTGACCACGTCGTGTCTCCTCATGTCCCCGGTGGGGAGCGTCCGGGCATCCTCTCCTCCCGGTGACGACGGCCACAAGGGAGGAGGGCCGACGTCTCAGGTCAGGAGCGAGTGGTCGAGCTCGGCGACCAGGGCGTCGACGACCGCGACCAGGTCGCCGCCCGACTCGTGCGCGACCGCGCGCTGGCGCTGGTAGGACGCTCCGCGGGTCGGGATGTCGGCCACGGTCCGCAGCTCGGCCTCGCAGCCGAGCCGCCGGGCGACCGGGGTGAGCCGCTCGAGCAGGTCGTCGAGGTCGTCGGTCACCAGCCGCTCGCGGTTGTGGTCGTCGAGGATGACGATCGCCTCGAGGCCGTAGCGCGCGGCGCGCCACTTGTTCTCCTGCACCTGCCACGGCGGCATCGTGGGCAGCGCCTCGCCGTCGGCGAGCCGGGTGTCGAGGTCGACCACGAGGCAGTGGACGAGCGCGGTGAGCGCGGCGATCTCGCCGAGGTCGGACATGCCGTCGCAGACGCGGTGCTCGAGCGTGCCGAGGTGCGGCGCGGGTCGCAGGTCCCAGCGCACGTCGGCCATCGAGTCGATGATCCCGGTCGTGGTCTGGTCGGCGATGCACTTCTCGAACTCGGGCCACGTGTCGAAGGTGAACGGCAGCCCGGCGGTCGGGAGCTGCTGGAACATCAGCGCCCGGTTGGAGGCGTACCCGGTGTCCTGGCCGGCCCAGATCGGCGAGCTGGCCGAGAGGGCGAGGAGATGGGGGTACGTCGTCAGCATCGACGCCAGCACCGGCATCACCCGGTCGCGCTCGGGCATCCCGACGTGGACGTGGACGCCCCAGATCAGCATCTGGCGGCCCCACCACTGGGTGCGGTTGATGAGCTCGGCGTAGCGGTGCCCCTCGGTGAGCTGCTGGTGCGACCAGTCGGCGAACGGGTGCGAGCCCGCGCCGAGCAGGTCGACGCCGAGCTCGCGGGCGGCCGGCGCGACGACCGAGAGCGTGTCGCGCAGGTCGGTCACCGCCTCGCCGACGGTGTCGCAGATCCCGGTGACGATCTCGACGGTGTTGCGCAGCAGCTCCTTGTGGAGCCGGCTGGGCTCGTCGAGGCGCCCGCTGGCGAGCTCGTGCAGCTCGGAGCCGCTGCTGACGAGGTCGCGGCTGACCCGGTCGACGAGCATCAGCTCCCACTCCACGCCGAGCGTGGGCTCGGGCGACGCGTGGAAGTCGATGCGCATGGCCCAACTCTAGGGAGCACGTCGGTGGGGCCGGATCACCCCTCTGACGGGCGGACCGCCGACGGTGCGAGCATGGCCGCGTGGACGAGCACGACGGCGAGGACCAGACGTCCCGCGAGCTGGCGGCGGAGCGCGCGCACGAGGTCCACCTGACGATGGACCTCTGCCTGCGCATCGGCGAGATGCTGCTGTCGTCGGGCGCCGGTGCGGCGGACGTCACGGCGACGATGCGGTCGGTCGCCGACCACCTCGGGCTGCGCCAGGCCGAGATCGACGTGACCTTCACGGCGCTCTCGATGAGCCACCAGCGCTCGCTCGAGGAGGTGCCGATGCTGATGATCCGCCACGTGCAGCAGCGCGACATCGACTACGAGGACCTCACCGCGGTCGACCACCTCGTCCGCGACATCCTCACCGACCAGGCCGACCTCTACCTCGCGCGCACCCGGATGGCGACGATCGTGTCCCTGGGCCACGCCTTCCCGCGGTGGGCGGTGACGATCGCGTGGGCGGTGATGGCGGCCGCGGTCGGGGTCTTCCTCGGCGGCGGGCTCGTGGTGTGCGCGGTCGCAGCCGTCGCGGCGGTCCTCATCGACCGGGTGCAGATCCTGATGGCCCGGCGCCGGCTGCCGTTCTTCTACCACCAGGTGGCGGGCGGCGCGATCGCCACGCTGCTGGCCGGAGCCGTGGCGGCCACCCCGATCAAGGTCGACACCTCGCTCGTCGTCACCGCCAACATCATCCTGCTGCTCGCCGGCATCGGGCTGATGGGCGCGGTGCAGGACGCGCTCACCGGCTTCTACCTCACCGCCAGCGCCCGCCTGATCGAGGCGATGATGGCCACCGCCGGGATCATCGCCGGGGTGGCCCTGGGGATCTCGGCTGCCGGCGGCCTCGGGCTCGTCCTCGACCTGGTGCCCGGCCGGCTCGGGAACTACTCCGACGTACCCCTGCTGGTCGTGGGCGCGGCGGTCTCGTCGGCCGCCTTCAGCGTCGCGAGCTACGCGCCCCGCCGCGCGGTGCTGCCCATCGGGCTGATCACCGCCGTCGCCGCCCTCATCTCGCAGACGCTGACCCTCAACGGGTTCGGCCGGGTCGGCGGCGGCCGGCACGGCGGCGTTCTTCATCGGCCTGGTGGCGTACGCCGTCGCCGGGCGGGTGCGCGTGCCACCGCTGGTCGTGGCGGTGCCGGCGATCGTGCCGTTCCTGCCGGGCCTCTCGATCTATCGCGGACTGACGTTCCTCGCCGACGGCGGCGTCTTCGTCTCGCAGGGCATCCTCGCGCTGATGACCGCCATCTCGGTCGCGATCGCGCTCGCGTCCGGGGTGATCCTGGGGGAGTACGTCGCCCAGCCGCTCAAGCGCGAGGCGCGCCGGCTGGAGAACCGGCTGGCCGGACCCCGTCTGGTCGGTCCGTTCCGCGCGATGACGCGGGCCGAGCGCCGGGCGTTCAGGAGGTCCGGCGACTGAGCTCGTCGAGCCACCGCTGGGCGGTGCCGTCGTACGGCGCCCGCCCCGCGCGCACGTCCGCGAGGACCGCGTCGCAGCTGGCCTGCGCCTGCTCGATGATGTCGGCGGGGTAGCCGAAGGCGACCTGGTGCTCGGCGAACTCGTCCTCGTCGTCGACGAAGACCTCGCCGGCGACGCGGCCAGCCTTCTCGGCCTCGGCGTAGACCGACGCGGGGAGCGGGTCGGACATCCGGATCACGTCGAGGTCGAGGTCGACCGCCCGCAGCACGGTCCCGTCCCAGCGGCCGGGCGTGGCGATGTCGACGTAGATGTCGCACCAGATGCCGGGAGCCTGGAACGTCGGGGCGTACCACCCGTCGGGCGTCACCAGCGTCACGCAGCCCACCCGGGACGCGAACTCGAGGCCGGGGCGGGTGTTGACGGTGCCCTGCGGGAAGCCGAGCCACTCGCCGTGCTCGTCGGTGCCGAGGTGGATCCCGTCGAACTCCCAGTGCGGCCGGTCGCCCCACTTCGTCATCTCGACGCGGATCGCGGTCCCGGGCTCCATGCCCCTATCTCTACCAGCCGCCGACCTGACGCGTGTGCACGCGCACGGGGTGCCGTGCGCACAAGCGTCAGGTCGGGAGGTGGACGGTGAGGGTGGTGTCGCCGGGGCGGGTGGCGAGGGAGACCGAGCCGCCGTGGGCGGCGACGATCGCCTCGACCAGGGAGAGGCCGAGCCCGGCGCCGCCGGCGCGGGTGCGGGCGGCGTCGCCGCGGACGAAGCGCTCGAAGGCGCGCGCGGCGAGGTCGGGCGGGAAGCCCGGGCCGTCGTCGTGGACGGTGAAGCCCGCGGTCGTCCCGGTCACCGTGACGGTGCTGCCGGCGGGGGTGTACTTGCGGGCGTTGGTCAGCAGGTTGGTCACCACCTGGTGCAGCCGCGCCTCGTCGCCCACCACGCTGAGCGGCGCGTCGGGCAGGGACAGCCGCCACTGGTGGTCGGGGTCGACCACGCGCGCGTCGTTGACCGCCTCGAGCAGCAACCGGGACAGGTCGACGGGCGTGCGCTCGAGCGGGCGGCCGGCGTCGAGACGGGCCAGCAGGAGCAGGTCCTCGACGAGTGCGGTCATCCGCGCCGACTCGGTCTCCACCTTGGCGAGCGCGGTGGCGGTGGTCTCGGGTCGTCGGCGCGCCAGCTCGGTGTAGCCCGCGATCGTGGCCAGCGGCGTACGCAGCTCGTGCGAGGCGTCGGCGACGAACTGGCGCACCTGCTGCTCGCTGCGGTGGCGCTGGGCGAGGGAGGCCTCGACGTGGTCGAGCATCGCGTTGAGCGCCGCCCCGACCTGGCCGATCTCGGTGCGGTCGTCGGCCAGCCGGTCGGGCACGCGCTCGGCCATCTCGATCTCGCCGGAGGCCAGCGGCAGCTCGGAGACGCGGTGGGCGGTCGCGGCGACCTCGCGCAGCGGCGCGACCTGGCGGCGTACGACCCAGGTCCCGATGCCGGCCGCGGCCAGCACGCCGAGGAGGGTGGCGAGCAGCTCGAGGCGGACCAGGTCGGAGATGGTGCGGCTCACGCCGGCGGTCGGCAGCCCGACGACGATCCAGCCTCCGTCTCCCTCGTGGCACACGATGCGGTAGGTGCCGAGGCCGGGGACCCGGACCGTGGCGGGTTCGTACTCGGCGTAGGGCATGTCGTCGTGGAGCGAGTCGAGCTGTCGCGCCGACAGCGGCTCGGCGGCGCTCCAGCTCTCGCCGTCGCCCTCCGACCGAACGGCGCCGACCAGGTCGCCCTCCTCCGGCACGACAGCGACGAGGGCGCCCTCGTTCTGACGGAGGATGTCGCGGAAGGGGTCGAAGCCCGGCCCCCCTCCGTCGTCCCCGGGCCCGCCGCGCGACGCACCGACGGTCTTGACGAGCGACTCGGTCGCCCGAGCGTCGAGCTGGCCCTCGAGGTTCTGCTTCATCGCGAGCGTGGTGGCGGTGCCGATCGCCGCCGCCGTCACCGCGACCAGCAGCACCGCCACGGCGACCAGCCGGGCGGTGAGGGTGAGTGGGCGGCGGAACCTCATCCGGCCGGCTTCAGGACGTAGCCCGCGCCGCGCATGGTGTGGATCATCGGCTCGCGACCGGCGTCGATCTTCTTGCGCAGGTAGGAGATGTAGAGCTCGACGACGTTGGCCTGCCCGCCGAAGTCGTACTGCCACACCCGGTCGAGGATCTGCGCCTTGCTGAGCACCCGGCGCGGGTTGCGCATCAGGAAGCGCAGCAGCTCGAACTCCGTCGCCGTCAGGGCGATCTCGCTCCCGGCGCGGTGCACCTCGTGGCTGTCCTCGTCCAGCGTCAGGTCGCCGACGACGAGGACGTTGCCGGCCTCGGCCTGCGCCGCGCTGCCGCCGCGGCGGATCAGCCCGCGCAGCCGTGCGACGACCTCCTCGAGCGAGAAGGGCTTGGTGACGTAGTCGTCGCCGCCCGCGGTCAGGCCGGCGATCCGGTCCTCGACGGCGTCCTTGGCGGTGAGGAAGAGGACGGGTACGTCGCTGCCGTCGGCGCGCATCCGGCGCAGCACCTCGAGGCCGTCGAAGTCGGGCAGCATGATGTCGAGCACGACGGCGTCGGGCCGGAAGTCGCGGGCGGTCGCGACGGCGTCCGTGCCGGTGTGGGCCACCGCGAGGTCCCAGCCCTCGTAGCGCAGCGCCATCGCGAGCAGCTCGGCGATGTTGACCTCGTCGTCCACGACGAGCACGCGCACGGGTGAGCCGTCGGGGCGGGTGAGGACCATGGCAGCATCCTGCCGCCGATTGCTGTGGAGTTCCTGTGCGACACCTGTCCGGTGTCGGTCAGTGGTTCAGGCGGGCCGCCTGCTTCGTCAGGTGGGTCCTCTCGGCCGCGCTGGTGGCGAGCGCGGCCGCCTCGGCGTAGAGCCGCGCGGCCGTGGCGAGGTCGCCGTCCTTCTCGTGGAGGTACGCCGACACGGCCCGGTGTCGCGGCAGCGCGGGGTCGACCTCGGCGAGGGCGGCGAGGCCGGCGCGGGCGCCGTCGGCCTCACCCACCGCGACGGCCCGGTTGAGCCGGACGACCGGGCTGCCGGTCAGCGCCAGCAGCTCGTCGTACCACTGCACGACCTGGACCCAGTCGGTCTCGGCGGCCGACGGGGCGTCGGCGTGGAGCGCCGCGATCGCCGCCTGCACCTGGAGCTCCCCGCGCTGCTCGCGGGCGAGAGCCGACTGGAGGACCTCGACGCCCTCCTCGATGAGCGCGGCGTCCCACTGGCTGCGGTCCTGCTCGGCGAGCGGCACGAGCGTGCCGTCCGCCCGCAGCCGCGCGGGCCGCCGCGCGTGGTGCAGCAGCATCAGCGCGAGCAGGCCGTCGGTCTCGGGGTCGCTCGCCAACGAGGCGAGCTGGCGGGTCAGCCGGATCGCCTCGGCGGCCAGGTCGACGTCGCCGGAGTAGCCCTCGTTGAAGACGAGGTAGAGCACCCGCCGCACGGTGGCGAGGTCGCCGGGCCGGTCGAACGACTCGCCCGACACGGTCCGCTTCGCCCGGCTGATCCGCTGCGCCATCGTCGCCTCGGGCACGAGGTAGGCCTCGGCCACCTGGCGCGTGGTCAGGCCGGCGACGGCGCGCAGGGTCAGCGCCACCGCGGACGCCGAGGTGAGCGCCGGGTGGGCGCAGAGGAAGAAGATGCGCAGGGTGTCGTCGGCGGTCTCGGTCGGACCCGTCCCCGGCTGGGCGTCGACCGTCTCCTCGCGCCGCTGCCGCGCCGCGCCGGACCGTACGCCGTCGAGGAACCGCCGCCACGCGACGGTGACCAGCCAGCCCTTGGGGTCGCGAGGCGGGTCGTCCGGCCACGACCTGACGGCCTCGACGAGCGCGTCCTGGACGGCGTCCTCGGCCGCCGCGAAGTCGGCTCCGCGGCGGACGAGGACACCGGTGACCGCAGGCACGAGCGACCGGAGGGTCGCCTCGTCGAACGGGTCGGTCACGACGTCGGTCGGTCGTCGGTCGGTCGTCGGTCAGTCGTCGGTCGCGGTCGGTGCACCGTAGAAGGGGCGCACCTCGAGCCACTCGTGGATCGGCCTGCCGCCCGCGCCCGGCGCGAGCGACAGCTCCCCGGCCAGGGCGACCGCGCGGTCCCAGCCGTCGACGTCGACGACGTACCACCCGGCGATGAGGTCCTTGGTCTCGGCGAACGGTCCGTCCGTCATGGGGGCGGTTCCCTCGTCGTTGGCGCGCACGAAGGCTCCCTCGGGGGAGAGGGCCTGGGCGTCGACGAACTCGCCGTCGGCCTCGAGGCGCTTGCCGAAGTCGTCCATGAAGGCCATGTGCGCGTCGACCTCCTCGGGTGTCCACTGGTCCATCGGGACGTCGTTGACGGTGTCCGGGGCGCTGCCGCGGTAGTGCTTGAGGATGAGGTACTTCGGCATCTCGTTTCTCCTTGTCCGTTGCAGCCATTGTGGCCGCGTCCACACCGGGGACGGAGCGGGGCGCGGGTTCTCGACATCGATCGGCAGGAGAATTCCCACGGGTCTGGGGCTCCTCAGGCCTGGCGCACAGGTCCGCCACAGGGAACGGGAGCAGGCTCCCGCCATGAGCGACGACCAGCAGGGCACCCCGCGGCCCGCCGACGAGACCCAGCCCGTACGCCCCGAGGGTGCGGCGGCCCTTCCGCAGCCGCCCGCCACCACGGCCGCGCCGGCCGCGAGCGAGGCGTACGAGCCGGCTCCGGCGGCGCGCCGCGGCTTCCGCGAGCGCTTCGGCAGCCTGCGCCGCACGCAGGGCGGCGACCGCTCCTACGGCCTGGCCGCCCTCATCGCCTCCGCACTCGCCGGCATCATCGTCGGCGGCCTCGGCCTGACCGCCGTGCACGCGATCGCGCACGACGGCCCGGGCGACCGGGGCCGGTGGATGGAGCAGCGCGGTCCCACGGGGCCGCGACAGGGACGACTTCGGCGGTCGTGGGCCCATGCGCGGCCCCATGCAGGGAGGCCCTCCCGGCGTGCCCGGACAGGTGCAGCCGACGACCCCGCCCGACGAGGACGACGGCTCCAACGGCTAGGACCGACGCCCGGCGGTGAAAACCGCTTCCGGCGGTGCGGGACAATGGCGCCGTTGTGAAGATCTCCTATCCCGCCGAGCTCCCCGTCTCGGCACGCCGCGACGACATCGCTGCGGCCATCCGCGACCACCAGGTGGTGATCGTGGCCGGCGAGACCGGGTCCGGGAAGACCACCCAGCTGCCCAAGATCTGCCTCGAGCTCGGTCGCGGGCTCGGTGCGAACGACGGCGGCAAGCTCATCGGCCACACCCAGCCGCGCCGGATCGCGGCGCGCTCGGTGGCCGAGCGGATCGCCGAGGAGCTCGGCACCGAGCTCGGTGACGTCGTCGGCTACCAGGTCCGCTTCACCGACCGCACGTCGCGCTCCAGCCGCGTGAAGCTGATGACCGACGGCATCCTGCTCGCCGAGCTGCAGCGCGACCGCGACCTCCGCAAGTACGACACGATCATCATCGACGAGGCCCACGAGCGCAGCCTCAACATCGACTTCCTCCTCGGCTACCTCAAGCGCCTGCTGCCGCGTCGCCCCGACCTCAAGGTGATCATCACCAGCGCGACGATCGACGTCGACCGCTTCGCCGCGCACTTCGACGCCCCGGTGGTCGAGGTCTCGGGACGTACGTACCCGGTCGAGGTCCGCTACCGCCCCCTGCTCGAGCTCCCGGAGGACGACGAGGACGGCGAGCCGGTCCAGCGCGACCAGACCGAGGCGATCGTGGACGCCGTGCGCGAGCTGTCCGCCGAGGGACCCGGCGACGTGCTGGTCTTCCTGCCCGGCGAGCGGGAGATCCGCGACACGGCCGACGCGTTCGACGCCTCTGAAGAGCTGACCGCCTCGAGATCGTCCCGCTCTACTCCCGCCTCAGCGCGGCCGACCAGCACAAGGTCTTCTCCAGCCACCCCTCGACCGTGCGCCGCGTCGTGCTCGCGACCAACGTCGCCGAGACGTCGCTGACCGTCCCCGGCATCGCGTACGTCGTCGACACCGGCGTCGCGCGGATCAGCCGCTACTCCGTGCGCACCAAGGTGCAGCGGCTGCCGATCGAGCCGATCAGCCAGGCGTCCGCCAACCAGCGCTCCGGCCGGTGCGGGCGCGTCTCCGACGGCATCGCGATCCGGCTCTACTCGGAGGAGGACTTCGAGGGGCGCCCGGAGTTCACCGACCCCGAGATCCTGCGCACCAACCTCGCCAGCGTCATCCTCCAGATGGCCTCGCTGCGCCTCGGCGACATCGCCCGCTTCCCGTTCGTGGAGCCCCCCGACCGCCGCAACGTCAAGGCCGGCACCGACCTGCTCGAGGAGCTCGGCGCGGTGACGACGGCCCCGGGTCTCGTGACGGGCGCCAGGGCGCCTTCCTCGACCAGCGGCGGGCGTCGGCCCGACCAGCGGGGGCAGGGAGGCGTACGCCTGACCAACGTCGGCAAGCGCCTCGCCCGCCTCCCGATCGACCCGCGGCTCGGCCGGATGATCCTCGAGGCCGAGCGCCTCGGCTGCGTGCGTGACGTGCTGGTCATCGCCGCGGCGCTGTCCATCCAGGACCCGCGCGAGCGGCCCGAGGAGCAGCGGCCGCAGGCCGACCAGCTGCACGCCCGCTTCAAGCACGAGTCGAGCGACTTCCTCACCTGGCTCAACCTGTGGCGCCACATCAAGCAGCAGCAGAAGGAGCTCTCGTCGAGCGCCTTCCGGCGCATGTGCAAGCGCGAGTTCCTCAACTACATGCGGATCCGCGAGTGGCAGGACTACGAGTCCCAGCTGCGCCAGGTCGCCAAGGAGATGAAGCTCGAGGTCGGCCACCCGTCCGACACCCCCGACGACGACGGCATCCACCAGGCCCTGCTGTCCGGCCTGCTCAGCCACATCGGCGCGCTCGAGGAGCGCGACCAGGCCAAGCCGGGGGAGCGCCGGCCGATGCGGGAGTACCTCGGTGCCCGCAACGCCCGCTTCGCGATCTTCCCCGGCAGCGTGCTCAAGGGCCGCAACCCGGGCTTCCTGATGAGCGCCGAGCTCGTCGAGACCTCGCGCCTCTGGGCCCGCCAGAACGCCGCGATCAACCCCGAGTGGGCCGAGCGGCTCGGCGCCCACCTGGTCAAGCGGACGTACTCCGAGCCCCACTGGTCGCGCAAGCGCGCAGCCGTGATGGCCCGCGAGCGGGTCACGCTGTACGGCGTCCCGCTGGTCGCCGACCGCCTCGTGCAGTACGGCCGGATCGACGCGCCGCTCGCCCGCGAGCTCTTCATCCGCCACGCGCTGGTGCAGCGCGAGTGGGACTCGCGCCACCGGTTCCTCGCCGAGAACGCGCGGCTGCTGGAGGAGGCCGAGGAGCTCGAGCACCGCGCCCGGCGCCGCGACATCGTGGTCGACGAGGAGACGCTGTTCGAGTTCTACGACGCCCGGGTGGGCGAGGACGTCATCAGCGGCCAGCACTTCGACCAGTGGTGGAAGCGGGCGCGGCAGAAGCGTCCCGACCTGCTGACCTTCGACCCGGACATGCTGACCCACGACACCGCGGCGGAGGTGCGCGCGCACGACTTCCCCACGCAGTGGCACGACAGCGACGAGGACGGCCTGACCTTCCCGATCAGCTACCACTTCGAGCCCGGCGCCGCCGACGACGGCCTCACCATCGACGTACCGGTCGCGACGCTCAACCGCATCGACGCCGCCGACTTCTCCTGGCTCGTGCCGGGCCTGCGCGAGGAGCTGGTGACCGAGCTGATCCGCTCGCTGCCCAAGAACCTCCGCGTCGCGATGGTGCCCGCCCCCAACACCGCCCGGGAGTTCCTCGCGGCCACCCCTCCGGGGTCCGAGCCCCTGCTCGACGCCCTCGAGCGCTTCGCCCGCAGCACGCGCAGCCTCGTCATCGACCGCGAGGCGTGGGACTGGTCGAAGGTGCCGACGCACCTGCGGCCGACCTACCGCGTGGTGACCGAGGAGGGCGGCGTCGCCGGTCGCGGCAAGGACCTCGACGCCCTCAAGGAGCCGTTGCGCCCGACCTTCGAGCAGGCGATGGCCGACGTCGCGTCCGACTCCGGCGTCACCGCGACGGGCCAGACCGCGTGGACCTTCGGCACGATCGACGAGTCCTTCGTCCAGCGCCGGGCCGGCCACGAGGTGCGCGGCTTCCCGGCCCTCGTCGACGAGGGGACCACCGTCGGGCTGCAGGTGCTCGCCACGCCCGACGTCGCCGCGGCCCACCACCGGCTCGGCGTACGCCGTCTCGTCCTGCTCGCGCTCGGCCCGGCCGCCCCGGTCGACGACGTGCTCGCGGCCGCCGGTCTCGACCAGCGGGCCAAGCTGGCGCTGGTCGGCTCGCCCTACGCCAGCGTCGGCGACCTGCTCGCCGACGTGCGCGCCGCGATCGTCGGCGGGGTCGTCGACGCGCGCCCGACCGTCCGCGACGAGGCGGCGTACGACGACCTGGTGGAGGCCGCCCGCACCGCGGTCGCCGACGGGACGAGCGCGGCCGTGCACGACGTGATGCGGGTCCTGGAGGCCTGGCGCGCGGCGGACCGCGCCCTCTCCGGGCGCGCCGACCTGATGACGCTGCCGGCGATGACCGACATGCGCGCGCAGGTGGCCCGGCTGATGGAGCCCGGGTTCATCGGCGCTGCGGGGGTGGCGCGGATGCGCGACTACCCGCGCTACCTCGCCGCCGTCACCCACCGCCGCGAGCGCCTCGACAGCAACGTGCACCGCGACCGCGAGCTCCAGGACCAGATCTCGGGGCTGCAGGACGCGTGGCTCCACGCCGTCGCCGCGCTGCCCGAGGGCCAGCCGCTGCCGCAGCACCTGCGCGACTCGCGCTGGCTGCTCGAGGAGTACCGCGTCTCGCTCTTCGCGCAGCAGCTCGGCACCCGCGACAAGGTCAGCGACCAGCGCATCCGCAAGGTCATGGGGAGCGCGATCCAGGCCTCTGTGCCTAACCTTGGACGGTGACCGGTCGCATCCACCACCGCCCGATGACGCCGGGCGACGGCTTCTTCGACGAGATCATCGGCGGTGCCGACCCCGCGCAGGTCCGCGAGGCGGGCGACCTCGCCGCCACGATCCTGGTGCGCGGCGCCCGCGAGTCCGACGACCCGCAGGTGGCCGAGCGGATCGTCCACCTCGCCGAGAGCGAGGGCCTCGAGACCCTCGCGCAGGTCTGGTCCGGAGCCCCGGCCGACACGCTGGCGGGCAGCCTGTGGCGGCTCTTCCTCCTGCGCTCGTGGGTGTACGCCGCCCCGGAGCAGGTCGCGCGGGAGTACGAGGCCGGCCACCGTCGGGTCGACGTGGCGCGGGTCGTCGCCGGCGTGGCCGACCCGCCCGGCCCCGACGAGCTGCGCCACATGGTCGACGACGTGCTGCGCGGCATCGCCCGCGGCGACTTCGCCGTCACCCTGTTCCGGGCCGCCGCCTTCGCCCGCATCGTCGCTGCGGGCCGCGCCGGCCTCGGCGAGGCGAGCCACGAGGAGATCACCCGGATGCTGGGCCTCTCCGAGCAGCTCGAGGCCGCCGGACAGGTGGAAATCAAGCACGCGCTGGGGTGAGGTTTTATACTGGTCATGAGTGCGTCGGATCGTGGCAGCCCCGGGTCCCAAAATTAGCCGCTTCGAGCGGCCACGCGCCGTGAGGCGCTCCCGGTCCGGCGCACTCGCTCACGTCTCGAGCCTCTCTCGCTCGGCGTTGCTCCACCATGGGATGTCGGTGGTCCTGCACTTCCCCATGTGAACGAACACGGGGAAGTGCTGCTTCGTCGACATCCCATGGTGGAGCAACAGGCCAGGGGAGCGGCGCCGCACAACCCCTAGGGTCGTCGGGTGACGATCGCCAAGCGGGTCCGCGCCTTCCTGACCGGTGGGGCGTCGGCCACCCCGAGCACCACGACGACGCCCGGGGCCGCCAGCGGTGCCCGCTACGCGCCCGAGGCCGACGGCGAGCCCGACCCGGGCGAGGTCGTCTGGGCCTGGGTGCCCTACGAGGACGACCCGAGCCAGGGCAAGGACCGACCGGTCCTGCTGCTGGACACCGCCGGCGCCGGTGAGGGCGACGGGTGGGTCGGGCTGATGCTCAGCAGCCAGGACCACGACCGCGACGCCGAGGACGAGGCCCGCTACGGCCGTCACTGGATGGACGTCGGCACGGGTGCGTGGGACCGGGAGGGGCGCCCCAGCGAGGTGCGGCTCGACCGGCTGATCGTCCTCCAGCGCGGCGCGATCCGCCGCGAGGGAGCCGCGCTCGACGAGCGGATCTTCCGCGGCGTCGTCGAGGCCCGCCGCGGCCTCTCCCGTTAGGGTTCCCCCGTGCTTCCCCGTCCCTCAGCCCTGCGTCGCAGCGCCCTCGCCGCCTGCGCGGTGACCGTCGCGCTGTCGCTCGCTGCGTGCACCGGTGGGACCGAGCCGACCCCGGACCCGACGGGCTCGCCGACCAGGACGACGAAGCCGACGGACAAGCCGCGCAAGATCACCTTCGGCGCGTACGGCACCGACGAGGAGGTCGCTGCCTTCCAGAGCGTCGTCGACTCCTTCAACGCGAGCTCGCCCACGCGGGAGGTCACCCTCAAGTCGTGGCCCGACCACGAGTCGGCGCTCAGGGACGTCCTCGCGGGCGACGCCCCCGACGCCTTCCTCACCTCGCGGATCGACCTCGACCAGCTCGTCGACGCCGAGGCGCTGCAGCCGGTGAGCCTGCTGCTCGACGAGCGCGGCGTCGACTTCGGCGACCGCTTCTCGCGCGACGCCGTCGGCGCCTTCGCGATGGACGACGAGCTGCAGTGCATGGCGTACTCCGTCTCCCCGATGGTCATCTACTACAACACCGACCTCGTCGACTTCGACAAGATGGAGCGCCGCGACTACGACGTGCCCACGGCCGACGCCGAGGGCGTGCGCGACCGGTGGACGCTGGCCCAGTTCGGCGCGGCGGCGTCCTTCGCCTCGCGACGGGGCGACACGCGCGGCGTCTGGATCGACCCCACGCTGCAGGGTCTCGCCCCCTTCATCTACTCCGGTGACGGCCAGGTCTTCGACGACGACCGCGAGCCCACGTCGCTCGACTTCTCCGACGACAACACCCGCGAGGCGCTGCTCGAGACCCTCGACATCCTGCGCGACCCGACCATCACCCCGACCAACGCCCAGCTCGCGCGGGCGACGCCCGTCCAGCTCTTCAAGCGCGGCGAGCTCGCGATGATCGCGGGCTTCCGCAACCTCGTGCCGGAGCTGCGCGACGCCGAGGACCTCGACTTCGACGTGCTCCCGATGCCGATCATCGACACGCGTGCCACCGTCGGCGACATCAGCGGCCTGTGCATCTCCGCCGACTCGGAGGTCGTCAACGACGCGGCCGACTTCATCGCGTACGCCGTCTCCGACGACGCCATCGCCACGGTGGCCGCGACCGGCTACATCGTCCCGGCCAACACCCAGGTCGCCGCGTCCGACGACTTCCTCGCCCCCGAGCAGGAGCCGGCCAACTCGGCCGTCTTCAACGCGAGCATCCGCTACATGGTGATCCCGCCGTTCATCGACCAGCGCGACGAGCTCATCGAGGCGGTCACCCCGCTGCTCGAGCGCCTCGTGACGGCGCCGGGCGTGCTCGACCTCGACCTGACGACCGAGGAGATCGACCAGGCCTCGCGGGCGATCCTGTCGCCCGAGGAGACCGAGTCCCCGACCGAGTCGCCGTCGGAGTCACCGACCGAGTAGGCGCGCGTCGAGCGGTGGTCCACCCACGTTCCGCGACGCGAGAAGGTGGCTCCACCACCGCTCGAGCGCGCGGGGGCAGCTAGTCAGAGGAGGGCTCGACCTCGGGCTCTGCCGGCTCCACGTCCCCACCCAGGATCGCGCCGACCAGCGCGCCGGTGACCAGCTCGGCCTGCCACGGCCGGGCGCCCATCGACGCCAGCTGCTCGCGCACGGCCGTGGCGAGGTCGGCCGGGTCGCGGGTCGCCGGTGGCGCCCACATCAGCCGGCGGAGGTAGTCGGGGGTGAGCAGGTTCTCGACCGGGAGGTGGTGGACCTCGGCGAGGTTGAGCATCGACTCGCGGGCCGCCTTGAAGCGGCGGTCGGCCGCGGGCTCGCGGTCGGCCCAGGTGCGCGGGTGCGGCGGTCCGTCGCCGCGAGGTGCGCGGGAGGGCAGCTGGTCCTCGGTCATCTCGCGCACCCGCTCGAGCGCCTCGACCCAGGTGGCGGAGTAGCGGCCGGCGCCGCGGCCGTGGAAGCCCGGCGTCGCGAGCAGCGCCCGCCGGTCGGTCGGCATCGCGGTCGCGGCGACGACGATCGCGGAGTCGGGCAGGATCCGGCCGGGCGTCACGTCGCGCTCGGCGGCGATGGCGTCGCGGGCCTCCCACAGGGCGCGGGCCGCGCCGAGCGACCGGCGCCCGCGCAGCCGGTGCACCCCGGACGTACGCCGCCACGCGTCGACGCGCACGGCCGGCTCGAAGTCGAGCAGGTGGTCGAACTCCTGGCGGGCCCACTCGGCCTTGCCGGTCTCCTCGAGCTCGGCGGCGATGTGGTCGCGCAGCTCGACGAGGACCTCGACGTCGAGCGCGGCGTACTCCAGCCACGGCTGGGGCAGCGGTCGCGTCGACCAGTCGGCGGCGGAGTGCTCCTTGCGCATCCGCTGGCCGAGCACCGTCTCGACGAGCGTGGCGAGCCCGACGCGGGGGTAGCCGAGGAGGCGGCCGGCGAGCTCGGTGTCGAAGAGGCTGGTCGGGGTCAGGCCGACCTCGCGCAGGCAGGGGAGGTCCTGGGTGGCGGCGTGGAGGATCCACTCGGTGCCGACCAGCGCCTCCTGGAGCGGCTGGAGCGTGGTCATCCCGATCGGGTCGACCAGCCAGGTGCCGGCTCCCTCGCGGCGCAGCTGGATGAGGTAGGCCCGGTTGGAGTAGCGGTAGCCCGACGCGCGCTCGGCGTCGATCGCCACCGGCCCGGTGCCGGCGGCCAGGGCGGCGCTCGCCTCGGCCAGGCCCTCGTCGGTGTCGACGACGTCCGGCAGTCCGTCGCGCAGGACCAGCAGGGGAGCGGGCGCCGCCTCCACCTCGGTCCCGGTCTCGGTCTCGGGCGTCCCCGACTCCTCGTCGGCCATGCTCACGTGCCGCGCTGACCGCGCCGGCTCGGCATCGCCGTCACGCCCTCGGGCACCGGCGGCAGGCCGACGGCGGTGCACATCAGCTCGCCCCACGCCTCGACGTGCGCCGTCATGTCGAGGCCGTCGTCGCCGACGGTCGGCGTCCACGACGCCCGGATCTCGACCTGGGCGGTGCCCGGCTCGTCGGCCATCCCGCCGAAGCTCTCGGTGGTGACGCAGGTGACCGTGCCGGACGCGGCGTGGAACTCGGCGCCGTGGGCGTCGAGCGCCTCGGTCAGCCACGACCAGCCGACCGCCGCCAGCATCGGGTCGGCGCCCAGCTCGGGGTCGATGTCGGCGCGGGCGTAGGCCACGCAGCGGTAGGTGCCGTCCCACGCGTCGTTGCCGGCCGGGTCGTGCAGCAGGATCAGCCGGCCGGTGCCGAGGTCCTCGTCGTCGACGGTGACGTCGCGCGCTGAGGGCCGACGACCACGGCGCGATCCGCTGCGGCGCCGGCATCTCCTCGCAGAAGACCTCCGGGCGCAGCGCGGCCTGCCGCATCGACTCCACAGCCGCGCGGAACTCCGCAGGCCCAGCCCCGGCACCGCTGCCCGGGTGGGTCTCGTGACGGGCCACCATTCGGCCAGACTAGGCCAGCCGTGCGCTCCGCCGATGTGCCGCCACGCCGCCTGACCTGCGAAGATTCGGCAGTGACCGACGCGCCCGCAACCCGCCACCCCGGCCTGTCCGAGAGCCCGTTCCTGGTGGCCGCGCGAGGTGGGGAGCCGTCGCACACTCCCGTCTGGTTCATGCGCCAGGCCGGTCGCTCGCTGCCGGAGTACCTCAAGGTCCGCGAGGGCATCGGGATGCTCGAGTCCTGCATGGACGCCGACCTGGTCACCGAGATCACGCTGCAGCCCGTACGCCGCTACGGCGTCGACGCCGCGATCTTCTTCTCCGACATCGTGCTGCCGCTGAAGGCGGTCGGGGTCGACCTCGACATCAAGCCCGGGGTGGGTCCGGTCGTCGCCTCACCGGTGCGCACGCTCGCCGACGTGGCGGCCATCCCGGACCTCACCGACGAGCACGTCCCCTTCATCTCGCAGGCCGTGCGCCAGCTCGTCGCCGAGCTCGGTGCGACCCCGCTCATCGGCTTCGCCGGCGCGCCCTTCACGGTCGCGTCCTACCTCGTCGAGGGCGGTCCGTCCAAGGAGCACGCGAAGACCAAGGCGATGATGTTCGGCGCCCCCGACGTCTGGGACGCCCTGATGCGCAAGATCGCCGGCATCGCCGCGGCCTACCTCCGCATCCAGGTCGAGGCCGGCGCCTCGGCGGTGCAGCTCTTCGACTCGTGGGCCGGAGCGCTCACGCCGGCCGACTACCGCGCGTCGGTGATGCCGCACTCCGAGCGGGTGCTGGCCGCGGCCGGCGAGCTCGGCGTGCCGCGCATCCACTTCGGCGTCGGCACCACCAACCTGCTCGGCCTGATGGGCGAGGCCGGCGCCGACGTGGTCGGCGTCGACTGGCGTACGCCGCTGGAGCAGGCGATCCCGCTCGTCGGTGACCACGTGGTGCAGGGCAACCTCGACCCCACGCTGGTCTTCGCGCCCACCGAGGTGATGACCGCGCGGGCGGCCGAGATCATCGAGGCGGGACGCGCGGCCAAGGGGCACATCTTCAACCTCGGCCACGGCGTCATCCCGTCGACCAACCCCGATCAGCTCACCGCGCTCACCGAGTTCGTCCACTCCTACCCGCGGCACTGATCGGCGTCACGACCGCCGGGTCCGCCTCGGGCTGGGTCGAGGCGAGGTAGGCCCGTGCCTGCCGCACGAGCGCGGTCTGCAGGTCGCGCACCGGCTCCGGCACGCGCTCGGCACGACGGCGCAGCATCAGCAGGGTGACCGTCGTCCCCTGGTCGGCCAGGATCGGCCGGGTCGTCAGCACCCCGGCACGCACCAGCGGGTCGCCGGTGATGGAGAAGTCCGGCAGGATCGAGATCCCGAGCCCGGCCGCGACCATCGCCTTGCCCATCTCGGCACCGTCGGTGGCGTACGTCGTCTCCGGCAGCGCGCCGGCGAAGAGCCGGTGGGCGAAGCGGTGCATCACGAAGCCCGGGCGCATCAGGACGTGCGGCTCGGCGCGCAGGTCGTCGACGCTGACCTGACCCTGCGACGCGAGCGGGTGGTCGGCGCGCAGGCACGCGACCGGGGTGCCCTCGATCAGCTTGTCGGCGACGATCGAGGCGGGGATCTCGTCGCCGGGGAGCACGTTGACGAGCCCGAGGTCGAGCGATCCCTCGGTGAGCCCCTGCTGGATGTCGGCCTGCCGGGCGTTGACCACCTCGACCCCGCCCGACCCGTGCTGGGCGTGCAGGTCGCGCAGCGCCGGCGCGAGCAGCGTGGAGGAGGCGGCGTTGACGGTGCCGATCCGCAGGTCGCGGCGGCGTACGGACTGCTGGCCCGCGGCCTGCCGCAGCCGGTCGACGGCCTCGAGCACGTCGGTCATGTTCTGGAGGAGGTCGAGACCCTGGCGGCTGATCCGCGAGCCGGTGCGGCGGCGGTCGAGGAGGGTGGCGCCGAGCTCCTTCTCGAGCTTGGTCACCGCCTCGCTCAGCGCGGGCTGCGAGATGTGCATCGCCTCGCTCGCCCGACGGAGCGACCCGTGCTCGGTCACCGCCGCGAGGTACTCCAGTTGTTCGATCCGCACCCGATGCTCCTGCTCTGACGTGGTGGGTCGGACGACCCCCGGTCCCTAAAGTCTACAAAATAACTATACAAAACCTGCAACGGCTCGCCCGGCGGCCCACCGGTGCGTCCGGACGTGGGTCCGCCGTAGGGCCAGTGGCAGGCGGTGCATGGCTCGGCCTGCGAGGCGCTGCCTGTCACCCCCTCGACACACCCGTGGCCGGACGGTTTGCGGAGGTGGGGTCGCGCGCTGCTAGTTTTGTCTACAAGGTCGATAGAGATTAAGCACGTACAGCGTTGGTCACGCTTCCCGCGATGGCACCGCCCCCGAAAGGTCTGACACCCATGAAGTTCCACTGGTTCCTGCCCACCAACGGCGGTGACGGCCGCCAGGTCGTCAGCGGCGGCCACGGCGTCGAGCACGGCGTCGCCGGCCGCCCGGCGAGCGTGCCCTACCTCGGCCAGATCGCCCGCAGCGCCGAGCAGCTCGGCTTCGAGGCCGCGCTGACCCCGACCGGCGCGTGGTGCGAGGACGCCTGGATCACCACGGCGATGCTCGCCCCGCTCTCCGAGCGGCTCAAGTTCCTGGTCGCGTTCCGTCCCGGCCTCACCTCGCCGACGCTCGCCGCCCAGATGGCCGCGACCTTCCAGAACCTCACCGAGGGCCGCCTCCTGCTCAACGTCGTCACCGGCGGCGAGTCCCACGAGCAGCGCGCCTACGGCGACTTCCTCGACAAGGACGGCCGCTACGAGCGCTGCGGCGAGTTCCTCTCGATCGTGCGCGCGGCTGTGGACGGGGGAGGAGGTGACGTACGCCGGCAAGCACCTGCGCGTCGAGGACGCCAGGCTGCAGCAGCTGCCCGACCCGGTCCCGGGGATCTACTTCGGCGGCTCGTCGCCCGCCGCCGGCGAGGTCGCGGCCGAGCACGCCGACGTCTACCTGACGTGGGGCGAGCCGCCCGCCGCGGTCGGCAAGAAGGTCGCAGTGGATCCGCGAGCTCGCGGAGGAGAAGGGCCGCGAGCTGACGCTACGGCGTCCGCCTCCACGTCATCTCGCGCGACACCTCCGAGGAGGCGTGGGCCGAGGCCGACCGCCTGCTCGAGGGCATCTCCGAGGAGGACATCGCGCCGGGTCCAGGAGGGCCTCAAGCGCTCGCGAGTCCGTCGGCCAGAAGAACGGATGCTCGCCCTCAACCAGGGCAGCAAGGACGGCCTCGAGATCCACCCCAACCTCTGGGCGGGCGTCGGCCTGGTCCGCGGCGGCGCGGGCACCGCGATGGTCGGCAGCCACGAGGAGGTCGCCGACCTCGTCGAGCAGTACGCCGCCGTCGGCATCGACGAGTTCGTCCTCTCCGGCCTACCCGCACCTCGAGGGCGCCTACCACTTCGGCGAGGGCGTGCTGCCCGTGCTCGAGCAGCGCGGCCTCTGGACCAACCCCGCGCCCGTGCGCGGCCGCTCCTCGGTCCCCTTCGGCGCCCAGAGGGCCGCCTCATGAACCACACCCCGGACGACACCCGCGTGGCCGTCGTCGTCGGCAACCCCAAGCCCGTCTCGCGCACCTACGAGGCCGCGCTGACCCTGGCCGAGCGCTTCGGCGGCGCCGACCTGGTGGTCGACCTGGCCGACCACACCGGCGAGCTCTTCGACTGGTCGTCCTCGACGGTCGCCGAGCTCGTCGAGGAGGTCGCGGCCAGCGACCTCGTCATCGTGGCGAGCCCCACCTACAAGGCCACCTACACCGGTCTGCTCAAGGTCTTCCTCGACCGCTTCCCGCACCAGGGGCTCGCCGGAGTCACGGCGATCCCGCTGATGCTCGGCGCTGCCGACGTGCACGCGCTCGCCGTGGAGCACACGCTGCGCCCGCTGCTCGTCGAGCTGGGTGCGTCGGTGCCGACCCGGGGGCTGTTCGTCCTCGACTCCGAGCACGCCGACGCAGCGCCGTACGACCGCTGGTTCGCCACCGCCGAGCCGCTCCTGCCCGCCCACCCCCACTCCGACCAGGCGGTGTCCGCATGACCGCAGTCCTCCCTGCCCAGCCACGCCCGCGCTCGACCCGCGCACCCTCCGCGACGCCTTCGGCGCCTTCCCGTCCGGCGTCGTCGCCGTGGCGGCGTCCGTCAAGGGCCAGCTCACCGGGATCGCCGCGTCGTCCTTCACCTCGGTGAGCATCGACCCGCCGCTGGTGTCGTTCTCCATCTCGACGACCAGCTCCACCTGGCCGCTGCTCCGCGAGGCCGACCACCTCGGCATCAGCGTCCTCGCCGACCACCACGACGCGGTGTGCCGCCAGCTCGCCGGGCCCCGCGAGGAGCGCTTCGCCGGGCTGCCGTTCCGGGTCACCGGCAACGGCTCGGTCCTGCTCGACGAGGCCGTGGCGACCTACGACTGCTCGGTGCACCAGGAGGTCGTCGCCGGCGACCACCTCGATCGTGCTGCTCGAGGTGCACGAGGTCGGCGGCGGCGACGGCGAGCACCCGCTCGTCTTCCACCGCTCGGGCTTCGCCAAGCTCCACCGCGACGACCTCGACCCCGCCCGCCTCGACGGCCGGATCAACGGCGCCGAGGTCGACGGGGACGCCACCGACCAGACCACCGCGTCCGACAAGCAGGAGAACGCAGCATGAGCACCGACAAGAACTCCGGGATGCCGCCCAGCCCGCGTCGGGTCGCCCTCGCCTCGGCGGTCGGCGCCACCATCGAGTGGTACGACTTCTTCCTCTACGGCACGGCCGCGGCCGTCGTCTTCGACAAGCTCTACTTCAACGGCCTCGACGGACCGGCCGCGCAGTTCGCCGCGTTCGCGACGTTCGCCGTCGGCTTCTTCGCGCGCCCGATCGGCGGCCTCGTCTTCGGCCACTTCGGCGACCGCATCGGCCGCAAGCAGATGCTGCTGCTGACGCTGGTGATCATGGGCATCGGCACGGCCCTCATCGGCCTGCTGCCGACCTACGACTCCATCGGCGTCTGGGCGCCCATCGCCCTCGTCGTCCTCCGGGTGCTGCAGGGCATCGGCGTGGGCGGTGAGTACGGCGGTGCCGTGCTGCTCGCGGTCGAGTACGCCCCGGCCGAGCGCCGCGGCTTCTACGGCAGCTTCGCGCACATCGGCGTACCGGGTGGACTCGTCCTCGCGGCCGGCGCCTTCTCGCTCGCCGGCCTGCTGCCCGAGGAGGACTTCCTCGCGTGGGGCTGGCGGGCCTGCTTCCTGGTCAGCATCGTGCTGCTCGGGATCGGCGCCTACATCCGGCTGTCGGTGATGGAGACGCCCGAGTTCGCGAAGGTGCAGGAGCGCAAGGAGATCTCGCGGCATCCCGCTGAAGGACCTCGTCGCCGAGCAGCCGCGCCCGCTGCTGCTGGGCATGGGCACGCGCTTCATCGAGGGCTTCACCTTCAACCTGTTCTCGGTCTACCTGCTCGCCTACGTCGCGACCAACCTCGAGCTGCCGCGCAGCTGGGCGCTCGACGCGATCATCGTCGGCGCGGCGCTCGGCGTGGTGCTCGTCCCGGTCGCGGGCGCCCTGTCCGACAAGGTCGGCCGCAAGCCGGTCTACCGCGTCGGCGCCTGGCTCGGGCTGCTGTTCGCCTTCCCGGCGGCCTACCTCGTCCAGACCGAGAACCGCTGGGCGATCTCGCTCGTCTTCGTCGTCGGCCTCGGCGCGATCTACGGCATCGTCTACGGCCCGCTCGCGGCGTTCTGGTCCGAGCTCTTCGACACCCGCTACCGCTACACCGCGCTCAGCACGCTCTACCAGGTCTCCGGCATCCTCGCCTCCGGCCTCACCCCGCTCATCGCGGCGTGGCTGGTGACGAAGGGCGAGGGGACGCTCTGGTGGGTCGCGGGCTACAACGTCCTCGTCGCGGCCATCTCGCTCACCTGCGCGCACTTCCTGCCCGAGACCCGCGGTCGGGGGCTCGACCGCGAGGACCTCGATCCCGGAGCTGGCTGCCCGGGAGCCGGTCCGGGTCTGAGCGACCTCCCTGACGGCGCTCGCTGCCGAGGGTGGCGGCACATGACACGTCCTTCGACGGATCTGGTGTCATGTGCCGCCACCCCGAGCGGACCGGTTGTCATGTGCCGCCACCCCGGGGCCGGACGTCAGGCGCTCGGCGTCTCCGCCGCGACGGCAGCAGGCTGCTGCGGGCGCCGACGTCGTACGACGAGCCAGACCGGCAGGCCGATCACGAGGGCCACGATCGCGAAGGGCAGCAGCGCGCCGACGATGAGGCCGATCGCGGCGAAGGTGCTGCCGAGGGCCTTCATCCCTCCGCCCAGGCCGTCGAGGAAGCCCGCGGGCTCGCTGTCCTTCTTCTTCGCCGGGGGCACGTCCTCGGCGACCTGCTTCTGGGTGATGTCGACGGTGATCGTCGACAGCGAGGTCTGGTCGGTGAGCCACGACTGCTGCGACTTCAGCGAGTCGAGCTCGGCCTGCCGGGTGGTGAGCTGCGACTCGATCCAGATGAGGTCCTTGAGCGACGTCGACTCGGCGAGCAGCAGCTCGACGCGCTTGAGGCTCGCCTCCTGTGCCCGGACGCGGACGGCGTTGTCGATGACCTCGGTGCTGACGTCGTCGGAGCCGCGGCCCGCGGCGACGAGACCGTCGACCTGCTCGAGCGCGGACATCGCAGCGTCGAACCTGTTGCTCGGCACCCGGATGACGAAGCGCGAGTACGACGATGCGCCACCCTCGTCGGTCCGGGTGTCCTCCTCGGTGACGTCACCGCCCTGGGCGTCGACGATCCGCTGCACGTCCCGCCGGGTCTCGGTGACGTCGGTGCTGGACAGCGAGACCGTGCCGGTCGAGACGACCGCCCGGTCCATCCGCGGCGTGCTGGGGCCGCCGGCCGACGACGAGGTGGTGTCGTCGCCCTCCACCGAGTCGCGTGCCGCGCTCGGCGACTCGGCCGTCCCCTCGCCGGCGCTGCTGCCCGACCCCGTGTCGTAGGACGCGCTGGCGTCCGAGCCTCCGTCGGCGCTGTCGTCGGAGCCGGAGGACGAGCAGGCGGCCAGCACGGCCGTCATGGTGATCACGAGAGGACGCCGGCGGCGCGGGTACGAGTGCTCATGCCCGTCCGACGCCACCCCTGTCACGGGCGGTTCCGGCCGTGACGGAACTGTGATGCGTCAGGCCGTCGGCGTGGTCTTCCTGGCGCTCGCGGCCTTGCGGGCCGCCCGGGTCGTGGTGGTGACCGTCGGGACGGCGGCCTTCGGCTCGGGTGCCGCGGCGGCCTCCTGCGGAGCCTCGGTCGCCTTCTTCGCCGTACGTGCCTTGCGGGTCCGGGGCTTGGTGACCTTCGGCTCGACCGTGGGCTCGGCCTGCGTCTTCGGCTCGGCCTTGGAGTCGGCCTTGGGCTCGACCTTCGGCTCGGCCTTGGGCTCGGCCTTCTTCTCGGCCTTGCCCTCGGCCTTGGCGGCCAGCTTCCCGGCACCCTTGCGACGGACGCGCATCGCGTTGCCCGACCCCGTCGTCTCGAGGTAGGGCTGGTCGGCGACCAGCGTGCTGAGCCGCGTCCCGCTGTTGCCGAACGAGCGCGCGTCGAACGACGGGTAGGTGCGGGTCAGCTGGTTGCCCAGCGCGGCCAGGGTGGCCCAGCCGTCGTCGTCCGCGACGGCGTTGAGGGCGCGGGTGAGCGCGCTCTGCAGGTTGATCGTCGGCGCCTGGGCGTCGTCGTCCTCGCCCGGTGCCTCGTGCTCGTCCATGTCGGTGTCGGACTTCTTCTCGTCCTGCACGACCTCGAGGTCGATGAACTTGTCGCAGGCGTTCTTCAACGCATCGGGCGCCTTGTTCTCGCCGAGGACGTAGACGGTCTTCCCGGACTCGCGCAGCCGGTGCGCGAGGCTGGTGAAGTCGCTGTCGCTGGTCACCAGGGCGAAGGCGTCCACGTTGCCGTCGTAGAGCAGGTCCATCGCGTCGATCACGAGCGCCAGGTCCGAGGAGTTCTTGCTCTTCGTGAAGGCGTTCTGGTGCATGGCGCGCAGGCCGAGGCTGTTGAGCCGACGTGCCCACGTGGAGAGGTGAGGATTCGTCCAGTCGCCGTAGACGCGCTTGATCGTCGGGTTGCCGTACTTCGCGACCTCGCTCAGCACCTCGTCGGCGTACGCCGACCTCGTGTTCTCGCCGTCGATGAGCACGGCGATCCGGTCAGAGCCCACGGTGGTGTCCACGCCCTCACCCTAGGCTGGCGACGTGGCGTGGGACGTGGTGGTGGTCGGTGGCGGCGTGGCCGGCCTCGTCGCGGCCCGCGGTCTCGCTGCCGCCGGGCGTGACGTCCTGCTGCTCGAGGCCTCCCCGCAGCTCGGCGGCAAGCTGCGCAGCGCCGAGGTCGCCGGGCTCACCGTCGACGTCGGCGCGGAGGCGATGCTGGCCCGCCGACCCGAGGGGCTCGACCTGGTGCACGAGCTCGGCGCCGAGGTCGTCCACCCGACCGCTGCGACCTCGGCCGTCTGGTCGCGCGGTGCGCTGCGCGCGCTGCCCCGGTCGCTGATGGGCGTGCCGCTCGACCTCGACCAGCTGGCCGCGAGCGGCGTGCTCAGCCCGGACGGGCTGGCGCGCGCGTCCGCCGAGACGCCGACCGACGTCGCCGACGACATGTCCGTCGGCGACCTCGTCGCCTCCCGGCTCGGTGACGAGGTCGTCGAGCGGCTGGTCGAGCCGTTGCTCGGAGGGGTGTACGCCGGCCACGCCCGCCGCATCTCGGCCGCCGCCGCGGTGCCGCAGCTGCTGGCGATGGCCCGGCGCGGCGCTCTCCTCGACCAGGCCGCCGTCGGTCCCCGTCTCCGCGGGACCGGTCTTCGCGAGCCTCCCCGGTGGGATGGGACGCCTGCCCGGGCGGGTCGTCGACGACGGCGGCTTCGAGGTCCGGACCTCGGCGACGGTCCGCGCGCTGGGGCGTACGACGTCGGGCTGGGCGCTCACCGTCGGTCCGACCACGCACGCCGAGACCATCGACGCCGACGCCGTCGTGCTGGCCACGCCTGCCGCGCCGACGGCCCGCCTGCTCGCCGACGTGGCGCCCGCTGCCGCCGCCGAGCTGGCAGCGGTCGAGTCGGCCAGCGTCGCCGTGGTGACGCTCGTCCTCCGCGCGCAGGACGTGCCGGACAGCCTCTTCGACCGCTCCGGCTTCCTGGTCCCGCCGGTCGAGCAGCGCGCCATCAAGGCGGCCACCTTCTCCTTCGCCAAGTGGGCGTGGGTGCGCGAGATGGACCCCGACCTCGTGGTGCTGCGGACCTCGCTCGGCCGGCACGGCGAGGAGGCGACGCTCCAGGCCGCCGACGAGGGCCTGGTGCGGGTCTCGCTCGCCGACCTCGCCGCGCTCGCCGGCATCACCGCCCGCCCCGTCGACACCCACGTGCAGCGGTGGGGCGGCGCGCTGCCGCAGTACGCCGTCGGCCACCTCGACCGGGTCGCCCGCGTCCGCGCGGCCGTCGCCGACCTGCCCGGGCTCGTGCTCTGCGGGGCGGCGTACGACGGCGTCGGCGTCCCCGCCGTGATCGGGTCCGCCCGCCGCGCTGTGGCCTCGCTCACGCAGGCAGAATGAACCCATGAGTACGGACAAGACGAACGCGGCGCGCACCCGCGAGCTCAACGACACCATCCGCTACACGATGTGGTCGGTCTTCAAGCTCCGCGACGTCCTCGGTGACGCCGATCGCGCGGCGGAGGCGACCGACGTCGAGGCGCTCGTCGAGGTGCTGGCCGAGCAGGACGTCGTCGTGCGCGGGCTCTACGACGTCAGCGGCCTGCGCGCCGACGCCGACCTCATGGTGTGGTGGCACGCCGAGGACTCCCAGGCCCTGCAGGGCGCCTACAACGCGTTCCGTCGCACCGCCTTCGGCCGGCGGCTCGAGCCGGTCTGGTCGCAGATGGCGCTGCACCGCCCGGCCGAGTTCAACAAGTCGCACATCCCGGCGTTCCTCGCCGACGAGGAGCCGCGGGCGCACATCTGCGTCTACCCCTTCGTCCGCTCCTACGAGTGGTACCTCCTCGACGACGTCGAGCGCCGCCGGATGCTCGCCCAGCACGGCCAGCAGGCCCGCGGCTACGCCGACGTACGGGCCAACACGGTCGCGTCCTTCGCGCTCGGGGACTACGAGTGGATCCTCGCCTTCGAGGCCGACGAGCTGCACCGCATCGTCGACCTGATGCGCGACCTCCGCGCCTCCGACGCCCGGATGCACGTGCGCGAGGAGGTGCCGTTCTACACCGGCGCCCGCGTGACGGCCGCGGAGCTGCTCGCCCGCCTGCCCTGACCTGTCACCCGCGGTCGGGAACACGTGGCGCGGAACGGGCGTTCGGCGCTCCGACTCAATGTAGAGTAAGTCACTCAACATTGTTCTAAGGAGTCAGCATGACCGCCACCTTCCCCAGCTCCGTCCGCCGGCGCCCGACCTCCCGCACCGCCCGCGCGGCGCTCGCCCAGTACCTCAGCAGCCACGACCCGCTCAGCACCGTCGACCTCGACGTCCCCGAGCGCACGTGGACCCGGGTCGAGCACGGCGAGGACGCCGACATCTGGCTGATCACCTGGCCGGCCGGCTCCAGCACCGGCTGGCACGACCACGGGTCGGCCTCCGGCGCCTTCGTGGTGCTCGAGGGCCAGCTCACCGAGTACGTCTGGACCGGGGTCGCCACCGCGACCACGCTGCAGTCGCCCGGGGTCCGCGAGTTCGACGGCAGCCACATCCACGACGTGATCAACCACGGCGTCCGTCCGGCCGTGTCGCTGCACGCCTACGCCCCC
Source organism: uncultured Actinomycetota bacterium (assembly GCA_963795275.1). Lineage (GTDB taxonomy): Bacteria > Actinomycetota > Actinomycetes > Propionibacteriales > Nocardioidaceae > Nocardioides. The sequence goes on from CAWCHD010000012.1 coordinate 106,673, forward strand.
TCGCTCGCCGCGATGACGCGCTACGAGCTGGTGCGCGGCCGGCTCCAGGTCACCAGCGTCGAGCAGCGGGAGACCTGGTGAGCACCGCGGTGTCCGCGCCGGTCCGGTACGACGGCGTCGACGCGCTGCTGGCCGACGCCCGCTCGCGACTGGAGCGGATCGACGTCGAGACGGCCTACCGCGAGACGCTCGACGGCGCGCTCCTCGTCGACATCCGCCCCGCGGCGCAGCGTGCGGACGAGGGTGAGGTGAGCCCGGCGCTGCGGCCGCTGGTCGTCGAGCGCAACGTGCTCGAGTGGCGCTTCGACCCGCGCTCCGAGGCGTGCCTGCCCGAGGCGTCGTACGACGCCCGCATCCTGGTGCTGTGCCAGGAGGGCTACACCTCCAGCCTGGCCGCCGACGCCCTGCGCAGCCTCGGCCTCGACGCGACGGACGTCGTCGGCGGCTTCAGGGCGTGGCGCGAGGCGCACCTGCCGACCGCGTGCCCGAACAGCCGTCCCTGACCGTGCTCGCGGAGCGCTCCCGGCCGTCGTGGGTCGGCCGGGAACGCCGCGCCGGGCGGTAGCGTCGGACCACCATGACGTCCTCACGCCTCCCCTTCTCGGGTGCCCTCGTCCTCGCCCTGTCCGTCACCGCGCTCGCTGCCTGCGGCAACGAGGGCGACACCCAGGCCGTCGACCCTGCGGCCTCGGACACGCCGTCGTCGACGTCCGCCCCGACGCCGGTGCCCGCGGGGAAGGTCCGCACCCGCGGTCTGGTCACGGTGCTCGACTCGGGCGAGGGGCCCGAGCTGTGCCTCGGTGCCGTCGCCGAGTCGTACCCGCCCCAGTGCGGAGGCCCGGAGCTCGTCGACTTCGACTTCGGCGACGTCGGCGCGGAGAAGGCCTCGGGCGTGACGTGGGGGCAGTACAACGTCACCGGGACCTACGACGGCACGACCTTCACGGTCACCGACTCCATCCCGGCCGCGCTCTACGACACGATGGCCCAGCCGGAGGCCGGAGGTCTGGAGCCGGCCTGCGACGACGCCACCACCACCGACGCCGACATGGCGTCCCCCGAGGACATGGACGCCACCCTGGCCGCCGCGTCGGCGCTGCCCGGCTACGCGACGGCGTGGCTGAGCAACGGCACGATCAGCGTCGCCGTCACCGAGGACCCCGAGGGCGCCGAGGCCGAGCTCCGCAAGACGTGGGGCGGCCTGCTCTGCGTCACGACCGTCGAGAAGACCGACGCCGACCTCAACCAGGTCAACCAGGACCTGCAGGCGGCGCTCGGTGACCGGCTGCTGACCAGCGGCTCCACGTCACCCGACTCGCTCGACGCGACGGTCGTCTACGACGACGGCTCGATCCAGGACTGGGCCGACGCCACCTGGGGCGACGGCCTGGTGCGGGTCAGCTCCGCGCTCGAGCCCGCCGAGTGAGTCTCGGTATCCAGGGACGAACTGGTAGGTGGATCGATCGACCTGCCTACCAAGACGTCCCTGGGTACCTCACTTCTCGTTGAGCGTGATGCTGATCGAGTTGATGCAGTAGCGGTCGCCGGTGGGCGTGCCGAACCCGTCGGGGAAGACGTGGCCGAGGTGCGAGCCGCACGTCGCGCAGCGCACCTCGACGCGCTTCATGCCGTGGGCGTTGTCCTCGATGTACTCCACCGTGTCGGTCATCGGCTGGTAGAAGCTCGGCCAGCCGCAGCCGGAGTGGAACTTCGTGTCGCTGGTGAACAGCTCCGAGCCGCACGCCTTGCAGGAGTAGGTGCCCTCGGTCTCGGTGTCGGTGTACTCGCCGGTGAACGCGCGCTCGGTGCCCGCCTGCCGCAGCACGGCGTACTCCTCGGCGCTGAGCTCCTCGCGCCACTGCTCATCGGTCTTCTGCACGTCGTAGGCCATGTCCCCGAGTTTACGGAGCAACGCCAGCGCCGTGCCCGGCTAGGGTCGGGTCATGGCAGCTGCGAAGCCGGTGATGGTGCAGGCCGGTGACCGGGAGGTCCGCGTCTCCTCGCCCGATCGCGTGATCTACGAGGCGACGGACACGACCGGCGAGGTCACCAAGCTGATGGTCGCGCAGTACTTCGCGAGCGTCGAGGACGGCCTGATGCGCGCGCTGCGGGACCGGCCGACGGCGCTGGAGCGGTGGACGTCCGGCGTACGTCCGGGGATGAAGCTCGCGACCGGGCCGCAGGACCGCAACGCCGACGCGTTCTACCAGAAGCGGGTGCCCAAGGGGGCTCCCGACTACCTCGAGACGGCGACCATCACCTTCCCGTCCGGCCGCACCGCCGACGAGATCTGCCCGACCGAGATCGCGGTGCCGGTGTGGTGCGCCCACATGGGCACGCTGACCTTCCACCCCTGGCCGGTCCGGCGCGATGATGTCGACCATCCCGACGAGCTGCGGATCGACCTCGACCCGCAGCCGGGCACGACCTTCGGCGACGCCGTACGCGTCGCCGGCGTCGCGCGCGAGCTGCTGGCGGACCTCGGCATGACCGGCTTCGCGAAGACGTCGGGCAACCGCGGGATCCACGTCTACGTGCGGATCACGCCCGAGTGGGACTTCGCCGCGGTGCGGCACGCGGCCATCGCCTTCGGGCGCGAGCTCGAGAAGCGCGACGACGGCGTGACCACCGCGTGGTGGAAGGAGGAGCGCGGGGAGCGGATCTTCGTCGACTTCAACCAGAACACCCGCGACCGGACGATCGCGTCGGCGTACTCCCTGCGCCCGATCGCCGGCGCGCCCGTCTCGACGCCGCTGTCGTGGGACGAGCTGGCGACCCTCGAGTCACCCGCGGGCCTCAACCTCTTCACCGTGCCGGAGCGGCTCGCCGCCGACGGCGACCCGTGGGCCGCGATCGACGAGGTCCACCACTCGCTCCAGCCGCTCCTCGACCTCTGGGACGAGCACCCCGTCGAGCTCAACTACCCGCCCGACCACCCGAAGATGCCGGGCGAGCCGCCGCGCGTGCAGCCGTCGAAGAAGGTCGAGTCGCACTGGGACGAGGACGGCAACCGGATCGAGGGCCGGACTGAGCAGTGCGTGGGTCCGTCCGCGCCGCTCCACCATGGGATGTCGAGCAGTGGGCGCTTCCCACGGATCAATTGACCTGGGGGAGTGCCTGCTCGTCGACATCCCATGGTGACCAGGCGGACAGAGCTGGACAGCCACGAGAACCTGTTCATCGCCGACCAGGCTGGCGGCCAGGTGCTGGAGGTGCCCGCGGACGGTGGTGCGACGATCACCCGCGCAAGCGGCCTCGACCAGCCGTCGGGCGTGGTGGTCGACGACGCCGAGAACCTCTACGTCTCCGAGTACACCGGACGGGTGCTGAAGTACCCCGCCGGCGGCGGTGCTGCCATCACGCTGGCGACGCTGCCCAAGGCCTACGAGATGGCGATCGACGACGCCGGGACCCTCTACGTGCCCTCGGTCGACAACAGCAACGCCATCTACACCGTGAAGACCGACGGGAGCGGCCACAGTCTCTTCTCCTCGGCGATCGAGAGCCCCACCGGTGTGGCGCTCGGCGCTGACGGCTACCTCTACGTCACCGACTACGCCGCGGGGACCCTGTCCAGGATGCCGCTGACCGACGGCAGCGCTGTGGAGGTCGTGGCCTCCCAGCTGAGCTACCCGACCGGCATCGACTTCGGCAGCGACGGCAACCTCTACCTCGCCGAGGCCGGCGCGGACCGGATCGTCTCCTTCGAGGAAGGCCAGGGTGCCGGCACCGTGGTCACCAGCGGGCTGTCCTTCCCGTGGGGCGTCGCAGCCGCCGGCGAGGCCTCCAGCCTGCTCCCACAGACCGTCGCCTTCACCTCGACCGCTCCCGCCCCGGCGGCGATCGGTGGGACGTACGAGCCGACCGCGACAGGTGGTGCCTCGGGCAACCCGGTGGTCTTCTCGGTCGACCCGGCCACCACCAACAGCGCGTGCACCGTCAACGCAGGCGTCGTGACGTTCGCCCACGCAGGCACCTGTGTGGTCGCTGCCGACCAGGCCGGTGACGCCGTCCACGCTGCGGCGGAAACCGTGACCCAGAGCATCACGGTCGCCAAGGACGCCCAGGCCGTGGCGTTCACCTCGACTGCTCCCGACCAGGCCTCGATCGGTGGGACCTACGAGCCGACCGCCACCGGTGGTGCCTCGAGCAATCCGGTGGTCTTCTCGGTCGACCCGGCCACCACCAACGTGATCGAGGGAGTGGTACGACCTCGACGGCGACCCCTCGGGCCTGCACTTCGGCGGGTCGCTGGTCGACTTCGAGCCCCGCGAGCGGTGGTGCCGCCGACCAGGCCGGTGACGCCGACCGCGGGTCACTCCCTCGACCAGGACCGGGTGACCTTCACCGACACCGGCGTGTGCACGATCACCGCCACGCAGACCGGGGGCCCCGACCACAGCGACGCCTCGCCCATGACCCAGGCCGTCACCGTGGTCCGATCCCAGCCGACCATCACGGCCCACCTCACCAGCCGCCGTCCCGAGACGCGGTTCGGGTGGTACCGGCGCACCGTCACCGTCACCTACACCTGTGACGCAGACGGCTCGACCATCCGTGGCGGCTGCCCGGCACCTGCCACGGTCCGTGGCTCGGGCGAGCACCGCTCGCGTACGCGCACCATCCACACCGCCGACGGTGGCGTCGGCACGGTCACCACGGTGGTCGACCTCGACAAGGTCCGGCCGCAGGTCCGTGCGACCCACGTGCGCGCCGACCGGAGCTACCGCGTCGTCCCGGAGGTCGGGTGCAAGGCCTCCGACAGCCTGTCCGGCGTCCGGCGCTGCCGCGTCCGGCAGTGGGTCGTGGACCACGGCACCCGGCTGCGGTACCGCGTCGCCGCCGTCGACAAGGCGGGACAAGCGCGTGGTCAGGGCGGCGTACGCCCGGCACAGGACCACTCGCCCGTCTGCAGCCTGACGGCACGTTCCCTGACCGGCGCCTCCGGGCGTCGGTCGGGGGCGGTCGTCCTGAAGGCCGAGAGCATGTTGTCGGCGATGCAGAAGAAGTCGCGGTCGCGCTTGAGCATCTGGTTGAGCTGGGCCGGCAGCTGCTGGTGGCCGAGGTCGACGTAGCCGTGGTGGGCGCTCGCGCGGAAGGCCTGGCCGGTGATCAGGCCGTAGTTCTGTGCGAACGACGGACAGCAGCGACAGGTCGGTCGCCGAGCGGAACGGCGCCTGGGTCGTCCGGTCGACCTCGTCGGGGAAGCGGGCCGCGATCTCCTCGAGGGTCGTACGCCGCTGCGGGTGCGGGCTGTGCATCATCGTCTGCGTCAGCGCGACCCCGAACGCGTCGGTGAGGACGCGGCGGTTGTTGAGCGCGGCCGTCAGGTAGGGCCGGTCGTCGGTGCCGGGCAGGCCGACGGCGCGGTGGTCGGCCACGAAGGCGGCGTACTGCCCGCCGGGGGTGAAGAAGTGCTCGGGACGCCGCGGCCGGCCGAGGAAGACGTCGTCGTTGACGTAGACGAAGTGGTCGGCGAGGTCGGGGACGGCGTGCAGCCTGGTCTCGATGGCGTGCGAGCTGAAGGTCGGCAGCGCGGACGCGGGGAGGATGTCGCGGTGGTCGACGACCCGGACCTTGTCGTGCGACGTGTCGAGCCACGACGGCACCTGGCCGGCGGTGACGAGGTGGATCCGGCGCACCCACGGGGCGAAGAGGTGGAGGCTGCGCATCGAGTAGCGCAGCTCGTCGCGGGACTTGTAGCGCTGCGCGCCGCCCGCCCGCTCGCTCGGCGTGCCGCCGGCGTCGACGGTCCGCCGGTCGCGCGCGGCGAGCCAGTCCTCGTCGTCGCCGTCGACCCAGGTGTAGACGACGTCGACGTCGAAGCGCACGTCGTCGACGGTGGGCAGCGCCATGAGCTCGAGGGTCGGTACGTCGACGCCCGTCGACCGTGGTCGTCGTGCGCGGGGTGCCGGCCGGGACGCGGTCGCCGAACCGGTTGAGGCCGGGCGCGAGGAGGTCGCCGTCGGGCGACTCCTCCCAGAACTGGACGCCGACCTCGACGCCCTCGCCGAGCACGCCGTCGTGCCCGCCGCGCATCGGCCACGGCTCGAGGAACAGCGACGCCGTGCGGGTGCGGGACAGCTCGTCGGTCATCGCCGCGACCGTGCCGCGGCGCTCGTGCCAGCCGCGCTCGGCCGGGTCGCGGACCGACAGCCAGTCCGGCACCGGGGCCGCGGCGAGGGCGGTCAGGAAGTCGCCGCGGCGCGAGGACGGCACGACGACCACCGGGTGCGGATCGAGGCCGCGGGCGGGCATCACGAACCACCCGTCGCCGGTGGCCGCGGCGGCGGAGGTGAGCACCCGCAGGGTCGTCGTACGCGCCTCGGCGGGGGTGATGCCCGCCGCCGAGGAGGTCTCGGGCAGGTCGCCGAGCGGTCCCGGTCGCAGGCCGTGCAGCACCCGGCGCGGCGCGAGCGGGTCGGCGCGCCGCTCGACCGCGTGCCGGAACGTGCCGACCCACTGCCGCGCGAGCCGCTGGCCGTCCCAGCGCTCCGAGCGGGTGAGCGCAGCGGCGCCGAGGCGGGTGCGGAGGTCGTCGTCGGTCGCGATCCGCAGCATGGCGGCGGCCATCGCGGCCTTGGAGGCCGGCGGCACGAGCAGGCCGTCGACGTCGTGGGTGATCATCTCGCGCGGGCCGGAGGGACAGTCGTACGACACCGGCGGCACGCCCGCCGACATCGCCTCCTGCAGCACGAGCGGGTAGCCCTCGCCCCGCGAGGCCAGGACCGCCACGCTGGCGCGAGCCCACTCGGCGGCGAGGTCCTGGGTCGAGCCCGGCAGCAGCACGCGGTCCTCGAGGCCGAGCTTGCGGACCTGCGCGGCGAGGTTGTCGGCGCGGGGGCCGTCGCCCCAGATGGTCAGCGTCCAGCCGGGGATCTCCTCGTGGATGCGCCAGAACGCGTCGACGAGGTGCTCGAACTGCTTCTCCGGCGCCAGCCGGCCCGCGGTGACGAACGTCTTCTGGTCCAGCGGCGAGCGGGGCTGCGGCGTGCCGGGGAGCGGGTTGGGGATGACCAGCAGCTCGGGCGCGGCGCCGCCGAGGCGGCCGGCCAGCCAGCGGGACATCGACTCGGTCAGCGACACCACGACGTCGGCGCGCGGGGCGAACTCGAGGAGCGCGCCGAGGTCGTTGACGCGTGCCGAGGAGGCGCGGTGCTCCTGGTGCACGAGCGCCACGTCGGCGGGTGCGAGCTGGGCGACGACGGCCAGCAGCTCGGGTGTCGTGGTGACGAGGACGTCGGCCTCGATCGAGCCGAGCGCCTCACGCATCGTGGCGTCGGTCAGGCCGTTGTAGAGCGCGTCCCAGCTGCGCGGCACGATCACGGACTCGCGGTCGGCGAGCTCGTCGGGGTGCCCGCCGGAGACCGCGGTGGCCCGCCCATGGCGTACGTCGACGAGGTAGGTGACCTCGAGCCCGTCGGCCAGCGGGTAGTGGGTCGCGTCGCCGCTGCGCCAGACGCTGAGGATGCGGACCCGGTGGCCCTCGCCGAGCGCGAGGAGGGCGTTGGCCTGCTCGATGCCGGAGCGGGCGGTGCCGCCCATGCCGTCGGCGTTGAAGAGGACGAAGACGATGTCGAGGGGGCCGTCGCGGCGCGCGCGGCGCACCACCGACCTCACCTTCCCGCCCAGCCTGTCGCCCAGAGCCACGTGCCTCAGTCCTGTCGTCCCTGTGTCGTCGCGAGCCGTCCGGCACGATCCTAGGGGGACCGGCGGTGGCCGATAGGGTGGCCCGCATGCCCACCCCTCTGGTCCTGGTCTCCGGTTCCGGTCGCAGCGGCACCAGCTCCCTGGCGGGCACCCTGAAGCGGCTCGGCCTGCACGTGCCGCAGCCCGAGGTGGAGGCCTCCGAGACCAACCCGCGCGGGTTCTACGAGCCGCAGTGGGTCATCGACTTCCACAAGCGCCACCTCAAGGAGCTCGCGCTCTTCAACATCGACAGCCGGCCCGAGGCGGTCGACCTGGTCGCGGCGTACGTCGACTCCGGCGTCCCGAGCGCCGAGCTGCGGGAGTGGCTGGCCGGTCAGCTCGAGGCCGAGCAGATCGTCGTCAAGGACCCGCACGCCTTCTGGTTCGCGCGGGTCTGGGAGGACGTCAGCGCCGAGCTCGACGCCGACCTGCGCTGGCTCACCGCGCTGCGGCATCCCGCCGAGGTCGTCGGCTCCCGCGACATCGCGTACCTCTCCAGCCAGTCCGACGACCTGCGGCTGACCAAGGAGACGTCCAACGTCGCCGGCTGGGTCCACGCCGCGCTGCTGACCGAGCAGGCCGGACGCGGCCGCAAGCGGTCGTTCGTGAGGTACGCCGACCTGCTCGCCGACTGGCGCTCGGCCCTCGTGCCCGTGCAGGAGCAGCTCGACCTGACGTTCAACGCCGACCTGGCCGCTCCTGCCGACCAGCGCGAGCACCACCCGGTCGACGACTTCATCGAGCCGTCCATGCGGAAGTCCCAGCTGACCTGGGACGACGTCCGTACGCCCGACTGGCTGCGCGACACCGCCGAGGAGGTCTGGCAGCTCCTCGGCGTGCTCACCGGCTCGCCGCAGGACGCCGACACCCTCGCCGCGCTCGACCGGATCCACGACGACTACAAGTCCCGCTACGCCGAGGCCGTGGCCCTCACCTTCGACCACACGAAGGCCGAGTCCACCCTCGCCGGGCGCGAGGCGCGGGACGCCCAGCGCGCGACGGTCGCGCAGCTGCGGCGCGACCTCGCCGAGGCGCGCCGGAGCGGGACGTCCGGCTCGTCCGGCTCGTCGGGGGCGCCCGCCGTCGGCGGGCGCGAGGCGGCCGCGATCCTGCGCCGCGCCGTCGTACGCCGCGTCACCCGCCGCTGACGCAGGGCGAGTCGGCGCATCTGTCCGCCGAGAACGCGTCGAGTCGGCGCATCTGTCCGCCGAGATCATGCCGAGTCGGCGCGACAGTCGCGCCGACTCGGCACGTTTCTCGCACACATACGCGCCGACTCGACGCTGCTAGGGCGTACACATGCGCCTGCTCGGCGCCTAGGGCGAACAGACGCGCCTGCTCGGCTAGAGGCCGCTGACGCCCTCGCCCTGGCCGGAGACCTGCTCGTCGAAGTTCTCGTGCTCGATCAGGTGGAGGACGGGTACGCCGAGCTTGCGGCGGGCGCGTGAGGTCCAGTCGACGTGGAAGAACTCGGCGACGACGTGGGGGCGGGTCAGGATGATCGCCTCGCGGGCGTCCACCGTGCCCACGAGCGCCGCGAGGGCGTCGACCGGGGGCTCCGAGGTGACCGTGCCGGTGGCCTGGCCGCCGGCGGCCGCGATCGCGGCGAGCGTCTGCTTCAGCTCGGAGCTGGACGTGTCCTCGCAGTCCTTGCGGACCGCCTCGATGTCGACGTCGTTCATCGCGAGGGCGGGGGCGGCCATCAGGTCGCCGGCGCCCAGCGTGCCCATCGACGCCTCGATGCGGGCCGCGGCGTCCTCGAGGGGCAGGAGCACGTGGTAGACGACCTGGTCCTCGATCTCGGAGTGGAGCGAGCGGACCTGCGCCGCGTCGGCGGCGGAGAGGGCCTGCTCGACGAGCAGCACCACGTCGTAGGTGCCCTGCCCGTCGTGGATCGAGTCGTGGTTGTCGGCGAGGGGGTTGTCGGTGTCGCTCATCGTGCGCCTCCGGGGTCGGTGCTCAGGATTCGGGTGAGGTCGTAGCCGGCCGGCTCGTCGAGCTGACCGTATCCGCAGCTCTCGGGATCGCGGTCGGTGCGCCACCTCTTGAAGTGCGCGGTGTGGCGGAACCGCCGGCCCTCCATGTGGTCGTACTTCACCTCGAGCACCCGCTCCGGGCGCAGCGCGGTGAACCCGAGGTCCTTGCCCGCGCTCCACCGGCTCTGGGTGCCGGGGACGCGGTCGGGGTTGGCGGTGAGGAACTCGTTCCACCGACCCCACGGGTGGTCCGCGATGTCGCAGACCAGCGGCTGGAGCTCCTGCCACAGCGAGGCCCGCTTCGCCGCGGTGAAGCTCGCCGAGACGCCGATGTGCTGGAGCTCGCCGGCGTCGTCGTACAGGCCCAGCAGCAGCGAGCCGATCAGCGGCTCCTCGGGCGTCGAGGTCTTGTGCTCGCGGTAGCCGGCCAGGACGACGTCGGCGGTGCGCTCGTGCTTGATCTTGAGCATGGTGCGCTTGTTGGGCTCGTAGGCCGCCCCGAGCGGCTTGGCGACGACGCCGTCGAGCCCCGCGCCCTCGAACTCCTCGAACCACCGCTCGGCCTCGGCCGGGTCCTCGGTGGTGCGGGTCAGGAAGCAGGGCCCGGTGCCGTCGAGGTGGCCGAGCGCCTCGACGAGCGCGGCGCGCCGCTCGGAGAGCGGGCGGTCCATGAAGGACTCGTCGCCGAGCGCGAGCAGGTCGAAGGCCACGAAGCCGGCCGGCGTCTCGACCGCGAGCTTGTCGACGCGGCTCGCAGCGGGGTGGATCCGCTCCTGCAGCGTCTCGAACTCCAGCCGCCAGCCGTCCGGTCCCTGCAGGCCGACGAAGATCTCGCCGTCGAGCACGATCCGGTCGGGCAGCTGCTCGCGGCACGCCGCGACGACCTCGGGGAAGTAGCGGGTGAGCGGCTTGGTGTTGCGGCTCGCCAGCTCGACCTCGTCGCCGTCCTTGAAGACCAGGCAGCGGAAGCCGTCCCACTTGGGCTCGAAGCTCAGGCCGCCGTGCTTCGCCGGGTCCGGCACCCCGCTGACGCTCTTGGCGAGCATCGGCTGCACGGGGGGCATCACGGGGAGGTCCACGCGTGCGAGCCTAGTCCGGTCGGGGACGCAGGGCGCCTAGTCCTCGCCGCGCAGCGAGAAGGACCGGAGCCGGTCACCGGCGAACCACACACCGACCAGCGTCACGACGAGGCTGGCACCGATCGCCCACGGCAGGTCGGCCGGGGCCGGGAGCTCGTCGGACAACGCGTGACCGATGCGGATGCCCCACTGGCTGATGCTCAGCCAGGCGATCCCGGAGAAGAGGTTGCCGAGCAGGCTCTCCCAGATCAGGACGAACATCAGCGACGCGATGACCGCGTGCCGGGTGACCGCCGAGATGGCGAGGAAGAGCGCGGAGTACGTCGTACCGGCGACGGCGGCGCCGACGAGGAGCGCGACCGCCCGGGTGGTGTCGCCGGTGATGAGCGAGGCGACGAAGATCGGCAGCGCGCCGGCCACCAGGGTCGCGCCGAGCGCCACCAGCCACTTGCTGATCGCGATGCCGTAGCGGCTGACCGGCTTGGAGAGCAGGTAGACGATCGAGCCGTCGTCGACCTCGGGGCCGAGCACCGACGAGGCGGCGAGGATCGCGACCAGCGGCAGGATGAGCGTGTAGCCGAGGCCGGGGACGATCTCCCACGCGGCGTCGCCGTCGGTCAGCGCGGTGATCAGCGCGACGAGGCCGATCAGCAGCACCGGGAAGGCGAGCAGCAGGTAGAAGCGTCGACGCCCCAGCAGTGCCTGGAGGGCGAGCTTGGCAATGGTCGCGTTGATCATCGGGCCACCAGGTAGGCGAACACGCTCTCCAGCGACTCGTCGCTGGGGGAGAGCTCGTAGAGGGTCACGTCGTGCTGCTTGGCCAGGCCCGGCAGCCCGACGGCGAAGCTGCCCAGGTCGTCGACCTGGACGTCGAGGTGGTCACCGCGCAGGCTGACCGCCCGCACCGAGTCCTGCGCCATGAGGACGGCACCGAGGGCGCGGTTGTCGCTGGACTGGACGGCGTACTGCACCGGCCGGTCGGTCATCAGGCGGCGGATCGCCCCGAAGTCGCCGGAGGCGGCGTGCCGTCCGGACACCACGACCTCGATGTGGCGGGCGAGCCGCTCGACCTCCTCGAGGATGTGGGAGCTGAAGAGCACCGTGCGGCCCTCGTCGCCGAGGCGGCGCAGCAGGTCCATCAGGTGCATCCGCTGGCGCGGGTCGACGCCGTTGAACGGCTCGTCGAGCAGCAGCACGGACGGCTGGTGCACGAGCGCCGCGGCGATCTTCACCCGCTGCCGCATGCCCTTGGAGTAGGTGTCGAGGCGGCGGGCCGCGGGCTCGACCATGTCGACCTCGGCGAGGATCCGCTCGGTGGCCGCGGCCGCGTCGGGCAGGCGGTGCAGGTCGGCGTTGGCCCGCACGAACTGCCGCCCGGTGAGGTAGCCGAAGCTGAGCTCGCGCTCGGGCACGAGGCCGATCTGGCGGTAGATCTCGGTGTTGCGCCACACCGGCTTGCCGTCGAGCGTCACGTGCCCCGACGACGGGGCGAGGAAGCCCGCCATCATCGCCATCAGCGTCGTCTTGCCGGCGCCGTTGGGACCGAGCAGGCCGGTGACGCCGGGCCCGATGGTGAGCGAGACGTCGTTGACCGCGACGACGTTGCCGAACCAGCGCGACGCGGAGTCGAGGACCAGGTTGCTCATCGCGAGCCCACCTTCCGGAAGCGGGCGACCAGGCCCAGGAGACAGGCGGCGACGAGCAGCACCGCCACCAGGGCGTACGCCAGGGGCCACGCGCCGTCGACGGGCACGAACGTGTCGACCCCGGCGTCCCACGCGTCGCCCAGGCCGTTGTAGAGCGACCACGGCGAGAAGAGGCCGACGGCGGTGGCCGCCGCGTCGGCGTCCTGGTCGGCCGCGATGGCCTGCACCGCGGTGATCACGCCGGTGAGGACGATCAGCGCCATCACCGACCCGACGACCGCGAAGCCGCGCCGCAGCGAGACCGACGAGATCAGTCCGGTGATGCCGGAGACCAGCATCGCGAGCAGGACCTGCAGGACCATCGCCTTGAGCAGGGACGTCGTCTGGTCGCTGCGGTCGAGCCCGGCGAGCATCGCGCCGAGGTAGAGCAGGAGCGTCGGGACCGTCACGAAGAGCCACACGGCGACCGTGAGCGAGAGCCACCGCACGAGGGCGAAGACGGGTGCCGGCAGCGGTCGGGCGAAGTAGAGCACGATCGAGCGGTGGCGCAGGTCGCGGGAGAACAGCACCGGCGCCTGGGCGGCGGCGAAGAGGCTCACCAGCAGCTGCGTCTGGTTGGTGTAGTTGGCGTAGGAGACCGGCAGCGAGCTGAGGCCGGTGAGGACGACGACGCCGACCACGATGAGCGCCGGCATGATGGACATCGCCAGCAGCAGGAACGGCATCACCTTGGACTTGCCCGAACGGCCCAGCCCGTAGGCGTGGCGCAGTCCGGTGACGAAGAGGGTGCGGGCGATGGTCGGCGTGCCGTCGCGTACGCCGTCGTAGTGGCGGTAGCCCAGGTCGTGGATCACGCCCGGGCGGCTGGTCTCAGACACGGGCTCCTCCGTCCAGGAAGACGTCCTCGAGGTGGCGCCGGTCGGGCTGGAGCCGCATCAGGCCGAGGCCGAGCTCGGCGGCGACGTCGCGGATCAGGTCGTGGGCGACGCCCTCGGCGGCCAGCTCGGGTGGTGGCGGGTCGATGGCGATCATCGGACCGCGCGGTCGGCAGGTCAGTCCGCGCTGGGCGAGGGCCTCACCCAGCCGGTCGCGCTCGGTGTCGGTGCCGACGACCTCGACGAGCAGGCTCCCGGTCCGCTGGAGGAAGTCGCCGGTGGCGCTCGAGCGCAGCAGGTGGCCGCCGTCGAGGACGATCACGTGGTCGCTCACCAGCTCGAGCTCGCCGAGCAGGTGGGAGGTGACGAGCACGGCGATGCCGAAGTCGCTGCCGATGCGCTTGACCAGGTCGAGCATGTCGTTGCGGGCGGCCGGGTCGAGGCCGTTGGTCGGCTCGTCGAGGAAGACCAGCTGCGGGTCGTGGGCCAGCGCCTGGGCGAGCTTGGCGCGCTGCTTCATGCCGGTGGAGTAGCCGCCCATCGGCCGGTAGCGCTCCTCGTCGAGGCCGACGTGACGCAGCACGTCGGCCGACCGCTCGCGCGCGGCGGAGGCGCCGAGGCCGGACATCCGGGCCATGTGGACGGTGAAGTCGCTGGCGCTCACGTCGGGCGGCAGGCAGTCGTGCTCGGGCATGTAGCCCACGAGCCGCCGGATCTCCTGCCCGTCGTGCTCGATGTCGTGGCCCAGGACGCGCGCGTGGCCGCCGGTGGGCTCGAGCAGCCCGAGCAGGATCTTGATCAGCGTCGACTTGCCGGCGCCGTTCGCACCGACGAGCCCGGTCACGCCGGCGCCGACGTCGACCGTGAGGTCGGTCAGCGCGTGGACCGCGCCGTAGTGCTTGGTGAGGCCTGCGGTCGTGATGACCGGCCCCGGCCCGTGCTGTTCCCCCGTCACGCCCGCCACGCTAGCGGCCCGGACCGACGTACGGCATCAGGGATCGCCCCGAGGCGGTGTGGAGGTGTGGTGAAGATCGGCGGATGTCCCGGACGTCATACGGACGGGACAACCGCTTGCCGTCTGTCCGGGCAATGGGCAGCCCCGCGAGGCGGGCCCTAGGCTTGGGCACACTATCCCCGGTTGGTCTGCCGGCAGGGCCCGCCTGACTTTGAATCAGGACTAGCGACGATGGTTCGACTCCATCCCGGGGAGCTCACTGCTCGTCGTCGACGGGTGCGTACGCGTACCAGGCCCCGCCCGCGTACGGATCCTCCCCGCGGTCGCGTGCCGCCTGGAGGCGGAGGATCGCTCGGATGTTGCCGTCCACCGGCGGCAGCTCCGGGCGGACCGAGCGCACGAGGTCGTCCTCCCAGGCGACGAGGTAGTCCCCGTCCTCGTGAAGTGCGGCGAGGAGCTCTTCGTAGTCGTCGACGAGCTCGGGTCGCGGCGTGCCGTTCTTCTCCAGCACGCGCTCCCACTCGTCGGCCGTCAGGATCGCTGTGACGACATGGCGGTCGCCACGGCGCACGACGAGATGGCCGTCCGCGGTCTCCGTGACGTCGCCGTGGCGCGCGAGCAGGTCGAGCAGCATCGCCCACTGGGCGTCCCTGTCAGGCACGTCGTGGACCGCGCGGTCGCGTTGGGATGCGGTCACGTGGTCCCGGACGCCATGCTCCACGCCCCTGGCGATCCAAGGTGCGTGGAGTGCTGGGTCCGTGAAGCCCTGCGCCTCGCGCCACTCGGCGGCGAACGGGAGGCGGCACGACCCGACAGCCGGTACGTCGATGCCCTCCGGCACCTCGAGGACGAAGCCGACCTCGATCTGTGCGCCGTGGGGTCCGGGCACCACCTCGATCGACGTCACCCGCACCTCGGTGCCGAAGCCGCCGGCGCGGTCGATCCGGTCGGGGCCGGTGCCGTAGGAGTCGACCGGCTCCTCCGGGTCGCGGGACGCGTCAGGATCTCGAACAGCTCGCGCGCGTACTCCTCGTCCTCCACCACTCCATCGTCCACGGTCGGCCGCACGCCGTCGACCGAAATCCGCTGTGCTCGACGACCGCCAGCAGGGAGGATCGGCCCCGATGACCACCGAGGCGACGTACGACGACCTGCTGGCGCGGACGCGCGCCCTGATCGGGACAACCGAGGCGAGGGCGTGCCCGTCGTCGGGATCAGCGGCCACGGCGGGGCGGGGAAGTCGACCCTGGCCCTCCGGCTGGCCGCGGACCTCGGGATCACCGAGGACCAGGTGGTGGCGACGGATGCGTTCCACGCCACGACCTGTGGTCCGGACGCCGGGATGTGGGAGCAGTCGGACTGGGCGCTGCTCGAGCGGGTCGTCGCGACGGCGCGTGAGGGGCACGACCGGCTGCGCTACGACTACCGCTGGTGGTCGGGGGAGACCGGGGTCGAGGACCACGCCATGCCGGTGGTGCTGGTCGTCGAGGGGATCCGGCTGTTCAGCGACCGGACGGAGGGCTGGTTCGACCTGACCGCCTGGATCGAGATGGACCCGGACGCCGCCGGGGAGCGGGCCAAGGCGCGCAACCTCGAGCAGGGCGACGACGAGGCCGAGCTCGCGCTCTGGGACACCAAGTGGATCCCCGAGGGGCACGACTACGAGCGGCTCGAGCGGCCGCAGCAGCGCGCCGACCTGGTGGTCAGCGCCGCGCGGTGACCTCCGGCGACCGGACGCGGGACAGGAACGCGCGGTAGTCGACCGCCGTGCGGCGGGGGAGCTCGAGCATCGGCATGTGTCCGGCCTCCGGGTAGGTGACGGTGCGGGCACCTGCGATGCCACCGGCCCAGACGGCGGCGGCGCTGCGGTGCACGAGCCGGTCCTGCTCGCCCCACATCACCAGCGTCGGCACGGTGATCTCGCCGAGCCGGTCGTCGAGGGTGTCGCGGCCGAAGAAGCCGTCGAAGATCTCCTCGAGCTCGTCGCGGCGCGCGACGTAGTCGGCGGCGATCGCGGCCCGGACGAAGCCCGGCACGAACGGCGCCCGGGCCATGGTCATCGCGTAGAAGTCGGGGAAGAGCGCGACGTCGTCGAGCAGGAACGGGTTGCGGCCCTCGCGGAACGCGAGCTCGGCATCGCTCGGCTCGGGGGAGACGACGCCCACTGCGTCGCTCAGCAGCAGCGACCGCACCAGGTCGGGGCGGGCGAGCGCCAGGTGCGCCGCCACGAACCCGCCCATCGAGTTGCCCGCCACGTCGGCCTGCGCCACGCCGAGCCGGTCGAGCAGCGTCGCGACCCGTGCGGCCTGCGCCGGTCCCGAGAAGTCGGTGCCGGCCGTGAAGCCGGTCGCGCCGTGGCCGGCGAGCTCGGGGATGACGACGCGGTGGTCGCGCACGAGGTGCTTGGCGAACCGCATCCACACGACGCGGTCGGCGGTGTAGCCGTGCAGCAGCACCACGACCGGCGCGTCCGCAGGGCCGCCCTCGAGCACCGCGAGGCTGGCGTCCCCGACGTCGACGCGGCGCTCACGCAGGCCGTACGCCTTCGCCTCGGCGCGGGTCGCGGTGCGCGAGCACCCGCGCGCCGAGGGCCGTACGCCGCTTCACTTGGCGCTCCGCGACCGCACGACGCCGGTGATGAGGCGCTGGTAGCCGGTGGGGGCGACGCGCACCATCGCGTCGAAGACGCGGGCGTCGGGCCCGATGAGCGCACGCCGCTTGTTCTTCTGCACGGCGCCGACGATCACGGCGGCGGCCTTCTCCGGCGAGGTGATGAAGGACTTCTCGAACTCACGGTTCGCCTTCTCCGCCGGCTTGCCGGTCGCGCTGGCGACGCTGGGGTCGAGCCGGGCCGACCGCGCGATGTTGGTCTTGATGCCACCGGGGTGGATGCAGGTGGCGCTCACGCAGGAGCCGGTCAGCTCGAGGTCCTGGCGCAGCGACTCGGTGAAGCCGCGGACGGCGTACTTGCTGGCGTTGTAGCCGCTCATCAGCGGCTGCGCGGTGAGGCCGAAGACGCTGGAGATGTTCACGACGTGGCCCTCGCCCGACGCCTCGAGGTGGGGGAGGAACGCCTTGGTGCCGTGGACGACGCCCCAGAAGTTGATGCCCATGATCCAGCGGTAGTCGTCGGTGGAGATGGACGCGACGGTGCCGGACAGCGCGACGCCGGCGTTGTTGAAGACGAGGTTGGCGCGGCCGTGGTCGGCCACCACCTCGTCGGCCCACGCCAGCACGGCGGCCTCGTCGGCGACGTCGACCGTGGCGGTCGTGACGGCTCGCGCCCGACCGGCGAGCAGCCGCTCGGTCTCGGCGAGCCCGGCGGTGTCGACGTCGGAGAGCGCGAGGCGGGACCCCTGGTCGGCGAGGTGGAGGGCGAGTGCGCGGCCGATGCCGGAGCCGGCGCCGGTGATCGCGGCGACCTTGTCGTCGAGGTGCTTCATGCGGTGGTCCTCTCGAGAGGGGCGTGGGGGCGGTCGGGTGAGCCGCCCGTGATGACGTGGTGCTCGGGCCGGAAGCGGCGCGCGAGCCGGCGGAAGGTGAAGGAGAAGCCGGGGAACATCGCGGTGACGCGACCCGACCGCGACTGGTACCAGGACGTGCAGCCACCGTCGTGCCACACGGTGCGCTCCATCTCGCGGTGGATCGTGTCGGTGTACGTCGCCTCGGCGTCCGCGGTGACCTCGATCGACCCGGCTCCCGCGGCGTCGATCGCGTCCATCACGTAGGCCATCTGCGACTCGATCACGAAGATCGCGCTCGTGTGGCCGATGCCGGTGTTGGGGCCGGTGACGACGAAGAAGCTCGGGAAGCCGGGGACGGTCGTGCCGAGGTAGGCGCGCGGGAAGTCGTGCCAGACGTCGGCGAGCGCGACGCCGTCGCGGCCGCGGACCTCGTAGGGGATCAGCCCGTCCGTGGCGTCGTACCCGGTCGAGAAGACGACGACGTCGAGGTCGAGGTGCTCACCGGAGGCGGTGACGATGCCGGTCGCGTCGAAGTGGTCGATGCCGTCGTGCCGGTCGTGCAGCGTCGCGTTGGGCGCGGAGAGCGCCGGGTAGAGCGTGCTCGACAGGATGATCCGCTTGCAGCCGATCGTGTAGTCGGGGGTGAGCTTCTCCCGCAGCGCCGGGTCGGGCACCTGTGCGTCGAGGTGCTTCAGCGCGTCGCGCTGGGCGACGAGCCGCAGCAGCCTTCGGCTGTGCTTGAAGCCGATGACGCGGGTCTCGAGCTTCCAGTAGATCGCCGTGCGCAGCAGCTTCTGCAGGGGCCGCAGACGCAGCAGTCGGCGTTGGAGCGGCGTGAACGTGCGGTCGTGGCGCGGCAGCACCCAGTGCGGGCTGCGCTGGAAGACGTGGAGGTCGTCCACCTCGGGCTGGATGGCGGGGATGACCTGGGCCGCGCTCGCGCCGGACCCGATGACCGCGACCCGCTTGCCGGCGAGGTCGACGTCGTGGTCCCAGCCGTTGGTGTGGAAGCTCGCCCCCTCGAAGTCCTCGAGGCCCGGGAAGGCCGGCACGACCGGTGTGCTGAGGGGTCCGGAGGCGTTGACCACGAAGCGGGCGCGGTGGACCGTGCCGTCGGCGGTGCGGACCGACCACGCCTCGCCGTCCCACTCCGCGCCCACGACCTCGGCGCCGAGGACCGTGCGCTCGCGGAGCCGGTGCTTGTCGACGACGTGCTCGGTGTAGTCGCGCAGCTCCGCCTGCTCGGCGTACATCCGGGTCCAGGGCCAGGGCTCGCTGGCGATCGAGTAGAGCGGCGACGGCACGTCGACGGCAGCGCCCGGGTAGGAGTTCTGGCACCAGGTGCCGCCCATGAAGTCGCGCCGCTCGAGGATGCGGACGTCGGTGATCCCGCGCCGGAGCAGGTTGATCGCCGCCAGCTGGCCGCCGAAGCCGCTGCCGATGACGAGCACGGTGAGGGGTGTCTCCACGTCGTCGACCTTAAAGTGGAGACGGTTGATTCCGCATTACGAGGTGACCGAGGTCACTGGTCGGTCACGAGTGCGGAGGCGGCCCCGGCGAGGAAGCCGGCGAGCGCCTCGGTGACCACGGCGCGCTCGGGACGGAAGCCCGCGCTCGCCCACGTCACCACGGTGTGGCTGACCGCGCCGACCGAGGTGCTGGCGAGCAGCTCGCGCATCTCCGCGGGCAGGGCCGCGCCGCCGTCGCGCTCGGCCAGCACCCCCAGCATGAGGTGGCCGAAGGACTGCATCCGGGCGAGGTACGTCGACTCGACCACGCTGCTGACCCCGAGCACCTCGAACCAGACCACCCGCGCCAGCCGGGGGTCGGACTCCACCACGGACGAGGAAGGCGTCGATCCCGCGACGGGCCAGGGTGCTCACGTCGTCGCCGCGGTCGCCGAGGGCGGTCGAGCGCCGCCTCCTCGAGACGGCCGGTGCACTCGGCGTACACCGCCAGCAGGAGGTCCTCGGTGGAGTCGAACTGCTCGTAGAAGTAGCGGTCGCTCACCTTGGCCTCGCGGCAGAGCTGGCGCACGGTGGTGGCGCGGTAGCCGGCGGTGCCGAAGAGCTCGAGGCCGGCGTCGAGGAGCTGCCGGCGCCTGCGGGCGTGCCGGTCGGTGGCCGACTCCCCGGCATAGCTCCGCCCGCTCACGCCGTCATTCGACCACAGGGCGGGCGACCCACCCGCGACGGCGGTGACAGACTGCGGACCATGGACAACCTCACCGTCATCGTCCTCGCCGCAGGCGGCGGCACCCGCATGAAGTCGAAGACCATGAAGGTGCTGCACCCCATCGCCGGGCGCTCGATGATCGGCCACGTGCTCCGGGCCGTGCAGGCCGTCGAGCCGACCAGCGTCGTCGCGGTCGTCGGCCACCAGCGCGAGCAGGTCGGGCCGCACATCACCGAGCTGCTGCCGACCGCCGTGCTGGCGGTGCAGGAGAAGCAGGAGGGCACCGGGCACGCCGTACGCATCGCGATGGAGGCCGTCGGCACCACCACCGGCACCGTGATCGTGGCCGCCGGCGACACCCCGCTGCTGGAGGGCGAGTCGCTGCGGGCGTTCGCCGCCGAGCACGAGGCGGCGCAGCGGGCCGTCAGCATCCTCAGCGGCCGCGTGCCGAACCCGTTCGGCTACGGCCGGATCATCCGCAACGCCGAGGGCGACGTCGAGGCGATCGTGGAGGAGAAGGAGGCGACGCCCGAGCAGCAGGCGATCGACGAGATCAACTCGGGGATCCTCGCCTTCGACGCCGAGTTCCTCGTGTCGGCGCTGCCGCGGATCACCAACGACAACGCCAAGGGCGAGTACTACCTCACCGACGCCGTCCACCTCGCGCGCCAGGACGGCCTCACCGTGGGCGCGCACCTGATCGACGACGTCGCGCAGACCGAGGGCGCCAACGACCGCGCGCAGCTCGCCGAGCTCGGCAAGGAGCTCAACCGTCGCATCGTCACGCGGTGGATGAAGGACGGCGTCACCGTCATGGACCCGGCCACGACGTGGATCGAGGCCGACGTGGTGATCGAGCCGGACGCGACGATCCTGCCCGGCACCCAGCTCCTCGGGGCGACCGTCGTGCGCGAGGACGCCGTGATCGGCCCCGACACCACGCTGAAGGACTGCGAGATCGGTGCCGGCGCCCGCGTCGTACGCACGCACGGGGAGCTCGCCGTCATCGGCGACCGCGCCACCGTCGGGCCGTTCGCCTACCTCCGGCCCGGCACCCAGCTCGGCATCGGCGGCAAGATCGGCACCTTCGTGGAGGTCAAGAACTCCCAGATCGGCGACGGCGCCAAGGTGCCGCACCTGTCGTACGTCGGCGACGCGGAGATCGGCGAGGGCACCAACATCGGCGCCGGCACGATCTTCGCCAACTACGACGGCGTGGCCAAGCACCGCACGACCATCGGGCGCCAGGCCAGGACCGGGTCCAACAACACGTTCGTCGCTCCGGTGACGGTCGGGGACGGCGCGGGCACCGCCGGCGGGACCGTCGTACGCCGCAACGTGCCGCCGGGCGCGCTCGCGGTCAGCAGCGCGCCGCAGCGCAACCTCGAGGGCTGGACGGAGTCGAAGCGGGCCGGCACGGCGCAGGCCGAGGCCGCCCGAACGGCGCGTGAACAGCAGGAGACGACCGAAGGGTGACCCCGGGCTCGCGGATGGCCCGCCGGTGGGCGAGAATCTTCCTCGAGCACCTCGGACCCCCCCGACCGCAGGAGATGCGTCGCGTGACCGGAATGAAGCGGACCACCGAGAAGAACATGATGGTCTTCAGCGGGCGGGCCTACCCCGAGCTCGCCGAGGAGGTCGCCGACCTCCTGGAGTGCGGTCTCGTGCCGACCAACGCGCGGGCCTTCGCCAACGGCGAGCTCTACGTCCGCTACGAGGAGTCCGTGCGGGGGTGCGACGCCTTCCTGATCCAGAGCCACACCGCTCCGATCAACGAGTGGATCATGGAGCACCTGATCATGGTCGACGCGCTCAAGCGCGCCTCGGCCAAGCGGATCACGGTCGTCATGCCGTTCTACGGCTACGCCCGCCAGGACAAGAAGCACCGGGGCCGCGAGCCGATCTCGGCGCGACTGATGGCCGACCTGTTCAAGACCGCCGGCGCCGACCGGCTGATCACCGTCGACCTCCACGCCGACCAGATCCAGGGCTTCTTCGACGGCCCCGTCGACCACCTGATGGCGCTGCCGATCCTCACCGACTACGTCAAGGAGAAGTACGGCGACCAGGAGCTCGCCGTCGTCTCCCCGGACGCCGGGCGGATCAAGGTCGCCGAGCGCTGGTCGGCCCGCCTCGGCGGCGTCCCCCTGGCGTTCATCCACAAGACGCGCCGCATCGACGTCGCCAACGAGGTCGTCGCCAACCGCGTCGTGGGTGAGGTCGCCGGGAAGATCTGCATCCTCACCGACGACATGATCGACACCGGCGGGACGATCGTGAAGGCCGCCGAGGCCTGCATGGAGGCCGGCGCCGCGGGCGTGATCATCGCCGCGACCCACCCCATCCTCTCCGACCCCGCGGTCGACCGGCTGAAGAACTCCATCGCGATGGAGGTCGTCGTCACCAACACGCTCCCGGTCGGCCCGGAGAAGCAGTTCGACAAGCTGACGACCCTCTCGATCGCCCCGCTGCTGAGCCGCGCGATCCGCGAGGTCTTCGAGGACGGGTCGGTCACCTCGATGTTCGACGGCCACGCGTAGCCGGAGCCCGCTTCCGGACGAGCGCCCGGTTCGAGGCGATCCTGTGCCGGGACGCCGTACCCGGCGTCCGCGCATCAGGCTTTGCACCCGAGTTCCACGGTTGTCAGCCCAGATCTGGGCCGACAACCGTTGCGGTCACCGGATATCCGGTGACTCCAGCGCCCCTCAGAGCGTCCGGTCGAGGTCGTCGAGCGCGTCGTTCCACGACCGGGCGAGGACGGTCGGCACGTCGCCACCCTCGAGCGCGGCGGCGACCGAGGCGCGGAGCTCACGGCGTACGTCCTCGGTGAGGGGCAGCCGCGGGAAGGCGTCGCCGATGACGTCGGCCATGCCCTGGCCGGACCGGCGCGCCAGGTCGAGGCCGTCGGTGACGTAGCGGGCGAGGTAGGGGCGGAGCAGGTCGGCCTGCTCCCAGCCCCAGAACCCGGCGCCGACGGCGTCGAACTCGTGGTTGCCGAGCTCGCCGCTCATCAGTCGCTCCCACGCCTCGGCCTTGGCGGCCTCGGTGGGGACGAGCGCGCGCGCCGTCAGGGCGGCGTGGTGGCCGGCGACCGACTTGTCGCGCTCGGCCTCGACGTCGATGTACGACGTCTCGCCCAGCTCGGCGAGCCGCTGGACAGCCGCCCAGCGCACGCTCGGGTCGACGTCGTCCTGGCCGAGCCAACCGACCAGGCGCTCGGTGTCGGTGGTCAGGCGGGCGAGGACGCGGGACGCGCCGGGCGCCAGGGCGGGGTCGCCGCCGTCGGTCGCCTCGCGCGCGATGTCGGCGATGACCGCCAGGTGGCCCGCCACCTCGTCGGGTGTCGCGTAGCGGCGCGCGATGGTCTGCAGGCTGCGCATCACGCCCTCGAAGACCAGCGGGTGGGTCTCCGGGCGCAGGTGGCGGTCGGCCAGCGCGATCATCTCGTCGACACCGATGACCTTCGACTCGCAGAGGTCGACCGCGGTCCACCAGAGCATCGCGCGGGTGAGCTGCGACTCGACCGACGAGAGGCCGGCGGTGATGGCGCTCCACGACTGCTCGTCGGGACGGATCACTGCGAAGGTCTCGTCGCCGGAGTTGGGCACGACGACCCGGCCGGCGAACTCCTCCAGGCGCACCGGCTCGTCGCCGAGCTGCACGTCGCGGGAGCCGACGAGCTGCATCGCGTCGTCGTACGCCGACACGGTGAGGCGGTGCGGCCGGCTGCCCTCGCGGGTCAGCACGGGCACGTCCCCCTCGCGCGTCACGACGAGCGTGTCGAAGCCGGTCGTGCGCAGCCAGGCGGACGCCCAGGCCCGTACGTCGTGCTCGGTGGCCGAGTCGAGCGAGTCGAGGAAGTCGGCGAGGTCGGCGTTGCCGAAGGCGTGGGTGGTGAGGTGCCGGTTGACGCCCGCGAGGAAGTCCTCCTCGCCGAGCCAGTGGCCGAGCTGCGCGAGCGTCGCGTTGCCCTTGGCGTAGGTGATCATGTCGAAGTTCGCGAAGGCCGTGTCGACGTCGACGATCTTCTCGGTGTCCTCGGCGATCGGGTGGGTCGAGCGGCGGCGGTCCGCGCGGTAGCCGGCCGGCTTGCGGGTGATGGCGGCCGAGGTCCAGGCATCGGTGTAGCCGGCCGCGATGCCCGAGACGTCGTACCCCATGAAGTCGGCGAAGGACTCGTTGAGCCACGAGTCCTCCCACCACTTCATCGTCACCAGGTCGCCGAACCACATGTGCGCCATCTCGTGCGCGATCGTCGAGGCCACCCACTCGCGCTCGAGCTCGGTCGGCGTGCCCTGCTTGAGCGCCTCGTCGCGGTAGACCACGCAGCCGGGGAACTCCATCGCGCCCCAGTTGAGCCCGGGCGCGAAGACCTGCTGGAAGTCGGCGTAGGGGTACTCCGGCTCGAAGATCGTCGTGTAGTGCTGGAAGCACGCGCTGGTGATCCGCCGGAGCTCGTCGGCGTCGCGGCGCAGCTCGCGCTCCTGCGACGCACGGGCGTGCCAGCCGAAGGGCAGCGTGCCGCCGGGCGCCGGGGCGTAGGGCTCGTCCCACGTCACCGAGACCCACGGGCCGCCGACGAGGGTGAAGAGGTACGACGAGAACGGCGGGGTGGTCGTGAAGCGCCAGGTGTCACCGTCGCGGGACTCCAGCGCGCCGTTGGCCAGCACGGTCCAGTGCGACGGCGCGGTCACCGACAGCGCGAAGGTCGACTTGATGTCGGGCTGGTCGAAGCAGGGGATCACCTTCTGGGTGATGTCCATCGAGGTGTGCGCGCAGACGTAGCGCTCGCCGTCGGCGGGGTCGATCGTCTCGGTCATCCCGTCGCCGTCGTGGACGTAGGGCATCCGCGCGGTGATCCGGACCTCGTTGGTCTCGCCGAGGTCGGTCAGGGCGATCCGCCCGTCGGCGTACGGCGCCGGCTCGCCGTCGAGCGTCACGTCGCGTCCGCCGTTGAGCTCGAGGAACGACGAGGCGCCGGGCTGGGTGCAGCGGAACGAGATCGTCGCCTCGACGCCGAAGTCCTCGGTCGAGGTGAGGTCGAGGTGGACCACGGTGTGGACGTCGGTCAGCAGGGCGGCGCGCTCGCGCGCCTCGGGGAGCATCAGGGGCACCCGGTCACCCTAGGCGGAGGGCCGATGGCGCAGCACCCGGGATTCGACCGGGGCGTGGGAGCGGGACTAGAGTTCCCGGGTTGCCTCGGCGAGGGAGCCTGCACGAGCTGCTGGGACTCCGTGATCGACTGGGCCGGTCAGTCCACCTGCGCCGCGCTCACGATCCGGAGCGCGGCGTTCGTCGTCTCCGGCCCGAGGCCCCCCGACCCCTACACGTACGGAGAAGCACATGTCTGCCCCCGAGAAGATCGCCGCCGAGGCCCGCACCGAGTTCGGCAAGGGTGCCGCCCGTCGCATCCGCCGCGACAACAAGATCCCTGCCGTCATCTACGGCCACGGCAACGACCCGATCCACGTCATCCTGCCCGGCCACCAGACGATGATGGCGCTCAAGCACGGTGGCGCCAACGCGCTCCTGACGCTCGACGTCGACGGCTCCGAGCAGCTCGCGCTGACCAAGGACATCCAGGTCGACCCGATCCGCCGCGTCATCGAGCACCTCGACTTCGTCGCCGTCCGCCGCGGCGAGAAGGTGACCGTCGACGTCCCGATCCACGTCATCGGCGACGCCGCTCCCGACACCCTCGTGGTCAACGAGAACACCGTCCTCTCCGTCGAGGCCGAGGCCACCCACATCCCCGAGTTCTTCGAGGTGTCGGTCGAGGGCGCCGCTGCCGGCACCCAGATCCTCGCCAAGGACCTCGACCTGCCGTCGGGCACCACGCTGCTCGCCGACGAGGACCTGCTCATCGTCAACGTGACCGAGCAGATCTCCGCCGAGGCCCTCGAGGCCGAGCTGGAGGAGGCCGAGGCCGACCTCGGCATCGAGCACGACCCGTCCGACGAGGAGATCGCCGAGGCGCAGGACGAGGCCAAGGCCGAGGACGCTGCGATCGAGTCCGGCGACGCGGAGGGCTCCTCCGACTCGGAGTGACCCCCGCCGTCCCGTGGTGACTGCTTCACCATCGGGACGTCGCTCGAATCGGGCACTTCCCCAGGTCAATGATCGGGGGAAGTGCCCGATTCGTCTACGCACCATGGTGAAGCAGCAGCGCCGAGCGGCTGGTTGGATGTACGCCGTGAGCGACGATCCCACCTCGGACGTCTGGCTGGTCGTCGGCCTCGGCAACCCCGGGCCGGGCTACGCCGGGCACCGGCACAACATCGGCTACCTGGTCACCGACGAGCTGGCGAGCCGCATGGGCTCGCCGTTCCGCTCGCACAAGACCGGTCGCGCCGACGTCGTCGAGGGCCGGCTGTCGATCGGCGGTCCGCGCGTGGTGCTGGCCCGCGGTCGCGGCTACATGAACGAGTCGGGCGGCCCGGTCAAGGCGCTCGCCACCTTCTACAAGGTCGCGCCCGACCACATCGTCGCGATCCACGACGAGCTCGACATCGCCTTCGGCACGCTGCGGATCAAGCTCGGCGGCGGCGACAACGGCCACAACGGCCTGAAGTCCATGCGCTCCTCGCTCGGCACGGGCGACTTCTACCGGGTCCGCGCCGGCATCGGCCGGCCGCCCGGTCGCCAGGACGTCGCCGACTTCGTGCTGTCGAACTACTCGACGGTCGAGCGCAAGGAGCTGCCGTTCCAGGTCGGCGACGCCGCCGACGCCGTCGAGTCGCTGATCACCGACGGCCTCGAGAAGACCCAGCAGCGCTTCAACTCCTGAGTCCCCTGTTTGGGGCATGAGGTCCCGGCCCGCGCGCCCTAGCGTCGGACCACCGGCGTGAGGGGGAGGCGATGACGGTCAGCGACGCACGCGCGCCCGAGGTGCGCGAGCCCGTCGCTGCACGCCGCCGCCCCCGTCGCGTACGGCGGCTCGTGGTCGTCGTGCTGCTCCTCGGCCTCGTCGCCGGGCTGGTCGGGATCGTCGCCAACGTCGTCCTCGTCGGCCGGCTCGAGCGGATCGACGGCGCCTTCGACGGCCTGGCCGACCGACCGGCAGCGTCCGCAGGACGGACCTTCCTGATGGTCGGCACCCGGCCCGGCGGCGCCGGACCCGACGTGCCGTGGCTCGAGGGCGAGCAGTCCGTCGAGGCGGTGATGCTCGTCGACGTCGCCCCGGACGGGCGGTCGGCCCAGGTCGAGACGCTTCCGGCACGCGCAGCGGCATCGCACCGCGTCGCCGCCACCGACCGACCCAGCGCGACCGTCGCCGCCGTCGAGTCGTGGACCGGCCAGCGCGTCGACCACCTCATCGCGATCGACTGGGACACCTTCGTCCGGCTGGCCGAGCAGCAACGGCGTCGACCCCACCTACGACTACGGCTCCGGCGCCGGCAGTCCAGCACGACTTCCTGCAGCGGGTCATGGAGGGCACGCTCCACCAGGAGCTGCGCAAGCAGCCGCTCGACCTCTACCGCGCCCTGAGCACGACCATCGACGGCACGGCGGTCGACGACGACTGGTCGGTCCTCGAGCTGGACCTGCTCCTCGTCGAGCTGCGCAACCTGCGCTCGTCGCGACATCACCTACTCGATGGCCACGCCCGGCTGAGCGCCGCACTCCCCAAAACTGGCGAAAGGCCTCACGGGCGGCGCCGAGGTGCTCCCCGGATCGACCACAGATCGCAGCGTGCGGGCGGGGGGCCGGCACCTGGGACATGGGGGAGTGCGAGAGATGGCTGTTGCCAGCGTCATCATCCCGGCGCACAACGAGGCAGCGACGATCGGTCGCAACCTGCGCGCGCTGAGGGACGGCACCCGGGCCGACGACCTCGACGTGGTCGTGGTCTGCAACGGCTGCACCGACCGCACCGCCGACGTGGCCCGCGAGGCCGACCCGCTCGCCCGGGTCATCGAGATCGCGCAGCCCTCCAAGGTCGAGGCGGTGCGCGTGGGCAACGCGGCCACCGACGTCTTCCCGCGCATCCACCTCGACGCCGACATCGAGCTCCGCGGCACCGCGGCCCTGCAGCTGCTGGAGCCGATCGCTCGCGACGAGGTGCTCGCGACCGCTCCGGCCCGCGACGTCCCCCGCACCGGATGCTCTCCCTGGGTGCGCTGGTACTACGACGTGTGGGAGTCGCTCCCGCAGGTCGAGGCCGGCCTCTTCGGGCGTGGCGTCGTCGTCCTCTCCGAGCAGGCACAGGCGCGGGTCACCGCGCTGCCGCAGATGATGAGTGACGACCTCGGCATGTCCGACTCGTTCAGCGGCGACGAGCGGCGGGTCGTACCCGCTGCCGTCGCCGTGATCCACCCGCCGCGCACGGTGCGCGACCTGGTCCGTCGACGGATCCGGGTCGCCACCGGCAACGCGCAGGCCGCGCAGCTCGGCGTACGCCGTCCCGGCTCCCGCACGGGTCCGCGCACCCTGCTCGGCCTGGCGGTGACCCGCCCGGGCCTCGCCCTGCGGCTCCCGGTGTTCGTGGCCGTCCACGTCGCCGCCCAGCTCGGCGCCCGCAAGGCGCTCAGGTCTGGGGACTTCGCCACCTGGCAACGAGACGAGAGCTCACGCACATGACATCCCTTCCCGCCGCGAGTCCGCAGTCGCGGTCGCGCGCCATGATCGCGCCGTCGGCGACCGTCGAGGACGGAGCCGACGTCGGGCCCGGTGCCCAGGTCTGGGACCAGACCGTCGTCCGCGCCGGTGCGCAGGTCGGCGCCGAGACCATCCTCGGCCGCGGCGTCTACGTCGGCCCCGGCGCCCGCCTCGGCGAGCGCTGCAAGGTGCAGAACCAGGCGCTCGTCTACGAGCCTGCTGTCCTCGGCGACGGCGTCTTCATCGGCCCGGCCGTGGTGCTCACCAACGACACCTACCCGCGTGCGGTGACCCCCGACGGCCGTCGCAAGGGCGCCGAGGACTGGGAGGCCGTCGGTGTGAGGATCGACGAGGGTGCCTCGATCGGTGCCCGCGCGGTCTGCGTGGCTCCCGTACGCATCGGGCGCTGGGCCAGCGTCGGAGCCGGCTCCGTGGTCACCCGCGACGTGCCCGACCACGCACTCGTCGTCGGCGTGCCCGCCCGACAGATCGGCTGGGTCGGACGCAGCGGCGTCCCGCTCGTGTCCGACACCCAGGACCGATGGATCTGCCCCGTGACCGCCGCGATCTACGTGGAGGTCGATGGACGACTGGAGGAAGCGCGATGACCGACAACAACCGCCTGGGAGTCGCCGTGATCGGCGCCGGCTACTGGGGACCCAACCTGGTCCGCAACTTCGGCGGCTCGCCCGACTGGGACCTGCGCCTGGTCTGCGACCTCGACCTGGAGCGCGCCCGCAAGGTCGCCGGTCCGCACGTCGACGTGACCGACAGCGTCGAGCGGGTGCTGGACGACCCGTCCATCGACGCGGTCGCGATCGCCACCCCGGCGCGTACGCACCACGGCCTCGCGCTGCAGGCGTTGCGGGCCGGCAAGCACGTGGTCGTCGAGAAGCCGCTGGCCGACAGCGTGGCCCGAGGTCGCGAGATGGTCGAGCTGGCGGATGCCCGCGGCCTGGTCCTGATGACCGACCACACGTTCTGCTACACGCCGGTCGTGCAGAAGATGCGCGACCTCGTGCACAGCGGCGAGCTCGGCCAGATCCACTTCATCGACTCGGTGCGGATCAACCTCGGTCTCGTGCAGCGCGACATCGACGTGCTGTGGGACCTCGCCCCGCACGACCTGTCGATCCTCGACTTCGTGCTGCCCGGTGGGTTGCCCGCCACCGGCATCGGCGCGACCGGCGCCGACCCCATCGGCGCCGGCCGCGCCTGTGTCGGGCACCTGACGCTCCCGCTGCCCGACGACGGTCTCGCCCACGTGCACGTCAACTGGCTCAGCCCGACCAAGATCCGCCAGATGGTGATCGGCGGCTCCCGCCGCACCCTGGTGTGGGACGACCTGAACCCGCAGCAGCGGCTCAGCGTCTACGACCGTGGCGTCGACCTCGCCCGCACGTCCGCCGCGACGTCGGACAGTGCTGCATCGCGGGTCTCCTACCGTCTCGGCGACACGTGGTCGCCGGCGCTGCCCGAGCGTGAGGCCCTCGGGTCGATGGTCGCCGAGCTCGCCGCGGCGATCCGGGAGGGACGCCCGGCGCTCACCGACGGTCGCTCCGGCCTGCGGGTGCTCGAGGTGCTGGAGCAGGCCTCGCACCGCCTTGCGGAGCAGGCCGGTACGACGCCCGCGTCCGGTCTCTCGGTGCCCGCAGGTCCGCCGCCGGTGCCGCACCCCGCGTCCGGCCACGTCCTGGAGGGCGTCCGATGACCGCCCTCGCAGGCGCGACCGCCCTGGTGACCGGCGGGGCCGGCACCATCGGCTCGACGCTGGTCGACCAGCTCCTCGACGCCGGCGCCGCGCAGGTGCGCGTGCTCGACAACCTCGTCCGCGGCCGCGAGGCCAACCTCGAGCCAGCGCTCGGGCGCGGCGGGGTCGACCTGGTCCGCGGCGACATCCGCGACCGCGACCTCGTGCACGACCTCACCCGCGGGCTGCGACCTGGTGTTCCACCAGGCCGCGATCCGGATCACCCAGTGCGCGGAGGAGCCGCGGCTCGCGCTCGAGGTGCTCGTGGACGGCAGCTTCAACGTCATCGAGGCAGCCGCCACGACGCGGGGCGTCGACAAGCTCGTCGCGGCGTCGTCCGCCTCGGTCTACGGCCTCGCCGAGCAGTTCCCGACGCCCGAGTCCCAGCACCCCTACGACAACGACACGTTCTACGGCGCGGCCAAGACGTTCAACGAGGGGATGCTCAGGTCAGCTTCCGTGCGATGCACGGCCTCGACTACGTCGGGCTGCGCTACTTCAACGTCTACGGCCCGCGCATGGACGTCCACGGCCTCTACACCGAGGTGCTCGTCCGCTGGATGGAGCGCATCGACGACGGCCTGCCGCCGCTGATCTTCGGCGACGGCAGCCAGACGATGGACTTCGTCTTCACCACCGACATCGCCCGCGCCAACGTGCTCGCCGCCCAGTCGCCCGTCGTCGAGGGCGTCTACAACGTGGCCCGCGGCGAGGAGACCAGCCTGCTCGGGCTCGCCGAGGCGCTGCTGCGGGTGATGGGCTCCGACCTCCCGGTCGAGCACGGTCCGGAGCGAGGGGTCAACGGAGTCGTACGACGCCTCGCCGACACCCGCGCCGCCGAGCGCGACCTCGGCTTCGTCGCCCGAACGGAGCTCGAGGAGGGCCTGCGCGAGCTGGTCGAGTGGTGGCGCCCGCAGCGTGACGAGATCGCCGCCGGTCGACCGGTGAAGGCGGCCGTGTGATGACCGTCGACCAGGAGCTCACCCGCATCAACGTGATGCAGCCGTGGCTCGGCGAGGAGGAGGTGGCGGCCGTCTCGGAGGTGCTGCGCTCCGGCTGGGTCGCCCAGGGTCCCCGCGTCGCGGCCTTCGAGGAGGCCTTCGCCGCGTCCCAGCAGGCGGCTCACGCGGTCGCGGTCAGCAACTGCACCACGGCCCTGCACCTGGCGCTGGTCGTCACCGGTGTCGGCCCCGGCGACGAGGTCGTCGTGCCGTCCTTCTCCTTCGTGGCCACGGCCAACGCACCGACCTACGTCGGCGCCACCCCGGTCTTCGCCGACGTGGACGCGACGACCGGCAACCTGACCCCCGAGACGATCGCCGCGGCCGCCGGACCCCGCACCCGTGCGGTGATCGCGGTGGACCAGGGCGGTGTGCCGCTCGACCTGCCCGCGATCCGCGCCTGGTGCGACCCGCGCGGGATCGTCGTGATCGAGGACGCCGCGTGCGCCGCCGGCTCCACCGCCCACGGCCGACCGGTCGGTGCGGGCGCCGAGATCGCCGCCTGGTCCTTCCACCCCCGCAAGCTGCTCACCACCGGTGAGGGCGGCATGCTGACGACCTCGCGGGCCGACTGGGCCGCCCGGGCGCGCACCCTGCGCGAGCACGCGATGAGCGTCTCCGCGGCCGACCGCCACGCCTCGGTGCTGGCGCCGCCGGAGTCCTACGCCGAGGTCGGGTTCAACTTCCGGATGACCGACCTCCAGGCCGCGGTCGGGCTGGTGCAGCTGGGCCGCCTGCCGGAGATGGTCGCCCGCCGTCGCGAGCTCGCGACGGCGTACGCCGAGACGGTGGCCGAGCTGCCCGGGCTGCGGATGGTCACCGACCCCGCGTGGGGCACCACCAACTACCAGTCCTGCTGGCTCGAGGTGCTGCCCGAGCACCCGCTGGACCGCGAGGAGCTGATGCTCCACCTCGCAGCGGCCGGGATCTCGGCGCGCCGCGGCATCATGGCCGCGCACCGCCAGCCGGCCCACAGCCACCGCACCAGCATCCCGCTCCCGGTGACCGAGCGCCTCACCGACCGGACGCTGATCCTGCCGCTCTACCACCAGATGACCGCCTCCGAGCACGCCCGCGTGTGCGACGCACTGGCGACGGCGGGTCGGTCGTGACCAAGCTCCTGCTGGTGGGCGCCAGCGGCCTGGCGCGTGAGGTGATGTCCGTCGTCGCGCTCCGGCACGTCGGCATGACGGTCAACCTCGTCGACGACAACAGCGCCACCTGGGGCACGCTCCACGGGCTCACCCCGGTGCTCGGCCGGGTCGACCTGGTGGCCGACCTCGACGACCACGAGGTCGTCGTCACCATCGGGCGCGGCGACCGCCGCCGGGACGTGGTGGCGAGGCTCACCGCCATCGGGACGGCCCCGGGACGCTACGGCCAGCTGGTCCACCCGCGCGTGCTGCTGCCCCACGGCTGCAGCATCGGCAACGGCTCGATCGCGCTCGACGGCGTCGTCCTCACCGCCGACGTGGAGGTCGGTCGTCACGTCGTGCTGATGCCCCGCGTGACGCTCACCCACGGCTGCGTGGTCCGCGACTTCGCCACCCTCTGCGCCGGGGTGTCGCTCGGCGGCGACGTCGAGGTCGGCGAGGCCGCCTACGTCGGCATGAACGCCTCGGTGCGCGAAGGCGTGCGGATCGGCGCCGGCGCCACGGTCGGGATGGGGTCCGTGGTCCTCCACGACGTCCCGGCGGGAGAGACCTGGGTGGGAGTGCCCGCCCGACCGATCAGGACAGGAGTCCTCGCATGACCAACGCCGTCCCCTTCGTCGACCTCGCGTCACAGCACGCCGAGATCGCAGCCGAGGTCGAGGCCGGCATCGCCGCCGTCTTCGCCGCCACGTCCTTCGTCGACGGGCCGCCCGTCGCCGACTTCGAGCGTGAGTACGCCGCCTTCACCGGGGTCGACCACTGCGTCGGCGTCGGCAACGGCACCGACGCGCTCGAGCTCGCGCTGCGGGCTGCGGGTGTCGGTCCCGGTGGTGAGGTGGTGCTCCCCGCCAACACGTTCATCGCCACCGCGGAGGCGGTCTCGCGCATCGGTGCGACACCCGTGCTCGTGGACTGCGACGACGACCGGCTGCTCATCGACCCCGACCTGGTCGAGGCGGCGATCACCGACCGCACCCAGGCGGTGGTCGCGGTGCACCTGTTCGGCCAGCTCGCGCCGATGGTCCGCCTCAAGGAGATCTGCGACGCCGCCGGCGTGCCGCTGGTCGAGGACGCTGCCCAGTCCCAGGGCGCCCGGCTCAACGGCCGCGGCACGGGACGGCTGTCCACCGTCGCCGCCACCAGCTTCTACCCGGGCAAGAACCTGGGTGCCGCCGGCGACGCGGGCGCGGTCACCACCAACGACGCCGCCGTCGCCGCCGAGGTACGACGGCTGCGCAACCACGGTTCGGTGACCCGCTACGTCCACGACGTGATCGGCATGAACTCCCGGCTCGACACCATCCAGGCGGTCTACCTCCGCGCCAAGCTCGACCGGCTGGAGAAGTGGAACGAGCTGCGCGTGCGTGCCGCCCTCCGCTACGACGCGTTGCTCGCCGACCTCGACGGCGTACGACGTCCGCTGCCGGGGGCCGAGGGCCAGCACGTCTGGCACCTCTACGTCGTGCGCGTCCCCGACCGCGACCGGGTCCTGGCCGAGCTGAACGCGGCCGGGATCGGCGCCGGCATCCACTACCCCTACCCCGTCCACCTCACCGGCGCCTACGCCCACCTCGGGCTCGGAGCCGGGACCGCACCGGTGGCCGAGCGCGCTGCCGGAGAGATCCTCTCGCTGCCGATGCACCCGCACCTCACCGAGGCGATGCAGGACCGGGTCGTCGAGGTCCTCCGGCGGGCCGTGACCGGCGGGGGTGCGTCGTGACCACCCTGCTCGTCGCCAACGACGGCGGCCACCTGATGCAGCTGCACACCCTCCGGCCGCGCCTCGGCGTGGGCGAGGACGTGGTGTGGGTGACGGTCAGGACCCCGCAGAGCGAGTCGATGCTCGCCGGCGAGCAGGTGCACTGGATGGCACCCTGCCCGCCCCGTGACGCCGCCGCGGTGGCCCGCAACGCCCTCGCCGCCCGGAAGCTGTTCCGCCTCCACGACGTACACCTGGTGGTCAGCACCGGCGCCGCCCTGGCACTCGCAGTCCTTCCCCAGGCCCGGATGCGCGGCATCGAGACGGTCTACATCGAGAGCGCCACGCGGCGCGACCGGCCGTCGCTGTCGGGCCGGGCGATGGCTGCGATGCCGGGCGTCACGACGTTCAGCCAGTCCAGCGACCTCGCCCGTGGCAGCTGGCAGTACCTCGCCTCGCCGTGGGACCTCTACGACGTCACCCCGACGGCTCCGCGACCGATCCGCTCGATGGTCGTCAGCCTCGGCACCCAGGTGGACTACGGCTTCCGGCGGTTGCTCGAACGACTCGTGCCGATCGTCCCGGACGGCACCGACGTGCTGTGGCAGACCGGCGGCACCGACACCTCCGGCCTCGGGATCGACGCTCGCGAGCGGGTGCCCTCGGAGGAGATGCGCACCTCGATCCGCGACGCCGACGTGGTCGTGGCCCACGCCGGCACCGGCATCGCGCTGATGGCGCTGGAGAACGGCAAGTTCCCGATCCTCGTGCCGCGGCGCGCCAAGCACGGCGAGCACGTGGACGACCACCAGCTCACGATCGCGCTCGACCTCGCGCTGCGTGACCTGTGCATCTCCCGCGACGCCGACAGCCTCAAGCAGCGCGACCTCGTGGCGGCCGCCAGCCACGTCGTGACCAAGGTGAGCGGACCCGCCGCAGCTGCACATCAGCAGTGTGCGCATCCCGCGGCAGCGGGCCCGCGCAGACGGCTGCGGTCTGAGCACCGAAATGTGGGGATATCGGCTGCCCGACCGGCAGCCGCTCCCTCGGGCGGGAAGACGATGCGAGGTGGCGGCGGGTGCCGTCCAGCGAGAGGTGTGGGGACATGGCCAGGGTGAAGACGGACACGACGCGACGATGGGCCTCCAAGGCGATGGTCCTCGCGCTGATCGGTGCACTCAACGTCCTGGTCGGTGCCGGCCGTGCTGGGATCCGACGGTCCGGCCAACGCAGCAGACCCCTGCGCGCCGGGCGGCAACAAGATCGTCTGCGAGAACTCCAAGCCCGGTACCGACCCGGGCGTCTGGGACGACATTGGGGAGCCGGGTCGGATTCGATCCAGGGCTTCTCCACCGACATCTCGGTCAACGTCGGCCAGCGTGTCGACTTCAAGATCAAGACCGACGCCTCTGCCTACACGATCGACATCTACCGGATCGGCTACTACCAGGGCAACGGCGCGCGCAAGATCACCTCGATCACCCCGAGCGCCTCCCTCCCGCAGAACCAGCCCAGCTGCATCAACGACGTCGCGACCGAGACCGTCGACTGCGGCAACTGGGGCGTCTCCGCGTCGTGGAACGTGCCCACCACTGCGGTGTCCGGCGTCTACATCGCCCACCTGAAGCGCAGCAACGGCGACGCCAGCCACATCACCTTCATCGTGCGCGACGACGCCAGCACCTCCGACGTCGTCTTCCAGACCTCCGACCCGACCTGGGTCGCCTACAACACCTACGGCGGGTCGAACTTCTACAACGGCGGCGCCAACGGTCGCGCCTACAAGCTCTCCTACAACCGCCCGATGAGCACCCGGGGCGGCATCGGCGGCCGCGACTTCTTCTTCGCCAACGAGTACCCGATGGTGCGCTTCATGGAGCGCAACGGCTACGACGTCAGCTACATCGCCGGCGTCGACACCGACCGGCGCGGGCGACCTCATCAAGAACCACAAGGTGTTCCTGTCCGTCGGGCACGACGAGTACTGGAGCGGTGCGCAGCGCGCCAACGTCGAGGCGGCGCGCGACGCCGGCGTCAACCTGCAGTTCCTCAGCGGCAACGAGGTCTACTGGCGCACCCGCTACGAGCCGTCGCTCGACGCCAGCCGCACCGCGTACCGCACCTTGGTGACCTACAAGGAGACCTGGGACCGCACGCAAGTCGACCCGAGCCCGGAGTGGACCGGCACGTGGCGCGACCCGCGCTACGCCCCGGCCTCCCAGGGCGGTGGCCGACCCGAGAACGCGCTGATCGGCACGATGTACATGGCGAACTACAGCGACCTCGCCGGTGACGGTCAGCGCTGAGGAGGGCAAGTACCGCCTCTGGCGCAACACCTCGCTGGCGACGCATGGCGGCCGGTACGACGCGTGCCCTCGCGCCGCACACGGTCGGCTACGAGTCCAACGAGGTCGTCGACAACGGCATCGAGCCCGGCCGGCCTGGTCAGGCTGTCCACGACGGTCGGTCCCACGCCCGAGTACCTGCGCGACTACGGCAACACCGTCACGCCGGGGACGACCACGCACAACCTCACGCTCTACCGGGCGCCCAGCGGTGCGCTGGTCTTCAGCGCGGGCTCGGTCCAGTGGACCTGGGGACTGGACGAGGAGCACGACTCCGCGTTCGCCCCGCGAGCCGGCCGACGTCCGGATGCAGCAGGCGCAGGTCAACCTGCTTCGCCGACATGGGCGTGCAGCCCGCGACCCTGATGGCAGGCCTGGCGGCCGGCGACGAAGTCCACGGACACCGCAGGCCCGACGGTCACCATCACGTCGCCGGCGGCAAACGCCACGATCGCCAACGGCACGCAGCGCACCGTCACCGGCACGGCGACGGACGCGGGGGCGGACGGGTCGCCGGGGTCGAGGTCTCGACCAACGGCGGCGACACCTGGCACCCCGCCACTGGCACCGCGTCGTGGACCTACACCTACGACCAGAAGGGCATGGGCAGCACGGCGATCCGCGTCCGCGCCACCGACGACTCGGCCAACACGGGCGCGGTCGTCACCCGCAACGTCACCGTCCAGTGCCCGTGCTCGATCTTCGGCGCCGAGGTGCCGCCAGTCGCCTGCCGCCGACGACGGGGGCGCGCGTCGAGCTCGGCCTGCGGTTCACGCCCACCTCGGACGGCTTCATCGCCGGCGTGCGCTTCTACAAGGGAACCGGCAACGGCGGCACCCACCAGGGTTCGCTCTGGAGCTCGTCCGGGGCGCTGCTGGCCACGGGCACGTTCGCCAACGAGACGGCGACCGGCTGGCAGACGATGCGCTTCACCTCCGCCGTCCCGGTCACGGCGGGACAGACCTACGTCGCGTCCTACACGGCGCCGCAGGGTCGCTATGCGGTCGGAAATGACGCGTTCTCGTCGGCGTCGAAGGTGTCGCCGCCGCTGCGGTCGACGGGGGATTCGGCGCCCAGCCGGCGGGCGTCTACGCATGCACCGGGAGCCTTCCCGACCGCGAGCTACCACAGCTCCAACTACTACGTCGACGTGCTGTTCACGCACGGTCGACGACTCGCCGCTGACCGCGACCGACCAGTGGCCGATCGCCGGCTCGAGCAGCGTGGCGCGCTCGACCACGATCCGGGCGACCTTCTCCAAGCCCATCCAGGCCGGCACCGCGGCCGTGATCGCTGAAGGACGACCTGGGCCAGACCGTCGCCGGCAGCACGTCGTACGACGCCGCCACCCGCACGGTGACCTTCACGCCCGCCGCGCCGCTCGCCGGCTTCGTGCAGCTACACCGCGACCGCTGCCGGCACCGACACCTCGGGCCAGCCGGTCACCTCCGGCAAGACCTGGGGCTTCCGCACCGCCAAGCCGCCGGCCGACTCCCGGCGTGTGCCCGTGCAGCCTCTTCGACGACGAGACGACGCCGACCGTCCTCGAGGACTCCGACCGCAACGCGGTGACGCTCGGTGTGCGGTTCAGCTCGCAGGCCGACGGCACGGTGTCGGCGATCCGGTTCTACAAGGGCCCGAACAACACCGGTACCCACACCGGGAGCGCTGTGGTCGGCGTCCGGCACGCAGCTGGCGACCGGCACGTTCACCGGCGAGACCACGTCCGGCTGGCAGACGCTCACGTTCGCCGCAGCCGGTGACGATCACCAAGAACACCGAGTACGTCGCGTCCTACCGCACGACGGTCGGTCGCTACTCCGCGACGCCCAACGGGTTCGCGCGCGGGCAACCTGTCGAGGCCGCCGCTGCAGGTGGCGACGCTCGCTCCGGTGCCTACACCTACGGCACCGGGTTCCCGTCCGCGTCGTCGCCGACCAACTACATGGTCGACGTCGTCTTCGAGCGGGCAGCCGCTCCGCTGGCGGTGACCGGGCAGTCGCCCGCGCCCGGTGCCACGAGCGTGCGCCGCACCAGCGCTGTCGTGCTCGAGGTGAGCGCCCCGCTCGCGTCCGGCTGGGCGATGTCGGTGCTCGTCCGGTGGGACCGCGGTGCCCGGCACCACCGCGCTCGACAGCGGCGGCACCCGGCTGACGTTCACCCCGTCCGGGCTGCTCCCCGACGGTGCGACGGTCACGGTCAACGTGACCGGGCTGCGGTCGACCGAGGGCGTCACCCTGGCCAACCAGACCTGGAGCTTCACCACCCGGTCCGGGCAGCCGGCGGCGAGCAGACCCTGTTCGGCGACCCAGCAGCCCGCCCAGGCGGCCGCGGACGACAGCTCGCCGGTCGAGGTCGGCGTCTCCTTCGTGCCCGCCAAGGCCGGCCAGGTCACCGGCATCCGCTTCTTCAAGGGCGCCGGCAACACCGGCACCCACAAGGGCTCGCTGTGGTCGGCGACCGGCACCAAGCTGGCCGAGGTGACCTTCGTCGGCGAGACCGCCTCCGGGTGGCAGACGGCGATGCTGGCCGACGCCCGTGCAGCTCACGGCCGGCACGACCTACGTCGTGTCCTACTACGCGCCCAACGGTCACTACGCGACGACCGGCGGCTTCTTCGCCAACGCGTTCACCTCTGGTGACCTCTCGGTCCCGGCCGGGAGCAACGGCAAGCTACCTCTACGGCAGCGGCGGCTTCCCGACGTACTCCTACAACGCGACCAACTACTGGGTCGACGTGGTCTTCGAGAAGGACCCGGCGGCGGTGACGGTGGCGTCGCGCACGCCCGCGGCCGGCGCGACAGGGGTCGCGACGGACGTCGCGCCGCGGATCGACTTCTCCGACGCGATCCAGCCGACGGGTTGGTCGATGACCTTGCGCCAGGGCAGCACCTCGGTCCCCGGCACGGCCGTGCTGTCGACCGACGGCAAGCAGCTGACCTTCACCCCCGCCGGCGGCTGGCAGCGAGCACCACCTACACCGTCGACGTGACCGGGGTGAGGTCCGCCGACGGGGTCGGCCCTGGCGGCCCAGTCCTGGTCCTTCACGACGGCGGCCTCGACCGTGCCGGTGTCCCGGCTGCTCGACGGTCCGTCGAGCAGCCGCGACACAGGCACCGTCGATGCCGCCGTCGTGAACGACCACGACTGAGCTCCAACGCCAACACATCGACGGACTTCACCTCGGTGAGGTCCACTTAGGCATGCTGGGGGCATGCCTGGTCGGGACTGAAGGTCAGCCGCTTGCCGTTGCTCGCCAGGACCGCGGTGCCCGGGACCGAGGTGCCACCGCTGCGCATCGTCATCGACCAACCGGTCGCCTGGATCTCGTCGGAGAACGTCATTTGGGGTGCGACATCGTCACTCACCCCTGTCGCGCTTCGGCAGTCGGTTTTGCACGGACACCACGACCGGGTCCTTCTCGAAGACCACGTCGACCCGGAATTCGTGGCGTTCCAGGACATGGGGAGAGCCGAAGAGCCGCTGCCGTGAGCGTATTTGCCGTTGCCATCGGGCGGGACGGAGAGGTCACCAGATGTGAACACGCTTCCGAAGAACAAGGATGGCCGCGTAGTGGCCATTGGGTGCGTGGTAGGACACCACGTAGGTCACGCCGGACGTGACCCGGACAGGTGTCGACAGCATCGCCGTCTGCCATCCAGTGGCGGTCTCCCCGACGAACGTCACCTCGGCCAGCCTGGTGCCGGTCCAGGCTGCCCTTGTGCGTGCCGGTGTTGCCGCCCGCTTGAAGAAGCGGATGCCGGTGACCTGCCCGGACTTGGCAGGCACTCGGGAGACGCCGACTCCGACCTGTACCGTCCGCGGCCGCCTGAGCCAGCGGCTTTGGCTGCCGAAGGGAGTCTCTCGGCGAAGAGTTGGTGTATCCGGACCCGCAGGGTGGTGAAGCCTCCAGGTCTGGTTGGCCAGGTCATTCCCTCGGTCGACCTGAGTCCCGTGACGCTGACCGTGACCGTCGGCGCATCCTTCAGACCGACGGCGTGAACGTCAGTCGTGTGCCAGTGCTGTCCAGAGCGGCCGTGCCGGGCACTGCGGTGCCAGCCAAGCCCATCGACATGGCCCAGCCCGACGCGAGCGGTGCGCTCGCCTCGAGTACGACTGTGCTGGTGCGCCGCACGCTTGTGGCACCGGAGGCGCAGGCGTTGCCCGGTGGCAGGCACGGGCCTTGCAGGCGGCGGTTCGACCATGTAGTTGGTCGCGGTCAAGCAGACGGGCTACCAGTGCCGTAGGTGTCCGCGCGCCCGACGAAGTAGTGGTCCACGGCGGCCTGGACGGGTTCACCACGGCGATTTCGTTGGGCGTGGTGGAGTAGCGACCGACCGTGGTGCGGTCGCGCGAAGCGCGCTCGGTGTTCTTGGTGATGGCCACCGGCTGCGCGAACGTGAGCGTCTGCCAGCCGGACGTGGGTCTCGCTCGGCGAACGTGCCGGTAGCCAGCTGCAACGCCGACCACAGGGTCCCGGTGTGGGTGCCGGTGTTGTTCGGCCCCTTGTAGAAGCGGACCGCCGACACCGCCGTCGGCCTGGGCGCTGAAGCGGACACCAAGGGTGACCGGCCGCTGGTTCGATCATTTTCAGCGTGGTCTCGTCAACGACGGTGCACGGGCACACGCCGGGACTTGCCCCGAAGTCTGGCTGTGCCGGAAGCTCCAGGTCGTACCAGCGGACAACTGCTGACCCAGGGTGTCGGTGCCGGACAAGGCGCCGAAACCAGCGAGCCTACACAGGGGCGAACGTCACGGCCCGGGTGGCGGCGTCGTACGACGTGCTGCCATCGTTCTGGCCGAGATCGTTCTTGAGCAGCAATCCGGCAGTGCCAGCTTGGACGGGCTTCGAGAAGGTCGCTGGGATTGTCGTCGCACGGCAGGCGTCCGGGATCGGCCGCGACCAGCGGCGAGTCGTCGAGCGGGAGTGAACAGCGCGTCGGACCGGTAGTTGGAGCTGCGGTAGCTCGCCGAGGGGAACGTCCGGTGGGTCCGCCCGCCGGCTGAGCGCCGAACCACCGTCGACCTTCGGCGGCGGGGACAGCTTCGGACTATAAGGCGTTGCTTCCCGCGGCATAGCGACCCTGCGGCGCCGTGCTAGGACGTCACGTAGGCCCGCCGAGCGCGGGACGGCAGACGTGAAACGCATCGTCTGCCACCCGGTGGCGGTCTCGTTGACGAACGTGCGGTTTCGAGGAGGGTACCGGACGAGCTCCACAACGAACCCTGGTGGGTGCCGCCGTTGCCTGCGCCCTTGTAGAAACGGCACGCCGGAGATGAATCCGGCGCTGGCGGGCGTGAACCGCAGCCCCAGTTCGAGCGCGTCGACGTCATCCGAAGCCGCGACCGGTAGCTCGGCGCGACAGCGAGCACGGGGCTCGAGGATTCACGCCTCGGGTCGCTATCTGCCCGGTGTCAGCAAGAGTCGTCGGTCGCCCGGACGCCGGATCGTGATAGCGCTGATGCCCTCGGGTCGTGGGTCCACTTTCCAGAAGCGTGGCGAGGTGCCAGGTGTCACCGCCGTTGGTGGAGACCTCGACGCCGGCCACCCGTCCAATGTTGTCCGTGGCCGTGCCGGTGACCGTGCGTTGCGTTCCATTTCGGGACGCTGGCGTTCTCGGCCGGCGACGTGATGGCGACCGTCGGGCCCTGTGGCTGTAGGTCGACTTGCCGGCAACGACCAGGCCCGCCATCGAGGTTCTGGCTGCGCACCATGTCGGCGAGCAGGTTGACCTGCGCCTGTGCATGCGGGCGTCGGCTGGCTCGGGGGCGAACGACGAGTCGTGCTCGCTGTCCAGCCCCAGGTCCACTGCACCGAACCCGCACTGAAGCGGCGCGGCTCGGCGCCTTGTAGAGCATCAGGTTGTGCGTGGTCGTCCCCGGCGTGACCGTGTTTCCGTAGTCGCGTAGGTACTCAGGCGTCGGACCAACCGTGGTGGCAGACCGGACCAACCCGGCTGGGGTCAGTGCCCGGTCCTGGGATGCGGTCTCGTCCAACTCGTCAGCGCCGTCTGCGGGGCGAGTGCCTGAGTGGCGCCCGCCGGCAACGACGCGAGCGAGGTGTTGCGCCACAGGCGATACTTGCCCTCGGCGGCGCTGACCTTCACCGCGAGGTCGTCGTGATTCGCCGTGTACATCGTGCCGGTCAAGGCGTTCTCGGGTTTGCCCCCGCCCTGGGAGGACGGTGCGTAGCGCGGGTCGCGCCAGGTGCCGGTCAGCTGCGAGCTCGGATCGATCTTCGCGTTGGCCCAGGTCTCCTTGTAGGTGACCAGGGTGCGGTACGGCGTCTGACTGCTGTCCAGCGACGCCTCGTAGCGGGTCCGCCAGTACATCTCGTTGCCGCTCAGGAACTGGAGGTTGACGCCGGCGTCGCGAGCGGCCTCCACGTTGGCGCGCTGCGCACCGCTCCAGTACTCGTCGTGGCCGACGGAACAGAAACTGCTTGTGGTTCTGAATCAGGGCGCCTCGCAGTAGGAGTCGACGCCGGCCATGTAGCTGACGTCGTACCCGTTGCGCTCCATGAAGCGAAGCCAGCAGCGATCGTTTGAGAAGAAGAAGTCGCGGCCGCCGACCTGATCGTGTGCTCACCGGTCGGTTGTAGGAGACCTTGTAGGCACGACGTTTCGCGCCGCCGGGGTAGAAGTCGGACCCGCCCCAGGTGTTGTACGCCTGCAGTTGGGTCGGAGGTCTGGAAGACCACATCGGAGGTGCTGGCATCAGTCACTGAGGACGAAGGTGATGTCGTTTCGTGTCGCGTTCTCTCGCTTGAGGAGGGCGATGTAGACGCCTGACACGGCCGTGGTGGGGACGTTCCACGAGGCCGAGACCTGCCCAGTTCCCACAGTCCACGGTCTCGGTCAGGGCGGTGTTCGTGGCGTCGGGCTGGACCCTGCGGCAGTCTGGCACTGGGGGTGATCGAGGTGATCTTGCGGCACCCAGGCCCTGGTAGTAGCCGATGCGGTAGATGTTGATGGTGTAGGCCGACACGTCCGTCTTGATCTTGAAGTCGACGCGCTGACCGACGTTGGTGGAGATGTCGGTGGACCAGGCCTCGATCGAGTTT
Organism: uncultured Actinomycetota bacterium; assembly: GCA_963795275.1. Taxonomy (GTDB): domain Bacteria; phylum Actinomycetota; class Actinomycetes; order Propionibacteriales; family Nocardioidaceae; genus Nocardioides. The sequence goes on from CAWCHD010000012.1 coordinate 150,142, forward strand.
TCGTCAGCGGGCGAGCCATCGTCCCGGGGACAAGGTGCGTGCCGGCTTGGATGTCTCGCACGCGATCTTGTTGCCGCCGGGGCACATGGATCCGCTGCGCTGGCCGCCGTCGGGCCGCCGGTCAGGGCCGGGCCGATCAGCACGTTGAGTGCTCCCGCCCAGAAGGGCGACGATCCGCGCGCCGCGTGCGCACCCCGCCACTCATCGCGTCACCCATGACCGACCATCCGAGCTGCACTCGTCCGGGGCACCAGCGCCCCGGGTGATCGTAGGGCCCGGCGCGTCGCGCCCGGTCATCGAGCCGGCCGATATCCCCACATTGGGGGTCACGCGACGACCTGTTGGAGTCCCGAGCCGCTGCTGCGGGATGCGCACTGGCCGTGTGCAGCTGCGGGATCGCTCACCTTCGTCACGATGTGGCTGGCGGCTGCCAGTAGGTCACGCTGCTTGAGGCTGTCGGCATCACGGGGGATCCAGAAGGTAGCGCACTAGGTCGAGGGCGATCGTGAGCTGGTGGTCGTCGACGTGCTCGCCGTGCTTGGCGCGCCGCGGCACGAGGATCGGGAACCCGCATTTCTCCAGCGCCATCAGCCGATGCCCGTGCCGGCGTGGGCCACGACCACATCAGCGTCGCTCATCGAGGTGCGCATCTCCTCCGAGGGCACCCGCTCGGCGAGCGTCGATCCCGAGGCCGGGAGTGCCGGTGCCGCCGGTCTCCCAGCGGCACGCGTCGCAGTCCGGGACGATGGGCACAAGTCGTTCGAGCAACCGCCGGAAGCCGTAGTCCACCTGGGTGCCGAGGCTGACGACCATCGAGCGGTGCTGGTCGCGGGGCCGTCGGGGTGACGTCGTAGAGGTCCCACGGCGAGGCGAGGTACTGCCACGGGCGAGGTCGCTGGACTGGCTGAACGTCGTGACGCCCGGCATCGCAGCCATCGCCCGGCCCGACAGCGACGGGCAGTCGCGCCGCGTGGCGGGTCTCGATGTAGACTTCGGTCGATGCCGCGCATCCGGGCCTGGGGAAGGACTGCGAGTGCCAGGGCGGCGCCGGTGCTGACCACCAGGTGTACGTCGTGGAGGCGGAACAGCTTCCGGGCGGCGAGGGCGTTGCGGGCCACCGCGGCGGCGTCGGGGCGGGCAGGGTGCCATCCAGTGCACCTGCTCGCCGGCGAGCATCGACTCGCTCTGCGGGTCCTGACCGTCACCCACACCACGTCCTCGCCCACGCCGAGGCGCGGCCGGAGGGTGTGCAGCAGCATCAGGTGGCCGCCGTCGTTGGCGACGAGCAGGGTGGTGCCACGGACCCCCGCCGGTCACGGCCCGCCGGAGGACCTGGTCCTGCATCGCCTCGGTGAGGTGCGGGTGCATCGGCAGCGAGAGGATCTCTCCGGCTCGCCGCCACCGGTGGACAGTGCGGCTCCGAGCCCGAGGTGGGCGTAGGCGCCCGTGAGGTGGACGGGGTAGGGGTAGTGTGGATGCCGGGCACGATCCCGGCGGCGTTCAGCTCAGCCAGGACCCGGTCGCCGTCGGGGACGCGCACGACGTAGAGGTGCCAGACGTGGCCCTCGGCCCCGGGCCACGGACGTCGTACGCCGTCGAGGTCGGCGAGCAACGCGTCGTAGCGGAGGGCGGCACGCACGCGCAGCTCGTTCCACTTCTCCAGCCGGTCGAGCTTGGCGCGGAGGTAGACCGCCTGGATTTTCGAGCCGGGAGTTCATGCCGATCACGTCGTGGACGTGGGCTCACCGAACCGTGGTTGCGCAGCCGTCGTACCTCGGCGGCGACGGCGGCGTCGTTGGTGGTGACCGCGCCCGCGTCGCCGGCGGCACCCAGGTTCTTGCCCGGGTCAAGCTGGTGGCGGCGACAGTAGCCGTGGCGTGCCGCACCCGTCCAGCCGGGCGCCCTAGGAACTGGGCAGCGTCCTCGACCAGCGGCACGCCGGCGGCGTCACAAGCTCCTTGAGGCGGACCATCGGCGCGAGCTGGCCGAAGCGGTACACGGCTTCCACCGCCTGGGTGCGGTCGGTGATCGTCGCCTCGACCAGGTCGGGGTCGATGAGCAGCCGGTCGTCGTCGCAGTCCACGAGCACGGGTGTCGCACCGATCGGGGCCAGCTCCAGCGGTGGCGATCGACGCTGTTGGCGGGGAGCACGACCTCTCGCCACCGGGACCCGACACCCGCAGCCTCCGCAGCGCGAGCTCGAGCGCGTCGGTGCCGGGTTCGCGACGCCGACGCAGTGGTCGACCCCGGTGGGCGGCGTACTCACGCTCGAAGTCGGCGACGGGCGGCCCGTCGACGAAGGACGTGGCGGCAAAGAGGGCGGCGATGCCTGCCTCGACCCTCGGCTGCGATCTCGGCGTGCTGTGAGCGCGAGGTCGACGAAGGGGACGGCGTTGGTCATGCGAGGACTCCTGTCCTGATCGGTCGGGCGGGCACTCCCACCCAGGTCTCTCCCGCCGGGACGTCGCGGAGGACCACAGACCCATCCGCGCGATTCCGCACGCCTTCGCGCACCGAGGCGTTGTCTGCTCGCCGACCTCGACGTCGCCGCCGAGCGACACCCCGCGCAGAGGGTGGCGAAGTCGCGGACCACGCAGCCGTGGGTGAGCGTCACGCGGGGCATCAGCACGACGTGACGACCGACCTCCACGTCGGCGGTGAGGACGACGCCGTCAAGCGCGATTTCGAGCCGTTGCCGATGCTCGTGGGGCAGCAGCACGCGCGGGTGGGATCGGCCGTAGCGTCCCGGGGCCGTCCGATCGGCGCTGAGCCTAGCCCCCACGTCCCGGCGGCGGTCGCCGCGCCCGATGGCCTCGTGGTCGTCGAGGTCGGCCACCAGGTCGACCCGGCGAGCACCGGGGTGAGCCCGTGGAGCGTGCCCCAGGTGGAGCTGTTGTCGTCGACGAGGTTGACCGTCATGCCGACGTGCCGGAGCGCGACGACGGACATCACCTCACGCGCCAGGCCACTGGCGCCCACCACAGGGACTTCGTCACAGACCGACCCGCCGTCGCCAGTGCGTCGCACACGCGGGCGTGCTCGGAGGCGGTCATCTGGTGGTAGAGCGGCAGGATCGGCGTCCGGTCGGTGAGGCGCTCGGTCACCGGGAGCGGGATGCTGGTGCGGTGGCTGTAGGGGCGGGCTCGCGGTGCGCCAGGCCATGATGCCGCGGCGCGCCGAGATCCCGGCCGCTGCGAGGTGGAGCGTGCTCCTCGCGGTCCAGCGGGTACTGGGGCAGCACGCCGAGCCAGCAGGACTGGAAGTTGGTGGTGCCCCACGCGGGTCGGTGACCCCCGCGGCCCGGCTCCAGGGCCACCGTCTCGGCGTACGCCGTCGCGAGCTCGCGACGGCGGGCGACCATCTCCGGCAGGCGGCCCAGTTGCACCAGCCCATCGCGCCTGGAGGTCGGTGATCCGGAAGTTGAAGCCGACCTCGTCGTAGGCTCCGGCGGCGCCAGCACCGCGGCGTCGGTCGGCTGCGGAACGCTCATGGCGCGCCCTCGAGAGTGCCGCCGGGACGCCCAGTCGGCCCGCCGGTGGTCAGTATCCGCCTTCACCGGTGGTCAGTATCTTGCGGGGGTGGAAGGACCAGGCGGCGATCTCGGCGCCCGCGCCGACCGGTGGCCGTGGGCAGTGGACCCGGCCCCGCACGCGGCGTCCTCGATGACGGCGATGCCGCGTGGGCCAGGCGCGGATCGCGGGCAGGTCGAGCGGCACCCCGCCCTGGTCGACCACGATCACGCTCGGGTGCGGATCCGTCGGCCACGGTCCTGGGGGTCAGGTTCCCGGTCGTCGCGTCCACGTCGGCGAAGACCGGGGTCGCCCCGACGTAGTCGAGTGCGTCGGCCGTGGCGACGAAGGAGAACGACGGCACGACGACCTCGTCGCCGGGGCCGACACCGGTGCGACCAGCGCGAGGTGCAGGGCCGTGGTGCATTGATGACCGCGATCGCGTGTCCGCCTGCTGGGACGCGGCGAAGGCCTGCTCAAGGCCGCGACCGGGGACCTCGGCGACCCAGCCGGAGCGCAGCACCTCCGCGACGGCCCCGCCGCCTCCTCCTCGCCGAGGTACGGCTCCATCACGTTGATGCGGGTGAGCTCCGGTCGCCGGTCATCCCGACGGCCCGCCTTCGCCGGTCGTCCGGCGGCGTCTCGTCTCGCTGCGGGAGCCACCAGCATCGACCAGGTCGCGCAGGCCGTCGGCGAGCTACGGTCGCGACGAAACCGAGGTCGCGGTCGTCGCCGCGGGGTCGGCGGCGGGTCGACTCCGTCACCCCTCGGCGGTACTGTGCTCGACCGGAATATCGGAGTCCATCGCGCGCAGCAGCGCCTCAGCAGGCCCGTCAGGCAGGTTTCCTCGCCGCGGGCGACATTGTAGGCGCCCTGACGACGGGCGACTGGGCGGCGAGCACGGTCGCGCGGGCGATGTCGGTGGTGACGACGAGGTGCATCGTCTCGCTGTCGTCGCCGAAGATCAGCGGCGGCGGGCGTCGGCGATTGCTCCATCCAGCGGACGAGCACCTCGGTGATAGTCAATGGACGTCGATCCGCGGTCCGTAGACGTTGAAGTAGCGCAGCGCGACGTAGTCGAGGCGCTCATGCGCGGAAGGACCTGCGCACCACGTTGAAGGTCGCCGCGCCGTAAAAGGTGTCGTTTGTCGTAGGGGTGCTGGGACTCGGGCGTCGGAACCTTCGGCGAGCCCGTGACCGAGGCGGACGACGCCACCACGAGCTTTCGCCACCCCGCGTCTGGCGGGTGACCACGTTGAAGGTGCCGTCCACGAGCACCTGGAGCGGCCAGCGGCTCCTACGCGCACGGGTGATCCGGATCGCGGCCTGGTGGAACACCAGGTCGCAGCCGCGGGTGAGGTCGTGCACGAGGTCACGGTCGCGGATGTCGCCGAGGATCAGTCGACCACGCCGCGTCGAGCACGTCGCGCAGGTGGCCTCGCGGCCCGGACCAGGTTGTCGAGCACCGCACCTGCGCGACGTCGGCGTCGAGGAGCTGGTCGACGAGCGTCGAGCCGATGGTGCCGGCCCCGCCGGTCACCAGGACGGTCGCGCCTGCGAGGGCGGTCATCGGACGCCCTCCAGGACGTGGCCGGACGCGGGGTGCACCACCGGCGGCGGACCTTCGGGCACGGAGCGGACGCGGGCGTCGTACCGCCCTGCGCCGCGAGGCGGTCGAGACCTGCTCGAGCACCTCGAGCACCCGCAAGCCGGACGACCGTCGGTGCGCCGGGCGCCCCTCCGGATCGCCGCGGCGAACTCGGCGACCATCGCCCGAGGGCCTCCGTTCGGGCAGCGCCGGCGACCACTGTCACCGATCCGGTAGGGACACGCGCTGCCCACTGTCCGACGTCGGCGGCTTGGGCGAGGTCTACGCCAGGTCGTGGACGCTGAGACGCTGCTGCGGGGTCAGGTCGTCCCAGCGCCAGGGTGCGCGGGTGCCGCCGATCACCATCTGGCGGATCTTGGTCGGGCTCAGCCAGTTGACGTGACATGGGAAAGACCGTCGTAGGGCAGCGGGAGGGTCTGGTGCCCCGACACAGGCGCGGCCGGCGCCATGGGGTCCGCGCCGGTCGCGCCGATGCCAGTGGCGGGAGCCTCAGCAGGACGAAGTCGAGGATCGACAGGTCGTGCGGGGCGAGGCCCCGCGCACGTCGATGTCGCTCTGCACGAGACCGAGGTTGATCCGGCGGAGTCGATGTAGTGGATCTGGCCGAGCTCGCCGCAGTGCACGAGTCGCGCATAGTCGGAACGACCGGGTGCAGCAGTAGGTGGTCGATCATCAGGACCAGGCCGCGGGCGTGCCAGCTCGACCATATCGCGACCTGGGCCACGCCGTCGGCCAGCGGCTTTTCGACGACCACGTGCTTACCGGCCCGCAAGGCGGCGCAGGGCGAGGCCAGGCGCGGGCGCCGGGGTGGCGATCGCCACCGCGTCGATGGACGGGTCGTACTCCACCAGCTCGACGCTTCGGTCACGTCGACGTGCGGACCGGCGACCTTGCGGCGCGCTCCAGGTCGAGGTCGCAGACCGCGCAGGTCCCAGTCGGGCGGCCGCCGAAGTTTTCGGACCAGGTTGGGGCCCCAGTACCCGGCCCCGATGACGGCGACTCCCAGGCGGTTACGTCATGGCGGCTTCCTCCAGTCGTCCATCGACCTCCACGTAGATCGCGGTGGGCCCGGGGCAGATCCATCGGTCCTCGGACACAAGCAGGAACGCGCCTGCGTCCGACCCAGCCGAAGCCCTTCAGGCGGGCACGCCGACGACGAGTGCGTGGTCGGGCACGTCGCGGGTGACCACGGAGCCGGCTCCAAGGGGACCAGCGCCCGATGGGTACAGGCTCGCGGCACCGATGGAGCCGCCTGCGTCGATCCTGGCACCGACGGCCTCCCATCCTCGGCGCCCCTTCGCCGGGGCGGGGGTCACCGCACCGGCGGTGTCGTTGGTGAGCGCCACGGCCGGGCCGATGAAGACGCCGTCGCCGACAGCAGGCTCGTAGACGAGCGCCTCGTTCTGCCCTTGCCGGCTCGGCCAGAGCGGCGCCGGGGCCGACGTAGGAGCGCCGCGGCCGAGGATCGTCTCGGCGCCGACCTGCGCACCGGCGCGGACGACGGTCTGGTCCCGGACCCTTGGGCGCCGGCCCGACGTCGGCCCCGTCCTCGACGGTCGCCGACGGCGCAATCATGGCGCGCGACCGCGACTGCGGACTCGCGGCGGGAAGGGATGTCATGTGCGTGAGCTCTCGTCTCGTTGCCAGGTGGCGAAGTCCCCAGACCTGAGCGCGGGCGCGACGTAGGCGGCGACGTGGACGGCCACGAACACCGGGAGCCGCAGGGCGAGGCCCGGGCGGGTGACCGCCAGGCCGAGCAGGGTGCGCGGACCCGTGGACGGCGTACGCCGGACTGCGCGGCCTGCGCGTTGCCGGTGGCGACCCGGATCCGGTCGACGAGCGCGGCGGGTGGATCACGGCGCCAGGTCTCGGTACGACCCGCCGCTCGTCGCCGCTGGTCGGACATGCCGAGGTCGTCACTCATCATCTGCGGTGACCCGCGCCTGTGCCTGCTCGGAGAGGACGACGCCACGCCGAAGAGGCCGGCCTGCA
>CAWCHD010000013.1:0-12751 GCA_963795275.1 uncultured Actinomycetota bacterium
CACGCAGCATGGGCCCGCCAGCCGGGGAAGATCGTCATGACATGTCAGGGACGATGTTCCCCCCACTCCGCGTGGCGGTCGTCGTGGGGCCTGGGCGCGGGCCCGGTGCTCCCCCTGACGATCAACGCGGTCGCGCCCGGCGTACCCGTGTCCGGGCCGGCACCCGAGCTCGCGGCCGAGCTGCGGGAGCTGCACCAGCGGGCGGCAGGGATCTAGTCAGCCCTTCTGCTCGAAGAGGGACACGACGATCCCCTCGGGACCACGGACGTACGCCATCCGCACCACGCCCTCGTGGTCGCCCACGCCGCCGACGAGTCCGTAGCCGGCCGCCGCGACGCTCGCCAGCGCAGCGTCGAGGTCGCCGACCTCGAAGGACACGTTGCGCAGGCCGACCTCGTTGGCGAGTGCCTCGGGCGATCCGGGCAGGTTGTCCGGAGTCACGAAGCTGGCGAGCTCGAGCTTGGAGCCGCCGCCGGGTGGGGCGAGCATCACGATCCGGCAGCGGGCGCCGGGGATGGCGCACACCGTCTCGACGAACTCACCCTCGACCGTCGTGGTGCCCTCGACCTCCAGGCCGAGGCCGACGAAGAAGTCGGTCGCCCTCTCGAGGTCCGCGACGGTGATGCCGATGTGGTCGAAGCGCTGCACGTGGGACATGGGTCCACCTCTATCAGGTCGGGGTCGGTTCTCCTCCGGGTCGGAGCCGAGCCGGAGATCTCGACATGCACCTACGCTGACCGGGTGACCGATCCACTCGACGACGGCCCCTTCTTCCACGGCACCAAGGCGGACCTGGAGGTCGGTGACCTCCTCATGGCGGGCCGCCGGTCCAACTACCGCCCCGAGATCGTGATGAACCACGTCTACTTCACGGCGCTGCGGGACCCCGCCGGCCTGGCCGCCGAGCTCGCGGCCGGCGACGGCGAGCCCCGCGTCTACGAGGTCGAGCCCACCGGTCCCTACGAGGACGACCCCAACGTCACGGACAAGAAGTTCCCGGGCAACCCCACCCGGTCCTACCGCAGCACCGAGCCTCTGCGCGTGGTCGCCGAGGTCGAGGACTGGCCGCGGCTGAGCCCCGAGGCGCTGCAGACGTGGCGCGAGCGGGTGGCCGCGATGGTCGAGGAGCGGGCCGAGATCATCAACTGACCGACGACCGTTCGGCACGGCGCACTAGGATCCGCTCGTGAACGACGTGCACGTGATCGCCTACTTCGCCGGCGACCCCACCCGGACCTACCAGCTGATCCAGTGGCTCGAGGTCCTCGAGGTCCTGCACGCGCAGCAGCCCGTCTGCCTGGTGCTGCGCGACCCCGAGTCGGCGGCGCTCATCGAGTCGCGCACCACGCTGCCCGTCCTGGTGGCCGAGTCGTTCGCCGACCTCACGGAGGTCTACGCCGGTCTGGACGCGAAGGTCGTCCTCTACTGCAACAACTCGATGGAGAACTTCCAGTCGCTCGTCGACGCCCGGGCGTTGCACGTCCACATCAACCACGGCGAGAGCGACAAGCAGTCGATGGCGAGCAACAACGCCAAGGCCTACGACCGGGTGTTCGTCGCCGGCGGTGCCGCCGTCGACCGCTACGTCGCCGGACTGCTCGACTTCGACGCCTCCCGACTGGTGCGCATCGGCCGCCCCCAGCTCGACCTCGCCCGTACGCCGCTCCTGCCGCCGAGCAGCCGTCGCACGGTGATGTACGCCCCGACGTGGGAGGGCGACGCCGACTACAACGACTACACGTCCGTCGACTCGATGGGCGAGACCATCGTCCGCGCGATCCTCGACGTGCCGGACGTGCGCCTGGTCTACAAGCCGCACCCGAAGATCACGACGAGCACCACCCCGGCCGTCTCCGACGCCCACCGCGCCATCGTCGGGCTCGTCGGCGAGGCCGCCCGGCTCGATCCCGACGCGGGTCACGCCCAGGTCCTGACCGGCGACATCCTCGCGGTGATGCCGGGCTGCGACGCGATGGTCACCGACGTGTCGTCCGTGGGGCTCGACTGGCTCTACCTGCGCACCGACAAGCCGATCTTCCTCACCGACCGGCACGGCGACGCCGAGTCACTGCGTCGCGACGTCCCGATCAGCCGGTGCGCGGACCTGCTCGACGCCTCGAACGTCGACGGGCTGGCGCAGCTCCTCGCCGACCGCCTCGCCAAGGACGAGCACCACTTCGCCCGCGTCGCCATGCGCCACCACTACTTCGACGACCTCCACGTCGGCGACAGCACCACGCGCTTCCTCGCCGCGGTCGACGAGCTGGTGGAGCTGCGCGACCAGCTGGTCGCGGACGGCACCGGGACCTCCGCGATCACCGCCTGACCGTCCTCCGCGCCGGCGCTGACCCGTTGGGGCGGGGCCGCTGTCGGACCGTGCTGTCAGACTGCAGGACATGACCGCCCTCGACCGCTTCAGCGCGCCCACGCGGGCGTGGTTCGAGGCGTCGTTCGCCGAGGCCACCCCGGCGCAGGAGGGCGCCTGGACGAGCATCGCCGAGGGGAAGAACGCGCTGGTCGTCGCGCCCACCGGCAGCGGCAAGACGCTCAGCGCGTTCCTGCACGCGATCGACCGGCTGCTCAGCAGCGAGCCTCCCGAGGAGAAGTCGAGGCGCACCCGCGTCCTCTACATCTCCCCGCTCAAGGCGCTCGGCGTCGACGTCGAGCGCAACCTCCGCGCGCCGCTCATCGGCATCCGCAACACCGCCGAGCGGCTGGAGACGACGGTCCCGGACGTCACCGTCGGCCTGCGCTCGGGTGACACCAGCCCGGCCGACCGTCGCAAGCTCGGCACCACGCCGCCCGACATCCTCATCACCACCCCCGAGTCGCTGTTCCTGATGCTCACCAGCCAGGCGCGCGAGACGCTGCGCAGCGTCGACACGATCATCATCGACGAGGTGCACGCCGTCGCCGGCACCAAGCGCGGCGCCCACCTCGCCCTGAGCCTCGAGCGCCTCGACGCGCTCCTCGACAGGCCGGCGCAGCGCATCGGCCTCAGCGCGACGGTCCGACCGCTCGACGAGGTCGCCCGCTTCCTCGGCGGCTCGCAACCGGTCGAGATCGTCTCCCCGCCCAGCACCAAGGAGTGGGACCTCCGCGTCGTCGTGCCGGTCGAGGACATGACGATGCCGGAGGAGTACGACGAGGAGTCGGGCAACCCCGGCCGGTCGGCGAGCATCTGGCCGCACGTCGAGGAGCAGGTGGTCGACCTCGTCGAGCAGCACCGCTCGACCATCGTCTTCGCCAACTCCCGCCGCCTGGCCGAGCGGCTCACCGCCCGGCTCAACGAGATCGCCGCGACGCGGGCCGAGGAGCGCGCGGAGGGACAGGCCGAGGGCCAGGCGGAGGGTCGGCCGGAGGCGAGGCCGGCCAGGCTGCCCGCCCAGGTCCTGGCCCAGTCGGGCCTGACCGGCGGCGCCGAGACCATCATCGCCAAGGCCCACCACGGCTCGGTGTCCAAGGAGCAGCGGGCGATCATCGAGGACGACCTCAAGCGCGGCCGGCTGCCCGCCGTGGTCGCCACCAGCAGCCTCGAGCTCGGCATCGACATGGGCTCGGTCGACCTCGTCATCCAGATCGAGTCCCCGCCCAGCGTCGCCAGCGCCCTGCAGCGGGTCGGTCGCGCCGGCCACCAGGTCGGCGAGGTCAGTCGCGGGGTGCTGTTCCCCAAGCACCGCGGCGACCTCGCCCAGACGGCCGTCTCGGTCGAGCGGATGCGCACCGGCGCCATCGAGAAGCTCTCCGTGCCGGCCAACCCGCTCGACGTGCTCGCCCAGCAGGTCGTGGCGATGCTGGCGATGGACGAGTGGGACGTCGACGAGATGTTCGCGCTGGTCACCCGTGCGGCGTCCTACTCCCAGCTCCCCCGCACCGCCTACGACGCGACGCTCGACCTGCTGAGCGGGCGCTACCCGAGCGACGAGTTCGCCGAGCTCCGCCCCCGCATCGTCTGGGACCGCGTCACCGGCACCCTCAGCGGCCGTCCGGGCGCCCAGCGCCTGGCCGTCACCAGCGGCGGGACGATCCCGGACCGCGGCCTGTTCGGGGTCTTCCTGGTCGGTGAGAAGGCGAGCCGCGTCGGCGAGCTCGACGAGGAGATGGTCTACGAGTCGCGGGTCGGCGACATCTTCGCCCTCGGTGCCACCAGCTGGCGGATCGAGGACATCACCCACGACCGGGTGCTCGTCACGCCCGCGCCCGGCATCCCGGGCCGGCTGCCCTTCTGGAAGGGCGACTCCCTCGGCCGTCCCGCCGAGCTCGGCGCCGCGGTCGGCGCCTTCACCCGCGAGCTCGCCGCCGTCCCGCCCGCGAAGGCGATCGCGAGCGTGCGGGAGCGCGGCCTCGACGCCAACGCCGCCACCAACCTCGTCACCTACCTCACCGAGCAGCGCGAGGCCACCCAGGTGGTGCCCAGCGACACGCAGATCCTCGTCGAGCGGTTCCGCGACGAGCTCGGCGACTGGCGCCTCGTCGTGCACTCCCCCTACGGCACGCCCGTCCACGCGCCGTGGGCGCTCGCGATCAACGCCCGGCTGCGCGAGCGGTTCGACGTCGACGGGCAGGCCGTCGCCTCCGACGACGGCATCGTCATCCGGATCCCCGACACCGACGCCGAGCCGCCCACCGGCGAGGTGATCGTCTTCGAGCCCGAGGAGATCGAGCAGCTCGTCACGCAGGAGGTCGGCGGCTCGGCGCTCTTCGCCAGCAGGTTCCGCGAGTGCGCGGCGCGCGCCCTGCTGCTCCCCCGCCGCGACCCCGGTCGCCGCAGCCCGCTGTGGCAGCAGCGGCAGCGCAGCGCCCAGCTCCTCGAGGTCGCGTCGCAGTACCCCGCCTTCCCGATCGTGCTCGAGGCCGTGCGCGAGTGCCTCCAGGACGTCTACGACCTGCCCGCGCTCGTCGCCCTGCTCGGCCGGGTCCAGCGCCGCGAGGTCACCGTCGTCGACGTCGCCACCACCACGCCCAGCCCGTTCGCCCGTAGCCTGCTCTTCGGCTACGTCGCCCAGTTCGTCTACGAGGGCGACTCCCCCATCGCCGAGCGCCGCGCCGCCGCGCTGTCGCTCGACCAGGGCCTGCTCGCCGAGCTGCTCGGCCGCGCCGAGCTGCGCGAGCTGCTGGACCCCGAGGTGCTCGCCGAGGTCGAGTCCGAGCTGCAGTGGCTCGCCACCGACCGCCGTGCCCGCAGCGCCGAGGCCGTCACCGACCTGCTGCGGCTGGTCGGTCCCCTCTCGACCGAGGAGATCCGCCAGCGCTCGGTCGAGGGCGCCGATGTGGAGGACTGGCTCACCGCGATGGCGGACGTACGCCGCGTCGTGCAGGTCCGGATGGCCGGCGACGACCGCTGGACCGCCATCGAGGACATCGGCCGGCTGCGCGACGGGCTCGGCGTGCCCGTGCCCGTCGGCACCCCCGACGCGTTCCTCGAGCTGCCGGAGGACCCCCTCGGCGACCTGGTCTCCCGCTACGCCCGCAGCCACGGACCGTTCACGACCGCCGAGGTGGCCGCCCGGCTCGGTCTCGGCGAGGCCGTCGCCCGCCAGACCCTCCAGCGGCTGGCCCATCGCGGACGGGTGCTCGACGGCGAGTTCCGGCCGTCGGGCTCCGGCACGGAGTGGTGCGACGCCGAGGTCCTGCGCAAGCTCCGCCGCCGCTCGCTCGCGCGACTGCGCCAGGAGATCGAGCCGGTCACCCACGACGCCGTCGCCCGCTTCCTCCCCGCCTGGCAGAAGGTCGGCGGCAACCTCCGGGGGCTCGACGGCGTGGTCGCCGCCATCGACCAGCTCGCCGGCTGCCCGGTGCCGGCCAGCGCCCTCGAGCCGCTGGTCCTCGCAGCCCGGGTCCGCGACTACGAGCCCTCCATGCTCGACGAGCTCACCGCCTCGGGCGAGGTGATCTGGGCCGGTCACGCACCGCTGCCCGGCAGCGACGGCTGGGTCAGCCTCCACCTCGCCGACCAGGCGCACCTCACGCTGCCCGAGGTGGAGGCTCCGGCCTCCGGCGAGATCAGCGGCACCCAGCGCGCCGTCCTCGACGCCCTCGAGCCCGGCGGCGCGTGGTTCTTCCGCCAGATCGCCGACCGGGTCGGCCCCGTCACCGACGCCGAGCTCAGCGCCGCCCTGTGGGAGCTCGTCTGGCGCGGACTCGTCACCAACGACACCCTCGCCCCGATGCGCGCGCTCGTGCGCAGCGGCACGCCCTCGCACCGCACCCGTCGTACGCCGCCGCGGCTGGGCCGGACGACCGGTGGCCGGATGCCGGTCCGCAGCGGCCCGCCCGAGACGGCCGGCCGCTGGGCGGTCCTGCCCGAGCGCGACGGCGACCCGACGCGGCGGGCGCACGCCCGCGCCGAGCACCTCCTCGAGCGGCACGGCGTGGTCACCCGCGGTGCCGTCATGAGCGAGCGCGTGGCCGGCGGCTTCGCCGGCGTCTACAAGGTGCTGAGCGCCTTCGAGGACACCGGCCGCTGCCGCCGGGGCTACTTCATCGAGGGCCTCGGTGCGGCGCAGTTCGGCAGCGCCGGTGCGATCGACCGGCTGCGCACCTTCTCCGAGCCCGAGTCCGCCCGGGGCGCCGGCAAGCCGACCGTGGTCGCCCTCGCCGCCACCGACCCCGCCAACGTCTTCGGTGCCGCGCTGCCCTGGCCCGAGCCGGCCGACGCCGAGCGGGCGGGCCACCGCCCCGGCCGCAAGGCGGGCGCGCTCGTGGTCGTGGTCGACGGTGCGCTCACGGTCTACGTCGAGCGCGGCGGTCGCACGCTGCTGACGTGGACCGAGGACCAGGACGTGCTGACGCCCGCGATGTCCGCGCTGGCCGACGCAGCCCGCCGCGGCGCCCTCGGACGGCTCACCGTCGAGAAGGCCGACGGCCAGGCCCTCATCGGCAACGGTGGCGAGACGCCGATCCGGCAGGCCCTCTCGGCCGCCGGCTTCGTCGCGACCCCCAAGGGGTTGAGACTGCGTGCCTGAGGGCGACACCGTCTACCGCTCCGCGCACAAGCTCGACCGCGCGCTGACGGGCCACCGGCTCACCGTGTCCGACTTCCGGGTGCCGGCGTTCGCGACCGTCGACCTCACCGGGGGCGAGGTGATCCGGACGCTCTCGCGGGGCAAGCACATCCTCACCCGCGTCGACCACGAGCGGGCGTGGACGATCCACACGCACCTCAAGATGGAGGGCTCGTGGCACGTCTACCCCGACGGTGAGCGGTGGCGTCGGCCGGACAGCCAGGTGCGCCTGCTGCTCGGGATCGAGGGTCGCAGGGCGGTCGGCTTCCAGCTCGGCATCGTCGAGCTGGTGCCCCGCGAGGCGGAGGCCGGGCTGGTCGCCCACCTCGGTCCCGACCTGCTCGGGCCCGACTGGGACGAGGACCTCGCGCTGGCCAACCTCCGCCGGGAGCCCGCACGCCCGCTCGGCCAGGCGCTGCTCGACCAGCGCAACCTCGCCGGCGTCGGCAACATGTACATGGCCGAGCTCTGCTTCACCAGCGGGGTCAACCCGGCGTCCGACGTCGCCAGCGTCCCCGACCTCAAGCGGCTGGTCCGCCGGGCCAAGCAGATGCTCGAGGTCAACAAGGAGCGGGCGATCCAGTCCACCACCGGCAACCTGCGCGAGCGCGAGCGGATGTGGGTCTACCGGCGCGACACGTCACCGTGTCGCCGGTGCGGCACCCCGATCGCGGTGACGATGCTCGGCGAGCCCGGCCGCGAGCGGGCGGCCTACTGGTGCCCGAGCTGCCAGCCGGAGCGCTGAGCCCGACGGGACGGGGTCAGGCGGCGGAGGCGACGACGTCGCCGGACGGTCGGCCGGCCGCGATGGGCGTGGCCACGACACCGTGGGCGATCTCCTCGATCGCCACCGCGTCCGCGACGTCGCGCAGCACGTCGGAGAGCGGCAGGTCCATCGCCTCGCACAGCGACGCCAGCAGCTCCGACGACGCCTCCTTCTGACCGCGCTCGATCTCGGAGATGTAGCCCAGGCTCACGCGGGCCCGCGCGGAGAGCTCCCGGAGGGTCATCCCGCGCTGCATCCGGGCACTGCGCAGCACGTCGCCGAGCAGTCGTCGGAAGATCACCATGCGCGAGGTCCTTGCCCTGAGGAGTTGAGGAACATCTGCCCCAACGCTACCGGAGGCCCGGTTCTTCCCGCAGGAGGTCCCGGAGGAGGGACACCGCCGCCTCGCACGTCGCCTCCCGGATCGCGCGGCGGTCGCCGACGAGGGAGAGCAGCCGGGCGCGTACGACGTCCGGCCCGGCGACCGCGACCCACACCGTGCCGACGGGGTGGCCGTCCTGGCTGTCGGGTCCGGCCACGCCGGTGGTGGCCACGCCCCACGTCGCGTCGAGGCGACGGCGTACGCCGTGTGCCATCGCCGTCGCGCACTCCTCCGAGACGACGCCGTGGCGCTCGACCACCTCCGCGGGGACGTCGAGCACGGACACCTTGACCCGGGTCGCGTAGGAGACGACGCCGCCGACGAAGCTGCGCGAGGCGCCCGGCACGTCGGTGAGCAGACCGGCGAGCATCCCGCCGGTCAGCGACTCGGCGGTGGAGAGCGTCTCGCCGCGGCCGACCAGCGACTCCAGCACGTCCGCGACGAGGTTCCCGGCTGGCGACCACACGTCGGCGACACTAGCCGCATGCCACTGCCCATCGAGGACTACGCCCTCATCGGAGACCGCGGCACCGCCGCACTCGTCGGCAAGGACGGCTCGATCGACTGGCTGTGCCTGCCGCGCTTCGACTCCCCCGCCTGCTTCGCCGCGCTGCTCGGCACCGAGGACAACGGACGGTGGCTGCTCGCACCCGCCGACGAGGTGGTGTCGACGAGCCGGAGGTACGTCGACGGCACCGCGCTGCTGGAGACGACCTTCACCACCGCCGGCGGCGAGGTCGTGCTGCTCGACGTGATGCCGACGGGCGACGGGCGCGCGGACGTCGTCCGCCGGCTCACCTGCACGCGCGGCACCGTGCGGATCCGCCACGACTGGGTGGTGCGCTGCGACTACGGACGCGTGCGGCCGTGGGTCACCCGTGAGCACGCGCACGGCAACGACCTCATCGTCGCCGTCGCCGGGCCCGACAAGATCGTGCTGCGCGGCCCCCGCCTCCCCCGCGCCCACGACGGCCACCACTCCGACGAGTTCGAGATGTCGGAGGGCGACGAGGTCACGTTCTCCACGACCTGGGTCCGCTCGTGGCGCGACATCCCCGAGCCGCTGGGCTTCGACGAGCGGATCACGGCCACGACCGACGCCCAGCGCGAGTGGTCGGCCCGCTCCCCCGAGGACGTGCCGCACGCCGACATGGTCCGCCGCAGCCTGCTCACGCTGCTGCTGATGACGCACGAGGAGACCGGCGGCATCGTCGCTGCGCCGACCACGTCGCTGCCCGAGGACTTCGGCGGCGAGCGCAACTGGGACTACCGCTTCTGCTGGCTGCGCGACGCGGCGCTGACCCTCGAGTCGCTGCTCGGCGCGGGCTACGCCGAGGAGGCCTACCGACTGGCGGCGCTGGCTGCTGCGCGCGGTCGCCGGCGACCCCGCGGACCTGCAGATCATGTACACCGTCGACGGCGGCCGCGCAGCTGCCCGAGCGCGAGGTCGACGCACCTGCCGGGCTACGCGGGCAGCAAGCCGGTGCGGATCGGCAACGGCGCGGTCGTCGCAGCGGCAGAACGACGTGCTCGGCGAGGTGATGATCGCGCTCGAGCTCGCCCGCGAGGCGGGCCTCGACGAGACCCGCAACTCGTGGTCGCTGCAGCGGGCGCTGGTCGAGGAGCTGGCCGAGCACTGGGACGAGCCCGACAACGGTCTCTGGGAGATCCGCGGACCGCAGCGGCACTTCACCCACTCCCGCGTGATGGTGTGGGTCGCCTTCGACCGTGCCGTCCGGGCGGTCGAGGTGCACGGCCTCGACGGCCCGGTGGAGAGGTGGCGCGACCTGCGCGACCGGGTGCGCGAGGAGATCCTCGACAAGGGCTTCGACAGCGAGCGCGGCACCTTCACCCAGCACTACGACACCCGCGAGGTCGACGCGTCCCTGCTCACCATCCCGCTGGTCGGGTTCCTCCCGGGCGACGACCCGCGCGTGCTCGGCACGATCGGCGCGGTGATGGAGGACCTGATGGCCGACGGCCTGCTGCTGCGCTACCGCACCCAGACCGGCGTCGACGGCCTGGCAGGCGACGAGCACCCGTTCCTGGCCTGCTCGTTCTGGCTCGTCTCCGCGCTGGCGCACGCCGGACGCAGGGACGACGCGGAGGAGCTGATGGACCGGCTCTGCGGGCTGGCCAACGACGTCGGGCTGCTCTCGGAGGAGTACGACGCCGCGAACGACCGGATGGCGGGCAACTTCCCGCAGGCCTTCAGCCACCTCACGCTCGTGCAGGCGGCCCTCGCCCTGCGCTGAGCGGCGTAGAACGGACGGAGGCCCGGCCATCGCGGACGATGACCGGGCCTCCGGTGGTGCTGCGGATCAGGACTGCGTCAGCCGCGACGCACCTTGATCTTCACGACCTCCTTGGTCGCGCGGATCTTGCGGTTGCCCAGGTAGGACACCACGATCTTCTTCTTGCCGGCCTTGCCGAAGCGGGCCAGGCGCAGGAACGCCTTGCCCTTCTTGAGCTTCAGCTTGTAGACCTTGCCGTCGACCTTGACCTTGATCTTGCCCGTGACCTTGGAGAGGCCGAGGGCCGAGGCCTTGATCTTGATCCTGGTGCGGGTCTTGCCCTGGACGATGCGGCCCGGGCTTCGTGCGGACCTTGAGGACGCCCTTGGCCTTGCGCACCTCGATCGGCAGCGAGAACGTCGTGCCGGTGGTGGGACCGGTGAAGGTCAGCACCTGCTTGCCCGTGCGCGTCTTGCCCTTGAGCTTCACGACACGGCGCTCGTGCCGGCCTCGTCGAACTGGGTCGGTGCCGAGCGGTGTTGTCGACCGGGGTCGGGGTCGAGCGTCTTGTCGCCGACCTTGACGTCGAGCACTGGCGTCCTTGGCGTCCGCCGACGCCGGTCATCGCCAGGGACGACAGCGCTGAGCTTGACGTCCTGACCGATGCGGTAGAAGCGCGGCGCGTCGGCCGGCCACGTGACTCCCACCTGGCGCTGCTCGTAGTCCACCGGGAGCGGCACCCGTCTTCGCGGCGTTCGGCCATGTAGTCGACCATCGCCTGGAGGTCGACCTTGCCGGTGTCGCGCTTGTTGGCGCCCTGGGCGAGGACCCGGAAGTTGTCGCCGCCGCTGGCGAGGAACGAGTTCACCGTGACCGAGTAGGAGGTGCCGGGCTCGATGGCCTTGCCGTTGAGCCACATGCCGGTGACCCGGTCACCCTCGGTCCGCGCGGCGTCGAAGGTGGCGAAGAAGCCGTCGGACGTGCCGAGACGCAGGAACGGACGGCGTCGGGATCGGCGCCCTTGTCGTCACGCTGCCACTGCTGCTCGAGGACCGTCTTGATCTGGGCACCCGTGAGCTTCATGTTGACCAGCGTGTTGGCGAACGGCTGAACGACGGCCGCCTGCTTGTAGGTCAGGTTCGCCGGGTAGCCGCCCGAGCATCCGGCCATGTCCGGTGCGGAGGCCGCCTGGGTTCATGAAGGGATCTGCGCGGCGCCGGCCTCGGGGGTGGACGTCGCCGAGTGCTGCACCTCGGCGACGAGGTTGCCGAGGGTGGACTCGCCACCGCGGTTCTCGGTCGCGCCGTCCGCGAGGCGCGGCACGGCGGGAACGGGCCGCCGCCTGCCCGACACGATATCGGGCGCCGAGGGTCCCAGCCCCAGTTCGTCGACCATCGCGGTGGTCGCGGGGTCCGCCGTGAAGTTCGGCGGGCACAGTGCCGGTCCCGACCCGTCGGCGTCGGTGGTCAGGTCGATCACGTTCTGCGTCTGGCCTACGACTTCGCCGGTGGCGTCGTTGACGGTGAAGAGAACTTGTGCTTGGCGGAACCGGACAAAAGATAAACATGTTACACATATTACCAAACTGTGCAGAAAATATACAAGTTGCATGTGCTACCAAATTGTGATAAATATAAGTGACACATGTTGCCAAAATTTACAAAAGTACACATGCTACATGCAGTATTAAGTTGTAAAAAATGTGCTACAAAACTGTGCCAAAATACATTACAATACATGTATTATCAAAGACTTTTCAGTAAATGTAAACGCCAATTATAGTGCATCTATCATTCATGATGATCTTCTAGCACTGTTTACACCAAATCCGAATCAAGGCAGAAACGCTTATCAGTACCGCTTTACAAACGTCTATACTGGGGAAGGTTGTTTGCATGATCTGGGCAACAAGCGTCGCCATTGCGGGGGGGGGGGGGAGCCTGTGAGGCATCGGAGGGGAGTGTTCCCCCTTGGCTTTGAGTATTTAGGTTATTTACCACTAAGAGTGTGGAGTGGTGACCCACTGAGACACCGGGGTGTCTATCTATCTAAATGTTGCTATGGCCCCCTTTGTGACGGGCTGTCATGGCGACGCGACTTGCTTAGGGTAAAAAGAGGCGTCCCGTTCCATAAGTTAATAACAAATTTGTTGTACCGATATATTTTTGAAAATGGGATACCGTGACTTGTTATCCTAAAAGCGGCTTTTTCCTTAACTTGTGTTTCCCCGCTCAGACTTTATCATTGGGTTTTCTGATAATTTTTCAACTCTGACACTTACACATCCACAACTCATGTTTGATGAGTTGTGAATGGTACTTGTCTTCTCTTCCAGCCCTTGTCACAGGAGATATTTAGATGTTTT
>CAWCHD010000014.1:0-22201 GCA_963795275.1 uncultured Actinomycetota bacterium
CCGGATCGCCTGCCTGATGACCGAGGCGTTCCCCGGCAACATGGGCGTCGTCCCGCCCGCGCCGGGCTTCAACGCCTTCCTCGCCGAGACCTGCCGCGCCCACGGTGCGCTGTTCATCAGCGACGAGGTGATGACCGGTTTCCGCGCCACCGAGCAGGGCGGCTGGGGCCTGGATGGGGCCATCGAGGGCTGGGTACCCGACCTGATGACCTTCGGAAAAGTGATGGGTGGCGGGTTCCCCGCCGCAGCCTTCGGCGGCCGTGCCGACCTCATGTCCCACCTCGCACCCGAGGGGCCCGTCTACCAGGCCGGCACCCTGTCGGGGAACCCGGTCGCGACCACCGCCGGGCTCGCCACGCTGCGACTCGCGACGCCGGAGGTGTACGCCCACCTCGACGCGACGGCGCTCACCATCCGCAACGCGGTGGCCGAGCACCTCGAGGCCGCGTCCGTCCCGCACGTCGTGCAGGCGGCGGGCACGATGTTCTCGGTGTTCTTCCGCGACCAGCCGGTGCGTGACTTCGCCGAGGCCTCCCAGCAGGACACCGCGGCCTACGCCGCCTTCTTCCACTCGATGCTCGACCAGGGCGTCTACCTGCCCCCGTCGGCGTACGAGGCGTGGTTCGTCTCCGCGGCCCACGACGACCGCGCGATCTCGACGATCATCGACGCGCTCCCCGCCGCCGCGCTCGCCGCCGCGACCGCCTCCGGCACTGTCGACGAGGGAGGCCGCTGAGATGGGCGTCCAGACCATCGTGCACCTGCTGCGCCACGGTGAGGTGCACAACCCCGAGGGCGTGCTCTACGGCCGCCGCGACGGGTTCCACCTCTCCGACCTCGGCAACCGGATGGCCCAGCGGATCGCCGACACCATCGGCGACCGCGACATCACGCACATCCGTACGTCGCCGCTCGAGCGCGCCCGGGAGACGGGCGCGCCCCTCGCCGCGGTGCGCGGCCTGACGCCCGTCATCGACCCGCGGGTGATCGAGTCGAGCAACAAGTTCGAGGGGATGAGCTTCGCCGAGGGCGGCCTGACCTTCGTCAAGAGGCCGCACCTGCTGCGCTTCATGTACAACCCGCTGAAGCCGTCGTGGGGCGAGCCCTACGACGAGATCGCCGCGCGGATGGTCGCCGCGGTCCACGACGCCCGCGACGCTGCCGTCGGGCACGAGGCCGTGGTGGTCTCCCACCAGCTGCCGATCTGGACGACGCGGCTGTTCCTGGAGAAGCGCAGCTACCTCCACCACCCCAAGAACCGCCAGTGCACGCTGTGCTCCCTGACGAGCATCGTCTTCGACGACGACCGGATGGTGCAGGTGCGCTACTCCGAGCCCGCCGGCGACCTGATCCCGGTCGCCGACCGCTCCGCCCCGTTCTCGGCCGGGGGAGCGCCGCAGGAGGACCGGCCCTGAGGATCCTCCGCGCGCTCGTCGTACCCCTCGTGGGGCTTGCCTGCCTGCTCGCGCTGGCGGGCTGCTCGAGCCTGTCCGGGACCGGTGACAAGGGCTACATCACCGGAGAGGGCGTGCCCACGGAGGTCAAGGCCGTCGACCGCGGATCACCGGTCGAGCTGACCGGCACCGACCTCGACGGCACGCAGGTGGACCTGGCGGACCTGCGCGGCAAGCCCGTCGTGGTCAACGTGTGGTGGTCGGAGTGCCCGCCGTGCCGGGTCGAGCAGCCCGACCTCAACGAGGCGGCCGCCGAGCTCGGTGACTCGGTCACCTTCCTCGGCCTCAACATCCGCGACTCCGGGGTGGAGAAGGCACAGGCCTTCGTCCGCAACTACGAGGTGCCCTACCCCTCGATCTTCGCTCCCGACGGCCGGGCGCTGCTGGCCTTCGCCGGCACGCTCAACCCGCGCTCCATCCCGAGCACGGTGGTGCTCGACGAGCAGGGGCGCGTGGCCGCGTCCGTCCAGGGCCGGATCCCGACGACCCAGACCCTGCTCTCCCTCGTCGAGGGAGCCAGCAGTGAGTGACTGGTTCCGCGACACCGCGCTGTCGGGGTCGCTCGTCCTGGCGCTGCCCGTCGCGCTCGTCGCCGGCCTGGTGTCGTTCTTCAGCCCCTGCGTGATCCCGCTGCTGCCGGGCTACCTCTCCTACGCGACCGGCATCTCCGGCGGTGACCTGGAGGACGCGAAGCGCAGCCGCCTCGTCACCGGCGCGGTCCTCTTCGTCCTCGGCTTCGCGCTGGTCTTCGTGCTCCTCGGCAGCCTCACCGGCGCCGCAGGTGCGTGGCTGTTCGTGCACACCCGCCAGCTCAACGTCGTGCTCGGCGTCATCACGATCTTCCTCGGCATCGCGTTCCTCGGTGCCTTCGGCTTCCTCCAGCGCGACTGGCGCATCCACCGGGTGCCCGCCGTCGGCCTGGCCGCGGCGCCGGTGATCGGCTTCCTCTTCGGGGTCGGCTGGACCCCGTGCGTGGGCCCGACGCTCGCCGCGATCAACGTGCTCTCGGTCAACGAGGCCACCGCGACCCGTGGCGCCGTGCTGTCCGCGGTCTTCGCGCTCGGGCTCGGGATGCCGTTCATCGCCGCGGCCCTGGCCTACCGCCGGATGACGCGCGCCTTCGCCGTCGTACGCCGTCACCAGATGCTCATCGTCCGCCTCGGCGGCGTGATGATGATCGTCGTCGGCGTCCTCCTGCTCACCGGCTGGTGGGAGCGGCTCGTGCAGTGGCTCCAGGGAGCCGTCCTCGGGTTCTGGGTGCCGGTGTGACCCAGCTCGACCGACGTCCCTCCGACGACCGCCAGGCCACCCCGCTGCCCGCCGACCTCGACGCGCGCGGCCTGGCCCGGTGGAGCTGGCGCCAGCTCACCTCGATGCGTACGGCGCTCGTGCTCCTGCTGCTGCTCGCGCTCGCGTCGATCCCGGGCTCGGTGATCCCGCAGGAGGACATCGACTCGCTCGCGGTCTCGCAGTGGCGTGACGACCACCCGCGGCTCGCGCCGGTCTGGGACCGGCTCGACCTCTTCTCCGTCTACAGCTCGGTGTGGTTCTCCGCGATCTACATCCTGCTGATGATCTCCCTCGTCGGGTGCATCATCCCGCGCCTCTTCGTCTACGCCCGCGCCCTGCGAGCCCGGCCGCCGCGGGCTCCGCGCCACCTCTCGCGGCTCCCCGAGAGCACGTCCTACACCACCGACGAGGACCCCGACGTCGTCCTGCGCCGGGCCGAGGACGTCATCCGCCGTCGCCGCTTCCGGGTCGACTGGGACGCGGGCAGCGACGCCGTCGCCGCCGAGCGCGGACACCTGCGCGAGGCCGGCAACCTGCTCTTCCACCTCGCCGTCATCGTCGTCCTGGTCGGCGTCGCGATCGGCAGCCTGTTCGGCTACAAGGGCGGCGTCATCATGTTCGTCGGCAAGGACTACGGCTTCTCCAACACCCTCACGCAGTACGACGACTTCGCCCCCGGCAGCCTCTTCGACCCGGCGGTGATGGAGCCGTTCTCGTTCGACATCACGTCGTTCGACGTCGACTGGATGACCACGGGCCGCCGCGCCGGGCAGGCCCGCAAGTTCGTCTCCCACCTCGACTACGAGACCGACCCCGGCGGCCAGACGTTGCAGTACGACCTCAAGGTCAACCACCCGCTCACCATCGGCGGCACCGACGTCTTCCTGATCGGGCACGGCTACGCGCCCGTCATCACGATCCGCGACGGCAACGGCAACATCGCCCAGAGCGGCCCGACCGCCTTCCTGCCGATCAACCCGCAGACCTTCGAGTCCTTCGGCGTGGTCAAGGCCGCCGACGCGCAGCCGACCCAGATCGGCCTCGAGGGCACCTTCTACCCGACCTTCCAGCTCGGCGAGGACGACGACGGCAACATGACGATGCCGTCGTCGGCCTTCGGCAACGCCATCGACCCGCTGGTCTCGCTCCAGGTCTGGACGGGCGACGTGGGCCTCGACGACGGCACCGGCGCCTCGGTCTACGTCCTCGACAAGGCCAAGGCGACCCAGCTGCGCAAGGCCGACGGCCAGCCCTTCCGGATGGACCTGCGTCCCGGTGAGACCGTCACCCTGCCCGACGGGCTGGGGAGCGTGACCTTCGACGGCCTCGAGCGCTGGAACAAGATCCAGCTCAGCCGCACCCCCGGCAAGCTCATCGCCCTCGGCGGCGTGGTCACCGCACTGCTCGGCCTGCTCGGCTCGCTCTTCGTGCGACCGCGTCGGCTGTGGGTGCGTGCGCGGCGTCAGGACGACGGGAGCACACTGGTCGAGGTGGCCCGGCTCGACCGCTCCTCGGGCGGCGACCCGGAGACGGGCCGCGCCGAGCTCGACAGCATCGTGGCAGCACTGAGAGAGGACCGGTCGTGACCGACGAAGCGTGGGAGACCCTGAGCAACCAGGGCGTGGCAGCGGCCGGGGTGGTCTACTTCCTCGCGCTCCTGGCGTACGCCGTCCAGTGGGCCGCGCTGCGTGACGTGCCCGTCCGGCAGGCGGTCGCCGTCGGCGGTGGCGACACGCTGGTCGAGGACCGTCCCGCCGTCGCGCCCGAGACCACCCACCGCCCCGAGATGGCCGGTCGCCTCGGGGTCCTGCTGACCGGCATCGGCGCCCTCGCCCACTTCGTCGCGCTGCTCGGGCGCGGCATGGCCGCGGACCCCAACCGGGTGCCGTGGGGCAACATGTACGAGTTCACCCTGACCGGCACCTTCGTCGTGGTCGCGCTCTTCCTCGCCACCACGCAGCGCTGGCGGCTCGCCTGGCTCGGCCCGATCGTCGTCGGCTTCGTGCTCTGCGTGATGCTCGCCGACGTCCTGTGGCTCTACGAGCCCGTCGCCCCGCTGACCGAGGCGCTCGAGTCCTACTGGCTGGTGATCCACGTGGTCGCGGCCTGCATCGCGACCGGTGCGTTCACCCTCGGCGGGATCACCTCGGCCCTCTACCTCCTCAAGGGCCGCTCGACGAAGGAGACGGGCTACCTCGCCCGCCTGCCCGAGCTCCCCGTCCTCGACCGGATCGCCTACCGGATGCACGCCTTCGGCTTCCCGGTGTGGACCTTCGGGGTCCTGATCTCCGGTCCGATCTGGGCGCACCAGGCCTGGTCGACCTACTGGAACTGGGACCCCAAGGAGGTGTGGGCCTTCATCACGTGGGTGGTCTACGCCGCCTACCTGCACGCCCGCGCGACCGCCGGCTGGCGCGGCCGCAAGGCCGCGATCCTCGCGCTCGTGGGCGTGGCGACGCTGTGGTTCAACTTCATCGGCATCAACTTCTTCAGCACGACGAGCCAGCACTCGTACGCCGACGGGGGCCGCGTGGACACGGCGGTCGTGCAGACCGTGGACCGGTCAGTCGTCGTCGGGCTTGGGAGCGGGCTTCGGCTTCCGGTCGAGACCGCGCAGGAAGTCGGGGTCGTCGTCGGGTCCGAGGATCCGGGGGCGTGACCCGCCGTCCGAGCCGCCGCCTCCGTCGAGGCGCCGCAGCATGAGCTTGACCAGCACCCACACGATCACCGCGATCGCAGCGACCACGAGCAGCACCTTCAGCATTCCCCCAATGTAGCCAGCCGCGCCTAGTCTGGATCCGTGAAGGAGTTCGTGGTCTACACCGTCCTGCGGATCGTGCTGTTCCTGGCGTCGTTCGGCATCGTCGTGGGCCTCATGGCGCTGTTCTCCGGCGGCTCCTACCACCTGTTCTGGGCCGTCGTGCTGGCCTTCCTCGTCTCGGGCATCGGGTCGTTCTTCATCCTCGACCGGCAGCGCGAGGCATTCGCCCGGCGGGTGGAGACGCGGGCCGCGAAGGCGGCCGCCGCGTTCGAGGAGCGCAAGGCGCGCGAGGACGCGGACTGACCCGAGCGATGGCGGTCCCGAGGATCACCCGGCAGCAGGCGCTCGCCTGGCGCCTGCGACGCCAGCACCTCGTCGATGGAGCCGCTTCGGCCGTCGAGGTCGTCCGCACCCTGGGCGCCGTCTCGGTCTTCGCCAGCGACCCCGACCTGTCCGTCCGCCGCCGGCTGGCGGACCCCGGGACGCCCGGCGAGGTGCAGCGCGCGCTCGACGACGGTCGGCTGCTGCGGACCTTCTCCTTCCGCGGGTCGGTCCAGGTGATGGCGCCGGAGACGGCCGGCGCCTACCTCGCCGTCCGGTCGGCCGGACGCCAGTGGGCGCTGAAGAGCTGGGTCGAGCACTACCGGCTCCGGGCCGACGACTGGCCCGAGCTGCGCGCGCTCGTCCGCGAGGTGGTCGCCGCCGGTCCGGTCCCGCCGCAGGCGATCGCCGACGCCGTCACGGGCACCCGTTTCGACCACCTGGCGAAGGAGCTCGCCGAGCCCAACATCACCCTCATCAAGCCGCTGTGCTGGCAGGGCGACGTGGTGCTCGGCCCCGACCTGTCGGAGGGGTTGATGCTGCAGAGCCCCGCCGCCGCTCCCGCCTGGGCCGGGATCCCGCCGCTCGACGAGGCCGGGCCGCAGGCCGTGCTCGAGTACGTCGACGCCTACGGGCCCTGCGAGCCCGACCACCTGCACTACTGGCTGGGCGGAGGCCTCAGCGCGGGTCGGTCCCGGCTGGTGCGGTGGTGGGCCGAGGTGCACGACCGGCTCGCGGAGGTCGAGGTCGACGGCGAGACCCGGTGGGTCCTCGCCGAGCACCTGCCCGACCTGGTCGACCTACGGCCCGCGCCGTCGGTGGTGCTGCTGCCCGGCAAGGACGACTGGGTGATGGGGCCGGGCACCAAGGACCAGTGGGTGGTGCCGGCGGAGCACCGGACGTCGATGACGCGCGGCGCCGCCCCGGTCCTGGTCGACGGGGTCGTCCGCGGGACGTGGCGGCTGGTCAGGGGTGCCGTCGAGGTGGACGCCCCGGACGCGCCGGTCGACGGGACCAGCCGCCGAGGTCGAGCGGCTGGAGGGCCTGCTCAGAACCCCGTGAGGCTGTAGGGCGCCTCGCCGAGGTCGGCCATCCCCGCGAACCGGCGTACGTCCTCGTCCGTGCCGCCGACCCGGCCGGCGCGGTGCAGGTGGAGGACGGGCACGGCCGAGAGGTAGAGCGAGCCGAGCGTCTCCGCGGTGACCCGGACGTCGGACGGCCGGTCGGTGGCCGCGACCGTCGCGACCCCGGCGGTCGTGGTGAGCTCGAAGCGGCCGGAGGCGTGGCCCTGCGGGTCGTCGACCTCGAGGACGACGGTGCCGTCGTCCGCCCACGGCCGGGCGGCGAGGCACCGCGGCACGTCGAGGACACGCAGCCACAGGAACTCCTGGACCTCGGTGGTCTTCACGCGGTTGAGGTCGGTGAGCGCCCAGGGGAGCGGGTCGTCGGGGTGGAAGAGGTTGAAGGTGACCTTCGTGATGCGGTCCATGCCGGCGAGGAAGGACCAGAGCCCGAGCTGCGCGTCGGTGGTGAGCGCGATCATCTCCTCGACCCGGACCGAGTTCTCCTCGCCGTGCTTGAAGATCACGAAGGCGTCGACCCGGCCCCCGGCGTCGAGGTGCACGGCCGCCCGGATCTTCTTGTTCGGCCCGCCGTCGTTGAAGTCGTACGCACCGGTGTGGATGTCCTCGTACTGGGCCGGCCACTCGACGGAGCCGCGCTGGCGGGCGTGGAAGGTGTCGAAGACGCCCTTCACGTGGGGCCAGGCGTCGGCGGGCTCGACCAGCTCGACGCGGCCCGGGTCGGTGAAGGACCGCAGGGCGAAGCCGGGCGTCGTGTCGACCTCGATGCCCGTGCGGAAGGTCGCCGGGCCGAAGCCCCAGCGGCCGTAGATCGTCGCCTCCGACGCGGTGAGGGCGGCCATCGGCACGCCCTGCGCGACGGCGTCGGCCAGGTCGTCCTCGATGAGGCGACGGAGGAGTCCCTGGCGGCGGTGGCTGGCGCTGGTCGTGACGTCGGTGATCATCCGCAGCGGGAGGAGCTCGCGGCCGGCGTTGAGCGTCTTGTCGAGGCTGGCGTACGTCGCCACCGGCATCGGGCCGGCGCCGAACTCGCCCTCCGGCAGCCAGGCGCCGCTCACGGCGACGTCGTCGGTGCGGTAGTGACCGACCCACTTCTCGATCAGGTCGTCGTCGGGCCGAGGGTCACGGAAGCCGCGCAGCACCGCGCCGATCCAGCCGCGCCGTCGGGCGACCGCGTCCTCGGAGTCGTCGCGGAGGTCGAGGTGCGCGAAGTCGTAGTCCACGCGGGCGACGCTAGTGAGGACCAGCGACCGGCGGCCACGGATTAGCGGCTCAGCGCAGGCGCGACCAGCGCGAGGACCGCGTCCTGGGCCACGCCCACCGGTGGAGCGCGAGGAGGCCGGGCGCGAAGAGCGTGAGCAGGACGATGCCGAAGACGTGGTCGCCGAGGTCGCTCCCCGCCAGGGCGAAGGCCGCGCCCATGAGGAGGAACGGGGAGGTGATCACCGTGACGATCCAGAAGACCACCTTGCGTGCCTGCTGGGCGGGCGGGAGCGGCGCCGTCGGCACCTGCAGTCCCCACAGGACCTGGTCGAGGTCGCCGTGCGTGCGAGCGGTGAAGGCGCGCGTGGTGCGGTCGGCGTGCTCCTCGGACGTCAGGCGACCCTCGGCGAAGGCCTGGTTGAGCACCTGGGTCGTGAGGTCGCGATCGGTGTCGGAGGCGAGGGTGGAGGCACGCAGCACGGAGTCGGCGTCCTCCCGCGCACGCCGACGGCGTACGGCGTCGGCGACCTGCCTCTGCACGAACTCGTCGAGGCCTGCGGTCTCGTCGGGTTGCTGCTGGGACATGGGTCGAGGATCCCATGCCACTCGTGGTGAGGCCGGTGGATTCCGCGAAGTCTCAGACGACCAGCAGGGGCAGCGCGACGAGCACCGACCACACGAGCTCGGAGGCCCCCGTCGCGGCGAGCACCGGGACCAGGGCCGGCCCGGACGCACCACCGAGCACCGACCTCGTCGGGGCGGCGGCGCGGGCGAGGAAGACGAGGCCGAGCAGCGCCCACCACGTCGTGGCGGCAGCCACCGCGACCACCGCGGCGGCGGCGACCAGGACGAGGAAGGCGTAGAGGTAGCGGGTGCGCTCGTCGCCCAGGCGTACGGCGAGGGTGCGCTTGCCGGCGACGGTGTCCGTGGGGATGTCGCGCAGGTTGTTGGCGACCAGGATCGCGCAGGCGAGCGCCCCGATGCCGATGCCGGCGTAGAGCGCGGCCCACTCCCACGACTCCGTCTGGACGTAGGTCGTGCCGATCACCGCAACGAGGCCGAAGAAGACGAAGACCATGACCTCGCCGAGGCCGAGGTAGCCGTAGGGCGTGTCCCCGCCGGTGTAGAACCACGCAGCCACCACGCAGACCGCGCCGACCGCGACCAGCCACCAGGCGGTCGTCGCGGCGAGGACCAGGCCGGCCACGGCTGCCACACCGAAGGCGGCGAACGCGGCGGCCTTCACGGCCCGAGGCGTCGCCGTGCCGGACCCGACGAGGCGCATCGGTCCCACCCGGTCGGCGTCGGTCCCGCGGATGCCGTCGGAGTAGTCGTTGGCGTAGTTGACCCCCACCTGCAGGGCGAGGCTGACGACCAGGGCGAGCAGGGCCTTCCACCAGCACGGCGTCGTCGACGTACGCCGCCACACCGGTGCCGGCGAGGACGGGCGCGACGGCGGCGGGGAGGGTGCGCGGACGGGCGCCGGCGATCCAGTCAGCGGAGGAGGTCACCGGTGGATTCTGGCAGTGGCGCGTCCGGGTCGAGCATCGAGGGCGGACCGCCCGCCGCCTCGTCCTCGGGGTCGGGCGCGTCGGCCCGGGCGTCGGCCAGCACGTCGGCCGGCACGTGCTCCTCGAGGAAGCGCCGGGCGGCGTGGGCGGAGACGTGCAGGCCCCCGGCCGCCGCGACGACGATGGCCGCGATCGTGAGCCAGCCGAAGGCGCCCCACTGCATCGCCAGGAAGCCGTAGACCGCGGGCGCCCAGAAGCCGGCCGAGGGTGCCGCCGAGCTCGGCGACGCCCTGGTAGTCACCGCGTCGCCGCGGGTCCATCAGCTCGGCCTCGAGGGTCCACCCGGAGGCGGAGAGGAAGAGCTCGGCCCACGTGAGGACGACGTGGCCCAGGAAGAACATCGCGATCGTCAGCCACCCCGCGGTCTGGTGGGTCGCCAACGTGATGAGGCAGGTCAGCACGAAGAAGACCGAGGAGAACCGGACCGCGCGCAGTGCCGTGCCGACGTCGTGGATGCCGCGCGAGGCCAGTCGCGGCAGCACGATGCACATGACCGTGTTGGTGCCGAAGAGGATCGCGACCAGCACCTTGGGTGCGTCGGTCTCGGTGACCAGCCACACCGGGATCACCGTGTGGAGCAGCACCTGGTTGGTCCACATGACGCCGGTGAAGGTGGTCACCGCGATCCAGGCGCGGTTGCGGATGGCCGGGATGCCCTCGGGCTTCGCGCGCGGCTCGCTGCTGCGGACGTCGTGGGTGGCGTCGGGCAGGCGCAGCACGGCCACGCTGTTGGCCAGGAAGAGCACGGCGCTCAGCACGGGAGCCCAGCGCAGCACGTCGGTGCCGAAGGCGATCGCGCCACCACCGAGGAAGGCGCCGACGCTGAAGCCGACGTTGAGCGCGGAGTACATGTAGGCCCGCGACTCCACGCGCTCCGACGGCGGCAGCACGTCGATGACGTAGGCGCCGTGGGCCGTGCCGCCGAGGGTGCCGGCGATCTCCATCGCCACCGCCAGCGCGACGTACTCCGGGAAGCTGTCGATGAACGGCCAGACCAGGAAGAGCGCGCCCTGCAGCACGGCACTGAGGGACCACATCCGCTTGGGACCGAAGTGGTCGACCAGCTTGCCCATCGGGATCGCCACGACGAAGCTCGAGATCGCGGCGATGGTGAGACCGATGCCGACCTGGCCCAGCGACAGGCCCACCACCAGGGTGAAGAACACCGCCGAGCCGGCGAGGAAGGCGCCGTCGCCGGAGGCGAAGACGAGCGACTGCAGCGACAGCCGTCCGGCGAGCGTCGACGGCGGTGTGGCGTAGTTCTTGAGGGCGGTGAGCATCGCGGACCATTCTCCGTCGGGGGTCCGACACTCGTCCTGCCATTTTCGGACGTGGCAGTGTGATCCCTCCCTCGGGCCGCCGATTGACGAGGCGAGAGCGCCGAGCGAGGAACGGGCGATCTGTCGTTGGTCGAGTAGCCGGAGCGAGGAACGAGCGAGGCGTATCGAGACCCTCGCCGTTTCCTCGTCATCCTGTTCGAAAATAGTTCTCCACAGATGTGTCTGTGCAGGTCAGGGTGTCGGTGGTCTCTGGGATCATGGATGCATGTCCACCACCACTCTTCTCAGCAGCCGGGCGAACACCCAGCTGGTGCTGGAGCGTGCGACCTCGGCCTTGGCGGCCCGTCGGCGTGCGGAGGTCGAGGTGCTGGAGTCGGTGCTGACTGGGCGCACGCGCACCCGGTGGCGTGATGCAGGACGAGGCGGCGGGTTGGCGCTCCGGACGCGATCCCGACGCCGGGGACGTACGCGGCGGTGATGTTCGGGGAGCAGGCCCTTCCGATCGCGGGTCCCGGGGCGCCGTTGGTGGCGGAGTTCTGCGTCCACGAGCTCGCTGCGGCACTCGACCTGTCGCACGAGGCGACGCTGGCGTTGCTGGGCGACGCCCTCGACCTGGCCCACCGGCTCCCGCTCCTGTGGGGGCTGGTGCGTGCAGGCCGGGTGCCGGTCCACCTGGGCCGGGAGGCAGCACGGCAGTCGCGTGACCTCGATCGGTCGAGGCGGCCGCGCACGCGGACCGGTTGCTGGCGTGGCAGCCGCGTCGGCTCAACCCGCACCGGGTGGGCGTGCTCGTGCACGAGGCTCGGTTGTACGCCGACCCGGACCGGGCGATCGCCGACCACGACGCCGCCCTCGAGACCCGCAAGGTCGAGGTCCGTTACGACCGGGGTGCGCCGGGGACGGGGGAGGTGTTCATGGTCCTCGACGAGGCCGACGCCATCGCGTTCGACCACACCGTGTCGACGATGGCTGCGACCATCGGGACGCTCGGTCACCCCGGTGACGTGGACGTCCGTCGTGCCCACGCGGTCGGGCTGCTGGCTGATCCGCAGGCCGCCCTCGACCTCCTCGCCGGTGCGGCAGCTGGTGCCTCGCCTGATTCAGATTCCGAGGCAGAGTCCGAGGCAGAGTCCGAAGTCGTCTGTGTGGCCGAGGACCTCGCCCACGAGCGGGCCAACCCGTTTCGTCGGCCCACTGGTCCCGCGTCCGGCGGAGCAGGAGGCGGTGCGGGTGAGGTGGTGCTGGTCTTCCACGTCACCGACCGCGACCTCCTCGACGACCCGCACGGTGTCGCCCACTCGCCCAAGCTCGGTCCCGTCCTGGTCGGCCGGTTGCGGTCGTGGCTCTTGACGGCCGGCACGGTGACGATCAAGCCCGTCGTCGACCTCGACCCCGCAGCCCACCCGCCCGTCGACCGGCACGACCCGCCGGCCCGGATGGCCGCCGCGGTCCGGTACCGCGACACCACGTGTGTCTTCCCCCGTTGCGGACGGCCGGCTGAGGCGTTGCGACCTCGACCACATCGACCCCTACGTCCCGCTCGACGACGGCGGACCGCCCGGCCAGACCCACATGGGGAACCTCGCGCCCCTGTGCCGCAGGCACCACCGTGCCAAGACGTTCGGCGACTTCACCTACCGTCGCCTGCCCGACGGGTCCTACGAGTGGACGCTGCCCACCGGCACTCGGGTCACGACCGACCCCGCAGCAGCCGCGCCCCGCACCACCGCCACGCGTCGCCGACGAACCTGACCGCCCCGCAGCCCGACACCCACCCGGTGATCGGGCCACAGGCGCGCCCGAGCCGGCGCCGGACGCGCGCTGACGCTTGGACGCGGCATGTGATGTGCTGCGACGGTGAGTGATGACACGACCCGCGACGAGCTCATCGGCTGGCTCGAGAGCACGCGCCGGCACGTCGTCCAGCAGGTCGAGGCGATGCCGCCGGAGGCCCGCCGCGCCGCGCAGGTCCCGTCCGGCTGGACGCCGCTCGGACTCGTGCACCACCTCACCCACGACGTGGAGCGGTGGTGGTTCCGCTCGGTGGTGGCGGGGGAGCAGGTCGAGATCTCGTCGGGGTACGACGGTTGGGTCGCCCCCGCGGACCTGGATGACGACGAGATCATCGCGGCCTACGTCGACGAGTGTCGGTTGGCGACAGCGGTGATCGCCGCACTGCCGATCGACCAGCCGCCCGCCTCGATCTCGGACGACATGCCGCCGTACTCCACTCTGCGCGAGGTGCTGCTCCACGTCCTCGTCGAGACATCGACCCACGCCGGCCACCTCGACATCTGCCGTGAGCTGGTGGACGGAGGACAGCGGCTGGTGCTCGACGAGCCGGAATGAGCCGTCATCCCTGAGTACTGCGCAGGAGCGCCGCGGCTCCGACGTGCGCGGGCCGCGGCCCGACTACAACGAGATGACGATCCCCGCGATCGCAGCGTTGGCCAGGTTGGCCAGGGAACCGGCCAGCAGCGCACGCAGGCCCAGCTGGGCCACCACCCCGCGGCGCTCCGGGAGGAGCGAGCCGAGCGTGCCGATCTGGATGGCGATCGAGGAGAAGTTGGCGAAGCCGGCGAGGGCGAAGGTCACGACGGCGACGGTGACCGGCGCGAGACCGTCGACCTCGGGTCCGAAGTTCGCGAAGGCGAAGAACTCGTTGAGCACGGTCTTCTCGCCGATCCACGATCCCGCCTGCACCGCCTCCGACCACGGCACGCCCAGCAGCCACGCGAGCGGCGCCAGGCCCCACCCGAGGATGCGCTCGAACGTCAGGTCGTCCGCGCCGAACCATCCACCGACAGCACCCAGGATGCCGTCGGCCATGGCGATCAGGGCGACGAAGGCGATGAGCAGCGCGCCGACGGTCACCGCGATCCGTGCGCCCGCGAGCGCGCCCCGGCCGACGGCGTCGATGAGGTTGCTCGACTCCTCGTCGCGCACCGACCGGACGTCGGCGTCGTCGTCGGCGTCCACCGGGGTGGCGCCCTCGAGCTCGTCGTCCTCGGGCGTGCTGTCCGGCCACATGATCTTGGCCATCAGCAGGGACGCGGGTGCGTTCATCACGGTCGCGGCGAGCAGGTACTCGAGGGGCGCCCCGAGCAGCGAGTAGCCGACGAGGGTGGAGCCCGCGGCCGCTGCGAACCCCGCGGTCATGACCGTGAAGAGCTGGCCGCGCCGCAGCGAGCGGAGGTAGGGCGAGATCATCAGCGGCGCCTCGCTCTGGCCGAGGAAGATCACCGTCGCGCCGTACATCGACTCGACCTTGCTGATGCCCAGCAGCCGGGCGAGCGCGCCGCCGATCACCCACGTCGCCCACTGCACGACGCGCAGGTAGTAGAGGAGACCGATCAGCGCACCGAGGAAGATGATCACCGGGAGCACCTGCAGCGCGAAGATCGTCTCGCCCTTGTCGCCGACCTCGAGCAGCGGTCCGAAGACGAACGACGTCCCTTCGTCGGCGTAGCCGATCAGGGTCGCGACGCGGTCGGACACCCACTGGAGGGCGTCCTTGCCCGGCCCCCACCGCAGCACGAGCGCGGCGAAGCCGACCTGGAGGGCCAGCGCCACCCCGACGGTGCGCCACGGGATGCCGCGCCGGTGCTTCGACATCGCCACCGCGACGAGCAGCAGGAGTGCCAGTCCGAGGATCCCGCGCAGGTCGGCCATCCGCCCACTGTGCCGGGAGCCGGTGTCATCGACCTCCCCCGCAGGGCGGTTCCCGGTTCAGCCCCGGTTGGCCGCGACCGCCTCGCGCACCAGCGCCACGAAGGCGTCCTCGTCGAGCTCGTCGCCCTCGAGGACGTCGACCGCGCGGCGCGTCCCGGCGTCCAGGCTGGCGTTGAAGATGCCGCGACGGGTCGTCGAGGGAGGCGCCCTTGGCGAAGGTGACCTTCACCTTGTCCTGGTAGGTCTCGACGGTGCAGACCAGGCCGTCGGCGGAGAACGTCGGAACGCCGTCGGGGTTGGACGCCTTGCGCCACTTCACGTCCTCGGTCGCGTCGGGCGCCGCCTCGAGGACGAGCGCCCGGACCTTGTGGACGACCTGCTCGCGCCAGTCGGACATCGTCAGCCCTCGGCGCCCGGCACCACGCGGAGGTCGCGGTCGGCGCCGTCGCCGAGCGCGCGCAGCGCCTCCTGGTAGGCCTCGCTGTCGTGCGTCGCGACCGCGGCGTCGACCGAGGGGAACTCGATGACCACCGTGCGGGTCACCTCGCCGAGCTCGAAGGTCGCCTCGGGGTTCCCGCGGGCGAGGAAGCGGCCGCCGCCGGCACGGATCGCGGGACCGGCGAGCTCGGCGTACGCCGTCACCTTGTCCTGGTCGTGCACGGCCTTGTAGACGCAGATCCAGTACGCACTCATGCCGCGAGCCTATGACGGGGTGCCCGTGCCGGGGCGTCGCGCCCGTGGTGCGGAGCCACTAGCGTGGCCCGCGTGAGCTTTCTGCGGCCCTCGGACGAGCCCTCGGTCGCGATCAGGCAGCTGTCGCGCTGGCTCGAGGCCGACAACCCCGACCCGCTGCTCATCGAGACGTCCGGCTCCACCGGCAGGCCCAAGGGGGTCGTGCTCCCACGCCGGGCGGTGCTCGCGAGCGTCGAGGCGTCTGCCCGGCGGCTCGGCGAGACGGGTCGCTGGCTGCTCGCGCTGCCGTCGTCGTACGTCGCCGGCGTGCAGGTGATCGTGCGCTCCCTGGTCGCCGGCCACGAGCCGTTCGTCGTCGACGGCCTGGACGTCGGACGCGCCGCCGCCTCCGACCACAGCACCACGCCCACCTTCGTCTCGCTCGTGCCGACCCAGCTGCACCGGATCCTCGCCAACCCCGAGCAGCTCGCCTCCCTCAGCCACTGCCACACCGTGCTGGTCGGCGGCGCCGGGCTCGACCCGGACCACCGCCGCCGGGCCGAGGAGGCGGGGGTCAACCTCGTCGCCACCTACGGGTCCTCGGAGACGGCCGGCGGCTGCGTCTACGACGGCGTGCCGCTGGACGGGGTCCGGGTCAGCCTCGGCACCGACAACCGCGTGCGGATCTCCGGCCCCACGCTCTTCAGCCACTACGAGTCCGACCCGGAGCTCACGGCGGCGTCGGTGGAGGACGGCTGGTTCCTCACCTCCGACGAGGGCCGCATCGACGACGACGGCAGGCTCCGGGTCGTCGGCCGCATCGACGACGTCGTGATCAGCGGAGGCGTGAAGATCCCGGTCGCCCTGGTCGCGGAGCGGCTGCGCGCGCACCTCCAGGTCGAGCAGGCCGAGGTCTTCGGCGTGCCCGACGCCGAGTGGGGCCAGAAGGTCGTCGCGGTCGTCGTGCGGCACCGCCAGCGACGCCGCGCTGCGCGACTGGGTGAGCGAGGTCCACCCCCGGTCGTGGGCGCCGCGCGAGCTGCTCCGCGCCTCCAGCCTCCCGACGCTGCCCAACGGCAAGGTCGACCGGCAGGGCCTGCAGGCCGGCCTCCAGGCCGGGCCCTGATGCCGGACGGCACCCCGCTGCACGTCTTCGCGATCCCCCTGCGCACGCGCTTCCGCGGCATCACGGTGCGCGAGGGCGTGCTGCTGCGCGGCGACGCCGGCTGGGGGGAGTGGTCGCCCTTCCTCGAGTACGACGACGCCACCTCGCGGCCGTGGCTCGCGTGCGCCCGCGAGGCCGCCGACGTCGGCTGGCCGGAGCCGCTGCGCAGCGAGGTCCCGGTCAACGTCACCGTGCCGGCCACCGACCCGGAGCGGGCCCACGCGATCGTCGTGGCGGGAGGCTGCCGGACCGCCAAGGTCAAGGTCGCCGAGAGGGGCCAGACGCTCGCCGACGACCTCGCCCGCGTCGAGGCCGTCCGCGACGCGCTCGGCCCGGACGGGCTGATCCGGGTCGACGCCAACGGTGCCTGGGACGTCGACGAGGCCGTGCGCGCGATCGTCGCGATCGACCGGGCTGCCGGTGGGCTGGAGTACGTCGAGCAGCCCGTGATGCCGGTCGAGGACCTCGCCGTCGTACGCCGCCGCGTCGACGTGGCGATCGCCGCCGACGAGTCGATCCGGCGCGCCGAGGACCCCTACCGCGTGCGCGACCTCGAGGCCGCCGACATCGCGGTGCTCAAGGTGCAGCCGCTCGGCGGCGTGCGCGCCTGCCTGCGGATCGCCGAGGACATCGGCCTCCCGGTCGTGGTCTCGAGCGCCGTCGAGTCCAGCGTCGGCATCGCCGCCGGAGTGGCGCTGGCGGCCGCCCTGCCCGAGCTCCACCACGCCTGCGGGCTCGCGACGGTCCAGCTGCTCACCGACGACGTGGCGCTCGACCCGCTGCTGCCGGTCGACGGGATGCTGCCGGTCACGACGCCCGAGGTGGACCACGCCGCCCTGGCCCGGCTCGCGGCGCCGGACGACCGGGTCGACCACTGGCGGCGGCGGCTCGACGCGGTAGGGAATGATCGCTCCTCGTGAGCAACCCCTCCACCGAGCTCGCCCGCACCGTCGTCACGGCCCTCCGCGGGGCCGCCGTGCGCGAGGCGGTCCTGGCCCCCGGGTCGCGCAACGCCCCGCTCTCCTTCGCGCTCTACGACGCCCAGCGTCCGACCACGCCGACCGATCCCGGGCTGCGGCTGCACACCCGCATCGACGAGCGCACCGCTGCCTTCCTCGCGCTCGGCCTGGCCGAGGACGAGCCACCGCCCCGCCGCCGTCGTCTGCACCTCCGGCACCGCCGTGGCGCACCTGCTGCCGGCCGTGATGGAGGCCGCGCACGCCGGGGTGCCGCTCGTCGTGGTCACCGCCGACCGACCGGCCCGGCTGCGCGGCACCGGCGCCAACCAGACCACCGACCAGGTCGGGATCTTCGGCGCCTTCGCGCCGACCCTCGACGTCGCGGCCGGCCAGGGGGAGGCCGGCCTCGACGAGCTGCTCGCCTTCCTGCGTGGGCACGACGGGCGGCGCCCGGTCCACCTCAACGTCCAGCTCGACGACCCGCTCCTGCCCGACGACGACGGCTGGGACGGCGGCGAGGTGCCGACGTGGGCGACGACGCTCCCGGCACCGGCACGCGAGTCCGTCCGGCTCGACCTCGGTCCGCGCACGGTGGTCGTCGCCGGGGACGACGCCGGCCCGCCGGCCCGGGTGCTCGCCGAGAAGGCCGGCTGGCCGCTGCTGGCCGAGCCGTCGAGCGGCTGCCGCACGGGTGACGCCGTGATCCGCACCTACCGGCTGCTCCTCGGCGGCGACCTCGGCGGCCGCGTCGAGCGAGTCGTGGTCCTCGGCCACCCGACCCTCTCGCGCCCGGTGTCGCGGCTCCTCGCCCGCGACGACGTCGAGGTGGTCGCCGTCCGGCACGTCGGGATGTGGCCCGACCGACCGTTCGCCGTCGCCCGCGAGGTCGACCAGGTCGACGTCGACGGCCCTGACGACCCCGCCTGGGCCGCCGCCTGGCACGACGCCGACCGCGAGACCTCCCGCGCCCTCGACCGGCTCCTCGCGGCCGAGCCCGACCTCACCCCGCACGAGGTCGCCGGTGCCGTCAGCCGTGCCCTGCCCCGGCGGGGACTGCTGGTCCTCGGTGCCTCCAACCCGGTCCGCGACCTCGACCTCATGGTCGCGCCCTACGAGGTCGGCGGGCGCCGCAAGGTCGTCGCCAACCGGGGCCTGGCCGGCATCGACGGGACGATCTCGTCGGCGATCGGCGCGGCCCTCGGCCGGCCGCAGTCGTCCCGCGCGATCGCGCTGATGGGCGACGTGACGTTCCTCCACGACACGACCGGGCTCTTCCTGGGCCCCCGCGAGGAGCGTCCGGACCTGACGATCGTCGTGGTCAACGACGACGGCGGGTCGATCTTCGCGACCCTCGAGCAGGGGGCACCGGCGTACGCCGACCGCTTCGACACGCTCTTCGGCACCCCGCACGGCGTCGACCTCGCGAGCCTCTGCGCAGCAGCGCGCGTGCCGCACCTGAGGGTCACCGGCCTGCCCGAGCTCGAGCAGGCGCTGGCGATGCCCAACGGCGGGATCGAGGTCGTCGAGGCCCGGGTGCGCCGCGACAACCGCGCGGACCTCGACGAACGAATCCGCGCGCTGGTCCCCTAGCGGGGACCAACGCGCGGATGCGTGGTCAAGCGGTGTCGATCAGGGCTGCGGGGTCTCCCACACGCGCACCCAGTCGACGTACATGTGCTGCGGGAGCTTGCTGTCAGGCATCTCCAGCGCCTCGTAGTCCGAGGCGAGCAGGCTCAGGATGAGGTACTGCTGGGTCTTCGAGACGCGGGCCGACGTGCGCCAGGTCTCCTTGCCGTCGATGTAGAAGATGATGACCTTGGGCGTCCACTGGACCGAGAAGACGTGGTAGTTCTTCGACCAGCCGTCGCGCTTGTTCTGCAGGAACGACGTCGAGTTCTTGATCCACGAGCCGGTCTTGATCAGGCGCTGACCCTTGTACCAGTGGATGAAGCTCGTCAGGCCACCCTGCGGGTGCTTGTCGCCGAAGTACTCGATCACGTCGATCTCGTGGCCGTCGCTGCCCGGCTGGTTCTCGCCGACCGGCTGCAGCCAGAAGCTGGCGTGCTGGCCCTGGAGCTTCTGCATCTTGACGCGGGCCGAGGCGACGCCGTAGCGGAAGCTGAAGCCCTGGTCGGTGCCGACGTGACCGTTGAGGCGGTAGGAGATCTTCTTGGTCTGCTTGCGCGAGA
This sequence comes from uncultured Actinomycetota bacterium, assembly GCA_963795275.1. Taxonomy (GTDB): domain Bacteria; phylum Actinomycetota; class Actinomycetes; order Propionibacteriales; family Nocardioidaceae; genus Nocardioides. The sequence continues at coordinate 19,620 of CAWCHD010000014.1, forward strand.
CCGCCTTGCACTTGTCGCTGCGCGACTTGTCCTTGATGACGCTGAGGCGCAGCGCGCCGCCGGAGACGTCGACGGCCGACGGGTCGCCCTTCGAGCAGGCACGCTTGCTGTCCGGCTGGTAGTCCTGGCCGCGCATGCCCCAGACGGGGTTCAGGGTCGAGCCGCTGAACTCGTCGGTGAAGGTCGGGGTGAGCCAGCGCGAGGTGTCGACGCTGGAGCTCTTCACGGCCTTGAGCGAGCCCTGCTTCTGGGCGGTGACGCGGTAGGTCAGGGCCAGGCCGCCCTTGGAGACGGCGGCCTTGAAGCAGGCCTTGCCGGACTTCTCCTGCTTGGCGGTGCCGACCTTCTTCCACGACGAGCCGTTAGCTGCTCGAGGACCACCTTGCGGCCGACCTTGACCGGCTTGATGGTCGCGATCGCGCAGCCCTTGGCCCGTTGATGCTGGCGGCGCGCTCCCCGGGCTGGACGATCTGCGGGCAGCACCTCCAGCGGATCTTCTGGCCGGCCTTCTTGGAGGTGACGGACGTCGACGCGGCGCGTCCGCGGAGTCGGAGCCAGTGGCCGAACCCGTCTCGGTGTTCAGGAGCAGGGACGCGGGCAGGATCAGCGCGAGTGCGCTGCCGGCGAGCACGCGGCGTGCAGACATGTGAACTCTCTTCGTGTCGGGTGCGATTGGTGTGTTCCCCTGGGCACTCCACCCGTCGGAGGCGGGATCACCATAACCGTGGACCCCACCCGTCACACGATCCCGGCACATCGACAGACATTCCCCGGCGTCGGGCGGCCTAGTCTGGTCGGCATGCGGATCACCAAGCTCGGGCACGCGTGCGTACGGATCGAGGGCGAGGGCGGTGTCGTCGTCATCGACGGCCTTCACCGACGCAGGCGCGCTGGACGGTGCCGACGCCGTGCTGATCACCCACGAGCACGCCGACCACGTGCACCCTCCGCACCTGCGCGACACCGACGTGCCGATCTGGACGATCGCCGCGGTGGAGCGGATGCTGCGCGAGGAGGCGCCCGACGTGGCCGAGCGCGTCACCGTCGTACGACCTGGTGACCGGCTCGAGGTCGCGGGTGCGGCAGTCGAGGTGATCGGCGAGAAGCACGCGGTCATCCACCGACTACCCCCGCTTCGACAACTCCGGCTACGGTCTGGAGGTGGGCGGCGCGAGCGTCTACCACCCCGGCGACTCGCTCACCGCTCCCGGCCGCTCGGTCGACGTCCTCCTCGCGCCCGTCAGCGCCCCGTGGCTCAAGGTCGGTGAGGCGGTCGACTTCGTGCGCGAGGTGGCCGCGCCGAGGTCCTTGGGGATCCACGACTGCATCTACAGCGAGGCCGGGCTCGGCATGGTCGAGCGGCACATGGCCAACCTGCTGCCCGAGGGCCAGGTGTTCGTCCGGCGGGCGCCGGGGGAGGACCTCTAGTCCGAGGGGCCGCCGAGCGCGTCGCGCACCGGCACGAACTTGGCCTGCGACTCGGCCAGCTCGGCCTCGGGGTCGGAGCTCGCCACGATGCCGCAGCCGGCGAAGAGGCGGACGCCGCCGTCGATGAGCTGCGCCGAGCGGAGCGCGATGCCCCACTCGCCGTCACCGGAGGCGTCCATCCAGCCGACCGGCCCGGCGTAGCGGTCCCGCGGCATGCCCTCGATCTCGTGGATCAGGTCGGTCGCGACGCCGGTCGGCGTGCCGCCCACCGCGGCCGACGGGTGCAGCGACTCGGCCAGCTGCAGCGACGTCGCGAGGTCGTGGACGACACCGTTCACGTCGGTCGCGAGGTGCATGACGTTGGGCAGGTGCAGCACGAACGGCGCCTCGGGGACGTTCATCGACGAGCAGTGCGGCTCGAGGGCGTCGGCGACCGAGCGGACGGCGTACTCGTGCTCCTCGAGGTCCTTCGACGAGCGGGCCAGGGTCGCGGCGAGGGCGAGGTCGCGCTCGTCGTCGCCCGTACGCCGGATGGTGCCGGCGAGCACCCGTGAGGTGACCAGGCCGCGCTCGCGTCGCACCAGCATCTCGGGGGTGGCGCCGAAGAGGCCGTCGACGTGGAACGTCCAGCACATCTCGTAGTCCTGGGCGAGGCGCTGCAGCGGCCAGCGCACGTCGAGGGGCTCGTCGGTGGTGGCGATCAGGTCGCGCGCCAGGACGACCTTCTCCAGCGCGCCCGAGGTGATGCGGGCGACCGCGTCCGCGACGACCGACATCCACTCCTCGCCGTTGCGGGCGCCGTCGGAGAAGGTGAGCCCGACCGGCGGGCGGGGGGCCGGTGCGGGCACGAGGTCGGGGCGTCGACCGAGGCGTCGTCAGCGAGCGCGGTCGCCGCGCCGCCCGACGACGACCTGGGGGACGACCAGCACGGAGTCGCCGGGCTCGTCGGCGAAGGCGAAGGCGCCGAAGAAGACGGGGCCGGAGCCGGGCTCGCCGACCTCGTCGACGACGTCGGCGCGCCCGATCGTCTCGACGACGACTTCACCGCGTCGCTGAGCGGGTCAGCCCGGAGGTGTCGAGATGGGCGGCGACGCCCCAGGCCGATGCGCAGGCCGTCGCCCCGACGCAGCCAGCTCACGTTGTCCTGCTCCGGC
>CAWCHD010000015.1:0-56924 GCA_963795275.1 uncultured Actinomycetota bacterium
GCCACCCAACCTCCCGGCACGGGGACCATGCAAGCGAGATCCGCCCGATCAGTCCTCCGGGGTGAAGACCTCGTCCACACGCACCTCGAAGAGCGCCGCGATGCGGAAGGCCAGTGACAGTCGGGGATCGAAGTGCCCCTTCTCGATCGAGATGACCGTCTGCCGGGTCACGCCCAGCGCCACCGCGCAGTCGGCCTGCGACATCGCCTCGCGCTCGCGCAGGACACGCAGCGCGTTGTCCATCAGCCCTCCCGGCGCTGAAGGATCGCGTAGCGGGCGGCGGCGTCGGCCATGGCGACCACGACGAAGGCGACGGTGGGGACGGCATCCGTGCCGAGCACCGCGCTGGCCGTCGTCGCGATGCCGAGCACGAGCAGCAGGTCGAGGAAGGCGCCGCTCGTCGCGTGCGTGATCCACTGCATCTCGACCGACTCGTCGTTGTGCTCCGGCCGCTCCTCGTTCGAGCGCAGCAGGGAAATCACCCCGATCCAGCACGGCAACGACATCACGCCGAAGGTGACCAGCCGCAGGGCGTCCATTCCGCCGGTCTGGGCGTACGCCGCGATGGTGCCGGTCAGCGCGGCGAGCGCGACGCCGACCACTCCTGCTACGAGCCAGGTGGTGCGGGTCTCGGTCATGGGTCCCCCTCGGTGATGTATGACTTCTTTGACATGAGGGTGGCGGGCGAGAGGAGTGATGTCAAGTTTCTTTGACGTTGTGGTCGTGGTCCGCCGGTCCGTTGCCCCGGAGTAGTCCAGTGGGCTTCTGCTGCCCACTTCGGGTAGTCCAGTGGGCTTCTGCTCCGCTGGGGCCTGTTTCGCCGCAGAAGCCCACTGGACTACCCCGACAGGCCGACAGGCTGGCCCCGAAACAGACCTGTGGACAGCCGGTGCGACCCCTGCGCGAAAGGGAAGCGTGACGGCATGTCCAACCCGTCGCAGTCCCACCGTGCTCGTCAGGGCCTCGTCGCCCCGGTGCCAGCAGACCCTGGGGGAGTGCTGGGGCCGACGCCAGGAGCGGCGCGCGGTCCTCGGTGGCGCACGAGCAGCCGTGGGCTCTACGTCCCGGCCGACGTCCCGACCACCTCGCACCAGCGCACCCTCGAGGCCAGTGCCGTACTTCGCGACGACGAGGCTGTCACCGGTTGGGCGGCCCTGGACTGGGTGGGGGCGCGGTGGTTCGACGGGACGACGGATGGCGCCACGCACCGCGACGTCGACCTCGTCGCGCGACGACACATCGCGGCGCAGCCCGGGTGGGTCGTGAGCCAGGAGTTCCTGCACCCGGCCGAGATCGTCGTGGTGGACGGCGTCCCCCTCACCTCGCACGTCCGCTCGGTGACCTACGAGATGCGGTACGCCGGTGGGCTGGGCGACGCGGTGGTGGCGCTCGACATGGCGTGCTACTCCGACCTCGGTCAGCATCAGCGAGGTGGCGGCGTACGTCTCTGCGCTGGGGCCGGTGACCGGCATCCAGCAGGCACGCGACGCGGCGGCGGAAGCCGACGAGAACTCGTGGTCGCCGCGCGAGACGAAGATGCGCGGCGTATGGACCAGGCGGGCTGGACTGCCCCGGCCGCTGTGCAACACCCCCGTCTTCACCCTCGATGGCGTGCACGTGGGCACTCCCGACCTCATCTCGCCACAGCTGGGGCTGCTGGGGCTCTACAACGGGGCGGACCACCTCACCCTCGTCGGTGCCTCGACCGACGAGAAGCAGGAGTCCGCCTATCGCGACCTCGGGCTCGAGGTCGTGACGATGCTCGCCAGCGACTGGGCCGACCTCGACGACTTCAGTGGCCGGCTCCAGGCAGCCGCCCGCCGGGCGCGACCTCGCGGCGGGCTGTGGACCGTCCGCCCGCCGCCCTGGTGGACGCCGACGACGACGGTCGTCCCGGCGGCGCGCACTCTCCGACCTCGAGAAGCGCCGCTACCTCCGCTACCGCAGGGCCGCCTGAGCCCATCTGGCGCGCCACCGTCGTGCTTCCCGGGTAGTCCAGTGGGTTCCTGTCGTCACGCCCGGGTAGTTCAGTGGGCTTCTGTCGCTGACGGCCCGGTTTCGCTGCAGAAGGCCACTGGACTACCCGGACGGGACAGAGGACTACCGACAGCAGGAGCCCACTGGACTACCCCGCCGCAGGCCCACCACCCTCCGACGAGCAATCCGATTGACGCCCGCCCGACCGCGCGCCGTACGATCGCCGCAGGCGTCTGAGCCGTCATCAGCGGCGAGCCTCGGGAAGAACGGGTACGGCGATCCGGCCGCGACCCCACTAGAACCCGACGGGTACGGCCCGACACAGCCGCAACGAAGCGGGGATCCCCGGATCCCAAGCGAGGTGGTACCGCGGCAGACGTCGTCCTCGTGTCAGGAGACCGAGACACGACGCACCGCGAGGAGCACCCCAGATGACCTACCCCAAGGTCTCGCACACCGATGCCACGACCGTCGCGAGCAGCCCGCGCTTCCCGGCGATCGAGGAGGCGGTGCTCGCCTACTGGGAGTCCGACGACACCTTCCGCGCGAGCGTCGAGCAGCGCGACGCCGGTGCCGACGGCGAGAACGAGTTCGTCTTCTACGACGGCCCGCCGTTCGCCAACGGCCTGCCGCACTACGGCCACCTGCTCACCGGCTACGTCAAGGACCTGATCCCGCGCTACCAGACGATGCGCGGCCACAAGGTCGAGCGCCGCTTCGGCTGGGACACCCACGGCCTGCCCGCCGAGCTGGAGGCGATGCGGCTCAACGGCATCAAGACCACCGACGAGATCGTCGAGCTCGGCATCGAGAAGTTCAACGAGGCCTGCCGCCAGTCGGTGCTGAAGTACACCGGCGAGTGGCGCGACTACGTCACCCGCCAGGCGCGCTGGGTCGACTTCGACAACGACTACCGCACCATGAACCCCGACTTCATGGAGTCGGTCATGTGGGCCTTCAAGCAGCTGCACGAGAAGGGCCTGGTCTACGAGGGCTTCCGGGTGCTGCCCTACTGCTGGCAGGACGAGACGCCGCTGTCCAACCACGAGCTGCGGATGGACGACGACGTCTACCAGATGCGGCAGGACCCGGCCGTCACCGTCGGCTACGACGTGACGACCGAGGGCGAGATGAAGGGCGTCAAGGTCCTCGTCTGGACGACGACGCCGTGGACCCTCCCGAGCAACCTCGCCGTCATGGTCGGCGAGGACATCGACTACGTGGTCGTCGAGTCCGACGGCCCCACCGGCAGCACCGAGCGCTACCTGATCGCCGAGGCCCGCCTGGCGTCGTACGCCCGCGAGCTGGGTGACGAGCCCACGGTGACCTGGCGCGGCACGGGCGCCGACCTGATCGGCCTCGAGTACGCCCCGCCGTTCTCCTACTACGCCGGCCACGAGCGTGCCTTCCGCCTGGTGCCCGCCGAGTTCGTCACGACCACCGACGGCACCGGCCTGGTCCACACCGCCGGCGCCTTCGGTGAGGACGACAAGGTCGTCACCGACCGCGAGGGCATCGAGGCGGTCATGCCGGTCGGCAAGGACGGCCGCTTCACCTTCCCGGTCACCGACTACGAGGGCATGCAGGTCTTCGACGCCAACCTCCAGGTCATCGACCACCTCAAGGCCGCCACGACCGGCACCGGCGAGACCGGGAGCGTCACCCCCGGCACGGTGCTCGTGCGCCGCGAGACCTACGACCACTCCTACCCGCACTGCTGGCGCTGCCGGCAGCCCCTGATCTACAAGGGCGTCTCGTCGTGGTTCGTCGAGGTGACCAAGGTCAAGGAGCGCCTCATCGCGCTCAACCAGGACATCCGCTGGGTGCCCGACCACATCAAGGACGGCCAGTTCGGCAAGTGGCTGGAGAACGCCCGCGACTGGTCGATCACCCGCAACCGCTTCTGGGGCAGCCCGGTGCCGGTGTGGAAGTCCGACGACGAGCACTACCCGCGCATCGACGTCTACGGCTCCTTCGAGGAGATCGAGCGCGACTTCGGCCGCCTGCCGCTCGGCCAGGACGGCAACCCCGACCTGCACCGGCCCTACGTCGACGACCTGACGCGCCCGAACCCCGACGACCCCACCGGGAAGTCCACCATGCGCCGCGTCACCGACGTCCTCGACGTCTGGTTCGACTCGGGCTCGATGTCGTTCGCCCAGGTGCACTACCCGTTCGAGAACAAGGACTGGTTCGACAACCACTTCCCCGGCGACTTCATCGTCGAGTACATCGGCCAGACCCGCGGCTGGTTCTACACGATGCACGTCCTGGCCGGCGCGATCTTCGACCGCCCGGCGTTCTCGACGTGCCTGAGCCACGGCATCGTCCTGGGCAACGACGGGCAGAAGATGTCGAAGTCGCTGCGCAACTACCCCGACGTCCGCGAGGTCTTCGACCGCGACGGCGCCGACGCGATGCGCTGGTTCCTCATGTCGAGCCCGATCCTGCGAGGCGGCAACCTCGTCGTCACCGAGCAGGGCATCCGCGACTCGGTGCGACAGGTGCTGATCCCGCTGTGGAACAGCTGGTCGTTCTTCACCCTGTACGCCAACGCGGCGGGCGACGGCAGCGGCCACGACGCCACCTGGCGGACCGACAGCGCGGACCCGATGGACCGCTACATCCTGGCCAAGCTGCGCGACTACGTCGCCGCGATGACCGACCAGCTCGACAACTACGAGGTGGCCGCGGCGTGCGACTCGACGCGCAGCTTCCTCGACGTGCTCACCAACTGGTACATCCGGCGGTCGCGCGAGCGCTTCTGGGACGAGGACGCCGACGCCTTCGACACCCTCTACACGGTGCTCGAGGTCGTCTGCCGCGTCACCGCCCCGCTGATGCCGCTGACCACCGAGGAGGTCTGGCGCGGGCTCACCGGCGAGCGCTCGGTCCACCTCACCGACTGGCCCGCTGCGGACGACCTGCCCGCCGACGAGGCGCTCGTCGCCGCGATGGACGCGGTCCGCGACGTCTGCTCGGCCGGCTCGGCGCTGCGCAAGGCCGCCAACCTCCGCAACCGGCTGCCCCTGCAGTCGCTGACGGTCGTCGTGCCCGACGCGTCGGGCCTCACCGGCTTCGACCGGCTGGTGGCCGACGAGCTCAACCTCAAGGAGGTCCGGCTCCTCGACCTCGACACCCCCGAGGCGGCGTCGTACGGCGTCGAGCAGCGGCTCACCGTCAACGCCCGCGCGGCCGGCCCGCGCCTGGGCAAGGACGTGCAGCTGGCGATCAAGGGCTCGAAGACCGGCGACTGGTCGGTGGCCGAGGACGGCACCGTCACCTCCGGCGGGCTCGCGCTGGTCGAGGGGGAGTACGCCCTCGACACGGTGGCGGGTGACGCGTCGGGAGGTACGGCGACCGGCGTGCTGCCGCGCGGTGGCTTCGTCGTCCTCGACACCGAGGTGACGCCCGAGCTCGAGGCCGAGGGCACCGCCCGCGACCTGGTGCGCGCGGTCCAGCAGGCCCGCAAGGACGCCGGCCTGGCCGTCTCCGACCGGATCGCGCTCACCCTGTCCGCGCCCGCCGAGACCCTCGACGCCGCCCGGACCCACGAGGCGCTCCTCGCGGAGGAGACCCTCGCGACGTCGGTGTCCTACGCCGACGCGGCCGACCTGGCGATCGCCGTCACGAGGGCCTGAGGCGGGCTCAGCCGAGCTCAGCGACGACTGTGGGCACCGGCGCGTCGGGGTCTTCCACCATCCCGACGCCCGGTCGCCGTGGCGTGACGTCGTCTCGCACGACCGCGGTCCACGAGCCGCCGTCGAGCCGCGCCGTCACGGCTCCGCCGCGGGGACCGTGGCCGACCAGCGGCGTGAGGCCGACACTCGACGAGTCCGACCACCCCAGCGTCGCGGCGCTGTCCCGGAACCGGGAGGCCACGCAGGAGGCGACCGCGGGCGTGCTGGTGAGGATGCTGCCCCCCTCGCCGCGCCGGCGTACCTCGAGCCGCACGCGACCGAAGCCGTCGGGCTCGTCCAGGCGGTAGGTGGCCCGCGCCTGGTGCCGTCGGTCAGGGCTGGACTTCCATGGGCCGTCCCAGCGGTAGGTGAAGTCCTGCTCCACCACGTGCTGGCGACAGGCGTCGAGGCGACTGGGATCCCACCCGCGGGCCTCGGCAAGCCTCCGCACGGCGGCGTGCACGACGTCGAGCACCAGCGCGGCCCGACCGCGCGCGTCGAGCAGGCCCGCCCCCGGGCAGAGCGTGGCGAAGGCCCGCTCGGGGCCGTCGTCCGGCTCGCGCTTCCACACCGACACACGGACGCCCGACGCGCTGGGATCGATCGGTTCCGCCAGGGCGAGCCGCAGCTCGGCTCGTGGACCCTCCATGCCCAGGCTCGCGAGGCCATCGCTGTAGAGCGGCATCACCGGACGCGCGGCCCGGAGGAACGCGTCGTGCACCGCCGACCCGGGGCCCTGCGGATGGGACCCCCACACGCGGTCGGGGAAGCCCTCGTGCGGGTAGGTGTCCACCGAACGGAAGCGCGCCATCAGCGCACGACCCGGAGGCGGAACTTCTCCTTCGGGCTGGTGCCGACCTTGTTCTTCGCGGTCACGACGACCTTCCACCGGCCCGGCGCCAGCACCTTGCGGGCGCTCAGCCGGGCACGGATCGCGACGACGTTGCGACCGGCGTCGAGCTTCTCCACCAGGCGTACCGGCTTGCCCTTGCCGCCCGCCTTGCGGAAGGTGAACGTGACCCGGGCGTCGGTGGTGAGCACGAGGACGGCCTTGGCCTTCTTCGCCACGCGCGCGTCCGATCCGACGGCGCGGATCGTGCGCGGGCTGAGGCGAGCCCGGTCGATGGACGGCCTGATCCGCGTGGTGGGGCGGCAGGTGAAGGTCCCCGTGTAGGTGCAGGCCGTCGCGTTGCCGACGGTGTCGGTGAGCACGACCCGGACCGGCCGGGAGCCGCCCGTGCCGGCGTACGACACCGAGGTGCCGGTCGCGGTGGAGCCGTCCGGGAAGGTCCAGCGCGTCGAGGCGACGCTCGACCACACGTCGAAGGCCTTCACGGAGAAGGCGCGGCCGCGTGCGGAGACCCGGGAGGACGTCCCGGTGATCTCGGTGACGACCGGCCCGGCCGCGTCCAGGCCGCGGGCCTGGACGATCCAGCTGGCCCCGTCCTTGCGCGCCCAGGCAGCGGTGGCGTTGCCGGCCGGGTCCACGGAGACCTGCGGGTTCCACGCGTCGCCCTGCGGGGACAGGGCGGTCGGCTCGGACCACTCGCCGGCCAGCGGGCGCCGGGCGGCCTCCACGGAGCGAACGCCGTCCACCTCGCGGGACCAGATGGCGGTGGCGTTGCCGTCGAGGTCGACCGCGACCTGCGGGTCCCAGGAGCTGGTCGCTGCGTCGGAGAGCCGGACGGGGGCGGTCCACGCGCCGCCGGCCGGGCGGGAGGCGCTCGTGACGATCCAGGCCGAGCCGTCGTTCTCCTGCCAGAGCGCGGTGGCGTTGCCCGCCCGGTCGACGGCGATCGCCGGGGTGTCGAAGACCTCTCCGCGCACCAGGTCGAGCGGGGCGGACCAGGCGCCGCCGAGGGCGCGGGACGCGGTCTGCACGCCGTACGAGCCGCCGACGAAGCTGCCCCAGACCGCGGTCACGGTGCCGGCCGGGTCGTTCGTGACCCGGGGGTTGGCGCGCGGCCCGGCGGAGCCGGAGAGCTCGACGGGCGCGCTCCACGTGCCGCCGGCGGGCCGGGTGGCGGCCTGGAGCGAGGCCCCGGCGGCCCACACCGCGGTCGCGTTGCCGGCCGGGTCGACGGTGACGTCGGTGGTGCGCGCCGGGCTGCCGGCGGGGGAGAGGTCCACCGGTGCCGACCAGGTGCCGTCGGCGGACCGGGTCGCCGACTGGACGGTGAACTTCCACGGCTGGCCCGGAGCGCCCTCGAAGCGCGACCAGGTCGCGGTGACCACACCGGCGTCGCCGACGGCGAGCTGCGGGACGTCGGTCCGCTCGCTGAAGTTCACCGACGGGTCGGTCGACAGGTCGACCGGGGCGCTCCACGCACCGCCGTCCGGTCGGGAGGAGGTCTGCACGACGCTGCTGTCCGCGTCGACGCGCCGCCAGATGGCGGTCGCGTTGCCGGCCGGGTCGACGACGAGCTGCGGGTCGAGGATCCTGCGCCCGCCCGCCAGGTCCAGCGGGGCGCTCCACGCGCCGGCGACCGGACGGTACGACGCCTGCACGACGTACTGCGTGCCGTTGTAGCGCGACCACAGCACGGTCGCGTCGCCGTCCGCGTCGGCCGCGATGGCGGGCGTGAACGCCGAGCCGCCGGCCGCCGACAGGTCGGCGAAGAGGTTGGTGACGGGGCGCCACGTGGGCGCCGCGCCGGCCTGGGCCGGGACGAGGGTCGCGCCGAGCAACCCCGTCGCAGCCACGACGACCATCCGTGTGACGACACGCTTCATCGCATTTCCCCCACGTTCTTCGGCGCCGGACCTCCGGCGCGGCCACACCCTATGACGTCGCGGACGGCGGACTGGTTGTATTGATCACATGGATCTCGACCTCACCGCCGACGTCGTCACCCTCACGCAGCAGCTCGTCGACACCTTCTCCGTCAGCCACGAGGAGCAGGAGATCGCCGACGCGGTCGAGGCGGCGCTCGCCCCGCTCGACCACCTCACCGTCACCCGGCGCGGCCACACCCTGGTCGCGCGCACCGACCTCGGCCGGGCCGAGCGGGTCGTGATCGCCGGGCACCTCGACACGGTGCCGCTCAACGACAACCTGCCCTCACGCCTCGAGGTACGCCCTGACGGTGACCTGCTCCACGGCCTCGGCAGCTGCGACATGAAGGGCGGTGACGCGGTGATGCTCAAGCTCGCCGCGGACCTCGCCGAGCCCAACCGCGACCTCACCTTCGTCTTCTACGAGGCCGAGGAGGTCGACTCGGTCCACAACGGGCTGCGCAAGCTCACCGAGAGCGACCCCGAGCTGCTGGAGGCGGACTTCGCGATCCTGATGGAGCCGAGCAACGCCGCCGTCGAGGCGGGCTGCCAGGGCACGATGCGGGTCGACGTACGCACCACCGGCGAGCGCTCGCACAGCGCCCGCAGCTGGAAGGGCGTCAACGCCATCCACCTCGCCGCGCCCGTCCTCGCCCGCCTCAACGACTACGTCGCCCGGCAGCCCGAGATCGACGGCCTGACCTACCACGAGGGCCTCAACGCCACCGCGGTCCGCGGCGGCGTCGCCGGCAACGTGATCCCCGACGAGTGCGTCGTCGAGGTCAACTTCCGCTTCGCGCCCGACCGCAGCGAGGGCGACGCCGAGGCGTTCGTCCGCGACTTCTTCGAGGGGTACGACGTCACGGTGACCGACATCGCCGCGGGCGCGATGCCCGGCCTCGACCGCCCGGCGGCGCAGCAGTTCGTCGCGGTCGTCGGCGGGGAGGTGGCGCCGAAGTTCGGCTGGACCGACGTCGCGCAGTTCACCAAGCTCGGGATCCCGGCGGTCAACTTCGGCCCCGGCGACCCGATGTTCGCGCACAAGCAGGACGAGCACGTCCCGACCGAGCACATCGAGCGGTGCGAGCGGATCCTGAAGGACTGGCTGACGGGGGACCCGGGATGAGCAACGGCATGAGCGACGACACCCAGCGGGTCAAGGGCCGCGAGGTCGAGCGCCGCGGCCAGGTCAACGACGGCAGCACGACCGACCAGCGCCTGCTCGACTCGCGCGGGCCGACGGACTGGGTGCACACCGACCCGTGGCGGGTGCTGCGCATCCAGTCGGAGTTCGTCGAGGGGTTCGGCTCGCTGGCCGAGCTCGGTCCGGCGATCGCGGTCTTCGGCTCGGCCCGGACCCCGGCCGACCACCCGCACTACGCCGTCGCCGAGGAGGCCGGCCGCAAGCTCGCCCAGGCCGGCTTCGCGGTCATCACCGGCGGCGGCCCGGGGGCGATGGAGGCCGCCAACAAGGGCGCCTGCGAGGCGGACGGCATCAGCGTCGGCCTCGGCATCGAGCTGCCCTTCGAGTCCGGGCTCAACCAGTGGGTCGACAAGGGCATCAACTTCCGCTACTTCTTCGCCCGCAAGACGATGTTCGTGAAGTACTCCCAGGGCTTCGTGGTGCTCCCCGGTGGCCTCGGCACGCTCGACGAGCTCTTCGAGGCGCTGACGCTCGTCCAGACCCAGAAGGTGACGTCGTTCCCGATCGTGCTGATCGGCACGGCGTACTGGAAGGGCATGTTCGACTGGCTGCGCGAGACCGTCCTGGCCGAGGGCAAGATCAACGCCAAGGACCTCGACATGATGGTGGTGACCGACGACGTCGACGAGGCGGTGGCGCTCATGGTCGCCGCCCGCGAGGACCGCTGGCCCACCCCGGCTCCGGGGCGTCCCGAATGACCTGGCTGTTCGCGATCCTGATCGTGCTCGCCATGGGCGGGGTCGCGGTCGTGGCGTCCGGCCGCGGCGGGTCGATGGCACCGGCCTACGACGACCGTCCCGACCTCGCGCTGCCCACCGACCGTCCGGTCGCGGCGCGGGACCTGAGGTCCGTACGGTTCCCGCTCGCTGTCCGCGGCTACCGGATGTCCGACGTCGACGAGCTGCTCGCGCGGCTCGCCACCGAGCTCGAGGACCGGGAGGCGGGTCCGGACGCGGACGCGTCTGGCGACCGAGACCCGGCCTAGGGCAGACTCCTGCGACATGTCGTTCCCGATAGTCGTGTGGATCCTCACGGCCCTGGCCGCCGTGGCGATCGTGCTCACGCGACTGAGGATGCGTGCCTCGGACGCGGCGGGGCGGTTCTCGATCAGCCGCCGACTGCCGCTGGTCGCACTTCGGCGCCGGGGTCGTCGCGCTCGTCCTGTGGCTCGCGGTGCTGGTCGCGCCGGACGACAGCCTGCTCGGCGGCCCGCTGTTCGGCATCCTCGCGATCGCGGCCTGGTGGCTGACGGCCGTCTGCGGCCTGCTGATCCTCATGCGGTGGTTGCCCGCCAAGGGCCGGCACGCCCCGGCGGCCGTGGGGGACAGCTGGAGCGACGGGCCGGGGCTCTCGCTCCTGGCCCACCTGGGCATGGTCGTGGGCGTCCTCGTCTTCACCTACGCCTACCTCACCGCCGCGGTGTGACGCTCGCCGCACGTCGGAGCGCTCCCGCGGCACCGGTCGCCACGGGGCTGCGCACTCGACGTGGAGGCCGGGCTCAGCGGCCGCGGTAGACCGGCTTCTCCTTGGCCACGAACGCGTTGACCGCGGCGAGGTGGTCCTCGGTGCCGCCGGTGAGCGCCATCTTCTCGGCCTCGAAGGCGAGCGACTCCTCGAGCGGGTGCGCGGCGGAGTACGCCACCGCCTGCCGGATCGAGCCGAAGGAGACGGTGGGGCCGTCCGCGAGGCGGCGGGCCAGGTCGGCGACGGCGCCGGCGAAGTCGTCCTGCGTGACGACCTGCGTGGCCAGCCCCAGCTCGAGGGCCTCCTGCGCCGACACGGTGCGCGGGAAGTAGAGCAGCTCCATCGCCTTGGCCCGCCCGACCAGGCGCGGCAGCGTCCAGCTCGAGCCGGTGTCGCAGGACAGCGCGACGCCGGCGAACGACGTGTTGTAGCCCGCCGAGTCGACCAGGATGCGGAAGTCGGCCGCGAACGCCAGGCTCGCCCCGGCGCCGGCGGCGACGCCGTTGACGGCCGCGATGACCGGCTTCGGCATGGTCGAGAGCGCCAGCACGATCGGGTTGTAGTGCTTCTCGACGGTGTCCGACAGCGGGATGTCGGCCTCGCCGGTCAGCCCGGCGAGGTGCTCCTTGAGGTCCTGGCCGACGCAGAACGCACGGCCGCTGCCGGTGAGCACGACGCACCGCACCTCCGGGTCCGCAGCGACCCGGGTGACCGTCTCGAGCAGGAGGTCCTTGGTGGCCACGTCGAGGCCGTTCATCGCCTCGGGACGGTTGAGCGTGATCGTGGCGACGGCGTCCGTGACGTCGAGCAGGACGGGGGGAGAGCTGGTCATGGGGGCAGTCTGCCCGACCGCCGACGGGCGTCGGTGCGCCCTGTCGTACGCCTGTGGTGCCGATCACGCGGGTCATGAGGGATAATGGGAGTCGTACGACGCCTATCGGGGCGGCCAGCCACCACTCAGCCGCTCCGATTCGCATGTGAAGAGCCACCCAAGGCTGAACAGGAAGAGGTGCGCCGATGGCCGCCATGAAGCCCCGCACGGGCGACGGACCGCTCGAGGTCACCAAGGAAGGTCGCGGCATCGTCATGCGCGTCCCGCTCGAGGGTGGTGGGCGGCTCGTGGTCGAGCTGAACGCCGACGAGGCGACGGCTCTCGGAGACGCCCTCAAGGGCGTCGTCGGCTGATCGTGGCGCCCGACAGCGCAGCTGCCGACCCAGGTCTCGCCGCCCCAGTTCGCCCTGAGCCCGGCCCTGCCGCACCAGATCGGCGGCGCGCGAGGTGTGGGCCTTCCCGGTCCTCGCCGACCCGGCCGGACCGCTCCTCGGACCCGGTGCCGACGAGGCCTGCGACGCCCTCGGCGTCGACCTGCTGGCCGCGCTCGAGGCAGGCCGTGGCACCGGTCGCGCCGGTGAGGTCACCGTCGTCCCGGTCGGCAGCGCCGACCGCGACGACGACGTGTCGCTGGTCCTGCTGGTCGGCGTCGGCGACGGGTCGGTCACCGACCTCCGTCGTGCCGGGCGCCGCCGTCGCGCGCGCGACCAAGGACCGCGCGAGCGTCGTCACCACCCTCGCTGCGATCGCCCCCGACGAGGGCCTCGGCGCCTTCGTCGTCGGCGCGATGCTCGCCTCCTTCTCCTTCCACTGGCGCTCGACCGGCCCGCAGGAGCGTCCGGTCGCCCGCATCGTGCTGGCCGACATCGACGACGACGGCGCCGACGACGAGCTCGCCCGGGCCATCGCCCTCGGCGGCGCGGGCTGGCGCTCGCGTGCCCTCGCCACCGTCCCGGCCAACCTGAAGACCCCCGCCTGGCTCGCCGAGCAGGCGGTCGAGGTGGGCGAGGCCGCCGGTCTCGACGTCACCGTGTGGGACGAGGACAGGCTCGCCGCGGAGGGCTTCGGCGGCCTGCTCGCCGTCGGCGGCGGCTCGGTCAACCCGCCCCGCCTGATCCGGATGGACTACACGCCTCCCGGCGCCAGCCGGCGTACGCCGACGGTCGTGCTGGTCGGCAAGGGCATCACCTTCGACAGCGGCGGCCTCGACATCAAGCCCAGCGAGGGCATGCTGACGATGAAGCGCGACATGAGCGGCGGTGGCGCCGTCATCGCGACCATGGCCGCGCTGCGCGACGTCGACTGCCCGGTCCGGGTCGTCGGCCTCGTGCCCGCGGCGGAGAACTCCGTCAGCGGCTCCGCGATGCGCCCCGGCGACGTGATCACCCACTTCGGCGGTCGCACCTCCGAGGTCAACAACACCGACGCCGAGGGTCGCCTGGTCCTGGCCGACGCGATGGCGTACGCCGTCTCCGAGGTCGCGCCGACGGCGATGGTCGACATCGCCACCCTGACCGGCGCGATGAAGGTGTCGCTCGGCCAGTGGACCGGCGGCTACTTCGCCAACGACGAGGCGCTCGCCGGGCCACGTCGAGTTCGCCGCGAGCGCGTCCGGCGAGAACGTCTGGCGGATGCCGCTCGTCGCGGACTACGAGGAGAAGGTGGCGTCCAAGATCGCCGACGGCGACAACGCCGCCGGCGGCGCGGGGGCGATCACCGCGGCCCTGTTCCTCCAGCACTTCGCGGGCGACGTCCCGTGGGCGCACGTCGACTTCGCCTCCGCCGCCGAGTCGCCGGCCGACCGCCACGAGTGGACCGCGGGCCCGAGCGGCTGGGGCCCGCGCCTGCTGCTGACCTGGCTCGGCTCGGAGGACCCGCTCGAGGACATCGCCTGATGCGAGCGTCACGTGCTGGGCCTCACGATCCGCTGGTCGCTGATCGACGCGCCCGAGGGCGTGGAGGAGGAGCTGGCGAGCTTCGTCGCCGAGACCTCGCACGCACGCTTCACCGGCATGGCCGGTCTGCGCTGGAAGACCTGGCGGATGGTGCGCGGCGAGTGGTTCGAGGGCTCCTACGTCTTCGCGACGAGCGAGGCGCGCGAGGAGTTCCAGCGCACGTTCGACCGAGAGCGCGGCGCAGTCGCCGGGGTCGCGGATGATCGGCTCGCCGCCGATCCTCGATCGAGGCGTGCGACATCGTCGCCGTCGCCGAGGGCTGGGACGGCTTCGCCGCTGCACCCCGCTCCTGACCCATGGTGGAGCGGCAGGGGCACTACGCCTCGGGCGCCCACTCCTTCTTCGCGGCCAGCAGGCCGTCACCGACGGGGAGCAGCACCGGCACGAGCGCGTCGTGCTCGAGGATCGTGCGGCCGAGGTCGCGGATCGTGACGGTCTCCTCGTCGCGCTGCGCGGGGTCGGCCACCCGGTCGTGCCACAGGGCGTTGTCGAAGACCACGATCCCGCCGGGACGCAGCAGCCGCAGCGCCTCCTTGAGGTAGGCGGCGTACTCGCGCTTGTCGCCGTCGCAGAAGACCAGGTCGTAGTGGCCGTCGGTGAGCCGGGGGAGGACGTCGAGCCCGGCGCCCGCGATCGTGCGGGCGCGGTTGGCCGGGACGCCGGCCTCGGCGAAGGTCTCCTTGGCCAGCCGCTGGTGCTCGGCCTCGATGTCGACGGTGGTGAGCACGCCGTCCGAGCGCATCCCGCGCAGCAGCCACAGGCCCGAGACGCCGGTGCCGGTGCCGATCTCGACGACCGCGCGGGCGTCGAGCACGGAGGCGAGGAAGCGGAGCGCCGCGCCCGCGCCGGAGCTGACGGCGCTCACGCCGACCTCGTCGGCGCGGCTCCGGGCGGCGGCGAGGATCTCGTCCTCGGCCACGAACGACTCGGCGTAGGTCCAGCTCGCGGGCTTGATCGGCTGCGTGGGGGTCGGCACGGACGGGACTCTATCGCGGGAACACACCGGCCTCCTCGCTCGTTGGAGGCGGTACGCCGCGGCGCAGGACCGGGAGATTTCTTGGTCCGTACGCATGAGGTTCACAGCCAACTCTCAGGCGCAGTACCTAGCGTGAGGAAAGGACGGGGAACCCGTTGCAGCTCAGGTCGAGGAAGAGCGAGGGGTCACCCGTGGGTGAGCAGCAGATCGCCGTACCCACGTGGGACGAGGTCGTCGAGCAGCACTCCGACCGGGTCTTCCGCCTGGCCTACCGGCTCACCGGCAACCGCCCCGACGCCGAGGACCTCACCCAGGAGGTCTTCGTCCGCGTCTTCCGCTCGCTCGACTCCTACACGCCCGGCACGTTCGAGGGCTGGCTGCACCGCATCACCACCAACCTCTTCCTCGACGGTGCCCGTCGCAAGCAACGGATCCGCTTCGACCCGCTCTCCGACGAGCGCGCCGCGCGGCTGACGAGCTCGGCGCCCGCGCCCGAGCTGGCGCTGGCCGACCAGACCTTCGACGACGACATCGAGACCGCCCTCGCCACGCTGCCGCCCGACTTCCGCGCCGCCGTCGTGCTGTGCGACGTCGAGGGGCTCACCTACGAGGAGATCGCGGAGATCCTCGACGCCAAGCTCGGCACCGTCCGCTCCCGCATCCACCGCGGTCGCGGCATGCTCCGTACGGCGCTCGCCCACCGCGAGCCCGCCGCCGGCCGCAAGCGCTACCGGGGAGTGGTGTCCTGATGACGCACCTCGGCTCGCGCGTCAGCGCCCTCGTCGACGGCCGCCTCGGCCCCGACGAGGAGGAGCGCTGCTGGAACCACGTCCACACCTGCCACACCTGCCGCGACCTCGTCGAGCACGAGGGCTGGGTCAAGACACAGCTCGCGCAGCTGTCGTACGGCGCCTCGCGACCCTCGCACGACTTCAAGTCGGCCCTGGTCGGTCGCTGCCCGGAGCTCTCCCGGTCGAGCTCGCTTGCCGGCGCGGCGTTCCCCACCGCGAGCCCCCGCTCCCGCCGCGGGCTCGTCGCCATCGGCGGCAGTGCTGCCAGCGCCTGCGTCGTCGGGGTGCTCGTGCTCGGCGTGGCCGGTTCGCCCCGCGTCGAGCCGCGGCCTCCTGCCACCGACCTGAGCCGGCCCGTGGGACCGGTCTCCCCGGCCGTGGACCGCTCCACCAGCGGCCCCGCCACGCCCTCCCGGTTGCCCCTGGCCGAGCGCCTGGTGGCCATCCGGGAGAAGATTGCTCCGTGAGCGACGAGCACCAGCCCGACCAGCCGACGTCCGAGCCGACCGAGGAGCCCACCCAGCCCCTCGCCGGCTGGCGTGCCGCTGACCGCGAGCAGCAGGACCAGCCCTCCAGCGCGAGCACGGACGAGCCCGTCGCACCCGTTGCGTCCGCCGAACCCGTCGCGTCCGCCGAACCCGGTCCGCCGCCGTACGGCAGCACCTACGGCGAGCAGCCGCGGGCGAGCGAGCCGCGGGCCGAGCCGCCTACGCAGCCCTACCCCGTCCAGGCTCCCCAGACCGTCGCGTTCGGCCCCGGCTCCGGGCCCGGCGGGCCCCCCGGTGCCCCGGGCTACTTCGGTCCCGGCCCCCGGCCCTACCCGCCGGTCGACTACGCCCGCCCCGTTCCGCCCCGCAAGGTCGCGCTCTGGGTCTGGCCCGCCGTGGCCGCGCTCGCCCTCGTCGTCGGGCTCCTCGGTGGCCTCGCCGGCGGTGCGCTGCAGGACCAGCTGTCCGCCCAGCGCGGCACCAACGACAACGGTCTCGACGGCGTACGCACCCGGTCCGCCGCGCCGCTCGACGCAGAGAACGGGTCGGTCGCGGCCGTGGCGCAGGCGCTGCTGCCCAGCACGGTGCAGATCGTCGCGGAGTTCGACGGCCAGGCCGCCGGTGCCACGGGCTCCGGCTTCGTGCTCGACCGCGAGGGCCACGTCGTCACCAACAACCACGTCGTCGCCTCCGCCGCCGCGGACGACGGCCCGATCGTGGTCATCGACCACGAGGGCGAGCGCCACGAGGCGACCGTCGTCGGCCGCAGTGCGGTCTACGACCTCGCCGTGCTCGACGTCGACGGCGCTGCGGGCCTCGAGCCGGCCGCGCTGGGGGCGTCGCAGGCGCTCAACGTCGGCGACCCGGTCATCGCGTTCGGCGCCCCCCTGGGGCTGAGCCAGACGGTGACCTCGGGCATCGTCAGCGCGCTCGACCGACCGGTCACCACGTCGGGTGAGTCCGACGACGAGTCGTCCTACATCAACGCCGTGCAGACCGACGCAGCGATCAACCCCGGCAACTCCGGCGGACCGCTCGTCAACCTCGCCGGCGAGGTCGTCGGCGTGAACTCGGCCATCGCCACCAACGGCGGCGCGTCCGGTGAGGCGGGCAACATCGGTGTCGGCTTCGCGATCCCGATCGAGCAGGTCATCACGACCGTCGACCAGATCCTGCGGACCGGCAAGGCGGAGTACCCCGTCATCGGCGCCCAGGTGCAGACCGGCGGCGAGCCCGACGCGCAGGGCGCGACGATCACCGAGGTCATGCCCGACACCCCGGCCGAGCGTGCCGGCCTGCTCAAGGACGACGTCATCACCGCGGTCGACGACCAGCCGGTCAACGACGGCATCGCGCTGATCGTCGCGATCCGCACCCACCGTCCCGGTGAGACGGTGGAGATGTCGGTGATCCGCGGGGGTGACGAGCAGGTGGTCCAGGTCGAGCTCGACGGGAAGGTCGGATAGTCACCCCACGACGTTCTTCTCCCCCGCTGCGCTCCTCCGAACAACGCCGCGGGGACCCCGACGCGAACGATGGTCGGACCATGCCCGCTGGGACGGACTAGTCGGTCGACCCGGGCTCCGCGTCGACGAAGGGGTGCTGGTCGACGAACTCCTTCGTCTCGGCGTACATCCGCTGGATGAACTCCTCGAGCTGGACGTTCTCCACGCGCCACTGCCCGCGCCCGCCGATCTTGATCGCGGGGAGCTCGCCTCGGCGCACGAGCGCGTAGACCTGCGCGCTGGAGGTGTTGAGTGCCTCGGCGACGTCGGCGAGCGTGAGGAAGCGGGGCGCGCGGGGCTCCCGGGGGTCGTCGACCATGGGCCCATCCTCCCACCGGCGCGGCCATCGGTGGACCCGCCCGGCCGCAGCCTGTGGAGAGACAGGTGTGAATTCGCGCCGGTGGGGCAATGATGGCGTGCGTGTCTCGGAACAGGTCCCGCAACGGGTCGCGCGCGCCGCGCGCCCTCGACGTGCCGGCTGCCACCCGTGCGAGGTCCGCGGGGTGGCGTGACCCACGCCTCTGGATCGGTGTCGTGCTGGTCACCGGGTCGGTCGTCGGCGGTGCTCGCCTCCTGTCCACCGCCGACGACATGACGTCGGTCTGGGCGGCCTCGTCCGACCTCGCTGCCGGCCAGACCCTCACGGCCGACGACCTCCGCGCGACCCGCCTCCGCTTCGACGACGCCACCGACGCGCAGCGCTACCTCGGCGTCGACGACGAGCTGCCCGCCGCGCTGACGCTCACCCGTCCGCTCGCGGCCGGTGAGCTGCTGCCGGCCGCAGCGCTGGGGGAGCAGTCCGACGACGGGGCGGTCGACGTGTCGGTCGCCGTCGCGGGGGAGCACGTGCCCACCGACCTCGGCCGCGGCTCGCGCGTCGACGTCTGGGTGATCGGTGAGGACCGCGGCTCGCGCTCGGAGGCCGAGCTCGTGCTCGAGGACGTGCTGGTGGTCGACGCCCCGGTCGTCACCGACTCCTTCGCGTCCGCCACGACCCGCCAGCTGGTGCTGGCCGTGCCGGAGGACGACGAGGAGTCGCTGGGCGTGGTGCTCGCTGCGAGTGGCGACGACCGCGTGCGCGTCGTCGGCCGGGGCTGACGCCGTGATCTGCGTCCTGCTGCTGGCGGCGGGCGAGGGGTGGGAGTCGCCTGCGCTGGCCGACCTCGAGGGGCATCCGGGAGTCGTGGTGCTCAAGCGGTGCGTCGACGTCGACGACCTGCTTGCCTCGGTCACCAGCGGCCAGGTCGACGTGGCCGTGGTCGCGCTCGACGCACCCGGGCTGGACCCCGCGAGCGTCGCCCACCTGCGCCGGCACGCCGTACGCCCCGTCGCGGTGACCACGGCCCGCTCCGACGACCTCGACGTGCGCGAGCACGCCCAGCGCCTCGGCATCGCCGCAGTGGTCGGTGCCGGGCAGCTGGCGACACTGCCCGAGGTGGTCACGGCCGTCGAGGAGGGCGACACCCGGGCGCGCGGCACCGACCTCGCCACCCCTGAGCCGCTTGGTTCGGAGCCGGCGGGCGACTCCGGCCGCGTCGTCGTGGTCTGGGGACCGGCCGGCGCCCCGGGGCGTACGACGGTCGCCACCAACCTGGCGTGGGAGGTGGCCCGGCGCGAGGTCGACGTGGTGCTCGCCGACCTCGACCCCTATGGCGGGTCCGTGGCCCAGCAGCTCGGCATCCTCGACGAGGTGTCCGGGATCCTCTCGGCCTCGCGGCTCGCCGCGTCCGGCCAGCTCGACGAGCGGTTCGCCTCGGTGTGCCGCGGGGTGGGGGAGCACTTGGCGGTGGTGACCGGGTTGCCGCGAGCCGACCGGTGGCGCGAGGTGCGTGCCGCCCAGGTCGACCAGCTGCTCGAGCGGGCGAGCAGCGCCGGCCACGTGGTCGTCGACACCGGCTTCAGCCTCGAGGACGAGGCCGGCCAGGACTTCGGCGGCCGCCCCGGTCGCAACGTGCTGACGCTCACGGCGCTCGACCTGGCCGACGAGGTCGTCGTGGTGGGCGCGGCCGACCCGGTGGGGCTCGCCCGGTTGGCGCGAGGTCTGGTCGACCTGCGCGACCGCATCGGCGGCGTCCCCGTCCGGGTCGTGGTGAACCGCATGCGCGGCTCGATCGGGTGGTCGGAGAAGGAGATCGCGGGCATGGTCGAGGGGTTCAGCCGGGTCGCCGGTCTCCACTTCCTGCCCGACGAGCGCACCGCCCTGGACCGGGCGCTGGTGTCCGGGCGGCCGGTGGCCGAGGTGGCCGACTCGCCCCTCGTGCACGGGCTCGCCGCCCTCGCCGACGCGGTGTTCCCGGGATCCGTCCCACCGGGGAGCGGCAAAAGGCGGCAACTCAGAAGTAAAAATCGCTAGGAATTCCCCAATTCCTCAAGGTTCGTCGTAGTTTGGACTCCAATCCTTGAGGAGAACCCGGTGAACCGACCCCTTCGCGTCTGCGTCCTCTCGCTGACCGCCCTGGCCCTGACCGCGACGCCCGCGCTCGGGGCGAAGCAGTCGCGCGGCACGACCGGGGACGACATCATCAACGGCAGGTCGCGGGCCGACTTCATCATGTCGCTCGGTGGTCGCGACAGCGTCAAGGCGTTCGCCGGGAACGACAAGATCTACGCCGGCAACGGCGACGACACGGTCTACGGCGACGACGGGCACGACTGGATCACCGCGCAGCCGGGCAACGACTGGGTCGCCGGGGGTCTCGGCAACGACAAGATCGACGGCGGGTCCGGCGACGACACGGTCTACGGCGGCGAGGGCAACGACATCCTCGCTGCCAACGTCGGCAACGACGTGCTCTACGGCGAGGCGGGCGACGACCTGCTCGGCGGCAACGACGGCAACGACCGCCTCTTCGGTGGCGACGGCTCGGACAAGCACATCGGTGGCGCGGGCGACGACTGGATCGACGGCGGCCCCGGCGACGACGGCGCCATCCAGGGCGGTGCCGGCAACGACGTGCTGATCGACGGCGAGGGCCACGACTGGCTGATCAAGGGTGACGAGGGCAACGACACCGTCTTCCTCGGCCCCGGCGCCGACAAGGTCTTCAGCGAGCAGGGCGACGACGTCATCTACGTCCTGCCCGACGGTTTCGTCGACAAGATCCGCTGCGACGACGGCACCCAGGAGAACGGCACCGCCGACCGCGTCTACTTCGTCGGCTGGCGCGACCCGCTCGACGTGGTCGACCCCTTCGGCAGCTGCGAGATCGTCGAGGTCCTCACCCAGCTCCCGGCCAGCTGGCCCTACGGACCCGTCCAGCTGCCCGACGGCACCCTCATGCGGCAAACAGCAGGTACAGACCGCCTACGGTGAAGCCCACCATCGCCACGAGCAGCGGCAGCTGACCCGTCAGCTGGTGCCGCTCGCGGCAGGAGCCTGATCGCGCGGTCGTGCGCGGCGACCACGCCGACCACGTGGCCGAGCGCCACGGCCACGACCTTGGACACCGCCAGGAAGGTCGGGTGCTCGGAGAGCCAGTAGTTGATCTGCAGGTCCGCCGTGCCCAGGAAGTCGTCGCCGCGGCTGAACGGGTCGCTGAGCTGCATCACCGTGCGCTGGCCGTACTCGACGAAGTAGGTCAGGTAGTGAGCCACGATGTAGCCCACGATGATCGGCACCACCGAGTGCGCGAACAGGTCGGGCAGCGCCCGCCTCGGGGTGTCGCTGGTGACGCCGGTGGCCATCGTCGCGACCGTCAGGACGAGCGCGACCCCGACGGAGAACACGATCAGCGCGGCGGTGTCGGGCAGGACCCGTGACGACGACAGCGACTGGACGAGCTTGAGCCACGGCGTGGACTCGCGGAACGAGTCGAACGCCGTGCTGCCGAACAGCACACCCACGACGGCGACCAGGCCGGGCCGTGCGACGCAGGGTGTCGAGGTTCGCCAGCGGGCTGCGCAGCACGAGCCGCCCGTCGCGACGTCCCCAGATCGAGAGCTTGGCGACCAGCGAGGAGTAGACCTCGAACGGGTCGGCACGGGCGAGGAACGTCGTACCCCACACGGCGGAGCCGATCAGCATGATGCCGAGGTACGCCGCCGCCCACAGGCGCACCGGACCGAGGGCAGTCGAGCTCGGGTAGACCAGCTCGAGCCACACGAAGGCGAACAGCCCGAGTGCCGCGGGCCAGTAGCCGAGCCGCTCGGGGTAGGGCCGAGGCCCTCGCCGTCGGGCGACGCCGGAGATCCGCGCGAAGAGCATGCTGATCGTGCGCGCGGGGCTGACCGCCTTGAAGAACGGACCGAGCAGCAGCGAGGCCGGCACGAGCCCGACCCAGAGCAGGACGTAGAAGGTCCCGAGGAACGGGTTGATCAGGCTGTCCTTGCCGAGGACGGCGGCCGCGCCGACGTAGAGGAAGAACACCATCCCGAGCACCCGCGCGGTGATCGCGAGGGCCCTCGAGGAGACGAGCCGGTCGAGCCAGGCGGGTGCGGGTCGGCCGCTGGTGGCCGCGTCGTAGCGAGGCTCGCGCCACGCGATCGCGAGGACGGTGAAGGAGATCACCAGCGCGGCCACCGCGCCGGCGATCGCCAGCTCGGAGGGGATCGGCAGGTCCTTCGCGCCGCCGAGTCCGTGCGCGGAGATCGAGCCGGGGATCGAGCCGGTCGGGCCGAGCCCGCGTCACCGGACTTCGAGCTGGAGCAGGACCACGTCGGGCTCGTGGCTCTCGACCTCGACCACGCCGGGCCGGTCGATGACGAGCTCGTGCTCGGAGGTGCCCGCGTCGTACTCGATCTCCTGCTCCGGCGTGCTGTGCACGTGGAGCTCGCCGGCCTCGTCGGCGTCGATGGTCAGCACGAGCGTCTGGTCGACGCCGAGCTCGACCCGCTCGCCGTTGGGCGTGAAGTCGTCACCCTCTCCGGCGTCACGGTCACCGCGACCCGGTCGCCGTCCGTCGTGGCGCCCTGCGACCCGCTCGGCGGATCGGCGTCGTCGCTTCCCGCAGGCGGTGAGGCCCAGCGCGAGGACGAGGGCGAGTGGAGCGGCGACGGGGGACAGGCGCATGTCTGCCAGAATCCCACGACGGACAAGCATCACCGACAACTGGGGGAGCCATGCGGGAGCGGAGCGAGCGCATCAGACGACGCAGCGTGACTCGTGCCTCATGCGCGCACGGAGCGAAGCGAGTACGTGCATGAGTGAGCGGCTCCGGCCGCGGGACCTGGCCATCCTGGCCGCCGAGTCCCCCACGACGCCGATGCACAACGCGACGGTCGAGATCTTCGACCCCGGTGCGTCGGGCTTCGACCACGACCGCCTCGTCCAGCTGATCGCGGACCGGATCGCCTTCGTCCCGCGCTACCGCCAGCGCCTGCAGCTGGTGCCGGGCCGCCTCGCCAACCCGGCGTGGGTCGACGACGAGAACTTCGACCTCGGCTACCACGTACGCCGTTCCGCGCTGCCGCGACCGGGGACGATGGACCAGCTCCGCGAGCTCGTCGCCCGCATCGCGTCCCGCCCGCTCGACCGCAGCCGGCCGCTGTGGGAGGTCTACTTCGTCGAGGGCCTCGCCGAGGGCCGGATCGCGCTGCTGACCAAGAGCCACCAGATCCTCGTCGACGGCCGCGAGACCGTCGACATCGGCCAGGTGCTGCTCGACACCTCGCCGGACCGCTCGACGCTCGGGCACGACGACGACTGGCGACCGCGGCGTACGGCCGGCCCCGTCGCGGCTGCGCTCAACGCCGTCACCGACAGCATCGAGAGCCCCGGCACGCTGTGGTCGACGACCCGCGCCAACGCGGAGTCGGTCGTCCGGCAGGCGTCCGCCACCGGTGGCCGCCTCGCGGAGGTCGCCAGCGCGCTCGCCGGCCGCGGCCCGGTCCACTCGACGCCGGTGCACCGCAAGCTGTCGCAGCAGCGCCGCTTCGTCACGGTGCGCACCCAGCTCAAGGACTACCGCCGGATCCGCGAGGTGCACGGCGGCACCGTCAACGACGTGATCCTCGCGACGCTCGCCGGCGGCCTGCGCGGCTGGCTGATGACGCGCGCGGAGTCGATGGGCGGGCTGAGGACGATCAAGGCGATCGTGCCGATGTCGGTCATCGACGACGAGCTCGAGGCGACCTCGCTCGGCACCCAGATCACCGGCCACCTCGTGCAACCTCCCGATCAGCGAGCCCAGCCCGGTCGTCCGGCTCCACCAGGTCAGCTACGACCTCAAGGCCCACCGCGACAACGGCCGCAACGTGTCGGCGCGGCGGCTCTCGGGCATCGCCGGCTTCGCGCCCACGACGTTCCACGCCCTCGGCTCCCGGGTCGCGGCCGCCGAGCCGCGCGGCGGCTTCCACGTCTCGATCACCAACGTGCCCGGCCCGCAGTTCCCGCTCTACGCCGACGGCGCCCGGATGCTCGAGTCCTACCCCGTGCACCCGCTGCTGCCCGACCACCCGCTGGCGATCGGCGTGACGTCCTACGACGGCGGGGTGTTCTACGGCATCACCGCCGACCGCGACGCCGTACCCGACGCCGACGTGCTCGGCCAGTGCGTGCTCGAGGCGCTCGAGGAGCTCAACGACTCCGCCAGCGACTCGCGGCCGCGGGCGCCGAGGGGGCGCAAGAAGTGACCCGCCGCTACCTCCCCACCACGCTCCCGCGGCTCGCGTCGGACTGGGCCGCTCGACGGCCCCGGCGCGGACGACGCGGTGGTCGCCGCAGGACGACGGCGAGGAGACGGAGTACGCCGCCCTGATGACCGCCGCGGACGCCTCGGCCGAGCTGCTCGACGGCCTGCCCGACGGGCAGCGCCGACGCGTCGTGGTGGTCGCCGAGACGGCGGCCGCCGACGCTCCCGTCACGTGGCGCGACGTGGTCGCCGTGCACGTGGACGACCGCGACGACGCGGATCCCGACGACGACCTCGCGTGGTGGGCCACGCAGGAGATCGGCGACCTCGTCTCCCGCCTTTGAGGGCCGCGCTCGTCTCTGACACGATCAGCGGCATGGACGCGATCACCTTCCCGCCGGCCCCGACCAACGAGCCGAACCTCACCTACGCCCCGGGCAGCCCGGAGCGCGAGGCGCTCATCACCGAGCTGGCCGTGCAGGAGAAGAAGCAGCACACCTACCGCGCGGTGATCGGCGGCAAGCGGCGCAACGGCGGCGGCGCGGAGATGAAGGTCGTCCAGCCCCACGACCACGCCCACGTGCTCGGCACCCTGAAGAACGCGACGACCAAGGACGCCGAGGCGGCGATCAAGGCCGCCGCGGCCGCAGCGCCCGACTGGCGGGCGATGCCGTTCGACGAGAAGTGCGCGATCATCCTCAAGGCCGCCGACCTGCTGGCCGGCCCCTGGCGCCAGCGGCTCAACGCCGCGACCATGCTCGGCCAGTCGAAGACGGCCTTCCAGGCCGAGATCGACGCCGCCTGCGAGCTCATCGACTTCTGGCGCTTCAACGTCCACTACGCCAAGCAGATCCTCACCGACCAGCCGATCGCCAACAGCCCCGGCATCTGGAACCGCACCGACCACCGCCCGCTCGAGGGCTTCGTCTACGCGATCACGCCGTTCAACTTCACCGCGATCGCCGGCAACCTGCCCACCGCCCCGGCGCTGATGGGCAACACGGTCATCTGGAAGCCGTCGCCGACCCAGCAGCACGCCGCGTCGCTGACGATGGAGCTGCTCGAGGAGGCCGGCATGCCGCCCGGCGTCATCAACATGCTCCCCGGCGACGGCCTCGACGTGTCGAAGGTCGCGCTGTCGCACCGCGACCTCGCCGGCATCCACTTCACCGGCTCCACGCCGACCTTCCAGCACCTCTGGAAGAGCGTCGGCGAGAACATCGACCGCTACCGCGCCTACCCGCGCATCGTCGGCGAGACCGGCGGCAAGGACTTCATCGTCGCCCACCCGTCGGCCGACCCCGACGTGCTGCGGGTCGCGATGATCCGCGGCGCGTTCGAGTTCCAGGGCCAGAAGTGCTCGGCCGCCTCGCGGGCCTACGTCCCGCGCTCGGTGTGGGACGAAGATCAAGGACCAGCTGATCGCCGACACCGAGGCGCTCTCGATGGGCGACGTCACCGACCTGTCGCACTTCATGGGCGCCGTCATCGACGACCGCGCGTTCGCCAAGCACAAGGCCGCGATCGCGCGCGCCAGGCGCCAGAAGCACCTCGACGGTCCTGGCCGGCGGCCAGGTCGACGACTCGGTGGGCTGCTTCGTGCGCCCGACGATCGTCGAGTCGCAGCGACCCGACCGACCAGATGTTCAGCGACGAGTACTTCGGCCCGATCCTCGCCGTCCACGTCTACGACGACGCCCGCTTCGAGCAGGTCGTGGCGCAGATGGAGTCGTTCGCGCCGTACGCCCTGACCGGCGCGATCATCGCCCAGGACCGCGCGGCCATCGCGTGGGCCCGCAAGACGCTGCGCTTCGCGGCCGGCAACTTCTACATCAACGACAAGCCGACCGGTGCCGTCGTGGGCCAGCAGCCGTTCGGCGGCGGTCGCGCGTCGGGCACCAACGACAAGGCCGGCGCCGCGGTCAACCTGCTGCGCTGGACCTCGCCCCGCTCGATCAAGGAGACCTTCGTCCCGCCGAAGGACCACCACTACCCGCACCAGGGCTGAGGCGTGCTGCGACCCCTCGTCTCCACGGTCTGGCACATGGGTGCGCTGCACCCCTTCGAGCAGGCGCTCACGCTCCTGCTCGCCTTCGGGCCGTTCGTGGTCCTCGGGGTCGTGGTCTGGCTACGCCGGCGCGCGGACGCGCGCGACGACTAGCTGTGCCCGGCAGGGACGTTGGTGACGGCTGGGTCTGTGAACGAGGAGAACCTGCGCTCCCGCGACTTGCCGCGGCTCTCGCTCCCGGTCTCCGCGGACGAGGCCGGCACGAGGTCGGACATCGGCCGACCTGCTGGCAGGCTCGAGCTCCGGCTGGCGCTCAGCGGCCAGGTCTGAGTCTCGGCCCGGGTGCGGCTCGGCCGGGGTGGCGGCAGATCGCACTTTGTCGGATTCCGCGCGATGTGCCGCCACCCCCGAGCCCTGCGTGAGCCGGGGTGGCGGCAGATCGCACTCCGCCAGGTCGATCCCGCGCAATGTGCCGCCACCCCCGCCGCGACGAGGGCCGATCAGCCGACTGTCAAGAACGTGTCAGCCGAGTACGGCTAGCGCGCGAGCCACTCCCGGCCGACCTTCTGCTCGGCGTCGAGGGCGGCGGAGAAGATCCCGGCGATGAGCTGCTCGATCTTCCCGCCCACCAGCGGGATCTTCACGGTGAGGTCGAGGTCGATCGTCTCGGTGGTGGTGCCGCCGGACTCGACCAGCTCGAGCGTGCCGACGGCCTCGCCCGGCTTGCCGGGGATGGCGAGGCGTACGTCGGCGGAGGTGGGGGAGGTCCAGGTCTCGGTCTGGACGATGAGGATCTCGTCGCCGACGAACTTCCTGGCGAAGGACGGGATGTCGTCGGCGGAGCGCACCTGCTCGACGGTCACGACGTCGCCGTCGATGGTGACCGACCCGCGCATCGACCCGCTGCTTCTCGAGCACCGCCTCGCGGAACTCCTGGTCGTCCAGCATGGCCGCGACCGACTCCGCCGTGGCGTCGTAGGTCAGCAGCTTCGTGAGCCTCGTGCTCATCCGTGCACCCGCATTCCGTGGTCGTCGTGGGTCGTCGTGCGTCCTGGGTCGTGCCCCATCATGGACTGAACGACGCGCGCGCGAGCAGCGTTACGCGCCGGTAGGGACCTGTGTTGTGACGGTCACACGGCGGGACCTATGGTCGGTGCGTGGCGACGCCGGAACAGACCAAGGACCAGCAGCTCGACGACGCGACGCGGGCCCGGCCCGACTGGGCTGACCTGCTCCGTGCCTACTACCGGCACGTCGCTCCGGAGGAGGTCGCCGAGCGGGCCCCGGAGGACCTCTTCGGGGCGCTGGCCTCGCACCGCGACCTCGCCTCCTCGCGGCCCCAGGGCACCGCGGCGGTCCGCGTGGTCACGCCGACCGCGGCCGAGTCCGGCTGGTCCTCCTCGGGCCGCTCGGTCGTCGAGGTCGTCACCGACGACATGCCGTTCCTCGTCGACTCGGTGACCATGGAGCTCAACCGGCTGGGTCACACGGTGCACTCCGTCATCCACCCGCAGCTCTCCGTCGAGCGCGACATCACCGGCGAGCTGCAGCACGTGCACGCCCACGAGGTGACCGGGGACCCGAAGGACACCGGCGACGCCGTCGAGTCGTGGATGCACGTCGAGATCGACCGCACCGACGACGACGAGGCCGCGGAGATCACCGAGGGCGTGCAGCGGGTGCTGCGCGACGTCCGCGAGTCGGTCGAGGACTGGGCCAAGATGCACGCCCAGGTGCGCGCCGTCGTCGACGGGCTCACCGACGACCCGCCGCCGCTGCCCGACGTCGAGGTGCAGCAGGGGCGCGACTTCCTCACCTGGCTGGCCGACGACCACTTCACCTTCCTCGGCTACCGCGAGTACCGGCTCGAGGCCGACGACGACGCCCCCGACGAGTGCGGCCTGCGTGCCGTCCCCGGCTCGGGCCTCGGCATCCTGCGCCACGACCAGGACCTCTCGAGCGCGTTCGCCAAGCTGCCGCCGATCGCGAAGGCGAAGGCCCGCGAGAAGACGCTGCTCGTCCTCGCGAAGGCCAACTCGCGCGCCACCGTGCACCGCCCGGCCTACCTCGACTACGTCGGCGTGAAGACGTTCGGCGCCGACGGCGAGGTCGTCGGCGAGCGCCGCTTCCTCGGCCTGTTCTCCAGTGCCGCCTACACCGAGTCGGTGAACCGGATCCCGCTCCTGCGCGAGAAGGCCGTCGAGGTGATGGCGCGCGCCGGGTTCGACCCGCGCAGCCACGCCGGCAAGGCGCTGATGGACACCCTCGAGAACTACCCGCGCGACGAGCTGTTCCAGACCTCGCCCGCCGAGCTCGCCCCGGTCGTGCAGGACGTGCTGTTCGCCCGCGAGCGGCGCCAGCTCCGGGCGTTCGTGCGCCGCGACACCTACGGCCGCTACGTCTCGGTGCTCGTCCACCTCCCGCGCGACCGCTACAGCACCGCCGTGCGTGAGCGCTTCTCCGACATCCTGCGCGAGCAGCTCGGCGGCGAGCACGTCGAGTTCACCGTGCGGGTCAACGAGTCGACGACGGCGCGCGTGCACTTCGTGGTGCACCCGCCCAAGGGCACGACCGTCCCCGAGATCGACGTCCCCGACCTCGAGCGCCGGCTCACCGAGGCGTCGCGCTCGTGGCGCGACGACTTCATCAGCGCGGTCGTCAGCGAGCACGGCGAGGGCGACGGCTCGCGCCTGGCCCGGGCCTGGGCGGACTCCTGGCCGGAGGCCTACAAGGAGGACTACACCCCGCAGCGCGCGTCGGCCGACCTCGGCCGGATCGAGGCGATCGAGGGGAGCCAGGGCATCGACCTCGCGCTCTTCGACCAGGACGCTGAGGGCGGCGGCTACCGCCGTGGCGAGTCCCGCCTCAAGGTGTTCCGCGTCGGCGAGCCGCTCTCCCTGAGCGCGATGCTGCCGATGCTCACGTCGATGGGCGTCGAGGTGGTCGACGAGCGGCCGTACGAGCTCTCCGGCCTGCCGCGGCCGTCCTACATCTACGAGTTCGGGTTGCGCCACGGCCGTGTGCTGCCGCCCCACGAGCGGACGCTGTTCGCCGAGGCGCTGCGCGCGGTGTGGGACGGCTACAACGAGATCGACGGCTTCAACCAGCTCGTGCTGGCGGCGGGCCTGACCTGGCGCCAGGCGACGGTGCTGCGCGCCTACGCGAAGTACCTCAAGCAGGGCAACTCGCCCTTCGCCCTCGACTACATCGAGGAGGCGCTGCGCAGCAACGTCGACATCACCCGGCTGCTGGTCGAGCTCTTCGAGTCGCGCTTCGACCCGGGCCGCGGCGACCGGGCGCTGGAGGCCGACGCCGAGGCGCGCGTCGCCAAGGTCGAGGCGATCGAGCACCGGCTGGCGAAGGCCCTCGACGACGTGGTCAGCCTCGACCACGACCGCATCCTGAGGTCGTACCGCACGCTGGTCCGGGCCACGCTCCGCACGAACTTCTTCCAGCACACGGAGGACGGCGGGGTCCACCCCTACATCTCGTTCAAGCTCGAGCCGTCGGCGATCCCCGACCTGCCCGAGCCGCGCCCGCGCTACGAGATCTTCGTCTACAGCCCCCGCGTCGAGGGCTCGCACCTGCGCTTCGGCGCGGTCGCGCGCGGTGGCCTGCGCTGGTCCGACCGCCGCGACGACTTCCGCACCGAGGTCCTCGGGCTGGTGAAGGCGCAGATGGTGAAGAACACCGTGATCGTGCCGGTCGGCGCGAAGGGCGCGTTCTTCTGCAAGCAGCTGCCCGACCCGTCCGACCGCGACGCGTGGCTGGCCGAGGGCGTCGAGTGCTACAAGACGTTCATCTCCGGCCTGCTCGACATCACCGACAACCTCGTCGACGGCCAGACGGTGCCGGCGCGCGAGGTGGTGCGCCACGACGGCGACGACTCCTACCTCGTCGTGGCCGCCGACAAGGGCACCGCGACGTTCTCCGACATCGCCAACGGCGTCGCCAAGGACTACGGCTTCTGGCTCGGCGACGCCTTCGCCTCCGGTGGCTCGGTCGGCTACGACCACAAGGCGATGGGCATCACCGCCAAGGGCGCGTGGGTCTCGGTGCAGCGCCACTTCCGCGAGATGGGCGTGGACTGCCAGAGCGAGGACTTCACCGCCGTCGGCATCGGCGACATGTCGGGCGACGTCTTCGGCAACGGCCTGCTGTGCTCCGAGCACACCCGCCTGGTCGCCGCCTTCGACCACCGCGACATCTTCCTCGACCCGGCGCCCGACGCCGCGTCGTCGTACGTCGAGCGCCAGCGGCTCTTCGACCTGCCGCGCTCGAGCTGGAAGGACTACGACACCTCGCTGATCTCCGAGGGCGGTGGCGTGTGGCCCCGCTCGGCGAAGTCCATCCCGGTCTCGCCGCAGGTGCGCGAGGTCCTCGGGCTCGGCGCCGACGTGACGGCGATGACGCCGGCCGAGCTGATGAAGGCGATCCTGCTCGCGCCGGTCGACCTGCTCTGGAACGGCGGCATCGGCACCTACGTGAAGTCGTCGGAGGAGACCGACGCCGACGCCGGCGACAAGGCCAACGACGCGATCCGCGTCAACGGCGAGGACCTCCGCGCCAAGTGCATCGGCGAGGGCGGCAACCTCGGCTTCACCCAGCTGGGCCGGGTGGAGTACGCCCGCTACGGCGCGGGCGGCAACGGCGGCCGGATGAACACCGACTTCATCGACAACTCCGCCGGCGTGGACACCTCCGACCACGAGGTCAACATCAAGATCCTGCTCGACCGCGTGGTCCGCGCGGGCGGGATGGACGAGCCGGGTCGCAACGAGCTGCTGGCCGCGATGACCGACGAGGTCGGCCGGCTCGTGCTGCGCGACAACTACGAGCAGAACCTCGCGCTGGCCAACGCCCAGGCGCACGCGCCCTCGCTGCTGCACGTCCACGAGGAGTGGATGCGCGCGCTGGAGAAGCGCGGCGTGCTCAACCGCGAGCTCGAAGGACTCCCGTCGACGCGCCAGGTGCGCCGTCGCCTGGACCGCAAGCAGGCGCTGTCCGGACCCGGAGCTCTCGGTGCTGCTGGCGTGGACCAAGATCGTGCTGGCCGAGGAGCTGATCGCCTCCGACCTGCCCGACGACCCCTACCTGCGCGAGGACCTGCTGGCCTACTTCCCGCAGCAGATGGTGAGCGACCTGCAGGCGGAGATCGAGGACCACCCGCTGCGCCGCGAGATCATCGTGACCCAGGTCGTCAACGACCTCGTCAACGGTGCCGGGATGACGTTCTGGCCGCGGCTGCAGGGGGAGACGGGCGCGAGCCCGGCCGACCTGACCCGCGCCAACTTCGTGGCCCGCGAGATCTTCGGCTCGCTGGCGCTGCGCCAGGAGATCGCCGCCCTCGACAACCAGGTGCCCGCCGACCGGCAGACCCGGATGCGGATCGAGATGCGCACCCTCGTCGAGCGCGCGTCGCGCTGGCTGGTCACCACCCGGCGCCCGCCGCTCGACTCCCAGGCCACGGTCGACTTCTTCCGCGAGCGGGTGCAGGCCGTGATGGCCGAGCTGCCGTCGGTGATGAGCGGCCGCGAGCTCGCGGACTACCAGGCCCGTCAGTCCCGGCTCGCCGACCAGGGCGTGCCCGGTGACCTCGCCTCGCGGGTGGCCGTGCTCGCGTCGGCGTACGCCGTCCTCGGCATCGTGGAGACCGGCGACCGGCTCGGCATCGACCCGGTCGAGGTGGCACGCGTGCACTACGCGCTCGGCGAGCGGCTCGGCCTCCCGGCACTGGTCGAGCGGATCTTCGCGCTGCCGCGTGACGACCGCTGGCAGACCATGGCCCGCGCGGCCGTGCGCGACGACCTCTACGGCGTGCACCAGCAGCTCACCGCGCAGGTGCTCGAGTCCACCAGCGCCGACGACCCCGCGCCGGTGCGGGTCGCGGAGTGGGAGGAGTCCGACGCCGAGCTGGTCGGGCGCTCCGCCGAGACGCTGGAGGAGATCTGCCGCGAGGAGACCGCCGAGCTGGCGCGCCTCTCGGTCGGGCTCCGGGTGGTGCGCGGCCTGCTGTCCTGACGGCGGCAGTCGTTCGCGGGGACGAGCTGGGGTCAGCCCTCCTCGGGGATCGGCGGGCCGACGACCTCGAGGCCGTAGCGCGGGCCGACCTCGTTCCACCGGGCGATCTCCTCGGCCATCGAGCGGGCCTCGCCGTCGGCCGGTATCCGCCGCGCGCCTGCCGGCACGCCCACCTCGTCGTAGAGCCCGAGCAGGTGACCCGGCTCGGTGAGCGCGAGGTAGCGGACCGGGGCCACGCCGCGGGTGCGGAACGCGTGCGGGATCCCGAGGGGGAGGTAGATGAAGCAGCCGGGGGTCAGCTCGAAGGTGTCCTCGCCTGCGCGGTAGGTCATCTCGCCCTCGAGCATGAAGAACGCCTCCGCCTCGCGGGTGTGCCGGTGCAGGGGAGTGGCGATGCCCGGCGGCTGCGTCACCGTCGCCACGCCGAGCCGGCCACCCGACTCCTCCGGGAGGAGGAGGTGCTCGAAGAGCGAGCCCATCGCCCACGTCGCGTGGTCGGCGTCGCCCGGACCACGCATCACCACTGCGGACTCCGCCATGGTCGTCTCCTTCATTTGATCCGAAGTGACTTCGGATGAATATTCGGTACGTTAGACCTCGTGTCGTCACCGCGCAAGGCCCGCACCTACGACGCGTCGGGACGGCGCGCCTCGGCGGAGCGCACCCGTGCCCGGGTGCTCAGTGCCGCCCGTGAGCTCTTCGTCGCGCACGGCTACGCAGCCACGTCCGTCGGCGACATCGCGCGCGTCGCCGAGGTGTCGGTCGACACCGTCTACGCGGCTGCGGGTCGCAAGCCCCAGATCCTCCTGGTCGTCGTCGACATGGTGCTGGCCTCCTCGGACCAGCCGGTGCCCGCGCTGCAGCGCGACTACGTCCGGGCCGTCCAGGAGGCTGGTTCGGCGGTGGCGAAGCTGACGACGTACGCCGCCGCGCTGGCCAGGCTGATGCCGACCGTCTCGCCCCTGCTGCTCGCTCTTCGCGACGCGGGGCTCGGCGACGAGGAGTGCGCGGCGAGCTGGCGGCACGTGACGGAGCGACGGGCCACCCACATGCTGCAGCTGGCCGCGGACCTGCGCGGGACCGGCGCGGTCCGCGCGGACCTCGACGACCAGCAGGTCGCCGATCTCGTCTGGTCGACCAACAGCCCCGAGTGGTTCGCCGCGTTCACCTCGCGCGGGCGCACGCCCGACGAGTACGCCGCCACGCTGGGTGACCTGTGGGTCCGCGCGCTGCTGGAGCCGGTCGAGCCGGGCCAGGCGTCGGCGCCCGGCTCAGAACAGCAGCAGCGCGGCGACGACCCCCGCCGCGACGACCGCCCAGCGGAAGACCGCGTCGGGCAGCTTGCGGCCGATCCGGGCACCGACGTAGCCACCGACCAGGGAGCCGGCGGCGAGCACGGCGGCGACGTCCCAGCGAGGGTCCGCGACGACGATGAAGATCAGGCCGGCGACGATGTTGCCGACCATCAGCGACAGGGTCTTGAGCCCGTTGACGACGCGGAGCTCGAGGTCGGTGCCGAGGCCGAGGACGGCCACCATCATCACGCCCGCACCGGCGCCGAAGTAGCCGCCGTACATCCCGGTGACGGTCGCGAAGAACGTCGTCAGCGGTGACATCTGGTGCCGCTCGGCGAGCTGCTCGCCGTGCTGCCTCTCGTGGCGGGCGCGCAGCCACGCGGAGACCCGGGGCTGGACGCCCACGAGCAGGCAGGTGAAGAGGATGAGGAACGGGACGACGGTCTCGAAGACGCCCGGCGGCAGGCCGAGCAGCAGCGCCGCACCGAGCCACGGCGCCGATCGCGCAGACCACCACGATCACGACCGACAGGCGGCCGCCCTCGCGCACCTCCTGGCGGTAGCCGACGACGCCGCCGAGCCCCGCGGGGATCATCCCGAGCGTGTTGGAGACGTTGGCGACGACGGGCGGGAGGCCGAGGGCGACGAGGACGGGA
The DNA here is from genome assembly GCA_963795275.1 of uncultured Actinomycetota bacterium. Classification (GTDB taxonomy): domain Bacteria; phylum Actinomycetota; class Actinomycetes; order Propionibacteriales; family Nocardioidaceae; genus Nocardioides. The sequence continues at coordinate 34,197 of CAWCHD010000015.1, forward strand.
AAGCTCAGCAGGGAGGCCACGCCGACCGTCGAGGACAGCACGCCGGCCCCGAGCCCGGTCGCCAGGACCAGGAGCACCTCGGCTGCGGTCACGGCTGCTCGCGCAGGAGGGCCACGTCGCTGACCATCGCCACGTGGGCGTGCATCGCGGCGGCCGCCGCCTCCGGGTCGCCGGCGCGGATCGCCTCGGCCACCGCGCGGTGCCCGGCGAGCGAGTCCTGCGGGCGTCCGGGCTGGCCGAGCGACTCGAGCCGGGTCTCGCGGATCAGGTCGCCGATCTCGTCCATCAGCCGCGCCAGCAGGAGGGAGTGGGACGCCGCGGTCACGGCGCCGTGGAAGCGCTCGTCGCCCTCGACGCCGCGGCCGCCGGCCTCGACCTCGGAGGCCATGAAGTCCAGCGCGTCGTCGATCCGGGCCATGTCGTCCTCGGTGCGACGCGCGGCGGCGAGCGCCGCGATCTTGGTCTCCAGGGCGTCGCGGGTCTCGATGATCTCGGGCAGCCGGTCGGCGTGGCTGCGGATCGCCTCGACGATGCGCGTCGACTGGCGGTGGCCCGCGGTGACGACGGTGCCGTCGCCGTGGCGTACCTCCACCACGCCGATCACCTCGAGCGCGACGAGCGCCTGGCTGAGCGTCGCCCGGCTGACCCCGAGCCGCTGCGCGAGCTCGCGCTCGGGCGGCAGCCGGTCCCCGGCGGTCAGGCCGTTGTCGCCGATCCACGACGAGATCTGGCCGGCGACCTGCTCGTAGAGGCGGGTGCGCAGGAGCCGGGGAGGGAACGACGGCTGGGACGGCTCGGACATGACGCCACCCTATTGACTGTTGGCTCATTGTGCTATTGGCTAGGCCACTGAGCCAGCGCGTGACGAGGGTCACCCCCAGATCCAGCCGTGCGGCCGTCACCCCGGAGGTGTGGACCATGGGTCCGGAATGGATTGCGATCCTCGCACTGGTCGCCCTGTTCGTGGTCGGCACGCTGCTGCCCATCAACATGGGAGCGCTGGCCTACGTCGCCGCGTGGCTCGTGGGCATGTATGCACTCGACCTCGACGAGAAGGAGATCCTCGCCGGCATCAGTGCCGACCTGGTCCTCACCCTCATCGGCGTGACGTACCTCTTCGCGATCGCCCGGCAGAACGGCACGGTGGACCTGATCGTCCGCAAGTCCGTCGCGTCGGTCGGCGGCCGCGTCGCGCTCATCCCGTGGGTGATGTTCGCCGTGACCGCGGTGATCACCGCGATCGGCGCCGCCAGCCCCGCGGCCTGCGCGATCATCGGCCCGATCGCCCTCGGCTTCGCCGGTCGCTACAAGATCAGCCCGCTGATGATGGGCATGTTCGTCGTGCACGGAGCGCAGGCCGGCGGCTTCTCGCCGATCTCGATCTACGGCACGATCACCAACTCGGTGATGGAGGACGCCGGTCTCGGCGCCTCGCACCTGACGATCTTCTTCTCCAGCCTCGCGGTCAACACCGTGATGGCCGCGATCCTCTTCGTCGTCCTCGGCGGCCGCAAGCTGATGTCCGTGCGGATGGACGCCGAGGGCGAGCTCGTCCACGCCGGCTCCGGCGCGGGCACGACCGACGGCGGTACGACGACCGCCGCAGGTCGCGTGCACCCCGACCGGTCCGACGCCCGCTCGGCCACCGGCGCCACCCCGACCACCGGCACGCCCAACGTGGACACCGCCGGCAGCACCCTCGAGCACGTCCTGACGCTGCTCGCCTTCCTCGCGGTCGCCCTCGTCGCCCTGGTCCTCGACAAGAACATCGGCTTCTCCGCCATCACCGCCGCGGTGGTGCTCTCGATCCTCACGCCGAAGGCCTACAAGGACACCGTCAAGCAGATCGCCTGGCCGACCGTGCTCCTCGTCGCCGGTGTCAGCACCTACGCCACGATCCTCACCACCGCCGGCTCGCCCGAGTTCGTCGGCAAGTGGGCCGCCGGCCTGGGCGCGGCCGCCATCGGCGCGCTGATCCTCTGCTACGTCGGCGGTGTCGTGTCGGCGTTCGCCTCCTCCACCGCGCTGCTGCCGGTGATCATCCCGATCGCCATCCCGCTCGTCGCCGAGGGCGGCCTGTCCGCCGGCCTCTTCGTCGCGGCGCTCGCGGTCAGCTCGACGATCGTCGACGTCAGCCCGTTCAGCACCAACGGTGCCCTGATGCTGGCCAACAAGCCGGACACCATCGACGAGAGCACCTACTACAAGCAGATCCTCGGCTACGCCACGATCGTGACCCTCGTCGGCCCGCTGCTCGTCTGGGCAGCCCTCGTCCTCCCCGGATGGTGACCTCATGACCGGACCTCTCTCCGACCTCCTCGTCGTCGACCTCACCCGCGCCCTCGCCGGCCCGCACGCCACCCAGATGCTCGGCGACCTCGGCGCCCGGGTGATCAAGGTGGAGGCGCCCGGCAGCGGCGACGACACCCGCGGCTGGGGGCCGCCGTTCGTCGGCGAGCCCGACGCCCGCCAGTCGACGTACTTCCTCTGCACCAACCGCAACAAGGAGTCGATCGCGCTCGACCTCAAGGACGAGTCCGACAAGGACGTCCTGGTCGGGCTCGTCGAGCGGGCCGACGTGCTGGTGGAGAACTTCCGCACCGGCGTGCTCGAGCGGCTCGGCCTCGGCATCGAGGAGCTGATGCGGCGCAACCCGCGCCTCGTCGTCCTCTCGATCACCGGCTTCGGCCACGACGGGCCCGAGGGCGGCCGCGCCGGCTACGACCAGATCGCCCAGGGCGAGGCCGGCCTGATGTCGCTGACCGGCTCCGGCCCCGACGACCCGCAGCGCGTCGGCGTGCCGATCGCCGACCTGCTGTCCGGGATGTACGGCGCCTACGGCGTCCTCGCCGCGCTCCACGAGCGCGAGCACGACCGGCAAGGGCACGGTCGTGCGTACGTCGCTGCTCGCCTCCGTCGTCGGCGTGCACGCCTTCCAGGGCACGCGGTGGACCGTGGCCGGCGAGGTCGGCCGCGCGCAGGGCAACCACCACCCGTCGATCGCGCCCTACGGCCTGTTCCGCTGCCGCGACGGCGCGGTGCAGATCGCGCTCGGCAGCGAGGGCCTGTGGAAGCGGTTCTGCGGCGGCTTCGACATCGACCCGGAGGCCGACGGCCTCGCCACCAACAGCGAGCGCGTCGCCCGGCGCGAGCAGGTGATCGAGGTCGTCGAGGCGGCCTTCGCCGACTGGGACGCCGAGCCGCTGCTCGCCCGGCTCGCCGAGGTCGGCGTGCCGGCCGGCAAGGTGCGCAGCCTCGACGAGGTCTACGAGTGGGACCAGGTCGCCAGCCAGGGGCTGCTCGTCGACGTGGAGCACCCGACGCTCGGCGGGCTCACCCTGCCCGGGCCGCCGCTGCGCTTCTTCGACGCCTCGGGCGACGAGGTCACGCGCAAGGACCACACGGCCCCGCCGCTGCTCGACCAGCACGCCGACGAGATCCGCGCCTGGGTCGGCGGCGGCGGCGCATGACGCGTCGTCGACACGGCGCTGGACGCGCGCACGAGCTGCTCGACCTCGTCCTCGACCCGGGCACCTTCACGTCCTGGGACGAGCCGATCGACCTGTCGTACGCCGACGCCTCACCGGACCCCGGCTACCGCGCCGTCCTCGAGGCCGCAGCCGAGAAGGCGGGCACCGACGAGTCCGTGCTGACCGGCCGCGGCGAGGTCCGCGGCCGGCCGGTCGCGGTCGTGGTCAACGAGTTCGGCTTCCTCGCCGGGTCGATCGGCCGTGCCGCCGCCGACCGGATCACCAGCGCCGTACGACGGGCGACCGCGGAGGGCCTGCCCCTGCTCGCCAGCACCGCGTCCGGCGGCACCCGGATGCAGGAGGGCACGCCCGCCTTCGTCCGGATGGCCGAGATCTCCCGCGCCCTGATGGGCCACCGCGCTGCCGGGCCTGCCCTACCTGGTGCACCTGCGCCACCCGACGACCGGCGGGGTGTACGCCTCGTGGGGGTCGCTCGGCCACGTGACCGTCGCCGAGCCCGGCGCGCTGGTGGGCTTCCTCGGCCCCAAGGTCTACGAGGCCCTCAACGGACGGCCGTTCCGCCCGGGCGTGCAGGTGGCGGAGAACCTCGCCGCTGCCGGCGTCATCGACGGCGTCGTCGCCGCCGAGCACCTGCCGGAGATGGTCGACCTCGCGCTCGCCGTGCTGGTCGACGCCCCCGGCCCGGGCTCGCTGCCCGCCCGGGCCGCGCAGCCGATCGGCGACCACACCGCCTGGGACAGCATCGAGCGCACCCGGCGTACGGACCGGGTCGGGCTCCGCGACCTGCTCGCCCACGGGGCGAGCGGCACCCTCCAGCTGCGCGGCACCGACGAGGGCGAGCGCGACTCGACGGTGATGGTCGCGCTCACGCGCCTCGACGACCAGCCGTGCGTCGTGGTCGGCCAGGACCGGGCGCGTCAGGCACCCGGGCACGCGATGGGTCCCGGCGCGCTGCGCGAGGCCCGCCGCGGGATGCGGCTCGCCGAGGAGCTCGGGCTGCCGCTGGTCACCGTGATCGACACCCCCGGTGCGGAGCTCTCGCCCGACGCCGAGGAGCGCGCGATCGCCGGCGAGATCGCCCGGTGCATCGCCACCCTGACCACGATGACGGTGCCGACCGTCTCGGTGATCCTCGGCCAGGGCTGCGGGGGAGGGGCGCTGGCGTTCCTGCCGGCGCAGGCGGTGATCGCCACCGAGCACGCCTGGCTCTCGCCGCTGCCGCCCGAGGGCGCGAGCGTCATCGTCCACGGCGACGTCGACCACGCGCCGGAGATGGCGACCCGGCAGCGGGTGCGGGCCAGCGACCTGCTCGCCGACGGGATCGTGCAGCACGTCGTGCCCGAGGTCGACGGCGAGCCGGCCGGCGACCTGGCCGTCGCGGTCGCCGCAGAGGTGTCCGCGCTGCTGCGCTCGATGACCGGACCCACTCCGGTGGACCACGCGTCCTGACCGCTCCCGGGTGCGTGCCATGATCGCGAGATGGCCGACTACCTCACGCTCGACGACGGTCGCACGGTGGAGCACCTCGAGGGCGGCGACCCCGACGGGTTCCCGCTGGTCTACCACTCCGGTACGCCGAGCGGAGCCGTCGAGGACGCGCACCTGTTCGCCGCGGCGGGGGAGGCCGGCCTCCGGCTGGTGACGTACTCCCGTCCCGGCTACGGCCACTCCACGCCCCGCGGCGGCCCCGACCACGTCGTCGCGCCCATCCGTGCCGACGCCGACGACACGGCGGCGCTGCTCGACCACCTGGGCATCGGTGACTTCGTGACGCTCGGCTGGTCGGGCGGCGGCCCGCGTGCGCTCGCCTGCGCCGCGACGATGCCCGGCCGGTGCCGCGCGGTGTCGCTGCTGGCGAGCGTGGCGCCCCTCGACGCCGACGGCCTCGACTGGCTCGCCGGGATGGGCGAGGAGAACGTGCGCGACTTCGAGGCCGTCCGGGCCGGGCGCGAGACCTACCGCCCGATCGCCGAGGAGCAGGCCGAGGAGCTGAGGTCGGTCACCGGTGACGACATCGTCGCCGCCTTCGGCGACCTCGTCGACGAGGTCGACGCCGCCGCGCTGACGGGTGACTTCGCCGAGACGGTGGCGGCGTCCTTCCGCCACGCGATGGCGCAGGGGCCGGTCGGGATGATCGAGGACAACCTGCAGATCGTGGCCCCGTGGGGCTTCGACGTCCGCGCGCTCACCGTCCCCGTCGCCGTCTGGCAGGGCGAGCACGACCGGATGGTGCCCTACGCCCACGGCCAGTGGCTGGCGGCGGCGATCCCCGGCGCGCGGGCCCACCTCTTCGCCGACGAGGGCCACATCTCCCTCGAGGGCCGGATCGACGAGATCCTCGCCGACCTCCGCTCACCGCCGGCTGCGCGTCGGCGGCGGGCGCCCTCGGCGTCGTCGGCACGGGCTCGGCCTCGTCGACCGCGGCCCGAGGTGGCAGCTCGTCGCCTCTCCATTGCGCCTGGCCTTCTTCGCAGCCGGTCTTACTTCGGCGTCGCGGGTGCTGCTTCTTGGCGCGCGGCCTTCTTCGGCCGGCGGCCTTCTTGGCCGCTTCTTCGCGCGTCTTCTTGGCGGGAGCCTTCTTCGCCGGCCTTCTTGGCGTCGCTTCTTCGCCGGCCGCGTCCTCCTCGCCGCGGGCGGTCTTGGCGGCGGCCACGGACTTCTGCAGCGCGGCGAGCAGGTCGACGACCTCGCCGGAGGTCTTGGTCGAGGTCTCGGTGCGCTTGATCTCGCCGCCCTCGATCTTCGACTTCACGAGCGCCTCGACGGCGCCGGCGTAGTCGTCCTCGAACTCGGTCGCGTCGAAGTCGCCGGCCAGCGTCTCGACGAGCATGTGGGCCATCTTGACCTCCTGCGGCTTCACGTCGCCGGCCTCGACGGAGAAGTCGGGGGTGCGGATCTCGTCGGGCCACATCATCGTCTGGAGCACGATGACGTCGTCCTTGACCCGCAGCACCGCGATGCTGGTGCGCTGGCGCAGGGCGACGGTGACCACGGCCATCCGGTCGGCGTCGAGCAGCGCCTGGCGCAGCAGGGCGTACGGCTTGGCGCCGGCGCCCTCGGGCTCGAGGTAGTAGGACTTCTCGAAGAGCAGCGGGTCGATCTGCTCGCGGGGCACGAACTTCTCCACCGCGATCTCGCGCGACGACGTCGACGGCAGCTCGGCCATGTCGTCGTCGGTGAGGATGACCATCTCGCCGTCCTCGGTCTCGTAGCCCTTGGCGATGTCGGCGTAGGCCACCTCCTCGCCGTCGAGCGCGCAGACCCGCTGGTACTTGATCCGGCCGCCGTCCTTGGCGTGCACCTGGCGGAAGGAGACGTCGTGGCTCTCGGTCGCGGCGTAGAGCTTCACGGGGACACTGACCAGGCCGAAGGAGACGGCACCCTTCCAGATCGCTCGCATGGACCGACGATAGCCGTCACGTCGGACACCCGTCTCCCTCCAGATGGGCGGCGCGCGGGATGCCAGACTGGCCTGCGTGCGCCCGATGCTCGCCAGCAAGACCGACCGCGTGCCGACCGGCGCGCAGTGGCTGCACGAGGTCAAGTGGGACGGCGTGCGCGTGCTCGTCGACGTCCGCGACGGCGTCGCCCGGATGACCAGCCGCAACGACAACAACGTCACCGCGGCGTGGCCCGAGCTCAGCGCCCCGCCGCTGGGCGACCGCGACCTGATGGTCGACGGCGAGGTGATCGCCCTCAACGAGCGCGGCCTCCCCGACTTCCGCGTCCTCCAGCACCGGATGCACCTGCGCAACGCCAAGGAGGTCGCGCGACTGGTGAAGTCGGTCCCCGCGACGCTGATGGTCTTCGACCTGCTGCGCCTCGACGGCGAGGACCTGACCGGCCGTCCGCTGGAGGAGCGCCGCGCACTGCTGGAGGAGCTGCCCCTCGCCGACTCGACGTGGCAGGTGCCGGCGGCGTACGACGACGGCGACATGCTGTTCGACGCCACGCTCGCCCAGGGGCTCGAGGGCGTGGTCAGCAAGCGCCGCGCCTCGCGCTACCGCTTCGACCAGCGCAGCGAGGACTGGCGCAAGCTGGCCCACCGGCACCGCGGCTCGTTCGTCGTCGGTGGCTGGCGCCCGCAGACCGGTACGGCGAACCGGCTGGCCTCCCTGCTCGTCGGCGAGCAGACCGCCGACGGCCTGCTCTACCGCGGCCGGGTCGGCAGCGGCATCGCCGGCCTCACCAGCACGCGGCTCGCCGACCTGCTCGCGCCGCTGGCCAGCGACACCAACCCGTTCGCCGACGAGGTGCCGCGCGTCGACGCCGACGGCACCTTCTGGGTCGAGCCGCGGGTCGTGGTGGACATCGACACGCACGGGCTGGGGTACGAGCGGCTCCGGCAGCCGTCCTTCCAGGGCGTGCGCGACGACCTGACCCCGGAGGACCTCGCATGAGCACCCCACGACGTTCTTCTCCTCCGCTTCGCTCCCCCGAACAACGCCGCGGGGACCCCGCATGACGGAGCTGCAGGTCGACGTCGAGGGCCGGACCCTGACGATCAGCAACCTCGACAAGGTGCTCTACCCGCGCACCGGCACGACCAAGGGCGAGGTGCTCAACTACTACGCGCAGGTCTCGCCGGTGCTGCTGCCGCACCTGAAGGACCGCGCGGTCACCCGGATCCGCTGGCCCAACGGCGTGGAGAAGGGCAGCTTCTTCGAGAAGAACAAGCCGGCCGGCACGCCGTCGTGGGTGCGTACGGTCGCGGTGCCGACCACCGGCTCGCGCTCCGGCAAGGGTGACGGCACCATCGACTTCCCGATCTGCGACGACCTCGCCACCCTCACCTGGCTGGCCAACCTCGCCTCCCTCGAGCTCCACGTCCACCAGTGGACCGTCGAGGAGGACGGCACGCCCCGCCACCCCGACCGGCTCGTCATCGACCTCGACCCCGGCGAGCCCGCCGGCCTGCACGAGTGCGCGCAGGTGGCGCTGATGGTGCGGGACGCGCTGGCCGAGCGCGACCTGGGGTGTACGCCGGTCACGAGCGGCAGCAAGGGCCTCCACCTCTACGCACCAGTGCCACGAGAAGGTGACGGCTCCCTCGACAGCGACGGCACCACGGCGCTGGCCAAGGAGGTGGCCGAGATGCTCCAGAAGGAGCACGGCGACCTGGTGACCAGCGTGATGACGAAGGCGAAGCGCCCGGGCAAGGTCTTCCTCGACTGGTCGCAGAACTCCGGGTCCAAGACGACCGTCTCGCCCTACTCGCTGCGCGGCAAGGAGCGGCCGACCGCCGCCACCCCGCTGACGTGGGAGGAGGTCGAGGCGGGCGCGGAGGACGACCTCGCGCTCGACCAGTTCACGATGGGCGAGGTGCTCGAGCGGGTGGCGGAGCTGGGCGACGTCTTCGAGGCGTAGGCACCCCGTGCGACGGTGCCCACATGTGTGGGACGACGCCCGGATCGGCCCGCATCTTTTACCGGATGTGACCGTCGTGAGGGTCGGTCGTGGAGGTGGGCCACGGATCCTTGACACATGTCCCGCATCCTGTTGATCCCCGTCGCCGTGCTCCTCGCGGCCGGTGCCGTGGTCCTCGGACCCGGCGAGCAGGCACCCGCGGTCCCGTCGCAGACAGTGGTCACGCCTTCGGGCGACATGGTGATTCAGCACACTGCGCGCTGACAGTGCACCTATGCTCTCGTGCATGGTGCACGACGTGTTGGTGGTTGAGGACGAGGAAGACATCGCCGTCCCGCTCATGCGCACGCTCGAGCGCGAGGGCTATGACGTCAGTCGGGTCTCGGGTGGAGCGGAAGCAGTGGCGTTCGTCGTCGGTGAGGCGCCCGCGGTCGTGATCCTCGACCTGGGCCTGCCCGACATGGACGGCATCGACGTCTGTCGGCAGATGCGCGCGGCCGGCTACACCGGCGGCATCATCATGGTGACCGCCCGTGCCGGCGAGCTCGACCGCGTGGTCGGCCTCGACGTCGGCGCCGACGACTACCTCGCCAAGCCCTTCGGCCTCGCCGAGCTGCTCGCCCGCGTGCGCGCCCTGCTCCGTCGCAGCGCCACCGTCGTCAGCGACACCTCCGTCACCACCGCGTCGGGCCTCAAGATCGATGCCGCCTCGCGCCGCGTCCACCTCGGCGACCGCGAGGTCGCGCTGACCGCCAAGGAGTTCGACGTGCTGGCGGTCCTCGCCTCCAACCACGACAAGGTCGTGCCGCGCGAGACGCTGATGAACCAGGTGTGGGACCAGAACTGGTACGGCTCGACCAAGACGCTCGACGTCACCATCGGCCGCCTGCGCAGCAAGCTCGAGGCCGCCGAGGCGGGGGAGCGCGTGGTCGCGATCCGCGGCGTCGGCTTCCGCCTCGAGACCGGCCCGGCCGCCTGAGCGCCTCGCGCGTCCACCTCCGGCCCTACGGCGTCGACGACGCGCCGCGGGTCCTCGACATCCTCAGCCGGCCCGACGTCATCCGCTGGCTGGGCAGCCCCGTGCCGATGGCCGACCTCGACGCCGCCCGGCGAGTGGATCGAGTCCAAGCGACTGCGCGAGGAGGCCGACCCGTTCGACCTCGCGCGGGCGGTCGTCGTCCCCGACTCCGGCGTGGTCGCGGGCACCGTCTCCCTCGCGCGCTGCCACCGCCGCGACACCGGCGAGTTCGTCGGGGAGTACGAGGTGGGCTGGACGCTGCACCCCGACTCGTCCGGTCACGGCTACGCCACCGAGGCGGCGCGGCTGCTGCTCGACGACGTCTTCGCCCGGGGCCTGCCGGAGGCGTGGTGCGGGGTGTTCGTCGGCAACGAGGTGTCCTGCCGGGTGGCCGAGCGGCTCGGCCTGCCCTACCTCGGGGTGCAGCAGGACCCCTGGTACGACGGCGACAGCCACCTCTACCGGGTCACCCGGGAGCAGTGGCTGGCCTAGCTCGGGCGCGACTTCTTCCTGCAGGTTCTCCACAACCTTTACCGACGCTCTGGATTCAGACGCGGTTGTCATGGATAACTGGACACCAGCAGGATCTCGGGAAGCAGGCACGGCATGGAACGACTGGCACCAGACCGTCCGGCGACGGCGTCGAGGCCGGACAGCCACCACGACCTCGTGCTGCGCCTCGACGGCCAGGTGCGCGAGCGCGTGCGTCGTGAGGGCGTCGACCCGCAGCGTGAGGCGGTCGTCGTACGCCGCATCGCCGAGGACGTCGTCCGCGACCACGACGACCTCAGCCTCACCGGTGCCGTGGCACCGATCGCCGACGACGGGGCGATGGTCGGCGAGCTGGTCGCCCGGATCTCCGGCTTCGGCCCGCTGCAGCCGTTCCTCGACGACCCCGAGGTCGAGGAGGTGTGGATCAACTCCCCGGAGCGGGTCTTCATCGCCCGCCGCGGGCGGCACGAGCTGACCAACCTCCGGCTCGACGCCGCGCAGGTCAACGAGCTGGTCGAGCGGATGCTGAAGTCGAGCGGGCGCCGCCTCGACATCAGCACGCCGTTCGTCGACGCGATGCTCCCCGAGGGCCACCGCCTCCACGTCGTGCTGGAGGGCATCACCCGCGGCTTCACGGCGGTCAACATCCGCAAGTTCCTGCTCCGCGCGCACCGGCTCTCCGACCTCGTCGCGCTCGGCACCCTGACCCCGCAGGCGGCGTCCTTCCTCGAGGCGTCCGTGCGCGCCGGGCTCAACATCCTCGTCGCCGGAGGAACCCAGGCCGGCAAGACGACGATGTTGAACTGCCTGGCCGCGTCCGTGCCCGGCGGCGAGCGGATCGTCAGCGCCGAGGAGGTCTTCGAGCTGCGGTTCAGCCACCCCGACTGGGTCGCGATGCAGACCCGGCAGGCCGGGCTCGAGCAGACCGGCGAGATCGTGCTGCGCGACCTGGTCAAGGAGGCGCTGCGGATGCGGCCCAGTCGCATCCTCGTCGGCGAGGTCCGCGCGGCCGAGTGCCTCGACCTGCTGCTCGCGCTCAACTCCGGGCTGCCCGGGATGTGCACCCTCCACGCCAACAGCGCCCGCGAGGCACTGGTGAAGATGTGCACCCTCCCTCTCCTTGCCGGCGACAACATCTCCGCACGCTTCGTGGTGCCGACCGTCGCGACGTCGGTCGACCTCGTGGTGCACCTCGGCCTCGGCGCCGACGGCGTACGCCGGGTCAACGAGATCGTGTCCGTCCCCGGCCGTGTGGAGGCCGACGTGATCGAGGTCGAGCCGATCTTCGTGCGCAGCGGCGGGGAGCTGCGTCGTACGGGCGGTGTCCCGGCGCAGGTCGAGCGGTTCGAGCGCGTCGGCATCGACATCCACGCCGTCCTCGCCTCCGAGACGGTCGGTGATCGCTGATGGGCGCCCTGGTCGGACTCGGGGTGGGGGTCGGGCTGCTGCTGATCTGGTCGGCGTTCGCGCTGCCGCGCACACCGAGGCCGGCCACGCCGACGTCGTCCGCGCTCCGACGTCTGCTCGGCCGCGCGGGTCTCGGCGACGTCACTCCCGCGAGCGTCCTGTCGCTCTGCGCCGTGCTCTTCGCGGTCGCGTTCGCCGTGGTGCAGGCGGTGTCGCGGACCGTGCCGGTCGCGTTCGTCTTCGCCGCGATGGCCGCCTACGTGCCGATCGCGGTGCTGCGGCAACGGGCGGCTCGCCGGCTGCGCGACTTCGCCGAGGTGTGGCCCGAGGCGGTCGACAACCTCGCCAGCGCCGTACGTGCCGGACTCTCGCTGCCCGACGCGGTCGCCGCGCTCGGCACCTCGGGGCCTGAGGCGCTGCGCCACGACTTCGCCCAGTTCGCCCTCGACTACCAGGTGACCGGTCGCTTCGGCGAGTGCCTCGACCGGCTCAAGGACCGGCTCGCCGACCCGGTCGGGGACCGGGTGATCGAGGGACTGCGGCTGGCTCGCGAGGTCGGTGGCGGCGACCTCGGCCGCCTGCTGCGCAACCTCTCCGGCTTCCTGCGCGACGATGCGCGGACCCGCTCCGAGCTCGAGTCGCGGCAGGCCTGGACCGTCAACGGTGCCCGGCTCGCGGTGGCCGCGCCGTGGATCGTGCTGCTGCTGATGTCGTTCCAGACCACGGCGATCCGCAGCTATGCCTCGCCGGGCGGCGTGCTCGTCCTCGGCATCGGCTTCGGGGTCTGCGTCCTCGCCTACGCCGCGATGATGCGCATCGGCCGACTGCCCGTCGAGAAGCGGATCCTGTCGTGACCGCCGTGGTGTGGGGTGGTCTGCTCGGCGGGACGGCAGCCGTCGGTCTGATCCTGGTCGTCGCGCGGATCGCGGTGCTCCGCCGACCGCAGCTCGCGGTGCGCGTCCTGCCCTACGTGCGAGACGTGCCGCTGCGCGACCAGGCGCCCGGCCTGCGCCCGCTGTCGTCGTCGCCGACGTCCGCAGCGGCGGGGATCTTCGGGCCGTCGCTGCGCTCGGCGGCCGACCTCGTCGAGCGCGTGCTGGGCGGCAGTGCGTCCGTACGCCGCCGGCTGGACCGGGCCGGGCTCGACCGCACGGTGCAGGAGTTCCGCATCGAGCAGGTCGTCTGGGGCCTCGTCGGCTTCGCGGCAGCTGCGGCGATCAGCCTCGTGCGGGCGCTCGGCGGCGTGGGTGGCGTCGGCTCCGCGGTGGTCTTCTGCGTCCTCGGACTCGCGTTCGGCGTGTTCGCCCGCGACAACCGGCTCAGCACGCAGGTGAAGAACCGCGAGCGCCAGGTGCTCACCGAGTTCCCCACCATCGCCGAGCTCCTCGCCCTCTCCGTCGCGGCAGGGGAGAGCCCGGTCTCGGCCCTCGACCGGGTGGTCCGGCGCAGCAACGGAGCGCTGTCGGAGGACCTGTCACGCGTCCTCGCCCGCGTCCGCACGGGCGAGCCGGTCGGCATCGCCTTCGAGTCGCTCGCCCGGTCGACGGGCCTGCCGATCGTCGCGCGCTTCGCCACCGGCATCACGGTCGCGATGGAGCGCGGGACGCCGCTGGCCGACGTCCTGCACGCGCAGGCCGCGGACGTACGAGAGGCCGGCCGCCGCCTGCTGATCGAGACCGCGGCCCGCAAGGAGATCGCGATGATGGCGCCCGTCGTGTTCTTCGTGCTGCCGATCACCATCCTCTTCGCCTTCTACCCCGGGGTGCTCGGACTGCGCCTCACCACTCCCTGACCCATGCCCTGACCGTGCTCCGCCAACGAAAGGACCGCTCCATGCCTGCGTCGATCTCGGGACTGCTCGACCACCTCGCCCTCCTTGCCGCCGCTCGCCCGCGTGACGACCGGGGCGACGTGCCCGGCTGGGTGATGGTCACCTTGATGACCGCCATCGTCGTGGCCGCCCTCACGCCGTTCGTCGGCGACGAGCTGCGCGGCCTGCTCGAGCAGGCCTTCTCGATGGTGCGCGGCTGAGGCTCTGCTGATGAGCCGTCGCGCCGGGGCCGATGAGCGCGGGGCCGCGGTGGTCGACTTCGTGCTGGTGCTGCTGGTCCTGCTGCCACTGGTGCTCGGCATCCTCCAGCTCGCCCTCGTGCTGCACGTGCGCAACACCTTGGCCTCGGCGGCGTCGGAGGGTGCTCGCTACGCGGCGATCGCGGGGTCGTCCGCCCCGGCCGGTCAGCAGAAGGTGCAGGACCTGGTCGACGGTGCCCTGTCGGAGGAGTTCGTCCGCTCGGTCAGCGTGCGGCCCGCGTCGGTCGGCGGGGCGCCGGGCTACGTGGCGGTGGTCGAGGCGAAGGTCACCGTCCTCGGCATCGACGGGACCGGCATCGACATCCGGGTGAGCGGCCACGCCGTCGCCGAGCAGGCGGTCGCACGGTGAGGCAGCGCGACGAACGGGGCTCGGCGCTGATCGAGTTCAGCTGGCTCGCGATCATCCTGATCGTCCCGCTGGTCTGGATCGTCATCTCCGTCTTCCAGGTGCAGCAGGGCGCCTTCGCCACCAGCGCCGCGGCACGCGCGGCCGGGCGGGCGTACGCACTGGCGCCCGACGACGCCACCGGCGAGGCGCGGGCGAGGGCGGCCGTCCAGCAGGTGCTGGCCGACCAGGGCACGCCCGATCAGCGGGCACGGGTCTCGGTCCGGTGCGATGCCCCCGGCGACAACTGCCACGTCGGGACCTCGGTCATCACGGTGACGGTCGACTCCGGTGTGAGGCTCCCGTTCTTCCCGGCCATCCTCGGCAGGGGTGCCGCGTCCTTCTCGCTCGACGCGACGCACACGGTCCCCATCGGGCAGTACGTCGAGAGCGCGTCCGAGGAGGACGAGTGAGGCGGGACGACGCAGGGCCAGGTGACGCTGCTGATCATCGGCTTCGCCGCCATCCTGCTGATGGCCATCGTCGTCGTCATCGACGCGTCGGCGGCCTACCTCCAGCGCCAGGGTCTCGACAACCTCGCCGACGGCGCGGCGCTCTACGGCGCGGACCTCGGCTCGGCCGGGATCTACGAGCAGGGCCTCGGGGACGCGCGGCTCGCCCAGCAGGAGGCGGCCGTCCGGGACGCGGTCCGCGACTACCTCGCCCGGGCCGACGCCGGCGCGAGGTTCCCCGGCATCGACGTCGGGGTGCGGGTCGACCCGGTCGGTCGCTCGGTCACGGTGCGGCTGGAGGCGCCGCTCGACCTCCCACTGACCATCCCCGGCTCGCCGAGCAACCCGACCGTCGGCGCGAGCAGCACGGCGGCCGTCACGCTCGTCGTCCGGTGAGCAAGGCACGCGCGGGTACCGTCGGCTGGCATGACACGCGTGGGGCGCTGGTGCGTGGTCGCGCTGGCCGCGGCCCTGCTCGTGGTGGCGCCCTTCGCCGGGCAGCTGCTGCCGACCGGTGAGGCCGACGCCGGACCGACCGAGCTGCTCGACGCGGCCCGCACGGCGGTGGACGAGCCGTGGTCGGGCACCGTCGAGACCGAGGGCACGCTGCAGCTGCCGGACGCCGACCGCTTCGGCTCGGTCACGGCGTTGTTCGGCGAGCGCACCGACCTGCGGGTCTGGTGGCGTGACGCCGAGCACTGGCGCGTCGACCGGCTGCTGGTCACCGGCGAGACCGACGTGGTGCGCGAGGGCGGCACGACGATCGAGTGGAGCTACGAGCGGGCGAAGGCCACCTTCAGCCGGGAGCCCGACATCCGGCTGCCGCGACCGGGCGACCTGGTCCCCCCGGTGCTCGCCGAGCGGCTGCTGCGAGGCGTGACGGCGCGCGACGTGTCCGTGCTGCCGTCGCGGCGGGTCGCCGGTGAGGTCGCGGACGGCCTGCGCGTCCGACCGCCGTCACCGTTGTCGAGCATCGACCGGGTGGACATCTGGACGGGTCGCGAGTCCGCCGTGCCGCTGCTGGTCGAGGTGTACGCCGGTGCGGCCACGCCGGCGTTCACCAGCCGCTTCACCGATGTCTCGACCGAGCCGCCGTCGGACGACGTGCTGACCTTCGAGGCCACGCCCGGCACCGACGTCGAGAGCGAGGACGTCCTCGACATCGCCGACGCGGCCAACCAGTACGCGCCCGTGCGGCCGCCCGCGACGGCGGCCGGGCTCGCGCTGGGGCCGGCGTCCGACCGGGCCGTCGGTGTCTACGGCGAGGGCACCGCCCAGCTCATCGCGATCCCCCTGCGCGACCGCGAGGCCGGCGCGCTGCGCGAGCAGCTGGCGCTGACGCCGGGCGTCGAGCAGGACGAGCAGCGGACCGTCGCGACGCTCGGGCCGCTCGGTGTGCTGCTGACCGGCGCCGAGGGCGACGGCGGCTGGCTGCTGGCGGGCACGCTGACGCGGGACGCCCTGGAGCGAGCGGGCCGCGACGTCGTCGACGGCTTCCGCTTCGTGGAGGACGACCGATGAGTGGACCAGCCAGCGTGATCCGCACCGACCGGCTCACCAAGCAGTTCGGCCGGGTGACGGCCGTCGACGCGGTCGGCCTCGACGTCCGCGAGGGCGACGTCTACGGGTTCCTCGGCGCCAACGGGTCGGGCAAGACCACCACGGTGCGGATGCTGCTCGGGCTGGTGCTGGCCACCTCCGGCAGCATCGAGGTGCTCGGCGAGCCGATGCCCGCCGCCGCCCGCGACGTCCTGCCGCAGGTCGGCGCGCTCGTCGAGGGCCCGGCGGCCTACCCCCAGCTCTCCGGGCGTGCCAACCTCGCCCTCTTCGACTCCGCCGGCTCCGACGGGCCGCGGCGGACCCGGGACCGCAGGATCGAGGAGACGCTCGAGCGGGTCGGCCTCGCGCAGGTCGACAAGCGTCCGGTGCGGGCGTACTCCCTCGGGATGCGGCAGCGCCTGGGCCTGGCCGGAGCGCTGCTGCGCCGTCCCCGGCTGCTGGTCCTCGACGAGCCGACCAACGGACTGGACCCGCAGGGGATCAACGAGATCCGCAGCCTGCTGCTCGAGCTCAACCGCGAGGGCACGACGGTCTTCCTCTCCAGCCACCTGCTCGGCGAGATCGAGCAGATGTGCACCCGGGTCGGCGTGCTCGACGGCGGCCGGCTGGTGCTGCAGGACGAGATGGACGCGCTGCGTGGCCCCACCGGCCGCACCGAGGTGCACACCCCCGACGCCGACCGCGCCCGCGAGGTGCTCGCACCGATGACGGAGGTCGTCGTGGAGCAGGCGGCCGACGATCGGAGCGACGGCACCGGACGACTGCTGGTGCGGGGGCTCGAGCCCGCGGAGCTCAACAGGCGGCTCGTCGGGGCCGGCGTCCGGGTGAGTGGGCTGAGTGCCGAGCGACGTCGTCTCGAGGACGTCGTGCTCGCCGCCACGACGTCGGGCACGGACCGGTTCGGCCGGGACGGGGTGCCCGCATGATCCGGGCCGAGCTGACCAAGCTGCTGCGCAACCGCCGCACGTGGGGGACGATCGCGATCATCAACGCCCTGCCCACGCTGGTGGCGGTGCTGCTCGCCGTCACCGACCTCGGGCCGCGACCGGGGACCGGGCCGGCGTTCCTCGCCGCGGTGCTCACCGACGGGACGCTCTTCCCGCTGGCCGCGCTGGCCATGGTGCTGCCGCTCTTCCTGCCCATCGCCGTCGCGCTGACCGCAGGAGAGGCGATCGCCGGCGAGGCGCAGCAGGGGACCCTGCGCTACCTCCTCATCCGCCCGGTCGGGCGGACCCGGTTGCTGGTCGCCAAGCTGGTCGCGGTCATGGCGTTCGTCGTCGTCACGGTGCTCGTCGTCGCCGTCGTGGCGTACGTCGTCGGGACGGCGCTGCTGGGCGACCAGACCGTCACCGTCACCGGTCCGACGACGAGCGTCTCGGGCACGCCGATGTCGACGCCGGAGCTCGTCGGGCGCACCGCGCTGGCCTTCGGCTACGCCATGCTCTGCATGCTGGGCGTCGCCTCCGTCGCGCTCTTCCTCTCCACCCTCGCGCGGTCACCGCTCGGGGCGGCGATGGGAGCCATGACCCTGCTGGTCGCCTCCACGCTGCTGCTCACCCTCGACGCGGCCCGGGCGCTCCATCCCTACCTGCTGACGCGGCACTGGCTGGCCTTCGTCGACCTCTTCCGCGACCCGATCCTGTGGTCCGACGTGCTGCGCGGCGTGCTGGTGCAGGGGGCGTACGTCGTGGTGTTCCTCGGCGCGGCGTGGGCGAGCTTCACGACGAAGGACATCACCGACTGAGGCTCAGCCGCACACCTCGGGGCCGGGCTCGACGGGCGCGTCGGTGCCGAGGGCGGCCTCGACCATCGCGATGATCGCGGGGGTCCGCGGCACGTCGGGGTGGCCGACCACCAGGTCGGGGCACACGTCCTGCACCGCGTAGCCCAGGGCGCCGTCGAGCCGGCCCGAGGTCGGCGGCACGACCGTCTCGTCGTCCTCGGTCCACAGTGCCACCCAGACCGGGCCGGCCGGCGTCTCGTCGCCGGCGTTGAGGTCGCGCAGCAGGTCGGAGTCGGGAGCGAGCTGCCGGCACCCTTCCGGGCACGTCTGCGAGCCGAACGAGAGGGCCAGCGCGGCCAGGTCGGTGCCGTGGTGGGGCGACGACAGGGTCACCGCACGCCGGACCGTCGAGCCGCCGCCCAGGTCGGCGACGTAGAGCCGCAGGACCACCCCGCCGGCGGAGTAGCCGACGACGTCGACCGACGGTGCCCCCGTGTCCTCGAGCGCCTCGTCGACGGCGCGCCCCAGCTCGACGGCCCGCTCCCGCAGGTCGCCGGTCGCCGCGCCGCTCGCCCGCACGATCCGCGCGTCGCGACCGGCCCGCTCCAGGCCGGCGGCGAGCACCTCCAGCCCGGCGATCGAGCCGCCGTAGCCCGGCACGAGCAGCACCGGACCGGCCTCGTCCTGGGCGACGGGCTCGACCGCCGGCTCACGGCGTACGACGATCGTGGCCACGACGGCGACCACGGCGACGAGCGCGAGCACGACCACTCCGACGAGCATCCGGCGACGGGCCGGGGCCAGGGAGGAGAGGACGCGCAGAGCCACGGCACCCAGTGTGCCCGGTCAGACCGGCTCCGCGATCCGCTGGATGTGCCGGGTGGCGATCTCGATCATCACCTGGGCCGCGGGGGAGAGGACGGCGCCGCGGCGGTGCACGATCGCCATCACGTCGTACTGCTTGGGCCGCAGCGAGACCCAGCCCGACGTTGGGCGCGAGCCGGGGGAGGAGCTGCTCGGCGGCGGCGCGGGGGATGACCGAGTCGCCCAGGCCGCGACCGACCAGGTCGACCGACGTCTCCGCCTCCTCGACCTCGATCCGGGTCTGCGGGTTGTGGCCGGCCTCGTGGAGGAATCGGCGCAGGATGATCCGCACCGAGTCGGTGGAGCGCCACGTCGTCTCCGGCATGATCAGCGACGCCTTCGCCAGCCTCGCTGCCGTCATCGGTCCGGTCAGTCGCTCGGGGTCGGCGGAGATGTAGACGAGCTCGTCGCGGGCGACCGGGATGACGGTCATCCCCTCGCTCTCCACGCTGGTCGCGGCGATCATCGCGGCCTCCAGGTGACCGCGCCGCAGCTGCTCCTGCACCTCGTTGGAGTGCTGTCCGATCAGCTCGACCCGCACGCCGGGGTAGCGCTCGAGGACGTCGGCGACGATCTGCGCGCCGGCGTAGAGCCGGGCCGCGCCGAACATCCCGAACCGGATCGTCCCGCTCTCGAGCGACACCGCGCTCTGCACCGCGCGACGCGCCTCCTCGGCCGCGGCGATCGCCTGCTCGGCGTACGGCCTCAGCGTGTCGGCCAGCGTGGTCGGTACGACGCCGCGTCCCACCCGGCGGAAGAGCGGCACGCCGAGCGTCTTCTCCAGCGCGCGGACCTGCTCGGACACCGACGGCTGCGCGTAGCCGAGCTCCTCGGCCGCCGCCGTCAGCGACCCGTGCTCGTAGGTCGCGAGGAAGCAGCGCAGCTGGTGCAGCGAAAGCATAGGAACCTCCTTGGGAAGCCGCTGGAAAGCGAGGCTACCCCTAGGGATGCGTGACCGCGATGATCGACGTACGCAATCCGACCGAGGAGGTCACGATGTTCGACAACAACTGCCAGGTCTGCGCCACCCGGGTGCTGATCTTCGAGAGCCAGGTGACGTCCGTCGCCAACACCGCCGCCGGCATCGAGGTGCGCTTCACCTGCTGGTGCGGCACCGAGCAGACCCAGGTCACCGGCCGCGTCACCCGCGCCGACCGCCGGGCGGCCGTCGCCGCCTGATCGCATGCGGAGGGACCGCAGGGGTACCCGGAGGCATCCATGTCGACACGAGGGAGCCTTGAGATGACCGAGAACCAGGACGGCCGCCAGAAGATCGTCGAGCTGATCGAGCGAGCCGAGTCGGCGATGCTCACCACGATGACCGCCGGCGGCGACCACGTCAGCCGTCCGATGGCCGTGCAGGAGGCCGAGTTCGACGGGGACCTCTGGTTCTTCTCCTACGACGACTCCGACAAGGCGCGGCAGGTCACCCAGAACCCCCGCGTCAACGTGGCGATCGCCAACGACAAGAAGAGCGAGTGGGTCTCGATCTCCGGGAGCGCCGAGGTCGTGCACGACCGCGCCAAGGCCGAGGAGCTGTGGGCCAAGCCGCTCGAGACCTGGTTCCCGGACGGCCTGGAGACGCCCGGGCTGGCACTGATCAAGGTGCACGCGGACACCGCCGAGTACTGGGACGCCGCCACCAGCAAGGTCAAGCAGCTGCTGGGCATGGGTCGGGCGATCACGCAAGGACGACCCCGACCAGTTCCCCGCCGAGAACCGCACCGTCGAGCTGTAGGGCAGTCGTGACGGTCGTCACCGCCCACCACCTACCGGGGTGGAGGAATCGTCAACCACCCCGGGGTCGCCGGTAACGTCGAGCCATGACCGAGACCTGGCCCGGCACCCCCTATCCCCTCGGCGCGACCTTCGACGGCAGCGGCACCAACTTCGCGATCTTCAGCGAGGTCGCCGAGCGGGTCGAGCTGTGCCTCTTCGAGCCCGACCCCGACAACGCAGGCGCGTTCGTCGAGACCAAGCTCGAGGTCACCGAGGTCGACGCCTACGTGTGGCACTGCTACATCCCCACCGTGCAGCCCGGCCAGCGCTACGGCTACCGCGTCCACGGTCCGTGGGACCCGGAGAACGGGCTGCGCTGCAACCCCAACAAGCTGCTGCTCGACCCCTACGCCAAGGCGACCGCCGGCGACATCGACTGGGACCAGTCGCTGTTCAGCTACACCTTCGGCGAGGAGGACTCCAAGAACGACGAGGACTCCGCGGCGCACATGACGCACGGCGTCGTCATCAACCCGTTCTTCGACTGGGAGGGCGACCGGCGCCCGGCCATCCCCTACAACGAGTCCTTCATCTACGAGGCGCACGTCAAGGGCCTCACCCAGCTGCACCCCGACGTGCCGGAGGAGCAGCGCGGGACCTACGCCGGTCTCGCGCACCCGTCGATCACCGCCCACCTGCAGAAGCTCGGCGTCACCGCGATCGAGCTGATGCCGGTGCACCAGTTCGTCCAGGACTCGACGCTGCTCGACCAGGGCCTGCGCAACTACTGGGGCTACAACACCCTCGGCTTCTTCGCCCCGCACGCCGACTACTCCGCCAGCGGCCTCGGCCAGCAGGTGCAGGAGTTCAAGGCGATGGTGAAGGCGATGCACGCCGCCGGCATCGAGGTCATCCTCGACGTGGTCTACAACCACACGGCCGAGGGCAACCACCTCGGCCCGACGCTGAGCTTCAAGGGCATCGACAACGCGGCCTACTACCGCCTCGTCGAGGACGACCAGCGCTACTACATGGACTACACCGGCACCGGCAACACCCTCAACGTCCGCCACCCGCACTCCGTCCAGCTGATCATGGACTCGCTGCGCTACTGGGTGACCGAGATGCACGTCGACGGCTTCCGCTTCGACCTCGCGGCCAGCCTGGCCCGCGAGTTCTACGACGTCGACAAGCTCTCCACCTTCTTCGAGATGGTGCAGCAGGACCCGGTGGTCAGCCAGGTGAAGCTGATCGCCGAGCCGTGGGACATCGGCCCCGGCGGCTACCAGGTCGGCGGCTTCCCGCCGCAGTGGACCGAGTGGAACGGCGCCTACCGCGACACCGTGCGCGACTTCTGGCGCGGCGAGCCGTCGCTCGGCGACTTCGCCTCGCGGCTCTCCGGCTCCTCCGACCTCTACGAGCACTCGGGACGCCGACCCTTCGCGAGCATCAACTTCGTCACCGCGCACGACGGGTTCACGCTGCGGGACCTGGTGTCGTACAACGAGAAGCACAACGACGCCAACGGCGAGGACAACAACGACGGCGAGAGCCACAACCGCTCGTGGAACCACGGCGTCGAGGGTCCGACCGACGACCCCGAGATCCTCGAGGCCCGGGCCCGCGAGCAGCGCAACTTCATCGCCACGCTCCTGCTCAGCCAGGGCGTGCCGATGCTGCTGCACGGCGACGAGCTCAGCCGCACGCAGGACGGCAACAACAACACCTACGCCCAGGACAGCGAGATCAGCTGGGTGCACTGGGACGACGCCGACAAGCCCCTCATCGAGTTCACCTCCGCGGTCGCCAAGCTGCGTGCCGAGCACCCGACCTTCCACCGCAAGCGCTTCTTCACCGGCAGCACCGTGCGCACCGGTGACGGCGAGCGGCTCAACGACATCGTCTGGCTCGACCTCGACGGTGAGCCGATGGAGGACGGCGACTGGGAGGGTGGCAAGGCCATCGGCATGTACCTCAACGGCAACGGCATCGCCGGCAAGGACGCCCGTGGCGCGACCATCACCGACGACCACTTCCTCCTCTACTTCAACGCCGACGGTCCGGCCCAGGTGACCCTGCCCACGGAGGAGTACGCCGCCGCGTGGGACGTCGTCATCGACACCGGCGGCAACGCCGACGCCGACCCGACCTACGAGGCC